>CANQPM010000004.1 GCA_947625775.1 uncultured Lachnospiraceae bacterium | reverse complement strand
TCCTCCATGTCCGTGCCGCCGCCGAAGAAGGACATGCGGAATGGCGTCTGGGTGATTATCATTGGATATTCCTCCTGTTTTGGGGAAATAAAAGATTCTGGTATAAAGATAATTTCATGTTTTATATTTGTATTTTTTGGTTCAGTTGTAAATGTATATTTTTTATCTGTACAAAAAGAGTGGTTTATTATATGTTTAATTTCCTTTTCGAAAAAATGTTACTAATGCCAAAATGCTTTTCAAATATTGCAAAAAACATATTAAAAAATGCTTTGCTGCTTATTAATTATGCAATTCCACAAAATCATTGCGTCTGTTATAATGCTTGCTAGATTATTCAAGACTTAGTATAAGACATGTGATTTCGAAAAGTAATATATTTAATTATCTAATTATATATTCCTTAATTGCATTATGTTGTTTTAATAAGTAAAAATTACTATCTAATTCATTTTCAGATATAATTAAAACATTTGCTTCTTTATAATTATTTTTAATATCATTCAATATACTTTCACTAGGATTAACAAAAATCAAATGTTCATATGAAGAAGATGATTCTTCATCTAATAAATTAAAAGAAATAACTTTATCACATGGAATAAAAAATTGGTACAAATACGTATTATTATCAGTTATGATTAAAGAATTTTCATTATATGTATTCCTTATATACTCTACCTGTTCTTGATTGATAAGATTTCGGTAATATTTAGTTCGCGGAAATGACAAATCAAATGTATATGCAATACCAATGCTAATATTAAGAATTAAAATAACATATAAAAATATGTAATTTAATTTATTTTTTGCAATATAAAGTAATGCAATATAACATATTATGGTAAAATTAAAAATGAGCTTAAATGGTAAATAGCTTTTAATAATGCCAAATTTATAGTTACTTTCAAAATTTTGAAAAAACAATGCAAATTCTGGAATATCTACAGCTGCATAACGTTTGTCAAGCATTAGGGGAACAATTTCTTTATAAAACAATATTTCAAAAAAAGCAAAAATAATAAGCGATATATATATTGTTTTTGTTTTTAAATTATTTGCATAAATAATATTTATTAAACCATATGATAATATAATTGATTTAATAGTAGAAATATATCGTCCATATATTAATTTATCTACTCTTCCATTTGCTAAAGCATTTGATGAATCATAGGTCATCGCATAGAATGAGTCATAATAAAAACAAATACCTAGTATAGACATACCAATCATAAAAAAAAGTATAATTATTGCAAGTATAAAATCAATGTTGCACATTTCATCAAAGTGTTTTATTTTATTAAAAATACATTGGATAGCATATAAAATAGCAATTATACCTAAGCCATAAGTACTAACTATAAAATATGTACCCCATCCAATTACAAGTTTTATGCATAGTTTTAACCCTTTGGGGTTTAATAGTTGATATGCTTTTTTTATGACTCCTTTCGCATCTGAATTTATTAGTGCCACAGATGTATTAGATGGCATTTGAAAATAATTACCAACAAAATAGTCCTTTATTATTTGCGATAAAATGAACAAAAAAGAAAATGTAATAAAAAATATTATTAAATTTCCAAAAGGCGGTAATTTAAAGATCTTAAAAACTAAATACATTAAAAAAGTTATAATTATTAAAATAATGCCTCTTCCATTTGTTGCATATGCGATTATACATACTAAGGCTAAAAAAATGGAATTTATGATTTGTGATTTCTTTTTTCCTTTTTTGTTGCTACATGTAATAATATATATTGCAATATAATAACATAACATAAATAAGTTTTCATTTGTTACATTTTTAGTTAAAACTTGATTTGAAATTATTAGTGAACAGGTAATTGTTATTAGTGCAATTATTGGATAATTAACTTTCCATTTATGTTCATTAACAATATTACTTATTATTAAAAATAAAATGCATGCACATATAATATTAATTAATATATTAATTAGTAACAATGAATGTAGTAAAATCATAGGATTAGACACAATAGGCTTAAACATAAAAGCTGATGAAAATAATATTGAAGCAGTATAACCATAATAATGCGTTTTTAAAATAGTATCTTTCCAGTCATACCCTGCTAAATCTGCTGCCATTGCAATAACGTTGTATTCTGAGCTATTATTTGTTATAGATGAAATGCCTATGATGCCTATTATTTCAAAACAAAAAATAGATACTATTGTTATACATAAATATACTTGAAATGGATATTTTTTCATTAAATATTTCACGTTAAAATCCTCCATTATTTTCTAGCTAATATTTGCACTATACCTTTTATATTAATTTGTTTTGTGAATATAAGCATAAATAAATATGTAAAGTATATGACGGCATATATTATGAGCAAAATAAACATATTTGATATAATTATATTTTTTAAACATATTGAAATTATAATATATAAAAATATATTATATATGATTACCTTTATTGAAGCTTTGTCAAAAACCTTTCCATAGATATTAATCAATTTTATATATGAAACAATGCATCCTAATAAACTAGTAATTAAAGATGCAATTGCGGCTCCAACTATTTCAAACTTCTGTACAAATGTATAGCAAAGTATCATGTCTAAAATAGTCAATGCAATACTTAATATAGTACTAAATTTGTTTTTTTCCGATACGGATATACATATATTAATTACAACAAATAATCCTATTAAAAATTGGGAACACATTAATATTGTAGTTGTATTAGAAGCATATGCATATTCCTCTTTGTAAAAGGAAATTAACATAGATTTACTAGTAGCACCCACAATGCTGACAATAGGCATTACTCCAAAAAATATTATACTATTCAAGGCATTTATAATTTTAATTGTTTTTTCAATAGAATTTTGCGAATGTGCCTGAGAAACAGCGGGAAGTGCAACAATATAAATTGCAGATAACAAATAATAAGACACTTTTGCAAAATTTACAGCCCCTGTGTAATATCCAATGTGATTTCCATTTTTAATTAAAGCATTAACAAATAACATATCAGAATTTAAAATAATAGTGACACAAGTAAAAAATATTAGAAAATTGCTCATATTGGCCATAAAATCATGAGCAGATACTTTCAGGCTTCTTTTGACCAATTTTGACCTTTGGCATAATAGATAAGAAACTTCTCCACAAAGGCAAATAAAAGAAGCCGTAAAAAAACCCATAACCGTTCCCACTGCACTATCTTTAAACAGAAGTGATACATATGGAATTATAGTTAAGCGTAACAATGGATAAATAGAAGCAATCGAGGCTTCAATTACAAATATTTTTAAACCATTGATAATTCCAAGACACAGAAAATGTCCTGCGGTAAATGGAATTATTAGTGCGGAAAGCTTTATGTATAGAGACATTTTATCTGCATTTAATATGTTTGCAAATAAATCTGCACCCATCCAATTAATAAATGTTAAAATAATTGCAATTAATAATTGAGTAATAACACTTCTCTTTATAAGATTTCTTTCATCGTATTTTTGAGAAGCTAATAGTTTCGAAACTGCCTGACGCACACCATTGGACAGGAAATTATAATTGACTGTTATAACGCTTATTACAACTCCTATTGTTCCGTATTCTGAGGGCGAAAGCGTTTTTCCTAAATATAAATGAACTAGATAAGTACATACAACAAATATTACCTTTGCGAAAATATGAAGAAACAATCCTTTTAGCATTTTTGTACTCCTGTGCTAACAATTTCCATGAACAGCTTATAATTATTGAGTTCTTTCTCTTTATTTTCTTTTATTACTTTTGAAAGTTCTATTTTATAATCTTCTATATTTGACATAACTTCATTTATATCAAAAATAATTTTTTCAATATCCAATCGTTCACCAATTTTTTCAACGGAATAAATATTCTCATCTCTGCCAATTTGTTTCATAAAACATTTATTTTTTGAAGCATAAGCGAGACTGAATACTGGTACATTTTCAGAAGCTCCTAAAATTAATGGATGTAAAGGAACACTAATAATAAATTGTGCTTTGCCAAGAATGTATTTTGTTTCTGAAGGTGTATTTTCTGCGCTTACTATATCAATTTTAGATTGATATTTTGAGGATATGCGTGATATTATATCTGCTGTAAATTTATCATCAGAAGCAGACATTTGCTTACCTGTATATGTATTCAAAAATTTTAATCTAAAATTATATTTATCTATTAGATTTTCAGCTAAATATGCTATATCATTTTTAAATTTATCTATTTCCAAATTATATGTTTTAGAGACAAGACCGAGTTTTTTTCTTATAGAAAATGGAAGTAAATTGCCATTTCTGTGATACACACTTCTTATACTCATTACAAAGTATGGTTTATCCATATTAACTTCTAATGATGGTTTTGATATTAAATTAAGAGCTGGATCTGCTGTGATATATATTTTAGGTTTAGTTATATGTATGTATTCATGTAACACTCTATAAGATTTTTCATCTCTAACAGTTATTGCATCAAACATATTAAGTACAATTTTTGACTGAATCTTTCCTAAAAAACTTATTTCTTCTTCTTCACCTACACCTATCGCATATGCAAATAATTTTTTATGTAGTATTTTAGCTATCATAGGTCTTATAAGCAAATAAGAAATATATACGAGTGAAGAACGATCTTGTACAACTTCGCCTCCTCCTATTAATATAACATCACTCTTTGCAATCCACTTCAAAGTATTTATAACTCCACGAATACCACCACGTTTAAATGCTATTACTTGATAATTATCAGTCGTATATTTTACATCAGCTGAAGGAACAATTATTTCTATATTCCCATTTTGAATTTCAGGTAAAAATAAATTTTCCATTTGTTCAAATATAGCCCAATCTCCCAAATTAGTGTATTTACCCTCAAATTGAGAATGGTTTGCAAAAAAAATCCGCTTCATCTTTCTATCTCCTACCGCAATAAATTTATGATTAAGATTTATTGCACTCGATAAAACATCATCTATCTTATTGCTTAAATTGTTAAAATAAAAATTACAATGGGTATGGTTAGCAGAATATTACGTCTGTAAAAATGGTCTATCAATTAGCTATTATGAAATAAATAAATCAAGTAAAGTATTACGCAACTATGATTTTCAACATCATAAATATAAATTATCTTTAGTTGCTAAAAGTATAATTAATTGCGCAATATGTATAAATTTTTTAAGCTACAACAGTTGCTTTTTTGCGTAACACTTCATCGTTTCGTCAAAACCTCTTGAAAATGGATATTCAGCCTTATATCCTATTAATTTTCGGGCTTTTCTACAGGAAGTGCTGTGGTCTATCGCCAGAAAATCTATTTTGCTTTTTGACACAAAGCCATCTTTTTTTAGGACACTGTTGCAGAATTTCTCTATTAAACCTGCCAACAGAATAGATAACCGATATCCTATATTTATATGGACAATTTTTGTCCCAAAATAATTCGCTATTATATCCAAATATTCTTTTACCGTCATATCAGTTTCTGATGATAGGTTGAATATCTGATTATACGCATTGGGGTTGCAGACAGATTTGTTGATTCCCTGTACGACATCAGCAACATATGTAGGACTTAAATACGACTTCCCTGATGTTGTCAGGACAAACTTTCTGTCGCGGATATTTTTGTACATTTTTATCCTGCGTATATCTTCAGGACCATAAACAAAGTCAGGTCGTAGGATAGTATATTTTACGCTCGCATTTCTTGCTTCCTGAATGATAAATTGTTCAGCTTGCGCTTTTGTCTGCTCATACAGGTTGCGTGGAGCATATGGGGCTTCTTCTGTGCTAAGCCTCTTTCCGAATCCGATTACTCCAGGGGTGCTGACATATATTAACTGTTTTATATTTGCAGCTTTACATGCCTGCATAACGTCTCTTGTAAGATTATAATTTCCCTCTCTAAAGCGTTCCTCTGTTATTTCATATGCTCCAATCTGACCAGCCATATGGATTACAGCATCAGCACCTATAAAACTTTCCGTAAGGTTTTCTACAGAAAAATCTGATATACTATATTTTATATTTTCTGCCTTTACAAGATTTTCAGTACGGCTTGTCCTTCTGACTAGGCATACATACTGATTTTCATTATCGGTTACAGCCTTTGAGAAATTTTTTCCGATAAAACCTGTAATCCCGGTGACTATAATCTTCATTCTAGATATCCTCATTTCATGTTTATACAGGGGTATAATATTAATTATTTTTTCAAGCTAAACTGTACTGCTTTAATGCCTGCCTTCACTAAAGTAGGAAAATGAAGCAGTTCGTTGCTGTATGCCATGTTCGCAAGCGGGCAGGCGCAGTTTTCATTCCTTATGTACCTGCGTACTTCCTCTGCTCTTTCTGAATGCCACAGCTTTTGAAAATCGTAATCATAGTCCCTCAGGTTTCCCATTTCCTGTTCATATCCAAGCACGCAGCAGGGCCACACGCCGCCGTCATAATTTATGTGCACGTTTGATACCCCCGCATAGCAGGGTATCACCTGGCGCTTTTCCTCAAGTATTCTTCCCGCCAGATCATAATAAACTACTCGCATTGCCTCTGTAGTTTTTGCAAGCGACTTCTTCTTGCCGATGTTCTCCTCGATTTTTCTTGCGAAATCCTTCATGAGCCGCTGATAAACCTCTGCGGGAGGCGTAATAGGATCGCTCTTGTTGAAAAACTCTGCGCGGCATTCTGCCACCTCATTACGGTAGCTCTCAACTCCAAGTGAATGTACAAAGTCTTCAATCTCATCAAGCTCATTGATATTGAAATTTGAAACAACAGTGCCAAGCTCAAGGTGAAAATTATCGTATTTTTCTTCCAATTTTTTCAACCCTTCAACAGTCTTTATCAGACACTCAAAATTGCCCTTGACACCCCTAATTTCATCATGCTTTTCGCCCACGCCGTCTATGGAGGGCTTTACGGTAAAAGGCACCGTCGGGTCATAGGCTTGAATAATCTTTAAAATCTTTTCTGTGTCCTCAATGATACGTTCAGTCAAAATTGCATTTGTCGGCGTATGTATTACCCTTGGTTTAAGATAGCTGCATGCCAGCTCTACAATCTGCGGAAGGTCTTTTCTTAGAAAAGGCTCTCCGCCGCTGATATTAAAAAAATAAACCGGATTAACAGACTGGAATATTTTTTCTATTTCTTCCAATGTCATATCTTTTTGGCTTCTTGATGGATCCTGGCAGAACATTGAGCCTATCTGGCAGGTTTTGCATTTTGACTGGCAGGCTGCCGTAACAGAATACGTCACAGTCATTGGATCAAACTTTTTCCTTCCAAACCTTCGGTACATTTTGTAGTCAAAAAGATACGGGGACAGCTTGGTAAATAAATCGCTCTTTTTCATATAATTTCACTTATGGCTATGCCATGTTCCCTTCTGCGTTTTTATCTTGTCAGGAATACCTTCCCGTCCTTTACCCGTCCGCGCCAGTAGTCCAGCAGGTCGTGCATTGTCGTTTCAAAGCTTATCTCAGGCTCCCAGCCTGTGTGCTCCTTGAATTTCCTGCAGTCCGGCACCTGAAGGTCTGCATCGATGGGGCGGAGTCTCTCCGGATCTGTTACAATCTCTATCTCATCCTTTTTTGTGGAATAGGAGATTAAAGTCCTGAGGGTATCGCCTACCTCACATGTATAGGAACCGCCTATATTGTAGTATTCTCCTGCAACGGGATTGACTGTCACCAGCATATAATACGCCCGGACGGCATCCCTTACATCCGCGTAAGTGCGCAGGGATTTCAGGTTTCCTACCATTACCTTCGGCTCTATCAGCCCTGCCTCAATCATTGCAATCTGCTTGGCAAATGTTGATTCATGGAATACATCCCCCCTGCGCGGTCCGGTATGGGTAAACATTCTGGTGGTCATGACTGTCATTCCATATGCCTCCGCATAATATCTCCCTAATAAATCCGTCCCTACCTTTGAGATTGCATATGGAGATGCCGGATGAAACGGACATTCCTCATGAATCCCGTCTTTTGGCTTTTTCTCCGCAGGTATCTTGCCAAAAACTTCAGAGGAAGCGCATACATGCACTATGGGCTGGTAGGAAGCATCTGCTTCCATTTCAAGCCGTATAGCCTCCAAAAGCCGGCATGTCCCCAAAATATTTGTATTTAAAGTATCTATAGGTGCAGTAAAACTGGTGAGCGGATAACTCTGGGCTGCCAGATGAAAGACATAATCAGGCTTTGCCTTGTGGACAACGTTAATCAAAGACATTTCATCATTCAGATCCGCATACTCAAAAAAGACCCTGTCCTTTTTATTTACACGTTCCAGTAAATGCTCAACGTTATCCAGCGGACTTCTCCACCTGCATACGCCATATACCTCCCAGTCAGTGTTCTCCAAAAGGAAGTCAGCCAGGTGCGAACCTACCATTCCTGTGATTCCTGTTATTAATGCTCTTTTGCTCATAATTGAATATTCTCCAGTTCCTTCATAATTTTTTCCGTAAAACTGCCGCTGTCTATTATTTTATATTTATCAAGATAAAGACTTTTCATCTGCGTAATTGCCGGTCTGTTCTGATAAAATGCGCCGTTCGGCTTGGAAATGGAATATAACAGCCGTCCCCCCGTCATTCGGTTCAGCTCGTCCGCAATTCTAACCCTGCTCACCAGTTCCGTTCCGGCCACATTTAATACAAAATCTTCATATTCCTTCCAATGGTGCAGAAACCAAAGGACTGCCGCTGTCACGTCGCTTACAGTGACACAGTTGCGGTAAAAAGGGTGGAATACATCCGCAGCTTTTCCATTCTTAATGCAGTCAAGACAATAAGAAACAAACTTATCCTTTGCGGACACTACATAAGAAAGGCGGATTGCCTTAAAATGTGTATCAGTCTTAAACTCATCCTCAACGCTTTTTTTCATGCGCCCATAAGGCGTTTCCGCATGTGTATCCGATTTCTCTGTGTAGACTTGCCCCGGGATATCCCCATATACGGCATCGCTTGAGAAAAACAGGACGTTACAGCCTCTTTTGATTGCCTCCCCGATGAAATACTTTGTGCCAGTGACGTTAATGGTCTGGCAGAGTTCAAATTCGTTGGCGCATCTGTCGGGGCTTGAGATTGCCGCCGTAAAAATTATGTAGTCAGTCTTATCCAAGGCGGCATAGTCAAACTGTTCCGAATGTTCTAAGTTCAAAAAAGCATCCGCCTCTGAATATTGGTCAATTTTAAGAATCTGCTCTACATCCTTGTCTTTTGCAAGTGCCTTAATAAGAAATCCCGAAATATAGCCCCCGCTTCCCACAACAGCAACTTTCATATCCTACCACCCTATTAATTCTTCTATTTTTTCCCTCATGCGTTCCCAGTCAAACTGATACGCCTCCTTGCGTACATGTCCACACATTTCCGCCTCGCGGTTTTGGGAATAAAAGTCAATCACCGCGTCAGCAATCTGCTCCGGTCTTCCCGCCTCTACGATGTAACCGGTCTTTCCGTCCTGCACGACATCAGGCAGTCCTCCGACATTCGTTACAATGACCGGCTTTTCAAATCCATATGCAATCTGCACTATGCCGCTTTGTGTCGCAGAAATATAGGGCAGCACTACAATATCTGAAGCCGCAAAATACTTTTCAACTTCATTATCCGAAACATATTTGTCTATCAGTTCTACGCAGTCATCAATCCGGAGTTCCCTGATAAGGTGTAGATATTCTTCCTTGTCATCCGCGAAAGCCCCTACTACCATTAAATTGATATCCTGCAAATATTCGCGTATCTTCGGCAGCGCCATAAGCAGGTATTTTAGTCCTTTATATTCACGCACAAAACCAAAGAAAAGCATTTGTTTTGCATCCTGCTTTTTTTGCAGTTCCACGCGCGCCTGTTCCTTTGTAATGTTCCTTTGCCTGAAAACATTAAAAATCGGAATAGGATTTCGGGCATATACGGCATCAGGCATTACCTGCATGAGTTCTTCCCCATCGCTTTGCGAATGGACAATAAAATAATTTCCCATCTTAAGTACACGCTTTGTCAGAAAACGATCTAACGGAAATCTCTCATGCGGGAAAACATTATGGCAAATGAACAGTTTTGGCATCCGCCTGCCCAATACTTTCCCTAAAATTTCATAGCACGGCGCAAAATATGGATGCCACCATTGCAGGATTACGAGATCCGGCTTATGCTTTTTTATCCTGAGCGCCACGTTAATAATGTTAAATGGATTAGCCGTATTGAGTAAAAATTGGGCTTCATCTACCTTAAACAGGTCGCTTTTAAAATCCTTCTGCTCCTTTTTAAACAGAAGCTTGGGGTACTGCATCTTATAAGATATTAGTTCTACATCATATTTTTTACTGAGTGTCCTGTATAATAAGCTGGTATTATGCGCAATCCCGCCTTTGTATGGATATACCGGTCCGATCAGCGCAATTTTTTTCTTTTCTGTCTCCACGCAAAAAACTCCCAATGCAAAGTATTCTGTGTCATCTGACAACTGCATACTTTGCATTGGGAGTTTTCCCTTTATTTTTTATTTTGTTCAATTTTTGTTATTTTGTATTTTTAAATATTGTTTTCGCTATCCCCTTTACCCTATACGACATTCCTTCCCGCGAAATGCAAACCCATACTTGCGTATCCTTTCAGGCGTTATCCCCTTAGCCTCAAGCGAGGCGACGTAGCATTTCTCCTCTATCTGACTTAGTGCATTTTTCACTGTGTCGTCAAGTGTCTTCTCATCATCAGGGTCATAGACCTTAAACTCTATGATTATCGCATCATCCTTCTCATTCAGCGGTTCAAGCATCACGTCATACCGTCCGAATCCGCTTTCGCGGTTTGAGGTGATGGAATACCTGTCCGCAAGGTCTACCATAAGCCCCAGCACGAAGCCGTGGTAGAAGCGTTCGGGCTCTGAATATTCGGAAGGCTTGTTCCCCGCGTCAAAGCTGCTGAAGGTGGCAAGGGCAACCTTATTCATATAGCGGTTCATGGCCTTTTTGTCGTTTATCAGCAGAGCCTTGATAAAGTCGTTATAATCTGTTTCCGAGCTTTCTGAAAACCATCCCTTTACCATATCTGAGAACATAATTTTCACTTCCATATTAGTAAGGCGCATGGTATATAAGTTCTTTTTGTGTTCCCCAATTTGGACAAGTCTGTCAACCCTGAGATACCCTGTCGCTAGTAGCAGGCTCCATACAGCGCTTGCATTTCCAGTAAGTTGATTAAATACAACCTGCTCATCAATTTCAGCATTAAAGCTTTTGCCGCTTAAAAGTTCTTCCATAGTCTGCTTAATTATAGGGCTGCCTTTTTTGACCAAAACATTTACAAGCTCATTGCCGCTTGTATTTGACCAATACGCGCCATAACGGCCGCCGCTGTTGATAAATGATAGGATAGACCATGGATTGTAGATATCTGTATGAGTGCCAAAGGTAAAGCCGTCATACCACTTTTTTACATTTGCTTTCTCCATCCCCAGCCCATTTCTGTCAAGCGCCGAAAAAACATCCTCCTCTGACAGTCCAAAACATGATGCATATTTATCGGATGTTGTCGTAATTACCGCCAGATTGTTCAGCCCAGAAAAGATGCTCTCCTTTGAGATCCTTGTGATGCCTGTAATTATTCCGCGGTATATATGGTCGTTTGTCTTAAAGGTGGAATTGAAGAGCCCTCTGAAAAACTCAACTGCCTCATCCCAGTAGCCTGACAGCCACGCTTCCTGCATCGGCGTGTCATATTCGTCAAGCAGAATAATGACATCCCTGCCATAATAACGGTACAGAAAATCAGAGATAGCATTAACAGCTCCTGCCGCGACTTCATCCCGCATGCCGGGGCATATCTGCTCATAATAGCGTTTTTCATTCGGACTCAGCAGGTCACCTTCCAGCAGGTATCTGTGCTGCTCATATAATCTGGCAATTATTTCCGTTATCTTATACTCCATCTTCTCATAATTCACTGCTTTAATATTCGCAAAGCTCAGAAATATCACAGGGAACGTCCCCTGAAGATGCCTGTACTTATATGTCCCGTCATCATTTTTCGCTTCCCATACCGATTTACCCTCAAACAGGCTTCCCTTCCCCGCATATTTATTGGAAAAGAAGCACTCAACCGTGCTGAGGTTGAGCGTCTTCCCAAACCTACGCGGCCTCGTTATCAGCGTCACCTTATCCTTGTACTCCCACCATTCGCTTATGAACCCCGTCTTGTCTATATAAAATATGTTCTCCGTTATGACTTCCTCATAATTCTGGTATCCTAAAGCCGGTATCTGCTGCATATATCCTTCCCTCCCCGCCGTTAATGAAACCGTTTTTACCCTACAATCCCATTATAGCCGCTCAGTATGCTTTTCACAACATTTTTTTCCTAATGCAAAGTATGCAGTTGTCAAGGTGCCGTACTTTAATTAAACAATCTATATAAAGCCTTTCGGCTATATAGCAGAGCTGCTCCGCTCATCCTCGCGCTGCTGCGTTTCCCCCACAACCCGATAGGTCCTCACAGCCTCTTTCTCAACCTTCTGCTGCAGATACAGCGCGTCATACTCCGTCCTGCGCACATGGTACTGCGTGTCCTCCAGCAGCCTCCTGTTTGCCGCAAGCGTGTCAGCCATGAGCCCTATCATAAAAGTCAAAAACCCGATAATCAGCAGCATGCACGCCAGTATCAGCGACTGTACATGCCCCGTTGCCGTCCCCCTGAACACAAACCAGAAATACCTCAGTATGTACCCAACCCCCAGCGCCATGGGCGGCAGCATAAGGAACGTGAAGCACTTGAGCGGCTTGTACATCATATACGCCCGCAGTATCGTCACCACCGACTTCTTGACGTACCCCCATATGCTCTTAAACAGCCTGGACGGTCTCAGCTCAGGGTTTGTCCTCACGGGGACACTTGTTATCCCGAGCTTTTCACATATTGCAAATAGCAATACAGCGCAAATGCTGTAAACATGCGGATTAACCACCTTTCGTCATACTCGCAGGCGACAGCAAAAACAAAAAATAGATAAAAATTATAAAAAATTTTTATCCAAGACCGCCAGCAAAGCATTGTAATTGCTGCAATATTTCTGTTATTTTTCACTTTTTAAATAATCCAAAAAATATATACTAAAAAATTTCCATCATAACTAAACTAAATTACATGCATCATAAACATGCTTAACGATATAGGCGATATTGTTAAGCTCTATTAGCAATGAAGTATTGCCATGATAATCTCTGACCGAAAGAGCTGTTAATCAATTTCAATGGAAATGAGGTTATTCGAGAAAAAATTATGAGGAAGAAATTAGTAAAAGCAGTTGACAAAATAGAAACCAATATGGCAGAACAAATTTTTAAATTAACTTTAGTCATATAATCCCCTGAGAGAGGACGGTATTGCCATTTATTAAGAATTATGGATGGAGTTGAATACGGAGTTTCGTATATTTATAGAACACCGCTTTCGGTAGTATTTCCCAAAACAAGAATGACTAGACAGGCTAAGAAAGGCTAAGAAAGGCGAAGCTCATACCTGCTGGCATGTGTACAGAAATTTTTTCACACGCATACAAAAAGCGGAGCTGCCCTTTATCAGGCAGCTCCGCCTTTCAATTGTTCCTAAACCAACGCCAACGACTGTATGGCCTTATCCTTTATCACAAGCTCGAAATGTTCTTCCAAATACGCCTCGTTTGCCGCGTCAAATTTTTCAAGAGTGCCGTACTCTGACAGGATATTGCATATTTTGTTGAACTCCTCAGGCGTGTGGTCTGTCTGCGAGACAACAAGCATATAGCTTGAATTTCTGTCGTTTTTGTAAAGCGAATTTACGCCGTGATAATACGGCTCCAAAATGCCTGCAAGCCGTATAACCTGATTTAAGTCCGCAAAGGAATATACGCGCGTCAGGTCAAACTTAACCGGAAGCTTGGGCTGTGTGTCGCCTGTAGGAGCCTGAGTATTATTGTTAAGCGCGGCGCCGTAGTTTTCCTGAATTTTCTTAAACAAATCAATCACATCTTCCGCAGTGGAAGGAAGGTATTTAAGCAGATTATCGGCAAGTGTTTTTGTAAAGTCGGGCTCCTCCTCGTCATATTCATATTCGTCGTCCTCCTCGTCGTGGACAGAGGGCGCAAATTTTGAAAATCTGGTGTCAAGCTCCTCGGGATCTTCAACCTTGGTGATTATCAAAACTATACATTCTGAATTTAAAGGAATCGCCTCAATCATAAGCGGTATATCCTCAGCATCAAATCCAAACTCATAAGAAGCCTGCTGCATCATATCACGGAAAAGGGTTTTTGCCTTCTCTGTGCCATATGCAAGCTCGCTGATTTTAAGCTCACGGTCTGCAAGGTCGGCCTTTGTGAGCGTGCAGCGAATTTGATGGTCGTTTACCTTTTCAATTTTCATAACATCCCTCCATGCCGCCTTAGCGGCTCAAATATACAACTCGCTACCAATTAACGCTTTTTGTAATGTCCGTGTCCTTCCCACTTATCTTATACTGTGAACCTGTCTAAGTCAATACCATTAAGGCACTGTTTGCAAAAAATTTATAAGTTCAGTCCGCCTGTTTTTTAAAAATTTTGTATTAATTTTTACATTTCGAGCGAATTTTTACATTTCGATTTGCATATTTTCTAAAAATGTGCTAATAATTTGTGTAAGGTGTTTCAAGGACTAATCAGTACGGACTGGAGGCTTAAAAATTTTAAATTTACAGGCGGGCGGCGCAAGCGCATTTTTCCCGTTGTCTTATTAGCTTGCGCTGCCGCGGAAAAAATATTTTCAAAAAAATATTTTTCCATACATTACATTTGCAATTACATTATACAACATTTTTTTAAATAATGGTACAGGTTCGGACATCTTTTGCAAAAATATTTTATATATCACAAAAATTACCTTTTGGGCTTTGGTTTTTATGCCTGTTGATGGTCTTGCCAAATATGAATTAAAAATAGAATAAATAGGAAATTTCAGGTCCCTCTATGTGTATCATATGCGGCCTTGCATTAACAGGCAAGCGGAAAATTCTTAAAAATTTTATAAAACAGCAATTATGGTAATGACTACATAATAATATTTTGCTATAATGAGAACGATTGGGAGGTAGCCAAATGAAGAAGAAATTTTTAACGGCGCTTCTTGCAGTCGTTCTTATTATTATAGTGGCGGCGGCTGCATTTGGCGCGAAGATACTGGATAGGTATTCCTATTCCAAGGAAAAAGCGGATTTAGATGAGTATTTTAATTTACAGGGTGATGATGAGATAGCCGTGGTGCTTCAGGACGAGCTTGTAGACGAGAAGGCAAAGCTGCGTGACGGAGTATGCTACTTTGACCTGCCTACGGTCTGCAGGTATTTTACGGACAGGTTTTATGTAAACAGCGCTGAGCAGGTGCTGCTTTTTACGACGGACACTGACGTAATCAGGATTGACATAGGCGAGAACAGCAATATGATGTATGTTTCCGATGAAGGCAGCGATTTGGGCTATAAGGCGGCATTTTATGACGGGGACACGCTCTATATTGCGGCGGATTATGTGAAAAGATATGCGGAGCTTGAATATTCGCTGTATGACGAGCCGCTTCATATGCAGGTTTATACGCAGTGGGACAGCTACACCGAGACTGGCGTGAAGAAGGACACGGCGCTTCGCTATCAGGGTGGAGTAAAGAGCCCGATATTGAGGGAGCTTGAAAAAGGCGAAAAGGTAGAGCTTTTAGAGCAGCTTGAAAACTGGTCTAAGGTTAAGACAAGCGACGCTTTTATCGGATATGTGGAAAATAAGCGGCTTGAGGGCGCGTCTATCGGGCAGCGTCAGAATAATTCGGGCTTTACGGAGATTGTTTATGACAGCGTGAAAAAAGACGGCATGATAAATCTTGCGTTTCATCAGGTTTTTGAGGAGCAGAACGGCGAGAAGCTTGCCAGTGCGCTTAGGAATACGCAGGGAATCAATGTGCTTTCGCCTACATGGTTCCGCCTTACTGACAACAGCGGCGGTTTTTCAAGCCTTGCAAACGCTTCGTATGTGTCAAAGGCGCACGAGCTGGGCATAGAGGTTTGGGCTCTGGTGACAGATGTGGACAGTGAGGATTTGTATGGCGTGAATATAGATTTTGTCGAGCTTTTGTCCTCGTCTGCCAACAGGAAAAATCTGATAGACGGGCTTATGGCTCAGGTGGACAGCTTTGGGCTTGACGGCATTAATATAGATTTTGAAAAGGTAAAGAGCGACGCGGGGCCTCATTTTGTGCAGTTTCTGCGCGAGCTGTCCGTTGAAACGGGAAAGCGCGGCGTGGTGCTTTCAGTGGACAACTATGTGCCTACGGAGTACACGGCGCATTACAACCGCAAGGAGCAGGGGATTGTTGTTGATTACTTCATTATAATGGCGTATGATGAGTATTATGTCGGCGGCGGCGCGGCGGGCTCGAATGCCTCGATTAACTTTGTGGAGGATGGAATAACGCACACAAAAGAGGTCGTACCTCAGGAGAAGATTATAAATGCCATTCCGTTTTATACGAGGGTGTGGTCTTCGGGAGCAGGCGGGCTTAATGCGTCTACGCTTACTATGGCATCGGAGCAGGAATGGATTAACAAGAATGGGGTTGAGCCTGTGTGGTCTGATGAGTATTGCCAGAATTATGTGGAGTATCAAACGGGGGATGGTACGCTGTACCAGTGCTGGCTTGAGGATTTGGAGTCGATACGGGTTAAGCTGCAGGTTATGCGGGCGCAGGAGATTGCGGGCGTGGCGTGCTGGAAGCTTGGGATTGAGGATGTGGCTGTTTGGGGTGTGATTGCGGATTATATTGGGGTTGGGTGAGACTGTACTGTGGCGCATGAGGTCGCCCAAGGAGTGTTACACATCCCATTCAGACCCGCTTGCGCTTAGTGGAAAGCGTAGCGGTACTAAGCTCGACTGCGCTGTAAAAGGAGCTACGCTTTTACAGCTTATTTCACTAAGTACCGACGCTTCCCAAAGGTCTTCATGGGGTATATGCCCCTGCTCGGGCTGCTTTGTTGGCAGTATGTAAGTGAGGTTTTATATTGCTTCTATGTATAGATGTATAGATATATAATGAAGAAAAAATATAAAAAAGGAGGTATTTATTATGGCAAAAGATTTTATTAAAGACTTTGATTTTGATATGAACGAGGTTGGACAAGAGGTGGAGGAAATTCGGGATTTGATGATAGATGCATATAATCATGATCCTGGATGTCAGGCCGAACAAATGATGAGAGAAGCTGATGCAGAGCTGCGTCAGGCTCTTGGAGGAAATGATCCTGATATCTTAAGAAGTTTCAGAAAGAGAAAAGGCTTATCATGATATCAGGAATTGATTCCTTAAGAGAAACCCTCAGTTTGATGGATATAGATGATGTGTTGTCAGGTCAATATGTCCATCATATACTAGGAGGGGATGAAAACGAATGTTCAAACGAAAAAAGTCAGTCTATCGATGAAAAAGAGATAGATTAGAAGATATATTAATGAAGGAAGATAAATGGACGATGGAAAGTTTTGTAGGTCGTATGCGGTGGTATTGGCGTATATAGCTGCATTTGGCGTATTTTTGGCGGGCTGCGGCGGCGAAGTTGGGGCGGGTGCGGACGACGGCAAGATAAGCATTGTGTGTACGACTTTTCCGCAGTATGACTGGATTAGGGAGATTATAGCTGGGAATGATGATGGGTTTCGGCTTTCGTTGCTTACGGAGAAGGGCGGGGATTTGCACAGCTATCAGCCTTCGGCGCTTGATATAGCGCGGATTTACGAGTGTGATATGCTTGTTTATGTGGGCGGCGAGTCTGATAAATGGGTTGAGGACGTGCTTAGGGCAGATGCTGGGAGTGATGTCTGTGCTGTTAATATGATGAGCGAGCTTGAAGGGCGGCTTTACGAGGAGGAGAATATTGGCGGGGAGCGTCATGAAGACGGACACGAGGACAAGCATAGCAGCAGTTATGGGGAGTATGAGTATGGCGCAGGTCAGGCGGATAGTTATGATGCTGTCGAGTATGATGAGCATGTCTGGCTTTCGTTAAGGAATGCGGAGCATATTGTGAGGGTGCTTTGTGATGAGCTTAGTCGGCTTGATGCGGGGAATGCAAAGCTGTATGAGAAGAATTGCGAGGCGTATCTGAAAAAGCTTGGCGCGCTTGACAGTGAATATGAAGCGGCGGTGGAAACGGCGTCTGCGGATGCGTTGGTTTTTGCGGACAGGTTTCCGTTTAGATATATGGCGGAGGATTATGGCATAGAATGTTTTGCGGCGTTTGAGGGGTGCAGCGCGGAGACGGAGGCGAGCTTTGAAACGGTGGCTTCGCTGATAGAGGCTGTGAAGGCGCATCATTTGACGGCGGTTCTGGTGCTTGAAGGTTCGGACAGCAGGCTTGCAAGAGTGATTGTCGAGAATGCTGACAGGGATAACGGGCGGGTTTTGGTGATTAATTCGATGCAGTCTGTGTCAAGGAAGGATATTGAGGGCGGTATATCATATCTTGGCATTATGGAGAATAACCTTGATGTTTTGCGGCAGGCATTAAACCAAAACATTAAGAAACACTAAGGTGGCAAAAGACGCCACCTAAGTGTTTCTGAATGTTTGGAAAAAACGCAAGGATGGAGTTTTTTCGGATTAGTGGATACCACCAAGAAATGTTAGGCGTGAATTTAGGCAAATGGGATTGCTGAAAATATGAAAAATAGGAGTTTGCAATGTCGTATATTAAGTGCAAAAATCTCGTATTGGGCTATGAGGGAATGGTTGTCGCTGAGAATATAAGCTTTGAAGTAAATAAGGGCGATTATCTGTGCATTGTCGGTGAAAACGGAGCGGGGAAGTCTACGTTGATGAAGACCCTGCTCGGTCTTACTCCGCCCATGGGCGGCGTGTTTGAATGTTCGGATGGGCTGAATGCGCATGAGATTGGGTATTTGCCGCAGCAGACCTTTGTGCAGAGGGATTTTCCCGCTTCCGTATGGGAGATAGTGCTTTCGGGAACGTTGTCAAGCTGCGGGAGGCGGCCTTTTTTTGGAAGGGCGCAGAAGGAGCTTGCCGAGAAAAATATGCGCCGTATGGACATATGGAATTTAAGGAAGGAATGTTACCGCAAGCTTTCGGGTGGGCAGCAGCAGAGGGTTTTGTTGGCTCGCGCGCTCTGTGCGTCGTCTGTGCTGCTGGTGCTTGACGAGCCTGTGACGGGGCTTGATCCCAAAGCGACAGTGGAATTTTATCAGCTTATTAAGCGTCTGAACAATGAAGGACTTACTATTATAATGGTGTCGCATGACGTGCAGGCGGCTATTGAGTATGCAAGCCATATTCTTCATATTGAGAAGGAGCGTTCATTTATAGGCACGGTGCAGGAGTATATGGAAAGCGAGTTCTGGCGAGAGCTTGCCAATAAGCTTGAAATGTGAGTTGGCAGATTTATTCGGAGGGCGTAGATATTGCTTGTGAATAGCTGTCAAGGCAGCGGATTGATAGAAGGTATAGAGAGAATTATGATAGAAGAAATACAGTTTTATATTTCATATCCGTTTGTGCGGTATGCGCTTATAGTCGGGACTTTGATAGCGCTTTGCTCATCGTTGCTTGGCGTGTCGCTTGTACTGAAGCGGTTTTCATATATCGGCGACGGGCTTTCGCATGTAGCGTTTGGCGCATTGGCGGTCGCGTCGGTTTTTAACCTTACAAATAATACTTTGGTAGTAATGCCTGTGACTATAGCGGCGGCAATTTTGCTGTTAAGGACTGGGCAGAATACCAAGCTTTATGGGGATTCCGCGATTGCCATGGTGTCCGTGGGAGCGCTTGCCGTCGGGTATCTTGTGATGAATTTGTTTTCAACATCTGCAAATGTGTCAGGAGATGTATGCAGCACGCTGTTTGGCTCGACTTCAATACTCACGCTTACCCGTGCGGAGGTGGCGCTGTGTATAGTGATGTCCGTAATTGTGGTGGCGCTTTTCGTGCTGCTGTACAACCGCATATTTGCGGTGACCTTTGATGAGAATTTTGCTAGGGCTACGGGGGTAAAGGCGCAGCTTTACAATACGCTTATCGCGGTGATAACGGCGATTATTATAGTGCTTGCAATGAACTTGGTCGGCTCGCTCCTTGTCTCTGCGCTGGTCGTATTCCCCGCGCTGTCTGCGATGCGTGTGATAAAGAGTTTTAAAGGAGTGGTTATTTACTCGGCTGTGATATCCGTGTGCTGCTCGCTTGTCGGGATAACGCTTTCCATATTGTTTTCAACGCCAGTCGGCTCTACTATAGTAGCGGCGAACATTGTTGTCTTTATAGGGAATTGCATTGCTGGCAGAAGGCATTAGGAAGGAAAATGCATATTTAGAAAGGTTAGGGCAAGGCATTAGATAATAAATTAAATATTACAGATTTCACAGAGCTTGCCAGAGTTGAAGAAAAGATAAGCAAGAAAAAGGCTGTTGAATTATTTGAAAATGGGTATTTGGATAGCTATGAATACTATTTGGCGTGAATGTTTCATATATTAGTACAAAGTATTTGTACTGGTGAATGAGATGGGAGCCATAAAGATTAATAATAGAATGAAAATCGTTTCTGTCCTTGCGGCGCTGGCGCTGTTTGTGCTTGTAAGGGAATCACTGCGCTTTGCAAGCGTGATGGAGCCGAATACAGCCGAAAACACAGGCGGTGTTACGGTAGTGATAGATGCAGGACACGGAGGTAATGATCCTGGCAAGGTCGGCGTAAACGGCGCGCTTGAAAAGGATATAAACCTCGCGATAGCCTTAAAGCTTGAAAAGGATTTAACAGAGCAGGGCATAAACGTAGTAATGACGCGCACTGAGGACAAGGGGCTGTATGAAGAAGGCGATTCAAACAAAAAAGTACGCGATATGAAAAACAGGCTTGCCATCATAGAGGAGGCGCGGCCTGTGATAACCGTGAGCATACACCAGAACAGCTATCCTGACGCGTCAGTGAGCGGCGTGCAGGTGTTTTATTATAAAAATTCTGAAAAGAGCAAGGCGGCGGCAGAGATAATGCAGGAGCAGATGATAAGCACGCTAAAGCCCAAAAAAGAGCGGGTGGCTAAAGATAATAGCAGTTATTATCTGCTGAAAAAGACATCCGTTCCTATTATAATAGTAGAGTGCGCATTTATGAGTAATCCGACAGAGGCTGAGCTGCTTACGACTGAGGAATACCAGGAAAAGGTCGCGTGGGCAGTGTATATGGGGATTATGCAGTATGTAAACAGCATGAAATGATGTAATTAAAAAATAAAGAACAAAAACGCCGTTTTGCGAAGACGGCGTTTTTTATTTATGGCAATGAAAAACTTGCAAAGCGTGTTTTTTATTGTTTATGTTTAGGATATAAGCTTTCCGGGCGGGAACACTTTATTTTCATAAACTGCAGTATGTCATAACGGTCACGGCTGTCCAACATTCCATAATAACGCAGGAGCTCTTTTTCCTCCATTGTAAGCGAGGATACCGAAGGCGGGGCAGCTCCATAAAATAATGAAACTGTTTCTTCGTCCGATGTGGCATCGCTATTTTTGTCTATTGCTAAATCAAGCAGACTGTCCACAGGCACCTGATAAAGCTTTGACAGATGATAAAGCGAATCTATGGGCGGCATAATTCTGCCTGTTTCATAATGAGAATAGGTCTGTCTGATGATATTAAGCTTAGACGCAACAAATTCTTGGGAATATCCGCTTTGTTTGCGCAAAGCTTTTAGGCGGGCGCCCAGTAAATTACCTGTTTTATACATAGTATTCCTCCGTACCGTTTTGATGGCTCATAAATAAATGCATGCCTTAAAAAGATACTATTTCAACAAAAATAGTATAGACATATATAATAATATAGCTAATGCTGCTGTTTCTGAGGCTTGTTTTAATAGCAAATTAGGTTATTATTAATAGCTAAAAAGGAATAGAAATATGCAAATTGCACAAAAAAGCCCAAATTGTAAAGAAATGCGTAAAAAATAATTTATATATTAAAAAATAGCATTTTTCAAAATTAGCTATTGAAAATAGCAAAAACATAGTATATAATAAAACGCAAACAGAGCCTTTTGGGTTGGGCTTTGGGATGCTGACATTATCAGCATAGAGTGAACCCAACAAAAAATCTCAATTGAGGAGGAAAGAAACATGAGAAAGATTAAGAGAGCCTTAACAGGCATTCTCGCAGCAACAATGGTAATGGCGTCGGTTTTTACTGTTAACGCTTATGGTTATGGCGGATCTGGTGAGGGCGCAGACAATGACGATGAAATCGTTGAAAGCGCTGAAGTGGATGAGGTGACAAAATCAGAGGGCGCGACAATTTCAGTAGCAGGCAGTTCAGTAAAGACGACAATCGCTGGCGGATACGCAGCAAAGAATGTTGAGGGAGTTGCTATTACAACACCTCTCGCAGATGTTAGAGCATCACTTGGCTTGAAGTCTGGTCAGACACCTTATATTATTGTGTATGACCTGAACCCGCAGAAGAGCTATAAGGCTATGGACAGCATAAATGCTGCCGCAGAGGCGCTTGGCGCAAGCGTAGTTACATCTCTTAATGTAGATTTGGGCGCAAGACAGGATGGGAAGTTTGTATCCCTTTCTGGCGGTTCTATAGGAATGGTAGCAGGTATTCCTAAGGCTTCAATTGACCCGACAAAAACATACAGTGTAGTTAAGGTACAGCTGGGCGGCGCTGTAACAGTTCTTGACGATTTAGACACTAATCCCAATACTGTTACTTTTGAAGTAGCGGCTGGCCCTGCAGCATATTCAATTGTTGCAAAATAATAAAATTTAAGGCAGGTCTCGGCCGATTCTATAATGACGTGTCTAAGACCTGCCTTAGTTTGAATAGGGAATTTACGATTGCAAGATGGCTACTTTCGGGATACGGTGTCATAAAAACATATTTGTTATTTTATTCATTTTTTTGATGACGGCTTTTTGCGCTTATAATGTTATAGGCAGTTATGGTTTTGTTATATTGTCGGACGAATTTGGATATTGGGTATATGCCGCCAAACTTGCAGGTTATGACTGGTCGGATATTGCTTCTCTTGGTTCATATTATTCGTATGGTTACAGCGCTTTGCTGTTTCCAATATTTGTACTTTGCAAAAATGGCATCTGGGCATATAGATTTGCAATAGGCTTGAACTTCCTGATGTTAATGGCAATTTTTTTTATGCTTAAAAGTCTTGCAGATAAATTGTTTACAGGTATAACAAAAGATACGTTGGCGCTTTTGACAATAATAGCTGTTATATATCCGCCACTGTTGATTTACTCAAAAACAACTATGGCAGAATCTACATTGGCATTTATGTATGTAGTGATATGTGCGTTGCTGTATAAATATTTTGAAAATAATCGATGGCAGACGCTTATATTACTCGTGGCAGCGAATATATACATTTATTTTGTGCATATGCGCACAGTCGGAGTGCTGATAAGTGGAATGCTGGTGATTGCCATATACAGTTTCGCTAAAAATAAAAAGCATTTTTGGATCCTTGTTATTGTGTCAGCAGTGCTTTTACTTATAGGCATTTCAATAAAAACATGGATAGGCGGGCATATATATGCGGCGGCTGACAAAGAAGTGTTTGACGGCAATAATTATGCAGGGCAGATTGGAAAACTTGAGTATATCTTTACTCCTGAGGGATTTAAGGATTTTATTATCAGTATAGCGGGCAAAGTGTTATATCTGGGCGCCGCAAGCTTTGGGATGGCATATTGGGGCTTTGCATATGTTATTCGCCAGATTTTTAGAAAAGAATCTTTTAGTAAAGCTGATAAAAAGTATTATCTATATCTTTTTATAGGGCTTTCGGCCGTTGCGGAAACTCTTATATGCTCAATCGCAACGGTGCGTCCATGGCGCGTTGACGGGCTTGTATATGGAAGGTATCATGAGTTTTTGATGCCAGTTTTAATGCTTATAGGTATATATGCTGCGTGGACGAGTAGAAAGATAATTATTGTGACTTTGACAATTATAGCGTCAGAGCTCCCGATGCTATTTTTGATTATATATAGTCTGATTAAAAATAATCTGACAGGATTTCAGAACTGTATGATGATAGGAATGAGCTATGCATCAGGCGGAAATCCGTTTGATCCGAAAACCTTCTATGTTCGGGCGTATCTTCTGGGGGCTGTGTTAACATTGGCGGCAGGAGCAATTATAATATGCGCGCGCCGAAACAAAAACATGTCTTTTTTGCTGGCGGCAGTCATTTTAATTGAGATGGCGCTGTCCGTAAGGGCTAACAATGTATGCATAAGTAGCTCAGAGCTTGGGGCTTTTAGGGATATGCGTATCGCTGAGAGAATAGAGGCGATTTGTCAGGAAAATGAGAGACGTATTATTTACATAGATGACGGAGAAAGCGTGACCATATGCATTCTCCAGTTTATGATGCGTGACAAGGACATAATCATCTGCCAGAAAGAGGATGAATTAAGACCTGATGATATAGTGCTGCTTGATTATAAAAATTCTTATGCGGATGAACTTGAAGATGATTATGACCAGACATTTACATACGGACATTTTACATTGTGCTATAACACTTTATAAATAAATTTGGGGAAGTTAAAGGTGTTGGTGGGAGAGAGTTATGAAAAAAAAATTATCTAAATTAAGTCTGCTTTTGATAGCGGTTTTGCTTTTGGGAATGATTTCATATGCGTCTGAAGATACACAAATCACCGCAAACACAGCCATGAAAGTTTCGACAGATGCTACTCTTTATGAGAGCGCCAGTGATTCATCAAATGCTGTTACAACTCTTGCGTCGGGTACGCCTGTTATTGTGCGTGAAGATGCTAAAGACGGCTGGTGTAAAGTTTCATATAAAGATACATATGGTTATGTAAAAACCGAAAGTCTTGCTGTGCTGGTAAGCGCAGATGAGATTTCTCCTGAGTTTGCTGATATGCAGAAGCAGGTGCAGCTTTTGTTTGACAGCATTATAGTAAGAGAGCAGGAGGAAAAACGTTCAAGAATATGGGGCGCGATAATAGTAGTGCTTGTTGTTGTTATCTTTGGAGCGGGAATTATCTCGTCAATTAAGGGAAAAGATAAAAAAGACGGTAAAACAGCAGAGGGAAAATAAGTGAAAGATAAATGTCAAGCCTACATTATTGGATTATTTATGACGGCAAGTATATTTTGGGCTGATGTCACTGTGTTTGGCATGCCGCTTAACGCTGTTGTTATATTGGCTGCTACGTTATTAATGTTAATCTGTGATGTATGGGACGGACAGAAAAAGCATGAGCCCATGTTTGACGGTTTGTCTTGGCTGGATATAATTATATATTTGATTGGACTTCTGGCGCTTATAAGCCTTGTTGGAAAAATAATTTTTAATCCGACAGAGTATTTGAAGGAAATGTTGGCAGTTATGATGGTGCTAATGTACTATTTGCTGCGTAAAAGGCGTGTGATTACTGAAAATCAGGTAATGGTTTTCAGCATATTTGGAATGATAACAAATACACTGCTTTTATGGCATTATCTGGTGGATGACAGTTTTGATTTTATCCTGCAGGAGATGCTGAATAATAATCTTGCTGCGACATGGCTTGTGATTGTAATTACTATAAATGTAGTTGCGTTCTGCATATATGACAACAAATGGTTTTGGCATGGCGCAAACGCCGTGGTTGGATTTTTTCTGTTATTGGTACAGAAAAACATTCCAAGCTTAGTTTTGACAGGAATATTGTTTTTTACGCTTCCGTTTATATATAAACCTACAAAACAGTTGATTAAAAAGGACATGCAGATGTTTTTCGTCTATGCGTTTATGCTCTGCAATATGTCTCTTATAACAGGATATACGGAGGTATTTGACAAAGAGCTGGGACTGAGCTATGACTTGGAAACCAGCGTCTATCTTGAGTTACTGCTGTCAGTTTTTGGGGTATTTTTCTTTAATTTTTGGGATAAGCTCGGCAATGAGGACAGCAAGGAAAATATACAAAGGACAAGGTTGTTTTTTAGACGGGTAACAGTGTTCTTAATGCTTTTGCTGCTTGCATTTATAGGAGTTTTTGCGAAGGGCGGCAGCAGCCTGATGCCAGAAGTTATAAATAAGGTTGTGGCGCAGATGAGGGATAATGCTGCATCACAAAAAAGCTTGCTCGTGCTGATGAGTGAGAGCTTTGGAATAGCTGGCGTGGTTTTGGCAATGTACTTTTTGTACAGCATATTGGAAAGCCTTAGAAATCAGAGAAAATTAAAAGCAACACGTCAGCAGAAGTTTGCCAGAGCAGTGGCGTTTATGTTCGTGCTGCAAAGCATATTTTTAACTCAATGCGTGGCAACAACCGTGATTTATTTAGTGTTCGTAATAGTATGTGTAAACAATACGAGAACCGCAGTTAAGTTTTCAAAGGAGGCCGATAGTTATGAAACTGATAATACAGATTCCATGCTACAACGAAGCACAGACCTTGGAGATAGCGCTCAATGACCTTCCCAAAAAACTTGAAGGAATTGACACCATCGAGTATTTGATTATAAATGACGGCAGCAAGGATAATACCGTAGAAGTCGCGAGACGCTGGGGAGTCCACCATATTGTAAGCTTTAAGCAGAATAAAGGCTTGGCGAAAGGCTTTATGGCAGGGCTTGATGAGTGCCTGCGGCAGGGCGCAGACATAATCGTCAATACTGATGCTGACAATCAGTATTGCGCAGAAGATATACAGACACTTATTCAGCCTATTTTGGACGGTCAGGCTGATTATGTAATTGGGGCGCGCCCAATCGATGAAACTGAGCATTTCTCTTTTATAAAGAAAAAGCTGCAGCATTTGGGGAGCTGGGCGGTAAGAAAGGCGTCAAATACAGATATTCCAGACGCGCCGAGCGGTTTCCGCGCATTGAGCCGAGAGGCGGCTATGCGTATTAATGTGGTTAATGACTATACATATACATTGGAGACTATTGTACAAGCGGGACGTGAAAAGCTCGGGATAACAAGTGTCCCCGTGAGGACAAACCCTGAGCTGAGACCATCGAGGCTGTTTAAGAGCATATGGGGGTACGTCAAGAAGTCGGTGGTGACGATACTGCGGGCGTATATGATGTACAAGCCGCTCAAGTGCTTCACGTTCCTTATGCTGCCGCCCATGGCGCTGGGGGTTGGGTACATACTGAGGTATTTCTGGTTTGTGTTCAGGGGGACGGCAACGGGGCATGTACAGTCGCTGATACTGGCGTGCATGCTGCTGATTATCGGGTTTTTGACTTTTATGATAGGGCTCATGGCTGACACGCTTGCGGCAAACAGGAGGCTGCTGGAGGACACGCAGTACCATGTGCGCAGGACGGAGTATGACGCGCTGTATCTGCAGCAGAAGGTTGAGAAAGAGGCTGTGAGGACCTATCGGGTTGTGGGGGAAACGCAGCAGCGCGAGGATGAGCGGAGCAGCTCTGCTATATAGCCGAAAGGCTTTATATAGATTGTTTAATTAAAGTACGGCACCTTGACAACTGCATACTTTGCATTAGGAAAAAAATGTTGTGAAAAGCGTGACGAACGGCTATAATGGGATTGTGGGGTAAAAACGGTTTCATTAATGGCAGGGAGGGACGCATATGCTAGGCAGGCCGGCTCTGGGCTACCAGGATTACGAGGAAGTCATCACGGAGAACATCCTTTACATTGACAAGACAAATTTCATAAGCGAATGGTGGGAATACGGCGACAAGGTCACGCTGATAACGAGGCCTCGCAGGTTTGGGAAGACGCTCAACCTTAGTACTGTGGAGTGTTTTTTTTCCAATAAATATGCTGGCAGGGGCGACCTGTTTGAGGGTAAGGCTGTATGGGATGCCAGGGATGCTGACGGGAATTATAAGTACAGGCGTCTGCAGGGAACGTTTCCTGTGATATTCCTGAGCTTTGCGTCTGTGAAGACTGGGGATATTGAAGGAATCAAGGCTGCGGTGAAGCAGGTTATTGCGGAATTGTACCGTAAGCATAAAGATATGATGTCAGATGCGGTATTTGATGACAATGACAGAAAAGATTATAATACCGTAAATGACACAATGCCGGACAATACCGCTCTTCGTGCAGTTAACCGGCTCAGTGAATATATGGAAAAATCATGCGGAAAGAAGGTAATCATACTTCTTGACGAATACGACACCCCAATGCAGGAGGCATGGCTTGCGGGGACATGGGATGAGGCAGTAAGCTTTTTCAGGAGTTTCTTTGATGCCACATTCAAGACGAACAGCCATATTTACAGAAGCATCATAACAGGGATAACGAGGATATCCAAGGAGAGTATTTTTTCGGGACTGAATAATCTTGAGGTAGTAACAACGACATCAGATAAATATGCGCCGTGTTTTGGTCTGTCAGAGGAAGAAGTCTTTGCAGCGCTCGATCAGAACGGGTTAGGGACTGAAAAGCAGGATGTAAAAAAATGGTATGATGGCTTTACGTTTGGCAAGTATAAAGATATTTATAACCCCTGGTCGATTATATCATTTATAAGCAGTGGGGGGCGCTATGCCGCATACTGGTCAAATACAAGCAGCAACGGACTTGTGAACATGCTGATTCAGACAGGGAGCTCTGCCATTAAGACGACTATGGAGACACTTCTGGACGGCAGAAGCTTCGAGACTGAAATCGATGAGCAGATAGTGTTCAGCCAGCTTAACGGAAATACAGGCGCGGTATGGAGCTTACTGCTGGCTACAGGATATCTCAGGATTGACAGGCTGGCGCAGGTGGGAAGGTTCAAAAAGGAATTATACACCCTAAAACTAACCAACATGGAAGTTGAGATCATGTTTTCAGATATGATAAAAGGCTGGTTCAACAGCAGCACGGAAACAGAGTACAACGACTTCATAAAAGCGCTGCTTGTTGATGACAAAAAAGCGATGAACCGCTACATGAATAAGGTGGCGCTTGCGACATTCAGCAGCTTTGACGTGGGTAACAAGCCGTCAGAATACGCTGAGCCTGAACGATTCTACCACGGCTTTGTATTAGGGCTGATAGTGGATCTCGCAGGAAGGTATGATGTCACATCTAACCGAGAGAGCGGATTCGGGCGGTATGACGTGATGCTTGAACCATTGAACGAGCAGGATGATGCGATAATCATAGAATTTAAGGTCTATGATCCCGATGATGAGAAGACGCTTGACGACACGGTGCAGGACGCGCTCAGGCAGATTGATGAGAAACGTTACAGCGCCTCATTAGAAGCGAAGGGAATAGCGCCTGAAAGAATACGTAAGTACGGTTTTGCATTCCGCGGGAAGGAATGCCGTATAGGCTAAATGTAAAAAGAAGCCAGCCGATGAAATAAATCTCATAACCTGATTACAGTTAAATAATATAAGGGAAAAGACTCCCAATGCAAAGTATGCAGCTGTCATTTGACACAGGATGCTTTGCGTTGGGAGTTTTTTGTGTGGAAACGGAAAGGAAGAAAATTGCGCTGATTGGACCAGTCTACCCATATAAAGGCGGGATTGCCCATTATACCAGCCTACTGCATAAGGCGCTTTCAAAAAAATATGATGTGACAATGATTTCCTATAAGATGCAGTACCCCAGGCTCCTTTTTAAAAAGGAGCAGAAGGATTACTCAAATGACATGTTTAGGGTTAACGGCACATTATTTATGCTCAATACTGCCAATCCGTTCAATATCATAAAAACAGGAATTTACATAAGGAAAATAAATGCCGAAGCGGCGATAATACAGTGGTGGCATCCGTACTTTGCCCCCTGCTACCGCATACTTAAAAGCGTGCTTGGGAAAAAAACAAAAAAGATATTCATATGCCACAACGTGTTCCCGCATGAAAGATTCCCGATGGACAGGCTGCTCACAAGGCTTGTATTAAAAAAGGGCGACGGCTTTATCGTACATTCAAAAAGCGACGGGGACGACCTGCTCTCAATAAAGCCTGATGCGCTGTACAGGCAGAACCCGCATCCGACATACAACGCGTTTAAGATAAAAAATATGACAAGGGAAGAGGCGCGGAGCGAGCTTGGCAGGACAAATGATGAAAAGCTCCTGCTGTTCTTCGGATTTGTCAGGGAATATAAGGGGTTAAGGCATCTGCTGGACGCAATGAAGATTGTAAAAGATAGGCTTAAGAATGTACATCTTATTATAGCCGGGGCATTCGGGGATGACAAGGAAAGCTATATGAAGCTTATAAAAGATAATGGTATAGAGGATATAACTGAGGTGTCAGACGGCTATACCCCAGACAGCGAGGTGGAAAAATATTTTGCCGCTTGCGATATAGTAGTTCTGCCGTATGAATCCGCCACGCAGAGCGGAATCGTGCAGATAGCATACGGTTTCGGAAAGCCAGTCTTGGTGACTAATGTCGGTGGATTGCCTGACGTGGTTACTGACAGGAAAACGGGATATGTTGTTGAGCCGAAAAGCCCGCAGGCTATAGCGGAGGCTGTGGAGGATTTCTTTGTAAATGGCAGAAGCCGTGAATTTGAGGATCATATACGCGAAGAAGCATACAGATTCAGCTGGGAGCGGCTATCAGAGAAAATTGGAGAAATCCTGGAAACATAACCAATAACCTACACTCAGGAGCAGTATATATGAAAAAATCAGACCTTTTTACAGTATTAATGCCCTACTTGGCAGGATATAAGTTTAACCGATGGCTGGGGTATAAGAATTTCAGCCCAATGACGCTGACCTATTCGGTAACGGCGGCCTGCCAGTCAAGGTGCAAGACCTGCCAGATAGGCGCAATGTTCTGCCAGGATCCGACAAGACCGCAGAAGGACCTGAAGCTTGACGAGATAGAAAAAATATTCAGCTCAATGAAGCCAGTATATTTTTTCAATATGAGCGGCGGTGAGCCCTTTATGCGGGACGATCTCCCGGAAATTGTAGAACTCGCATGCAGATACCTGAAACCGAAGGTGGTGCATACCCCGACAAATGCGATACTCTCGGATAAGATTGTGGAGAATACAGAAAAGATTATACATATCGTGAGAAAATACAATCCCAAAGTGCCCGTAACGGTAAAGCCGTCGATAGACGGCGTGGGCGATAAACATGACGAGATAAGAGGGGTAAAAGGGAATTTCAAATGCCTGCTCAGGACGATAGACGGACTGAAGGGGATGGAAGAAAAATATGACAATTTCCACCTTGAGCTTGGCACGGTCATCTCAAACTTTAACATAGATGATCTGGATGAGATAGAGGACTTTGTGCACTCTCTCGGTGTAGAAAGCTACAGGAATGAGGTTGCCGAGTGTCGGACGGAATTCTTTAACCTGTCAGATGAGATAACGCCTCCTGCGGAAGTGTATCAGCGGCTGATAAAGGGCTTTGCGGAAAAGGTGGAGCAGAACATAGGCAGGAAAAGACGGCTTGCGAGGACTACAGAGGCAATGAGGGTCGTTTATTATGACCTTGCGGGGAAGATACTTGCGGAAAAGCGCCAGGTTATACCCTGTTATGCGGGCGTGTCAAACGTACACATCAACTATGACGGCGGGGTATGGCCGTGCTGTGTGCTCGGATATGAGCAGGAAATGGGGAATCTGAGGGACTATGATTATGACTTTCAGAAGCTGTGGCATTCCGCAAAGGCGGATGATGTGAGGAGATACATAAAAGGCAGGAATTGTGCGTGTCCATTGGCGAACCAGGCATACAGCAATGAACTTCTGCACTTCCCTACGCTTGTTAAGGCAGGGTTAAAATCCATACAGTTCAGTTTAAAGAAATAGCGGGCATCTGCATATTTTATATGTTGTACTTTGACAATTTCATACTTTAAATCAGTATTTTTAACCATGCTGCATACATGTTGCATAAATAAGGGTTTTATTTGCCATATAATATTTATGGTGATATAATATAAGCGGTACAGCTTGGAAAACGTATAGGTGGGTGAATATATGCTGGCATTAGAAGGTTATTATGATGGAGAAAGCGTCAAAACAATAGGGAGGATTCAGGCGCAAAAAAACCAAAAGCTGATAATCACTATATTGGATGAGTTTGTCGATGAGCCTCCCAATGATAAGAAGCCGCAGACTGTAAGAGGAATGCTGGCAAAGTATGCAGATGCAGGTTTGAGAAAGCAGGAAGCATCAGCGTGGGAGAAGGCGGCGGCGGAAAAATATGGTAATGCTTGATACAAACATCGTTTTACGGTATCTGCTGAATGATGATGAACAGATGGCATCCGAGGCAGAAACAGCCATTAAAAATAATGATGTTCAGGTAAATATAGAAACTTTTGCATAAGTGGTATATGTATTAAGGGGAGTATATCATATTGACAGGACGGAAATCAGCCAGTGCCTGATTGAATTATTGGCTGAGGTCACTACTCCGGAACCCAGCGTGCTGAGGCTTGGCATCAAAACATATGCAGAACAGAATCTGGATTTTCCAGACTGTATATTATATGCGTATCATAAGGTAAAGGGATATGAAATCAAGACTTTCGATAGAAAATTGAATAAGCTGTTGGGAAAATAGAAACGGTTGTTTAGGCAAAATATGCATAAAAATCCTGATTTAAAGTATGAAATTGTGAATGGCGCAATGGAAGCTTTGAATTGGGATTTTTTATTTTGCGTTATAGGAAAAATTAACAGTAATACTAAAAGACATTTAAATATCTAAAATTTTCGGGGGTGTGATTTTGAATATTTTAGTTACAGGAGCTACTGGGTTTATGGGCACACATTTAGTTCCTTTATTGCAGAAACAAGGACATAATGTGAGGATTTTGATTCGAAATATAGAAAAAGCAGAGAAGCTATTTGGACATAGCTGTGAGTTTTTCTGTGCAGAAATTGAAAATCCTCAAAATATTAAGGGATGCTGTGACAACATAGACATAGTATATCATATGGCCGCTTTGATGGGACATGATTTGCCAAGCAGGGAGGCATTGGCAAAATTTAGGGAAATAAATGTTAATGGTTTGAAGAATATTGTTAAAGAAGCAAAGAAATCTAATGTTAAAAGATTTATTTTTGTAAGCAGTACAGCTGCATTAGGGCTGCAACAAGATGTTTTTTATGTAAATGAACATACACAATGTAAACCATATACACCTTATCAAATATCTAAATATGAGGGTGAACTATATATGTTAGAGGAAATTAATAAGAATTTTCCGGCTATTATTATACGTCCGTCAATGGTATATGGACCAGGGTTTAAAGGAGATTTTTTATTAATGGCTAAAGTTTGCATGACGGGATGGTTTCCTAAAATTGGATTAGGAAAAAACTTCTCACCAGCACTTTATATTTCGGATTTGGCAGAGGCATTGGTTAGATTTGCTGATAGAGGGAAGATAGGTGAAACCTATATGTTGGCATCTAAGGAATCATATACATTAAAAGAAACAGCGAAAATTATTGGAAAAGCATTAAATAAAAAAATAAAATTTTTTTATGTTCCGAGATGCCTTGCAATATTAGGAGCTGGTATTTTGGAATTTCTGTGTAGATTAATTGGATGCAAACCGTTTGTAACACAAAGAAATATTAAATCTGTTTCAACAGACAGAATTGTTGATATTTCAAAAACAATACGTGATTTAGGATTTATTCCTCAAGTTTCACTGGATGTTGGATTGCCTCAAACAATCGAATATTTTTGCAGGGAACATTATTTATGATTAAAAGGAGACATAAATGGGAAAAGAAACTGAAGTTTTCGGGGTTAATTATGAGCGTTTTTCCGTCGGAAAAAAGTTAGATAAACTGGCAGAAAAATACCAGATTAAATCAGTTCTTGAAATGCCAGCACACGGAGCCAAAGCAATGCCGTCTATTTATTCGATAGGTTTTATAAACAAGGCAGACAATATCGCTTTGGTAAACGGAGTTCCCCAATATGTTTCTGAGTGGAAAAAGTTGGGGGCAGACAAGAAACTTACATGGCTGTCAGAAGAAAATATATGCCATACCTCCATTCCATCGTCTTCCTACGACTTTGTCTGGAATTTTGCATATATACCAGCCTGCCCTGCCCCCGATGCCCTGATAGATGAGATGAAGCGCATAAGCAAAAAATACATAGCCATATTTTCTGTCAATTCAGGCAATATAGGCTTTCCCATCCACAGAATGGTACATAAAAAAACAAAAATCCCATGGACACATGGAGATATAAGATATAATAACAGACATTTTATTAAAAAGAAAATGCAGGAACACGGGTTAAAAGTGGTAGAAACAGGATTTGTTGACTGCCCGATATGGCCTGATTCATTGGGATTTAGGGATGTACGGCTACATCGTATGAATATTGATTTTTCACAGTTAGATTGGGAAGCGCCTTATGTAGATATGTTGAAAAACAATAGCTTTCCACTTTGGATGAAAGCGGTTTATATAGTGGAAAAGTTACCGCTTCCTAAATTTATAAAATCGGTCTATGCGCATATTAATTATACACTGGCGGAAAAACAGTGATACGGACAATTAGACATGTTATGAAAAATAGAAAGAGGATAATATGAAACGTGAATATTTTAATTATCGGAACTACCGGAGTTATCGGTAAAAATCTTGTAGAGAATTTATTAATAGAAAATCGTCATGAAATATGTGTATTGAGAAAGAAAATAAAAAGGAACTTTCTCAAGAAAAACTGAGAATATTATTTTAGATTAAAAGGAAGTTGGAAGATTAAATGCGAGAGCGGATGCGGTGATCCGTATGATTGCACAGATTGGGCATTATGAAATGTCTTATAGCTATTATTTTGGTATGAATTATCTTGCTATAGTCAAGCTGGTTAGAATTGCAATCCAATATGAGATTTATAGCTATAATTTTCAGAAACTTTATCATTTCAAAGAGAATGAAAAAGTGCGTGTATATAAGATAAAATTTTCTTTAGTTCGTTGACTGAGCAGGTATACAGTAATGAGTGAGTGTATCGCTATTCATTGGTTAAGGAAAATATAAAGGCAATTAAATTCAGTTGGAGATGATGAAAAGATGCCGAAAGTGGTTTTTGTAATATTACATTATTTGGCAATTGATATAACCATGCGATGTATAATGTCTATTGAGGAAAAAATCACATATGAGAATTACAAAATAGTAGTTGTTGACAATGGTTCAAACAATAAAACAGGAGAACAACTTGCAGAAACGTTTAAAGAGAACAATGACATAGAAATCATTTGCTTAGAAAACAATTTGGGTTTCTCATCAGGAAATAATATAGGATACTCTTTTGCAAAAGAAAAATTGAATGCAGATTTTATCATTGTAATAAATAATGATACGGAAATGATACAAGAAAATTTTGTGCAAAAGTCAATACAATGTTTTGAAGAGGATAACTATTATGTATTAGGACCAGATATCATTAATCTAGAAGGGATACATCAAAGTCCACAAAGAGATCATATAATCACAAAATCAGAAACTTATAGATGGTTTATTAAAAGATATCTGTTTAGTAAATATTTGCATTTGCATAAAAGATTAAATTTTTCTAATTCCTTTTTTATTTTTAAAAAGTATTTAGAATATGACGAAAAAAGAAAAAGGAACTTATTTACTGATAAGAAAAAAGAAAGTGTTGAATTGCAGGGTGCATGTTTTATTTTCTCACCCTTATTTATTGCAAATAATAAAGTCGCATTTGAAGAACTTACTTTCATGTATGGCGAAGAAGCTTTGTTGGCTTTAAGATGTACAAAAAATGAATGGAAAATATTATATAACCCCGAATTGATAATTAAGCATGCAGAGAAAGCGGTAACTATAAAAATTAATGGAAATGTTTTGGAAAAAGAAATTTTCTACTCGGATAATCATGTAAAAGCAATAAAAGCAATATTAAGTAAATTTTGAAAATTTAGGAGGCAGTATGGAAAGTACAAAAATAATTGCATTTTATTTGCCGCAATATCATGAAATTGAAGAGAATGATAAATGGTGGGGGAAGGGATTTACGGAATGGACAAATGTCAAGTCTGCCAAAACTATATTTAAAGGACATTATCAGCCTAAAATACCGTACAATGAAAATTATTATGATTTATCCAAACCTGAAACAATGATATATCAGGCAAAATTGGCAAAAGAATATGGTGTAGATGGATTTTGCTTTTATCATTATTGGTTTGAAGGAAAAAAATTATTAGAAAAGCCGGCAGAAATATTGTTGGCGCACCCAGAAATTAACCTTTCATTTTGTTTTTCATGGGCAAATGAAACATGGAGCAGAAGATGGAATGGCGAAGAAAAAAAAATATTAATTAAGCAAAAATATGGCGGAAAAGAAGATTGGGAAAGACATTTGCAATATTTACTGCCTTTTTGGGCTGATGACAGATATATAAGGATTGATGGCTGCCCTGTGATGCTGTTATATAGAACTTCTGAGATAGAACAATATGATGAAATGATTGCATATTGGAAAAAAAGAATAAGAGAGGAAGGCTTTAAAGATATTTATATTATAGAAACATTAAATAGTATACAAAAAAAAGGTTGTGCGAATGAATCGTCTGCACTTGTTGAATTTGAACCCATGTATACAATTTACGGAAAAATGAACTATTTTATCAGACTATATCGTTATATGTTTAACCATTTGAAATTATATAAATTAGGTTTCAGAGATTATCTTTCTTATGACAAAATTTGGAAGAAAATTATAATACGTAATGCTAAGAGTAATAAAAAAAGGTTTTTAGGTGCTTTTCCAAGTTGGGATAATACTGCTAGAAAAGGTAAAGCAGGCTTAGTCATCAAAAACAGTAACCCTCAAAAGTTTCAAAATTATTTCGCTATACAATATAAAAAGAGCATGGAGCTAGGTAACGAGTTTATATTTGTTAATGCATGGAATGAATGGGGAGAAGGAGCATATTTAGAGCCAGACAATAAATATGAATTTCAGATGCTTGAAGCCATAAAAGCTGTAAAGGAGAAGTATGGTAAAATTGATTAGAATAACTTTTGGCGTTTGTCCATGTTGCAAAAGACATTCTTTATTTGTAGCTACTAATTATTGGTTAAGAGATTATTATAAATGTATTATCTGCAGGAGTATACCTAGACAGCGAGCAGTTATGAAAATTCTGCAAGAGTATCGACCCAATTATAAAAATCTGATAATTCACGAAAGTTCTCCATCGGGTGCTACTTTTAGACAATTAAAAAAAGAAGTAAAACAGTATAGTTGGTCTTATTTTTATGAAGACAAAGATTTGGGACGACCACTTACGGGGGGGGGGTATAATGAAAACTTAGAAAATTTAAGCTTTAAAAATGAAACTTTTGACATATTTATAACGCAGGATGTATTTGAACATATAAATAACCCATCGAAAGCCTTCTCTGAGATAGCAAGAGTGCTGAAACATGGAGGTATGCATATATTTACAACGCCAATTTATGCTTTTCAAAAAAGCAAAAGCCGAATAAAGATTGTAGATGGTAAAATTATTAACATTTTACAGCCCATATACCACGGCAATCCAATTGATAAAAACGGTTCATTAGTTACTTATGATTGGGGAAATGACATTTTAGAATATATTGAAAAATCGTCCAACCTGAAAAGTGAGATTATTTGCTTTCAACAATCCAAAGAAAATTTTAAAAATGGATTAGAAGCTGAATTTTTGCAGGTCATAATTTCTTATAAGGAATAGTTATAAACTTAGATATATTCTATTATATATCTATAATTATGAATGATTCTGTTAGAAATAGTATGAAAGTAATGTAATCATATGAATAAAATACTATTATCAAAAAACTGCAATAATTCTAATTAATATCTAATTTTATAATATTATTTTTGAGATTTCACGAAATACAAATACAAGTGTGGTGAATCATATTTTTAGTAGCATTTTGGTTTTATTATTATGATTATGCATGGAGAGCAATATTAAGACAAGGGGAATGTGATGGCATGATTCCTGGAGCCTTTGTTAATTGGGACAATACCCCACGTTATAAAGAACGATGGACCTTGTATAAAGGGTATAGCTTAAAAAAATTTGAACAATATCTATCTTTACAAATAAAAAATGCAAAGGAAAATTATTCAACAGACTTTCTATTTATTTTTGCATGGAATGAATGAGGGGAGGGCGGATTTTTGGAACCAGATAAAATAGAGCAGTATGGAAGGTTGGAAGCAATAAGAAACGCATTACTAAAAAATAATGAGTTTCCATTTGATAAGAAAGTAATTAGGTGATAGAGGAACAATTATAGTTTATCGAGATGTAGAAAGCATTTATATGTTCTCTATAGTATTTTTTGCGCTTAGGGGAAAAACAATATGCGTAATGAAAAAAAATTTTTTCACTGTATATGGAATAAACAAGATTTTTTTCTAATTGTATTAGGAGGACTAGTGATTCTAATACATGGTTGTTACAATATTTCTCATTTTTATGGGATTGTTAATGGGGTAGATGAATTTGGATATTTAAGTAATGCTAGATATATGTTAGGCATAAATAATTGGCATGAATTGTCAGGGACCTTATCATATTATTCTTTTGGATATTCCTTAATATTGATACCGCTAGTTCATTTTATTAATGATTCAACAGTATTGTTTCGGAGTGTTATTGTGCTTAATGTCCTGCTGATTTTTTTATCATATTTGATGACATTGTATGTTGGAAAAAAAATTAATAATCAGCTATCTAATAAGATAATAATTGTAGCAGCGTTTATTTCAAATATGTATTTATCAAATTTCTTATATGCTAAATATGTTTTTACAGAAAATTTTTTGACGTTTATGTTTTGGATAGAATTATTTTTCTTAATAAAACTTATAGATAAGTGTTCCTATTTTTATATAGTAAGTTTAGGAATTACATCTTCTTTTATGTTTTGGGTGCATCAAAGAATGATAGTAATTGAGTTGGCATTGTTTCTTGTTTTGATTGTAATGGTTAAAAAAGGAATTTTATCATATAAAAAATTTATGATTTTTTGCTTAGTAACATTTTGTATGTTTGTGGTAGCAACAGCATTTAAAAATAGTTTGATTAAAAATGTATATACAAATAATATTAACATTTCCAATAATGATTTTTCCGGACAATTAGGTAAAATAGAGTATTTGTTTACATCTGATGGAATGTTTGATTTTATATTAGGGTTTTTAAGTAAAACGTACTATTTTTTTATCAGTTGCTTATTTTTAAATGTTTTTGGCATAATTAGCATAAGCTCAAAGATATGGAAGATGATAAAAAAAATAAAGGTAAATCTAAAAAAACTTTATATATATTTATTTATTTTATTATGTTTTATTTTTTCTATGCTAATTCAAACTATTTTTTTAATTATTCCTAATAGATATGATCTTGTGATATATGGAAGATATATTGAATTTATGTACGGAATATTAATATTTGAAGGAATTACATATTTACTTCACTATAATTATTTGCTAAGTAAAGTAATTCCAATATGCACATTGTTTATTGTAGTGGGTGGATTGGCCGCATTACATTTATTTGAGGAATATAATTTGGAATTAACAACATCTTATTTAGCTCCTGCGGTTTTTCCATTTTTTCAGGGAAAATATGAATTAAAAGATGCAATGTTATTGTCAATTGTATGTGTGATGTTTCTTGTTGTATTGTTGTATATAATGGTATATAAAATTAAAAATAAAAAAGTTATAACATTTCTAGTTGGATTTATAACATTATTATATTGGGGATATAGTTGTTCCGTAGTAACCAAAAATATTGTTAATGATCAACTGGTACTTAAAGATGAATATATTACGCTTGTAAATAGTATTGATGATAAAAATGTTGAGATTTTTTTCTTGAAAGAACAAAAGAAGTCAGATTTGCAAAGAATTCGACAAATACAATATCTCATTTCTAATCGTAGTATTAAAATTCAAGAAAGTTATGATTTGGAGGGGGAGACCATTGCGTATATTATTACTGAGAATAAAACACATTATAAAGAAACTATTTTGAAACATGGCGGACATTTAATATGTAAAAATTATCGATATAGTTTATGGAAAATATAAAAGATTAACCACTAAATTAGAACAACAGAAAGGACAATGGCTTATGTTGATTTTTTTTGATTGTACCTCAGCCCAACCAAGTGCAAATATTGCTGTCAATGGTGGCGGCGAATACTCTATTAGAGTACTTGTCGAGCTGATTAATACGCAAAAAAAGGTCAAAAACGAAATTGTATTATTACTATCTGATCAAAAAGGAATTAATAAAAAAATTGAGGAACTATATTGTGAAACAGTAATAAAATGCGAATATAGTAGCTTAAAAAATTTAGAAGACATTATTAATAATAGATGTCCCGATCGAATTATTTTTCCCATATTTTATCCTGAATATGCGAACATTTCTGTTAGAGACGGCTGCATTATTATAGGGTTAATACATGATATGAGCACTTTTTATCAGGAATATTTGGGGAATCATATTGGGAAATATTATAAATTAGATAAATTAAATTGGCTAAGAAAAATTGTTAATTTTGTCTTGAGAAAAAGAAGAATGAAAAGATACTTAAATCAGCATAAGCAGTTATTTTTTATTAATGATTCTACCTATATTTACACAGTATCTTATTTTACTAAGAGTATGTTAGAATACTTCATTTCGAATGCTAATGTTCTTGGAGTGTTTTATAGTCCTTTAAAAATAACAGAATGTTTTAGTGAACAAGAAGAACAGCAATATTTAAAAAAAACGGGATTATTAGATACTCCATTTTTTCTATTAACCAATGTTGGTCGATGGGCAAAAAATAATATGAGGGCAATAATTGCCTTAGATAATATGTTTTCCAATATAGGGAAAAATAAAATACTGAACCAATACAGTGTCGTATTATTGGGTGCAAACGACGCAATAATAAAATATATAAATACAAAAATACATAATAAAAAAAGATTTATTATTAAATCTTTTGTATCAGATCAAGAAATGGAAATTTTATATAAAAATGCATATGCATATATTTATCCTTCTCTTTTAGAAGGATTTGGCTATCCGCCAATTGAAGCAATGAAATATGGCACTCTGTCAATATGTTCTAATAGTTCATCTATACCTGAAGTTTGTGGAGATGCGGTTATATATTTTGATCCTGTTAATATTGACTCTATTAGCATGGCTATAATGCGCTCTTTAAACGTTGAATATTATAATTTAATTAAAAATAAGATAGAGTCTCAATATAAGTATATCATATCAAAACAACAAACAGATTTAGAAAAATTAATGTCAGTATTATTAAATTAAAATTTGTTTTAATCATATGAAGTAATTAATTTGTAGCACGAGGAGAAATTTGTATGAACAATAAAATTGCTATTTTTACATGGTATAATGATGATAGAAACTGTGGTCAAACATTACAAGCATATGCATTACAATCTGCAATTTCTATCATTAATTCTACATATAGTCCAATCGTCATAACTTATTTAAATGATGTGAAAAAACGAATTTATAAGAATCAATATATATACTATCTAAGAAGATATATAAAATTAGGTCCATGGAAAGGCTTAAAACAAATTAAATTTAACAATTTTATAAAAGAAAATCTCAAAGTATCAGATCCTTTCTTTTACATTGAAGATATAAAAAAATATTTGGAAAGAAATAATATTCACAATTTGTTGGTAGGCAGTGATCAAGTGTGGAATCCACAAAAAGAATTAGATCCCGTTTATTTTTTGGATTTTGGCAACGGATTCCATAAAAATGCTTATGGACCTAGTTTGTGTGATAAATTTTATATGGAAAAATATGGTTATAGATTAAAGTCAATGCAAAATCTTTTGAATGATTTTGATATAATTGCTGTAAGAGAAAATAGTGGGAAAGAAATTCTTACTCAATATATTGATAAAGAAATACAAGTGGTTTTAGATCCAGTATTTTTATTGCCTAAATCATTCTGGTGTAACCTGGCAGAAAATAGCACTATAAAATTAAATCAAAAATATATATTGATATATTGTTTGGGCGATACCAAACAATGTGAAAATTTAGTTAACAATTTATTTCCTCAAATGGAATCGAATCTTAAAATAATATATATAGCACATGAGGAAAAACATGATTACCCACATCAATGGATAAAAATTAATTATGTAGGTCCGTATGAATTTTTATATTTAATAAAAAATGCAGAATATGTTATTTGCGATTCTTTTCACGCAACTGCATTTTCTATAATTTTTCAAATTGATTTTTTAACAGTTCCTTCAATAAGAAAAAACTTTCAAACATCCATGAGTAGAGTGACTGACTTGCTAAAACAATTTAATTTGCAGAGTAGATATATTGAAGGAAATTTTTCTGCATATGAAAGAATTAATTATCAAGGTATAATAAATCAGATGTATGATAAAAGGGAAAAATCCCTTGCAACACTTTGCAAGATATTAGAATCATATTGATGCTGAAAGTAAGCATAATTAATAATGAAAAAATATCAGAAGTAAGAAAAAATATTACAATTATGGCAATGGAAACTTTTATGTTTTGGTTTTTGATCTTTTTCTTATTTTACTTTATTCATATGTTCTGTCTTCAACCAACTATGGATTATTAGATTTAATAATGAATACGCCAAGTTTATTAATGCCAATATTTACTTTAAGTATAAACGATGCAGTTTTGCACTTTTAAAGCAATTAAAAAGTTTTGACAGTAATATAAAAAGAGTAACTGATTTTTTAGGAAAAAATTAGTTTAAAGAATAAATATGAAAATTCCAGCTTTTTAAACTTCCCCAATTGATTAAGATAAGTTATATAAATTTTTAGAAAAATATAAGCAGTTAGATTATATAAATATTATTTTGGAGTCAGTACATTGAACAATTCTATCATAATGGGTATTCAGAAAGTCGGGTGATATATAATGAATATTAGTCAAAAAAAAATAGGAGTGTTTTTGTCTTATGTTTGTACGGGTATGAATGTTATTGTAGGGCTAACTTACACACCTGTTATGATTCGGTTGCTTGGTCAAAATGAATATGGTTTATATTCTCTTGCAGGGAGCGTTGTAAGCTATCTAAGTTTATTCAGTCTCGGATTTTTGGGTGCATATTTTAGATTTTATTTTCGATTTAAAAGTAAAGATGACAACGATGGGGTAGCAAGGCTTAATGGAATGTTTTTGTCTCTGTTTCTTTGTATCAGTGTTATTGCTTTAATTTTTGGAAATATATTGGTTCAATTTACGCCACAAATTTTGGGCACCAAATTGTCTATTGATGAACTATTAAAAGCAAAGATATTAATGCGAATTTTAGTTATAAATATTGCACTTACATTGCCGTCTTCACTATTTGATTCAATTATTGGCGCGTATGAGAAATTTATTTTTCAGAGAATAATTTTGTTGGCTGGAACTGTTCTTAATCCATTAATTGGTTTTCCGTTGCTATTAATGGGGTATGATTCGGTTATGTTGGTAGTTATAACAACTTTTATAACAATCTTCAAGCTATTAATAAATATCTGGTTTTGTATTAATAAGCTTAAAGTTCCCTTTGCCTTTCGTAATTTCAACTTTGGCTTATTGAAGGAAATTGCTGGTTTCAGCTTTTTTTTATTTGTAAATATGCTAATTGATCAGATAAATTGGTCTATAGATAAATTTATTTTAGGGCGAATTTCTGGTACGGCAGAAGTTGCCATATATAGCGTTGGTACTCAATTTAACAATATGTTTATGACTTTGTCCTGCACGGTATCACCTGTTTTTGGACCACAAGTCAATAAAATAGCGGCTTCTGATGAGGAAACTGCATTGGATGCACTTACGGATATATTTACAAAAGTAGGAAGAATACAATTTATTTTATCATTATATTTATTTGTGGGGTATATTATTATGGGAAGGTTGTTTATTATGGCATGGGCTGGAAATGAATATGAACATTCTTTTTATGTCGCATTTTTTTTGATGCTCGCTATGTTAGTAACTTCATCGCATAATTTAGGGATAGAAATTCGCCGAGCCAAAAATAAGCATAGGATGGCTTCAATAATATTGCTAATTACGGCTATGGTAAATTTATTCGTTAGTATACCGTTAGCAGCTAAATTTGGTGCCATAGGTTCGGCTTTAGGGACAAGTATATGTGTAATTGCAAGTATGCCTATTTTAGATTTATATTATACCAAGGTTATAGGTATACGAGTAAAACCATTATATAAAAATATTGGGAAAATATTATTAGTATCCATTATTCCAATAACCATCGGTATTATTGGAACAGTGTTTAATAAGCTTTTGCATTGCTTGTTATGGGAGATTGTATACACTGGTTTATTTATGTCATTTTTATGGAAATTTGGACTTAATGACTATGAAAAGGGGGTAGTAAAAAACATTAAGAAGATAGGAAAGAATGAAAAAAATAATTAATTTTAAACACCTGTTATGGAAATCATCCAAAAACAGAAAACTAAACCTGAATTATTCATTACAATGCGCTGAAAGCAACTACAAGCTGCATTATTATTGCATTTAAGCTGCATATTGAATTTCATTGTTTTGATGAGTTTGATGACAACAAAAAGAGGCCAAACTGTGGTAATATTTAGGTGTCAAATCAAAACAAAAAACACAAAGAAAGGTCTCTCTATGGATATTTTAAACACCTTAAGGTTAGAAAGCAATAGGCAGATTAAAATAAATTTTGATGTAGGCGTTTTGTCCTCCGATGCGGGGGCTTCTTTTAATCAAAGAATTCGCTGCAAAAATTGGCTTTACGAAGTTGATCAAAAACAAATTTAAAACCAATGATACGTTGGTTCGTTTCCACAAGGACAATGACAATCTAATGCGGCAAGGGATTTAACTTCCACTATATCAAGCTCATGGATACCATCAATTGCTTTGCTATAATGGCCTGACAGGAGATCTCCAAAAAATGAAAATCCGAGAAGGAACCCTTCATTGCAGCAATGGCGTGGAAACGTTTATGGAACCCCTCCTTAAAGAAATATATGGATCAGCATATAAAAACTTACCTGCGCGGCGACAGCGGCTTTTCATCCCCGAAGCTTTATGAAACCTGTAAACATAACGGATGCTCCTATGCCATACGCTTAAAGCAGAATAACGCCCTGATTTCCCTTGCCGCTGACAGAGATGAAGATTTGTACAGCTCCACCAAAGAAGATCAGGTACGTTATGCCGTAACATATGATGAGTTCATGTATCAGGCAGGTCCGTGGGATTATCCAAAGCGCGTCGTTTTCAAGATATAAAATCCCTATGACCAGATGACGCACATTTATACCTTCATAGTCACAAACATGTATATGGAGCCATATCAACTCATTCAGCTTTACTGTGACCGAGACAGGATGGAAAACTTTATTAAAGAAGGCAAAAACGGCTTTGACTTTGCCACCGTCAGCAGCCATTCCAAAGCAGTCAATGCCAACCTCACGAGAATACACATGCCAGCTTATAATCTGTTCAATTGGTTTAGACGGCTGGCGCATCCTGCAAGCATGCGTAAACAGCAGGTTCATACAATTCGTTTAAAGCTGATAAAGATTGCCGCAAAAGCAGTCCACTCAGCAAGATATATAACATTCAAACTGTGCAGCGGTTATCCTTATAAAAAGAATTCGTCAGGACATTGGAAAATATCCGACATCTAAATGTACAGTTTGAATAGCAGTTACGAATGAACCTTGACAGTTCAAAATGATTCAATCAAATTCCGAATAGGAAGCCTACCCATTTTTGAATTCATTTCGATTGGATTTAACGGAACTGTTACAAGGTTTTACAACTTAGAGCATTTTTATATATTTATGAATAATTCAGGCTAATTTTATAAAGGTGTAGCTTTTATGATAATTATGTAGTATAATGTTAGTAGATAATAAATAATTATCCATTTATATTATATCGTTTCAACCCCTACAATTCAACAAATTTTACCATTTTTTTCATATATTATTTCAAATATTACAAGCGCCTTCACCGCCCACAGTCTGCACGTTATATCTATTATTTAACATTACGCCAAAAAACTCCTCCAAAAATTCCCCATACTGCTTCTCTATCTCACATTTTATGTCTTCATTGCTTTTGCCTGAATTTTGCGCAGAATTAACCTTTATAATATACCTGACGCATTTACTGAATTGTCTGCTTTCTTTGATGCTGCATATCAGACGCTTTATTGCTTCCTCATCGCTCTCGCCTTCATTCAGTCCTTTTATAAATTCCTTAAATTCCTCCGAAGTTTTATCATCAAACGGCGAAAGGATGTAGCCCTTTATGCAATAGTTTATATCCATATACATATTGCGCCCTGCCTGAAACGTCCTCGGAAAGCAATTTACCAGTAACGCCTTATATTCCTCATCAGGCTTAAACAACTTTTTTACCAGTGGCTTATCCTCTGATATGTCAAACGCATTTGAATAATCATACAGCCTCGCAGCTTTATCCATTTTTATTGAATGTATTTCATTGTGGTCAGAATTCTTCAAACGCAGCCTATACCAAAGACTGCCGCTATTATCACTGTATATTTCTTCAATATGCACAAGACGGTGTGGAAGACGGTATATGTTTTCCATCTGTATTTCATAACTTGCATCCGCTTCTGCACTGCCTTCTTTTTTTAATCCTATTGATTCTTTTGTTTCCTTTATCTTAACCTTAAATACAATTTTCTTGCTCCATAATTGGGAAGCCTTTATATTTAGCTCATTTCTCAATGGTATGTTCAGCCTGTTTATCTGTTTCTGATATTTGTCCGTAAATTTTTTAAATAATTTGCCAGGCAGATTACGGTAAAACATAAGCATAAATGAACACAGGCTTTCTCGCATGCTGTCAAAATATCCATCCCGCTCCTCGCCGTCAGCGCACCAGTAGTCCTCGCACCATCTTTCCAGCATATTCCGACGCACTTTCAGCAGCTCGTCCTCGTCAATCGCGCCGTCTTTCAGCCTGTCCCTGTCTATATTCATGTAATTCTTTGGCTTGTCGTCCAGGATCATTACATCCAGCTCCAAAAATCCCGCATGCAGCTGGCTCGTCATGTTCCCGCCGTCATATATGGACTCAACATTCGATATCCTGTTAAACTTATATCCTACAACATAAAGATTGGGGATTTTATCGGGCAGCTCCAGTTCCTCTTTCCCGTTTTCGGTCAAAATTGCACACGGCTTTATCGTCAATGTATAAAGCCTGAATGTTTCCTTATCCCAAAACATTGCCCTTTCATTAGTAAAATAATATCCGTCCTTTTCATTATCCAAAAACCGATTAAAGTATCCATTATCAGCGGCTTCGCTGCCATCCGTCCTTGGACAGAAACAGCTTTTGCGCAGGTGCTCCCTCAATACCTCTTTCTTATTACTGGGAGTCGTCTTTGTTTCAAGGTATATATTAAAATAATCATACTCCGACTCAGCGATTTTCTCCCTGCACGCAGCAGAAATTTCATTATATATCATGTCCAGTTCATCGCCCTCGTCAAACGCATTGTCATAATATTTGAGCTTTCCCTTATTCTGTCCGCTGATTTCCAAAAGCTTTTTAGGCTCTACTGCTATTTTTACGTTTGTTCCCGGGATTGCATTATCATGATGCAGACCATCGGTGCTTTCAGGCAGTTCACGCGTCTCTATCTTTCCCTTGTTCCTGCCATATGAATTCAGGGCAATCATATACTCCGGCTTATTATGAAGCCTTGTGTAAAAGCAGATGCGGTCTGTCAGCTGGAATACCGACTGCAGGCCTATTCCAAAAATGCCTGACGGTTTAAGCCATGCCGGCATCCCTTTCATGAATTTTTTTATCCTTTTATTTTTCTCCCTGCTCGAGCCTATATCGGAAATGTATTTAATTTCTTCCGTAGAAATGCCGATTCCTTTATCTTTTACTACGATAAACACCTTATTCTGCAGCTCGTCCTTGATAACCTCTACCGTAATATCATAATTTCCAAAGATTGAAGCCTTTCCAGCCCCCTTAAACTGGAGCAGGTCAAGCCCATCAGCCACATCGTCCTTTGACAAGCCGTAGGAGCTGTATTTATTTTGCAGCAGGTCATTCCAAAGCTGTAAGAGAGACGCATCTATTGCATTCTGGATTATCTCGCGGATTCCAACATAATTATCCCTGTAAATGCTTGTGCCTTCCAACAGATCCATAACACGTTCCTGCGACATCTGCATCTGCAGTGTCCTGTTTTCGGCAGTGTATTCCATTCCATCAACATAAATTGATATGTTAAGATTGGCGGGCGGGCTGCCAAAATCGCAAGGGGCTATCTCATTCCAATGCATCACCAGCTCATTGCACTCAGCAGTAAGCCTTTCAGTCCATTCACTTACAAGCCCTGCTATTTCATAACACTCCTCCTGCGCATTCTCTATCTCAAGATCTTCTTTTTCCCTGTTTTCCTCCCCTGACCTTGCAATATATTTTGAATAACAATGGGCGGTAATCTCAATCTTATCAGGCGTAATCAGCAAATGGGAAACTGCCTCATGTTTTCCAAAATGCAGAACTGAAAGCTTGGGAATAATATTTTTATTTTGCGCAACCTCTTTGGCAAACCAGGCGGGAAAACGTCCGTTGTCCAAGTCCAGCAGATCCCCAAGCCGCAGCATTGCCGCCACAAAGCGGGGATGGTAGTCATCACCCGCCATTCCGTCTGCTTCAGGTGACAGCTTGAGCAGATCCTCAATGGTCTGTCCATGGCACATGCACACCTCAACAATGCCTTCGCAGCCATGTATAAACCGTTTTTTAATCTGACCTGAAAAAAGCCCCTCAAAATCCCTGCGTATGTCAATCACGCCCTTCCAATGTTCAGGGCGCAAATACATCTGGATTACCAGCATTATGGAAAAATACATATCATTTAACTTGATATTCGGTTTCTCGTCGTTCAGATACTTGAGAAGGTTCTCAACTGCCCATGACTCCTCTTTCTCGAGATGATCCGCATTTTTGTGCGTATCATCCAAAAAATTCTTAAATTCTGTTTTCCCGAGCAAATCATAAATTTTATTGTAAGTCTGCGCCATGCCATAATCGTGTGCATATGTGCATGCCAATATCATAAACGTATCTGTCACGGAAAGCATGCGAATCCGCTTATCACCCAAAAACCTCTCTATTGCCTGAAGCACAGTACGGCTGTGTGTCGCATCATGAAGGCTGTAATTCACAAAAACGCCCCGCGAATGCACCAGCTCATCCTCAATTTTCTTCTTCAGAAGCACCCACAGGCTGTGTATCTCGCCCGCGTTCGGGTATGCATGCGCGAGGTTTTCAAAATGCTGTTCCAGCGTCATATGCATATTAAAATCATATGTATTTTCCATAACTGTGTTTTCTCCCGTTCATTTATCTCCACTCTCGACAGCAGAGCTGTCCTTCCGGCGCTCCTTAACCTGATTGACAGTCACCGCCCACTCCTTCGCCTCGCATTGGACAATATCCTCAAAATTATCGGCAAACATATGAAATCTCTTTTCGTCATCCAGCCCAGAATAAGCGCCTGATTTTAAATTATACTGCCGCTGTTCCCTCATAAGCCTGCCGTCCGCATTGCGGTATAATATCCACTTGTCCTTCATTTGGAAAAGGTCATTCAATGAATCCATTAACAGGCTCACGGATGATGCTATCACTACTACCCAAGGGGATTTTCCAGCGATTGGCGTCACCTGGATTATAGGGATTGCCGCCAGCGCCAGATATTTAATAATGCTGAAAACACGGTATGCGTATTTATAAAAATTTGCCCTTTTATGGTAATAATCAATATATTCCAAGGCTATCCTGTGAAGTTCTTCTTTGGATTTTACATTGTCCAACACGCAGAATTTATCTATTTTGTCCATCAGGGCAGACGCTCCTTTCACCCAAAACTGCCGCCTGCCTATTTATTTCCGTTGCCTGTGGGTTAATATTAATATGAAAATATGAAAAAACTGAACTTTTACGGTTTACTGTAAACAAATATTATCAATTTCAACAAAATTTTACAATATTCCTTGGTTTTAATTATATTATGCACATTTCTTCGTTTCAAGTATTCAACTCCGACAGAATAAGCCGTTTATGATACAATTTGAGGACACATATAAGGAAGGGTATTTTAATTTGTTGCTCTTGTTTACCACACATGAAACGTCAGACTATAGCCAATCTGGATATGATTATAACTATGAATTGACTGTGCAATATTTTGTAAATGATGAAGCTTGTTCAGAAAGCAAATTTATCAATGCAATAAACAGCCAGGAACAAAAGGCAGATGCCAAGTGATATGACCTGTCCGAAGACAACATAAATAATGTTTTTGAAACACTGTAAATGCTATGGTAAAACCGACCTGCTCTACGGCTTGTTCTTTTGTGCGGACTTTTTCAGTGCCAGACAACCGCAGGGATATAAGACAGGCGCACCTTATTTTCCACAAAAAAGGGACTGCCGCTTTAACGAATGAATACCGCAAAGCGCCAGTCCTTTTTGTTTCGCAAGAAATAATCCTTATTGCAAAGCCTGCCTGTCACCAGTATTTTCCCAGATTACGCAATACCAGCAATCTTTGACATAAGAGAGTCGATATCGATGCCGTGAACCATCGCCGCCTCCTCCAGAGTCTCTCCCTGAGCCGAAGGACAGCCCAGACAGTGCATGCCCGCCTCCATAAGCGCAGGCGCCACATCAGGCTTTACTCTCAAAATCTCACCGATAGTCATATCCTTGGTTATATCTGCCATTTTTTTACCTCCAGACTGCTGCGTCTTTGCAGCTGCAAAATATTATTTCCATCAATTATATTAATATAATATATATTTAAAAAATTGGCAAGTGCGTTCTTGGCTTAACAAAGTATTTTAAGCATTTTTTAGCAAAAAATAATAAATATAATACTTTTTTAATTTTTACCAAATTTTTGAAAAAATTTTCCCCTCTGTACGTGAAAAAGAACAAAAAATAGTGTTGACGTGTATACAAGATTGAGGCTATAATACAAATACAAGGTGTAATTAACAATTTATCAGGGCATAAGTAACAAAATTACATCTCTTATTGTAACCTACGGCTTTATGCCGCAAAATATTAAATTTATTAATAGGAGGCTTTGCAAAATGAGACCAGAATGGAAAGATTTTGTAGGTGGCAAATGGGAAAGCGAAGTTAATGTGCGTGACTTTATTCAGAGAAACTACACGCCGTATGACGGAGATGAGTCTTTCTTAGCCGGACCTACACAGGACACAAAGGATTTATGGGAGATGGTTCTTGACCTTCAGAAGCAGGAAAGAGAACATGGCGGTGTTCTTGATATGGATACCAGGGTTATCTCTACAATCACTTCTCATGGTCCGGGATACCTCGACAAGAGCAAGGAGAAAATCGTAGGATTCCAGACAGATAAGCCTTTCAAGCGTTCTTTACAGCCTTACGGCGGTATCAGAATGGCAGAGAAAGCTTGCGCGGACAACGGTTATGAGGTTGATCCTGAAATCAGCGAGTTCTTTGCAACACACAGAAAAACACACAATGCAGGCTGCTTCGACGCTTACAATCAGGAGATGAGAGCTTGCCGTTCTTCACACATTATCACAGGTCTTCCTGATGCTTACGGGCGTGGACGTATCATCGGCGATTACAGACGTGTTGCTCTTTATGGTATTGACAGACTTCTTGAGGATAAGCAGGATCAGAAAGATTCTACAGGCCGCGTTATGACAGATGATGTTATCCGTCTTCGTGAGGAGCTTTCAGAGCAGATGACAGCTCTTAAGATGATGAAGGAAATGGCTGCTTCTTACGGCTGCGACATTTCTAAGCCTGCTTCAAACGTACAGGAAGCTATCCAGGCTACTTACTTCGGTTATCTCTGCGCTGTTAAGGAGCAGAACGGTGCGGCTATGTCACTTGGACGTACATCTACATTCCTTGACTGCTATGCTCAGAGAGACTTAAAGAACGGCACATTTACAGAGGAGCAGATTCAGGAGTTCGTTGACCACTTTATTATGAAGCTGCGCTGCGTTAAGTTTGCTCGTACACCTGAGTACAACCAGATTTTCGCAGGCGATCCTGTTTGGGTAACAGAGTCACTCGGCGGTGTTGGCGTTGACGGACGTCCTATGGTAACAAAGATGTCATTCCGTTACCTCAACACACTTACAAACCTTGGACCTTCACCCGAGCCGAACCTTACAGTTCTCTGGTCTACAAGACTTCCTGAGAATTGGAAGAGATACTGCGCTAAGATGTCTATCGCGACCTCTTCAATCCAGTACGAGAATGATGACCTCATGAGAGTTACTCACGGTGATGATTATGCTATCGCTTGCTGCGTATCTTCAATGGTTGTCGGCAAAGAGATGCAGTTCTTCGGCGCTCGCGCTAACCTTGCTAAGTGCCTGCTCTATGCTTTAAACGGTGGTGTAGACGAGGTTACAAAGAAGCAGGTTGGTCCTAAGTACCGCCCTGTAACAGGCGATGTGCTTGATTACGATGATGTAATGAGCAAGTTCATCGACATGATGGAATGGCAGGCTGACGTATATGTAAATACGCTCAACATCATTCACTATATGCATGACAAATACTGCTATGAGAGAGCAGAGATGGCTCTTCATGACAGAGATGTTAAGAGATACTTCGCTACAGGCGTTGCTGGTCTTTCAATTGTTGCTGACTCATTATCAGCTATCAAGTATGCAAAGGTTAAGCCTATTCGTGATGAGGACGGCGTAATCGTTGACTTTGAGACAACGGGCGACTTCCCTAAGTACGGCAATGATGATGACCGTGTAGACCTTATCGCTCAGGATATCGTTCACAGGTTTATGACTGCCGTAAGAAGACATCATACCTACAGGAATGGTATTCCTACAACTTCTATCCTTACTATTACTTCAAACGTAACATACGGCAAGGCAACAGGCAACACACCTGATGGACGTAAGAAGGGACAGCCGTTTGCTCCTGGCGCTAACCCTATGCACGGCCGTGATACTCATGGCGCTGTAGCTTCATTGTCTTCAGTATCTAAGCTGCCGTTTAAGGATGCACAGGATGGTATCTCTAATACATTTACCATTATCCCTAACGCGCTTGGTAAGGAAGCTAAGGTCTTCTCTGGCGATATCGAAATCGACCTTAACAATTAATGTTATCTAACGCCGGAGAAGCCCTCGGTCTTCTCTGGCGATATTGAAATCGACCTTAACAATTAATGTTATCTAACGCCAGAGAAGCCCTCGGTCTTCTCTGGCGATATCGAAATCGACCTTAACAACTAATTTTTAATTACGATTTTTGAGAGGAATAGGTGCTGATTATGGACGAGAAATCTATGATTGACGACCTCGTGGCGCAGCTTGACGCGGGATTTTCCAAAGACAAGGCTGTGGGACATTTCAATGTAGATGTTGACGAGGCGGCAAATTCTACAAAGGAAGTAGAAACTCTTGGATGTACAGACTGTTCCAGAACTCCCTTGGCATGCAGCGTACCTACGTTGCACCAGGGGTTAGACGATTATCAATAATATAATTTTTATTAGGAGGTATATTACTATGGCAGACAACAATCAGACACAGGTTGACAACTTAGTATCATTATTAGACGGCTATGCTACAAAGGGCGGCCATCACCTTAATGTAAACGTGCTCAACAGAGAGACACTGCTTGACGCTCAGAAGCATCCCGAGAATTATCCTCAGCTTACAATCCGCGTTTCAGGCTACGCTGTAAACTTCATCAAGCTTACACCTGAACAGCAGGCTGACGTTATCTCTCGTACATTCCATGAGCAGATTTAATTGGCTGAATAATAAAAAGGGGCTTGTATACAGCCCCTTTTTTTATTTTAATCTTCCTTATAACCGTGTGCTATTGCCCATTTACGGTATTTTTCCGCTTGTTCAAGCTGTTCAAGCGCCTCATCTTTCTGAGTCAATGCATCTGCGAGCCTAGCCTCTGATTCGGCAAGTTTGGTTTCCGATTCGGCAAGCCTAGTTTCCGATTCGGCAAGCCTCTCGGCATAGTCCTCAAACTCTTCCCGCTCCCAGCAGCGTTTTTTAACTTCAAAATCCGCACACAATTCATAGATTGTCTTAGATGCCTCGTTGATATAAACATCTTCCTCCGCTAACATTTTTACCGCCTCCCATGTCTTTGCTTTGAAAAGCTTCGCCCACTTGTCAATGCCGTATTTTTTGTCCTCATCTGTGGCAAGCTCTGTTTTATTTAAGTCTACCACACAGAGAGTAACGTTGTCACTATAAATCTGCCCTGTTTTGACATTTGCGAGCTTATATGTGGCATAAAATTCAGGCTCTGCTCCTTCCAGTGAAAAATCAAGAAAGCCGATATGTATGACAGGCTTGGCGTCTTTATACTTTCCGCCCCTGTTCAGGTTGTCATAGGAACGGCATATATATGACACAGAACGATTTCGCCAGTTGAACAGATTTGCAACCTGCATTTCAAGATTAATTATTATGAAATTATTGAGAATGACATTTACATCAAGCCACATCTGCTTTGAGTCAATCGACTCTCCCAGAATAATTGGGTTGGTAATCCTGACCTCCTTAATGTCATCCTCTGACAAATGCAGCAGCGCTTTGATAAGCCCACGCAAAACGCGGTTGTTCTTCTGCAATACGGCACGGAACATATAATCGTTTGTCATATTGAAAGGAATTTCGCCTGTTGCTGTTTCATAGGTGACAGAGGTGCTTTCTTTTGAAGGTAAATTTTCTTTTGCCATTAAATATGATATCCTTTCGAGTTTATTTTAGACAGAAAGTGCATTGCAAAAACCTAAAATGCACCTTCTTAATTAAGAAAAAGTCGCGCAACATATGCACTATATCATATTTAATTACATCTGTCCAATCGAAATGTAAAAATTCGTGTGAAATGTAAAAATTAATATCAAACTTTGCTATCACCCAAAATAATATAGATATACATCTTCCAAGTCTATGTTATTATCAACTAATACTGCGTCTGCAGGCAGGGTATCTCCTGCTATTCTAAGTACAAGTCCCGATTTGCGCTGTCTTATATTTCCAATCCTGTATTTCTCCTGTAAACTTTCTACATTTTCAAGGCTGCAGGTAATTTCGCCAACCTTACCAATCATAGAATTTATCAATTCCTCCGGTGTTCCCTCTGCCACAATCCTGCCCTTCTTTATGAACAGGACTCTGTCAGCAATACATTCAATATCGCTCACGACATGTGTCGCCAAAAGTATGATTTTATTCTTTGATAATCCCGCAATATAATTTCTTAATACGATTCTTTCTTTTGGATCAAGTCCCGCGGTAGGTTCGTCAAGTATCAAAATATCAGGCTTGCCAAGAAGTGCCTGTGCAAGTAATACACGCTGCTTCATTCCTCCTGAAAATCCACCTATTTTTTTATCAGCGACTTTTGACAAATTCACCACTGATAAAAGTTCCTCTGTCTGCATTTTCGCATCTTTAGCCCTTATCCCCTTTATTTCAGCTATATACCTCAGAAATGTCCTGGGTGAAAAATCTTCATAAAACCCCTGCTGCTGCGGCATATATCCTACTTTCTTTCTAAATTCTTTTCCCATCTGCAGAATTTCTTTTCCATTATAATATACCTCGCCTCCATCGTCGTCACGGATTATATTATCTGTAATCAAGTTGATCATCGTAGATTTTCCTGCTCCGTTCGCACCGAGTATGCCGTAAATTCCTGTGGAAAATTTATAGCTTATTCCTCTTAAAGCATGAACATCACCATACGATTTTTTTAATTCTTTAAGTTCAAGTTCCATTACCTTCTCCATTTCTTCACGGCAAAATCAGCCCCTCACCGCTTCATCTTCCATAATATAAACATAAAATGCCGCCCCGACAGCACATAAGCTTATACCCACTCCATAGCAATCATACGCGGATATCTTTCCTTCATTAAAGCATGGCAGAAACGCGATATATCTGCCTATTGAGAGCTTATCAAACACTTGAAAACCAAGCATATACAATAGCTGCGGCAAAACCATGAGCATACCTGTAAGCAGACAGTAAGCATATTTTATATAAAATGAAATCATGCACATGATTAGCGATACAGCTGATAATAATATAAAGCTGTACAACATATTTATTAATATAAACCCGCCTATTGATGGGTTAAGGATATAATTTTCAAACATCGGAAGGCTTTTTAAAGGTGCAGATAAATTTTTCAGTTCAAAAGTCTCAAATATTTTTTTATAGTATATTGCATATGATGTGATTTCAAATAAACCAATTAAAAACAGATTAATACGGATTTTTCTATTCAGCCAGTTTTTTCTTTTGTAATATGACATTGACAGATTGTACATTCCATTACTTTTTTCATACGAAATAAATCCGCTGCTGATTGCCAGCACTGCCAATACATTTAATAAAGCCAGTTCTTTTTGGGCACTGCTCTGTTCAAGTCCAAATGCCCCCTCAAATTCATATGGTTTTAAAACTACTGCGTTGATTCCCTTTTCATTCATCCGTTTTATATAATCCACATTTTTCCTGATACTGCCGATCAGATTTTTTCTATAGTAAAAAAATTCCCTTCCCGTTTCAGAATGCAAATCTATATTTTCTACAGCTTTTTTGTATTCTTCATAGTATTGATTATAAATATCTGTCAGTTCTTTTGAATAATGCAATCCATCAGCCTTTTCATAATATCCTGACAAATAGCTTTTTGAAGCATCGTAAAATGTACCAATGCCTGCCTGTATATTGCCTGCTGCATATATAAGCAGCATTAAAATTATCATTACTTTCTGTGATATAAGAATCTTGTATATTTCTTTGCAGCTTACAGGCATCCTGCCAAGCAGACGCATAAATGCTTCCATTATAACGCTTATCGCTGTTTCGATAATATTCTGTTTCCCTGTATAATATGTTTTACTGTTCATATACATATTTATCATAAACAGCACTGTCCCCAGAACTATGGCAAAACCTGCAGTCGAAGCCCTTAATGAAAATATATTGCCGGAATATCCCCAGTTATAATATTCAAATGTTTTATTGGGAAATAAAAGGTAATATATATTTATGTATCTAAGCCCTCTGAACATGCTTTTGGCAGGGATGAACAGATAAAGCAGATATTCGCCCGCACATATAATAATGTATATAAACATCCCAATATTTATATTGCGGAAAAGTGACAGTATAAGCCAAAACATAATTGACAGACATGTTCCTGCTAATGCCGACATAAATGCCATAGCTGCGGTAAATTCAAGTCTTGTCAGCGTTCCCGCTGTAAGCATAAGTATTTCACTGTCCGCCGCCGCATAATTAATGTATTTTAGTCCTCCGTATATAGATATATGTATCGCTGCCGACTCAGCAAAAAATGCCGCGTTGATTAATATGTTTTCCATAAGTATAATGGCAGACCGCCTTAAAAACAGCCTGGCACGACCATCCGCCGCCGCGTGGATACATAAATACAGCCCTGTTTTCCTCTCAGAGAAAAAACCATATATTGAGACAAGCACCAACAGCAGCGAAAATATTGATGCATACGGATATTCGTACAGCTTCTCAAGCCAGCTGCCACTGCTCAGCCTTACTTCAATGTCCTTTAGGGCATTCAGGTCATATCGTGTTTTCCACAGATTAACATACTCAAAACTGTTATTTTTGTAAAACCCTGATTTTATTAATCTTTCCGCCTCATCGATTTTTTCCTCAATCAATGAGTCAAAGCCATCGGCATATTTCGCCTGCTCATCAAGCTTTTGCCTTGCGCTTACCGCCGCTTTACGCATTATGTCCTTATCATCCTGAACGTTTCCATAAAATGGGATTTTATGCCTTGCAAAATATTTTTTCCATGCTAATGAGACAGCCTCTTTGCAAGATACTGTCTCATTTTCCATCTTTGCCGCATATTCCAGCATTTCATTGTATGCCTGCGCATATTCTTTTTGAGCATGGTTATCCTTTATAATCAAAAACGCATTCAACATAAACAATATGGCGCATAATATAAGGAAATTTCTATTTATGACTCTTTTTGCTTCTCTCATACCACCCCTGTTTTACTGCTTTTTGTATTGATACACTTGTTTAATCTCACAATGACTGCCCGACAAAAATACAGACCTGTTCAGCACGCCCACGCCCGCTGTCACTAAGGCTCCGTCCGCTCTTTCTATTGATTCGTGCTCGCCGAGATTTTCAACCGACAATCCCTCAAATCCAACCGATTTGCTTCCTAAGAGAATATATCTTTCATCAATCCCATAAAATAATATATTCTTCGCAGGCGGTAGGCTCGTACCATTTGCGCCTGCTTTTTTCCTGACGTTCTTTTCTCTTTCCAAAATCTCCTGCGTATACTGCATATCCTGTCCCGCGATATATGTTCCGTCCGTTTTAATAGCGCTCAAAACAGGCGGATCTTCATCTATTTCGTCATTTATTTCAAAAAAATATAAAACGCCGTCGTTATACCTCATATTTATTATTCCGTCTCTATCAGTCGTGTATATAATCTCGCCATTTTGCCCGCTGAGATTAAATTTAACAATGCTGTTGGCATCATTCCATTTGTTTTCTTTTGAACGGGTCAGGATATAAATATTTCCCGTGTCGTCCATGCGCATATTATTCCCTGTCGATACCGAAACGGCTTCTCCCGTTCCCTTGCCAAATACTTCATTCCCTTCACTTCCCGTATATGACCAAAGCTCGCTGAATGTCCCTGATATAATATCATACCTTGCTGCTCTGTACTGCACATTATTACTAGCCGTATACATGCGCGCCGTCCCTCCGGCTATGTAGTAAACATCGCTGCCTTCAATAAATATATTCAGACCATTTGAATCGCCCGCTTTCATTGCGTAATCTGATGCATATTCAAACTCTCCAAGCGTTTCCGGCTGCGCATTCTTTTCAAGCCTTACTCTTTTGCACTGAAATGTCAGCATGTAATCCTTTTTTGCATACTCAGGATCAAACACAGATGTAAAATAATACAAATATCCGTCCGATATGATCCCCGCATGTGCGTCCGAAACAACAGTCTGCTCCTTTTCATCCGAAAATGATGCAAGCATACACAGACTTTCTCTGTTATCAAAACGACTGTCATACCTGCACAGCAGGAAATCACTCTCCTTAGTCCGCTCTATCATATACAGGCTGCCGTCATAAAAGAAAAGCTTTCCCTGATAGCAGTTGCATGACAAGTCCGCTTTCCCCGTAACCTGATCGACCACAGGATCAGATGATGCCGCATACGCATCGCAGTTCTTATCATCATGCTCACAGTCAACGCGAGAACACAGCGGTGTATTAAGTCCGCTGTCTATGTCATAAAAAAACAATATGTTATCTATGATATAATAAAATCCCTGCTCTGATACTGCCATTGATTCCGTGTCCATACGCTGTGCATTTTCCTGATCATATTTGTAATCGGGAAACTTAGGAGCATCTGCATCTGCTGCAGCAGTTTCCGGCTCCGATTTTATTTCCGCTTCTGATTCAAAAAGCCCGTCATCTATATATTTGCTGCTGCCGCAGCCGGCAGCAGCAAGCATAATTAAGCAGATCGTAACAAGTAAAGACTGTTTATTCTTCATTTGAGAAATCCCCTCTTCTTAACTTCCATATTAATATGCCGCTTTTTATTGCCAACGCTATATTTATTATATTTTTATAATGTCAGCATGTAAAGTGACAAAAATGTAAAAATTTATAGAAATACAATTAGAAATAGGCGAAAGGACTTTTATTCTGTTAAGTTTAGCAAAATAAATAAGGCAACGGCTTTCCGCCGATGCCTCATTTATTTAATCTTCCTTATAACCGTGTGCTATTGCCCATTCACGGTATTTTTCTGCTTGTTTAAGCCGTTCAAGCGCTGCATCCTTCTCTGACAATGCTGCATCTTTTTGAGTCAGTGCATCGGCAAGCCTATCCTCTGACTCGGCAAGCTTAGCCTCCGACTCAGCAAGCCTATCCTCTGACTCGGCAAGCTTAGCTTCTGACTCGGCAAGTCTCTCGGCATAGTCCTCAAACTCTTCACGCTCCCAGCAGCGTTTTTTAACTTCAAAATCCGCACACAATTCATAGATTGTCTTAGATGCCTCGTTGATATAAACATCTTCCTCCGCTAACATTTTTACCGCCTCCCATGTCTTTGCTTTGAAAAGCTTCGCCCACTTGTCAATGCCGTATTTTTTGTCCTCATCTGTGGCAAGCTCTGTTTTATTTAAGTCTACCACACAGAGAGTAACGTTGTCACTATAAATCTGCCCTGTTTTGACATTTGCGAGCTTATATGTGGCATAAAATTCAGGCTCTGCTCCTTCCAGTGAAAAATCAAGAAAGCCGATATGTATGACAGGCTTGGCGTCTTTATACTTTCCGCCCCTGTTCAGGTTGTCATAGGAACGGCATATATATGACACAGAACGATTTCGCCAGTTGAACAGATTTGCAACCTGCATTTCAAGATTAATTATTATGAAATTATTGAGAATGACATTTACATCAAGCCACATCTGCTTTGAGTCAATCGACTCTCCCAGAATAATTGGGTTGGTAATCCTGACCTCCTTAATGTCATCCTCTGACAAATGCAGCAGCGCTTTGATAAGCCCACGCAAAACGCGGTTGTTCTTCTGCAATACGGCACGGAACATATAATCGTTTGTCATATTGAAAGGAATTTCGCCTGTTGCTGTTTCATAGGTGACAGAGGTGCTTTCTTTTGAAGGTAAATTTTCTTTTGCCATTAAATATGATATCCTTTCGAGTTTATTTTAGACAGAAAGTGCATTGCAAAAACCTAAAATGCACCTTCTTAATTAAGAAAGTGTCGCGCAACATATGCACTATATCATATTTAATTGCATCTGTCCAATCGAAATGTAAAAATTCGTGTGAAATGTAAAAATTAATTCAAAAAAGCCCTTGGTTTTCCCAGGACTTACTGCCCCCAATCATATAGTTTCCAAGTACCGTCTGTTTCATCAAAGATAACCGTAAATCCCCATACCATTTCGCTTTCTTCTATTTCAAAAATTCCATATTTATTTTATATAACCCATCATTTAAATCAATATATAACCCGCCATCATACATATAAAAAGATTTTATCGGCAAATCGGAGCCTGCATCATATGTTCCTGCTTTGTCCCATTTATCCTGCCTGTCATCCAATTTGTATAAGCAATATGCGCCTTCTTTCCCATCACGCTCCAAATCTAAAAGGGCATATAAAGCATCCGCCGAAGCATCAAACGCAGGCACATACCCATAACGGCAGTGTTCTATGTCATTGTCCACAGATACACTTTCCCAGTTCTCGCCGCTGTCAGTAGTTTCAAACAGATAGCCATCGCCCCTTAGCTGTGTTCCAATGTAAAGGCGCTCTGAGGATAATGCTGCAAAGCTTGTTGGATATCCGTCTATTTTGCTGCTGATGTCAATTTTGTCATATGTTTCCCACCTGTCATTTGTGAAATAGATATACTTCTCCATCAATCCTGCCGCCGGACCGCCGCAGTAGAGGAGATAACCATTATCCTCGTCAAGCATATCAAGGAAAACGTCGCTTTCTCCGTGCTCAACTGGTATGGTATTCAGAATGTCTTTATTGGCATTTTCGGAAACTACAATGTCCTCGGTTTCAAATGAGTCAGAATTTTCAAACGAAGCGGAAATCCCAAAATTATAATCATGTTCTGATGAATCCATGTCCACCGAAACCAGCTCAAGCTGCCGAGTGCCAGCGGGTGCAGATGCGCACCCACTGACACTTAACATTGTTGCAGTTATAAACACGGCTATTTTAAGAATTTTTACATTCATAATTTACCAAGCCCCCATTATTTATATTTCGCACCGATGCTATAATTATATTATCACTTTAGTTACTTTTTTCAAGTGACAAAAATGTGTCAATATCAGCAAAGATTTTAATCTTCTTTATAACCGTGGGTGCCTATTCGCGGTATTTTTTTGCTTGGTCTATTACAGCAGCTTTCTCTAACAATGCAGCACCCCTCTTGCGCCAGTACATCCGCAAGCCTAGCCTCCGATTGGGCAAGCCTCTCAGCATAGTCCTCAAATTCCTCCCGCTCACAGCAACGTTTCTTAACTTCAAGATCTGCACACAGTTCAAAATCTGCCCCGTCTTGACATTTGCAAGCCTATATGTAGCATAAAATTAAGGCTCTACTCTTTCCAATGAAAAATCAAAAAATTACATATGTACAATTGAAATGTAAAAATGAATACAAAAGGCCTTGATTTTTCTAGCGAAAATGCGGTAATAACAAAAACGTGACAATCAAACGCATTATATATCTATGTATTTTTCAAACTGATTTCGAACAATGAAGTCTTCTATTTTCTGTAATGCACTTTGCTGTATACGTTTAAATGTTCTATCGGAATAGCTGCCTTCCATGCCTTTCTGAGCCTCGTATCTTAAAATTATTTCATTCCATTTATTATTTTCTATTAAATGCAGTAAAACAATTTCTTTTTCGGATTTATCCAATATTTCTAAGGCAGACTCTATAATCTGTATTTTAATTTTTGTTTTATTGTAATCTTCTATGTCAATGTCGTCTTTCGCGGACGCAGTTTCCGCTATTTTATCAAGTATCTCTTTTTTAGCCTTTAGAGATTTATATGATTTGATAAAGCTCTTGATTTGTTCTTCCGACATAGCCTTTTCCCCCCACTAAGCGCCCATTATCTTAATGCGGGCAAACGTCATAGGAATACGCCGCTATATGACTTCCATAAATTACATTTCCGCATTTGCTGCACCTTTTTCCATTATAATAATCTACTGTACAGCCACCGTTGCTGTTTTTTGTGTGTATTGCAAAAGTTCCATCTACATATGTGTGGTTACATGCTGCATAACTCTGATAATCAGTTGTTGTGTGTACATCATAATATACGTTTCCATACTTATCTACAAAAAAAGCAATATCTTCATTAATATATTTTTCATATTTCTTTAAATGCACATCTAATTCAGACGAATAAACATCCTTTTCTATCAGAAACAGCGTTTCTATCTCTCCGCCTTCATAATCTTCATCAAGGCATACAATGCTCCTCGGCGTATATGCAAGCACCGACAGCGATGATGATGCCAATACTGCAAAAATAATTATTGCCGTTCCTATGACCTTGCTTATTACCCCATAATTTTTTCGTGTTCTTTTCATGTTCATTATCCTCTCTTTCAGTTGTTTTTCATCTATACTAAGCCCCGTGACTGGCAGCTTAACATTTTGATTGCCTTCTGCAAAATCTATAATAAGCTTTGCATAATTTTTAATTTCCTGCCCGCTTTTATGCTCTATTACTTTATCGTCGCAATACATTTCCGCTATCAGATTCCATTTATGCCACAAATAATATACAAACGGATTATATAAGTTTACAATTACTGCTATAAGCAATATTAACTTCATAAGGTTGTCCTTAGACTTTACATGGACAAGCTCATGATGAAGCGCATCTTCCAGCCTGCCATTCTCCCAATTAGTATTGGGCAGAATAATCCTTCCCCGCATAATGCCTATCGTGAGAGGTGTCCCCAATCTGTCACATGAATACACCTTTACATTCTTAGGAGCTTTTATCCTTTGGCAGAGCGCATTTAAGTCCGTGTCTGCCATTTCGCATTTTTCGGAAATGTTTTTTAATGATTTGTAAATTCTTGCATACTTTATAATTAATTTAACCAAGAAATATGTACTTAACAGCAGGCAAGCTGATATGATTATATACAGCTGCCAATTATATGCGTAGACAGCATTATTAAATTTTATAATGGTATTGCCGCTTTCATTATAAAATAAGCTTCCCGCCTGCTTCAGTCTTTCCGATTGCAAATAGCTGTTCAGCCAGCCGACGGTATTTTGAAATATCCCGATATACGGAAATGGGATAATAAATAAAAATATCGTAACCGTAAGATATATTTTATGCCATAACACGGGCAGCCGTTTTTGCGCCAAAGGGTGCAATATGAAGTAAATTATCACCGCAATACTTCCCGAAATGCTCATTGCGTGCAATATCGTCATAATTATCCTTCCTTCTATAAGCTTTCTTTATCAATAATATCCCTCAGCTCATCGGCAAATTCCCTGTCTATCTTCTTTCCTCCAGTAAGCGCCGTCAGAAACTTGCTTATTGAACCGTTATAAAAATCATCCAGCAGCTTCTGTGCGTGTCCTTTTTCATACTCCCTTTTAGTCAGCGCGGCATAGTATATTTTATTTTTTCCAGTACGCTTTGCGGAAATAAGATTCTTATCGGACAGCCTTTTGATGAATGTATTTATGGTCTGCTTTTTCCAGTCTTTCTTCAGCTCATTATTCAAATAATCTGATATTTCGCCAAATGTCATTCCTTTATCAGTTTCCCATAAAAAGTCCATAATGAGACTTTCTGACATTGACATTTCAAAAATAATGTTATTGTCCATATTTGTTTCTCCATTCATATGTGCTTTACTTTATAACAATATTGTACTATATATTTGTCGTACTGTAAAGAAGAAGCGTCCCGTCTGCAAAACTGATGCTAATAATTTGAATTTGAGGCATATTTATATTTTCCAAAAAATAAATAAGGCAACGGCTTTCCGCCGATGCCTCATTTATTTAATCTTCCTTATAACCGCGTGCCATTGCCCATTTACGGTATTTTTCCGCTTGTTTAAGCTGTTCAAGCGCTGCGTCCTTCTGAGCCAATACGTCTGCAAGCCTAGTCTCCGACTCGGCAAGCCTCTCGGCATAGTCCTCAAATTCTTCCCGCTCCCAGCATCGTTTTTTTACTTCAAAGTCTGCACACAATTCATAGATTGTCTTAGATGCCTCGTTGATATAAACATCTTCCTCCGCTAACATTTTTACCGCCTCCCATGTCTTTGGTTTTCGCATGACTTACTGCCCCCAGTCATATAGTTTCCATGTACCGTCTGTTTCATCAAAGATAACCGTAAATCCCCATACCATTTCGCTTTCTTCTATTTCAAAAATTCCCTCTAAATGGATAATCTTTTTTTCCTGCAGCTGATGCTGCGCCCTGTATTTGTTTTCATAATAATTTGATGTATTTGGAAAATAATCAATATAATGCAGGTCGTACTGCATATAAGTAAAATCCGCCGCATCGCTTAGCGGTCCTGATTCATAAATATGATTAAGTATATATTGTTTATCTCCTTTATTTGCTGCATTTACTATGTTAATAACAGTTTCTTCTGCCTGCTTTATTTCCCATTTGGTAAATCCGTTCATATCCGGCAGCAAATAGGCATTTGTAATCCATAATATAAACGCAATAATTGTTATACTAAACACAAATGACATATGGACAGACTTTTTCAGGCTAATCCTGAAGTCAAAAATACGATTAACTCTTTTCATAACCTGTTCCCTGCTAAAGTTAAGGGAACCTTTAAGCCCGGATTGATATCCATTCACAGCCGCGTAATGTAATGCATATTCTTTAGGACTTACACTCGTATTCTTAATCACTTCATAGTCGCATCGGTATTCCATATCCTCACGCAAAGCCTGCAGAAAAAATTTTTCATAATACGGAAGAAACCAATATATACAGCTTACTGCGTTAATTAATAATAACAGCAAATTATGTCTTCTTATGATATGAACTTTTTCGTGATACAAAATACTGTTTAATATGTCTCTTTCTGCCAATTCCTTTGGCACATAAATTACAGGGTGTATTCCATACACCATGGGACCTATATCCTCTGTAATTACTACGTTAATACTTTTTTTACCTATCAAGATGCGTGAATGGATTCCTATGCATTTTTCTTTTATTTTTTTCCCAGTTCTTACAGCTATTAATATTTTTATAATGGCATTTACCAAGAAGCCAATTGTCCATATAATCAAAGCAACCGTGATAAATAAATTTTTGGCTGCGCTTTTACTCAATATGCTTGAATTCCGCTGACTGCCCAGTATCGCTGCTAATTCAAAATATTCGTTCTGCCTGCTGTCCGATATACCCTTTACCCCGCTTATGTAATTGATATCTCCAATAGCTGCTCCCGCTTCGGCAATTAAATGCAGCGGCAATAGTGAAATAACAAAAAAACCAATCCAATATACCGTCAATACTTGCGGATGTATTTTGTCCCCGTTGGTTTTGCGGACAAGCAGAATGATGCTGCCCATTATTGTAACTCCGACTATATTCCACAATGCTTCAGACATATTAATCCTCCGTTGTTGCTGCACATGCCAATCCTTTACATTCAATCTAAATGCTCAAGTATTTTACTTATGATTTCTTATATAGTCCAATACACCTTCCAATTCTTCCAATGTAATTTTTTCATTTTCAGCAAAGCTCAATGCTGCTTTTCCCCAATGTCCATCATAAAACTTGTCAACCACTTCGCGTAATGCGTTTATTCCTCTTTTTCCCCTTGAATGGGTGGGCATAAAATACTGAACCTCCTTTTTAATTATTGTAACATTCCCCTTTTTTACCAATCTGCTTACTAATGTTTTTATCGTACTGTCTGCCCACTTTTTTTCTTTTTTTACCAGCTCTATGATTTGTTTCATAGTAATCGGATTCTTTTTTTCAAGAATCTCCAATATAACTTCTTCACTTTCCGTAATTGAATTATTTGCATTGCCCATCAGTTGGAATCCCCTGTAATTTATTATCTGTAGTTTACACTTTGTAGCCTCTTTTGTCAAGTTACAAATTGTAAACTGATAAAACAAAAATTACATATAACCCGCCACGCAAAGATAGTCATTCTGCAAAATATAAATATACATCCTCCAAATTGGGGCGCACCTCGCGAATTTCACCGACATCAGGGCGTCTGTCTGAAACTATCCGCATACATATTTTATCCCCAACCAACATAATATTTGCAATTTTATATTCTGAATGTTCATAAAATTGCTGCTCATCATGCCCAACCACTGCCTCAAATACCTTATGTTCAATCTCCTTCAAAAGTATATCAGAAGCATTCTTACGCACCAATAAGCCATCCTTTAAAATCAGTATTTCCTTTGATATATATTCTATATCGGATACCACGTGCGTTGCAATCAGTACAATTTTATCTTTTGATATTTCGCTGATAAAATTTCTTATGCGTATTCGCTCTTTGGGATCAAGCCCTGCTGTCGGCTCATCCATTATCAATATCGGGGGATTATTCAATAATGCCTGCGCTATCAAAATGCGCTGTTTCATTCCGCCCGAATATGACTTTAGCTTCTTATAGCGACTCTGCTTCAGGTTTACAATTTCAAGCGTCCAATCTATTGTTTCTTTTGCCTCTTTCCTTTTAAGTCCCTTCAGCGCTGCCATATACCATAAAAACTGCTCACCTGTAAAGTCATCATAAATTCCCTGCTGCTGCGGCATGTATCCAAGCATGCCACGGTATCTTGAACCCATATGGAATATGCTAAGACCATCAAGCGTAATTGTGCCGGCATCAGCTTTCAAATTGTCCGTAATAATATTCATCAAAGTACTTTTACCTGCCCCATTGGGTCCCAGAAGTCCATACACACCCGAAGTAAAATCAGCGCTAAAATCATTTAACGCATATGTTTTTCCGTTATTATAACTCTTTTTAATTCCATTAAGTTTTAATACCATCTCAATCCCCCATGCTGCTTTAGCGGTTCAAGAGCCAATGTTCAAAATTTTCAGATATCGCCCATATTTCCTATGGAATCAGAAAAATCATATTAAAGCTCCAATTAAAATGATATGCAATAAGGGCACATATACCAGCCACTCCAATGCCTATAAATATAATTACTGTTTCATTCCTGATTATTCTGGAAACAGCCTGTCCAAAACCGCATACTGCCATAAAACTCAATGCCTTTAAAACAAATACCAGCGCAAGCATAGCTCCTATGGAAATAGTGGCAGAAAAATTCTGTGTTGTAAAATCACACAGCTTATGCTTTGCCGTGGAAAAATGGTCGATCATATAGTATTTTGTAAGCAGCGGCGATTCCATAATAACATAAATCATGCATGCGCATATCGCCACACACCGATGCTTGCTGCGCTTTAATTCCTTTCTTCCCCTCAGTGTAGAGCGTATAATCAGAGCCATATCCTTTTTTTCATCTACAGTATAAATGCCGCTTATAAAAAATATCAACAGCGCTGTACCTGCAAACCAAATCTTTACATCAGCTGCGCTGTCCTGCCATAATTCCATATATGCCAATTCATCAACCATATATTTTTTCCGTATGTCCCCGCCTCTTTTTTCCAATTCTTCAAGTTGTTTCTGAACCTTAGCAAATCCATCTTCATGCATTTTTAAATAAGCATCATATACCTGTCTGTCAATAATGTCTGTATCGCCCGAATCAACCGCTTCCCGCAGGCTTTCTATATAAGCTGCCTCATTTTCAATATAATCATATGTGTCTTCGGTTATTGCTCCTTCCAAATTGCTCAAATATACATGATATGCCGCAGTTTCTGCCGACCCATAGTAGCGCACCATATTAATATCCTCAAATTCCAAAAACCACCAGAATAGCAGCAAAACCAGCGCCAACGCTTTTTTCTGTTGAAACATTACCTTGTATAATTCATAGTATGTCAGACTCAGATGTCTGCTCAAAAAACTCATCTTTCCCCGTATATATTGAAACAGCGTCTCAATACGGCTTTCGCTTTTTATTTGACAGGTTTTATGAAATATATATATGCCAGCCGATGAGAAAACGACAATCAGCATAAGCGCGGTCCAAAAAGCCGCCTTATTTTTTCCTATCGGATAACCTAAAATGTTTAAATTGTAATACTCACCAAGTACCTGCTGCATATCCCAGCAATAAAACGGATTTACGCTTTTTATGATTCCGAATGTGCCGCTAAGTGAAAACACCTTGCTAAAGGCATATTCTGCCAAGAGACCCGCCGCTGAAACGCATGCTGCCACAACGGCATTTTTCAACAACATTCCGACTGCAAAAAATATGCATATAAATACTGCAGCTATGCATATGCGTATAAGCATCATAGCTATAAGAGCTTCCCTGACTGTCAGCATATATGTACAGTTGCGAAACGCATCTGAGGACTGGACGGTTCTGTCCAAATCGCCATATCCATAAACAATTCCAAAAGTCAAGGCAATACTGCCTTCAAGCATAACAGTAAATACAGCCGACGCTGCAAGAATTGTAAAAAGCTTTGCCGCTGCAAGTGTAACATGTCCTCTTTCATTACATTTCAACAAAAGCACAAGATTTTTGTCCCTTTCCCAAAACATAACATAATAGCTTAATACCGCAAGAAAAATCAGCAGAAATACAATCCCAGCATTGTATTGTGCAAAAGCATCTATTCCATAGCAGTTATCCGACTTTATTACAATATTTAAAAGGGGATAAAAATCCTCATTGCTTTTTATCAAATTTCGGTACACATAACTATTTTCGTCAAGGAAAAATGAGACTTCCTGCATTTTTTCAGAGCGCTGCTGCATTTCGTTTACAAGTTGGAAATAGTCTTTTGCATATGCTGCCTGCGCGTCAGCCTCATTTTGATAATAGCCTGAAATATCAGCAGCTTTATTTCCGCTTAGAAAATCATTATAACATTCCCTCTGCTTATATATGTAAAAAAACCTATCCGTGGATTTCTCATAAGCATATGCCATAAAAACATTGCAGATTATGAGCAGCATGGAAACCATAAGAAATATTTTCCTTTTGCACAGTTTGACTATCTCATATTTTATGAGCTCCTCCATTATTTATCCCTCATATGGAATGGTTTCCATTTCAATCTGTTTGCCGTTATAACTGCCTATACCACTTTTATCCCATTTAAGGACACCCCAGTTTTCAGGATTTTCAGAATCATCATATATCAGGTACATACATTCGGAAGTTCCTGGTCTTGGGGCGCCTACGGGCAGCGTAATATCAGACGGAAGCATATATGTGTCTACCAGCTTAAGTTCTTTGTCATATACCCAATAGGTTTCGTCATCTTTATCATATTCAAAAAAACCAAGCTGCGAAAGCTCTACCATTGCAATATCCGTCTTATACAAATATTCCTCATCGCAAGAAAAGGTATGCCCCATTTGTATATTTTCCATACATACCTCAATGTTTGAACCATCCAAATCGGCAGCATACATAACGGCGGGTTTAAAATAATCCTGTTCATATCCGCTCACAGCTTTAATCAACAGCCTCCCATTCCATAAACAACAACCTATTACCTGTACGCCTTCCTGCCGTTTAGAAATGGTTAACTCCTTATTCTCCCTTTTATTCAAATCATAAATATATGTTTTCGTAAACCTATGCATTTCACCGTCGGACTCCAATGTTGTCGCTGCGTCCAGCAAGTAATAAATATAATTGCCATAGCATTGAATGTGTGCGATTACAGGACCTTCGGCTTCATCGCTGGTTATCGAAAAAATTGTCATCGGACGCTTAACAATATCTTTTAAGTCTATTGCTTTCAATGCTACTGCATCAATCAGTTCTGACTGTCCGTCTTTTTCCTTTTCCATGTACTTTTTCTCGACATAATAAAAAATGTCCCTGTGAATCCCCCAGCGCTGTATCCACCTGTCATCCGAAAACTGATATGCTAATTCTTTTTTAGCTCCATCGGCTGATATCCGATAAAGCTTCTGCGTATTTCCCTCATCAAACCACAGTGTAGCCTCCAAACAATATATAAAACCATTACAGTATGAAATCCCTTTGCAGAATTCGTTGTTATCAGCCACATAGGCATTACACTTTTCTTTTCTTATCTGCTGAGTTTCCTTGTCATGCAGACAATCGACCTTATTGCAAAGCGGCAGGATTTTATTCGTTGTTTCATCAAGATAATATATAAAATCCCCATGCCTCAGATAATAGCAGCCTTCCCCTTTCTGAATGTCCATATATTCCCCTATGTCATTCATCTGCATATACTGGAAATCACTGCCTTCCACATATGCATTGGGAAGGCTTTCCCTTCCGCATGCGGACAATATGAACAGGCTTATTATTATAACAACTACTGCTTTTCTTGCTTCCATTTGCTTTTCTCCTGTATGGGATATCATTGCATAAAAATCATTATTTGCAATAGTTTTATTTTTCCGTGGGTTTTATTCCATATTTATTTTGTATAACCCATCATTTAAATCAATATATAACCCGCCATCATACATATAAAAAGATTTTATCGGCAAATCGAAGCCTGCATCATATGTTCCTGCTTTATCCCATTTATCCTGCCTGTCATCCAATTTATATAAGCAATATGCGCCTTCTTTTCCATCACGCTCCAAATCTAAAAGGGCATATAAAGCATCCGCCGAAGCATCAAGCGCAGGCACATACCCATAACGGCAGTGTTCTATGTCATTGTCCACAGATACACTTTCCCAGTTCGCGCCGCTGTCAGTAGTTTCAAACAGATAGCCATCGCCCCTTAGCTGTGTCCCAATGTAAAGGCGCTCTGAGGATAATGCCGCAAAGCTTGTGGGATATCCGTCTATTTTGCTGCTGATGTCAATTTTGTCATATGTTTCCCACCTGTCATTTGTGAAATAGATATACTTCTCCATCAATCCTGCCGCCGGACCGCCGCAGTAGAGGAGATAACCATTATCCTCGTCAAGCATATCAAGGAAAACGTCGCTTTCTCCGTGCTCAACTGGTATGGTATTCAAAATGTCTTTATTGGCATTTTCGGAAACTACAATGTCCTCGGTTTCAAATGAGTCAGAATTTTCAAACGAAGCGGAGATTCCAAAATTATAATCATGTTCTGATGAATCCATATCCACCGAAACCAGTTCAAGCTGTTGAGCATCAGTGTGTGCAGATGTACACCCACTTACGCTTAACGTTGCTGCAGTTATAAATAAAGCCATTTTACAAATTTTTACATTCACAGCCACTAAACCTCCTTTGATATTAAACTAACCGCATATTCGTATCTACGACTACTCCTGATATATTTTATATATTTACTGATTGTATTTGTCAATGACATACTTCTTTTCCTCATACGTAACAAGCTCCATTTTATTTAAGTCTACCACACAAAGGGTAACATTGTCACTATAAATCTGTCCTGTCTTGATATTTGCAAGCTTATACGTCGCATAAAACTCAAGTGCCGCTTCCGCCAATGAAAAATCAAAAAATCCAATATGTATGACAGGCTTGGCATCTTTATATTTACCTCCCCACTACAATAAAAATCGTGCCCTAATGCGGAAACACCCATCTGACAGTTTAAAATATTTTTTCATATTATTTACCACTTTTACCCAAATATAGGGTATAATATTATTCATAGGATAATTCTATGCCAATTTTTTATTATATGAAAATGAAAGGTTGATATTATGAAGGGAAGAATACACTCACTTGAATCATTTGGCACGGTCGATGGACCGGGCGTGCGTTACGTTGTTTTCGTGCAGGGCTGCCCTATGAGATGCGCCTACTGCCACAATCCCGACACTTGGGAGATGAACGCGGGTACTCTTATGGAGCCTGCGGAAATCCTCGAAAATTACGAGAGAAACAAGCCTTTTTACAAGGGCGGCGGCATCACGGTAACAGGCGGCGAGCCGCTCATGCAGATTGACTTTCTGCTTGAGCTTTTCACCATGGCAAAAGAACGCGGCATCCACACCTGCATTGACAGCTCAGGCATCGCCTATAAGCCAAACGCCAACCCCGAATGGCTTGCAAAGCTTGACAAGCTCTGCGCCGTCACAGATTTAGTTATGCTCGACATCAAACACATAGACCCCGAAAAACACAAGGAGCTTGTAAAGCAACCAAACGACGGCATACTTGCGTTTGCAGAGTACCTTGACAAAATGCACGTTGACATATGGATACGCCACGTCGTAGTCCCAGGCATCACGGACAATCCCGAAGACCTGCACAAGCTCGGTTACTTCATCGGCGGACTAAGCAACCTAAAGGCTCTCGACGTCCTCCCATACCACACCATGGGCAAAAAGAAATATGACGAGCTAGGCATACCCTACCGTCTCGAAGGCGTACCCGAAATGGACAAAAGCCGCGTACCCGAACTGAAAAAACATATCCTCAACGGTATCAAAGAACGCCGCGGCATACCATATACAGAGTAACCATCCTAAACCAATAGCCTATAAAAAATAGCCATAAAAGCACCAACAACCAGCCCTAGCAGTGTTATACACCCCATGAAGACCTTTTGAAGGCGTCGGCACTAAGCTCAATGGCGCTGTAAAAGCGTAGCTCCTTTTACAGCGCCATTGAGCTTAGTGTCCGCTACGCCTTCAACAAGCGCAAGCGGGTCTGAATGGGGTGTATAACACTGCTAGGGCGTCCCATTGCCACACACACCCTTCCCTATATAAGCGGGCAACTCACTCACATCAATATAAATAATAAAATTTCCCACACATTTTTTCTACTTTAACCTTGTATTTCCCACTCTTTTATATTAAAATATCTATATTAACAGGCATTATACACAAAAGCCTGTTAAACCAACGTGATTTGGCGGATTACCGCTGTAAATTTTATCATATAAGGAGGAACTTAAGCTATGGCATACCAGATTTCTGACGCTTGCGTATGCTGCGGAGCCTGCGAGGCGCAGTGCCCCGTAGGAGCTATCAGCATGGGCGACGGCAAGTTTGAGATAGACGCTGACAAGTGCATCGACTGCGGTTCATGCGCGGGCGCATGCCCTACAGGCTCTATTTCTCAGGCATAAGCAAACATATTTAAAAACATTAATGCCACGCTTTTTATGCGTGGCATTTTGTTGTTTATCCCAAACCAATTTATTTTACCTCAACAGCCTTTTTAAAAAAGCTAAACTCCCTCTTAGGCTTTTTCTCCTTCTCCTTAATGAATTTTACAGTATTGTCCTTTATCGCCTCGGCTTCTTTTGTTTTCGAGCCGTTCTTTTCTTTATCCTTTTCCTTGTCCAGCTTTTTCAGAATAGACTTAGACGCCTTCTTAGCGCTGTATTGGCGTAAAAGCTCGTCTATCCTCTTATAGTATTCCTCGTCCCGCTGCTTGTCGCTCTCCTGCTTTGACGCTGTCCTCTCGTCCTCGCGCTCCTCAAAAAGCCTGAACTGGTAATCAAGCTCCTTGCAGATGTCCGATTTCACGTTGTCCGTAATGCGCTCAGTGAGCGTATGTACCATAGCCTCGTTGTTTTCCGCTACCGCTTCCTTTATAAGCTTCTGGAACAAATACTGGAGCCTTACCATCTGCTCCTTCTGCGTATCTGCATTATTGGCGCTCAGCTGTGTACTGCTTCCGTTCTCCTTCTGCGGAGTATCCTTTATCTGAATTGCAAGCTCATTATTTTCACGCTTTTCGTTATTTTCACTGCTTTCGCCGCGTTCATTCTTTTGCTGGCTCATGCGGCGTTCGCTTTTAAATTCCTTCCATTTTGCCTCGTCCCCAGGCTTTAGCTGGATAACCTTCATATCGCCGTTTTTGCCTATCTTTGTAAGCTGCTTTTGTGCAAAGGGATTGTCCGCTCTCATATCCATAGACTCCTCCTGTCCGCCCTGAATCTGCTCAAGCACCATTCTGACTGCCTTTAGCTGCAGCCCTTGATCCTTGAGGCTCTTGATTTTTATGAATCTGTCGACGTCCTCCTGAGTGTATATCCTGTGCCCTTGCTCATTGCGCTTTATCGGAAGCTCCAGCTCCTCCTCCCAGTATCTTAGTACATGCGACTCCACATGGACTTCTTTTGCAGCTTCGTTGATTAAATATCTTTCCTTTACCACTTTTATACTCCTTTCTTCGATTAAGTGTAAACGCAAAGCTGCATATATATTCAATTAATATATTAATATATCAAAAGAGGACACGCCGCAATGTGCAATGTCCTCCTTAGTATATCCCGTATTTATCATTCCAAAAGTGAACACGACAGCCAGAAATCCTTCTCGCATCATTATCATTTTGCCAGATTTGCAAACTGCGTATAATCAGGCAGCCATGCGAGATTTATCGTGCCTATTGCGCCGTTTCTCTGCTTAGCTATGTTAATCTCGGCGACGTTTTTAAGCTCCGTGTCCTTATTATAATAGTCGTCGCGGTATATAAACATCACGACGTCCGCGTCCTGCTCTATCGCGCCTGACTCCCTTAAATCCGACAGCATCGGCCTGTGGTCGGGGCGCTGCTCCACGGCACGCGAAAGCTGCGACAGCGCTATAACAGGAACGTTAAGCTCACGCGCAAGCGCCTTTAGAGACCTTGATATATCGGAAATCTCCTGCTGCCTTGATTCTGTCCTGCCTGAGCCAGACATAAGCTGCAGATAGTCAATTATTATCATCTGCAGGTCATATTCAAGCTTAAATTTACGACACTTTGAACGCAGCTCAGCCATGCTTATGCTCGGCGTGTCATCTATGATAAGCTTTGATTTTGCAATAACATCGGCGCTCTCAACAAGACGCTCCCACTCGTCGTCCTTCATGTTTCCTGTGCGGATTGCCTGTGAATTGACTTTTGATTCCAGTGAAAGCAGCCTGTTGACAAGCTGCTCCTTTGACATTTCCAGTGAAAATATGGCTACCGCCTTATTGTCCTTGAACGCCACATGCTGGGCTATGTTTAATACAAATGCCGTTTTCCCCATTGACGGGCGCGCCGCTACCAGTATCAAATCCGACGGCTGCATGCCAGCGGTTTTGTAATCCAAATCCAAAAAGCCTGTCGCTATGCCTGTCACCGCGCCGCCGCTTTTTGACGCCGCCTCTATCATATTCATAGTGTTCATGACAACCTGCCTGATAGGGACAAAATCGCCATTATTCCGCTTTTGGACTACATCAAAAATCTTTTTTTCGGCATCATCAAGAATATTTTCAAGCGGCTCCTTTTGTGAATAACAGCTATTTGCTATCTCCTCATTTACACGTATCAGCTTACGCATAACTGATTTTTCCGCCACTATGTTGGCATAACGCTTGATATTGGCAGAGGTCGGCACTGCCCTCATTATGTCGCCTATGTATTCAAGGCTGTATATTTCAGGCGGCGCTCCTTTTTCCTTAAGCCTGTCCTGAAGCGTTATCAAATCGACGGGCACGCCCTCGTCATGCAGCTCAACCATTGCGTCAAACAGTATGCCGTACTGCTTTCCATAAAAATCATCGCCTGTTATATACTCGGAGGCTACGGTTATGGTCTCCGCGTCTATAAGCATTGCCCCTATCACGGACTGCTCTGCCTCAATGCTGTTGGGCAGGACTCTTTTCAGCACTGCCTCGTCTATGTCAGCCATTGCAATACCACCATTCTGTATATTCTCAGCCTATACGCTCTCCACATGAACCCTGAGCTTTGCCGTCACCTGAGGGTGCAGCTTTACAGGCACCTCAAAACTGCCTGCCGCTTTTATGGGCTCACTTATCTGTATCTTCTTTTTGTCTATGTCCTTGCCGTACTGCTCCGCGACTGCCTTGGCAATTTCCTTTGATGATACCGAGCCAAACGCCCTGCCGCCCTCGCCTGCCTTTATTTCAGTCTTTACCGTCATTTTTTCAATTTCAGCCGCAAGCGCCTTTGCCTCCTCAAGCTGCTCGCGCGCTATCTTTTCCTCGTTCTGCTTTTGGAGCTTCAGGCTGTTCATATTTGCATTTGTCGCCTCCTGCCCCAGCTTTTTAGGTATGATGAAATTCTTTGCGTAGCCGTCTTTTACCTCTACGATTTCTCCCTTTTTCCCTAATGATTTGACATCTTCCAACAGTATGATTTTCATTATATTGCCCCTTCCTCAAGCATCTGGTTTAATGTGGTCTTGATTATATTGATTGCGCGCTCGGGCGAAGTGTCCGCAAGCTGCGCGCCTGCGATATTCATATGGCCGCCGCCGCCAAGACGCTCCATTATTACCTGTACGTTTACCTCGTCAATCGACCTTGCCGAAATATATGATTTTCCATTGTAATCCGTGACTACAAAGCTTGCCTTTATGCCGTTCATATTTAGCAGCTCGTTTGCCGCCTGCGCGCCTATCTCCGTGGGGCTTTCAAGCCCGTCTGCGGGACATATGCCCATTGCGTAGGCGTTTTTGTAAATCTCGGCGTTCCTTACCGCCTCCGCCTTTGCCTTGTACTCATTGGCATCATCTCTGAACATCTTGCGCACGCGCGTCACGTCCGCGCCGCAGCGCCGCAGAAACGCCGCCGCCTCAAAGGTTCTGACGCCTGTTTTTGCCGTGAAATTGTTTGTATCAATCATAATGCCCGAATACATACAGTCGGCCTCATTGTTTCTGACCTTTACAGTGCCAGCTATATACTGCAGTATTTCCGCCACCATCTCACAGGTGCTTGACGCATACGGCTCTACATATGAGAGCGTCGCATTTTCGATTATTTCCGAACTCTGCCTGTGGTGGTCTAGCACCACAACTGTCTTACAGCCCCTGATAAGCTCAGGGCATTCCGTAATGCTTGGCTTATTCACATCTACAACCACAAGCACCGTATTGCTGCCCGCAAGCTCCTGCGCCTCGGCAGTGCTTATGATAAAATCCTCCTCGTACACATTCCTGTCCCTGAAAAGCTCGACTAGCGGCTTGACAGAATTTGTGATGTTGTCTATAACTATATGCGGTTTCCTTTCAAGCGCCCTCGCTATGCAGCTCACTCCCACAGCCGCGCCAAACGCATCGGCATCAGCAAGCCTGTGCCCCATAATAAGCACCCTGTCTTTGCTTGTAATTATCTCCTGCAGCGCGTTTGCCTTGACTCTCGCCTTTACGCGCGTGTTCTTTTCCACCTGCTGGCTCTTGCCACCGTAATACGCTATCGAATCGGGCGTCTTGACGACAGCCTGGTCGCCGCCGCGCCCGAGCGCAATGTCAATCGCGTTTCTTGCGTACTCCATGCACTGATTGTATGTCGGCGCGTCAAGTCCCACGCCTATGCTGACCGTGAGCGCCATCTCATTGCCGATGTTTACAGTCTTTACGTCTTCGAGCAGGTCAAAGCGCGCCTCCTTTATCGCAAGCAGCGACTTTTTACGCATAATCACAAGGTACTTGTCCTTTTCCGTCTTCCTCACTATGCCGTCAAGCGATGAAATATACTTGTTTATCTTCCTGTCTATCAGCGCTATCAGAAGCGAACGACGCACCTCCTCGACGCTTTCAAGCGCCTCATCATAGTTGTCAATGTAAATCAGTCCCATGGCAAGGCTCTGGTCGTCAATCTCGCCCAGCGCTTTTTTAAGGTCGGTCTCATCAAAGAGGTAGCCCGCAATCAGCAAATTGCCGCCATCGCTTTCCAATACCTCGCTGCTCTCCAGCACCTCATCTATCGAAATTTTTTTCAGCCTGAAAAGATAGTCATGCTCCTCAAAGGAAACCTCCATCTCCGTCTGCTGCTCAAACTCCAGCTTATCCCTTGTAATATACGGGAAAATTGACGTTATAGACTTGCGGTAGCCCTTTTCCTTGTGCGTTATCTTCTCAAACGCAATGTTTGTCCATATAATCCTGCCATTTTCGTCCATGAGCACATGCGGAAGCTCCAAATCCCTCAAAAGCCTGCGCTGTATCTGCCCATACTGAGTGGCAAAGCTTATAAATTCATTTAATATAAGCGGCTTGTTGTGGTTCAGGAGGGCAAGCATCACTATAAGGTAAAGCGCAAGAAACGCCGTGACGCACAGTCCCGCTGTTATATCCAGAAAATATATTCCCACATTGACAACCGCCAATATAAATCCTAATATCAAGGTAGCCTGAAGGTAAGACCTCAAATGCCCCTTGAGCCTAATCTTTTTTTGCTTCATGTATCCCCTCATTAAGCCGCCAGACGCAGCTTATGCTAATCGCATAAATTAAGTATATCATTATTTTCCATAAAATTCCATAGCATATTTTGTCAGTCATTGTCATAAACTGCTGTTTTCTGCGTAGAGCTTAACAAGATTTATCAGTATCCCAACTACCGCTTCCATATCCTCGATAACAGCAAATTCATTTCTGCCATGATGCCCCTCCGAGCCCGTGCATATATTGGGGCAGGGCAAGCCGTCAAAGGAAAGCCGCGCGCCGTCAGTGCCGCCGCGTATCGCCGAAATTTTAGGCTCTACACCCGCCTCTCTCATAGCCTGCGCCAGATTGTCCACAATATGCATATGCGGCTCTATCATCTCGCGCATATTGCTGTAGGAATCAGTTATTTCCACATGGAAAAGCTTTTCGCCGTACTTTTCGTTTAAGCCGTCAGCCGTCTTCGCAAATATCTCCTTGCGCTGCTCAAACCTTTGCCTGTCGTGGTCGCGTATGATAAAGTCCGCCGATGCCTCCTCGACAGTACCCTTAATATCCGTAATATGGAAAAAGCCCTCATAGCCCTCCGTATTCTCAGGACATTCATTCGGCAGACCACCTGCAAACTCGTATACCATCTTTATGGCGTTTCTCATAATATTTTTCGCATAGCCTGGGTGTACGCTTTTTCCTGTAACATGGAGCTTTGCGGCAGCGGCGTTAAAGCACTCAAAACTCATATCGCCAAGCTCGCCGCCGTCAACAGTATAAGCATAATCCGCGCCAAAGCCCTTGATGTCAAAAAACTCGACTCCGTTGCCAACCTCCTCGTCGGGGGTAAAGCCGATACAGATTTTGCCGTGCCGCACTTCGGGATTTTTTAGGAAATATTCAGCCATAGCCATTATCTCCGCCACGCCAGCCTTGTCATCGCCGCCAAGCAGGGTGCTGCCGTCCGTCACAATAATGCTTTTGCCTTTACAAGACTCCAGCATAGGAAACTCGCTCACCCGTGTGACTATATTCTTTTCGGCGTTTAAGACAATGTCGCATCCATCATAGTTTTCAATTATGCGCGGCTTTACATTCTCGCCGCTCACGGCATCGGAGGTGTCCATATGCGCTATAAAACCGATTGACGGCGCGCTGCTGTCTGCGCCAAGATTTGAAGGAATTGACGCGTATATATAGCAATGCTCCCTGTCATAACGCACTTCCTGCGCGCCCATCTGCGTAAGCTCGTCTGCCAAAAGCGCCGCAAGCCTGTGCTGCTTTTCTGTGGAAGGCACTTTATTTGAAAATTCTTCTCTTGACTGGGTATCGATTTTTATATACCTTAAAAAGTTTTCTATTACTTTGGAATACGACATTTCTTCCTCATTTCTGCGCCGTTTGAGAGTGTCGGACGCAAATATTTTTTATATATGATGGTTTTTTGCGGATATCAGCTGTTGGCAAAAAGTGGTTTTTATGCTGCTTTTCTTAATATATCACTATATGACGGATTAGTCAAATATTACGGGAGTTCTGCGGTATCATTGCGGTACTTGCCAGATTTTAATTTTCTTTTTTTGCGATGTTTTTGGGAGCGCTTTGCCTTGTCACGCTTTCCGTCTTCTTGCCGAATTTATTCAAATATTCCTGAGCCTTTTGAAGTGATGTGCCAAGCTGTGTCTGAAGTTGTTTTATAATTTCACTGTCTGGCAGCTCGAGGTCATAGCCCATTTTAATAATACCTTGCATAACTCCTTGCTCTATACCCTTTTCTATTCCTCTCTCCATTCCTTTTTCCATTCCCCTGTCATATATAGTCTGCCCCATTCCGCTCATCTTATCGACCTCCTCTCGGATTTGCGGGTTCCTGTCCATATCTATGTATTTTTGAATGTTCTCCTTGTCAGACGAAAATACCGCATTTAAGTATTTGAATATATCGCAATCGGACATTTTATTGCCGCGCCTGATTATCACTACCTCCATTAAATCATAGTTTTCTTCTGGCTCGTCTGTATGCCCTATTAAATCTTCCTTTACAAAATGATACCTTGTCACAGTGTTTTGCAGCTTTTCAGGTATGTTTTCATTGCAAACCCATATGCTGTAGGCTTTTTCCAGCCGATTATAATCTGTAGTTTCCGTGAGTATGCCAAGCTGTGACGAAACTTCCCTTGCCACATAATATGTACCGCGTTTCGTTATCGGGTACCTTACATTATAATCGTTATGTACCTCAAAATTTATGTGCAGCATTATGCAAATCATTTCATTTGAAAGCTTCGGATTTTTTGCCTTAAAGCGGCAGTCATAATAAATCGTCTTATCGGTAGGAGAAGTCATCTCCGTGCCTGCGTCTTTTATACGCGGCGGCAAGTCGCTCACCGTGTCCGACAGGCTTATCGAGTCCGCATCTATCAGCGCGATTATCTCATCATTCGTACAGTCCTTAAATTCAGCGACGACCTCCTTCAAAATCGGCGCTATAGCCTCGCGGTACCTGAAAAACGCCTTGCACATCGCGTCATACTTCTGCCTGCCGTCCATTGTGTCTATAAGCTGTATTATTTCCTCGTTCATCAATTAAATTATGCCTTTCCGTAATTTTAATATATCATCTATATGCGGGGATTTCAAGATTATAAAGTTAAGCTTTCTGCCTTTATTTATATGCCTTTGAAATACAAGATGAATATGATTTGTCAGAAAATTTTATAAAAATATGACACTCGCATTCTGCCCCATGCAAGCGCCATATCAGAATAACACATACTCAAAGAAAAGTAAACCCAAATGTAAAAAATAGAACAAAATAAAATAATACAAAATCTCAAAACACCAACGTCAACACCAACAACCAGAAACCGCTTAGATATGCCTGCCACGCATACCTAGGCCGCAAGGGCGTATTTTCTTATACAATGGTTCAACACCCAGAGGGCGATTTGCCCGGACGGCAAATCGAGGCACACGGAGCCACGGACGGCGACTTGTGCCGGCCTCGTCCTCACTAAAACACCTAAATCCATTGTATTAGAAAATCCGTCCTCGCGGACTGTGTATGCGCGGCAGGCATATCTAAGCGGTTTCGTCCGCTTCAGCCATCATCGCCCCTCACCTCACATACTTTTTCAATATCCCCCCAACCTGTCTCGCCACCACCCCCACAGCCAACCCAGCAACCGCTCCGCCTATCATAAGCAACGGCAAATAATACACAATCCCCCAGCTTTCCAACACGCACACCGCCACAATAAACTGCCCAATATTATGCGCCGTACCGCCCGCAATGCTCACCCCCACTATAGAAAATCCCTTCAGCCTCTTTAAACCAAGCATCACCAAAAAACTCACCACGCCCCCCGCCATACTGTAAATAAGCGACGCCATACTCCCAAACATAAACGCCGACAACACAATCCTCGCCACCAAAATCACAAACACCTGCTTAGGCGGCATATAATACAGCCCCATAAGTACAACAAGATTGGCCAGCCCAAGCTTAATCCCCGCCACGCCCACAGAAAACGGAATCAGCGTCTCCACATATCCCAAAATCATCGCCAATGCTGTAAGCATTGCAGAATACGCAATTTTACGCGCCATTATAATACCCCATTCCTCATATAAAAACAGCTTTTTCAAACCCAGCCGACTAATTTCTACGCCGACGCAATCCCTGCATCATATCAATATCATTTACTTTAATTCCAAATCAGCCAGAAAAAAGCAGAGCCTTCTACAAATTTGCCAGACCACACAGGCAAGTTTAGCACATTTACTTAATAAATTATCTCATATTCTATCTCCGACACAAAGCTGCCCTCAAGCCCCTCCGTCACATAAAGCTTTCCCTGATCATCAAAAAGAATAAGTTCAAACTCACCCTTATGCCCACGCCAAAGCTCCACCGCCTTGTCATAACCCATCACAAAAATCGCTGTGGAAAGCCCGTCCGCAAGCGTCCCGTCGCCACACGCCACAGTCACGGAAACAAGCCCGCTGTCCGAAGGCTTCCCCGTCCGCGGATCTATTATATGATGATAAATTTCGCCGTCCTTTTCAAAATACCTCTCATATCCTCCCGACGTTACTACCGCCCTGCTGCCGCCAGCCCCGCCCGAAAGCCCTTCAAAGGAAAGTATGCCCAAATAAGGCAGCGCCCCATCAGGGCTTTTGACCGCGATTTTCCACTCGCTCCCATCAGGCTTTGAGCCGTAAATCTGTACATTGCCGCCAAGATTAAGCATCGCGCCGCCTATGTCATATTCCGCAAAAACCTCCGCAATACGCTGCGCCGTATATCCCTTCCCTATGCCGCCAAAATCAAGCTCCGCCTGCCGCGGCATTTCCAGCCTGCCCGACTCCTGCGAATATTTAAGACTTGACATATCAACATACGCCAAAAGCTTTGAAAGCTCCTCATCACCAGGCACCCTGAACTCACCGCCCGCAAATCCCCAAGCCTTCATCACAGGATAAATCGTTATGTCAAATGCGCCCCCGCTCATCTCATTTATTTCCATTGACCGCTCCAAAAGATACCTTAAATCCTCCGAAAGAGCGCCCTCTTTTTCAGCATTAAGCCTCGAAACCTCGCTTTCCGCTATCCCTGTAGATAACAGCCCATCTATGCGCTGTATCTCAACTACAGCCCTGTCAAGCGCCTCCTCGCTGTCAGTGCCATATGCCATAAGCTCCATATAAGTGTCCATTGCAAACACCGACCTTGATGCGCTTTTCCCTTTTCCATAATGATCCAGCAGCAGACACACAATTATAACACATGCCAATAAAACAGGAATGCTCCTGCAGACCTTCCCGCTAAACCGCCTGTTCCCCAAAGCCGCTCCTTTCATTTAAAACATTTAAAAACATTTCACAAACCAGCTACCCGAAAATCTTCACACAACCAAAAAATTGGCTGTCCTCACGAACAGCCAACTCTCTTAATAATCAATTATATACACACTCTTGATTAATCAATCGTGTAAGGCATCAACGCAACATGACGCGCACGCTTAATAGCTACTGTCAAAGCTCTCTGATGCTTAGCGCAGTTGCCTGTAATTCTTCTCGGAAGAATCTTGCCTCTCTCAGAAACATATCTGTTAAGCTTGCTAACATTCTTGTAATCAATTACGTTGTCCTTGCCGCAAAATACGCATACTTTCTTTCTGCGGCGTATGCCGCCTCTCCTTTTCATCGGGGAATCAGCTTTTTCAGTTTTATTAAAAGCCATGATAAAGCCTCCTATTCTTAAAAATCTTATACAAAATAAATCAAAACGGACTATTAATTAAATGGCAATTCCTCGTCTATTCCGTCAGGAATATTCATAAAACCATCGCTTGCCGCTACAGGCGCTGCCGACTGATTTGCGCTGCCTGTACTGCCGCCTCCGAAGCCTCCGCCAGCGTTTGATGCGCTGTTCTTGCTCTCTGCAAACTCCTGATCCTCTACAACCACATCAGTAGTGTAAACCTTAACACCGTCCTTGTTTGTGTAGCTGCCAGTTTGGATACGGCCTGTCACAGCAATCTTCGTGCCCTTGCGTAAATATTTCTCCGCAAACTCGCCTGACTTACCAAACGCAACACACGAAATGAAATCCGCCGTGTTCTCGTCATTGTTACGTGTAAACCTTCTGTCTACCGCAAGCGTATATCTTGCAATTGCCATAGGGCTGTCGCCCTGTGAATATCTTACCTCGGGATCTCTCGTCAATCGTCCCATTAAAATTACTTTATTCATTCATGTTCTCCTATAAACTGTACGTGTTTATTTACCGTCCTGTCTAACGCACAAATATCGGATGACATTTTCCATAAGACGCACTCTTGACTCAACCTCAGCTGGAACTGTGGAATCACCGTCAAACTGAATGAAGTAGTAAAAGCCTTCTCTCATCTTGCGAATCTCGTAAGCAAGCTTCTTTTTGCCCCACTCGTCTACGTTTGTAATCGTGCCGCCGTGCCTTGTAATAATGTCTTTTACCTTCTCAACGGTAGCATTTCTGTCGTCATCTTCAAGTTTAGCGCTTACGACAACGGCTAATTCATATTTGTTCATCTTGTTACCTCCTTTTGGTCTTTGGCTTCTCCCCGAAGGAAAAGCAAGGATTTTATATATCACGAAGATATATGATAACACACTTTTAAAATTTTTTCAAGAGCTTTGCACAACCTTTTTTACACTTTTTTCAAGCTGGCGGCGCGGCAGCATTATCTGGTGTCCGCAGCCCGTGCATTTCAGCCGAAAATCCGCGCCCACTCTAAGCACCTCCCACTCAAAGCTTCCGCAGGGGTGCTGCTTTTTCAGCCGCAATACATCTCCCACTTCACATTCCAAGCCCATTTTTTGTCTGTCCTTTCATAAATATTATCCATCATCCATAAACACGCCGCCAAAACACCCTCACACGCCTTTATATGTCAAGCTGTGAAAATATCTCCCCAATACTCCCCGTAACCACCAAATCCGCCATCGCGTCCCTCGGCGTAGGAGTCTTATTTACCAGCACAAGCCTGTTACCCCTGTAATAATCTATCAGCCCCGCCGCAGGATAAACAGCAAGCGACGTGCCGCCGATAATAAGCATATCAGCTTCACTTATAGCCCTGACAGCGCCGCTCAGCGTATTCTGGTCAAGCCCCTCCTCGTAAAGCACCACGTCAGGCTTAATCCTGCCGCCGCACTCGCATGTTGGAATCCCCTGCGAATTTTTAATCACGCCCACATCAAAAAACTTCCCACACTTCTCACAATAATTCCTAAGCACACTTCCATGCAGCTCATAAACACATTTACTCCCCGCCGCCTGATGAAGCCCGTCAATATTCTGCGTCACCACCGCCGTCAGCTTCCCTTTCTCCTCAAGCCTGGCAAGCGCTAAATGCGCCGCATTAGGCTTGGCATCAAGAAAAAGCATCTTGTCACGATAAAACCTGAAAAACTCATCAGGCCTCCTTACATAAAAAGTATGACTCAAAATAGTCTCCGGCGGATAATCATACTTCTGATTGTAAAGCCCGTCCACACTCCTAAAATCAGGAATCCCACTCTCCGTAGACACCCCCGCTCCGCCAAAAAACACAATCCGCTCACTCTCATCAATCATCTCCTGCAGCCGCTTAACCTCATTCTCCATACCAAAACCTCCTAAAATTTTTATTTAACACCCGCACGCCACGCACAACGCCCCGACATAGACGGTCGACTTCCGCCCCCTTTTATCCATATTTATTTATTCATTCATTCCCAAAGCTTCTCATAAGAAATATTCAAATCAACATTCCCCCTCACTCCCCCCACTCTACCTTTTTCCGTATATTGCCAACAACTCACCTCATAAGGAAAATACATATAATCATCATAAAAAGCATACCACTTCTCATAATCTTCAATCCGTTCCATATCAAGCAGCTTAGTAAAGCACTTAATATTCCCATAAATCATCGGCGTATAACCCGCGCCTTTTATCTCCTCGCAAAACGCTATAGCAATATCCGTCCTCTCCTCCATAGTAAGCCCATTCGCCCGCGCACTGCCATCATTCGGAATAAGCTCCACATCAAAAACAATAGGACACTTAACATCATACTGAGCAATATTCTCAAGCACAAACTGCGCCTCCTCCACAGCCTCCGCCTCATTCACGGCCTGCGTAAAAAAATAAATCCCCGTCTCTATGCCCGCCTGCGCCGCCCCGCTCATATTTTCCTCAAAATACTCATCAAGCGCCAGTTTCCCCGTGCCATACCCGCGTATGCCCAGACGGATAAACGCATACTCAATCCCATTCTCCTTTACCTTCTGCCAGTCAATGCTCCCCTGATATTTCGACACATCTATGCCCTTGTGCGAAGTAACCACGCCGTTTTCTATGTATTCCATTTCCCCATTGTCATTCTCGACAAGATTTTCCTGCAGAATGCTGTGCATTTTCAGACTGTCATTCACAGGCGCAAACACATACTCCTCCTCGTCATAATAAATAAGGTTTTCAGGGAAAAACGCCCGCAGCATTTTCAAGGGGCTTCCGTCATCGCTTACGACAAGCTCCTTCATCTTCTGTTTGATGGAATCCTCCACCTCAAGCTCCTTCTCAACCAGAAGCTCATCTATGTTTTCACTGCTTTCCAAATCTGGCAAAGACGTCTCGCCTTCATTTGCATTGTCAGGATTCATGGCATTTACATCAGTCGAAAACGCCGTAACCGCAGCCTCTGCCTGCAGCCGTTCATTTTCACTCCTAAGCTGCGCCGCCGTCTTTGCCGCGGCTATATACAGCACCGCAAAAACTCCCGCAAGAATAAGTGACACCACCATAACAACAGCCATTACCGCTATGCTTATGCCTGCTGCGCTTTTTTTCCTTGTCCCCATCATATTCCTCCATAGGCAGCCGCCGCTGCCGCTTTTTTATCCTGTGTTATTTTTATATTACACTAACCGAGCGATATATGCAAATGTATATAGTGGAATATTTTTTATTTTTACGGCAGACTAGCCCGTGATGCCTGCAAAGCAAAAAATTATTGGAAAATATCAGAAATTTTTGAAAAACCGCGAATGAACCGCTTGGCGTATTTTGATAAAAAGCGCTTTTATGATATAATAACATCAGTACAGGAGGCGAAAACGCTATGCTTATATTAGGTCTTAACAAAACCACGCTCTTAGACTATCCAGGAGAGCTGGCGGCTACCATATTTCTTGGCGGCTGCAATTTCAGATGTCCTTACTGCCACAACAGGGATTTGGTTATCAGTCCTTCATCGCTGCCGCCGTACTCACTTGAGGAGATACTAGCATTTTTGTCAAAGCGCAGAGGCATACTCGGAAATGTATGCATATCGGGAGGAGAACCCACTCTCAATCCTGATTTGCCCGAATTTCTGGGAAAAATAAAGACGCTCGGCTACAGCATAAAGCTCGACACAAACGGCTCAAATCCCGATATGCTGAAGCTCCTAATAGACGAGCGCCTTATAAATTACTGCGCCATGGACATCAAAAACTCGCCCGAAAAATACCTGCCCACCGTCGGACTTGACAGCAGCCCAGAAGGCGCTGATGCAGACAGCGGCAGCGACACTCTGATGTCAAACATAAAGCGTTCTGCGGATATCCTGCTTTCAAATACGGACAGCTCATTTTTGTACGAATTCCGCACTACCATTGTGAAGGAGCTCCATGATAAAAATGACATTCGTGTCATATCCAAATGGCTGTCTGGCGCAAGGGCGTATTTTTTACAGTCTTATGAGGAAAACGAAAACGTTATCCAAAAAGGTTTTCATTCATATGACGAGGAAACCCTGCGCTCATTTGCCGCCATATGTAGGGAATACATTCCAAACACATATCTGCGGGGAATTTAACCTGCGGCGCAATTATATTTCAACGCGTTTCATATAGTACCCAAAGCACCCGCTGTATACGCCGCGCCTTATTTCCTCGTGCATTCTCGCCTCAGCGTTTTCAAAGCCTTCAAAGCCGAACATTTCGGCTATCCTGCGCTCGCGCTCATAGTATGTGCCAGGCACACCAAGATAATACTCTATGCAATTCTCCTCGACGCGTCTTTCGGCGACTCTGATATTCTGCTCCGCACTGCTTTCATGTTCCGTGCCAAGCGGATAGCAGAACAGGAGAAGCTGGCGGTAATTATAATAGGAGTGCAGCACAAACGAATTAGACGCGAGATTGTGGTACTTCTCGGTAAGCACGATTAAATCCTTCGGCTTTATCAGTATCGACTGCGCCTCTGGGAAAATATGCACACGCGGGTATGTTTCCAGAAGCTGTGCCCATTTGTCCTCATCAACGCTGCCTATCTCATCTTTTGCATCAGCCTTTTTTGCAGGCACATCCTTTTGTGCGTTTTCGGCTGTCCCTGCTTTCGCGGCAGGTGTATTTTCCGCCTGTTCTTTGGGATTTTTTATTTTGTCCGCCGCCTGCCCTGTGTTTATCCGCGCCGCCACTATGTCGGACTGCTCGCGCAGAACGCATTTCCCTATCCTTGAGCCGTACAGCGGTATTTCGATTCCGAGACAGTCCATAAAGCTCACTTCACTTGTCCAGCTGAGCTTTTCCATTCCATAGCCGTTTTTTATCTTTACCTCGCCAAGCAGACACCTCTTTCCAAGACAGTTGAGCGCATATACCCTGCAGCTTGAGCCGCACTGTACGGGCACTCCTCTCAGCCCTACGCTTATGCCGTCGCCCTCAACGCGCAAAAAGCCTATGTTTCTTTCCTTCCTGTCACCGTTCATATAGTCGATATAAAAAAACTGCATAAAAATCCCCCCATTGCGGCATTAAATTATTGCTCTGAATAATCTAATGTATGTCCACAATTCGGGGGGTATGACACTTTTATTGGACAGAATCCACATATTTCATATAATTTACTACCATCAGCGCAATTTTGAACGTGAGCGCGTCGTCAAACTTCCTTATGTCAAGGCCTGTCGCCTGGTGAAGCTTCTCTATCCTGTACACAAGCGTATTCCTGTGTACAAAAAGCTGCCTTGAAGTCTCTGAGACGTTCAGATTGTTGTCAAAGAATTTCTGCACTGTGGTGAGCATTTCCTCATCAATGCTGTCGGGTATGTTTTCGCCGAATATCTCATTGATAAATATGCGGCACAAATTGACGGGGAGCTGGTAAATCAGGCGGCCTATGCCGAGCATATTGTATGCGGTAATTGATTTTTCCATATAGAAAATTTTGCCCACGTCAAGCGCCAGCCTTGCCTCCTTGTATGATTTTGACACCTCTTTGAGCTCTGAGACTATTGTGCCGTAGGCTACCTTGGCAATCAGCATGCCCTCCGTGTTCAGCATATCCACTATGACCTGCGCCGTCTGCTCTATCTCGGCATATGCGTCTTTATTCTTTACTTCTTTTATAAGGATAATATTTTTCTGCTCAACCGCCGTGAGAAAGCAGCCCTGCTGTTCCCCGAAGATGTTTTTCATAAGCTCCATCGCGATATTGTCCTTGTCGTTCTGCGCCTCGATCAAGAAAACCACTCTCGGGACTTCGCTATTTATGTGAAGCTTTTTGGCGCGGTTGTAGATGTCAACCAAAAGCAGATTGTCCAAAAGCAGATTCTGGAAAAAATTGTTTTTGTCGAAATGTTCTTTATATGCTATTATGAGATTTTGTATCTGGCTTACGGCTATTTTTCCTATCATATATGTGTCGGCGCTTGTGCCCTTGGCAATCAGCACATATGTGACCTCGCGCTCCTCGAGTATCTTAAGCATATGATAGCCGTTTACTATCTGGCTGTCCGCGGGCGAATCGATAAAGGCTGATATTAAATCCTCTGACATCTCCTCGCTGTCAAATGTCGTGGCAACTGTCATGCCTTCGACGTCAACAACGCACAAGTCCACCCTTGTAATGCTCTTTAACTCATCTATGCTCGTCTGAATAACCTGATTTGAAATCATCAATATCCCCCATTTTCAATATATTAAAACAGCCCCCGACACCACACATATGTCGGGGGCTTGAATATGCCGTAGACTAGTTTGTAATAACCTTCTCTGTCTCTTTGTCGAATACGTGAATCTTCTCAACATCGATAGCAAACTTAACCTTGTCGCCAGGTCTTGCTGTAGTTCTCGGATCAACTCTCGCTGTGATAGGGAACTCAGCCAAGTCAGAGTACAGGAATACTTCTGCACCGAGAAGCTCATATACACGGATAGTTGTCTCAAATGTGCTGTCAGCCTTAGCCTCAACCATCATCTGTGAGTCATAGATATCCTCAGGTCTGATACCGAATGTAACTACCTTTCCGTTGTAGCCGCCCTCGATTAACTTCTTAGACTTAGCGGGAGGAAGACCGATTGAAAGTCCGCCAACCTTTAAGTATGCTGTATCGCCCTTAATCTCTACTGTAGCGTCGATGAAGTTCATCTGCGGAGAACCCATGAATCCTGCTACGAACAGGTTCTGGGGCTTCTCATATAAGTTCTGCGGTGTATCAACCTGCTGAACGATACCGTCCTTCATAACTACGATACGTGTACCAAGTGTCATAGCCTCTGTCTGGTCATGTGTAACGTAGATGATTGTAGTGCCGAGTCTCTGATGAAGCTTAGCTATCTCGATACGCATCTGTACACGGAGCTTAGCGTCCAAGTTTGAAAGAGGCTCGTCCATAAGGAATACCTTAGGATTACGAACGATCGCACGTCCCATGGCAACACGCTGTCTCTGACCGCCTGACAAAGCCTTGGGCTTTCTGTCGAGGAGCTTTGTTAAGTCAAGGATTTTAGCTGCCTCTTTAACCATCTTGTCAATTTCAGCCTTGGGAACTTTTCTAAGCTTAAGACCGAATGCCATATTATCATATACTGTCATATGAGGATAAAGAGCATAGTTCTGGAATACCATCGCGATATCTCTGTCCTTGGGCTCTACGTCGTTTACTACTCTGTCGCCGATTTTCAGCTCGCCTGAAGATATGTCCTCAAGTCCTGCTATCATACGGAGTGTTGTAGACTTACCGCATCCAGAAGGTCCAACGAAGATGATGAATTCCTTGTCAGCGATTTCAAGGTTGAAGTTCTTAACAGCCTCAAAGCCGTTAGGATACACCTTGCAAACATTCTTTAAAGATAAACTTGCCATTTTTAATGCCTCCCAAATTATTATTTTGATTTTATAAGATGTTATTAGTATAATGTAATTTTTATCAAAATGCTATGCCACAATTAAACAAAGTTTTTTGGCTGGTTATGTAAAAATTGCTTACCGAGAATGGAATGGTAAGCAATTTGTATAGCGGTTGGGGAGTTTGGTGTACAGATTGAACAATTTATGGTGCGGGGGGAGTTTGTTCTTCTGCCTGTTCCGTTGGTTCTGTTGGTTTTACTGTTTCTGTTATTTCTGCTGGCGTTTCTGTTTCATCAGATACTATTTCCTCAGCGCCTTCGTCGTTTTCCGTGGTTTCTTCGTCCTCCTGCGGCTGGGGATTTATATATTTGTCCTCGTATTTGTTAAATACTCTTATGAGCAGGAAGGACTTGAAATAGAACACGCAGCCTAATGCGAGAAGGACAAGGGCGGGCAAGAGCTGGGGTATAAAGTAGAGTATCGCCACGGGGACTGCATATACTGCTATGAGCAAAAATGAGGTCGGCAGGTGCGCGAGCGCCATAAGGAGCGCGTTTTTCAGGGTGTTTTTGACTGTGTTTGTGTAGCGCGCCTGCATGGGGAATACAAAAACGGCGCCCATGGCGAGGACTACTGTTGCGACTATCATTATTATGCGCATGTTGCGGCCAAACTCTATGCCTGAATAGAGTAGGATTCGGTAGTCTGCGGCTACTACTCCTATTATTGCCAGCATGATGAGCCAGAGTATTGTTGACTGCTTGAAGTTTTCCTTAAATGAGCGCCAAAATCCCTTAATTATGTAGCTTTCCTCATTTTTTACCATTTTATAGCCCACATAGTACGCTGCCGTGAGCGCGGCTCCCATGGTAAATATGGGAATGGAAAAAACTATCAGAAGAAAATTTAAAATCATAATATCCGCGACCTTGTTCAAAAAGTTCATAAGCGGACTGTCAAGCTTAAACATAATAAAATGACCTCCAAATCTGTAAGCGCATTGCGGCTATTCGGCACTGGTTACGCACAGTCTGCTGCGGCGCATTATACAAACCCCTTATATACCTGCTCATAGTTTCTCTGGAGCTTCTGGTATGTAGTGAGCGCCGCGTCTGCCTTCTGCATGGCTTTGTTTATTATTTCGTCGTAATTTTTGAGGAAGGTGTCGGCTACTATGCCGTCGTATTTTCCTGAAACTATGCCTTCATTTAAGTCGTTTGTAATCTCCTCGTCCGTGTGGGCGGGCCTGTACGGCTTTTTCCTGCGCGCGTTTACCACTGCCTCAGCTACCTGGATAATCGCCTGTCTGGTGTCCATAACGCTGCCTTTGAGCGCGTTCGGATAGCCTGAGCCGTCAAAGCGCTCGTGGTGCGATGTGGCTATTGATATAATGCTGTCCGAGATTTTTCCTTTTAAGGTGCTGCCTGTTATCTCCACATGGGTGCGGATAAGGTTTTTTTCCTCCTCACTCAGCACTCGGGGTGCGTTCAAAAGCTCCTTCGGCATTTTGAGCATGCCTATGTCGTGGAGAAGCGACGCGTAGTAGATTTCGTTTTTGTCAACCTCGCTGATTTTCATTTTGCGCCCGAGCTCGCGGCATACATATATGATGGCGGTGGTGTTGGACACGATTTCCTCGTCCTTTAAGCCTGTACAGTACATAAGCATTTTGAGATATTTGTCCTTCTCATCATCTGACAATAGCACATATTCCAGACTGTCATAAAAGTCATTCTTGTAGCTTACGTCGCGCAGCTTTGTGATAATGTCGTATTTCTCTATCGCCTCTTTTGCAATGCTGCACGCCTCGGGGTGGAATTTTGTCCCCGAATACTGGTCTATTACGTTATAGTCAAATTTTTCGCCGAAAGCCTTCTGCCATACGTCTATTATCTCAGCCACTTTGAGCAGCTCCAGCTCAAAGCGGTAGCGGTAGTCAAGATCCTTTGTCTTTGAATAGTCCACATGATGATAGAGTATCATCTTTGACTGCTCCTCAAGGGGCGAGAGGTACTTCAAAAACAGATACCCGTACACCGAATGGGATTCGGGTTTTTTAGCCTCGTAGGTGAGCTGCTTGCGCACGTCGTCAGTCTTGTACGCGCCTATGTCGTGGAGCAGCGCAAGCGCCATAAAATCCGCTATCTCATACTTTTCATAGCCGCCCCTGCATTCGAGCAGCTTGGACATAATGTAGCTTACGCGTCTGCTGTGGTGCGCCACGCCCTTGTTCATCAGCCTTAATGTCTGATATATCAGCAGGCACATATTTTTGCTTGTAATATACTCTACCGCCATTGATTTTCCCTCCTAGTTTTTATGAATTTTAATGACGCACTCCATGGGAGTGTACCTTATGCCGTCATTAGTTTCCTCCTCGTCCGTGTCGTAAAAGCCGACCTTGTGGTAAAAGCCGACCGCATACGGCGCCGCGTTGACTGTCATGCGGCTGTAGCCCTCCTCATTAAGGACATAGTCGCCCACATACTCTATAAGCCGCCTGCCTACTCCCAGCTTGTGGTATTTCCAGTCCACAAACAGAAGCGAAATGTGCGTGCGGTTTCTGAGGCTTATCATGCCTATCATTTTGTTCTGCTCAAATGCGCCGAAAAGCTGGTACTCGCCCATTATAAACATTCTGTAAAGGACTGTGTCGGTTATAAAATCCTGAAAGCTCTTTATCCCCTCGGGCGTATAATCCGATGCCTCAAACAGCATAAATGTGCGCCATGCAAGCGCCATGGCATCGTCCCACTCATCACGCCAGACAGGTCTGACAGTTATTCTCATAGGCTTTATAATGTTACGCCCCGCAAGCGTATGTCTGCTCTCCATATATAATAAAATCTCCTGATTATATGCTTTTTACAGTTTACTAATTGGTATCAAGCACCTCGTTTTTAAGCTCCAGCCCCTTTTGAACCGCGTCTGCGTTTTCAAGGGTGACTTCGGCTATGGCGCGCACCGCCTCCTTTGTAAAAAATCCCATGTGCGAAGTAATCAGCACATTTGGAAAGGTGGATAAGCGCGCAAGGTTCTCATCATCTATAATGTCATTTGAGCGGTCTTCGTAAAATACGCCGCCCTCCTCGTCGTACACGTCAAGACCGACTCCCGCAAACTTCTTGTGCAGAAGCCCCTCTATCAAATCCTCCGTGCGCACCAGATCGCCGCGCGAGGTGTTTATCAGATACACCCCGTCTTTCATAAGCTCTATCGTCTTTGCCTGGACTATGTGCTTTGTCTCAGGCGTAAGCGGACAATGCAGCGTAATGACGTCTGAATTGCGGAATACATTTTCAATAGTATCATATGTGATGCCTAAGCTTTCGTTCGGATAAGGATCATAGGCGGTTATCTCCATGCCAAAGCCCTTTAAAATGCGTATCATTGCCTGTCCGATGCGCCCCGTGCCTATCACTCCCGCCGTCTTGCCGTGAAGGTCAGTGCCCATAAAGCCGTTTATGCTCATATTGAAATCGCGCGTGCGCATAAACGCCCTGTGCGTATGCCTGTTTACTGTCAGCAGCAGCGCCGTCGCAAATTCCGCCACTGCCTCGGGGGAGTAGCTTGGCACTCTGAGCACGTGAATACCGTTTTGCGCCGCCGCCCTGATGTCAACATTGTTGAAGCCCGCGCATCTTAGCAGAATAGCCGTGACGCCCATCTGGGCAAGCTGTCCAATCATAGCTTCATTGAGATAGTCGTTTACAAAAATACAAAGCGCGTCGCAGCCGTTTGCAAGCGGGATTGTTTCCACGCTGCAGGCGGCCTCAAAAAAATGTATTTCTATGCCGCGTTCACGGCTCATTGGCTCAAAATATATCCTGTCATATGGTTTTGTTGAATAAAATGCAATTTTCATGCCCTCGCCTCCGCTATTATTTGATTTAGTAAATAATAGTTTATGCAGTAAAGGCAGAAAGTATAAATTGATTATAGCACAATTTTTTCAGGCGCGCCACACAAGCCTTAAATTTGTTCAATATGCGCCAAAATATAAAATTAGCGAAAAAAAGGCGCCGCTTTAGCGCAGCACCTTGAAAAACCGTACAACCGACCATTAATCTGATGACTGCCCGCCTCTTGTCCGCTCACATTAACTGCAGATAAGAAACTTTTCCAGTGAGTCAACTGCGTCAGCCTCGTCATTTCCGTCCGCAGATATTACCACATTCATACCCTCAGAGGGATTAAAAGCTATGATGCCCATAATGCTTTTGGCATTAATCCTGTATTTGTCGTACTCAAGCAGCACCTCACTCTTGTACTGGCTCGCTATCTGCACTATCTCTGCCAATGGATGCTCATATTTCTTATCAATGTCCCTTACAGTCACTTCTCTTTTAATCACCTTGATACCTCCGTACAATAATAAAAAACAAATATATTACTTAAAATATAATCTTATACCTTAAAACTATTCTATTTTCCGTCTTTTATATAAAAAAGTCAATATTTTTATTAAAATTTCTAATAAAAAATTTATCTTTACTATTTTAAGTACCTGACAAGTATTTTCTGGAGGACATCTACGTCAAGCGGTTTTGTCATATAATCGTCAAAGCCCTTGTTAATGTACTCCTCCCTGACGCCTACCACGGCGTTTGCCGTAAGCACCACTATGGGGGTGGCGTGGTTTATGCCTTCCGTGTCCTTTTTTATGCTCTCCATAAGCTCCGTGCCGCTCATCTCGGGCATCATATCATCCGTGAGTATCAAATCGTACAGTTCAGTCCCGAGCGCCTCAAGCGCCTCCCTGCCGTTTACCGCCCTGCCTACGGTGATTTCAAGCATTTCGAGGATTGACGCGATAACCTCCAGATTCATATCATTGTCATCAACGACAAATACCTTTTTTCCGTTAAATCTCATATTTTCAAGGCTTTCCAGCGTTTCCTCCTCTTTTTCATTGCAAAGGCGCTCAAAGCGCTTTTTGTAGTCGCCTATCGGCTCGTGTGAAACCACCTTCTGCGGTATTGATACCATAAAGCTTGTACCCGCCCCGTATTTGCTCTCGACGCTGATTTTGCCGCCCATGAGGCTTATCAGCTGCGAGGTGATGCTGAGCCCAAGCCCCGTGCCTTCTATGCTCCTGTTCTTTTCCCTGTCAAGCCGCTCAAATTCCACAAACAGCTTTGACTGCTCCTCTGACTTTATGCCTATGCCGCTGTCTGAAACGCGTATGTTCAGGTTTACGTCGTCACGCTCGTCCAAATACTGCGAGGAGTATGTGGTATTTACATTCAGCTCTATCCAGCCCTTCTCCGTGTACTTCACGGCGTTTGTCATAAGGTTTAGGATTATCTGCTTTATGCGCACCTCGTCGCCGCGCAGGACATCAGGCATTTCCTTGTCGATATTGAGCCTTAGCTCAAGCCCCTTGTCCGCAGCCCTGCCCTGTGTCATGAGGACTACGTCATTTAACGTTGAGGAAAGCGAATATGTGGAATTTATTATATCCATCTTTCCAGTTTCAATTTTTGAAAAATCGAGCACATCATTTATCAGCGCAAGCAGGGAGCTGCTGGCGCTCTGGATATTCACTGAATATTTGCGTATCTGCTCAATGTCCGTCTCGTGCATGATAAGCTCGTTCATGCCGATGACGGCGTTGAGCGGCGTCCTGATTTCGTGCGACATATGCGACAGGAAACGGCTTTTCTGCTCGCTTGCGTCCTCCGCCTCCTGCTTGTCGCGCTGCATAAGCACAAGGTCTGCCTCCTCGCGCATTTTCCTGAATTCGGCATTGCTCTGTACTGTCCACAAAAGCATGCACAAGCCGAATATTACCAGCCCGTACCCGAAAAGCATCGAGGCAGGGTAAATAAGCCCTTCCCAGTATCCTATTATGCTTATTATCGCCATGGCGCATATCGAAAGATACCCTATGACAACATACGGGCTTGGCAGCAGCTTTTCCTGTATAAAGCTGATAAAGCAGCACACGATGGCAACCGCTATCAGTATATGCACGTAAATATAGGAGTTTGCTATATTATATGCCACGGTAATATATCCTATGATGCTGGACAGCGTTATTATGAAATTTACAACGGCGAGCGCCTCATAGCGCCTGTGCCCTGGGAAAAACGCATACTGCGTATACAGAATAAACGGAATGGGCAGCATCAGCAGCGATACGCAGCCTAGCCAGTTTGTAAACGCCATGCGCTCTAAATATATCTCCATGCAGCCGCTGTCCATGCTTATATATACTATTGCCGTTATCAGAAAGATTATCAGCCATTTGAGGGCGTTCTCACCCTGCGCCCTTTCGTCAAGGAAAAGCGAATGTCTTGTCATCACGGCAAGCACAATCAAAATCGCCGCAAGCACGCATGCCATAATGTTTGGCATCGCTTTCTGGAATATGTAATGCGACAGCGCGTACCTGTCGCCCAGCGCCAAAAACTGCACTATAAAATAAGAGGTGCTTTCTATGGAAAGCTCTATCGATATTTCGTCGCCCTCCTTTAAACCGCCTACGGGAAACTGGTGCAGCATGTACATTCTGACAGTATATGCCTTATATTTTTCCTGCTGCAGCTTTTCATAATACGGCTCACCGTTTACATATACCCTCACCTGCTGCGCTCTGACGCGGAAGCTTATGTAGTCCTCCTCACTGGGCGTAAAGTCAAGGGTTTTTGTGATTTTTATATGGTTGTCGCGCGATTCGAGGCGCAGATAATGACTGCCGTGCGGTTTTATCTCCGTTTCCGTGTCAATCGAACCGTCGTCGTTTACATATCTCCAGCCGTCGCCGAACCACACGTCATTGTCTGCAAGCCCCCTGAAATGCTTCTGCACGGGGGAATTTATAAATATCCACAATGTCACCACCGCCACAAACGCGAGGAAAAAATAATATGCAACACTGAACAAAAATTTTTTATCTGAATTGATTGCCTTGCTTACGGAATTTTTATTCATACGCTTAATGCCGCCTTTATATTTATCAATAATGCCTATCTACAGTTGTATAAATTATATCATAAATGATTGCGGTTTTGGTAGTATTTTGTATATATTTATTTTTTTAATCCGCCATTTCCATAAGGCACAGCGCGATGCCCGCAAGCCCCGTCATAAGTCCCGTGAAATATTTGTCCTGCGCAAGCAGCTTTTTACCGACTACAGCGCCTATTATGGCGTCTTTTATATATTCCATGCTTTCGCGCTGCGCGCCAGTGAGCTGGAATTGCTTTGCGTAAAGCTTCATTATTAAATAGTTGCCTGACATGCCGTGGCATAGGCATAAGCCCTTCCGAGCGGATTTTTCAAAGAGGACAGCCGCCGCGTTTTGAATGTCCGCCTTTATGCGCAGGTCGTTTTTATATTCATCGAGCTGCAAAAGCTTCATGCGCGATAAAAGTATGCCCGCCGCGCCGTGGCACCAGGCGTTTGCATATACCTCATGGCAGCAACCATAACCCCGCAGGTCGCGCCAGTTTCCTTCTTCCGCGCAATACATTGAATTTTCATAGGCAATAAGCCCGTCTATGATTTGACAGTATTTTTTGTCGTGCGTATATTCAAGAAGGTATGTGTACGCCATTATAAAGCCGCTGTTTCCATGTGACATTCCGCTAAGCGCGCAGTCAGTGTCCTTTATGCGCCAGCCATAGCCTAAATCCTGCTTTTGCGCCTGCGCCCAGAGAAAGTCTCCAATCTGTTCCGCAAGCGCAAGAACCTCCTCCTGTCCTGTGACAGCATACAGCTTTGAGAGCGCGACAATGGCTCCCGCGTTTCCTGAAATTAAATCGTAGCCACTGTCCGACGGATAGAGCTTTTCTATCAGCTTTACCTGCTTTTGGGCGTAATCAAGCATTGTATCTTCGCCCGTGATTTCGTACAGTGTTAAAAATGTGTAAAGCAGCGAGCCTGCGCCGACGTACAGACCTGTGTTTTTCTCTTTTTCAGCGGCTTTCCCTTCGGCATATCGGCAGAGCGCCTTTAGTGTCAGTCCATAAATTTCCCTGTTTTCCAGAAAGCCCTGCTTTTCCGCTTTTGCGAGAAAGACTGCCATGCCAAAAAGCCCGTCGTAGAGATTATAACCCAGCGGCTCAAAGCTCCATAGATTTTCGCCCTCCAGCTTTAATGCGCTCCAGCTTATGTCGTTGTTATGGCATACGGCTCTTTCTTCTATTTCGGCTGTGAGCAGCTTTACCGCCGCGTTGAGATTTTCCCTGCTTTGCTTTTCAGGCTTTGACGTAAAGCTTGAATATGTAAAATATTCATTGTTAAGGCGCGCAAAATCCAGCAGCTCCATAGATGCCGTTATGAGCTTCAGCTGAGCTTTGAGGTCGTCCTCTCCCATTCGCTTTGTAAGCCGCAGATGCGTGTCATAGGCGGAGCACTCGTAAAACGGAACATACTCTCCGCCCTTGCAGGTAAGGAGCGGCGTGTCCATATCCAGCATCGCGTTCAGCTCTTTATTTACCATGCCGCCGTCATAGTCATTTTTCTGCAGAACCTGCAGCATAAGCAGGCGCGCCTTTGTATCCTTTAAAAATATTGGGTGCGTCGAGCTTGACAAATACATGCTGTACTGCTGCGTATGCCTGATAAGGTAGCGTGTGTCGAGAGCCTTGAAGCACAAAAGCTCCTGCTCAAATTTTTGCGTTTCTTCCATATAAATGCGGTATGCCGCCGTAAAGCCTTCTTTTAGCTTATCCGTGTAATCAGCGGGGTTTATCTCATTTCCGTTCAGCGTGGGAAGGCTGCTTTTTGCGTCTATTTTTACGCAGTCGTAGGCTATGTACATTTTTGATGTCTTTGCCTCTTTTATTATAGGAAGTTTTACGGTGGAATACGCTTCTCCGCCGCTGTGGAGGGCGCTGATTATGACGCCTTTATCGCCTACCCGCCATATAGGTATCGGAAGTATTCCTGTTTTGAGGACTGTCCACGATAAAAGCTCATTTATTTTATCCTCTGCGGTCTGGGGCTTTTGCGGTCTTTGTATGCCGAATATTGTTTCGGCGTCCACGAGTATGGGGTATTCACCTGACGCTATTATGTTCTCCTGATGCATATCGCCCGCGCTTAACAGGTAGCACAAGAAAAGATGTATCCCCATTCGCTTGAAATAGCGTTCAAGCTCTGCTTTTTTGTGGCAGCCGTTTGTGTCAAGGCACTTCGCTATTCCATAATCGCCGCCGTCCAAAACTGGGCAGGGCTTGCTGTCAAGGGAGGCTTTTCCGCAAAATTCCGCGTACAGGTGCCGGTATTCGATTTCCTTTTTCAGACAGTGCGGCTTGTAAAATATGCTTTCGCCATTGTCCAAAATGCACTTTACTGTCTTTTTGCTGCCGTTGTGGCAGTCGGAGCCTGTGATTTCCATTTGGGTGATTTTTGCGAATGGTTTGCCGCCGCATAGGCTGGCGGTTATTTCGGATTTGTTTTCGTGTATATGCCGCGATATTTCCGTGATAAAGTCTGCCGTGTTTTGAAGTCTTGTGTATAATAGGCGCAGCATTTCTGGGTATTCGGCGCACAGATTATATATGTATTTTCCGTCTGAGAGCTTGGCGTTGCAATAATAATCATATTCGGCGCTTTCGTTTTCGCCTTGGAGCTGGTTGTTTTGCCTGCACAGCTGCAGGTCATAGATGCATACGCGCATTGGTATGTCTTTTATGCTGCTGTAGAGGGCGGTTTTAAGCATTGGGAGAGGGTTGGATAAAATTTCGCCTATTATTGCGGGGTATGGGTGGAGTGTTAAGTAGGCGTGAATTATTCTCTTATAAAATGGCGCGAAGACTTCATTGTCCAGAAATTGGAAGTCTTGGGGAAGCGGGGCGGTGGCTTGTTTGTTTAGGGTTTGGAGGAGGGAGTGGGTTTCTTTCTGGTTGGTAATTGCGTTTGGGATTATTGGCTGTTTTTGGTCTGTGATAAGGTTTTCGTAGAGTTCTTTGCCTAGCAGCGGCTGCCAAAATTCGGGGGATTGGGTTAGGGTGTTTTTCATGTTGGGTTCCTCTTTTCTTTATATTTTTTTGGTATTTGCGTAAGTTTGTTTAATGAGGTTGAATTTGGGTAATAAAAAAGGGCGAAACCGTAGTGATTTCGCCCTTCTTACTAATTTTAATTAAAAATGATAACTGATACGAATTAGCAGCATAAAATTGTCCATGCTTCACCGCACTCAACAGTTAATGTCCAAATTCCCTCCTCCTTTACGCCATTAATAGACTCAGCCTCTTTTAACTCCTCTAAAACATTACCTGCATTATTCATTAAGTCTTTCATTGTTTTACCTCCTATTATTTAATCATTATTAAATCTACCAAGAAAATTCCATTACCATAATTAATATCAATTTTACCATCATACTTATATACAATTTCTTTTACATTTTCTATTCCCCAACCATGCAGAGTACTGCCGTCTTTATGGGAAATAAAACGTTTACCTCTTTTCATCGGCTCTATTAGATATGAATTTTCAAGCCGCAACCTAAACACATTATTTAACGAAAGTATTTGTAGCGAAATAAATCTTTCGTTTTCATTTTTTGGTTCAGATGCTTCAATTGCATTATCTAACAGATTAGATAACATTGAAAAGAAATCATATTCTTCAATTGGTATTTCGACAATGTCTACTTTTATGGTAAATAAAATTTTCTTCTCATCAGCTCGCGCTTTAGCGCGATTTATCAAAAAATCAATACTTCCATTACCTGTCCAAATCGTATTTTGGTTACTAATATTATAATAATTTTCCTTTTGCTTTATGTAATTCAATCCATTTTCATAATCTTTTTGTTCAAAGCAATAATATAAATATTCTAAATCATATTTTTTATCATGATTTATTTTTCTGTTTCTCTCTATCTCATGGTTTATTAAAGTGTAATTTGTCCTCATACTATTTTCTTTTGATTTTAGCAAATGATTCATTCGTATTATTATCTGATATTCAAGTAATATTAGTAAGCAGACAATAAACATAAATAGCATAAGTATTAAACATAATGTTAAAATAAATGTCTGAATTGTAAAACCATGCCAGCCTATGTACATTATATATAAAATTATAATATATTCGATACTTCCAAGACCTAATAATACTGCTTGCTGATACGAAATGCTTTTAATACATTTAATTATGCTATTTTTATTTTTTATATATATCAAATATAATATAAAAAATATTATGCAATTTACAAATCTTGACCAAACTTGAGAATTTCTCATCAATGCCAAATCAGATAAAGATTCTCCATATGCAACGCCTATTATAACTAATGTCGGCAGCTTTAATAGCATAATATTAATAATATTAAAAAAGCACCAAGAAACAATTCTTATAAATTCTGCCCTTATAATTATCCACAATGTTATAACCATAACAGGAAGCTCTATTAATATTTCACTAATTGAAAATAAATTTCGCACATTACTAAAGGTTTTAAACGCATATATAATAACAAGCAATATACAAACTACAGCTTTAACAAATTTATTATGCATATTCCTTCTATCATATGCCTTAATAAATATATCAAAGCATATAAATATTTCTATAAATGTCTCAATCGATGCACATATGACATTAACAATCATTCCTCACACCGCCAGTAATCCATTATGCTTTCCCTTACCTGCCTGTATCTTGGGCGGCTTATTTTGAGGGTGTCGCCGTTTCTCATTACGACTTCTTCTTTTTTGCATGAGGTTATATGTATCAGATTGACGATACAGCCCTTATCAATGTATATAAACTCCGATGAGTCCAGCTCGTCCATAAGCGTCGAAAGGGTTTTTCTCACCTTGGATTCGCCATGTCTGTGGTGTATTGTCAGATATTTGCTGTATTTGGTGACATAGTAAATATCCTTGTACAAAATTTTTTCTATGTTTGACGCGCTTTCAATCATATATACCCTCTTGTCAAAAAGGTCAAGCTTGGGCAAAAGATGGTCGTATGCCTCTGGCAGCTTTTCCGAGAGCAGGCGCTTTGGAATATATCTGAATGCGTTTACTTCATACGCGGGTATTGCATATTGGACATGGTTTGTCACAAATACCACGAACACCTCGGGATAACAGCGCCTTATCTCCTTTGCAATCTCAAGCCCTGATTTTTCGGGCATTTCAACGTCAAGCAGATAAATATCGTAATATTTTCCCGCTTTTATATCCCTTACAAGGCTCTCTCCTCTTTCGTATGTGTCTATCTCATGCTTATAGCCCCTGTGATTTTCAAAGTATTTATCACTTAAACTGCGGATATACTCCGCTTCCTCTGCCACATCATCAATTACCGCGATGCGGCAGGTTTTCGTCTGTTCTTCCAACTCAATATCCCTTCATTTATTTAACGGCTCTATCTAAATACAATTTCTATTTTTCAAACACATAAAATCTGTAGTTTCTTATGTCCCAAAAAAAGCTTTCATTTTCGGTAATTACAAGCTCATATGAATCAGTCTCGTCTGAATGGCAGGAATATCTGTATGTGCCAAGCTGCTTATTCCTTACCTTTTCTATTATATCGTCAACCACTTGGTTTATTGTCATCGGTGAAGTCTTTGAGGGTTTCCATTTGCCAATCATTGAACGCACCTGTGTCTTTGTAAGGCATATCCTCTTTCCGCGCCTAAGCCCGTACAGCTCATCCAAAATGCTTTCCCTATTGATTGCGTCGGCTATTATGGCATTTTCTTTTGGCATTGAAAATCCCATGTTCATATACGCCATAATCTCCGCCTTTAATATAATTCTGTATTTTTCATCTTTTGTGGCATCATACATAAGCGTAAGCCACTGAATGCTTTGTTCCATCACGCCTCCCACTGATTTTCCTACATAGTGCAGAACCGAAAAGGTCATCATTAAGGCATCTGTCATAAGCTCCATCTGTGTTACATTGTTAAGTGAATCCATTTTACCCCATTTCCGCGTACTATGCGCATATTGTTATTTATGTAAAGCGCAGATTTAACTACGCGTATTTGTAAATGTACTAAGCGTTTTGTGTATTTCACATTTCCAGTTTATATTGCTAAACTTTTGTTAAACCAAGGAGCGTGAAAACGTGGAAAACATTGCGATTTTAATCGGTAAACGCATAACCTGCGCCCGAATTACCAGAGGCTTGACGCAGGAGCAGCTCGCTGAAAAATGTTCTATTTCCGTCAGCAGCTTAAGCCGTATCGAAACAGGCAACAGCATGCCCGCATTAAAAACACTATGTACTATAGCGAACGGCTTAGATGTAGGTATTGATTATCTGCTCTACGACCTGTCCGCCAAATCGGGGGCGTACCGACTTGCGCCGCAGACGCAGGAGATAATCTCACTGCTGGAAAATATGAATGAAGATGACCGCCAGCTTGCGCTCGACATTATTCTCTCCATTAGCAGGCGCCGAAACAATTAAGCGCTGGGCTTCATAAATTTTTGCTTACCTCTGCTATATGTATAAAATATCACATTTTTTAAATTTGTGAAGTAGTGTGTCCCTGTATTGTACTTTATTGTCCTCGAATTGCAATTATCAGGCAAATTAAAAACCCCGACTATCCCGCCGAGGTTTTTTGTAGTGTCTATTTAAAATTATTGTCTAAGCTGGCTGCTGCCGCATTTTTGTTTGTCCTTGAAAAATGATTTTTTAAAGCCCGCCTGCAATCCTGCAGTATTTTGTCCTTCATCTTAATTTACCACCATGCCGCCGTTTCTGCACCGCTTTTAATATCGCAAGCCCGCAAAGCGGCGCCGCTGCAGGCTTGCTGTCTAAACACATTTATTTTATCAGAAAGAAATCCCATAAACAATAGAAAATAAATATTTTTTGTTTTATTTTTTAATCCTGCCCATATATATAAGCCGCAAAGGTGTATGTGCCGTCGCCGTTGTCCGTGAGCGTCGGAACGCACAGCCCTTCTATTGTGCCGCCTGATGACGACCAGCCGAGCAGCTTCGTCTCACCTGGCGCAATGTCTATCCAGTCAAGGAGCAGCCTTTCATTGCCGCCCGCGCCCGATTCAAGCTCCCATGAATACTCGAGGTAATTGTCTTTGTCTGGCGTAAGGGTTTGGACTGTACTCTCTACTCTTTCCAGATATTCTCCTATGTTTTCGCCTGTGATTTGGCTCATAAATGCGTCAAGCTCATTCTCCTCGTCTGTCATTTCGGGCTGGCTTGAATGCTTGTCGCTTTCGCTTGGGTGCATTTCGGCGTTGATTTTGTCGATACATTCCTGCGCCGCTTTTTCGTCCGCGCAGGATTTGTCGATTGGAAGCGTAAACAGGGCGTTTATGCCGCTGTAGTCGGGGTTTTTGCTTATTTCCCCTGTCGTATCGTCAAATATATATGCCGAGATGTCATATGACATGCCTTCGCTTACGCCAATATAAATTGTCCTGTCCGCGAATATGGAAATGTCGTCAAATTCAAGCAGGCGGTACTGCACTCCGTCCTTTACAAACTCGCTATAGCCTGTGCCGAGAGTGTAGATATTGAAATCCTTTGGCGCAAGCCCTTGAATGTATGGCGAGGCAAAAAACGTATATGAGCCGTATTCATCGGAGCTTGTATCAGGCATTGGCGCGCCGTCTGTTTTTTCCATTGTGAGTACAGCGTACATTGTCTTGTCGCCAAGCGCCGCATCTGGCGAGATATAGTCGCTGATGTCAGCGCCGCTTGCCACGCCGAGGAGCGATATTGTGTAGTCGTCGTATTTCTGCGTTTCGTTTATGAGTATTGCGTTTTCGCCTTCAAATGCCTTGGCAAGCTTATTGTCGTCAAGCTCGAGGGCGGCCTGCGACGGCGTGAGGTATTTGAGCGCGGCATAGCCTGTGATTGAGCCTGCGGCGAGGACTGCCGCGCCGATTACGGCGGCTGCGTATCTGTTTTTTCTGTTTTTGAACATAGCTTTATTCTCCTTTTCGTTTTCTGTTATTGGATTTAGGCTTGGAAGCGCGTCTAACGTGTCCAAAACCGCTCTGTGGACTTTTGCGGACACCTCGGGAAACTTGTCTGACATATTTTTTTTCATAGTCTTTCACCAAACCTTTCCTTTAAGATTTTCCTTGCCCTTAAAAGGCGCTGTTTGACGGCTGCAGGCGTAGCGCCTAGCATTGCGGCTGTTTCCTTTACGGAGTAGCCCTCAATATAGTGCAGGACTATGGGCACTCTGTAGCTTTCGCCCAGCTGCATTATTTCACCAAACAGCTCGGAACTTTCAAGGCTGCCGCTACCCGCGTCCTGCGCCGGTTCAAGATAATCCTCGTATTCGACTGTATTTCTGCGCGAGCGGATTATCTTATAGCACTCGTTTAAAAGTATGCGCGTAAGCCATGTGTTGAAAAACTCAGGCTTTTTAAGGCTTGGCAGATTTTTATATGCAAGCATAATCGCGTTCTGCATTGCATCTGCGCAGTCATCGTCATTTTTCAGCACGGCTATGGCAGTGTGGTACATGCTTTTTTCAAGGGCAAGTATTTTTGTGGTGAACTGCTCCTTAGTCATTGGGAACCCTGCTTTCTTAGCTGCCATACTCCATTTTGGGCGTTCTTTGGCAAAATATGGCAATATGGCGCGCTATGTTATTTAGTTTTTGTTTTTATGTAGGTTTTGGCTCAATCGCGATTGAAGCTTTCTGGTGTGTACATATATTAGATGTTTTTAATAGCAAAAAGGTAACAGCATTATTACAGTAATTATAATTCTCTCTGTCGTTTTTTGTGAAAATTTTTTTAAGACTAAAATCTACTTTGCCCCTTTCAAAGCAGAAATAAACTTTTCACTTCTGTGAAACTTTTTTAATACCTTGCATCAGGAAAAAATTGTTGTGAAACACGGGTTGAACGGCTATAATGGGATTATGGACAAAACGGTTAATTAATTGCAGGGAGGGACTCATATGTTAGGTCGGCCAGCTCTGGGTTATCAAAATTATGAGGAAGTCATTACAGAGAATATCCTTTACATTGACAAGACAAATTTCATAAGCGAATGGTGGGAATACGGTGACAAAGTTACTCTCATAACAAGACCCCGCAGATTTGGGAAGACGCTCAACCTTAGCACTGTGGAGTGCTTTTTCTCCAATAAATACGCGGGCAGAGGGGACTTGTTTGAGGGAAAAGCCGTGTGGGAAGCCAAAGACGCTGATGGGAAATACAAGTACAGGCATCTGCAGGGGACATTCCCAGTGATTTTCTTAAGCTTTGCGGCAATCAAAACCGGCGACATCGAGGATATTAAAGCCGCCGTAAAAAAGAGCATATCTATTATTTATAATGAATACAGGGAAATTATGTTTTCAGATGAATTCAATGATATGGACAGAGCTTATTTTGACCGAATGATTTATGATATGAGTGACGATATGGCATATTCGTCGCTTAACAGCCTGTGCATATATTTGGAAAAGCATTATAAACAGAAGGTAATCATACTGCTCGACGAATACGACACACCAATGCAGGAGGCATGGCTGTCGGGAACATGGGACAAGGCTGTCGGCTTTTTCAGAAGTTTCTTTGATGCCACGTTCAAGACAAACAGCCATATTTACAGGGGCATCATAACAGGGATTACAAGGATATCTAAGGAAAGCATTTTTTCTGGGCTGAACAATCTTGAGGTGGTGACGACAACATCTGATAAATACGCCCTATGCTTTGGATTATCCGAAGAAGAAGTGTTTAACGTTCTGGAGCAGAAAGGGCTTGGAAATGAAAAGCAGGGCGTGAAAAAATGGTATGATGGCTTTACCTTTGGCGCGCATGCTGACATTTACAATCCATGGTCTATTATATCGTTTGTCAGCAAAAACGGGTGTTATGAAACTTACTGGTCAAACACAAGCGGAAATGGTCTTGTGAATTCGCTTATACAGAAAGGCAGCGCCGACATCAAGCAGACCATGGAGGAGCTTTTAGCCGGCAGGAGCTTTGAGGCGGAAATAGACGAACAGATTGTGTTCAGTCAGTTAGATGAAAATGAAAATGCCGTATGGAGCCTGCTGTTAGCCACAGGATACCTTAAAATTGATAAGCTGGCGCAATTAGGAAGATTTAAAAGAAAATCATACACTTTGAGCTTAACAAATCTGGAAGTAGAAATTATGTTCTTAGACATGGTAAAAGGCTGGTTTGGCGGCAGCGCCAAGGTGTCCTACAACGACTTTATCAAGGCATTGCTTATAAATGATAAAAAGGCTATGAACCGCTACATGAACAAAGTAGCGCTCACGACCTTCAGCAGCTTTGATGTCGGAAATAAACCGTCAGAATACTCTGAACCAGAGCGTTTTTATCATGGCTTTGTGCTGGGACTGATGGTAGACCTTGCGGACAGATATGTCATAACCTCCAACCGCGAAAGCGGCTTTGGGCGGTATGATGTGATGCTTGAACCGCTGAACAAACAGGACGACGCGATAATCATAGAGTTTAAGGTCTATGATCCAGAAGACGAAAAGACGCTTTACGAAACTGTCCAGAATGCACTCGGTCAGATTGAAGCGAAACGCTACAGCGCTGCTCTTGAGGCTAAAGGGATATCGGTTGAAAGAATACGCAAGTATGGATTTGCGTTCTGCGGAAAGACATGCCGTATAGGATAAAGGCTAAAAATCAATATTTACAAAAACAGGAACGTAAAAATAATCACAAAAGAATATATTCATGAAAACTCCCAATGCAAAATACAGCTGTCTGATGGCACAGGACACTTTGCATTGGGAGCTTTTTGTAACGAATTATAATCAATACCTGTTCCTATTGCAAAACAGTACGACTACGTCAAGCACTGCCTCAATGATAAGCGAAATACCGACAAACATCCACAGCACAAGAGTAGACGCAAACGGATTGGACAGGATTATGACAGCGCAGATTATGGATACTGCCGCGCTGATTGCGGGGAGAAACCATCTTCCTGTTTTCATCCTGAGCAAATCCGCCGCCCACTGTACTTTGAACAGGCCCGCCGCCAGAATAACTACGCCGTAAAGAATTGTAATAAGCGGGAATGCCTCGATAAACCATGTGGGGCGCGCTACGCAGAAAATACCTGCCAAAATCAGCGCAAGCCCCTTCGCAAGTGCCCCTCTGAGCGCTGCCTCCACAGCATCAGTGCTGAAATAGCCGACAATGCTGATTACGCCCGCAACCAGCAGGGCGATTCCCACAGCGATGATAATGCCTGATGTAAAGGCAACCGGATCCACCAGCAGCAAAACTCCAATCAGAGCTTCAAGCAGACAGATAATAATGACATTTGCATTTCGTTTTAAAAATTCCATTTTTACACCTCTCCTTTTGGGTAAAATTTATATATTATCATTATGTCATACAAAGCTCTAAAAATCAACAGCGTAAAATCCTAATGCTATATGCTGTAGGTTTGAATGCTGTAGGTTTGATTTTTTTACTATACAAACATATTGCAAGACCGTCGGCAAAATTTGCCGACGGTTATAAGCGTCTGTGTTAAAATCAGCGATTGGACATTGTATGTCTATTTGATTGTATGCACATATTCTTTTTTTACATAGCCTTGGACTGTTTTGCCGTTGCTTTTCGCTGATACTTTGTAATAGCCGCCCTGTTCAGATAGTATGTCCGCTATTTTGGGCGCGCCTGGCAGAGTTATTACTGCGGCTGCTGATGCCTGCGCGCTTATGCTTGAATAGCCCGCGGCTGCTATGCCCATTATGGCAGCTAATGATAACGCTGCAAATAATTTTTTACCCTTTTTCATGCTTTTTACCCCCTTTCCAATTTATTTATCTATGTACTCTTTTTTTACATAGCCTTGTATTGTTTCGCCGTCATTTTCTGTTGATATTTTATAAAAATCACCGTCCTCTGAAAGCATTTCAAAAGTTACCAACCTTCCTTCTGGAAGTATGCCTATTACCTCGGCTGTTTCTGAAGGCGTCTTGCGTACCTCGATCACGTCTGTGTTGACTACTCCTGATATGAACCTGTCACCAATCGGCGCGTCTGTCTGCGGTACCCATATGCCGTCCTTGCCGTAGGGCTGTATCATCTTTACGCTTACGCTTTTGTGGTCGAGCTTGAATGTAAAGGTGACTTTTGCGCTGTTTTCTATATCATCATAATAGACTGTCGTGGCATCAACCTTGTTTGAATTGTCCAGTATGTTGAGCAGATTTTTTGCGGCTTCGGCAGGGTGGAGCAGCCTGCTTTCCATTATGCTGTTTTTCAGGCTCTCGCCCGCGCCGTTTGCCGTGTAATCCATAGCTGTGCCGTTTATGATGCCGTCGGGATACGCCTTGTAAAATTCCTCTGATGTGCATATCGCGTCAAGAATTTCAAAGTTTTCGGATTTTATGACAATATTGTCATTTTTTGTTTCAAAGCCAAGCTCCTCGCGCCATACGGTCACGTGCGGATCTGATGTCCATGCGTAGTACAATATTGTCGCTGTGCTGTCGGTAAGGTCTATTATGCGATAGCTCCCCTCCTGCTCCCACGGCCACGGGCTTGACCAGCCAAATGAAGCGTAGCTGCTGCCGTCTTCATTTGTGCCTTTTATAAGCAGCTCTTTTTCGCCAAACTGGGCGCATACGGCTTCGTCAGCCATCTCGGCGATTACGGCTCCGTTCCTTGCGCAGAATGCTGTTGCCCATTTTTCTATCTGGGACTGCTGTATGCTTTTGGTATCAGTGCTTTCGGCGCTGGTTTCCGCCGTGACTAATGTGTCTGTGGCGACAAGCTCGTTTACTGTCACTGTGCCAAGCAGACTTATAAGCTCTGTCTGTAGCGCCACACATTCCTCGGCAAGCTCATCGCCCCAAGCGTCGCTTTTCTGCGGTATGAAAAGGTAGCAGTATTCATATGTCAGCGGTTCGTTTGCGACAAATTCCGCTTTTCCTTCGTGTATTATGCTATTGCTGTTATTGTCCTCTATTATATATTCTGTTTCGGTATTTGTGTCTGTTTCTGCTGTCCCTGTACTGTCCTCGTCTTTCTCTACTCTTTCTCCTTTAAATTCCTCACCCGCATTTGGCAGCTTTTCGGGCGTGTGCGTGCCGTCGGCGTTTGGAATGAGGACTGTCCCCGCGTCTACAGTCCCTTCATAAAATTCCGCAATGCCCTCGGCAGGGATTTCATAGCTCGGAGCTTCTGCGTTGCTTTCCGGCTCATTGTAATAGTATTCATGCGTCGTATGTGAGGTGTTCACGAGGGTTTCTATCTTATTGTTTTTTCCATAGCTGCCTATAGTATAGTATTCTTTTGCGTCTGGATTTGCATCCTTATTGAAGCGTGAATAAATGTCGTCTTCAAGCACTGCTTCCATACGTCCGATTTCGTATTTGCCGCTGCTTTCATAAAATACAAGGTTTTTGCCGTCTTCCGTTTTCCATAAAAGCCTTTCGGCGAGGTCTGCGGGCAGAGTTAATTTGAATATTTCTGAGTCGTCTATGCTCACTGTGCCGCTGACAGCTGTGTCATTTTTCTTCTGCGTCATAAAGCAGACGGGTACGGCCACGCATACCGCCACGGCTGCGGCTATTATCCAGAAGGTGGGCTTTTTGTAATCCAAAATATTTTTTATCCGCGCTTTGATGCCGACTTCGCCAAAGGCTATGGGGCAGGCGGCGATTGTTTTTCTGCTCACTGAACAGGCAAGGAGCGCCTCGGAATATGCGCATCTGTTGTCTGCTCCAAGCCTGCGGATTACCTTTTCGTCGCACGCAAGCTCTATGTCCCTGCACAGCAGACAGTACGCTATCCATATCACGGGATTGAACCAGTACACCGAAAGAAGCAGATATGCAATCGGCTTGATTAAATGGTCGCGGCGTTTTTTGTGGGCGTTTTCGTGGAGCGCTACATATTTCAGAGTGTCCTCATCTATGCCATAGGGAACATATATCCTAGGATTTGCCAGTCCCAGCAGAAACGGCGTGCCGATTGCGTCTGTGCGGTATATCCTGCCGCCGTCAAGCTCGTATGGCACAGCGTCACGTACCTTATGCTTTAGGCGCAGGGTGGTGAATATGAGGTATGCGCACATTATGGCTATTCCTATTATCCAGATGTAAGAGGCGATTGCTATTGCTGTCTGCATTGGGGTTGCGCTGTACTCAGGTTGTGGCGCCATATTCTGCTGCAGGTAATTATTGACAGATGTGTCAACTATTTGGGTGCCTGTGTCGATGTGCGGCGCGTCTTCATATATGATTTCGGGCGCTATCGGCGGAGCGGCGGGGACTAAACTGAATACGGATTCTATTGAAAACGGAAATACAAGCCGTATTGCCACAAGCAGCCAGAGCACGCAGTACAGCACCTTAGGAGCGCGTTTCAGTATAAGCCGCGCGGCGATTATCGCAATTATCAGATAACTGGCGGATATGCTTAGGTTTAATGCTTTTAGGAAGATCTGCATTATGTTTGTCATTGTTTTCCTCCTGTTTTATGGGCGTTTATAAGCTGCTGTATTTCGTTTATTTCCTCCTCTGTGAGGCTTTGCTTTCTTGTGAATGCGGCTATAAAGCTTGGCAGCGAGCCAGAAAAAGTGCGGTTTATTATCTCCTCGCTCTCCGCGGACTGGACATCTGCCTTGGACACCAGCGCGGTGACTATGGAGTTTTCGTTTTTTAACACTCCGCGCTCGGAAAGGCGGCGGATTACCGTGTATGTAGTTGATTTTTTCCAGTCAAGCTTTTCGCGGCACAGGCGGACCAGCTCGCTGCTTGTGACGGGTTCGTTTTCCCATAGGATTTCGCAAAAGCGGTATTCGCTTTCAAAGATTTTTGGTGTCTGCATTTTTTCCTCCATTTCTGCCGATTAGGGCGGCGTGGGTTTTTTGTTTTGTTTTAGTTTGTATTAATGTGTGTCTTGATAGGACTATTTTTAATTTTCCCGTTTTGAGTTTCAGGTGTCGGTTTAATGTGTTAGACTAGATTGTGATTTTAGTTTAACGTATTAGACCTGCTTTGTCAAGAGGATTTTTCATTTTTCTTGCCAAAAAGCCTTATATATGCTAGAATATAGCCGACATATTTTTACAAATGGAGGGCTAATTTTATGAAGAAATTTTTTGAAGAATTTAAGAAATTTATCAGCAAGGGAAACGTCATGGATATGGCTGTCGGTATCATTATAGGCGGCGCATTTACGAGCATTGTGTCATCGCTTGTAAATGATATAATCAATCCTTTGCTCGGGCTGTTCGGCGGCATGAATTTTGACCAGCTTGCCTGGAACATCACAGGAGATGTGACTCTTTATTATGGAAAGTTTATCACGGCTGTCGTTAATTTCCTAATTATGGCGCTTATTGTATTTATTCTGGTAAAGGTTATGAACACGGCTATGTCGCGTTTTCAAAAGGAGGAGCCGCCCAAGGCGCCCACCACAAAGAAATGCCCCTACTGCCAGTCGGAAATTGCTATTGAGGCTACGAGATGCCCGCACTGCACTTCCGTATTGAATGAGCCTGAAACTCTCTCATAGTCCGTTTTATGGAATATTTATTGTAATAAGCGTTTGCGAAACTTTATAGTCGTATCAGTTCACAGAAAGTTCACAAAAATTATTAGCACTCACCCTTGACAAGTGCTAATAATAGTGTTATAACACATATAGAACAAAGGAAAGGAAACAAAATTCCTAAACATCCCCTGTTCCAGTTAACAAATAATTTAAAATTTTTTTAATAGGAAAAGGAGCGATGACTTATGATGACACCTAGTATTTTTGGAGAAAACTTATTTGATGATTTCTTTGATGACTTTTTTGAATTTCCTTCATTCAACGACAGGGAAATGCAGAAGGCTCAGAAAAAGCTGTACGGACGCCATGCGGCAAATATGATGAAGACTGACGTGCGCGACCACGACGACCATTACGAGGTAGATGTGGAGCTTCCGGGCTTTAAGAAGGACGAGCTTTCGCTTGAATTGAAGGACGGCTATCTGACAATCAGCGCGGCAAAGGGGCTTGATAAAGACGAAACCGAGAAGAAGACAGGCAAGTTTGTCCGCCGCGAGCGTTATGCTGGCAGCATGAGCAGGTCCTTCTATGTAGGCGAGGATATAAAGCAGGAAGATATACATGCCAAATATGAGAGCGGCGTGCTGAAGCTTTCTATCCCCAAGATGGAGCAAAATCCGCCTGTCGAGGAAACAAAATATATTGCAATCGAAGGGTAATGCAGAATGATAACAGCCCGAAACAGTATAGCCTGTACTGTTTCGGGCTGTTTTATTATTTTCAGACAGTTTTGTTATGACATCTGCGCCACTATTTCTGCCGTAGTTTTTGGCCTGTTCATTGTGTAAATATGTATGCCGTCCACGCCGCGCTCTTTCAAGCCAAGGATTTGGCGCACCGCATAATCAACACCCGCCTTGCGCATATCCTCTTTATCGTCGCCGTATTTTGCAATCATATCTTCAAGCGCTTTTGGAACGCTTGAACCCGAAAGGTTAACGCTTTTTCCTATCTGTTTTGCGCTCGTAATCGGCATGATGCCTGCGCAGATTGGCGCTGTAATTCCAAAAGACACAGCCTTTTCCCTAAAGCGGTAAAAAATATCGTTGTCAAAGAAAAGCTGTGTGACAAGGAAATCCGCTCCCGCATCGACTTTTTCCTTTAAATGGCGCAAATCGCTCTCAAAGCTCTCAGCCTCATAATGCTTTTCAGGATAGCAGCCGCCCGCGATTGACAGCGACGTGTTTGCCTTTAAATAGCGTATCATATCCGCAGCATACAAAAATTCCCTGCTTTCAAACTGCTCGTCGCTCATAGTCTTTGGTCTGTCCCCGCGCAATGCCATGACATAGCGTATGCCTTCCTTCTCCAGCAGCTCACAGTTTTTTTGAAGATCCTCACGCTTAAAGCCTACGCAGGTCATGTGCGCCATTGTGTCAATGTTGAGCCTGTGCTGGATATACGCCGCCATTTCAACCGTTTTGCCCGCGCTTGAGCCTCCCGCGCCATAGGTGCAGCTTATGAAATCAGGCTGCAGGGCGGCAAGCGAGTCAAGCTTTTCAAAAACGGCGTTGAACTCCTCCTCTGTCTTTGGCGGTGAAACCTCAAATGAAAGGGTTGTCTTTGTTTTATTTAATAAATCAGCAAGCATTTTATTTTCCTCCAATAAAAATCAAATATGCTGAATATAAGTATAGTCCCCTTTGATATTTTTGGAAAATATAAAAAAATATTATTTTGCCATAGATTAAAGCTATGGCTGTCTAAGCCCTTAAAAAGGTAGCAAAAACAATGAACTTTACAAAATTTGATAGTATTTTATGCCTCATCATCCGCGTTTATATGCCTCTCCAGCGCCTCTATATACGCCTGCCCGTATATGCTCAGCGGCATATCATTGCGCGTGATTGTGCCTATGCGCATGTACTCGTCTACCTTGAGCGGCTTTGCTATGATGCTCTCCCCATTCAGCCTTCGGCTTATCACGCCCGAGCTTACTGTATAGCCGTTCAAGCCTATCACAAGGTTGAAAAGCGTCGCCCTGTCCCTCACCTTTATATTTTTGCTCCTGCCGAGCGTGCTCAATATTTCCTCTGAAAAATAGAAGGAATTGTACTCGCCCTGCTCAAACGAAAGGTAGGGATATTCCTCCAAATCCTTTAACTCCAATATTTCCCTGCCCGCAAGCGGATGCTGTGAGCTTATGAATACGTGGGGCTTTGCGACAAAAAGCTCGTCAAATTTCAGGCTGTTCTGCTTTATCAGCCTTAAAATAATCTCCTCGTTTTTGGCAGACGTGTATAAAATCCCGATTTCGCTTTTCAGCCTGCTTACGTCTTCTATGATTTCGTGTGTCTGCGTCTCTCTGAGTGTAAAATCATAGCTTTTCGCGTCAAATTGACGTATTACGTCAACAAAAGCGTTTACCGCAAAGGAATAATGCTGGCATGACACGGAAAAGCGCGGACTCTGTCTGTCCGTGCTTTTGAATTTTTCCTCCAATAAATTTGCCTGCTCCAAGACCTGCCTTGCGTAGGACAAAAACGTGTCGCCCTCGTTTGAAATGGTAACGCCTTTGCTTGTCCTTTTGAAAATCGTTATGTGCATCTCAGTTTCCAGCTCTTTGACGGCTTTTGTCAGGCTTGGCTGTGAGATAAAAAGTCTTTTGGCTGCCTCCGTGATATTGCCAGTTTCCGCTACCGTGACTACATATCTTAGCTGCTGTAAGGTCATTTCTCCTCCGCTTTTGCTTCCTTAGCTTCCTCTGCTTCTTTTTCTTTCTTTTCCTCGGGCGTTTCTTCCTCCACTGCGTCTTTTTGCTCCTGCGCCTTTTCCTCCTGCTCTTTTTCCTCGGGAGTCTTGTCTATGTCGTTTCGCTCGTCAATAAGCTTTTCAACCTCGTCTTCAAGCTCATCGGAAGCCTCGCTAATCGGCTCCTGTCTTGCCTCTCCAAGAACTGCGCTGTCCGCGGCCATCATCATGCTGTCCTTCGTCTCCTGAAATCCTTCAAGCGGATTGTCTGATATGCGCTTTAGCTTAGCATCGCGCACCGCCTGCAAAAGATACAGCCCATTGCTGCGGTATCTTTCAACGTCCCGATAAACTGTCCCCATTGCCGCCTGAAAATCCTCCGCCTCGGCTTTTGCGTCGTCAGTAAGCCCGTCTTTGCCAAGAGCATTGCTTATGTATTCGCTCTCGCTCAATGTCTCCTGCGTGATTGTGTTGGCAAGCTTGATAAGCCTGTGTCCCTCTGCGCTAAGCTCATCAAACTCATTATCCACGCCCAAATCGCGCTTTATAGTGGCTGCGTTAAACTGCGCCGCTGAATTTTTAATCGCGCTGCCTGCGGAATTTCCCGTTTCAGCCTCATCTGCGCCGCTTTCGTCGTTCTCATCTGTGCCCTCGCGCTCCTCCTCGGATTTTTCAGCTTCCTCCAAGGTCTTTAAGAATGTCCAGAGCTCGCGGTTTTTTCCGTCTATTTCCTCTTGACATGCTGCCGACTGCATTGCGGCAAGCGCCTGTGCTTCCTTGGCGTATTGCTTGTTCGTTTCCTCCTGAGCCGCTTTCTGATCGCGCATCGCACCGAGCAGCTCCTGCTCCTTCTCGACTGTCTCCTTGTCGGGACTTCTGTTGAAGGATTTGTTTAAGGCATATAATTCCTTATTTATATCCTTTAATTTTTCGCGGTATCCTTCCATGGTCTTTTCATTCTGTGCAGCCTCTTTGTTCTGGCGCAGCACAAGCTTCTGCACTGCGGCGCCTTTGGCGCTTGCTTTTGGCTGCCCGCCGTTTTGCCTGCTAAGCTTTCGCCCTTCATTTGAAATTGAAACTCTGCACTGTGGCATATACGCGCTGTTTGCTGGCTGGGCGGCATTTCCTTGAGCGCTGCGCGTCATTATTGTACTTGCTGCATTTATTGTGATTGGCTTTATCTGCATACTAATCCCCCATTCTTGATTCACCTGCGAATTTGTACCCTAAACACAAATTTGCATTCCTTCCCTGCCCGTTTTAGCGGCATGACTTTCGCCGCCTTAGAGTTCCTTAATATTTTTCCTTATCGGACACACGCTTTTCACTCGTAACATTTCATAATTATAATAAGGCATTTCTAATAATTATATCGGACAGCGGTTTATATTTTATAACATTTTTCATATTAATTTTTCCATAACCCCATAGACAAGCACCGCGCCATTCTTTGCCGTATAACGCTCATGCCTTATTGCAATACCCCCCTCTTTCCGATATACGCGCACAGCCCCGCAATAAACGCAAAATCAACAACAAGCACTGCCCCGATAGCGCTCATTCCATAGTAGATATTTGCGGCCTCGGCTATCCTGCCGATTACCGACGGCATCACAATTGAGCCGATGCTTGCGAAGGTAAGTATAAAATTCCACGCCATAGGGTAACGCTGAATAAGCCCGCCTGTAAATGACACGGTTGTTGGATATACTCCTGCCATGCTGTAGCCAAACCCCATAATCCCTATTACAATCCAAAGCGTACTTCTGCTAAAAATGAGCAGCAAAAAAAATAAAATCATGCCTATCCCCATAACAGGCAAAAGCTTTTCCTTTTTCACTCTGGTCGAGACAAATGCCGTCGTAAGTCGCCCCGCGAGAATCATAATCCACAGCACGCTTGCCGTAATCTGTGATAATGCTTCATCAAGCAGCCCCGTATCTTTAAAATATGTCACCATCCACCCTATTACTCCCTGCTCCGCGCACAGGTAAAAAAACAGGGTAAACGTACATATATAAAACAATGGCATTTTGAAAAAAGCAAAGCTCCCGCCGCCATTTCCATTCTTTTCCAGACGATCATTTCCAACAGGCATTATAAAATACAAAAGCCAGCTCAGCACCCCCATGGCAAGCATAAAATATACCGCATATATCCAGCTGCTCTCCTGCGTCATAGTTAGAAGCGTCAAAATAATAGGGAACAGAAACGCGCCGATTGAAAACATAGCGTGAAGTCCGTTGATTGTCCACGCCTTTCCAGGCGCGAGGCTGTTGACTGATGCATTGCAGAAATTACTTGTCGCTCCTCTTGCAAGTCCTGTCAGAAGAAATGCCAGCGCAAGCGCAAAGCGGCTGCTCCCAAATATTATAAGCAAATATGCCGCAGCGAAGAACGTTTCAAAAATCAGTATGCTTTTTTTCCTGCCTATAAAAATGGGCAAAGTCCCGCCTGCAAAGCTGGAAATAAGATTGCCGACCGAATGAAGGCTCACGAGCATTCCGCAGAACGCGTAATCAAGCCCCCTCGCGTCGCGGATAAACGGCAGAAGCGAGCCGACTGACAGCGCCAGCATGCCGTTTATTACAAATACTCCATATGTAAGCCAAAATTGCCGTTTTTTTGTTTTATCCTTTAGAAAGTCCATGAATCCCTCCATTTTAATGCTTACTGCCCAAAATTATCCCATGCCCAGCCTCGCATATTCCTCATAGCGCTTATTCAGGTTTGTTATTATATGCCGCTTTGGGCTACTATCTGCCGCCTGATTACATTTTATGATTTTATCCGTGCTTTTGCAATAAATTTTTAGATTGCAAAATCCGTATAAAACTTTTCTTGCAATCCTGCGTAAATGTGGTATAATGGTTCTTAGATTTGTGATACAAGTCTTTGGGGATATAGCTCAGCTGGGAGAGCGATACGTTCGCAACGTATAGGTCACGAGTTCGAGTCTCGCTATCTCCATTATCTAAATAAAGATTAAAAATTCAAGGCGCATATGCTGCCTTGAATTTTTATTTTACCCTATTTTTTCAAAATCATGCCAGCCAACTCAGCATACAGTTTCTTGGATATTTTCCACAAATATTCCCCGCAATAAATCCCCATTTTGTTGAACTTAACCGTTTGAGCAATTCAGCGCCAAGAAACTTTTGGCAAACTTGTACTGCTTTCCCTAGACATTCGACATATTTATGTGATAAAATTCTAATAAGAGCAAAACTTTACGGAAAGGAAGCATCACCATGAAAAATCTAAAAATGGGAATCAAGCTGAACATTATTGTAATCATTGCCCTGATAGCTGTGGCGGGCGAAGTCTTTGGCGGCATCAGCGGAATGAACAGAATCGCAGACCACGCGCTCGAATCGCATGAAAAGCAAATACTCAGCGACTACGACAACGCCATCAAGGAGCAGGTGGACAACGCAATCACAATGCTGAACGTGTACAATTCCATGTATGAAAACGGCGAATGTACTCTCGAGGAGGCGAAAAAACAGGGCGCTGACATGCTGCGGGAGCTGCGCTACGGCGACAACGGCTATTTCTGGGCGGACACTTATGACGGCACGAACGTCGTACTTCTTGGCAACGATACGGAGGGTACAAACCGTTACAACGCTGTTGACGTAAACGGTACTCCTTTCATACAAAATATAATCAAGACAGCCCTCAACGGCGGCGGCTTCAACGAATGGTATTTTCCAAGAGAGGGACAGACCGAGGCGGAGCCTAAGCGCGGCTACAGCAAAGCGTTTGAGCCGTTTGAATGGGTTATCGGCACGGGCAATTATATAAATTACATAGATGAGATTATAGCGACGGAACGCGACGCTACAGAGAAGATTAAAAACCAGCAGATTGCCATTGTCACTGTCGGCGCAGTAATCTGCATAGCTTTGGTATTTATCATAACAGTTTCAATCATAAGGGACATTACAAAGGCAATGAAGATGATGGTAGCGTTTGCGGGCAAGCTTGAGCAGGGCAACTACAGTGAGCGCATACCCGAAAAACAGGCAAACCGCAAGGACGAGTTCGGGCTTCTCGCAAGGGCAATGAACAGCCTTTCCGCCACGTCTGATGACGTACTCGGCAATATCAAAAGTGAAAGCATACACCTCGGGCAGATAGTTGAGACAGTCCGCAATAATGTAGACGAGCTGAATGACGATTTGCAGAGCGTATCGGCAACCACAGAACAGTTTTCGGCAGGAATGGAGGAGACTGCCGCCTCCGCAGAGCAGATTAACAAAATCACACAGGAGATCGGCACTGTTTCAAGAAGCATAGCCGAGCGCTCGCAGGACGGCGCGGAGAAAGCGGTAAGCATTCACGAGCGCGCTTTTAAGGCAAAAGAGGAGACTGACATTAACCGCAAAAAGGCAAGCGATATGGGTATGGAAATAAGCGGCAGCCTTACAAAAGCGCTTGAAGGCGCAAAGGTAGTACAGCAGATTGACGAGCTTGCGCAGTCGATACTCGGCATTACTTCACAGACAAACCTGCTGGCGCTCAACGCGTCAATCGAGGCGGCAAGGGCTGGCGAGGCAGGAAAAGGCTTTGCGGTAGTAGCCGACGAGATAAGGAATCTTGCGGAACAATCAAAAGAATCTGTTGAAAATATCCAGCGCGTGACGGAGGAGGTAACGCGCGCGGTAGAACACTTGTCAAGCGACGCGGGGCGCCTTCTGAATTTTGTGACGGAGGATATTGTCAAAACCTTTGACGCTTTTGCGGATATTACGGAATCGTACAATTCAGACGCCGCATATATCGACGATATGGTGTCAGATTTCAGCGCAGTCTCACAGGAGCTTTTAGCCTCCGTGGAAACCGCGGCGGATTCAATTGACGGCGTGAGCAGGGCAGCCGCGGAAGGCGCTACAGGCACGGCGGATATCGCGGAAAAAAGCTGCAATATCGCTGCAAATTCCAACAAGGTCTTGAACGAGGTCAAAGATGCCGAAAGCATATCCGCAATGCTGCAGAACACAGTGGAAAAATTTGTAATCTCAGAAAAATAAACTGAATTTGAAAAGGGCAGCTCACCTCTTGGCGGCTGCCCTTTGTTTTTGCCTTTATTTAATATCATCCAGCCCCATCTGCCTAAGCACCCGCTCAAGCTCTGCCCTGTTTACGGGATGACGCAAGTCATGCCTGTGAAGCAGATTATTGTCAATGCTCTGATTCCAATACGGCTCATTTGAGCCCTGCTCTATGCACGCCTCCAAAATATTTTTATCTACCCCCAGCGACCAGCCTATCCCATTGTTCAAGAAATCGGGCAGCAGGTCTTTATCTCGGCGTCCAGAGGCTCTTTTTACCAGCTCATTCCCCTCCAGCGGGATTTCCCTGAATATGCGCCCCATCTGGAACCTAATCACTTTACGGCTGTCTGGTGAAATGCCCTGCCCATACATAATAGGATAGTCCTCGTCTTTCTCAGTGATTGGCGCATTGCCGACAATTTCATATTCACCATAAAAAAAGCGGTTGTCCATAATAAACTGCGACGGACAGCTTTTAAGCGTTTTCAAGATTTCAATATCCATTGACGGATTTTGGGTAATAATATGGTAAACACTGACAACCAGTGGCTTACACATGACAATATCCCAAAATCTTTCACCGTTTTTTCTCATCTGCGCAACATCAAGCAGAATACGCCCGTAGCCGTAGTTTGTGCGGTCTATCGGAAAACGGAAAAAGTCGCCCTCCTTAAATTTACAGCGCCTGCGCTTAGCGTGCGCAAAGGCTTCAATCCTCCTAAGCTCCTTGTCATCTGTCTCCGATATCCATTTGTCAAGAAATACCTGCAGCTCACTCTCCGACATAAACGGAAGTCCCGCCATTACAGATGAATAATATGTATGCTGTGTCGTGTAGTTGGCAAGCAGCACAGAGCCTGCAAACCGAAAATACGCTCCCTCGGGCGTACATCTCTGCAGATTTACGCCGTTTAGGCGCTTTGGCTTGCCCTTTGCGGTTTTTGGCGCAATCATCGTGCGGTTGTCCTGCGTCTTTATGTGGCAGGTTTGCTCGAGATAGCTGCCGCTATCGTTTACTGTGATATTTTTGCGGAGAGTATCGCCGTCAAAGTATAAAATATGTTTCCCAGTAGACAATTCAGTCTTTACGCTGTTGTTGGGTATCTCCATTCGCTCCCATGCGGAATCAATTGGCTCTAAGCCTAAGTATTTACGCTGTTTGTTTGTCAGCTCCATATGCTTTCTCCTCCGTGCCGCAAAAATTTCAGCCTCGCATTTTTTGTATATCCAATGCACTCATTGCTGAATTTTCCCACTTTTTCATTTTTATGGTTATTCTATCATATATGAAAGCCGTTTTCAATGAAATTGCCATCGTGGTAAATGCCGCGATAAAGCAAAATTTCAGAGAATTTCCACCCATGCAAGAGATTGACAAAGAAATCTTTTGCATATAACATAAAAGTGTGGCAGAGGTTACACGTTAATAATGTTCTAGGTTATACGTTTCTCAGCATATATGAATGACCGAACCCCAGCGCTTTTTTAATTATGGGAGATACATATGAAAACCGCTATTCTTGTAGCTATGGTTTCTAATATAGGCGCGTCCATCAGGTATTCTTCAAGGTATTCCTGCCTGTCCGCGTCATCCAGTATCCGCAGGCATTCATCGATATGACCGTTCAGCCATTTGACTTCTGTGTTTACCTGACAGCTCTTTGCAGGTTTTCTCTAAGATCTTATACTGTTCTCACTTCCATAAATATAAAGCTTAAACAGAGCCTTCGGATTATACAGCACTTTTATTACACAATATTTGCCACAACTATTCCAAAGATATATACACTTTATTCAGCTGTCAAGGTACACTTTTATATAAATCACCTGCTTTTATTGCAGATGTATTTACCTCATTACATCGTCATAACATTTTTGATTTTCGAACAAGCATCCCTTTACGTTAAAATTCCTTATTTTTTATTATTCTTGATGAAATGCCATAGGAAAACAGACCAAGCAGCGCGATTATAAGCGCTCCAATTAATGCTAGCGCGCCTGTGGGCATGTTGGTGATGCCTGTGATAAAATCAAGTGACCATTTTATGCCTTCCTCACCTAAGCTGTTTATAACCGATACTATTGCGAAAAAGCCAGCCATTGCCAGCAGGCTTGCTATTACGCGACCGTTTTCATTTCCCCATTTGCAGATAATAGGTATCACGTAAATTATAACCGTATATCCGCCTAAAAGGGCAACTTCCTCAATTGACAAAACCTGATCCAGATTTGGCATTGCGCCTTGCGTCACAAGGCAGACTATAACTCCTATCGCGCACAGTACAGATGAGCATATAAACATAAATATTATTGAAAATATATATTTTTCCTTTGCATAAATGCTCCTGCTGACTTGAAGCGTAAACATATATGACATTGTTTTGTCATTATCAAACAGGCTTAATAGCCAAAAAACACCTCATGCTTTTCAGCGTTTTAATGTCATACATAAATAAACCTTTCATTTTTATCTCATTTCTGTGCTGTTTTTTCAAAGTCACTTGCGGTTTCGGGCTTGCACGGACAGCACTGGCGCGAACATAACAGCACTGTCAACATTCGGGCGCGGCATAAAGCAAACTGCAGGCACTGTAAACATAACCTGCGGCGCGGAGTAATACTGGACTGCCAGCGAAAGCGCCCCGTAATCTTTTGTCCATGGCTTTGACCGCATACGCTCCGCGACCTCCTTCTGCACCATTATCGTGATGCTTTCAAACGGCACGCGCTTTTCAAAAAGCCCCATGATAATCGGCGTGGTAATATAATAAGGTAAGTTTGCGACTACCTTTATCGGTCTGTCGCCGTTTTTTTCGTCTACTATCCTGTTTATGTCCAGCTTTAAAATGTCCGCATTTATGACAGCCACATTATCATATGCGGAAAGCGTGTCCTCCAAAATCGGCATCAGCTTTTTGTCTATTTCCACGGCGATGACCTCACATGCATTTTCACAGAGGTACTGCGTCATAGTGCCTATCCCTGAACCTATTTCCAGCACGAAATCGTCTTTTGTTATCTGCGCCGCATTTATGATATTTTCAAGGATATTCGAGGAACTGGAAGTTGTATTTTTTTAATATATAAATCGTACCTGTGGGATTTCCGAGAGTCGGCATTTTGTATGCTCCTTTTTTACATATTGTCTGTGCCTTTTTAGACTGGAAAAGGCGGGGCTTTCATTAATATAGTGGTATTATAATTATATTTGTGGGAAATTTCAAGAGAAATGCTGTTGAAATATGTTTATTTGCGCTGGATTTGATTTTTGATTTGGGATTTCCGAAACCGCTTATTATTTTGCCGCAAAAAGGGGCTGCAGCATTAAGGAATATAAGCGCAGGATATAAAATCAGTTAATCTAAACATAATGTTATATCCTGTATGCCTAATCCTTATTGCGGCAGCCCCTAAATTCAGGCTGCGGCTTTTCCCAGCCGCGTATCAGTTCTGACGGCTTCGGAAAAACGTCATCTATTGCCTACTCCCCTTCCTTTTGTGCATGGAAGTGTTCAGTTTTGGAAATTTTGTTTTGGTCTAATAATTCGTTGCAAAGCCAACAATGCCCTCCGTTCCATTTGGATCATAACTAAACCAGTAACAATACACGCTGTCACCATCATCATTAAAAAGTACGTCATACGCAGCTACCTTTAATTCACCGTTTTCATGCTTTGACAAATTGGAATCATTGAAACCATAATCATAAACAACGTTATTAAGAAATTCTTCTGTTAAATCCTCAACAACTTGACCATTATTTGCCGTATATGAACAATCAAAATTATAATCAAACTCTGCGTCATATGATATGTTGCTTACTCTACCATTCCATAAGCCGTTCACAAGGTTTCCGCTTTCTGTATCGTTCTGACTTCCATCTAAAAGAATCTTCTTTACTGTGCCATTTCCATTCGGTGCGTCATTGCTCCAAGCGCCAGTGAACAGATAATAGTAACTACCACAATCCATAAAGATTATGCCGTCACCTGTTCTGCCGCCGCCTGCGTAGCCGCCGTAGTAGAAGTAATAGCCGCCACTTGGAGTCTTATACACGCCAGCGCCTACGCCGTTTCCGCTTCCGTCAGGCGTATATACGGCGCGGTCGCTTACCATCGCGCTCACATATGCCTCTGCTTCATCTGAGCCGTCTACTTCAAGCATTGAAGTATAATCCTGCGCTGACATCAGGGCATACACCTTCTTGATAAAATCAGATGCATCTGCCGCGTTTACAGGAGATATAACGTCTACTGTTGTCTGTGTCGTATCTGTTGCCTGCGTCGTATCTGTCGTCTGTGTTGTGTCTGTTGCCTGCGTCGTGTCTGCATTAGGGATAATCAAGGTCTGGTTTGCCCAGATTATGTTGGGATTTTTTATCTAATCTTTGTTGCTGTTGTAGATGTCCTCCCACTTGTCTGCGTCCCCGTAAAACTGCTTTGCAATTTTGCTCAGGCTGTCGCCTGCCTGCGTGGTGTACGTTTCATCTGCAAATACAGTCATGCCTGACATCAGCATTGTTGCTGCCGCGGTAAATGCCGCAAGCTTCTTTAAAGCCTTTTTCTTCATTGTTTTTTACCTTTTCCTTTCTGCTATTTAGTCATGGACAACTGCGGAGCGTTCCCACAATCATCTGATGTACAGCGATATAATCGCTATCATATCCGATTATACCCCACCCCCCGTACCGTTTTGTCAATATATAAATTCAATATTTTTATGACTGCAAAAAGGAAATTTCAATAAAAAGCCCCTGACGTAAAACTGGTGATTTCACACTTTATATCAGGGGTTTTTATGATACCGTATTCAGTTGTTTATGCCATAGATGTGTGTCTGTATAATATATGGCTAGTTATTGTCCTTGCTTTTCATTCCAGTACATTTCGGCAATGCGGGCAGCCTTGTCTGCGTCCATACCGCATTGTGTGATAAGCTGCTGTATAGCGGTTTCTATGGTGCCGTTTATGCTTTTGATAGTGTTTATGATGCCTTTTTCGATACCCTTTTCGATGCCTTCGGCAAGTCCATCCCTGCGTGCCGCTTCGCGTTCAGCTTCACGGTCTGCCTGCTCAGCATAGTATGACATATACTCAACCATTATCCTAGGATTTTTCTTTGCTGTTTCCACTGCTTCCACCAGCCTTTCCGTAAATTCGTCTATTGCTACTCCGTCCGCAAGATACTTCAAAAATCCTGCCAGTTCTGGCGTAACGTCATCCATATTTGAGTACGGATTGAGGAATATCTTCCTTGTGCCGTCACCCAGCGCAAGCGACGTGTCTTCTATGCACCTGTTTTCAAAGGTATAAATATGCCTGCCTTTTCCGAATACGTCTGACATACATATGAATATGACGAAACTTTTGCTGAGCGTCTCATATCCTGCGCCTTTTTCAAGCATGTCAACGTCCATCATGCCCTGATAATAACGGCTTCTTGGCGGCAAATGTAACGCATATGGCGCCTGCATCTCTATGTTGTAGACTGTGTTCCTGCCGTCCATTACGTAAACATCAAGGCGTATGCCTTTGGAGTCATATTTTGCCTCGATGTTTTTCTCGCCTTCCAAGTACTCAATGCGTTCGATTTCTACATTGAGGATTATTTCTAAAAGATGTCTGCATAAATCTGCGTCCTGCATCACCTTGAAAAAGATAAAGCGGTCGGCAAGGGTTGCTTCCTCTATTGGCTTCAGGCGCATGCCGTCCACCTGCCTTTATTATATGATGTTTCCCTGTGTTTTACAATAGTTTGCTTTCGTTTTAGTGTCAAATGTTGTCCTCTCTTTCCGCATAACACTATGTATGCCCTGCTATTTTTCATTCATTGGAATTTTTGCCTCGGATTCCCAAAATAAGGAATTAAGCATGAACCCGTTTACGGGATTTAGAATGTGAATTCCTCACCAAGAAACTCCTCAAGCCAGTCAAGAAAATCCCCTCCGCTTTTGTGGGGCGATATTCCTATATCGGTCATTTCCCAGACTTCGCCTTTGGCGCTGCCGCAGACAATCAGCCGATAGGAGCGCCCGTCTCCCATATCCGCAAGCTGGAGCTGTCCGTTTTGGAGTGCGGATTCCTTGCGCGCTTCATTGACTTTTTCGTCGTCCTCCCATATCCACGCTTCGCGAAAATTAAAGCGTTTTGTAATACGCTCTGGGGCAAATACCGCCTGCTCTAATGGGCTAATCGCGTTTTCCCCATCAAAACCATCGCCAATCTGCGTAAGATATGCTTTATATTCCTTAGGCAGCTTCACACCGTAATGTTCCTCAAAGGCTTTCACCTGTGTGCGCTTTAAGCAGGGATTTAAGCTGATGCCTATTTTTTCAGCTTTTTCTTTTAGCTGAGCGGCTTTCTGTTTGATTTCTGCTGATGTCTTTTGATTTTTTCCAATTCCAAGCTTTTTGCGCTCAATAATGATTATTTTTTCGCGACCGCAAAATGCGGACAAATCTGTGACATTTGTTTTTAGCAAATTGAGGCTGTCCAGCTTTGGAAGCGTCGCAAGACAGCTAACGTCCTCGACAGGCGTATCATATAACCAGATCATTTCAAGGGTAGGGAGTTGGGCGAGTGCGGAAACGTCGGTTACTTTTGTGCCGCTCAAAGTAATCTCGCGGAGCTTGGGCAGATTTTTCAGCGGTAATAACTCAGTTATTGCGGTGTTGTACGCTATCAGTTTTTTTAAATTCTGGCAGGAGGACAGGGGCGACAGGTCGCTCAGATTAGGATTTTTATCAATACTTAAAATACTTAGCGCTGGCAGATTTTGAAGCGGCGGCAGTTCTTCCATTCCAATATCTGATAAGGACAAGTGCTTCAGCTTCGGCAGCCCGTCCAATTTTGGAATGCCAATCCTGCCGTCACATAAGTGAAGGAACATCAAATTGTTAAGCTGTCTAAAGTCACAGGGTTCTATCTCAACCGTATTTCCGTACACAGATATTTCATTCAGCTTATGAAGTGCGCACAGTGGCGACAAATCGGAAATCGCGCAATTATCCAGTGAAATTTCCTCCAAATCTTTTAAACGTGACAGCGGCGAAATATCCACAAGCGGCGGTATATAGCCAGCATTTGGATTCGATTGCGCAAAATATCTAAAGCTTAGAAAACGGTAATGAGTATAGCCCTTCAAAAGCTGTTCTTCCGTCACACCAGGATTGCATTTTACCATATCCGCAAAAACTTCTTTTTCTTGTGCTGTCAATATCATATGTTTTTCCTGCCTCCTTGTTATTTATTTTCATACCGCCCGTCTGCAAGGAAAAGTTCTTTCCTTCATTTTACCATTTTTAAAACAGCTTTTTTATCTCCTCATTCCAAAAGCAGTCCTCCCGCTGCATGGCTTCTGGATCTGCCACCATAAGCTTTTCTTTCAATTTTCCGACACTTGTGTCATATTCCTTAGTGCCTTCTGTTAATTTCTTTTGAATAAACGTATAATAATGGAGCATGCATTCATACAATGCCTCTAGGGAAGTATTCACCAACGTAAAGCCCACATAATCATAGTCTTCACATTCTTCGCTTTCTTCCGCTTCTTCCTGAATATCGTCGTCTGGAAAATCATCATCGGCATACTCGTCAAGCCCGTGTGATATAACAAGTATTTTGCCGCTACTGGCATTTATGCCAATCCAATCGCCATCTCCAGTATATCCCAAATAGCAATACCCTTTCTCAACATACCCGATCTCCTGCGCATCCAATTCTTCAAAGTTAAGATATGGCGCCGCGCTTTCTGGGAGACCATACTTTGACAGGATTGCAATGTCGCTATCCCGCAATCCATAATCCTTTAAGGCTGCCTCGTCATAACAAATCAACTGTTCTCCTGTCCACTTCTCTGCAAATTCATTCGCTTTCATAAATTTTCCCTCCATTATCATTAATCCCGTGTTATCTTGTATCCATTAATTGCTGGATATTTTTTCAATAATCAAATGTCCATAATGCGTACTGTCATTCACTAATCCACTTAACCCGTTTAGATGGTTTTCCCGCCTTTAAAAAATCATCAATAATTAAAAATAATAATTAAAAATAAGCCACCTTATCTATAAGCATCAGCAGGCAGACGCCCACGGCAAAAAACACTGTAATTCCTACGCCAAGCCGTAACAATACCATAAATATATCAATGCTTTCATACCATTCCTCATCAAACGCAAAAAATATGCCCTTCGTATATGCGCCGTTTTCCTCGCATACTTTACTCAGCTCCTCAGACATACGAAAAGTCCGTTTTTCCCCTATGGGCAAGGTCACAATCTTGCCTCTTTTTATGGCATCTGCATCAGGCTCTGGAATTTCCGCTAAAATATATGATCCGTCCGTCAGCTCCAAAAGATAATACTGGTTATAGTCCATATGTATATTCAATTTTGACGTGATAAGCTCAGGTTTTCTTTTGGGCGCTCCTACTGTCCTTCCCTTATAGCGCTCCTGAAAATAAGTTGACACCCACGGTTTTAAATGCCATACTCCTGTAGGCACAATCGACACTGGCTGCAGCGTCACATAGTCTGTGCCAAAAGAAAGCTTATCAAATTCCTCTGCAGATAATATGCGGGGAATGTCTTCTCCTGCGGGATGCCCTGTCACAGCAATTCCCTCTTTTATATCCTTTAATCCCATGGTCTTTTGTCCCCTGCGCAAAAGGCTGTCGGGATTATATCCAAACGCTGCAAAGACCGCTGCCGCAGCCGCGACCACAACAGCAATGTATGTCAGCATTTTCTTCATAATAAGCTCCTCCCTGCATTTCCAAATGGAGTTGGCAGCACCACTTCCTCCAGCGGCGTATATACGTTTCTCCCTTTCTGTGTTTTTTTCTTTCTTCCCACTTCGTTACCTTACAACCACTAATTCTGGCTATTTCTTCAGTAATCAAATGTCCATAATGCGCACTGTCATTCCCTAATCCACTTAACCTGTTTAGATGGTTTTCCTGTCTTTAAGAAATCATCAATGATTAAAAATAAAATGTCCCGATCAGCAGACACCATATGGCGCGGATAGAAATTGCCCCGTATCTCCACAGACTCCTTGCCCTCCCCGGAATTATAATAGGAAACGCTCTCGTCCCAGTCGTCGATGACCGAAATCGCCGACAGCTCTTTGTCAAAGTAGACAGCCAGCGTCTTCATCGAAGATGCCGACCGCGTACTGATTTCCAGCGCTGTCAGCCTTTGGGTGGAATAAAGCTCCTCCAGCTTTTGGAAAATCTCTGCGGAGGTAAGCTTTGCAAGTTCTTCCTCCTCTATCTCTACAGAGGGATTTCCTTCCAGCGTATAAGAAATGTTCGTAATTCTTATTTTTTTGACTGTTTTCACTTTGACAATATTCACCTTTTCCGCAATATCCGCGATGTCCTCCGCCTCATCTCTTCCCCACATCTGCCGCAGTCTTTTTTCCAAAGTTTTCTGAGTAATCCGCCCGCTATAGATTGTCACGTTTTCGGGACATAATGAGGTACAATTTAAAAACATATTATTGTACAGGCAGTGGGTATTGTGCAGTTCGATCTTCTGATTCAGGGAGGTGCAGTTTGCAAACATGCTCCAACAGTTGATGATATTTTCCCCTAATACTATTTCCTGATCAAAGCTCGTGCAGCCCGAGAACATTGCCGAAGTATTTTCCGCGCGCAAGGGCAGCTCTATCTTTTGATTGAAGCTTTCACACTGCGCAAACATTTCATAACAGTATGCCGCGTACTTAGGCAGTTCAATGGGCTGATTGAAAGAGCTGCATCCCGCAAACATTCGTGCGCATTGCACCACGTAAGCGGGCATTTTTACTGGCTGGTTAAAAGCCTTGCAGTCACAAAACATATCCATGCATCCTGCAACACGTTCCGGTATCACGACTGGCTGATTAAAGCTTGTGCAGCCTTGAAACATCCCGGAACAATGTGTTATAGAGTCATCTAATAAAACCGGAAGATTAAATTCTTCTATTTTTATCTTATGCTCCCGGCAGAATGTTTTAATGCCTATCGGACTGTAAACCCTTACTACATGGTTCTTTTCATCAAAATCATATTCTTTGTCCATTTTGCCGCTCTCCTCTGCACTTCATTTCTAGCATTTTATGTCTCCTCCTTTACTCCTCTTTTTTATCAGCTTCAACTTTTCCCGTTTCTCATTGCACAGCAGCTCATAGTTCCGGCAGAATGTTTCATGGGTAAGCGCCTGCCCCTTGACCTCCGGCGTCAAAAGAAGCCGGATGTTCCTGACGACCTCCTTAAACTGTGGCAATAGATAAGAGCGCTTCATCTTATAATGGTCCAGTGCCGCGCACATCCATTCCTGCTTCTGCTCTTTTAAGAGGCGGACGCCCGTTTGAAAATCGCCGTTTTTGCACGTCTGTACCGCAGCCACATATTTGTAACACCCAAACCCGGCCGTGCGTTCCCCGTTAAATTCCCACCCCATGAAAACGGGTTTTTTCTGCCCGAACAGTTCCACAAAGCACTCAAAAGAATTTACCCTGTCAAACTCCGGCAATACGCCCAGCCTGATTGCCTCCAGCAGCTTTTGCATGCCGACCTGATTCTTTTCATAAAAAAGCTTTAGCTGCACCGACTTCTTTTCCCATGGCTCTCCATACATTGTCGTATAGTATTTCCCGCCAAGCATCTTCCAGCCATCGTAGCCCATAAGATTTATGCCATATTCGCCATTGGTCATAATCTGTTCAATCGTGCCGCACAGTGGAAATACGCTTGCCCACATTTTCAGTTCTGCTACTCCCAGACTGTAACCGATCACCTGAACCAGTTCCGAACGCTCCCGGATATACCGATGACTGCCATATTTTTTAAATCCGTTGGCACGCAGCAGCGGCGTGAAATCATCTTTTATAATCTGCCCGATTGCCTTTTTAAAGTCATAATTTTCCTCCGTATATTCCATTACAATACCTCCTCGTCCCATGCTGATAATCTGGTATCCTTCCGTAAACGCTTTATTATCACAATGCTCCATCATATAAAGCGCAATCTCATTTTGTTCGGAAAAATTTTTGTCTATCACGATATCGCCGCCTGCATATGGCACATTCTGTCCTTTGACCTCTGGCGTCAAAGCTGCTCTTTTAAAAGGCGGTCTTCTTCATCAGAGCCAGTCCAAATCAAGCCCCAGCTCCTCCTCCGCCTTTTCCAAATCAACATCATCCCATGCCGAAAGATAAAGCAGCTCGTCCTCTCTCCAATAGCAGCCCAAAATATTTTTATAATATACGGCAATGATTCTATATCCCTTTGTAAAGATTTTATCATTAATTAAAAAAGGAAAAATAAGTGTCCGTCAATTTTGCAAAATCCTCCTCGGAAGCCTTTGCCCTTGCCATAGAAAGCATTAGATTCATCACATGCCATGCCGCCATATGAAAGAAAAAGCCTTCTGGAAATATCCCTCCTTCCATAAACCAGCCTTTTAACTCCTCCGAATACCAGTTGACAGACTGATATTCGCTGTTAAGCCTTTTTAAGGGAATACCCAAGCGGGCAATTTTTTGATGGGTATATCCAAAAACAAGCGCATCATTTTCAATGCAGATATTTTCCACGTCATCAAAATTATAGAAAGCAAATAAAAATGCTTTATCGTTCCCGTAATGCCTGTAAAAATCATATAATGGCTCTGGTATTATGATGCCATACTCTTTTTCCTTTTGCCTTAGTATGGACACGTCTTTTTCTTCCGTGATGTTTTCGCAGAAAATGTCAAGTTTTTTATATACTTCTTCCAGCATGATTTGGCTCCCTTCTGTAAAATGCTTTTACTTGTTGTTGGAATATTTTTCTCATTTTTGCCATCAGTTTTTGCTTTATTACAAGCGCCATTATAGCATAATTCAAAAAGGGTAACAACCAACCGACAAACGCACTTTTTCGGTTTTTGTCAACTGGCGGTTGCGATTTGGGGTTATGTTTGAAAATTTAGGGGGAATTTCAAGATGAACTAGCAATATAAATGAGCAGTAATACAGAATAAAATAATGCAAAAAACAGCGGCAGAGCGTATCTGCGCCCTGCCGCTGTCATGCTGGTAAATGTTTATTGTTCGCTTTTTCACTTTGTCAAGCATTATATATCTTTTTAATATTTAAAAATTACATTGCCATCAGCCCTTGAGTTACTAACGTGATCGCCGCCTAATCCCCAATTATCAGCAAAACCAATTATGCCATGAGTTGAATTTTGTTTACACCATATATATAACATCCCTTTCATACCATCATCATACAAAAGGTCATCTCTATAATAATAACATATATAACCATCTTCTTCCACATCTTCAATATTTATGACATCCTCTGTTTCCGAGCTATAGCCGTTCCAACCATATTTACATCTATTTTTTAATTCTTCCGTTTTATCATCTGTTATTATTCCATTTACCGCTGTAAATTCAAAAGAACAACTCGGTGCATCACCATGATAATTCGAAGTATAAACCATAGAATTTTCATTTTCATACTTAACGCTCACTGTTCCATTCCACAATCCGTTTACCAACATTCCGCTGACTTCAGAACTAAAATAACCATACCCACCTAAATCTTGTTTTACAACATATGAACCCAGTCCGTTTGGCGCATCATTGATCCATTCACCCTCAAACAGTACCACAGCCTCTAGATTATGACTTATAACAAAAAGTCTCCCATGACCTGTCCTAACGCCGTTCACAAATCCTCCGTAATATAAAGCTTCATAACTCGGTTTAGGATAATTAGTAGAAATAGAATAAATACCTAGTCCTATCCCTGTAAGACCGCCTTCTGGTATGTACACAAATCCTTCTGCTTCTCCAAAATCCTCAACCAATTTACCGTAAGTTATATGATTCATTTTAATAAGTCCTTTTCTCTTAACAACAGCAAAATCATATAAGGAAGGCTCAGCATAACCATATTCTTTGTAACCACCTTCGAAAAAGTCAATCCACGACTTATTATTTATTTTAGCATACTCCTCTCGGTAATAATCAATATCGCCATCCGTCGACATCATATTATATAAATCTCTTATATCCTCAGTATCAACCGCAATCACATTAGCCGCCGCTGCTGGTGTGACCTGCATGTCTGCCGCCGCTGCCGCATCTGGTGTAACCTGTGTGTACGTCTCGTCTGCCGCAAATGCAGTCATTCCCGTCATAAGCACGGACACTGCCATAACCGCCGCATATAACCTTGCCGTCATTTTCTTTTTCATAACCTTTACCTCATTTCTTTAAATTTTATATCTAATAAGCCGACAAATACCGTCGGCAGATTAGCCCCGCCTTGGCAAAATCCGCCAAATGTCATTATTATATCCTATTATACCCTCCCCCCCGTACATATTTGTCAACAGCTTATTCTTGAATTTTCTAATGAATTTCTAATAAAATTTTCACATGCAAAATTTTATCTTTCATTTTCATCATAATAATTTTGAAAGAACAGTCATTTCAAAAATTTTTATATTTTTTTGCCGCCAACGCCCAAAAATTTTGTCTATTTTTCAGATTTGAAATGTTTTTTTGCGGGTGTATAATTATTAACTAAAGGGAATTTTGGTGCATAATATTAATGCATAACAGCGTACAATGCGGTACGCTTAGGGGAAAATTTATCGGAAACGGAGGCTGCACTTATGATAGCGCAAGTATTAGCTGTACTGATTTTTCTTTCCATGTTCGTGCTTATCGTCACGGAAATATGGGAAAGGCACATTGTAACTTTAGGCTGCGGCCTGCTCACCCTGCTTTTGGTGTTCGGCGTGGGCATGCAGAGCATTGACGCGGTAATCGAGACCTTGAATGTGAAAAGCATCTTCACGCTGCCGTTCTGGTACGCGGCGTCGGAGGCTGCGGAGTCGTCGAGCGGCATCAACTGGGCGACCATTATTTTTATCGCTGGCATGATGATTATGGTGGAAGGAATGGCTGAGGTCGGCTTTTTCCGCTGGCTGTGCATGAAGATTGCAAAGCTCGTGCATTACAGGGTTATTCCCATTTTTGTCACCTTTATGATACTGTCCTCTTTCCTTGCTATGTTTATCGACAGCATCACGGTAATACTTTTTCTCGCGGCGGTCACTATCGAGCTGTCGCAGCTTTTGAAATTTAATCCTGTACCTATGATTTTGTCCGAGGTGTTCTGCGCGAACCTCGGCGGCTCGGCGACTATGTGCGGAGATCCGCCAAACATTATAATAGGCACGTCGCTTGGTTATTCCTTTGGTGATTTTATCCAAAATACGGGCGTGCTTGCGGGCGTTTCGCTGGTTGCCGTCTTGATTTATTTTTATTTTGCGTTTAGGAAGGAGCTGGCAAAAAGCGCGGAAAACGTGACGGACACAAGCGCCTTTCCTGATCCCAAAGACGCTATCACCGACAGGCGCGGTTTTGTGATAAGCACGATTATTTTTCTCTGCGCCGTCGTAATGCTTGTCACCCACGCGCAGACGGGGCTTACGGTCGCGTTTATCGGCACTTTTATCGCCGCGGTCACTCTGATTACCTCGGGCAGAAAAGCGCCAAAGCTGCTTAAACGTGTGGATTATAAGACTTTGCTTTTCTTTATCGGTTTGTTTGTAGTCGTGGGTGGTCTGGAGCAGACGGGCATTCTGAATATAATCGCTTCGTTTATCGGCACTATAAGCGGCGGAAACGTCATGCTTATGATTGCGATAATCATATGGGTATCGGCTGTCGCAAGCGCGTTTATTGACAACATTCCTTTCGCGGCTACGATGATACCCGTAATTAAGAGCCTTGCCGCCACTCAGGGCGTTGACTTGTCCATTCTCGCGTGGACACTCGCAATCGGCACTGATATCGGCGGGAGCGCCACTCCCATAGGCGCGTCTGCAAATGTCGTCGGAATCGCGACTGCCGCAAAGGAGGGCTACATTATAAAATGGGGCAAATACTGCAAGGTTATGGCGCCTGCGACGGTAATCGTGGTGCTGCTGTCCATGCTGCTTATTTATGCAAGGTATTTTTAGATTATGATTATATAAAGCCGCTTAAATATTTTTATTTTATCCGTTTTACAGGCTTACGCCCGCGCTGCCGACAAGCCTGTGAGCCACATTCGGTTTTATATGTATGAACAGCAGCGCAGAAATGAGGAAAAATATGGAACGACAAATTATCATATCAATCGGCCGTGAGTTTGGCAGCGGCGGTCACGAGATAGCGCAGAAGCTGTCTGAAATATACCGCCTGCCGCTGTACGACCACACTCTGCTTGACGAGATTGCCAAAAAGACGAACCTCGAAAACCACGAGCTTAGGGCATTAGACGAGACTAAGCGCAACAAGCTTTTTTCGAGGACAGTCAAGGGCATGAACAATTCCGCCGCACACAACCTTGCCCTGCTCCAATTTGATTTCTTAAAGAAAAAAGCCGACGCGGGAGAGTCCTTTATAGTCGTCGGGCGCTGCTCGGAAACTATATTGAAGGAAAATGAAGGGCTTATTTCATTTTTCATTCTCGGCGATAAAGAGGTTAAGATTAAGAGGATTATGGAGCTTTACGGTTTGTCGGAAATCGAGGCGCAGGCTACGATGTACGACAAGGACAGGCGCAGGAAACAATACCACAACAGCTTCTGCCCTGGAAAATGGGGAGATTCGAGAAATTATGAGCTGTCAATCAACAGCAGCAAGCTGGGGATTGATGAAACCGTAAAGATTATCTGCGCGTATATTGATTCCAGAATAAAATAAAAGGTGCTGCCTGCACCTTTTATTTTTAACCAACTATCTTTCCATTCCCACAGTCTTTATATTATAGCCATCCGATGTTAAATCAGTTTCATAAGAGAAAGATACACTCTCATTTATGCTGCTGTCCTCCCTGTCAAATACTGTTATTCTTAAGTCCACAGTATTATTTTCCTGAGGTTCGTCAACATATAATTCTATATCATTGATATAAAGACCGCGCACCCCGCCTTCCCCAACAAATAAGCTAAATTTGCCAATCGACGTTTCAGCTACACTTCCTGATTCGCAAAAATTATCTAAAGCATCTGCTCTTTTTGAGACACAATCGGCAATTATAAAATCCGTATTGTCATTTAACTGTGAAGCTTCTATACCGAATTTTTCAAACAGCTCCTGGTATTTCCTGTCATACAAAATGTCTTTATTTTTAATTTCAAAAAGAATACTGTCAATGCTGTCATTCACAAGATACAGGTTTTCTATATACTGGTACATATCCATTGAAAGATTATATTCATCAAACCCAAAACCTCTGGAAAAATCAAATTCTGAGGCACTGTCATTATTTATAAATATAAGCTTAAACACATTATCATGCGAATATGCACCCGTGTAATATTCTACACCATTCTGATATACTGTATATGTATTATTATTGCTTTCATCTATTTTTATATTACCGATTAATACCTGGGCATCACTAGCAGCGCTTTCCAAATCTGGCAAATATTCTGATTTCTTTTCTTTTCCATTTATCAATATATAGGCTGTATCATCTGCAATATTTTTAATATCGACCCCTATATACTCAAGCAAATCCAAGTAATCACTATCGGAAAGGACACTCTTATCACCAAGCTCTATTATAAAGCTGCTTTCGGGAAAATCTTTATACTGGGCGCCGCGTATGGCAAAAATGCTTTTACTGTTAAGAGCCTCTATCCTTTTGTGGTATTTATCGTACTCATCAAGCCTGTCTAAAACAAACTTCCGAAATGTACTTAATCCATCCTGAGCATCAGCATATGTCCCATCCGCCCATCTTTCCATGTCACGCAGATATGCTCCTGAATAATATATGTCCTCCTCATATTCATCAAGCAAGGAACAGATAAATTCATTTGACCATACCGTACTTCTTAATTTATTGTATTTGTCAATTATCAAGGGCCAAATATCAGGATCCTTGTTCATAATCAGCTGATATAAATACCCGCTTTCCATAACCTGATTATAACCTGCTGATACATCATACTTTAAAGTGAAGTTGTCTCCTTCCCCAGACCAACTGTTTCCCCATGTGGTATCCAAATCCCATGGCGAATATATTGCCTTCAAACAGCCTTTATCCTCTTTAATAGTAATGTATATATTTTTTATTAAATTACCATCTATATTATCTTGAGCCTGTATGAGATTGAGGTAGAGATATGTATCAATCGCATTATTAATATCTATACCGCCATACAAAAATTCATTATTTTCTGAATTGTTGTATAAATTGCGGTAATAATCAATCAGCAATGACCATTTATCTGTCATAGCGTCATAATCCAATGTATCGCTTACAGACTTTAACTCATATCCTTCTATTCTTTTTCCGTTAAACCTTAAATAACTTTCATTGTCCCAAAAATATTTTTGAAATAATATAGCCTTATTTGAATCCTGGGCAATCTCCAGCTGTTTCTCATCAATGGGAAAGCCAAGTGCATACAGCCCCCAATATTCTCCATCCATAAACAGCTCTATGTATTTATATTCTACACCTGTATTAATTCCATATTCATTGTCGCAGGCGCAGGAATACTGCCATAAATTTGAGGAAAAAACATTCCGTATCTTTTCCTGATCATTATAAGCAGAATATAATATCCAGTCATCATCCTTTCGCATTCCCAGCAGAGAAGTGTGATTTTTCCTATTATTGTCGCCCAGCGATTTTTGGGTAAGTGAAATTTTATATCCAAGCTTGGGGTATCTTTTTGTAGTGCCGCCCCTGACGTGTATATTTCCATCAGAATATGTGACTCTTTTTGCAGCATTTTTACTGTTATCGAAAAGAGTTATTTTCATTGGGGTATCGCCTGTATCTGATATGACCGCACCGCCGCAGGATATATTCAACATAGGCAGCGTCGTACACTTTAAGCTGTACTCCTTATATGTGCTGTCATCATACACTAATAATTTATTTGTAAAATTGTTTCTTATATCCTCTTCGGTTATATTATGTCCCAAAACTGCCAGTGAAATTTTCTTATCGCTTTTATATTCTATATAAGGATTATAAGAATCTGAATTTCCCTCTAAAAGTGAATAATAAAAAACATCCGCTTTTGAATCAAAAAATAAAGCTTCTTCATCAAATATAAGTGCCTGAAGCATATTATCTGAAGACTCTAAGCGAGCACTCACAATATCCTCATATTCCTGCTCACTAACCAAGAACTCTGAAAACCTCCTAGGACTATCAAAAAATAACAGCATATAAATCACAAACAGCGCAGATAAAATTAATAGCAGGATATTTACAAGCTTTCTTTTTTCTGGCACTTAAATCACGTCCTCGCTGTCATAATCTATAATTGAGAATTTATCTATGTCAGTGCTTCTTAGCTCCTTCATCAGCTCATTTGGATTTTTAACAGAAAGTTCAATAACATAATTCATCCCCATTGATGTATAGTTTCTGCTTTTAATGCGGTATCTCCTGCAATGCGCAGCTACCTGCCCTATTATTTCATCTTCATGCTCAGGCTGACAATTAAACACTAGAATAAAAGGCTTCCTTCCAAATGATACATTAGTCAGTATCAAAAGAAAAATCGTAACTAACACAGACGTGATTACAGCTACCTCATAAAGCTGGCAGCCGCATACTATGCCAATATATATGGACCATAGGATATAGACCATATCCACAGGGTCTTTTACTGCCGTGCGGAATCTTATAATTGCCAGCGCGCCTATCGTACCAAGCGTAATTACAATATTTGACTGCAGGCATAATATAATTGTTGAGATAAAAAATGGAAGAATTGCGATGCAAATGTTAAATGATTTGTTATAAAATGACCTATGTGATACAACCTTATAAACTGCAAATTCATAAGCAGAAAGCATTAACACGACAATCAAAACTGATAATATGACCGTACTGTTGACCGACGGATTTTTATATGTGTTTGCAATATTTTCTAAAGCGTACTTAATAATGTGCATAATTTTTTCCTTTCTTTTTTGTATATAAGTTATTTATCTGTCACAATTTTGCTTATTTTGCATTATTTTGTTAATACGCTTATTATACTACAATCACAGCTATTTGCAAATATAATATTTTTATCTATTTCATAACTCGCATACCAATATTTTCCGATTAATAAATCATGTAAAACGCTTTATCAGATTAACACATTTGACAAAATTTTTTGCAGGCAAAACAACTCAATTCACCACAAGCAGATAAATCATAGTCAGCATCAGTCCGACGCAGAACATAAACAGCCCAAACGACAGGCTTCTCTCTATTATGCGAAGGCTCTCAAAAAAGTCAGTGCTTTTGAGCGCAAGCTTATGTTCATAGTTTTTCGGTTCATAATCCTTTTTCCCTATTTTATAATAAATTTTCCTTATATTTTCCATTCCGACACCCACGCTGTGCGTTATGCGGTTGCCCTCGGGCAGCTCATACGGGAGCGCGCGCTCACGGTATATGGTCTTTTTAAGCAGCAACGCTATGCTGTCCACAAAGCTGTCCAAAATTCTTGAAATTATCCCCAGTAAAAACGGAATTGTCCTGTAGACAAACGCCCTGTACACATATCTTTCCATGTCGAGCCACTTCGGAAAAATATCCCTGTAATGCCCCTCTTTCCTGTTAAACGCCACAAGCCGCACAATCACGGCATAAACCACGATGCCCACGCCTATTGAAACCGCAGCGCCAGACAGGCTTTCAAGCGAAAATATTTCCCTTTTCACAAACAGCGGCAGCAATCCCACTACAGGTATCGGCAGCGCGCACGCAATTACGGCAAGCTTAGTGAATAATGCCGCGTAATTTTTCTTCGCGTCGTACTCCTTCTGCAGCGCCGCATCTTCATTTTTTTCAGCGAACAGCGCTATGCACAGCTTTATCATATACGCCACTGTCAGACCGCCTGAGAATAAAAACAGGTACTCCACGCCATTAACAAGCCCGCTCAAATATGACGCATATGTCATATTTTGCGCCAGATACTCGCTGCAAAGGGTTATACTCTCGTGCAGCATAGTCTTGCTGAAATACCCGTTTAGCAGCGGCACTCCGCCTATGCCCGCCGCCGCAAGCGCAAACATGGCAAGCAGAAACGGCTTTTTGCGGCCGAAGCCCCGCACGCGGTTGAGTTCATAGCTGCCTGCATTCATAAACACGATTCCCGCCAGCATAAACAGCGTGAGCTTTGCTGTCGAATGGTTTATCATATGCAGAAACATACCCTGCTGCGCCATTTTATAGCCTTCAAAAGCCAGATTTTGATTTACCGCAATTCCTGCCGTGGAAAGCAGCGATTTTAAAATGCCCTCCATTCCAATACCGACCATTATAAAGCCAAGTTGTGACATTGACGAGTATGCGAGCGTCGTTTTGAGGTTGTCGCTCAGCACGCCCCTAAGACCGCCGTACACCATAGTCACCGTGCCTGTCACAAGCACAAACGCGCCCCATTCGGTCTCGCCGCCAAGTATTTTTCCAGTCACTATCCAGATGCCCCACACGCCTGTCTTGCTGAGCACAGCCGACAAAAGCGCTGTCGCGGGCGCAGGCGCTTCAGTGTACGCCTTTGGCAGCCACGCGTGGACAGGAAACGCACCCGCTTTTGCCCCAAAGCCCGCAAGCATACAGCATGCGGCGATATAGAGCCACTGTCTGCTGCCGCCGTTTTGCATAAGGGCGGCGCAGCGCTCCTCTATGCTGCCGAGGTCAAGCGTGCCTGTCTGGCTATAGACTATAAACAGCCCCATCAGTATCGCCATGCCGCCCGCGACGGAAATGCCAAGATACGTTCCCGCCGCGTACAGCGCGCCCCGCGTCTGCCTGTGCGCCACCCACATAAACGATGTGAAGGACATTATTTCAAAAAAGAAAAACAGAGTGAACAAATCGCCCGCGAAAAATACTCCCATTGTCGCGCCAAGCGTAAGAAGATTAAAAAAATCATATCTTATGACACTTGTGTCACTTTTCATATATTCCCTTGAAAACAAATATACGGCAAACCACGCAAACGCCGCCACTACGCCAAGCACAGCGCCCGCGCCTCCGCTTACGCCTGCGTCAAAAGTAAGAAAGCTCACCCGCAAAAGCTTTTGGGGCGCGCCGCCAATCAAACTGGCAAGCACTGCTACCGCCGCCACAAGCTCCGCCGCCCCCGACACTATGCAGACATTTGACCATATATTGTTTTCCTTTTCAGAGCTTTTTTTGCCGCGCATAAGGGCATAATACACTGCCATGGCAAACGGATAAAATATCACAAAAGCAAGCACAAGCCTTCACCACCCTTCTATCTTCCATCATAATAAGCCATTTGCAACGCTCGTGAAAAACTCCACAAACGGCTCGCTGTAAACTCCAAACACAAGCATAGCCGCGGCAAAAGCAAAAAGCGGCAAAAGCATGCGAAAATCAGGATCAGACGCGCCCTCATGCACAGTATTTGCGCCTGTCGGGAAATACGCCCTTATCACCATTGTAAGCATATATATAGCCGTCAAAAGCGCCGACACCAAAAGTATGCCTACGCCCACGAGCGCAAGCGGCGTACCGCTGTCAATCGCGGCGACGGCAAGCTGCCACTTTGAGACAAAGCCGCACAAAAACGGCGCGCCCATAAGCGCAAGCGACGACACGGTAAATACAGCAAACACCTTTGGCATCTTGCGCGCCAGCCCGTCAAGCTCATACACATAATTGACGTGCGCCTGAGTGATAAACGCGCCCGCGCAGAAAAACGCGCATATTTTCATGACGCCGTGGAACACCATATGGCACAGCGCCCCCGCAAGTCCAAGCGGCGTCATTATCACAGCGCCAAACAATATATATGAAAGGTTTGAAATCGTAGAGTATGCAAGCCTGCGCTTTACGTGCGTCTCCTTCACAGCCATGCTGCTGCCGTACAATATTGTAAATATCACAATTGCCATAAGCAGGCTCTGCACCCATGTCCCCCTCAAAAAGTCCGCGCCAAAGCTGTAATACGTAAGCCGCATGATTGCAAACGCGCCCGCTTTTACGACAGCCACCGCATGGAGCAGCGCCGTCACAGGCGTAGGCGCTACGCCCGCCTGCGGAAGCCATGAATTGAACGGGCAGACCGCCGCCTTTACGCCAAAGCCCATAAACGCAAGGAAATATATGAACAGCAGCAGATTTTTGTTTTGCTCCGCGCTTGACAAATTCAGCACTCCGCCGTAGACAAATTCAAGGCTGTCGCCAAATATTATAAGGAAAATCAGCCCGATAAACGCAAACGCCGCGCCGCCAAGCGAATAGTAAAAGTATTTGCGGCTCGCCGCCACCGCCTCATGCGAGAGCGTGTGCATCACAAGCGGCACTGTCACAAGCGTCAAAAGCTCGTAAAAACAATACATAGTGAGCATATTGCCAGACATGGCTATGCCCAGCGTCACGCCATAAGTCGCCGTGTAAAACGAATAAAAAATATTTTCGTGTATGCGCCCGTTCTGCTCATGCTCCATATAGGCAAACGAATAAAGCGTGGCAAGCGGCCAGAGCGCGGATACAAGTCCGCCGAAGACTATGCTCATTCCGTCTATTTTAAATGAAAAGTCAAGCTTTTCGCCCGCAAAATTAATTACCCTGATATAATCCGTCGTGCCATGCGAAAACAGTATATATGCCAGAAATGAGTTGACAATCACATAACCGAATATATAAAGCTTTTTGCCTTTTTTCGTCTTAAATTTCAAAATATGCAGGAAAATGCCGCCCACAATTGGGAGTAGGATTACGGTTAAAATCAGACCTATCATTTTTCGGCTTGCCTCCTTTATATAGAGTGTGAGTTAGGTATTCGCGGAATTATATCCGCACTTTTGCAGGCTTAATCAGCAAATTACAATTATAAAGCATATGCCAAATCTATTTACAGCAGCGTCTTAACAAATTCAATAAGCGGCATTGGATATATACCCAGAATAAGCGTGACCGCCGCAAGTATAAATATCGGCACAAGCATCATAAGCGGCGGCTCTTTGTAGCCCAGCGACGTACTTCTGTTGTTCTCGTCGGCAAGAAAGCCCCTCACGCTTATAGGCAGCAGATAGCCCGCCGTCAGAAGCGCCGACACAAGCAGGGCGACAGCGCCAAGCCACGAAAACACAGGCACGCCCGACTCAAAACCGCCCACGGCGAGATACCACTTGCTTATAAGTCCATTCGTCGGCGGTATTCCTATAAGCCCCAAAGCCGCTACCGTATATGCGCCGAAAAGCTTAGGCATTTTGCGCCCAAGCCCCGCCGTGTCGTTTACGCGCGTCTTTCCCGTGATAAATATTACCGCCCCCGCAAACATAAACAGCGCGGTCTTTATCACGGCATGAAACACTATGTGCAGAATACCCCCTACAAACGCAGTCCGATTTAAAAGCGCAAGCCCCAGCATTATATAGGAAAGGTTTGAAATCGTCGAGTATGCAAAACGCTTTTTCAAAAGCTTTTCCTTGTATGCAAGCGCAGAGCCCATAATTATAGTGATTACCGAAAGCGTAAGCCACGCCGTCTGCACCCAAGTCCCGCGCAGAAAGTCCGCGCCGACGCAGTAGTAAACGGTTCTGATTATGGCAAGTATGCCGCCCTTCACTATGATTCCCGACAAAAACGCCGACGCAGGCGCAGGCGCTGCAGGGTGCGCCGCCGAAAGCCACGCGTGCATCGGAAAAAGCCCCGCCTTTACGCCAAAGCCGACTATCATCAAAAACACAGCCACAAGCATAAGCCCCGTATTTCCCGCCGCTGGAAACTCGCTGTTCCATACCACGCCGCCCGCCGCAAAATCAAGCGTTTCAGTATATTTATAAAGACAATATATCCCAAACAGCGCCATATACGCTCCGCAGAAAGAGTACATCAGATATTTAAGCGCCGCCATAACAGCCTCGCGGCTTCCATTGTGCAGCACCAGTGGAAATGACACGAGTGTCATAAGCTCATAAAACATATACATAGTGACCATATTGCCCGAAAAGCTAAGCCCCATCAGCACGCCATACGTCATCAGATAAAACGCGTAAAATCTCCGCTCATTCTTTTCATGCGCCATATATGCGAACGAGTAAAAACTAATCAGCACAAATATAAATGTCACAAGCGCAGCAAAAAGCCGCCCTAGATTGTCAATGTTAAAATAGACAGAAAGCCCCTTCGCAATATCAAACAGCCTAACGCTGCTGCCTGCCGCGCCGCTCACGGCAAGCACTCCAAGCAAAGCGCTCACCACAGCAATCACGCCCACGGAAATCAAAAGCCCCCGCCTGCCGCAAAACACCTTATCAGGCAAAAGCAGCAGCGCAATTCCCGCTGTAATCGGCACAAATATGGGCGATAATATCAAATAACTCATCATTTTCCCTTTCTCCCAACCTACGACTAACACTTGCGAAACTATCCGCTATCTCCTCACAACGCCTGCTCAGCAAACTTTTCTCTAAATCCAAAATAGACATTCACGAAACTATCTACCTTAACACTCACCAAGCAATCAGCTAAAAGCCTCACCCAAACATCGCAAGCCCCATATTTATCCAATTCACAATCACCTGCGACGTACACCCAAGCGCCATATTAAGCGCAATCATAAGCACAAGCACAGTATTATAAGTAACGCTGTTCTTTTTCACAGGAAACTCCGTCTCCATCTTCCCCTTCTTCTGCACAGGCGTATAAATGCATATAACAGTCCTCATAAAATAAATCGCGTTCAAAATCGTGCTCACCGCAAGGCATATAAGCGTCGGCAGCATCTTCGCAAGACTGTCATGTACAGCCGCCTGCGCAAACAGCAGCTTGCTGATAAAGCCCGAAAAAAGCGGAATGCCCACCATAGAGCACGCTCCAATCGTAAACGCCGCTCCCGCCACGGGATTCCTAAAGCCGCTGCCCACCAAATCATCAAAACGCTTGCTTTCGCCAGACGCGTCAGTAAGCCCCACACCCGATATAAACAGCAGCGACTTAGTAGACGCATGCGACAGTATATGAAAGATGCTCGCTACAATCCCCGCCGCCGTGCCAAGCCCGAAGCCCATATAGATATACCCTATCTGCGCCACAGACGAAAACGCAATCATGCGCCTTATGTCATTTTCCTGAATAGCCTTTACAGAGCCCATTATCATGCCGATAAGCCCAAACACAAACAGTACATTGAGCACATTTGAGCCGACAATCACATCAAAGCCGATAACCCTGTAAAAAATCTTGATGAGCAGAAATATATACCCCTTTGACACGAGGCTGGACAAAATCGCCGCGCTCGACACTGTAGAATAGCCGTAAGCGTCAGGCAGCCAGGTATGGAAAGGATAAAGCGCGCTCTTTACCGCAAGCCCCACGCAAATCATGCCGATAGCCGCGACAAGCGGCATTCTGTACTGTCCGCCTGCAGCCAGCGCCGCCACGCTCTCCTTTATATTGCTCATAAGCAGATGTCCCGTAATATCGTACAGAATACAAATTCCCAAAAGCAAAAGCCCCGAGCCGAGCGCACTCATAATCATGTAGCGCGTCGCCGCCTCTATCGTATGACCGTTTTGCCTTATCATTATCAGACCGCAGGCGCTTATCGTGTTTATCTCCACAAAAACATACGCCGTAAAAAGGTCATTCGTGTAAATCAGCGCAAGCAAAGAACTCAAAAGCAGATTTATCATTATATAATAAAGATTGACCTTTGACTCCTCTATCTGGCTGTCGATATGCTCCTGACCGCCCTTTATGGAAAAAAGCATCACTATGCAGAAAAACAGAGCCATTCCCGCCTCGAGCACTCCCGCCCTTATCTCATTGCCCCATGGCGCGGGAAAATGTCCCATCATAAAAATAAAGCTCTCGCCCGTGCCAAGCAGATACACAAAAAGCACAGCCGACATAGCACTGATAACGATAAGGATAAAGGTGTTCCAAATCCTCGCCACAGTCTTATTCATTATGGAGGTCAGCACGCCCGAGCCCAGCGAGAGCAGAATACTGAAAAATGGGAAATTTTGAACAAAACTCATAAATACCTCCCGCAGCTACGCCTTTTCGTTCTTTTTTAACAGGGTGGAAATCTCGTCTATGTCAAGCGTATGGTATCTGCGGTAAAGCCGTATAGTCAGCGAAAGCATAAGCGCCGACACAGACACGGAAACCACAATGCCCGTAAGCACCAGACCGCTCGGCACAGGGTTGATGTACGCGCCCACGCTTGTGACATTGTCCACGACAATAGGCGCGACGCGTCCCTCGATATAGCCTTTTTCCGCGAGGAACAGGTATGTCGCGGTGTCCATTATATTAAGTCCGATAATCTTTTTAATCAGGTTTTTCTGCAGAAGAAGATTAGAAAAGCCTATGCCGAACAAAATCATGGCGACAGCCTCGGCATGGTTGGCAAGCAGATTAGCGCCCATTCTAAAACCCTCCCTTTCTGAACATGGCATAAAACGCATACATTGTACAGGCAACCACCAGACCTACGCAAATATTAAGCGGCAGGATAAGCCCCGAGCTTAAAATATTGCCCGCCGTGCCAAGCGGTATGCCAGTCTCAAGATGATGCGCCCCGCAGTAAAATGAATAAGTCTTTGCAAGGCAATAAAACAGCAGCGCCACAAAGCAAATCCATTTGTATGTTTTCTGCGTGAAAAAACGCTCTATCTTTTTAAAGCCGTAGGCATTTACATACAGGATAAGCCCCGAGCCGATTATAGCCCCGCCCGAAAAGCCGCCCCCAGGTGACAAATGCCCATTTAATATAACGTAAACGCCAAATATCATAATCAGCGGAACAAGGAAAAATGCCGCCTTCTGCAAAATTATATCGTTTTTCGGCTCGTAAAGGCGGTCGTTTTCCTCCTCCTGCGCCTTTTTTGATTTGCTGTCCGCCCGCAGCAGAATAAGCACAGTGCAGGTGGCAATAAACAGCACATTTGACTCGCCAAGCGTATCAAACGCCCTGTAATCAAGTATCATTCCTGTCACGATATTTACCGCGCCCGTATCCTTCAGCCCGTCTTCAATGTACTTCTGCGCCACTTCATTGCTGGCGGGATTATCACTATGCCCGACAGGCGGCAGATACGACACCACGTAGAGCAGAATCGCTATCAGCACAAACACAAACAGTACGGAAACAGCACTGTAAAATTTTGAGAAAAACCTGAGCTTTTTATTTTTTTCCGCGTCGTAAATATTTTTGTGGAGGATAAGCTCGTCGTGCAGCCTGCGGCGCTGTATTGCTACGTCTTCCTTAAAGGGCGTCTGCGGCTTAAGCTCCATATTTCCCAAATACATATCGCGCTCGCCGCTGTACCAGCGCTTTACCTTAAACGCCTTGGTTTTCCTGTATTCCTCCTCAGATAGCAAACGGCTCATTTTTTCCCGCCCTCCTTATCCTTGTCCTCGTCGCCATTGTCAATCGCGCGGATTTTTTTGAGCGTCACGAAAAACAAAATACTCGTGATGCCCGCGCCCACCGCCGCCTCTGTGATTGCAAGGTCGGGGGATTCGAGCAGAATCCAGATGATTGACATAATGAGGCTGTACGACATAAATATGATAATCGAATTGAGCAGATTTTTTGAAAAGCTCACGGAGATTGCGCATATAATCAAAAATGCAAAAAGTATGCATTCAAATATTTTCATCATAATTTCCTCCCGTTATGCTGTGGTAGGGTGCTTGAAAGTTTTTATTGCCTAAAAATTTTTATTGTGCGTGGGTTTTTACTTACTGTGAATTTTAATTCTTTGTCTTGATATTTTTGTCATCAGGCAGCTCACAATGCTCTCCAAGGCGCTCATTTGTCGTGACCTCAAAGCGGGCAAGCATATGTGACGCTACGGGCGAGGCAATCCACAAAAAGACGACTACCAGAAGCATTTTCACTGAATTGAAGTTCATTCCGTTCATCAACGCCAGTCCAAGCATGGAAAGCCCTATGCCAAGCGTATCGCCTGCTGCCGCTATGTGCATGCGGTTCAGCACGTACTTAAATTTGAATACGCCGAATATTTCTATTGCAAAAACTACTATTCCGCCCAGCAGAAGCGCCGCGCCAAGCAGAAACCTAAGCCACTCCCAAGCAATCATTGCATGTCCTCCTGTTACAATATATTTACGGTTAATACCCCTTAAAGCCAATAAGTAATTACCCATCATTATCATTATTGGCGTTTGCGAGCCCCTAATCCTTGTCTGAATGTTGTATATCGAGATTGGCTGTATTCTTGCGGTTTTGCCGCTTTTCCTCTTTTGCCGCACTGCGCTCGGCATTACGCTCCGCATATACGCCCATATAAACCTTTGTCAAAAGTGTCACCGCCAAGAAAGAAATCATAGCATAAATCAAGCAGATATCCACAAGATACCCCTCATTCATACGCACCGCAAGAGTGGCTATAATCACCATTGTAATAGTACCCATCATATTTATGGCGACAATCCTGTCCGCTATCCTAGGACCTCTTATCGCGCGTATCAAGCAGAAAAACAGCATAATGGCAAGCGCAATCGGCACTATGGTAAGCGTAAAGCTGCATACAGAGTGCAGCGCTTCACTTTGAGTGTTTATAATGTTCATTTTTTGTCCTCGTTTCTATAATTGTCCTAATTGTCCTCTTAAACAGACTTTCGCAAATACCCGCTTATACTAGTGTACTGTACCGTTCATATTTAGCACGATAGAGAAACGAACAATCTTTATCATATCAGTATTATAAACATTTGAATTATGCTAAATATCATCGGTATAGTACACTAGGCTTGTTCAAGCTTTGTCAGCAGCTTTACGAAAATCGAATTTTCTATACCCTCCGCAAATGTCTTGTCAAGGCAATGCACCGTAAAGGTGCTGCCGTCTATCGCTACTGTAATAGTACCAGGGGTAAGCGTTATCGAATTTGCAAGCAGAAACTTGTACGCGTCATTTTCAAGCGGCACGTCAAACCGCACGAGTACAGGCTCAACCTCATAATTTGACGTGAGCGCAAGGCGCATCGTCGCTAAATTCGCCACGACAATCTCCTTTATCAGACAAAGCAAATACTCCAAAAAATACAGTCCCTTTTTTATATATCCCAGCTCTTTCTTAGGGTTCAAATCCATAAAGCGACACATAAACCAATACATAACCGCTGAAATAACCACCCCAAACAGCACTATCTCCACAGTCACGCGCCCGTTAAAAACTATCCACAAAAGCAGAAATAATACAAACATTTAAGCCTCCTCCACGCCTTGGCAAAATAGAATTTTAGTCAAAATCCTATTCATATATACCTACCTATTTATACAGATTTATTTTCAAAACTCTATCTGATAATTTAGGTAAAGTTCTCACTATCTTTTATTCCAGCGCCTCCAATTCCTTGATGCTTTCCATAAAATGCTGTTCGACTGGCGAGAGCAATTCGTCCTGTTTTTTTCGGTATTTTTCATATTCTTTATGCGCTTTATCAATCGCCTGTTTATGCGTCACGCGTCCTTTCGTCGCCAAAATGTCGCGTCTTGTCATTTTCAGGTAATCGTCAATCGTCTCAAGCCAGTCTTTCATATACATTGGCTCATGCGCCAAAGCCCGCACCTCCGCAATATCAAGGTACGCCGACACAATTTTGTCCAGCGCGTCCAACTCCGTCTGCGTCAGATAATTCTTGGCGATTTCAGTATCGGAACGTCTGATTTGCTTTCCCTCCCATGAGGTCAGCCCCATATTTTCCTTTTCCGCATCTGCACGCTGATAAACAATTTCTGCCGCTGTGTGTTTATGCGCCGCCCAATGCATTTTATTCTGCACCTGCCTAAAGAATAAAACCGATGCCTCCGCGCTGGGATTATAATCAATGCTGGTGGCATAAATTTCCAATACTTTTCTCCAAAAAACCTTTTCCGAAGCGCGAATATCCCGAATTCGCGCCAGCAATTCGTCAAAGTAATTTCCTCCGCCAAGCCGTTTTAAACGGTCATCATCCAGCGCAAATCCCTTTTGCATATACTCCTTCAAAATTGAACTTGCCCAAATGCGGAATTGTGTCCCCCGCAGGGACTTCACGCGGTAGCCTACGGAAATAATTACATCTAGATTATAAAATTCCACTTGATACGTTTTCCCATCAGTGGCAGTTGTTGCAAATTTTGCAACAACTGAATCTCTTGCCAATTCACCCTCTGAAAAAATATTTTTTATATGCCGCGAAATGGTGGATTTATCTCTCTGAAACAATTCTGCCATCTGTTCGAGGGACAGCCAAACTGTATCTTCATCAAATGTGACTTCAATTTTCGTCATCCCGTCTTCTGTGGTGTACATAATAATATTGGAACTATTCATTTTTTCATTGTCCTTACTGGTATTCTTATATTAAATGCCTACAACAGCTCAGCTTTTTTACTTTAATCGCATATCCTGCCTCTCCACGCCTTCACATTGCCGCCTCAAACCCGAAAATCCGCCCGCGTTCACATATGCCCACTGCGGCATATAACATTTCCTATATTTTACACCATTAAAAGTGATTTGTCACAGATAATCTTAAATTTTCTGCCGCAATGAATTATACTTTGTAATATTTTCAAATTTTTATTGAAATTTCCCCTCGCATATGGTACATTGAATATACAAAAGGGAACAACCGCCCACAAGGTGGGTTGACCGATTTAGAGTATAGAAAAACTACCCCGTCGCCGGTCAAAGTTCAGGGGTGGTTTTTCTATGTAGCCTTACTTGCAAAACGTAAAAACGAATGTAAGCAATGCCAAAAGAAATATGCCAAATGTCAGCATATCTTTAAAATCAAATTGATTTTTCATAGGCGTCACCTCCACTCTATATAAGAATGAACGGTCAGCCCACCCCGTAGCACGGTGTCCCTTGGTACAAGATACTACCATATTTTTCTTTATTTTTCAACAAAAACATCAATAATTTGATATCTTTCCACAATTATTAATCTTTCCACAATAAAATTTTGAAAATTTGAAAACTTTTACCTGCGCCGCATTATACTTTTTGCGCATATATTCTGCGAAACGCGGAGGGGTTTATTCCATTGAGGCTTTTGAAAATCTTACAAAAATAATTAGAGTTGCAAAATCCCAGCTCGTCGGAGATTTCCTGTATGGATTTTTTCGTATGTGTGAGAAGGCTTTGCGCAATCTTATTTTTGTAATGATGAATATAAGTTTTGCAGGAGCATCCAGTACAGTCGCGGAAACGCTTCATAAAATGGGATTCCGATAATCCAGCGATAGAGGACAGCTCTTTCACGGAAGGATTGTCCGCAAAATGTATATTGATATAGGACAGGACATTTAAAATAGCATCATCTGTTGTATTTATGCCGATTTCCGCGGCTTCGGGAATCTCCCCGTAGCGATATAAAATAACAATCAGGCGTTCCAGCAAATCCTGAAGCATAAGCTCCGCGATACAGTCATAGTGTTCGTATTCCTCCAGCATTTTTTGAAAAATGGACAGCGCCTCGTCCTGATACTCCTTCGGCAGTTTATAGCTTGAATGTGACATAATCTCATGAAATCTTGCCTCCCCAAATACGCTAATCAGACGTTTTGCCATAAGCGGCGTAAAACGGACATGATATTTTTCATAAGTCTGATTGGAAAGCGGGGTAGTCCTGTGATATGTATGAATGTCCATTGGAGAAATAAATCCTTTGTGAATAAAAAATGTGCGCCCGAGCGTTGAAATCTGTCTGTCGCCGCTGACAATGAAGCCAATTCCGTAGTATTCCTCATAAATATCAAGTGAAGGCATAGTAATGCTTGTGTATTTTTTGTGTTGAACCAGAAAGTTGTATCCTTTTTTCATAGGTATCGGCATTTTGCACCTCCAAAACACACAATAATAGATTTTTGTAGATATACACTCAAAAGCGTGCTTTTATAAAGGTAATTTTATATATTTCTATTGTATATTAAAGTATATAAAGTGTAAAGATGATGTTTTAAGTTTTTGTTTCGGAAAGGGGTAAAACATTTCATGGGCAGATACCGAACGGTGGAGACCGACAGGCAGGAAAGAAGCTATGAAGCCAGAATCTGGTGGGCATTTTGGGGAATTGCGCTGATTGCGCTGATATACACAATCTTTCACCAGTTCCGTGAATATGATCTGACTCACAACGGGCAGTGCATCGAGGCAGAATATTTTACCTACAACGGTCAGGAGAGGGCAAGGTATTATGATGAGAACGGCGGCTACCACAGCTACAATCTGTCGGGAATGGACTCTGTCCACGGGGAACATACAATCCTGCTTTACTACAAGACAAATCTTTCCGCAGCCGAGCCGCACATTCACCCCAGAGTATGGATTATCTCTTATGTTCTGTTTGTGCCTCTTTTGGCGGGCGCTTCCTTTCGTCTGTACAAAATTTACTGTAAAAACAATCAATAATCTTATATGTCTTCATCTTTGATAATTCTGAAACTGAATGAATATGAAGTATAAGGAGCTAAACACCACAACTCGTTGTGGTGAACTGCGCCGCGTTTTGCATATTTTGACTAAATATGACCTCATTACGCAGACTTTCACATACACCTGACCTTACCTATAAATAATATACTTAAAAATAGGATTTCCCTGCGCTGAAAACCTTTCCTCATACTCTGTCATAATATTTCCCTCGCAAAGCCGCTCGTCATTATGCAAGTCGCGTGTCACAGCCTCAATACGCCACCCCGCAGGCTCAAGCTCGCCAAGCGCAAAATCAAACAAGCCCTCATTGTCCGTCTTAAACTCTATCCTGCCATTCTTTGACAATATTTTATCATACCTCTCCAAAAACTGTCTTGACGGCAGACGCCTTTTCGCATGCCTGTCCTTTGGCCATGGATCAGAAAAATTAAGGTAAATCCTGTCCACCTCGCCTGCCGAAAAAATATTAACGATGTCCTCAGCGTCCATTCTTATAAGCTTTAAATTTGCAAGCCCCTGTTTTTCAAGCTTTTCAATTTCTTCCATCTTCTGCACGGCGCGCAGCAGAACAGTAGAATATTTCTCTATCCCAATATAATTTATCTCAGGATTTTTCGCGGCAAGTTCCATCATAAAGCGCCCCTTGCCCATGCCTATCTCGATATGCAGAGGTCTGTCATTTCCAAAAGTCTCTCTCCATTTGCCCTTATATTCAGACGGCTCCTGCACCACAAAGCGGCTCTCCGCAATAACCTCACGCGAGCCTGTCACATTTCTCAATCTCATAACAACACTCCTTTGCACCTTGGCGACATTCACTTCAAAACCGCAAACCCGCCCGAACTCACATATGCGCCCATCGCATATAATATTTTCCTATATTTTACACTATTCAAACCGATTTGTCACAGATAATCTTAAATTCTGCTAAGCAATGTCCTGCAACAGGAAGTTCTTGAATTAAGTTCTCGAATTAAACCAGAAAATCATTGACAAAATGAATAAGCCGTTGTATGATTTACAAAAAATATTCCTAAAGGCTATGAAGAGAAGAGTAAGCAGTTAGATATGTTACAGAGAGTCTGGGTAGGTGAAAGCAGACACAAAAGGAATTGCTGAAAATGGTCTCGGAGCTGCGTACCGAAGCTGTTATGCCAAGGCTACGACGGGTGCATCCGTTACAGTGACAGGCTATCGATGAATCATTTCTCATCCGCAGCTGATAAGGCTTATACCGTGAGGTATAGGTGAATTTAGGGTGGTAACACGAAGCATTCGCTCTCGTCCCTGAAAAAGAAATTTTTCAGAGAGGAGGGCTTTTTTATTGCAGAAAATGGAATGGTCTACAAGGCCGCAAAAAGCTAAGTTATCACTATAAATTAAGAAATGAGGTATGTAAAATGAGAAATATTTTAATCGGCGGCGCATGGCCATATGCAAATGGTTCATTGCATATAGGGCACATTGCAGGATTATTGCCTGGAGATGTATTGGCCAGGTATCACAGGGCTGTTGGAGATAATGTATATTTCGTATCAGGAAGTGACTGCCATGGAACTCCAGTAGCGCTTCGGGCAAAGCAGGAGAAGAAAAGCCCGCAGGAAATCAGCGATTTTTATCACGAAGAATTCGCAGCTTGCTTCAATAAGCTTGGTTTTAGTTATGATGTATATACAAAGACAGCTTCGGATGAGCATAAAAAATTTGTAAGGGATTTTCATAAAAAATTGTATGAAAGCAGCTATGTTTACGAAAAAGAGGCTCTGCAGGCATATTGTGAAAGCTGCGATACCTTTTTGGCTGACCGTTTTGTGCTGGGAAAATGCCCAAAATGCGGAAAAGACACCAGAGGAGACCAATGTGATGCCTGTGGCACAGTGCTCGCACCAGAGGAGCTTGCAGAGCCGATTTGCGCAGTATGCGGAAAGCCTGTAAGCTTTAAAAATTCAAAGCATTTATATATAGCTATTACAAAATTACAGGCTGAACTAAGGGCGCTGGTTGACAATCACCCAAATTGGAGGAAAAATGCCATTGCCTTTACAAATAAATATATAGACAACGGCTTAAGAGACCGCGCTTTGACAAGGGATTTGGAATGGGGAATAAAAGTCCCCAAAGCTGGTTACGAAAACAAAACAATCTATATATGGGCGGAAAATGTGTTGGGATATTTATCCGCAAGTAAAACAGCCGCGGAAGCAAGAGGTGCTGACTTTCAAGAACTCTGGGGTAAAGACGCGAAACATTACTATGTGCATGGCAAAGATAATATTCCATTTCACACAATTATTTTGCCGTCGCTTTTGCTGGGGAATGATAAAAATTGGCATTTGCCGGATCAGATTGTGTCAAGCGAATATCTGACTTTAGAAGGAAGGAAAATATCTACCAGTCAAAATTATGCAATTTGGGTTAAAGAGCTGTTGGAGAATTATGAAGCAGATTCAATCCGTTACTTTTTCCTGGCACATGGTCCTGAAAAAAAGGATGCGGATTTTTCATGGAGGGAATATGTCCATAGCCATAATGGTGAGCTGCTTGGGGCATACGGAAATTTTGTGAACCGTTCGTTAGCGTTTATCGTAAAATATTTTGACGGGATTGTCCCGGATGGAACAGATAATCCGTTTATCAGCAATCGTATAGATGAATTGTTTGTTTCCGTCGGCAGACAGATTGAAAATGGCGCTTTCAAGGATGCAATTTCTGAAATATTTAAGTTTATAAGAAACGCAAATAAATTTTTTGACGCTGAACAGCCCTGGATTACCAGAACCACTGATGAGAATGTATGTAAAAATACACTTTATCAATGCGTTCAGATTATCGCTAATTTGGCAGTCTTACTATTTCCATTTTTACCATTTTCATCAGAGAAGGTGTGCAAATGGCTGGGTATAAATAACAAATGGGAAAAACATTATGTTTCAGCCGGTTATTTACTTCCTGAAATAGAAGTTTTATTTCAAAGAATTGATAAAAGGGTTATAGAAACTGAAACTGAAAAATTAAGGGCTGTTTTGTAGAAGTATGCTTTTGCGGCACTAATTGCATTGTAAAATTATGTAAATTATCAAAAATATTGAAAATATCTCCGCCCAAATGTTATAATAATACTTAATTTAATCCGCTAAAGCGATATAAGGAATTAACTCGAAAATTCGGATATACTTACTTGAAAGGAAATATAAAAGGATTTTACAATGAACTTGAATAAATTTAACCATATCCTAAAAACCCTATCCGCCATCATATGCGCGTCAGCTGTCACTGCTGCCGCTATTTTTCCTTGCGTAAGCCTTGGGATTGATTATATGGCGGAACAGGAGGCGCGAAAGCTGCTGCCCGTCGAGTCAAACGAGATACCAGGCTGGCCCGAGGGCCCCGCTGTCGGCGCAAAAGCCGCTATTCTTATGGAGATGAACACGCATACAATCCTTTACGCCAAAAACATACACGAAAAAATGTATCCCGCCAGCGTCACCAAGATACTTACAAGCCTTCTCGCAATGCAGAATTGTGACCTTGATGAAAAGGTAGTATTTTCACACGACGCCATATACGACGTGCCTGCCGACGGCGCGCGCCTTGGCGGAGTGAACGAGGGCGACTCGTTCAGCCTTGAAAACGCCCTCTACAGCGTGCTTGTGCTGTCCGCAAACGACGTGGCAAGCGCCGTCGGCGAGCATGTCGCAGAAAAACTTGGCAGGGAGAGCTCCGCTGAGGGCTTTGCGGAAATTATGAACGAAAAGGCAAAGGAGCTTGGCTGCACAGACTCGCACTTTGCAAACGCAAACGGGCTTTTTGACGAAAACCACTATACCTCCGCCCACGATTTAGCATTAATCGGCTGCGAATTTTTCAGCAACGAGCTTTTGTGCAAAATGTCGTCAACGCCGCGCTACCACTTCAAATTAAAGCCGTCTGACGAAGATGATGTCTGGTTTTCATCAAAAAACGAGCTTTTATCAGGCAAGCTCTATGAATATGAGTATCTGCTCGGCAGCAAGACAGGCTTTGTGTCGCAGTCGCGCCAGACGCTTGTGAGCGCCGCCGAAAAAGACGGCATGAAGCTTGTATGCGTCGTGCTTATGGAGGAACGGCCTTACCAGTACGAGGACACGCTTGCGCTGTTCCAGTACGGCTTTGAAAATTTTCACCGCGTTTCAATCGACGACAACGAAACAAAATACAACGTGGAAAGCATAGACCTGTTTGAGGCGGACAGCGACATTTTCGGCGACTCCACGCCGCTTATCTCTATGGAAAGCGGAAAATATGTCATACTTCCAAACACAGCGGAATTTAGCGATACAGAGTCAGAGCTTACCTATCAAAGCGCAGACGCTGATAAAGAATCAAACGTAATAGCCACGGTCAACTACAGCTATTCGGATATCCCCGTAGGGAGCTGCAATATTGTCTTCACGAAAAACAGCGTGAACGCCTTCAGCTTTTCCACGGCAGAAAGCGAACCATTAAGCGAAAATACAGCCGAAAATACAGATAAGAATACAGCCCAAAGCGCAGAACCGCAGACAGACAACAATCCAGAAGACAAGACCGAGAGCCAGACAATGACCGAAACCGAGAGTGTTCCGTCAGCCGCCGACAGCGCCTCTGACAATGAAAGCCCCAATGCCGACGGGCAGAAGGTAATATTTATAAACGTAAAGCGCGTAATCGCAGGCATTCTGATAGGCGCGGGCGTAATCCTGCTTATCATCTTTATCATTTCCACGATAAACAGCTACAGCTTTTCGCCAAGGGGGCAGAGCAACAGGCGCATACGCAAGCGCAAGCAGGAAAACCGCTTAGCAAAGCGCGCGGCAAAAAAAACCGCCCGCTGGCAGAAGCGTCAGGAAAGAAAACGCAGAAGACAGAGAAGAAGGAGAAGGTATTAATACCTCTCCTTCCTTGCATTTTTGGCATTTCTCCGCTTTTGCATAATGTCGGCGACCATTTCGGGAGTTGCCTGCTTCATTGTCTTGACGACGTACAGGCTCTCGTCTGACGCCGATTTCCTAATGCGTATTTTGCATTTTATCAAGCCATGCGCGGGGCATTTCACTATCGAATAATAATGCTTGCTGTTGCTTGTAAACCACGGTATTTTCCTGCGCGTGGGACTGCCGCATATAAAACATTCCGTGGAAACGACACTGCTGTCATTTAGTGCGTCTTTTTTGTCGGGAAAGGCGCGTGATATATATTTTGAATAGTCGTCAAAACGCGCATGTATCTCGTCGTCTTTATTCTGTGGCAGGCGGTACGTGTCATAAGAATAATTGTGAAATACCGAAGCATCTTCAATTCGCCGCAAAATCTCAGCCGTATAAAGCGCGTCTGCGTCAGCCCGATGAAAGGCTATGTCCTTGTCAATATTTAGGAAATCTATCGCGTACTCCAGCGAACGCCGTGACTTCCTATCCTCAAACGCTATGCTGAAAAGCTTCTGCACGTCATAATAGACAATCGGCTTTTCTGACATATGTGTCATATTATAATAGTCCATGTTGCGCTGCAGCTCGATCAGGTCAGTATTGCCCCATGTGCAGAAGATATAATCGCTCCCGCACCATTCCAGAAAGCTCTCCGCTACGCTTGCAAAATCACGGCAGTCCCTCAGCTGCCGCATATTTATATGTATAAGCTCCCTTGTCACTTCATTCATTTTGTGGAACACCTGCGGCCTTATCATCTCGTGGAAGCTGTCCGCCACATTTCTATCAGAGTCAAGCCTGACAGCGCCTATCTCTATTATCTCAAAGCCGAGCTCACTCTCACGCCTTGCCTTTAAATCCGCCCCTTGGTTCCATTCCAAATCCAAAACTATATAATCCACTTAGCTCACCCAAAAACCGATGTTATAATCTGCCGTCGCCTTTTCCCTAAAATAATATCATAATATCGCAGCCGATACAAGGCTAATATAAGGCTGTCGCCCATACCATAAATTTTACCGCTTAACTCTTGTATCGGCAATTTTATTGTATTATAATATTTATAATATTTTGTGTAAAAGTCCTTCTCAGCTTTTCTTAATCATCTTTTTTACACAAGCTTTACTTTCTAAAAAGGGGTGGAAATATGGCTGATCAAACAAATGTCAGCAAAGAAGACGGCAGCTTTATGATTAAGGTTGCTACTTTTATCGTTGACCGACGCAACTTATTTTTCCTGTTATTTGGCATTGCGATAATCTTTTCCTTAGTGTCAATGAACTGGGTAAGCGTGGAAAATTCTATGTCGGCGTATCTTCCTGATACCACGGAGACAAGTCAGGGACTTGACCTCATGGAAGAACAGTTTATCACCTACGGCACGGCGAAAATAATGGTGACAAACATACCGTATGATGAGGCTGAAAATATAGCTGATACGCTTGAAGACCTCGACACGGTGATAATGCTTACCTTTGACAATTCTGAGGAACATTACAACAACTTTTCAGCGCTGTACGACGTGACCTTCGGCTATCCCGAAACAGACGACCGTGCGCTTGAAGCGCTCGCGGATATCGAGGAGATGCTGTCCGATTACGATATCTATGTATCTACAAGCATGGGCGATGCCTCCGCGGAGCAGATAGCGAGCGAAATGCAGGTCATCAGCGTGCTTGTGGCTATCGTTGTCGTCACAGTGCTGCTCTTTACATCACAGACATGGGCGGAAGTGCCTGTGCTTCTGCTCACTTTCATAGCGGCGGCGCTCATCACCAAAGGCACAAACTTTATAATGGGTACTATCTCTTTCGTATCAAACTCAGTGACGATAGTGCTGCAGCTTGCGCTGTCAATCGACTATGCTGTCATCTTCTGCAACAGATACAAGGAGGAGCATCAAAAGCTCTCGATACGCGAGGCGGATATAGTCGCATTAAGCAAGGCTATCCCTGAGATTTCATCGAGCTCGCTCACTACTATCGGCGGTCTTATCGCTATGATGTTCATGCAGTTTGGCATCGGACGCGATATGGCGCTCTGTCTTATCAGGGCTATTCTGCTTAGCTTATTGGCGGTATTCCTGCTTATGCCTGGGCTTATCATGCTGTTTGGCAACGCTATGGATAAGACATACCACAAGAGCTTTATCCCCAAAATACCGTTTGTCGGCAAATTCGCTTACGCGACAAGGTTTATCATGCCCCCGCTGTTTCTCGTGCTTATCGTGGTCGCATACATAATTTCATCAAAATGCCCTTACGTGTACGGCTACTCAATGCTTGAAACGCCTGTAAAAAGCGACGCCATGATAGTCGATGAGATGATAGAGGAGAGCTTTGGCACGTCAAATATGGTGGCGCTGGTAGTCCCAGCGGGCAACTACGACAAGGAAAAGGCGCTCTTAAAGGAGATTGACGCGCGGCCAGAAGTGGATTACTCGATGGGGCTTGCAAACACTGAGGCTATGGACGGCTATATGCTTACCGACAAGCTCACGGCGAGGGATTTCTCGGAGCTTTTGGAGCTTGATTACGAGGTGGCGGAGCTCCTCTATATGACATACGCCGTAAATGATGAGAATTACGCAAAGATTGTAAACGGGCTTTCCACATACAGCATACCTTTGATTGACATAATCATGTTTTTGTATGACGAGGTTCAGGAGGGCTACGTCACGCTCGAGGACGATTTGATGGATACGCTTGAAGACGCGCACTCTCAGATGCAGATTGCGCTCGACCAGCTGCAGGGCGAGGAATACAGCCGTATGCTTGTGTACCTCACGCTCCCCGAGGAGGGTGACGAGACATTTGCCTTCCTTGACGAAATGCACACGATTGCCAATAAGTATTATGAAGACGCCACTATTCTTATCCCAGGCGAGGCGACAAGCCAGTACGACCTTTACAAGACCTTCCAGACGGATAATACGGTGGTAAATGTGGTGTCAATCCTCGCCGTTTTGGTTGTGCTTCTGTTTACGTTTATGTCGGCGGGCATGCCTGTACTTTTGATATTGATTATTCAGGGTGCGATTTGGGTTAATTTCTCATTTCCCGCGATACAGCAAAAAAACCTGTTTTTCATGAGCTATCTGATAGTAAGCTCTATCCAGATGGGCGCGAATATCGACTACGCTATCGTTATTTCGGGGCGGTTTATGGAGCTTAAAAACCAGATGCCAAAGAAAGACGCGATTATCGAGACTATGAACTTTGCGTTTCCCACTATCGTGACATCTGGCTCAATGCTTGCGCTTGCGGGCATTTTCATCGGCAAGATGTCCTCCGACGGAGCGATATGCGGTATCGGACAGTGCCTCGGGCGCGGCACTATTCTTTCCATAATAATAGTAATGTTCGTGCTGCCGCAGATTCTGCTGCTCGGTGAAAAGATTATCGACAAGACCTCATTTGCCGTATCCATACCGCTCAAGCTTGAAAAGACTTCTGGGCTTATGCGCGTTGACGGCATAATCCAGGGGCAGATTAACGGTACTGTCATCGGCGAGATGCACGGGTTTGTGCGCGGCGACGCAAATCTCTTTGTAAATATGGGCAAGCTTGAGCAGCGCGAAGACGGCGGCGAGGATTTGGAGGAGCTGCTCCAGAAAGAAAAGGAGGAGGATAAGAAATGAAAAGACTTAAATTCCTATCCTTGGGATTAGCGGCGGCGCTCGTCTGCAGCTCGATTCCCCTGCCGACAGTAACGGCGGCAAAATCAGAAAATGCGGCAGCGGAGGAAAACGCGGCAGACGAAACCCTGTACACGGACATACAGATAAACAGCGCGGAGGATTTTATCGCATTTGCCAACAACTGTTCCATAAACTCGTGGTCATCAGATAAAATAGTCACGCTGAACTGCGACCTTGACCTTACAAACGCTGACTTTAATATGGTTCCGATATTCGCGGGCATTTTTGACGGCAAAGACCATACCATATCCTTCAATAATGAAAGCGACGGGTATGTCGCGGGACTTTTCAGATATATTGAAGACGGCGGCGTAGTCAGAAACCTTAACCTTAAAGGCGACATCTCGGGCACTGACGAAAAGGAGTGTCTTGGCAGCATATGCGGCGTAAACCACGGCACTATCAAAAACTGCAGCTTTGAGGGCACGGTAAACGGCAGCGATACCATAGGCGGCATTGTCGGCATAAACGAGGCTACAGGCATTATCACGGGCTGCAGCGTCAAGGGGCATATCACAGGCTACTACACGACTGGCGGCATTGCGGGCGCAAACCACGGCACTATCAGCTTCTGCTCAAACTATTCAAACATCAATGACGACAGCGAATGGGTTGTGGAAGACGACGCTATGGACACGGGGCTGATTTCCAGTCTAACCGCAGATGACGACGATCTGACGCTGTACAGCGGCGTCGATACGGGCGGCATCACGGGCTATTCCGACGGGCTGATTTCAAGGTGCTCAAACTACGGCAGGGTAGGCTATGAGCACACAGGCTACAATATAGGCGGCATTGTCGGCAGACAGACGGGCATGGTTTCGCTCTGTACAAATTATGGCTCGATTTACGGCAGAAAGGACGTCGGCGGCATTGTCGGGCAGATGGAACCTTATATCGAGGTAAACGAGGCGGAGTCGCTCAAAAACGCAATCGACAAGCTCCATGACCTCATAGAAAAGACGCTCGACGATTTAGGCGCGGGCAAAGATGCCATAAGCAATGACTTTGATACTTTGAGCGTGTTTGGCGATAACGCGCTTGATTCGGGCAATGAGCTTGTAGGGCAGATGAAAAATTTTGCCGACGATAATATTACTCAGGCGCAGAATATCAGCGGGCGCATTGAGCATGTGTTTGATCTGCTCCCTAATGTAATGGACAATATATCTAATGCGGGCGACGGATTTTCACGCATAAATGACAAAATCAAAGAGCTTAAAGATGATTTGGAGATTTATGACAGGATTGACGGCTCGGCGTTTGATGAAACGGATTATAAGCGGTTAGCTTTGATTACTTCGGTGGGCGGTACGCTTTCGTGTGACCAGCAAGATCCAAAAGAGGGCGATATTGTGACTGTTACGGTTACGCCTGATGAGGGGTATAAGCTTGCGGAAGGCGGGCTGACAGCCGTAGATGCTGACGGGAATAATGTCGAAATTGCTGCTGCCAGTGGAGACAATAAATATGAGTTTATTATGAGGGCTGCTAATGTTAAGGTGATGGGGCAGTTTATATGTAATAAGACTTTTTCTCCTGCCAGTAAAGATTTGACAAACGAAACTAATATTGGTGATATTACAGCCAAAACCACCGAGCATGGCGATTTAAAAATAATGGTGATTAAGTCAGATACATCAAGCGTAAGCACAACACCTGAAGAAGGTGACACGATTCTTATTTATCCTCTCGCAGACAATGGATACCGACTGACTGAAATTTCCGCCAAGCAAGGTGATACTACAATATCATTAAGCAATTCTGAACGTGACGGAGAGGCATATTCATTTAAAATGCAAAGCGGATCTGTAGAAATAACTGCTTATTTTGACGTAATACCGCTTAAATTAAATTCAACCGTCGGAGGTGATGCCTCATACTCGGCAACGACAAACGGCAATACCATTGTATTAAATGTCACTCCCGACTCAGGCTATGCCTTAAGCGGCACTCCGACTGTAACCAACAGTGCAGGCGTAGCTTTGTCTGTATCAAAAAAGCAGGGCAGCTCATCTACATATGAATTTAACATAAGCAATGACGTTACCGCAGGTAAGCCGCTCACCGCAAATATAAACTTTGCAAAACAAAACAGGCGTCAAGCCGTAGACGCGGCAATGGACAATATGGAAGATGCTTCAAATAACCTACAGCAGGCATCAGACCAAGTTAATCAGTCAATTAACAAATTAAACGCTCTGCTAAACCAAGGTAATCCTCTTAATGATGCTAACGTTAAAAACGCGCTGCTGGATCTTTCAAGCTCACTTAGTAATATGGTTGACGCATCATCAACAATGCTGAGCAGCCTAAGCACTATCAGCGCTATAATGCTGCCATATGCAGGCGAGGCGGCAGATGACGTTAAAGACGATCTCGGCAAGGCGACTGATGAAGTCCAAAGCATGATTGATTCATTAAAATCCGCATCAGACGGCGTAAGGGGCATAGTTGACTACATAAACGCACAGCCGGATCTTGCGTTTTCAACCCTTGGCGACGCGTTTGACGCCCACAAGGAAAATTTGCATAACCAACTACAGGCTATATCAGATGTCCTTAAGATATTAAATGATGACGCGTCAAACTATTCAGATGCGGTAAACAATGACCTCAAGGCGGTAAACGACCAGCTAAACGTCGTATTTAACATTTTATCCGACCGACTTACCGATTACAGCGAGACTGATACGGAGGAGCTGTATGAGGAGGTTTCCGACGAGGACATCGCAGCGACGACCACAGGCAGAGTGGACAGCTGCAAAAATAATACCAGCATAATAAAGGGCGACATAAATATCGGCGGTATTGCAGGCTCTATGTCAATTGACGATGAAGATCCCGAGGACAACGCGGCAGGCAGCGTTGACTTTAAGGTGGGGCAAAGATATATTACAAAATGTATTATAAATAATAGTATAAACGAAGGCTACATCACTGCCAAAAAAGACGGCGCCGGCGGCATCGTGGGTTATATGAAACACGGCATAGTAGTTGATTGCGAAGGCTACGGCAGCGTAGAAAGCACGGAGGGCGACTTTGTAGGCGGCATCGCAGGCGAATCCTTTACGGTCATAAAGAGATGCTACGCGCTCTGCACCATTTCAGGCGCGAAAAATGTGGGCGGCATCGCAGGCTACGCCGATACGCTCCAAAATTGCTGCTCAATTGTAAACGCCGAAGCAACTGTCGGCAAGAAAGGCGCTATCGCTGGACAAATCACCTCATATGACATTACGCAGAACGATGACGACGAGGAGGCAAAGGTTTACGGCAACTACTACGTAAGCGACGAGCTCTACGGCATAGACAATGTAAGCTACATAGGCGTAGCCGAACCGATATCTTATGAAGATTTACTGGCAATAGAAGGACTTCCGAATGAGTTCTGGCACTTAAAGGTTACATACAGGATAGAGGACACATACCTCGGCACACAGGAGCTGAAATTCGGCGAAAGCCTTGCCCACCTCAATTATCCAAGCATACCTGAAAAAGAAGGCTTTTACGGCGTATGGCCAGATTACTCCGACAAGGTTATGACAGGCAATCTTTTCATCGAGGGTGAATACAAAGACAACGTAATAGTCGTGGAAAGCAGCGAAAAAACTGACAATGTTACGGAGAGCGGATACCAAAAGCCTTACGCGCTCGTAGAACAGGTATTTACTACGGACACAGTATTGAACGTAGAGCTCAGCAATATGGCGCCTCCCGCAGAAGCGGCGGACAAAAATTACGTAATCTACGATATTTCCCTTGAAAACGGGGGCATAAAAGAAGACGAGGCATTTGCCATAAGAATTTTAAATCCTTATGAAGACGCGCAGGTATGGGCATACCGCGACGACAGCTGGACACAGCTTGAAAGCAAGGCTCGCGGACAATACCTGCAGGTAGACATGATAGGCACAAGCGACATATTCTGCGTAGTCGAGGTTAAATCGTTCACGCTTATTATCGCTATATGCGCCGTGGCGGCAGCGCTGGTTATCATCATATTAATACTGATAATCAAGAAAATCAAAAAACAGATTAAAAAAAGAAAAGCCAAAAAATATCAGGGCGAAGACACAGCGGATGAAACACCAGAACTAAGTGAAACAACAGATGAAAATGAAGAGACCGAATAATTTTTTCCATGCAGGACATACTACTCCTAAAAAGGAGGCGCAGCAATGGAAAGCAAAGATACGATAAGCCTGTTAAAGGAATGTGATTCAGGCACAAAAATGGCAGTTTCTTCAATTGACGAGGTTATGGACAGAATCAAAAGCTCAGAGCTCAAGGATATGCTTGCAAAAAGCAAGAAGCACCACGGAGAGCTTGGCAACGAAATCCATTCCCTGCTCGTAAAATACGGAAGTGATGAAAAAGATCCAAATTTAATGGCTAAGGGCATGTCGTGGATGAAAACCAACATGAAAATGACAATGGACAACAGCGACAAGACAGTCGCCGACCTGCTCACAGACGGCTGCAATATGGGCATAAAATCACTCAACAAATACCTGAACCAATACGAAGCGGCAAACCAGACCTCAAAGGATATCTGCAAAAAGCTCATATCCATTGAGGAGGAGCTGCTTAGGGACTTGGAGCAGTATCTGTAATACCAGACAAAATAAAAAGCATTGGAATCCGAAGGCAAAAGCCTTCATTCCAATGCTTTTTATAATACGTCCCCGAGACGACTTGAACGTCCGACCTATCGCTTAGGAGTTAAATTCCCCATTTCCACCGGGATACGGCATAGTCCATGTGACCTCTCCAAACGCAGTAAATTCAACACTTTCGAACTTTCATTTTACTCAACGGCACGTCTTGTTCTCTCTCAATATCCATAATATTTCATATTGCTATTAGCAAAATGTTAGCAGTTTTACAATTTTCTCAAATTGGAACGCTCTGCGTTCAACTTGTCTCTTCCAATTATAATTGCAAAAAATACAAAAATCAAGGAGAAGCGAATGTCAGAATATGAACTTCAAATCAAACAGGTCGTGGACTATCCACGCTGCCGGATCTACCGGCAATTCATACAGTCATTGATAAACGACTCGAATCTTCGCGCCGGCGGAGGTTCGGGTCTTTTTTATTACACGGTCCTTTGCAGTTACGCAAATTTCCGTACTTCCTACCGCCGTCTGGACGGGATCAGCCACACGGTCTACCCCGGCGAATGGATATGCAGCGCGAAAGAGCTGTGTTCATGGTTCCGCACACGGTTCCAGCATCAGGCGATAGAAATTCTGGAGGATTTGCAGAAACGCCACCTGATCTCCTATCTCACTCTTGACCGCGGCAAGGTCATAAAATATAAGATTCGGGACTGGAAACAGCACAACACGGTTCTGGATTATAACTGCCCCTGCCAAAAGGACACAGGCTTTTTCTTCCTGCCCCTTGTCACTGCAACGGAGCTTATCAGCTCAGGGCGCTGCTCTGAAACAGACATTGTACTGGATCTGTGGCTCTCCGCTATCTATAACGATGAACAGGTACAGGGTTCCGAGCTTGGGCCGGTGGTCTATCTCCGCAATGGGACAGGCTCTCCCTTAGTAACCTATACTGAACTGGGAAAAAGATGGGGCATATCAAAGGCGACTGCAGGCAGGGTACTGAAAAAGCTGGAACGGCTGCAGTACCTTTCCCTGATGACCTTCCCAGGACGGACAGGCAGCGTGGTCTATCTTCAGGGCTACCTGTCCACCATGTTCCAAATATCAGATGTCTTAATAGATAAGGATGAGGTTGCCATGACATTAAATATCAATATCAGTCTGCCGAAGGAGGCTCCCTGTGAGGCGCCTGCTGCCACAGAACACAGCATCTCCGTTTCACCTGAATTGTCTTGCGTTTCAAAAGCGCACATTGAACAGATACTCCAAAAACTGTCGGAAATCCTTGTCGCACAAGGGCTATCGTGTTTTGGGTGTCCTAAATCCATATATAAGTTATATCCTTTATCGGACGTCTGCAGGGAAGGATATTTTAAATACACTAAGTCAGGAGAGGAACACCGCCTGGGGCTTGCTGTCCTATGCGGCACTGGAAAAACCGTTTACACCTTTGAGCTTACGCTCTCACAAAAAAATAATCATTTCAGGAGGAAACCTACATGAAAAAGAAAAATAATGCGATCGACACTGAAAACCCGTTGTACCATGACACATGGAAACTGTTGAAAAAGTACAGGGATGTGGTCTGGAGCCTGGAGCTGTCTGTCCAGCAGGTAAGGAATAAGTTTGAGATTGAATATGGCAGCTCCATTGAAGAATTTCTGGATTCCGTCTACCTTGCGGGCGCCGACCTCTCCGGCAGCACGATTGAGCGCCATGCAGAGTGCATTGAGCAGAGCCACCGTATGCTCAAGCTCCTAGACAATGCCATTGACCTGCTGCGGTCAAAGCACAAGAACGGGGAAACCTACTATTGGCTGCTGTTCTATACTTTCCTGTCACCCCAGCAGCTTCGCAATGTGGAGGAAATCATTGAAAAGCTCCGCCCCTACATCCGCGACATCAGTTTCCGCACTTATTACCGCAAACGGCAGGAGGCGATAGATGCCCTCAGCTCCATTTTGTGGGGCTATACCTCTAAGGACAGCATTGATATACTGGACAAATTTTTTCCAAAAAGGGGACAATAGGCATAGAGGGCCAAATTAAAAGGCTCATTTTCACATAGAGGATAGTGTTTAAAATGGGCCTTTTAAATATCTTTTGTACCATAGGGAAATTATTCATAGTAGTTATCTTGGGTAATAGAGTTCTCCGTCACAGATAACAATGCTTTTGCCGTTGCAAGAATTACATATAGTTGATCTTCATTACATTGGGTTAACAAGCGCATAATTTGTTGATATGTACTATCATTCAAATGTAGGTTTTTATATGTTTATGAATTCTAATTTCAGTAAAATATGCTATGTGCATTGTTATAAAACTGAATATGAATACTACAATCATATTCCATTTTCTAAGATGAATGAAATAAAAGAGTCACAGATGATTTCTTTACTTTTAAAATTCTCTTGCCTTTGGTTTACAATGGAATTAGAACGACAGGAAGAGCAAACTCAACAAATATATTTATTTAAGAAATGGTTAAATCCAGAACATCTACTAATATCAGGAACAATACTTAAGTACATTATTTCTGATCTTAGTTGGATCTTATTGCATAATCACATTTTTGTTTTATAACGGTTGAGTATTCAACACTGTTATTCTCTTATTTTCTTATCCTTGTTTGTCTAAATATCTGTTTCAATAACATTTTTAATTTCAGTCATAATCGGCGTGTAAAAATCTACATCCACTTTTGGAGTAGATAGAGAAACAACCAATGAATACCTAATTTTACTATCATACTTGCCCAAGTAGCCTCGTTCTCTCCACCATCCAATAACCGGAAACACGGCAATATGATTACAATCGCATAATTCGGCAGCTGATAACTCGCAATAATCAGAATGTATTGATCCTACATCGCGATTATCTGAACCCAAATACCAGCGCTCACTTCCACTGGTGCCTTCGCCTTTATCTTTCTTATCGTCTCCGCGCATTTTTACATTAATGCGCTTCTTAAAATCCTCAATATCTTCATTTGAGTTAATCACATCAAATCTTAACCCGCATGAAGGATAGCGATACTTATCCTTCCACCCAACCTCTCCTGGACCAGGTTCTATAAAATACGACAAAGTCACCTTCAAAGTAACACTTACACTCTCAAGTGATTTCAAAATCTCCGTAGGCCAAGGTAAAGTGTGAACGTGCATTTCATTCATACTGTTTTTGCTATATGGTTGCAACTCCCCTTGGATTACCATGTTTACACTATTATTCATACATTGAATGGCCTTTCCCAAATCAGGAATGCCATAACCACAAGTTCTTAAAAGCCGATGACGTCCCTTTGTTTTTGTATCCTCAATACAAAACCGTCTTTTCATCTGTTCGGTCCAGGTGGCAGAATGAATCATCAAGGCTCTGACCGTTTCGGGCCACATATCAGGATATTCGGCTAATAACTGTGAACAAAACCATGCTGCCTGCGCTGCAGCAGAACTTGTCCCCCATATTGACGAAAAATTTTTAATCAATGGTCTATAATTTGTTGTCAGCAATGATAAGTCAGGACACTCTGAATAATCAGCACCATTAGAGGCCATATTTCCACCATCAAATAATACATCTGGTTTCACCGGCCACTTGTTATTCCATGTTTCGGAAGTAGAATTGTATGGTGACATATCTCCTGCTTCTGTCACTGCACTGTATCCCTTAAAAGCCGCATCCGTTATGTCTACATCATTTGAATATGCACCAACAGTAATGGCATTCCATGCCTGACCGGGACTTTCAACACAATGAAGTGTATTGGCATCTGGAAATGATGAATTCCTCACTTCTTCCGGATATACATTTCCTGCGCTGACAACAAAAAGCCTTTTTACATTTTCTTCATCCGCTCCAGATGTAATACTGTCTAATGCCGCAGACCATGATGTTGGGCTTCCGTCAAACGTATTATATTCCGGTGAAGTTACTGCCATACAAATAACCCTATGTACAAATGGATTAGCTATTTCTGCCAATGAAACGGCTTGCTCTGTAACTGCACCATATAAATCAGGGTCGTTTCCACCTGTTGGCGGTAAAATTTTTACTGATTCAATTTTTTGCGGCACTTCTATTTTAGTTTTTCCCGTCAACGCATCTTTTAGATTTTTAAATAAAGCTATGCCCGCCATTTCTGTTCCATGGCCTTGGTGATCTCCGACTCCCCATGTAGATTTTACTGCTTGAACATGATCTAAATCAATTGCTTGTGCTAACAAAGGATGGGATGCCGTAACACCTGTGTCCAACAGGCAAATTGCCACATTACCGTTTGTATAAGCAGTCCGCTGAAGCAGTTCATTTATCCATTCTTTCTGCTCACTATTAGACAGTTTTTCAAAAAAAGTAGTTGCCTCTTGCGCACGCCTTATTTCTGTAATGTATGGACATCCAGCTATTAGAAGTTTTAACTGTTCGGCATTTGCATGTACCATTTTTACGATACGCTCTGGAAAAATAATATGTTTCGCATCAATATGTATTTGATTTTCTGAACATATTGAAGTAATGCTTTCTTCTGTATCTATCCAGGATTTAGAATTGTTAAACTGAAAATCATATCTGAGCCAAATTTCACACCATACTGGGACGTCCTTTGGTATACTTTCATAACTTCCTACCCAAAAAGAATCCAAAATTGCTACTTTAATATCATCAATACTGCTAACCAAATCATTGTTTTTAGGATTCCCCTTTCGTGTTTGCCCATTGGCATATGCTTCAACTTTCTTGAGAAAAAAGCTTTCCTTCCCAGCAGGAATATATACTGTCGCTTTAATTACAGAATTCGTCTTATCCTCATGAACATTCAGTAACCGTATACCTGTCTGGCGGTTTTCTAAACTCTTGATAGCCAAATCATGTCCCTTGGCACTTGAAAATTCAAGATAAGTACCTTCCTTGTAACGAATTGCTGCCACCTGCTTCTGTGATAATGAATCTGCATAACATTTTTGCAATTTTTTCTCTATAAATGCCGCATGTTCTGCAACAGTACGTTTCGGATAATTTGTTCCTATTGGCTTTGATGTTGATATATAAGGCATAGTTTCAACTGTATGTGTCAGAAAAATGTTCCTTTTTTCTACTGCCATCTATATTTATGCCTCCTTACACGAATATACGTCGTGCCTCTCACTCAATAATGCAATCACTGCTTTACTTGTAATAGGCTCATCATCTAATATGGAATTCTTTATCGCATCATCACAGACTCTTGCAATTTCTGCGTGGCTTAGCCCCTCTGCTGCATTCACCATATTCTTTGAAATTGAAACGTGATTATCATATGATTCTAACTTATATTCAAATAAACGCTTAATCTCTACAGATGTAGGTAGCGTATAGTGCAATACATCATCAAATCTTCTGAACAAAGCTTGATCCAAAAGTTTTTGACTGTTTGTCGCTGCTACAATAATACTTTCGGAATTATCTTGTTCTATAAACTGTAGAAACGAATTAAGGATTCTCCGCATTTCGCCTACTTCATTATCAAGGCTTCGGTCTGCACCTATAGCGTCAAATTCATCAAAAAGATATACACCTATTGTTGATTCTATGCTCTCAAATACCTGCCTAAGCTTTGCGCTTGTTTCTCCCATAAACTTTGTGACAAGTTTATCCATTTGTACTGTATATAAAGGCAAAGATAGCTCAGATGCAATAATTGAGGCCGTTAAGGTTTTCCCTGTTCCTGGATTTCCTTCTATCAATATCTTTCTTCTATTTGTCAATCCGTAAGATATAAGTCTATTCCTATTCCTATATTCATTCAGAATTCTTTGAATCTTATCACTGATATCTTCTGAAACAATTAATTCTGACAAATCATGAGAGGGCATTGATAATGAAAGCATGGGATTGGTAGAAGTAAGTTGTACAATATTTGCTCTCTTGTTTCCAACCCTGTCAATCTGCTTTTTCAAGTCACGCGCTAAATTATCGTGTCCAAGTCTAGCTTCATGCGCCGCAATCTGCAAAACAACGGTTTTAAACTTTTCATCATTACAGTCGGCATAAGCTTTTACCAGACTTTTAATCTGCTCCGCAGTAGCCATTCCATCCACCTCCCATAATCATACTTCTTTAACTTATATCATACTATTTTTATGCCGTACCGTCAATCAAATGCATGTTTTTCTCCACATTTTCTGTTGTTTTTTGCTCATCTTCGTCATTACCATAATTTCTTTCCTATCTGGCACATAATTGGCACACTTCCGCACGAAATTGGCACAGTTTTGCTCTTTTCGCGCAAATACGGGTATGTTAAACTGAATATGCTCAAAAATGCACCCAAAACCATTTTGGGCCGTTACACCACCCTTTCCGGCTGGTGTTTTTTTATGCCCTCCGGCTCTGTGCCGGACATTGCCACATCTGTCCCCACGGATGCGGTTTTTTTTAAAAACTAATTACAGGAGGTCAAAAAATTGAAAAAAATGAATGTTTCCCACAACCCTGACGGCGGTAAGGCTTTGAAAAAGCGCCGCCGTTTTCCTTTCGGAAAGGCTGCCTACTGCGCAGTCCTGACCGCGATCATGCTCCTTGCGTACTGCCCGCCTGCTCATGCTGCTACGGATGTATGGACGAAGGCCAATGAGATTATGAAGGATGTATATAACCAGATCGTCCTGATTTCCACTGTGGCAGCGATTGTCACCGCCTCCGTCGCCCTTTTGATGATGAATTTTTCCCGCAGCGGCAGGACGGTTGACGAAAGCCGCGCCTGGCTGAAGCGTATCTGCATCACCTGGGCAATCCTGAACGGACTTGGATTCATCATGGCTTATGTCACACCGTTCTTTTCAGGCGGCAAATGGACACCGACACCCTGACCTTAAAAAGTCTGAGAAAGGAGTGATTGTGTGGGTATATTAGACGGTATTGTGGAATGGATTGCAGAACAGGTAATGCATGGCCTTGATTTGGTATCTACTTCTGTTTTGGGCGCTCTTGGCTGTGACATGACTGTTTTCCTGCGATATTTCCCTGCAGCAGAGACCATGTACAAGATTTTTGTTGCGCTCGCCATTGGCCTAATCCTTTTGAACTGGATATGGCAGTTGTTCAAAAACTTCGGTCTAGGCGCAGGTGTTGAGGCGGAAGACCCAGTAAAGCTCAGTATCCGCTCCCTGCTCTTCATCCTGCTTGCGTACTTTTCCGATGACATCATCAACACGGTGCTCGCCATTGGGGGCACCCCCTACCACTGGATCATGGACTCCGAACTGCCGGCATTGAACTTTGCCAGCTTCAATTCTGTCCTGCTGACGATCATAGGTGTCTGCGCCAATGGTGCCGTTGCCCTGATTGCACTGGTTCTTGTGCTGATACTGGCATGGAACTACCTGAAACTGCTCTTTGAGGCTGCTGAAAGGTATGTACTGCTGGGAGTGCTGGTTTACACTGCACCGATTGCCTTTTCCATGGGCGCCTCCCAGACCACCTCCAATATTTTCAGATCATGGTGCAGGATGTTCGGCGGTCAGGTCTTTCTGCTGATTATGAATGCCTGGTGCCTGCGGCTGTTTACGTCAATGGTGGGAGCCTTTTTAGCTAATCCTCTCTCCCTGTAAGAGGTGCTGCCCACCAGATATGTGTATTCAACGATTGATTTATGACAACGGAATAAGTTCCGGTGTATGATGGTGCGCCACAGCGCACGGATTGGAGTATTTATGCAAAAAACAAAACGATTCAAGCAGATTATGCTTTCCGTCTGCATGGCTGCGGTCTTCTGTTTCGCTTTCAGCCAGCCCGTTTTTGCCATGACGGAAAGTGAGATACAGAACCAGATAAATACCATAGGCAAGGAAACCGCATCCGGTAATGTCCTGATCTGGTTTCTCTGTGCCATTGCATTCCTGAAGGTATCCCAGAAAATAGACTCCTTTATGTCGAGTCTCGGTATCAACGTGGGGCATACGGGCAGCTCCATGCTGGCGGAGGCCATGATCGCCGCCAGAGGTGTAGGCGGGTTGAAAAACTTCTCCAGCCATTATTTCGGCGGTGGGCACAGCAAGGTTTCCTCCCATACTAACACAGGTTCCAAAGGATTTATGTCCGGCGGTCTTGCCGGTATCGTGGGCAGCCGCATTACAAACAGTGCCGTAAAGTCGGCAACTGCCTCGTCAAAAACCAATGTCAGCCACTCTTCCGGAAAGTCCGGCGGTGGGATTGGGAGCCACATCTATGCTTCCTCTGTCAGCAAAGGTGGTAATTTTGCCAACAACGTCATAGGAACCGTGGCTACGGGAAACCTTGCGGAACTCGGCTTTATGAGCGGGCTGGAGGCATCCCAAGCGCTCCAGTCCTACCTTGGGTATGCCGCTCTGGGTGAAAATGCCCTGCAGGTTCCCAGCTTTTCGGATGTGGAGATTGGCGGCGGGCGCATCACCGGTACGGAAACCTCAGAGGAGCATCCCCAGGGGATCGCCTTTGGTATGTACCATGCTGCCCAGTATGCCGCCCCAGAAGGCAATTATACCACCGTACAGGCGGCAGACGGCAGTTCCTGGTACAAGCAGTACGCACAGGATGCCGTGGACAAGACTCCTTACATGGCTCCTGACGGCTCTATCGCCTACAAAGAGTCCATTGTAAAGAAACTGCCACAGCCGCCAAAGAGAAGGGAGCGAGTGTGAAAAATAAATTTTTCACACACAAATTTGTGCCTGCGGCCCAAAGTTTGCAGGTATAGGAAAGGATAATCATTATGGAAAACGAACAGAAAAGCGGCCTGTCCGAAACCCTTGAAACGGGGCGGACTGCCGCACACATGGTACACGGTGCCATAAAAACAGGCAAAACCGTATCGGGAGCTGCCAAAGGCGCTGCTGCAGGGGGGCCTTATGGTGCTGTTGCCGGCGCCGTCTGGGAAAACCGCAGGCTGGTCGGCAAAATCATAATCGCAATCATTGCCCTGCTGCTGATTCCTGTTGTATTCGTAGTATCCCTCCCGGCGGTAATCTTTGGCGGACTACTGAATGCCTTTTCTTCCACGGCTACATTCGATATACCAATTCTGAACAACAACACAGCCATTGTTGAAAATGTGACAGAGATCACCTCCATCATAGACGAGATCATGGCTGGAGGGCTGGAGGATACCATGAAACAGATAGAAACGGACTTTGCGGCCTCAGATGCCGATGAAATGGAGGTCGTCAACCCTTATGCAGACCATCCTCTTTATAATGTCAACCAGTTCATTGCCATGTACTGCGCCTACAAAAACGAGGATTACGCCAGCATTTCCATTTCCGATATGGCAGGCATACTGCGCACCGGCCAGAGCCGCCTGTACTCCTACACCCAGACGGAAGAATCACGGACAATGATCAAAACCGACCCGGCTACCGGGAAAGAAGTGTCCGTCACAGAAAAATGGAGGGTATACACCCTTGTCTATAATGGGGAAACCTATTTCTCGGAGCAGGTCTTTATGTTAAATGAGGAACAGGCAGCCCTTGCGGATGCCTACGCCCAAAACCTGAGCCTTTTTCTGGAAGACGGCATGATGCAGGGGCTTACAGAATGGGATGGAAACTCCATTCTCTCCCTGGGTGATGTTCGCTTTACAGACGGCGTGACAGAAGTGGTCTATTATAACCAGTTGGATGAGCGTTATGCGGGCAAACCCTACGGCACCGACCATATCGGGAGCCACGGATGTGGCCCAACGTCCATGGCAATCATCGTATCCTCCCTCTCAGGGCAGACTGTTGACCCTGTAGCTATGGCGGAATGGTCTTATCGGAACGGCTACTGGTGCAAGGACAGCGGCTCTTACCATGCGCTGATCCCTGCCGCCGCAAGGAACTGGGGATTGAACGTGTCCGGCTGTTCCGTTTCAGAACCGCAAAGGATTCTGGATGCTCTGGCAGATGGCAAGCTGGTCGTGGCGATCATGTCCAGGGGGCATTTTACAAAGTCAGGACATTTTATCGTGCTGCGGGGTATCCAGAACGGGAAGATACTGGTGGCTGACCCCGCCAGCTATAGCAGGAGCGGACAGCTCTGGGATTTATCCCTGATTTTAAGGGAGGCAAGCCGTGGTGCCGCCGCCGGAGGTCCTTTCTGGATTATCGGCTGATGACGCACCACAGCTATACTGCATGTGCAGTATAAAATTGCAATGAAAGCGAGGTTATTTTATCCATGAACCATCAACGTGAGCGCGATACCTATATCATCCCACCTAATTTTATAGATACCGGAACCTTTTTCGGCGGGTTGTTCAAGGCAAGAAATGTGATCGAGGCCGGCATTCTGGCGTCTGCCATCGGACTGCCGGTTCTTTTATGCCTGCCCCTTGGCCTGACTGCCCGCATTGTCATCCTGTGCCTTACGGCACTGCCTGCCGCACTGGTGGCACTGATCGGTATTTCAGGGGAAAGCCTTTCATCCTTTTTATTCATATTTTTGAAATACCTGAAGAACCGCCGTGTCCTTGGCACAGAGGGAACCACCTGTGAAAAGACCGTGGAAAAACCGGCAGCAGACCATACGGCAAAACCACGGAAGACAAAACAGCAGCGCCGTGGAAAAGGCGATTTCCCGGCAGAGTTTGATGAAGTAAGGGGCTACGAGATACGCCAGAAGCTGCACCCTGCCAGGAAAAAGCAGCCTTCCGGCAAACGGGGCACTCCCCTGAAAGACGCAAGGGAAAAGACCCGTCTGCCCCTGCATTCCCCGGAACCGGCGTTCCAATACTTAAATCCGGTGGCTGATTACCTGCCCATCACCAGGATTGCAAACGGCATCATCTATACCAAAGACCACCGTTTTGTAAAAATTGTGGAAGTCATACCTATCAACTTCCTGCTGCGCAGCGGGAATGAACAGAGGAGCATCATCTATTCCTTTATCTCCTACCTGAAGGTAAGCCCCGTAAAGCTGCAGTTTAAGGTATTGACAAGGCGTGCCGACATCAACCGCCATCTGGATACCGTGCGGCGGGAAATGTCAGAGGAAACCAACGAACAATGCAGACTCATGCAGGAAGATTACCTGCAATTCGTACAGCAGATCAGCTCCAGGGAGGCAGTAACCAGACGTTTTTTCCTGATTTTCGAGTATGAACCCTGGAGCAGCACCAAACGCTCAGACGAGGAAAACGAGGCTGTTACCGCCCTGGAGGGAGCTGTCCACACTGCGGCAAACTATCTCAGACAGTGCGGCAATGAACTTGTCATTCCGGATCAGGAAGATGAACATACCATCGGGATACTTTACAGCCTGCTGTGCCGTAACGAAAGCTCCGTAAAGCCATTGCCAATGCGTGCCAGGGAAATTGTGGAAAAATATGCTGCCACCGGCAGGACTGCCGATGCGAACCACATCCCCACAAATGAATTTATCGCCCCTGCAAGCATTGACTTTACCCATGGCGGCTACCTCTGCATTGACGGGCTGTATTACGATTACCTGCTGATACCCTCTGACGGCTATAAAACGCAGGTGCCCGCCGGATGGCTCAGCCTGCTGGTAAACGCCGGTGACGGCATTGACATGGATATGTTCCTCTCGCGGGAACCGAAAGAGCGGATCATACAGAAAGTAGGACAGCAGCTCCGCATCAACCGCTCCAGGATCAAGGATACCAGCGACACGAACACCGATTTTGACGATATAGACAGCGCTATCCGCAGCGGGTATTTCTTAAAGGAGGGCCTGGCGGACAATGAGGACTTTTATTTCCTGAACCTGCTGATTACCATTACCGCCGCAAGCGTGGAAGACCTTGAATGGAAAGTGAACGAGATGAAGAAACTGCTTTTATCCCAGGATATGCAGGCATCCTCCTGCCACTTCAGGGAAGAGCAAGCTTTCCTGTCCTCCCTGCCGCTGGTATCCATGGAGAAAAAGCTCTATAAGCGCAGCAGGCGGAATCTCCTGACAGGCGGCGCCGCAAGCTGCTATCCCTTTACCAGCTATGAAATGTGCGATGATAACGGAATCCTGCTTGGTGTGAACAAATATAACAGTTCCCTCATCATTGTGGACATCTTTGATTCCGCCATATACAAGAATGCAAATATGGCTATCTTAGGCACCAGCGGCGCAGGAAAGACTTTTACCATGCAGCTTATGGCACTCCGGATGCGTCGGAAAGGGATTCCCATATTTATCATTGCCCCCTTAAAAGGGCATGAGTTCCACCGGGCCTGTGCCAACGTGGGCGGGGAATTCATTCAGGTTTCCCCTGCAAGCCCCCACTGCATCAATGTCATGGAGATCCGCCGTGTAGACCACACCATAGATGAACTGTTAGACGGGCCAGGCATCCAGTTATCCGAGCTGGCGGCAAAAATCCAGCGGCTCCATATCTTTTTCAGCCTGCTGATCCCGGATATGACCCATGAGGAACGGCAGCTCCTTGATGAAGCCCTCATACGCACTTACAACGAAAAAGGGATCACCCACGACAACCAGAGTCTGGAAGACCCTGAAACACCGGGGCAGTACCGCAGGATGCCTGTCCTTGGAGACCTTTATGGGATTTTGAAAAAGGACCCCCAGACAAAACGGCTGGCAAATATCCTGAACCGCCTTGTAAACGGCTCCGCAAGCACTTTTAACCAGCAGACGAATGTATCCTTGCAGAATAAATATACCGTGCTCGACATTTCTTCCCTTACGGGTGACCTGCTTACGGTGGGAATGTTCGTTGCCCTTGATTTTGTCTGGGACCGGGCAAAGGAAGACCGGACCGAGGAGAAAGCCATATTCATTGACGAATGCTGGCAGCTTTTATCCGGCGCAGGCACTACCGGCACCCGTCTGGCGGGGGATTTTGTGCTGGAGATATTTAAGACCATACGGGGCTACGGAGGCTCTGCCATCTGTGCCAGCCAAGACTTAAACGACTTTTTCAATCTGGACGAGGGACGGTTCGGAAAAGGCATCATCAACAATTCCAAGACAAAGATCATCCTGAACCTGGAGGATGACGAGGCGGCGCGGGTACAGGACACCCTGCACCTGTCCGATGCCGAGATCATGGAAGTAACACACTTTGAGCGGGGCAGCGGACTTATCAGCACCAATAACAACAATATCATGGTGGAATTTAAGGCAAGCCCTCTGGAAAAGGATCTGATAACCACAGACCGGCGTGAATTGAAAAATCTGGTGAACCGCCTGCGCGAACAGGAAGCCACCGGATAATATATACGCACAGATTACGCATACAACGCGTATTTTTTTATGCAATACGTTTGGATTGCGTAGAGATTACGCAATCAACACAAGGAGGTGACCTAATTGAAAACAAGGGCATACATTTACGGAAACGAAGCGGCGGAACTGCTGCGTCTGGTATCCATGTATCCGGGCATTACAGGCGGACAGCTCCTCCGCTTTTTCTTTGGCAAGGCTGAAAAGATTAAAAACCTGCTCTCCCACCTGACAAAGCAGGGGCGTATTTTTTCTACGGACACGGGAAACTACTTCCCTGCCGGACACGAAAGTCCGACACCGGATCCCGGACTGCTGCAGGCGGTCTGGGTACTTTTGGATTTCCTTGACAGGGCGGAATATCATTCCTGCAGTGAATTCCCCTCCGCCATCCTTTTCTTTGCTGCAGGCGAACTGTATGAAATCATCCCTGTTCCCATAGGACAGGAAGCTCTGGTCGCCAGTGTCCTGCAGCATACCCGGACGGATGACAGCCGCCGCATTATGGTGGTGGATGAACCTGCACAGATTGCAGAACTGGACTTTCCTGACGTATCCGGTTACTGCACCGTGGGGACAGACGGACAGATACATTATTATCAGAAATCGAATGGAGGGTTGTAATTGGACCGAAAACTAATATCACACCGGATTGCGGATGTCAGGGAAAACCTCATGCGGCTGAATAACCATATCTGCGCCATGGATTCCCTCGATATTCAACGCTATCCGGATAACTATGAAACAATGTCAACCGAGGCGGCGCTGCGGGCGGAAAAGATTGCCTGCCAGCTCAGGAATCTCCTCTATGCCACCACAGATATTTCAAAAACGGAATATCTGTTACAGGCTGGGGAGGTCCACGGCATTGACATTCTCTATGAAAACGGCATTGTGGAGATCACGCTCCCCCGTCTGCTGCCCAAAAAGAAAGCGAAACAGAGCAGCCTGTTCCTATTAGACCCACTCCATACCGCCCTGGAACAATATGCATCCCATACGCCCCTGCCGCATTTCCGGGAATGCGTGGTCTGCATTTCCCATGTGTATAGTCACGAAATGCCTGACTGGTGCCTTTTGGATTATGACAACCTCCAGCAGAAACAACTTTTAGACACCATTGCTCTTCATGTTATGGTGGATGACAGCGGACTGCTCTGTGATGCCTACAATACAACAGAACTTGGGGATAGGGACTGCACCCATATCTATATCATGGGAAAAGACCACTTTGCAGACTGGCTCACGGAACGGAAAAACAAGCTGAAATCCATATCAGATTTTTAGGGTTTTGCAGGCCCTTTTTCCCTGATATGGAAAATACGGCAGAAAAAGCGCATATATACAACATTTTTTCTTTGCGGCAACCTGCCTGATTTACCGAGGTCTTTAGCCGCCTCGGTAAAAACCGACGTAAGGAGGTGATACCTGTGGCGGACATTTCTTTCTATCCGCAAAAGGACACACAAGCCTACCGGCTGTTAGAGCTGACCGCTATCTGTGGTGAACTGCCCGCCTGTCTGCTCCACCGCATTCCCGGCAGTGCCAGCTATAAAGATGTCCTGATCTGGTCCTTAAAAAAGGAACGGCTCTTGAAAACCTACTACCGTGATAAACTGCGGGGATACCGGCTTGGAACAAAAGGCAAGGCTTTCCTGCTGCGTGAGAACCCTGAGCGTTTCTCCTTTTACCTGACAGGAAATGCCGACACCAATATGCTAAAAAGCGAGATTACCCGCCGGCTGCGGCTCCACAGGATTGCGGAGATTTACATAATGATGATAAATGCCGGCGTAACCGTATTCCGGGATGAAAAACCCGATTTATTCAGCCCCGGAGTGTCTGAACTTCTGCCCATACATCCGCCCGCCTTTTATAACTCCAGGGAAGTCAAGGAACTTGGCATAGAAACCGTCAAAATCCGCGGTTCCCGCATGGCAGGTGTGATGACTTCTCCTGCTGGCAACTTCCTTGTCTACAACATAGGAACCCAGAGCGCAAAATGGGATTACCGGGCAGAACAGCGGGCACAGGCATTACTGCAGATGACACTCTGCACCAGACAGACCACCGGCCTGCCTGTCACTGATAAGGTATCAGGGCTTCTTTTCGGCAACGGGATGGAGCCCTTTTATCAGATCCTGTCCAGCGCCGACAGCAATACCCGGTGCTTTTTCCTTTTGGATGGGAATTATGAACACTTTTATTACCTGACAAATGATTTTCATGGGGAGGTGATGCTGAAATTACTATATGACACGAAACGGAGAGCGGAGCTTGACCGTATTCTCGCACTGGACCTGAAAACAGGGATTCCTGACTTTTCCATAGAGAATGATGCCCTCGACAGGGAGGGCAACCCCGTACTTTTCGGATACCTGCCTGACATCCCGCGGGTCAACCGGTTTCTTATGGCACTGCAGCTCAGGGAAAGGACCGGAACCCTGATATGTTTTGATTTTCAGGCCGAGGCTTACGCACAATATGCCGGCGGGCTGCTCCGTCTCCAGACCATAAGTTTTGAAAAATTTGAAAGGAGGTTTTACCCATCAAAAAAAGAAAATTGATCCTGACGCTGGTTTCTGTTCCTGCTGCCCTTCTCGCTGTCCTGTATGCGGGCGGGTATCTGGCACAGCTTATCGGCAATTATGCTCTCTGGCAGCAGGGCGGCGGCTTTCCCGGTGACGGTACTTCTCCGGTTATGGCGTCGCCCTCTTTCCTTGCCTGCCTTTCTGCGGTGTTCCATCCGCCTTACGGCATTTACGGAATTTTTATCTGCATAGGACTGCTGGGTATCCTGCTCGTCATGGTAATGCGGATGGGCTACAGCGATACCGGGGAATATGACGAGGACAGGAATTTTACTTATTCTGCCAAAGGCACCTACGGCACATCAGGCTGGATGGACCAAAAGGAACTGTCGCAGGTTCTGGAACTTGTCCCCATACGTGACCTGCACTGCCACCATGGTACGGTTTTAGGATTGTTGGACGGAAAAGCGGTCTGCGTTCCTGAGAAAACCCTGCTTAACAGCAACCTTGCTGTCTACGGTGCCAGCGGCTCCATGAAAACACGCTCTTTCTGCCTGAACCGTATCCTGCAGGGTGTTGTACGCAGGGAATCCCTGATTATCTGCGATCCCAAATCCGAGCTTTATGAGAAGACCAGCGAATACCTGCGTGAACAGGATTACTGTGTCAAAGTATTTAATCTGGTGGAGCCTGAAAATTCCGATTCATGGAATTGCCTTGCGGAAATCGGCGGACAGGAACTGATGGCCCAGCTCTTTGTTGATGTCATTATCAAGAACACCAACAGCAACGGCAAGGGCGACCACTTCTGGGATTCCTGTGAAATGAACCTGCTGAAGGCACTGACTTTGTATGTAGATTTAAGCTATCCCCCTGCCAACCGCAATATCGGGCAGATGTACCGCCTGCTTACCTTAAATTCCGAAACCGCCCTGGACAGCCTCTTTGAAGTCCTGCCCAACACGCATCCGGCAAAAGCGCCTTACAGTCTTTTCAAGCAGGCTTCGGATACCGTGCGGAGCGGCGTGGTTATCGGATTAGGCAGTCGCCTGCAGGTATTTCAGGCTGAACTGATAAAAAAGATCACCGCCCATAATGAGATTGACCTAGAACTGCCGGGCACTGCCCCCTGCGCCTATTTCCTTGTCACCAGCGACCAGGACAGCACCTTTGATTTCCTGGCATCCCTGTTCCTTTCCTTTGTGTTTATCAAGCTGGTACGTTATGCTGACAAACACTGTGAGGGCGGGAAGCTGCCTGTGCCTGTTCATGTGCTTGGCGAGGAACTGACCGCCTGCGGCACTATCCCTGACCTGTCACGGCGTCTGAGCGTGATCCGCTCCCGGAATATCTCCATGTCCTGCGTGTTCCAAAATCTGGCGGGACTGCAGAACCGTTACCCGCAAAATCTCTGGCAGGAAATACTGGGAAATTGTGATGTCCAGCTTTTCTTAGGCTGTACCGACCAGCTCACCGCGGAATTTGTCAGTTCCAGAACGGGGCTTGCCAGCGTAGCTGTATCCAGCAAATCCAAACAGTTAGGCACATGGCGGATTTCCAACTACACCCCTGAATTCAGGGAGACCAGCGGCGTGGGGAAACGACCTGTGCTGACCCCGGACGAAGTACTGCGTCTGCCCATTGATAAGGCGCTGGTAATCATCCGCGGCAAAAAGATACTCAAGGTGGATAAGCTGGACTATTCCAAGCATCCCGAATACCAAAAACTGCATTCCTGCAAGGCATCCGCACATATCCCTGAATGGAGAAAGGCGGAAAATGAGGCAAAAAGCAATCCGCCAGACAGGAATACGGAAGCCGCTGAACCCCCGGCAAAGAAAACGGGCGGGCGGAAACCCAAACCTGCGGCTGCAAAAAAGACAAGTCCTACACCGGCAGAAAAAGCGGCGTCTGTGCCGACAGCACCAACGCCAGAAAACACTGCTGCTCCTGCCGGCATTGTCCTTACAGACAAAGACTCCATTATGTCTTAAACATAAACTCTTTATCACAAGTGAGACTAAAGTGGGAAAAATAAGCTTTTCACAGGGGAAGTTTGTATGCGCACGCCCAAACTTTCCCAATACACAACCGACGTGCGCAGAAGGAGAAAATCATGACAAAGAACGAAGAATTATTAGAACAGGACTCCGCTCTGGAGACCACCACGGATCAGGAACCGGCACTTTCGGAGACTGCTGAGACACCACAGCCTGCAGATGACATGGATCTGAATGAACTTCTCAGCAACATGGATCAGCCTATGGAAACCGCTGACACATCAGAAACAGCTCCGGCAGAACCTGCCTCTGCGGAGGAGGAACCGCCCACGAAACCCAAACGGACTTCCGGCAGGAAAAAGAAAACTGAAACCGCAGAAACGCCTCCTGAAACGGAGGAGCCTGTCTCTACTATTTCTGAAGATGCCGAAACGGCTCCCCTGACCGAAGAAGCAGGCAATGATGCAGCTCCTGACATTGATTCCACTGCATCATCAGAAGATACTGCCCCTGAACCTGTAATTTCCACAGAGGATCAGCCTGCATCTACGCCCCGCCCCGCATCAAGAGCAAAGACCATTGCGGCACCTATAGAAGGATTGCTTAAAATAAAAGAGAAAAGCGCCGGCATGTGACTCCGGCGCTTTTCTGCTTTGTTAGAAACGGAACATTCTGATACACCTGATTAGCGTAATACATAGTTCCTGGTACAAGTCTTCATCAAACCTGCCGCCAACGATTGCCCCCTTTATCAAAAGGGGCTTGTACATCTCCAGAAGGGCAATGACTGCCGATTCCTGCCCCGCTTTTGCCTGTAACAATATTTCCTTAAAATTCACTTCTTCATCTCCTTCATCTTCTTTTTGATCTTTTGGATTGTCCGGTAATAAATTGCCGCAACCCCCTTATATCCCAGCCCCGTTTCCTCTGCAAGCGATTCAAAGCTCCTCTCATCCAGCACCCTTGCCAAAAATATATGGCGTTCCCGTTCATTAACCTCTTTCAGTGCATGGATAAGGGCGCTGTCCTCCAGCTGCATGGACAAAGGCAGTCCAGACAATATATCTTTCTCCATACCATACTTTTGGCTGTCTTCAATCATATCCGTCACATACTCTGTCTGCTGCAGTCTGGTTATCTGCTGTATGTAATCATTACGGCGGTGTTGGACTGCTGTTGCCAGATATGCAGTAAATTGATTCTGAAGAACATCCGGCTCGCTTTTTCCATCATTTCGTTTCCACATAGTTTCTCTCCACTGATTGAATCTGTTTACGGTATCAGATCCGTGCAGCGGAGGCCCTCTGCAGAAATTTTTTAATGCAACACAAAAAGAGCCAAAACTACTTGCCTGTTTTTTTTAATGTCCGTAGTTTGGCTCCCTGTTATAAAACTGTGCTGCTATGAAAAAAAGCTTCCTTTTCAGAAGCTATACACGACTACCAACATCTCTTGTTTTGTAAAACAACTTTCGTATGTTATATCTTCATCTCAATTTTATCAACCAGAATCAGAAAAACAATTATTTTATCATAATCCGTCATAAAACAACGTAAAATGTCTCCCACACGGAAAAGGAGCCGCACAAAATGGCGGCTGTCCTGTTTTTACGATTGTATATAATTCAAATATATGCGCTGGCAGAACCGCCTGTCCTCTTTCTTTTCCTCCCAATACTCGTAAGTGCCCTTACACTCTTCAACTATACGGCAGATGCTTTCCATCCCAAATCCATGCCGTTCTTTCTCCTGCTTACGGCTAGCAAAGCGGGGATTCTTCTCCAATACAGACTCCCCAATGCTGTTTTCCAGATAGATTTCCAGCCCATCTATGCGGCCCCGTATTACAAGCTCTATTTCCCTTGGTCCTTCCAGGTCCTGACAGGCCTCCATCCCATTGCACAGCAGATTGTCCAGAATATTTCCCAATACAATACTGTCGATTTGCTTCGGTTTCCCCATTATTACATAGCAGAAACGGATTCCCCTTTCTTTACATTTGGGAATCATTTTGATTAGTGCCGCGTCCAATCCTTCGTTTCCAGTAGGCTGCGGCAGCTCGGGATAATCCTTTAATCCGCTGCACAGCCTTTCCATATGCGTTTCCACTTCCTCATATTTTCCATTTTTCTGCATACGGTACAAGACATCCAATTCTCCCTGCATATCATGGCGCCAGTGGTTAATCTCCCTGCCGACTCTGTATATGTCCATGAGACCCTCTAATCTTTCCTGCTCTCTCTCCCTCTGATACTGTGCCTCCATTTTTTCTTTCTGATACCTGCCCAGACGCTGGTAGAGCTGAACCAAAAATACGACAATACCCACCTCATCCAACAGTATTCCGATTGTCAGTACATACCTTACTGAACTTTCCGGATTTCCTGCCTCCAGCCAGAACAACCCCATCGCAAGCAGCGTCATAAATACAAATGCACTTGCTACAATCCTGTTTTCCTCTTTATAGATGCCGTCACGTCTCCTAAAAAATATCGCTGCAATTTTTCCCATGGAAAACTTCACCACTACAGCGACCACCGACGCATAAATGCGCCGTTCCCCCTGCAGCTGCAGCATCTCTGCCAAACTGTTCTCTGTAAGGATTCCCATGATACTGAAAATACCATAGGTGCCTATAATAGCGATAAGTACCCACAGAAGTCCGGCTACAACAAAATCCTGCCATCTTCCTTTTAGTGCACTCATGCCATATGCAACCAGGACTGCTCCATAGAAAAATCCCAGCACACCTTCAAAATCAATGATTCTGTTCAGTGCCGTAACCACCAGAAAGTAGACAACACAGCCTGCGGCAAAAATTCCCCATCGCCTGAACCCGCTATATTTCTTCGGAAACCCGTAATCTATGTATTCCACTGCTATGACTGCAGATATGACATTGATTACATATACACTGAAATCCATATTTTCCCCTCCGTCCGTTACATTCTGCGCCTTTCCCTGTCATACTGCCGCATTGCCTCACGTACTGCATTCTTCCTGTCTCTGCCCATTTCAAGAACACTCCCGTCCAGCATATATATCTCACGGTTTCCAACTTCCCTAACATATTTCTGATTAACCAGGTAGTTCTTATGGATACGCAAAAAATAACAGCCCTCCAACTCCTCTTCCATGGATTTCAGGCTGCCGTATTTTCTCAGCCAGCCACCGTCCGTTTTCTTTATTGCCAAACTGTGACCGCTGCCTTCAATATATACAATATCCCTGATCGGAATCTCCCGAAAACCAAACCCCTCCTTCAGCCGATAGCTGACTCCCATAAACGCTGTCATCTGCAAATACTTTTTCAGAACCTTGAACATGTCCCATTCCAGATTTCCTTTACGTACAAACCACAGAGGGGAATATTCCTGTGCATCAAAAACAAAACTCTCATGAACAGATACGAAGACAAGACATATTTGCGGACAATCCATGCAGAGTTTTTCCGCCAATTCAAACCCGTCCATCCCCGGCATCTCAATATCGAGAAAGATTAAGTCAAACTCCGCCTTGCAGACAGCCGCATACAAATCTTCACCATTTTGAAAAGAACTGACAAGCAGACTGACCGCCTGCCCTATCCGCTTTATCCCCTTCCTCAACGCATCTTCAATCAACCTGATGTCTTCCTGTCTGTCGTCACATATCCCTACCCTGCATTTCCTCTTGTCCATCCGTTCTCCCCTGCTTACCTTCCGTATTCCCTGCTAATTCCCCGTTAGTGTCTTCCATCATACTGTTTTTACAGCACTGTAAAACTACCTGATTAAAAGACAGATTCTCCCTTTCTTTTACCTGCATCAGCCAATCATACAGAGGTTGCGTAAAACGTATGGTTCTTGGGATATTAGGATTCACCATCTCTTTATCAAAATGCATTCCCATAATATGACCTCCGATTCCTGTCTATTAACCATAATTATAACCGTTTCATAGTAACTCGTATATAACCGCATTTATACCTTTATTTATAACCACTTTTATAACCTTATTTGTCATATTATGTTTGTCGATTTTATATCTTTTTTTCGCTATTTTTCACTATTTAACACATCATTCATGATTTCCATGATTGCTTTCTGTCTTGTCGGTCCTATCCCCTTGATACTTTTAAGCACAGACCTGCCCCTTTCCTCAATGTCCTCCAGATAATATATTTTTTTCTCATGAAATGCCGTTAATGTCCTCTTTGTCAGAGAGATATGATCTTCCAGCCGATGGCACGCCTGATATGGCATAACCGTTTCTGCCCTTACCGGAACTTTTACCCCATCTTCCTGGACAATAAAAACTCTTCCATCTTCTCGGAGGGCATATCCGTACACTTTTTGACTTGTTTCCTCTGCTGTAGCGCAGTGCAGTATAATCATTCTGACCTCCGAATCTTTCATGTAATTTATTTTACATGGAATCTGAAATTATCATGGACAAAATAAAACTTCTCCGTTCAGGATGTGCTGTCTGGAGAAGTTTTATCCTACATTTGTTCTAATATATAGTTTTTCTTGTGCAGCATATCAAATTATTTCTTCGTAGCCTGTCTAATCGGCGCACTCACAGACTTTAACAAAGCCGTTGTATCGGTACTGCAGGAACTACCATTACTGTCCACTGTCCTGCTGATCCGATTGGCAGGGGTGTACTCATAGCCCTCCTTTACGCCGTCCACATAGCTGACACCGGTGATCCGTCCCCAGCTGTCCACATCATAGGAAACGGGGTTTCTGTTGCCGTCCGCAATGCCGATGATCTGGCCTCTGGCGTTATACTCGTACTGATGCAAAATACGTTGTGGTCTGTGTGATTTTTATTCCTCCCATGCAACACTTCTTTACAATACAACTGCCTATAATTCTAAACAATATGTGAAAACATATCACTTTCGTGATTTTTTAACAGTTCAATTACGAACGTCCTGCCGTTTACGTTCAATTATTTACACTAAATATTTCCGCATTTTACACAATACCGTTTTCCGCTAATAATCTCGTGTGTCATTACCATTGTCCACATATAGCTAGCATCAAAAATATAAATATCCTCTGGTAAATACATTGTTCCTTTTAGCAGGACATCAAAATTTAGTTCTATTATATCTCTTTTCCCAAATTTCCAATAATTTTTGATCAAGATTCTCTCGCATGAATGTATATCCCAAAAAACATATACATCACCAATGTCTTTTTCCTTTGATTTAATATAGTTTTCATCAATAACCGTAGGTTCCTTCATATAGTCCCACAAGTATCCCAAATAGCAATATCCGTCTCGAAATTTGTATTTTTTTTGAATTTGTTCTTGATATTGCGAATGAGTACTATTCACAAATTTTTCAATATATCTTTCCCTAATACCCTCCAATTTGTCTAATATACTAACCTGCGTCTTAAAACTCTTAAATTCCATTGTTTCCGTTTCATTCACATTCATTGAATTTGTATTGTTCCCTTTCCACCACTTGGAGTGGTATAATTAATATGATTATAATTATGTGGATTATGTGGATTATGTGGACCTTCTATTCTATTTACGATTCCACCCGACTCATTTATTAAGCTAATTGCTTCTTGTTCTGTAGGCACTAATCCACGGAGTGATTCTATCGTTCCGCCTTCTCCTATAGTATTTACATCATCTCTCCAATTTTTATCTCCGCGCCAACCTTTTCCGCCAACACCTCTACTATTTTCAGGGGCAGTATCTGTACCTGTAGGGTCTGCATCCTGTGTATTTGAACACTGTAATGTTTTTTTCTTGCATACCCGCTCGGATCATAATATGTCACCGGATTATTATGACAGTACGCATACAAATTCAATCCATCACCATGGTACACATCCTCCTGCATAAGCCGTCCAAGCACAGGATTATAATACCTTGCCCGCAGATAATACTGCCCTGTCAGCTCATCATACTGCTGACCCGTATAGCGGATTCGGTTCTGGACTTGTTCATTTGTCTCTATTTTGGCACCAAAGGCATCATACTGATAGCTGTTCTGGATTTCCCCGTCTCTGCCGGTAATGAATGCGGTGCTGAGCTGCTCGTCCCTGTGGTAATAGGACAGGTCCTGCCCTCTTTGCAGTGCTTCGATCCCTGCACCCAAATGATAACTGGTCTGCCCACTTAAAGCTTGTCTAATTCCTCCTTCCTCATGCAGCAGTTCTCCATTGTGGTAGACAAAGCCGATACGCCTGCCGTTCTCCAGCAGTTCAAAGCGCAGATTCTCTACATCATAAAGGTTCTCCTGCACATTGCCGTTCTCAGTCTCCACTTTTGTCTGCTGGTGGCGGCTGTTATAAGAGAACAGCCAGATACCCACAGCGTTCTTCTCTTCTACTATACCGCCCTGCCTGTCATATGTAAACTGATTTTTGCTCTCATTATTTTCTGTCTCGATGAGCTGATTTTTCCCATTAAACCGATATAGGGTTGCGCCTTTGGCGTCTGTCTTTCTTACCCTGTTCCCTGCCTTGTCATAGGCATAAGAAACAGAAACGCCATTCCGCCGCTCTTCCAAAAGCTGTCCCCTAATGTCATAACTGTAAGAAATATCCAGTGCGTTATTCCCCACAGTGATTTCAGAAGTAATGCCACCTATAGCCGCATTTACCTGTGTACCTGTCTTCACTGTGCGGTTCCCGTTGCCATCATACTGGTACGCAAAGGAGAGCAGGATGGTTTCCCCTGCTTTGGTCTCCAGTCTGCTGATATTTCCGTCCCCGTCATAGGCATAGGAGGTCTCTACGCCATTGCCATAATGGATTCTGCTGATGCGGTTTAAGGCATCATAGCCATAGCGCACCTCCAGCCCTTCATCGTTATAAATGCGGCTCCGTCTGCCCAGGATGTCATATTCGTAGCGGGTGCATACCCCTGCAGGGTCTATGATCTCCGTTACCTGTCCCATCCTGTCATAGGCATAGGAAACTAAGCGTCTTCCGCTGGAACGCTTTTCTTTCAGGTTGCCCTGTGCGTCATAAATATACTCATAGGAATGCCCGTCGCAGACTGCACGGATGACCCTTCCCAGACTGTCATAGTGCCAGGTGCTGATGTTGGGATGGTTCCCTTCCGCATCTGTGGCTTTCTCATATACCGGCTTGCCGAACACGTTGCAATCCCGCTGCAACCTTCTGCCGTCCCTGTCGATATGCAGGGACAGGTTGCCTTCCTCATCATACTGGAAGGTCTCGCTGTACCCGAGCTGGTCAATCCGCTCGCTGACCTTACCCAGGCTGTTGTAGCGGTACTGTACCGAATTGCCGTTTCCGTCTGTGGTCCTGCTGACCTGCCCAGCAGAAGTATACTCATAGCCCTCCGTGATACATTATCACCCAAAAGGTCGAGTAAATTAAAAAACGCTATACTAGTGTAATGACCTGCTGATATTTAATCAAATAATTCTGGTAATCACAGCTGTTTTGATGTATAATAAAAGAAACGGCGGTGATTCCTATGGCAAGACCAAAAAGGTACAGCATCCATCTTACAGAAAAAGAATTAAAAAAGCTGAAATCTGTTATCTGTAAGAAAGAAACTTCAAAAACTATCCGCAGCAGATGCCAGATTATCCTTGATCTGGACGAAGCACATGGAAAAGTTTTAACCCATGAGCAAAGCGCGAAATCCAATGGCGTTTGCATGGCAACTGTCACCAATACTGTGACGAAATATATGAATGGCGGCATTGATGCCGTTACTGAATTTAAGAGGAGCGTAAATTCAGATAATGCAAGACGCAAGGTTGACGGGCGTACAGAAGCCCGACTGATTGAACTTGCCTGCGGCCCTGTTCCAGAAGGGCGTTCCCGGTGGACAATCCGTCTGCTTGAGGAAGAATCCAAAGTGATTCTGGAAACCCCTGTAGGCAGGGAGGCAATCCGCAAAGCCTTAAAAAAAACAAACTTCGACCTCACAAAAACGACTACTGGTGCATCCCGGCAAAAGAAGACCCGGAATTCATAGCATGTATGGAGGATGTTCTTGATGTTTACGAACTTCCCTATGACGAAAAGCGTCCGATCGTATGCATGGACGAAAAGCCATACCAGCTTTTGGGGGAAACGAGAGATCCTATGCCAATGATACCCGGAAGTGACTGGAAAACAGATCCTGAATATGTTCGTAATGGTACAGCCAGCATATTTGCTTTCGTGGAGCCGCTTGGAGGAACCCATCATGTCAGCGTGCGTGAACACCGTACAGCAGTTGACTGGGCAGAGGAAATCAGGTATTTGGTAGACACCATGTATCCGGATGCCGAGAAAATTATCCTTGTGATGGACAATCTCAACACCCATAAGCCTGCTTCTCTGTATAAACGATATCCAGCAGAGGAAGCAAGACGCATTATAAAAAAACTGGAGATACATTATACCCCAAAGCATGGGAGCTGGCTGGACATCGCCGAAATAGAGCTTAATGTCATGACCAGACAATGCCTCAGCCGCCGCATCGCAGAAATAGGACTGTTACGCAGTGAGCTGTCCGCATGGGAAGTGGAACGAAATACACTGGCAGCAAAGGTCAACTGGCATTTTAGAACCAGTGATGCCAGAATAAAGCTCAGTTCCCTGTATCCTACATTTACTACTGCCTCTTAATGAGGTAGTAGTAATGCTAAATATCAGCAGGTCATTACACTAGACAATATATTCTTTTAAATCGAAAATATATTTGTTATTTTCATAATCAAACCTACTTTCTATGTTTCTAAGTTCAAAATTAAAGGTTTTAGAACACCAATTAAGCATCGCTACCACCATAGCCTCTTCTTGATAATAGCATAAACTATATTGCAAACTACATATTTGAATAACAGTATTATTGTGAAAGGGGCTGTTAGAAATTATGTTACCTCCCACCATTTTAATAGCCTTAAAAATTGATTCTCTATCTTCTTTACAAAATACTTCATTTTTGATTAAAGGTTCTTTGCAAAATGAAAGACATACTCCATCACATACAGTACTCATATCATCCGTAAAGAATGCTTTATCAAAAACCTGTCCATATATAGCAATACTTATCCCCCAACTACCTTTCATCAATATATATACATATTTTTCCATTTATTTGCCTCCTTCAAAATGAAGTTTATCAAATACTGTTATGTTAAAATAGTGTTCTACACCTAGGTTCGTATTATTAATAATATAATCATACCCATGATTCGGTTCCCCTCCATAGAGTACCCCATATTGACCAAAGAAACTCTCACGTTGGGCATCACTCATATTCCTAGTATCTAAAGTTTTCATATTACTTAAATCATTATCATTTACATTAAATTGTAATATTGACAAAGGTTCGGAGGTTCTTCCCTGCTTTCTTTCTAAGTAGTTTTGTGCATCATCCATATTGCCCCATGCATAGACACCTTCTCCCAGATTTGCTCTAGTTCCCTCTGTCGGCCATGGCGTACCATCTCCGCGTAGTCTTTCTGCATCTGACTCGTTTTGAACTGTATAGTAAGTATGAGTAGCTGGTTCATCGACATTGTCTGTATTATCAGCCTTGCCAAACTGAGCATCTGGCGGACAAGTATTTCCTGACTGTTGCGAAGCGTTCGCATATCCACTCGGATCATGGTACACCATCGGATTATTCCCACAGTATGCATACAAATTCAGGCCATCACCCTGGTACACATCCTCCTGCATAAATCGCCCAAGCACAGGATTATAGTACCTTGCACGCAGATAATACTGCCCTGTCAGGTCATCATACTGCTGACCCGTATAACGGATTCGGTTCTGGAATTGTTCATCTGCCTCTAACTCCGCGCCAAAGGCATCATACAAGTAGCTGTTTTGGGTTTCTCCATCGCTGCCCGTAATAAATGCAGTACTGAGCTGCTCGACCCTGTGGTAGTAGGACAGTTCATGCCCCCTCTGGAGCGCGTCAATCCCTGCCCCCAAGTGGTAACTGGTCTGCCCGCTTAAATCTTGTTCAATTCCTCCTTCCTCATGCAAAAGTTCGCCATTGTGGTAGACAAAGCTGGTACGCCTGCCGTTCTCCAGCAGTTCAAAACGCAGATTTTCCACATCATAAAGGTTCTCCTGCACATTACCGTTCTCAGTCTCCACCTTTGTCTGCTGGTGGCGGCTGTTATAAGCGAATAGTCGGATACCACTAGCGTTCTTTTCTTCTACTATACCGCCCTGCCTGTCATATGTAAACTGATTTTTGCTCTCATTATTTTCTGTCTCGGTCAGCTGGTTTTTGCTATTAAATCGGTACAGTATCGTTCCTTTGGAATCTGTCTTCCTGATCCTATTTCCTGCCTTGTCATAGGCATAGGAAGCAGAAGTGCCATTTCTCCGCTCCTCTAAAAGCTGCCCCCTGATGTCATAGCGGTAGGAGATATCCAGTGCGTTATTTCCCACAGTGATTCCAGATGTGATGCCACCTAATGCCTCTCCTGCCTGTGTACCTGTCTTCACCGTCCGGTTCCCATTGCCATCATACTGGTACGCAAAGGAGAGCAGTATGTTTTCTCCTGCTTTTGTCTCCAAACTGCTGATATTTCCGTCCCCGTCATAGGCATAGGCCGTCTCTACACCGTTTCCATAGCGGATATGGCTGATGCGGTTTAAGGCATCATATCCGTAACACACTTCCAGCCCCTCATCGTTGTAAATACGGCTCCGTCTGCCCAGGATGTCATACTCGTAACGTGTGCATACCCCGGCCGGGTCTTTTATCTCCGTTACCTGTCCCATCCTGTCATAGGCATAGGAAACTAAGCGTCTCCCGCTGGAACGCTTCTCTTTCAGATTTCCCTGTGCATCATAAACATACTCATAGGAATGCCCGTCGCAGACTGCACGGATGACCCTTCCCAGACTGTCATAGTGCCAGGTGCTGATGTTGGGGTTGTTCCCTTCCGCATCCGTTGCTTTCTCATACACAGGCTTTCCGAAAACATTGCAGTCACGCTGCAGCCTTCTGCCGTCCCTGTCAATATGCAGGGACAGATTGCCCTCCTCATCATACTGGAAGGTCTCGCTGTACCCGAGCTGGTCAATTCGCTCGCTGACCTTACCCAAGCTGTTGTAGCGGTACTGTACCGAATTGCCGTTTCCGTCTATGGTCCTGCTGACCTGGCCGGCAGGGGTATATTCATACCCTTCCTTTACGCCGTCCGCAAAGCTTACGCAGGTGATGCGGCTCCAGCTGTCCACATCATAGGAAATGGGATTTTGGCAGCCGTCCATGATGCCGATGATCTGCCCTCTGGCGTTGTACTCATATTACTGAACGGTACGCTGATCGTCCCCTACAGATAAACCAAACTAATCACACAATTAATTAAAATTTCTACTAATACAATTAAATTGCTCTAAAAATTGTTCAAAAACATCGTCCACAATTCCTTTTTTCAAAAATAAATCATATACTTTTTTTCCATCAAAAGAATATATTATTCTTGCTTCAGATTCATTTTCTATAAGTTTCACTATAGTACCTGAAAAAACATCGAGACCAATTTCAATACTGAATCTAGCCCATGTTTCAGCTATAGCTTGCTCCTCATATTTGGGGTTGTCTACAAATGCTTGACCACTTAAGAAATAGAATGCTTTATCTTTATTCATTTTATAAAACAACTCATGAAATCTATTTCCATTATCATGAACAATTCTAGGCAAAAACACAAAAACATCGCTTAATATTGTTGTATGCGTGATATCGCCTATCATCATCCCCTGTATCCAATAACATATATGCCCCCAAATATATGGTTTTTTTGTTTGCTCGATGCTATATTGAATAGCAAATTGATTCTTTTTACCTATAATAATATTATTGTGTTTCATTTTTATTTCCCTTTCGGAGATAAACCTAATAAACTTAATATTGAAGAATTTTTATTTAGTAAATCTGACTTTGTAATTATACCGGCAAAATGTACACCGTCATCATTGTCATAAAAGAACTGATAAATTTCTCCTTTCTCATTGACTCCATACCATTCACCCATACCTCCTCTAACCGCATCACCATATACGCTGGATGCATCTAATGGTTCTGGTGTTTTGTGTGTGTTATAATTGCTAGAATGTGAATCATGTGCCGGATTGGGTTTGTAGTCTGGCTTGATTCTTTGTTCGACAGCATCAGGATTATATGGACTAGTTGTTAAAGCTGGTGATTCTCCATCATGTTCATTTTCTCCATGGTTTTCCTCTACACATTTTTTCTTTTTGGCATATCCACTAGGGTCACTATACATCACTGGATTATTCCCACAGTACGCATACAGATTCAGCCCGTCGCCCTGATACGCATCCTCCTGCATAAACCGTCCAAGCACAGGATTATAATACCTTGCCCGCAGATAATACTGCCCTGTCAGCTCATCATACTGCTGACCCGTATAACGGATACGGTTCTGGAATTGTTCATCTGTCTCTAACCCCGCGCCAAAGGCATCATAAAGGTAGCTGTTCTGAATTTCCCCTTCTGTGCTTGTAATGAATGCGGTGCTGAGCTGCTCATCCCTGTGGTAGTAAGACAGGTCCTGCCCTCTTTGAAGTGCGTCAATCCCTGCACCTAAATGGTAACTGGTCTGTTGGTTTGATTCTTGTCCAGTCCTCCCTTCCTCATGCAGAAGTTCGCCGTTGTGGTATACAAACCCTGTGCGCCTGCCGTTCTCCAGCAGTTCAAACCGCAGGCTTTCCACGTCATAACGGTTCTCCTGCACACTGCCGTTCTCAGTTTCTACCTTTGTCTGCTGGTGACGGCTGTTATAAGAGAACAGCCGAATACCCGCAGCGTTCTTCTCTTCTACTATACCACCCTGCCTGTCATATGTAAACTGATATTTGCCCTCACTATCTTCTGTTTCGATAAGCTGGTTTTTCCCATTAAACCGATATAGGGTCGCGCCCTTGGCATCTGTCTTCCTGATTCGGTTTCCCGCCTTGTCATAGGCATAAGAAACAGAAGCACCATTCCGCTTCTCTTCCAGAAGTTGCCCCCTGACATCATAGCGGTAGGAGATGTCCAGCGCATTATTCCCTGCGGTGATTTCGGAAGTGATGCCACCTAATGCCGCGCCTGCCTGTATGCCTGTCTTCACCGTCCGATTTCCATTGCCGTCATATTGGTACGCAAAGGAGAGCAGGATGTTTTCCCCTGCTTTCGTCTCCAGGCTGCTGAGATTTCCGTCCCCATCATAGGTATAGACCGTTTCCACGCCGTTGCCATAGCGGATATGGCTGATACGGTTTAGGACATCATATCCGTAGCATACTTCCAGTCCATCATCATTATAGATACGACTTCTGCGCCCTAAGATGTCATACTCATAGCGGGTGCATACCCCTGCAGGGTCTATAATCTCCATAATCTGCCCCGCTTTGTCATAGGCATAGGAAACCAAGCGTCTCCCGCTGGAACGCTTTTCTTTCAGGTTTCCGTATTCGTCATATATGTATTCATACGAGTGGCCGTCACAGATGGCATGGGTAACCCTCCCGAGGCTGTCATAATGCCATGTACTGATATTGGGATTGTTACCTTCTGCATCCGTGGCTTTCTCATATACCGGCTTACCGAATACGTTGCATTCACGCTGCAGCCGCCTGCCATCCCTGTCAATGTGCAGGGACAGGTTGCCTTCCTCGTCATACTGGAATGTCTCTGTGTATCCGAGCTGGTCTATTCGCTCGCTTACCCTGCCGAAACTGTTATAACGGTACTGTACTGTATTGCCATTTCCGTCTGTGGTTCTGCTGACCTGCCCAGCGGGGGTATACTCATAGCCTTCCTTTACGCCGTCTGCAAATCCAACGCCAGTGATACGCCCCCAGCTGTCCACGTCATAGGAAATGGGATTCCGGTTACCGTCCACGATGCCGATGATCTGCCCTCTGGCGTTGTACTCATATTGCTGAAGCGTGCGACGTTCTGTTTCATTTACATTTCCGCGCCGTACATCATTAATCTTTCCATCCAGACCATAGGAATACTCTGTCTCGTTTCCAAAGGCGTCTCTCTGCATGACAGGCTGATTCTGCAGGTTGTAGGACAGTTCCTGTACGGTTTCTCCCAAAGCGTTCGTGACGCGGATTCGGTTGCCTCGGCTGTCATAGGCATAGGCCGTTCCCGCTCCGTTATTGCCGTCCTGCTCATAGGCATATGGGCTGACTGCTTTGGAAAGCTCATCATTCCGGTCATAGAGATAGCGCAGGACGGCGCCGCTGGGATTTGTCCTGTGGGTCAGGCGGTCTTTCAGGTCATAGCAGAAACCTGTTTCCAGACGCTCCCCGTCTGTGCCTAGGATTGTGCTCTTCAGGATGTTTCCGGCCTCGTCATATGCATACTGCACCCGCCTGTCAATGCCGCTCCTTCTGACCGTGACCCATTCTTCCGTCAGGCGGTCGTCCGCATCATAACTTCTGTGGATCACAAAGCCTTTCGGCGTGGTGATCCTGGTCAGGTTGCCGTTTGCGTCATAGCTGTGGAGGCTTTATTATACCATCTTCTACGCCCCCGCTTACTCTATTCTCCCCAGCATAGCTGGGGGGGATTAGGGTTTTCATTCACTGTCTTTCAGTTCATCAATTATTTCTTTTAAAAGATCCCGACATAAACAAACATTTTTTCATCTAATCCACGCAGAAAACGCAAATCAAGCATTATTTCTTCCATTGTATTCTGATATTTTTTAATTGTGCTCATGCTTATTTACTCTATTTTCTACTGGCAAAACATGATATGTACAGTTATTATTTCTACATTATAAAACACAACATTCTAATAATATTAATCTCCCTGTAAAGCTGTAGGATTAGTATTCCCATTTATATAGATATGAGCACCTGCTTTAGATGATAGTACTCTTCCTATATCCTTTCCAATTTGTAATTCATCTAAAAAAACACCTCCCCAAAAACCTCCACCGCTACGATCCAAGAAAATCGACCATTTATTTGAGTAAGCAAAATAAAAATATTCATCGTTAAACCATGCCTTTTGTAAATGATACATTTCTAATGCATCATTTACAAATTCAAATAAATCAAGGCCTTTTTTTCCTACCTCTGAATTACTAAGAGCATTAATACTTGCACTAAAATTTATTCTCTGTGTATAATATTTGTTCTCATAACATTTTACAGCACTTTGCAGAACAAAATTTTCAAAATTCGCACTAACAGGATAGTCTTCCTCCAAAGATATTTTAGGAAATTGATAATCAAGATCCATTGTATAGCAGATACCCAAATCGTCCATCAAAAAAGTAAAATAATAGGGTGCATTACGTTCCTCCTGATTGATTTGTAGTTTTACTCTACAAGAAATCAAAGAGGAAACAGACATTTCGGCACGAAGAGTTGGAAGAAATAATCCTCCAGCACCTTCTCCTGCATGACGCAAGAATTCTGTATATACCAACGGCAACTCTATTCCTGCCTTATTTAGTTCCAGTTGTTGTTTTAATTCATCAATCTGTCCTTCATTGGCTGGCTGCAATCTATTAAACCAGCCTTTATCAACTGGATCAATATAATTTCTTAATCTTTGTATAAGTGTTTTTTCATCTCCCTGTAATGGTATTGATTTATTGTTGATTGTTATTGGCATAATTCATAATCACCTCTTCGTTGCTTTTGCATGTATTACAAAACTCCATCTGATTAGGAGAATTTGCATTTATAAGTGGATATGGGTTACTTGTTTCATCAAAATACCTTACATCCATTCCCGTTATAGGGCTATCGTTATAATGTGCCGCCGTAGCCGCTTTGGGCTCAGCGCATACTCCTCGAGGACATCCTCCACCCTGTGGTGGAACCTCTATTTGTGAATATAATTCCTTATCTACTATTCCTGAAACTGTATATTTATCATATCCTGCATCCTCGTTTAATGTATCTTGCAATGTCTCAGCAAAGTCCACTAGACCTCCTCGCCCATTTGGAGAACCACTTACTCCAACAGATACTGTACCGTCTTCATGAGTAAATACCGCTGCTGCACGGGCACTAACTGTACTCTCTCCAGATGCCACAATTTCATTTCTCGCATCTATTACTTTTTGCGCCTCTGCCTGTGCCTCGGGCGTCCTTTCTGGATACTTATTTTCCTCATTGCCATTGGCAACATTAGACGTAGGTGGGCATGTTGGCTGCGCAGCTTGTGTTGTATATCCACTTGAATCATAATACACCACTGGATTATTCTCACAGTATGCATACAGATTCAATCCGTCACCTTGGTATACATCCTCCTGCATAAACCGCCCAAGTACAGGATTATAGTACCTTGCACGTAGATAGTACTGTTCAGTCAGTTCATCATATTGCTGACCTGTATAACGGATACGGTTCGAGAATTGTTCATTTGTCTCTGACTCAGCGCCAAAGGCAGCATAAATGTAGTTGTTCTGGATTTCCCATCCCTGCCTGTAATAAATGCCGTGCTAAACTGCTCATCACGGTGGTAATAAGACAAATCCTGCCCCCTTTGGAATGCGTCAATCCCAGCACCCTAATTGATATTTTACACAAGTCAACATGCCATCTTTAAAATATTACTTAATACATATATCATAAATTAATGGTTCTCTAATATTCATTGTTATAAGTCTAACATTTTTCATTGCTTTTACATTTTCACTATAATAATATCTTCCTTGCTTTTCACTACATATTTTTTTAATGCTTTTTTCAAAACACTTAAATATCTTTTTCGATTCATCAGTATCGCTTATAGTACCTATATGACCACATATTAAATTCTCCTTATTATAAAATCCTCCTGGCCAGAATACAATTGAATCAGGATTCTCAGCTTGATCCACAAAATACCTATAATCATTATTTTTTTGTTTTACTTTTCTCCAATTAATATTACATTTTTTTTCAATAACAATATAACTTTCATTCTGCTGATTTCCAGAAATATTTAACCCTAAGTCAGGAAAATCTGTTATCGATCCAAATCCTTTGATGCTTGTTTGATGATATGCTTTATTTCTTATATAGGCCACATCTATTTGCTTTTCTATTATACCTGACATATTCATTAAATCATCTTTATTCATAAAAAAATACAAAGTTTTACTCATGTCTTTTCTCTATACTCTCCTCCTATTTTTATATGAAAACTTTATGTAGAACAAATTTCAAATAGTTACATTTTATTTCGTATCTGCAGATTTTTATTAAAACCTCAATTTGCAGAAATTTTACACATTGAAATATCCGCCATGTAGGCTTTGTTAGAAAGTGAATTATCCATTTAATTTAGCTTCTGACAAGATTTCCAAGAGTTGGGGGGGGGGGGAATCCCCCCAAAAACTCTTTTCACAACCATTTATTTCACGAAAAATGGCGAACGTTCAACACGTATCTTGAGACACATTTTATCTTGAGCTACTAAAAGATTATGCCTTTTGCAAATCAGTTAATCCTATTAGGCAAATCTCCTGTGCCCGCACCTTTAGGAATCAAAATAAGTACCCCATCTATTTTTTCCATTATCGAGTTTGCAGCATTCAATTCTCGAGCAGTAGGCGTTCCATCGGCATATGTATCTACTGTGTTAATTCTAATGGTTTCATCTCCTTTCTGTGCTGTGACATCTATATAATTGCTTCCTTTATTTCCACCATCTACACCAGGTAAATATTCTTCTGGCAATCTATTTCCACCGCCTGTAATTGTATATCCATTTTCTTCTAAATATGTGGCTATTTCACCATTCTGCGCCCTCGTTTCTGGACTTCCTAATCTTCCTCCTCTCTCTCCTCCTGTATGACTTTGCGGTTCTGGTAGACCTACTTCTGCATTTGATGCATATTCGCCGTTTGGTCTATGCCAATCTCCATTGCTATCTTGATAATAATCCCCCTTATCGTTTTCGTTCTCTGCAACTTTTCCATTTGGTGGACATCCATCTCCTGACTGTTGTGGTGCTTTTGCATATCCGCTCGGATCATAATACACTACTGGATTATTCCCACAGTACGCATACAGATTCAGTCCATCACCCTGGTACACATCCTCCTGCATAAACCGCCCAAGCACAGGATTATAGTACCTTGCACGCAGATAATACTGCACTGTCAGGTCATCATACTGCTGCCCTGTATAACGGATTCGGTTTTGGAGTTGTTCCTTTACCTCTAATTCATCGCCAAAGGCATCATAAAGGTAGCTGTTTTGGATTTCCCTGTCTGCACCTGTAATGAATGCCGTGCTAAACTGCTCATCACGGTGGTAATAAGACAGATCCTGCCCTCTTTGCAGTGCATCAATCCCTGCCCCTAAATGATAGCTTGTCTGGCTTTCATCCCCTCCTTCCTCATGCAGAAGCTCGCCGTTGTGATATACAAACCCTGTGCGCCTGCCGTTCTCCAACAGTTCAAAGCGCAGATTCGCTACATCATAAAGGTTCTCCTGCACACTGCCGTTCTCAGTCTCCACTTTTGTCTGCTGGTGGCGGCTGTTATAGGAGAACAGCCGAATACCCGCAACGTTCTTCTCTTCTACTATACCGCCCTGTCTGTCATATGTAAACTGATTTTTGCTATTATTATTTTCTGTTTCAATCAGCTGATTTTTCCCGTTAAACCGGTATAGGGTTGCGCCTTTGGCGTCTGTCTTCCTGATCCTGTTTCCCGCCTTGTCATAGGCATAAGAAACAGAACCGCCGTTCCTGCGTTCTTCCAAAAGCTGTCCCCGAATGTCATAGCTATAGGAAATATCCAAGGTATTATTCCCAACAGTAATGCCACCAAGTCCTGCCTGTGTACCTGCCTTCGCTGTACGGTTCCCGTTGCCGTCATACTGGTATGCAAAGGAGAGCAGAACTTTTTCTCCTGCCTTGGTTTCTAACCTGCTGATATTGCCGTCGCCATCATAGGCATAGGCAGTTTCCACGCCGTTGCCATAATGGATTCTGCTGATACGGTTCAGTGCGTCATAGCCGTAGCGCACTTCCAGCCCCTCATCGTTATAAATACGGCTCCGCCTGCCTAAGATGTCATACTCGTAACGGGTGCATACTCCTGCAGGGTCTTTGATCTCCGTTTCATTTTTATAATCCACCTCCACTTCTTCAAGGCAGATCCCGATCGACTGCCGGCGCAGCAGGCTTTCCGCCAGTGCGAGACTGACAATCGGATCTTTTCTGTGGCTCCCTCCCAGCAGGAACAGATTATGCCTGCCAATCTTGGAAGAATCCAAAACCAGCCGTTTCACAGTTCCGTTCGGATAATATTCGGTTTTATCCGAGACGGCATCCACCTGCTCCATGAGGGTATGTACATATTGATACTGCAGGGCATTTTCCTTGTGGATCAGGACTACCTCCTGAAAAAAGAGCCCCGGCTCATACGCCTCCAGAATATCCCTGAACCGCTCGTCAAACATTGTCACCGGACACTGCAGGAAATCCCATCTGGCTTCTCTTCCGCTTCCTTTCAGGTACAAAACGACGCTGTCGTTCAGCCGCCCTGCATCTTGTTTTGAGAACACATGACGCCCTCCGTTGATGTCAAAATCCCGGTACTGGATCGCACAGGGCAGTTCCTTGTCCTGCTGGATGAAAAAATATCTCATGCCTGTTCCTCCCTGTATATCTGAACCGACTGGAGCTGCTGTGCGCTGATCTCCAGAAAAGGAATGCTCTCTGCCGGAAAAACAGCTGCTGTAAGCTCCGCTCCCGCAAAGGATGTATTTTCAAAACTACAGTTTCTGAAGTCCGCACCGCTTAAATTGCAGCCTTCAAAACTGCACCCGCTGATCCTGCTTTGGGGAAACCGGCTTCCTTCCATGTTACAGTTTTCAAACTTTACATCCTGCACCTTGCAGTCCTCGAAGGTAATAAACCGCATATCCAGATTCTGTGGATTTTTCCCCTGGCATTTCCCTTTGTACCAATAGCTGAACACCATCTTTTCGGGATCGTGCGCTGCTTTCTTCAATTCTTCCTTCCATGCCGAGTCAGGCTTTTCCACACGGTCTGTCTGGAGCAGGAATTCCGCCCTGTCACGGTATTCCCCCCACTTTAAGAGCCAATAGGGCGAGTGGGCCACTTTATCAAAAATCCCCTTTGTTTCCCAGTCACGCAGACGGTAACGGAGGATCTGACAGATCATGCTGTCCATGAGCGGCAGCTCTTCAAAGAGCAGGTTTTGAATATCATAGCTGCTTACGGCTCCCCCATAACCGCTGTCTGCCTCTTCCAGCGCATTACGCAGACGGTCAAGCGGCTCAAATAATTCTGCCGCATCCACATACACCTCCGCGGGCTCCTCATCCAGATACCATCGCATGTCAAGACCATGGAAGAAAATGCGATACTTACCAGCAATCAGGTCTGTCTTCAGCACAGAACTATACAAAAAGCAGACATACTCTTTTTCCTGCTTTTTCATCTGTTCCCCCAAAAGATCCATGCCTGATTTCACCATATTTTCCAGATATTCGGCATGCTCCAGAAGATGTTTTTCCATATTGCTGCGAAAATCCTCTATCTTCCCGGATACCGCCTCCCGGTAGCTTTGCAAAGCCGTCTCTCTTTCCATCTGCGTCCGCCTCCAATACTAATTAATCAAAGTTAACCTGTGTGCCTCTGATATAGATATTTCCGCTGTCAAAGATAATCTGTCCGCCATCTGTACTCTGGGCGACAAACTGCTCTTTTACATGAATATTGATTTCTTCCTCAGCATAAAGGGTCACGCTGGTTTCTGCAGTTGCCTGTACCATAGTCTGCGCCTGTACCGTAACCTTTCCATCTGTATCAATCATTACCGAGGATGCCTTTTTCCCGCAGGAAAGCTTGATATGATCCGGCGCCAGTGCCAGTTCCTGCCCCGCTTTTGTCCTCAGATACCGGCTGTTTGGGTCACTCATCCTGTCCTCTCCGCCTGCCTGGGAAGCATCATAGCTGCTGACAGCGCTGAGCGCCACAGCCTCCTTTTCCTGCTTGGAAGGAAAATAAATGCGCACGTCGTCCCCTTCTTCCGGCATACAATACCACCCGCTCCCATCCGGGGAAGCTGACAGGGTTGAGAAAGGAAACCAGAATACTGCCCTCTCCACATGGCTCTTGTCAATTTCAAGCGCAGCCTGTATTTTTGTGCCAGACACATGGAGCACCTTTCCCGTCAGGGCCACGCCGATCAGATGCATGGGATAGGAGGCAGCCCGTTTCAGTCCCAGAGGACTTTGCAGGCCATAAATGCCCAGCATCTCCTGATTCTTAAAAATATATCTGCTGGAAAATACCGTCAGCTTTCTTCCCTGTATGGAAACGGTCTCAAATACCCCCAGCGTCTGTCCGGATGCAATCCGGTAGCGGGTAAAATCTGCCGCGCGGACATCCCGCCCGTTTGCCTTCAAAAGATAGTAAGACCCCATATCCTTGTCTATTTCCAATACATGGCAGGACATTTCCTCCTCCGCAAGTTCCGGCACGCCGACATACAGCTTTAGCTTATCCTGCCGGCTGTCCGGTGTAACAGCCAACCCTGCCACGGAAAGCACCCTTTTCAGGAATTCCCAATCCGTCTCTTCATATTGGATGTACAGGCTTCCTGTCTCCTGATCCGCTCCCTGGCAGATTATGTCACATTGCTCTTCTTCACTGCCTTCCTCTTTATAATAATCAAGCACTTCTTTTACCAGAGCCCTGTATGTCATTTTCGTATCCTGAAAAGAGCGGGAATATTTCGTCCGGTCCATAAGCCAGCTCCGGCTTTTTGCCTTGACCTGAACTGTTTTCATCTGCCCCTGCTCTGACATCTGCACATTCGTCACGATACCGGAAAAAAGGATTCTCCTTTCCGCTTCTTTCCCCAGGCATATGGTTATCTCCTGGCAGTCTGGCAGTTCATAAAGCACATCCTCCCCCTCTGCATAAGCAAGCAGCGAAAGCGTACTGTGCTCACCTATCCGGGATTCAATCTCACATTCCAGCAATTCGTTTATAGGGAATCCTGTTACATTAATATCGTGTAAGCTGTACACCGCACACCTCCGTTAATTATTCTCAATGGAAGACGCCTGAATCTGCACTGTGTCTCCGGTCATGCACATACTGCCTCCTGCATCACTGATAATCTGTATCTGTGTCCCTGCTGTCATTTCCATTGTCCCTTCCGTTGTGAAGTACACTGTTTCTGCCGCGCTGATTACAATCTCCTCGTCTGTCCGGATTTCTGCTTTTCCGTCATTTGTCAGGGTAACTGTTCCTTTATCTTCTCCTACCGCAAGCTGAATTCCTCCTGAAACGAATCTGACGGCCTTGCCGTCCGGCATTGTAATGTCCTTTGCATCAGGATTTTCCATGGAGCTTCCCTGCGCCGGCGCAGATTCCCCCATAATATTGGCAATCGCATACCCTTCGCTCTCGTCATCTGTCGGGAAAAAAATACGAACGCGGTCGCCTGCTTTTGGCATACAATACCACCCGCTTCCGTCCGGGGATGCCGCTACTGTGGAAAACGGGAAAAAATACTGTTTTTTGCACTTCTCCAATACATCTGTTTCCAGCTTTACCTGAACTGTATTTCTCTTTACGCCCGCCACCGTTCCATTGATCGATACTCCGCTGAGATATGGATTCTCCTGTACAGGAACAGTAAGCCCCTCCTGAAAGTACAGGCTGTAGCTGCTGACCAAAAGTCCCTGTCGGATGCTTCTGGTTATTTTTCCGATATAAAGCTCCTGATCGTGGAAGCGTACCTTTTCGCCCAATGGGAAGATGTCATATGCCTCCACCTCATAGCATAACTGCCCCTTCAGCGTCCTTTCTGCATCTGCAGGCGCCGTATCCCGCGTCACTTTATAGGGGAGACGATCCCAATCCGCATCCTCCTCCGTATCCATAAGCCCCGCCCGCAGACAGATACCGAGCTTTGCACTGTCAATATAAGCCCGGATGCCATATCTCGATAAAATACGGTTTAAGAACGCCCAATCCGTCTCCTGGTACTGAACCATAATCTGGCCCAGTTCCTCATCCGGAATGGAAAATAAGACTTTGCTTTGTTCTTTATACGGTTCCATCACTTTTTCCACCAGCTGATGGGAAGTTAATGCCGTATCCTGAAAAGAGCGGTTCTGTGCAAAAAAATCCATTTGGCAGCTTCCCGTTACTGCCTTCAGGTATACGGTGCACTGTTTTCCGCTGGTCTTCACACTCATGTCAGTGACAATGCCGAAAAACAGCGGTTTTAGTTCTTTACCCTGTATGACAAATAATGCTACGCTGGAATTTTCCTCATATAAGAGATAGTCCTTCGCCCCCTCTTCCACTGCCAGAGTTGCAGACAAAGTACCATGACTCCCTGGATTTTCCCTGATTACAAGCTGGAATACCGTCATTGCTGTATCGCCCAGCATCAGCATAAGCTGTCCATAAGCAATCGCATCCATACTTAAACCACCTCCTAGCCATTCATTTCCTGTATCACATAAACCATGGCTTCCAAAAGAAGTCCCATACCTTTTCGCTCTTCCTCCGGGCAATTCAGCACTCCCGCATATAACCATCCATCTTTATGAAAACGGAACATAACATTGTACAGCCTTCCCTCTGAGGTGGGCATTGCGAAGCAGAAGTACTCCATGTTTCCCATGCTTTTTTTACGTTCAGGTTTCATGATCCAATGCATTTCCTTAAACCGCGCCCTTGTCTCAGCAATCCACTGATCCATAGACTGCGCCATCTTCTTACAGGGTGCGCCCGACAGGGAGAAGGCAGCTTTTCTCTTATTTCCGGCAAAAAGCACCGCCTCTGGTTCGCTGCTTTCCACCTCAAAGAAATTTTTAATGTATGGAATCACGATTTTTCCGTCTAACAGCTTCCTCGGTTCAAACTCCAAAGGCAGGGTATACAGCATCTGGTGTCCACTCTTTACCCCTTCTATCAGCTCCTCCAAGGTATAAGTAATCCGCTCCTTGGGATCATACTGCTTTCGCAGACGTTCCCGTTCTTCCGCTTCTTCCCGTTCCCAATACTCCTTTATGAACCGTGCTATGGACAAATCCATCTCTTTTTCCATACCTGCCGCCTCCTTCTTTTATCCATGTGAGATTTAGCAATTCTCAGCGAAATGCCCTTTTGCATAAGCTTTTACGGCATACTCCGGAAGCAGTTCCGTAAACAATCTGCGGAATTTCTCCTTCTGGCGGATAGGCGCCAAAAGCTGGATATTCGTAAAGCTACACTTGAATTGCTGGCGCGCCATCTCAAACAGACTGTCAAAATAAGCCCTGAGCATCTCTTTTCTGGGATACTGATATTTGTACCCGCTTTTCAGGATGACACTCTCCACCCGATCTGCATCGCTAATCCAGCGTTTAATGTCATAAAAAACTGCAACATCTTCATCCCGGTAATTCTGTCTGTTCATTTCCTGCGCCTCATAACCAAACAGAAACTCCGTTTCTCCTCCTGCCTTTTCCCGAACACCAATCACACTGGGAATGATTGTCTTCCCTTTTGCCGTCGCAATCTGGATGCTCCCGTCCGGCAGACAGATTCCCATGGTGGTGTTGGAACTTCCAAAATCTATCACAAGCGGCAGGTCCGCCTCAGGAATCTGCCTTTCCAAAACATCTAAAAGGGGAATACGGACTGCCTCCGTGTGACCGGGCACGGAAACAGGATTTCCATAATAACAGTCATACAGAAACTCAGATACTGCCTCATTAGGGAAATACAGGATGGAATACTGATGCTTTTCCAGCGGATGTACCGGCATACTCTTTCCCTTAAAGAGATAGGCAGTATCCCCCCTTTCCTCAATGTAAAAACAGGTATAGACTCTTAGTGCCTCATCCACCAACAGCAGATTCCCGCAGTAAAGTTTTTTCTCTGACTTTACCTGATAATCATCCAGCTCATTCATCTCCGTGTCATGGAAAATCGTCAGCGTTCCCGGAATGTTCACCTCCGGCTCTTCCAAAAACCAGATTTTCTGCTGATCCAAAAATTCCTGAATCCGCTCAAGACCACCTTCACAGAATTCTCCGATATGCCTGTATTCCTTCTGTCCCCGAAAACGCATAATCAAGCGGATCAGCCCGTCCTTGTCCTCATTTTTGGCAGAAGATACCACTAAACGCTCTTTTCTGCATATTTCCCGCAGGTGAAATGTCGTCATTTTTTCCAGATCGCTCTGCTTGTATGTATGCGTTTCTTCTATCTCCCTGTGGGGATTCAGGGTATAGGTATACTGGCCCATTTCTTTTTATCCTCCGTGCACTCTGCCGCACAGTCTCACTTGCGGGCCTTGTACACCGTGATGTTTTTGATGTTCTGACCTTTGTACTGCGCATTATCCGATGAAAACACAAAGCCAAACCCTGTGCGGTTGATGGAATTCTTGATGGCGTTGGTAAAACCGGAAATTTCCTTCGTCATGCTGGTAGCTGCCAGCAGCGCATTATCATTAGCCTCTACATCAAACCGCACGCCGGGATACTCCATGCTGGTGTTTCGAAACCGCTGTTTTAAGTATTCCGGACACTGCCATGCAGCCACAATTCCTGCAGCTTCATATGCTGCTCCCACATAAATGCCCTCCAGCCACATCTTCATCACATCGTCCTTCTCTGCGGAGAGAGCTACATTGCCTTCCTCGTCCAACACCATTCTCTTATCCAGCACCAGTCCCGACTTGTCTTTGGGGATAATCGTCGCATTCGGGATACAGGGCACGGCAAATTCGCTGTACGCCTTTTTCATAAGCGGCGCACACTTTTCCTTATAAATATTGATGCCCTCTGTGGCGACATAATTGAATGTAGATTCCTCTCCGGAACAGAAGCTGAAAAAGGTAGTAATCCGATAGGGCTCTATGGCATTCAGCAGAGTCGCCACATTCTCCATGGAATTATTTCCGCGTTTCTCTTCCTGACGGTTTCCTGCAAAACGTATCCGCTGCAGCTTTCCGCCCTCTGTCTGGTTCAGCTCCACGTCCGGCACAATTCCAAACCAGATCGTATTGTCAAACTCATTTTTATCGTTGGTCGTGTTCAGATAAGCAATCAGCCTCGGCAGATTGCTCGCCTTTACCATCATTTCCAGCGGCAGATTGGTAACCAGAAGCTTAGGCTGCATCCCCTTTTCCTTAACCTGATACTGGTCGAAAAAGGTTTTAACACCCAGCATCCTTTCCATCAAAGGCTTAACTACCTTCACAAAGTCGTCCTTGCTCTTTTTATAGAATTCCAGATAGCTGTTATAATTGCGCACCTCCAGTTCTCTGTCGATGCGGCTCTCCATAGTGGAGCTTAAAGGGCAGAATGTCCGTACCACCAGATCCCGTACATAATCTGACTGATTTTCATTCAAGGCGTCATAATCCTCTTTGAATGTCTCCATCAGGCTGGTATTGATCTTGTCATCCACAACGGCAAGCTGGGTACTCTCCTCCTGTTTCATCTCCAGTATTTTCAGTTCCCCATCATCTCCCATACTCAGTAGACCCGCCTTAAATTCAGAGCGCGAGACATTATCCCCTGAACAGGTGCTGAAGGTGCTGGATTTTACCTGCAAGCCGAACAACTACGACTATTTCATGATCCACTGTGCGGTACTTATCGCCATAGGCTGTACATTCCGGGGAGGTGAGATTGCAGGGTTACAGTGGGACAGGGTTGACTTTGAGAAGAAAACCTTCTGCATAGACAGGGTGATCGACCGCATCAGCAAGGACAGTATCAGGAAATTATCCAAGCTGGAAATCCTGTATCAGTTCCCTAACCTCTTCCCCGGCACCCGGACGGTGATCGTCCTGAAACAGCCGAAGACAAGGGGGAGTGTTCGGGATGTGGAAGTACCGTCTTCCGTCATGGACGCATTGGCTGTCCTTAAACATATGCAAGATCAGATGAAGGCAGACCTGGGCTCAGACGGCTACATGGATTATAACCTCGTAATCTGCCAGGCAAACGGGCGTCCCCTTATGACGGAACACCTGAACAAACGGTTTAAGGAAATCCTGCGGGAGATTGACGATCCGAACATCAACCCGGAAGAAATTGTTTTCCATAGCCTGCGGCATACCAGCGCATCCACAAAGCTGACGCTTTCTAATGGAGATTATAACTCCGTAAAGCACGCCGGCGGCTGGGCCAACCTCGAAATGCTGACAAGGCGGTATGGCTCTCATTCCTTTGAGAGTGACAGGGAACGGCTGGCGCAGAAGATGGATGATTTCCTGACTGCCAAGCCGGGAACCGCGCCCCAGCAGGCGCCGCCCTCGCCCGCAGATGCCGAGGAAGCACTCAGGGCATTGGCGCAAGCGAATCCGGAACTGCTAATCAAAATCGCACAGTCCGTCCAATCTGCTAATATGACATAATCCTTATTAGCAGAAAAAATTGCAGGTTAAAAAATCGTATTAGCAAAAGGAATTAGCAAAATTGAAAAAAACAGCAGGATTTTTAAAAAATATTAGCAGATTTTTGCTAATGGGCAGGGAAACGCAGAATCCAAAATGGCTTGCCATACATTTTCTGCATTAGCAAGCCATTCTTCGGGAAACCCACTGTTTATCAAGGTTTCAGAGCGTCCCAGAGAGGATTCGAACCTCCGACACCCGCCTTAGGAGGGCGGTGCTCTATCCTGCTGAGCTACTGAGACGTGTTATTGAGTTTTAAAAGTTCCTAAGCAAAATTAGAACGATCTAAGTTCGCTTAGGAGGCGATCGCTCTATCCAACTGAGCTACGAGGACTTATAAATTTACCGTGCTATTTTATTATAGCAGAAGATAGAAATATTGCAACTGTTTTTTAGGAAATTTATTTTCCAATAGCTAAATCAGTATTTCTCTCCAGCCAGCGTCAATCAGCTCATTCTGGAAAGTTTATATACCCCTGCAGCCACACCACGCCCTTAAAGCGCCTGCCCACCGCGGGCTCGCCGAACAAATCCTCTTTGTTCACGCAGACTTCAATGGTAAGCTCATTGCACTCCACTGTCATAAAAAACAGCTCCTCGCCTGTAACGCGGTTTTCTCCGCTGCCCACCTCTGTAATCTCGCCGAGTATCGAATACAAATCGCACTCCACTCCATACGGCATAAAATACGTATCCACAAGGCTGAACACGTCTTCATCATGGATTTTGCGCGAAATAATCGTATATGTGTCCATATCGTCAAGCGTGAGGCTCTCGATTGCCTCCTCGTCGCCGTTTCTTGCCTGATTGAGCAGCTGGTTCCTCTCGTAAGACGCTTTTTTTATGCGCTCCTTTTCGTGCTCATTTTTAATAATCGGCATCATAATCATGCCGTCAGTGCAGAGGGAGCTTAAAATCAGCGACGTACCCCTTACAGGAAGCCTGCCTAAACTCTGCAGGCGTTTGTATGGTATCATATTCTGTAGATAAAATATAAGCGACACGCCAACCTTCAAATCATCGCACACTCCCGCATACGACTCCTTTTCCATATGTCGCTCTATCGTGACATCTTCGTATGAGCTTATATGCGAGCCGCGCAGATACGGGAAATAATACTCATACAGAAAGCTGCCCTCGTCGTCAAACTCGCCCCGCACGCACACTCCCGCATTCGGCGCAAAATCGACATAAAGCTCAGCATACACCCTGTCCTCATCGTCTGCGGCAATATCCTTCCCGCAGGCATACGAACAGCCTGCATTTTCATCTGCCCTTAAAATCGTGCTCTCTACTACCTTATTAATAATATCCTGTAATTCTTCTCTCTTTTTAACCTTGCTAAAGCCAACCGCTCTTAAATATTTATGCACTAAAAACCATGTCCCTTCGCGTCAATATTTATCAAAGGAACTGCTCATAAAATTACCTGTCCTGATTTATTTCCTAACAGCTCCTTAGTTCGGTCTTTCCGCCCATGTACGGCTGCAAAACCTGGGGAATCTTTACTGAGCCGTCCGCCTGCAGATTATTTTCGAGGAATGCAATCAGCATTCTCGGCGGCGCGACTACCGTATTATTTAATGTATGCGCAAAATACTTTCCGTTCTCACCGTTTACCCTGATTTTCAATCTTCTCGCCTGTGCGTCGCCTAAATTTGAACAGCTTCCGACCTCAAAATATTTCTTCTGTCTGGGCGACCAAGCCTCCACGTCTACAGACTTCACCTTTAAATCAGCCAAATCACCAGAGCAGCACTCCAGAGTGCGGACAGGAATATCAAGCGACCTGAACAAATCAACCGTATTCTGCCAGAGCTTATCAAACCACATAGGCGACTCCTCAGGCTTGCACACGACAATCATCTCCTGCTTTTCAAACTGGTGTATTCTATATACGCCCCTCTCCTCGACGCCGTGGGCGCCCTTTTCCTTTCTAAAGCAGGGCGAATAGCTTGTGAGCGTCTTTGGCAGCTCCGCCTCTGGAATGATGGTATCTATAAACTTGCCAATCATTGAATGCTCGCTTGTGCCGATAAGGTATAAATCCTCGCCCTCAATCTTGTACATCATAGCGTCCATCTCATCAAAACTCATAACGCCCGTCACCACGTTGCTCCTAATCATAAACGGCGGCACGCAGTAGGTAAAGCCCCTGTCAATCATAAAATCCCTTGCGTAAGCGATTACCGCGGAATGAAGGCGCGCAATATCACCCATCAGATAATAAAAGCCGTTGCCCGCTACTTTCCTCGCGCTGTCAAGGTCAATGCCATTAAAGCGCTCCATGATTTCCGTGTGGTACGGTATCTCAAAGTCAGGCACTACAGGCTCGCCATACTTCTGAACCTCGACATTTTCCGCGTCGCTCCTGCCGATAGGCACGCTCGGATCAATGATGTTTGGTATAGTCATCATTATCTTTGTCACTTTATCGTTTAATTCCTTCTCCGCCTCGGCAAGCTCCTCAAGACGCTTTGCCTGCGCGTTTACCTGCTTTTTGACCTCCTCAGCCTCATCTTTTTTGCCCTGTCCCATCAGAGCGCCTATCTGCTTTGAAAGCTTGTTCCTCTCCGCCCTGAGATTGTCCGCCTCCTGCTGTGTTTTCCGAGCCTGCGCGTCAAGCTCGATTACCTCGTCAACCAGCGGCAGCTTATGATCCTGAAATTTCTTTTTGATATTCTCCTTCACAGCGTCAGGATTTTCCCTTAAAAATTTAATGTCTATCATTTCGATTATGCTCCTTTATTAAAATATATTTTACACTATGGCAGATGGCAGATACCGCCGCCTGCCGCAATTATTTGATAACCGTCTGGATTACGACTGTCGTATCTTTAATAAGGTCTACAAATTTTTCCTTCATCATAACTTGTCCAAACTTATCTTCAACTATACGCAGCACAGGCCTTTCAGGAAAATGCAGGTTCTGGCGCATTACAATGCCCACTTCTCCCTGATTTGTCTTGACGCGCGAGCCGACAGGATAAACGGCTATAAGCTGCAGAAACGCCTCAACTATATCATCAGCGTACCATATTCCGCTGTAATTTCTGATAAGGTTAATCGCTTCATGTACGCGCACACGCGCTTTCCCTATGCCGCAGATAAGCTCGTCAAACTCATCACACACGCCTACTATCTGCACCATTCTCGACACTAAATCCGTGCCGAGCGGATAGCCTGAGCCGTCTTTGTGCTCATGGTGGTTGAGCACTATGTTCTTGGCGTTTTCAGAAAGCCAGTCCTCATTTTTGATTGCCGTATATCCGTAAATGGAATGTTTTTTGTACTCCTCCTGGTCTTTGGCGGGCAGAAGGTTTATATCCTGATCCTCGTAGCGCACCACCAAATACCTTAACCCCAAATCATGCATCAAAGAAGCGACACCAATGTCATAAACCTCCCTCTCCGCAAGCCCTAATTTCAATGCAATCAGCGTGGCAATCGTGCAGACCTGTACGGAGTGCTCGTAAATATCGGCGCTTCTCTCCTTCACGTCATAAACCTTCTCGACTACCTCGTCTTCCTCCAGAATGTCAGATATGATATTCTGCGCTGTCTCAGCAATCCGCTTTAAGGTCTCTGTCCTCTGGTACACGTGAAGCTCAAGTATATCCTTTACCTTGTCGCTTACCTGTTTTTCAACATCATCGCGCAGGATAGTCACCGCCTGCATTTCAATCCTTGGCTTTGGCTGCTTTTCAGGCGCTTTTTTATTCTGCGGCGCGGAAGCTTTTGGCGTCTGCGTCTTTGCGGGCGCGGGAGCTTGCGCCTGTGTTTTTGCGGGCGCAGGCGTTTTCTTTGGCTCCTCTTTTTTGGGCGGAGTCTTTTGCTCCTCCTTTGGCTCGCTTTTTGCAGGCTCGTCCTCAATATACACCGTAAAAATGCTCATTTCCCTGAGCTTTTCAATGTAGGGCTCTTTTATCACTGTGCCTTTGCCAAGCACAACTGTGTAATCTTCAAGCAGGACATCATTGGCAAGGACATCTCCGTCCTTTAAATCTTCTACTGTAACTAATCTCATATGTAAAGTCCTAACCTTTCTCAATCAAGATATTCTGCATCATTTATTGGACCGCTTACCGCCCGCTCGACGGCAACCTTTTCCTCATTGCTCAGCGGGATTTCCGAATCGCCGTTTTTAATGCGCTTGGAGTATGAATAGCAGCCCTCCGAGCTGTGGACTGAATTTATCAGAAATCCGCTGTTATTCTCATCGAGCAGGGCGAGCGCAAAGCTGAGTTTGCCGCCCATCTCCTTAAACGCGTCGTATTTGACAAGACCGAGCTTTTGGAATGTCGTCTCATGCTTTTCAAAAAGCTTCTTTATGTCCTCCCTGTTTGTCTCGACGCTTGATTTTATAAACTTATTGTCCTCGTAAAGCGTGATTATGTCCTCCTCAAGGCTGGAGGCATTTTTGCCGAGCATAAATTTTTCGTATTTCTTTTTGAATTTGTTTATCTGCACAAACGCTGCTATTATAAGAACCAGCAGGATAACAAGCACAATGATTAATCCAAGAAAAATATATCCTGCATCTATCCCGCCGATGCCTATGCTGTTAAAAAAATTGCTGTTCATTGGTATTCCTCCTATAAATTTATGCCTGAAAGCGCCTCTATAAGTCTGTCAAGGTCATCATTTGAATAGAACTCCAGCTCTATCTTGCCCGAGCCGCTGCTGCCCTTTGCTGTTATCTCTACCTTTCGGCTGAGTTTTTCCTTTAGGCGGTTTTCGATATCTTCATATATGTATTGGACTGCCTGCGGGGGCTCATCTTTTTTGGGCTTTTCCTCCTTGGGATTGAGTATGCCCTTGACAAGCTTTTCTACCTCGCGCACGCTTAGCTTTTCATCAAAAATCCTCTGTGCGAGCAAAAGCTGCTGTTCCTTGTCTTCTATTGGAATGAGCGCCCTTGCGTGTCCTGTGGAAAGCATATCGTCTATTATCATCTGCTGCACTCCGTCGCAGAGCTTTAAAAGGCGTATGCTGTTCGTGACCGCGGTTCTGCTTTTTGACACTCTTTCGGCTACCTCGTCCTGCTTTAAGTCAAATTCCTCCAAAAGCCGCTTATAGGCGAGCGCCTCCTCTATCGGATTAAGGTCTTCCCTCTGTATGTTTTCGATGAGGGAAATCTCTACTATTTCGCGGTCGGTGTAATTTTTGATTATTACGGGAACTTCCTTTAAGCCTGCGAGCTTGGCGGCGCGCCATCTGCGCTCTCCCGCGATTATCTCATAGTAATCTTTTCTGTCCTGCACGAGTATCGGCTGCAAAAGTCCGAACTGTCTGATTGAATCGGCAAGCTCTTGCAGAGCATCTTCATCAAAATGTTTTCGGGGCTGATCCCTGTTTGGCTCGACTTTGGTTATCTTTACCATTGTTTCCGCTTTGCCTGTCAGAGCGGCGTTTTCGCTTTTTGCTTTATTTGGCGCTGTCTGCGGCATCGGTATCAGGCTGTCCAAGCCTTTTCCGAGTCCCTTTCCTTTTGTCGGCATTGTAAAAATTTCTCCTTTTAACTATTTATTACTTCCTCCGCAAGAGCCATATAGCTTTCCGCTCCCGCTGATTTTGGCTCGTATATGTTTATCGGCTTGCCGTAGCTTGGCGCTTCGGCGAGTCTGATGTTTCTCGGTATTATTGTCTTATAAATTTTCTGGTTCAGGTGGCTTTTTACGTCTTCAACTACCTGTGCGGAAAGATTTGTGCGGGAGTCGTACATTGTAAACAATACTCCCTCCATTTCCAAGTCAGGGTTTAATCTTTCCTTGACGAGGTTTATTGTGTGTATGAGCTGGCTTAGTCCTTCGAGCGCATAGTATTCGCACTGGATTGGGACAAGGACTGAGTCGGCGGTGGTCATTGCGTTTACCGTGAGCAGGTTTAATGAGGGCGGACAGTCAATGATTATGTAATCATACTTGTCCTTTACCCAGTCTATTTCGCCCTTTAGTATGTATTCTTTTTTTTCTACTCCGATCAGCTCGATTTCCGCGGCGGCGAGGTTGACATTTGACGGCAGGATTGAAACGTTTGGAATCACGTCTTTTAGTATGCTTCTTTCTATGGTGCAGTCGCCTAGTATGAGTTCATATACGGTGTTTTCCAGCTCGTTTTTTTCGATGCCGTAGCCGCTGGTGGTGTTGCCTTGGGGGTCTATGTCTACTACAAGGACTTTTTTGCCTTTGGCGGCTATGCATGAGGATAGGTTGATTGCGGTTGTTGTTTTGCCGACGCCGCCTTTTTGGTTGGCGATTGCTATTACTCTGCCCATGGTGATTGTGTCTCCTTTGTGGGTGGTGGTGTATTGTTAATGTGTGTAGTGTTTGAAAAATCTATAGATTACATTATACCACTATTGTTTTGTATTATCTACAATGAATTTGATTATTTTTATTCAGCACTCAAGCCTTGACGGATCAAGAAGGAAATCATAGATATTCATTATCTGAATCCCATGCTCATCATAGTGGAAAGGCACAGTATCTTTTGTCACCACTATTTTCCTGAAGGAATCATCAATTTTTCGGAATGGTCTGGTTTCCTGTTCCTGTTTTCCAGCATCAGGAATCGAATACGCTGACTGTATATACAATCTGTTTGAACCGGCATTGCAGACAAAATCAACCTCAAGCTGTTTACGGATCACTTTTCCGCCAGCGTCTTTTTGTGCGATTGTTACGACTCCCACATCTACGTTGTAGCCCCTCATCCGCAGTTCATTATAAAGTACATTTTCCATTATATGCGTCTGTTCAAATTGCCGAAAATTAATACGGGAATTTCGCAGCCCCAAATCCGAAAAATAATATTTTCTAGGAGTCTCAATATATGCTTTTCCCCGTATATCGTATCTCTGTGCAGACTCCATTAAAAAAGAATCCTCAAAATAATCTAAATACCGTTTGATCGTTGCTGCCGTAATCTTGGATTTTTTGACGGTGCGGAAAGTATTTTTCAGCTTTTCAGGATTCGTCAACGAGCCGACAGCCGATGACAAAATATTCAGCAGATCTTCCAACTCTCCCTGATTTTTTACCTTATTGCGCTTAAAAATATCCCGGATATATATTTCGTCAAACAGGTTGTTCAACGTGGCGGCTTTGTCAGCATCTCCCTCTTTGAGCACCACCATCGGAATCCCGCCATACAGCATATATTGTGAAAGCCCTTCATATTTATCTCCCGGATAAACAGACATAAATTCAGCGAAACTTAAAGGGTACATATGAATTTCATCACCCCTGCCGGCAAATTCTGTTATGATGTCACTTGAAAGGAATTTCGCGTTGCTCCCGGTAACATATACATCCATGTTATCTTTACGAAGATAGCCGTTCAAAACAGTTTCAAAACAGTCAAGCATCTGTACTTCGTCAAGAAGAAGATAGTAAATCTGAGCGTCTGTTATTTTGGAGCGTATATATGCCATAAACTTTTCAGGATCGGCTCTTCTGTTTCTCTTTTCAAGTTCGATTAAATTCTCCCCGATCAGATATAGGTCATCTGCCGAGTCAAAAGCAAATCGGATGATATGATCTTCCGGCACGCCTTTTTCCAAAAGATGACGGTAAAACAATGTGTTCAGAAGATAGGATTTGCCGCACCTTCTGATTCCAGTTATCACTTTAATCAACCCATTCCCTTTGCGTTTAATCAGTTTATTCAGATATAAGTCACGTTTGATTTCCATATTGCGATCCTTTACAATAGATTTTTGCAACTATTTGTATTTTTCTATTATATGATATCACAAACTGCGCAAAAGAGCAATCTTTTGAAATAGATTTTTGCAACTATAAGGAGCATACACAAATCTCTTCACTTCTTCGGGCATAAGAGAACCGCCGTACAGGAGTCCATTCCCATACGGCGGCATCTTTATTTCCCAAAGCAAGGACATTTTTACGCTATTCTACTTATGAAATTTACTCAATGTACGTTAACTATGCACAATATATATTACATAATCTCATGCAATTTTATTATCTATTAATATTTACGCTGTTTCATCGTCTAGAATCTTTTTTAATTCATCACTATTTGCAATAAATACTTTACCCCAAGTAATGTCATTTGCATCAAACTCAACATCATTCTCATACAAAAATTCATCATCATATTCATAGTTTACATAAACTTGGACCGTTCTTTCATCGACCTTACTAATAGTAAATTGTTTGTTAAGTTTAGTAGCCGCTGGATAAAACTTTAAATCATACACCGTAATCATATTCCCACAATTACAACATTTTGCAAAAATACTTGGATGCGCATCTTGGCAAACTTCAAACCTTTCACAATGGCACGTACACTTTACCTTATATACAAATGAGGTTTTACTTGCAAATTTTTTGTATAAGTATAAGTACCACGGATCAGTATTATCTTTAACGCAATATTTTTTTATATGGTTAGGAGCAATTGGTTCCATCTTACTTTTTCTACTTTCCATTTTCAATTTATCTCAGCAATCTGGTCTATCGCATATAACGGCAGATTAACCAGCCCTTCTTCTTTTTTGTAGTCCGCCATAGATGTGCGGACAGAAATTTCAGGTGAAAATTTTTCCCGATAAGTTTTCAGGCTCTTGGCTTTCAAATTTACCTCCGCCTTTACTTCAACGGGAACAGCCCGCTCCCCTGTATCAACGACAAAGTCAATCTCGCAGGAGCCTCTGTCTATGAAATCTTATATCCATAAATCATACAGGCTTTCTCCTGCTGCAGATATTCAAAGCGCAGATGAGCTGCCTTCATTTTCTCCAAAAGCAAAGAAGTAAAGTCATAATATCTATATTCAGGTTCAATCAACCGTCCCCGATACTCACAATTGCAGACAACCGGCCGAATCTTTAACCACTCAATATATTTGTACATACCTTTATTCAAATATTCATCCCCGCCGACAGTCCAATATTGAACCGGAACTTCTGTGTCAAAAAGGTGCTTATACATTATAGGGATTCCATAGCCTGTTTCTTCTTCCATGCTGCGGATAATGCCGAAAACCTTATCCCACTTCGTATTATTCATGCAGCTTGTCAGCCCTCTTTCCTGCACATATTTTAAATGTTTTTCAAGAGGGGTAGCTTTGTTGTCATACCGTCCGCTATTGATATCGTTAATGAGCCGTTGGATATAAATGAATGAATCCGCTTTAGGTTTTCCTACGACAAAAGTGTTGGAAATCTGTTCTCCATTGCGCTCGACATAATAATCTATACGCCATAAACTTTGCCAGATAATCAGATGTATCCCGCTTCGCCATTTAACATCCATAGCGGCAACACCATATCCTTCATTGTCAGAAGGCTCAAATTCCTGGACTTCACCATCTAAAAAGTCTAATTTGTCCACGAAAAATTCCCGTGTCTTCAACGCATACTCATTAACTTTATTTTCCATAATCGGCTCCTTGTTCTCTTTTAAGCGACGCAATTCCTCAACGCTCACACCAAAAACCTCCGCCATCCGGTAAGCCAACATAAGCGCTATCTTTAATTACTCTCAATGATTTGTAAAAAGAAATATCATTTTCTCCAAAAGCGTAAAGCCACGGAGTGTCTTTTCTGTCCATCTCATATATTTGTCCCCTGTTCATGTCAATATATTTATTGAAGACTGCTATGCATGAATCAATTTTTTTATCTTCATAATATTCCTTCCCTGCAATTAGCGTTATCAAAGAGCTTTCTCTATAAATTAAAAGATTATAATCAAAAACGGCTGCCTTATAATCCTTTGGAAGGGAATAGCAGCTAAAATCAGTTAGAGGATTTCCGTCTTCAATTTTTTTTAATATTTCTTTTTCTTTACGCGCAACAGTAACTACCTTCTTTGGATATTGTGAACCCGTTGCTCCCAAATGTGTAATATTGAGTTCAAACACCTGAAATATTTTTTTCATATCAGCATACCATTCAAGCCATTTATAATCGCCGCGCAAATTACCCCACATTGTTAATGAGATTGTAAGGTTATCCATATCACATTCCTCCCAAACGCCCAGTTCACATAAATGGTACAAAATTAAAAAACACGAGCCACTATAACCGCAAAAAGAACGGCGAGAATAATAACAATAATATTAAATACCCATGTCCATTTATTTCCCAGATTCATAGTATAGCCAAACCCGCTGTGCGAACGCTTAACAATTATCCTTTTATCTTCCCTATTGAAATATATTCTCCCAGCTATCCAGCAATTATTATGATTATGAGATTCTTCATTTGATTTTTCTGGCTTATATTCCATAATTCTATCCTACAATTAAATTTACATTGTCTATTTTGCCTGTAATGCATATCCCGTATATCATATTGATAAATGGGCTACAATATTGATAATTCTTAATTATTCACTGAATGATAATGTATCAATATGCAAACACACTTTTACTTGAAAAGAGATCTTATAATAGAAAATATTTGATTCCCCATAATATTGTTAAATGCAACGGATAGTATATGTAAAATGCCCACTTATTAAAGGTTTTATTTTTTTCGGACTTTTTTCCGTTGTAAAATACTGTGATTATAATTCCTGCCGTAATCCATGCGATTATTGCGTAAAAGCTGTGTAACAGGGCATATGGGGATAAAAACGGGTGTGGCGCATCGGCGGGCGCGTAGCCTGGCACGTTCAATGCGAAGAAAATAGCGCACATTGTTATCCACGACAGCACTTGCCTTGTTTTGCTGCCTTTGCTGAATCTGAATAATAATGTGGCTATCGGCAGAATCAGGGCGCAATCGCAGAATATTGAGAGCAAGGTTAATCCCGCGACAGACAATATTTTCTGGATTTTATTCAGCCTGCTGTCCAATATTACCAAAATATAAAAGCAGATTAAAAATGTGAACATAACATTCAGCTGAAAATATCCCATAGCCAAAATATACGGTATTTCTGATATTAAAGCGAATATGAACAGACGCTTTGCATAATTTTTCCTTGAGCGGGTATAGAAATAGCCTTCGACGCAAAAATAGCACATTGTAATAGAAGTAAAATACCCTATATCCTCAAATATTTCATAAACGGTGCTTCCTGGCGTCATTAGGATATGCGCAATGTGGTTAAACGTCATCAAAATGATTGCCAAATATTTTATCTGGTCCCTGTTTAAGATTTTATAATTCTTTTCCATTATGTATAATCTTCACCCCAAAAACTCGCCATTAATACTTGCGCACTGCCAATCGCCGTTGCCTGTCCTTTGCCTTCTTCAAGATAAGCTTATTCCCCAATATCAACATGTGTTCTCAAAAACTCAAAATATTTCTGCTTGTCGCCTTCTCCTGCAAATATTTCTTTTCCTTCCATCATATAAGCCCTGAGCAGATATTCCGTGGCATTTTTTTCATCGCCGATTTCCAGACAGCTTTCCCCCAACCTCAGCATTACAAACGGATTCGCATATCCGCCCCCGCTTAAATATCAAAATCCTCCATTCTGCTTTTATCCGCTAACATTTTCTGCGTGCTTTGCTTCATAATATCATGGCAAAAAATGTAAAGCAATGCTTCTTTTTCTGTAATTTACTTATCCTGCAATGGAATATCCTCTGCGCGCAAATATTCTAATGAAGCATAATTATCTTTTTAAGCACTGGTATATGGTCCACTATAAACGCCCCGAGCAGGCTGACCGAAAACGTAAACACTGTCAATACAGGCACGGAAATAACGGCTGGAAAGGAAACCGTCGTAATCCCGATTAAATTCAGCTTTTCAATCACAAACATATGGAACATATAGATAAAAAATGTGTATCTGGAGAGCCTTGCCCATACGTCGGCATTTTTTATTCTGCTGCCATCAAAAATAGGGCTATATTTGAAAAACACGAAAATCGCCACGCTCATAATCAGAATATTGATTGACGCTGGGCTAAACCATGTGTCCACATAAAGGTCTGATGCCCGACATTCACGAATTGTCAAAAAAGGCGTCAGTCCGACTGAAATAATCCCCATTGCGTAAATAATCGTCCGTATTTCCTTTCGTATATCCAAAACGCTCAGGTAATACCCCAGCATAAAATATCCAAAGTTGCCGACTAAAATGTTCATTCCCATACTGTCAATTTTTGCCTGAAATGTAGTAAAATGAAACATTTTTGTTATAAAGGGAATCAAATACTGGAACACAACCCACAATATCAGGTAATACTGCACCGCCTCCTTCTTTGCGCACAACTGCCTTGCAACTGGGATTAATAAGTAAAATCCCAGAAGCATATGAACAAACCACATATGTATGTGACCAAATATAAATCTCTCTACCGCGCCTTTCCAAGCCTGCTCCACAAATTCACCGTGCAGCGCGTCTACAGCCACTCCCTGAAAAGCGTAGAATGCAGACCATATGTAAAATAAAACCAGTAATTTTAAAAACCGCTTCCCGACTGCAACATTCTCCCGCTGCGGATTGACAAGAAAAAGCCCGCTCAACATAAAAAAGACTGGCACTGCAAAACGCGTAAAACTGTTGTAAATCGTCATAACAACAAAAGCATTTCCGCCCACGTCAACTACGCTCCAATAACTTGCCGAAACATGCAAAAGGACTATGGCAAAGCTTGAAACAACACGCAAAATATCATACCGTACTATTCTAACCATACTGCATTTCCTCTCTCTTTAAATTTGCTATATTATACCACAGATGTTAATATTTTACACGCATTTTTGCTTTTGGGGGGCTTTTTTGGGCTTCTTCAGACTTTTTATGATTTGCTTAGGATTAAAAAATATAATGTCGCAAATGTATGATTTGTTGGACATTATACTATATCTTGTTTATTTGTTCCTTGTTGCGACTGCCCTGCAAGCAAATCGTAAACTGTTCTTAGCAAACTTAAACCTGCAGCTTTTTCATCATATAATATGCGTCAGCATATGTGCCGTCAGCATACTTCATATTGTCTGGAAAGGTACCGTATATTTTAAATCCAAGCTTTTCATATAAAGCTACCGCAGATTTATTGCTGGTGATTACCTCAAGCTCTGCTTGCTCATATCCCGTCTTTTTTGCAATATCCAAAACTGTCTCAAGCACTAACCTTCCAATCCCGCAGCCGCAATATTCTTTATATAAGGCAATAGCGACATCACACCTATGCCTGTGCCTTTTAAAACCTCCAAGGCTCATTAGAGAACAAGTTCCTATATGCCTGCCATCAATCTCAGCAACCATAAGCAGCTCACTTTCACTATCCTTTTTAGCATTTATAAAATCTTTCTCCTGCTCCACTGACAGCGTTACCTCATCAGGATCACGTATTAAAAAAGGCGTTTCAGATGATACAATTTTCAAAAAATCTATTAAATCCTGCGCATCTTTTTCTTCAGCGCTTCTAATAATTATTTCTCTGCCTTTTTTGTCATTTATAACAATATTGTCAACATACATATATGCATTCCACCCTTCATAAGACGTTTCTTGTATATATATCTGCCGCGAATCCATCAAAAAGTTTTAGAAATGTATTCCACGCTCATTAAAAATCGCAGCTTAAATGTCTACCCGTTCATTATATTTTGTCATTTTGTATTCCGCTATTCTGCAATGCTTTCTCTAAGTCAGCTACATACTGCTTCTGCTGTTTTTTCAGAAACGCCTTTACAAAGGGCTTCATAATCAGCTTTTTGGGAACTACATTTTCCGTAAACTCAATTTCCGTCTGCCCGTCTTTTTCAGCAAAAATCCCAGTCCAGTGTCCGCTCATATTGCTGTTTTCCATATCAAATTCCCATCTCTTGAATGGCTCTGACAATGTGACGGTAAAGGTCGTGGGAAAGCCTATCTTTGTATATTCAACAAACTGATTTTCATTCAATACCTCTATCCTGTCTAAATCACTTCTCCATTTATAATCTTCCAGAGAAGTAACAATGCTCCAAACCTTTTGCACGCCCGACGGAAGCACCGCTTTTATCCGTGAAACTGCCATAACTCTTTCCTCCACAAACTCTTGTTATTTTACCATTAGAATACCATAAAGACACTCTTTTTTCAATTTTATCTCATGTGTAACTATATGAAAATTATCTATAAAAATATAAGTTATCTTCACTAAAATACCTTTCATGCCATTTCAAGCCAACTATTAAAATTTTATAAACATTACCTCATTTCTTGTACCAATATTATCTTTCCTTATAAAAAATGGACACCTGCCTTTTTGTACTCTATTATCTTTCCCTATAAAAACAGATACCTGCTAATGCTTATCCAATTCGCAAATATACATGATAATAAATTAGTCTGTTAAGAACAGGAAAAATAATATACTTAAAAGCCCATAAACAGTGGCGTTTTTGAGAAAGTTAGAACTCTCTATATTTATGAAAATCACAGCACTTTATAAAAATTTCTCATAGTACAATATAACTCAAAACAAAAACATACATCAGAATAAAATACTGAATATGGAAACACAGAGAGAGGAAGAAATTTAATAAAAATGCATATGAAAAACGATGATAATTGTGGTATTATGTTAATGAAACAACCCAAAGTTTGCAGGAGACAAATAAATAAATGAATGATATGTTCAAAAAAATAAATGAGCTGCTTGAAAAGCCTTGCCATGTAATAGATTTTCTGCCGCAAAGAGTTCCGAATACTAGCAACGGACATTTTTTTGATGTTGAAGATTATCTGCTCAGCAGCAAAAAGCGCCATGAAATGAAAAATAGATATGTCAATATTATACTAAAACTGATGTGCTACTACCGCACTTCTATTCTTTGGAACGGATGGAATAATAATCCAAAACCAGCAGACATAGAAGCCGCTGTCAGTGAGATTATGGAAAATCATTCTGGGACACTAAATATTTTGTTTCCAGACGAAGATGCGCTGCTTGTCTTTGAATGGGACTGTTTAAATTTCACTGTATATAATTTGTCAGAAAGCATGAAAGAAATAATGGAAAAAATAGCGTTATCAGAGGGCTTTTTCTGTTGGAAGGGAATGGATTAAATTAGTGTTTGTGAGGTCTTCCCCGCCCGCCGATACTCCCTAGGCGGCGCGCCCACATGCTTACGAAACAGCCTGCTGAAATACAGCGCATTATCATACCCCACAATCGCGGCAATCTCATTAATTGAGTAATCAGCCGCCCTAAGCAGCTGCTTTGCATTGTCAAGGCGTATCTCCAATATATACTGCAATGGGCTCACCCCCATTTTTTCCTTAAACTTCCTAAAAAACCAGCTCGCGCTCATTCCCCTGTTTTCTATATAATCCTCAATATTTATATTTTCCTGATAATGCTCATGAAAATATTCACACGCCAAATCAATCTCCACGGCAGAAGCGCTCCCGTCAAACAAATCCGTCTCATTTATGCAGCGCCCTATCCCCATAATAAGCTGCATAAATATCAGAGCCGCCGACTCCTCATAAAATTCCTTCTGCAGCTGCAGCTCTGATATTATCCTGCTAAATGCCTGCGAATAATCAGGATGATTGCCAGCCGAAATAATGTTGCCCTGCACATCAATTCCAAATTTCTTAAAAATCTCCTCCGCGCCAGCGCCCGTAAAATGAATCCAATACACATTCGGTCTGTCCGCGCCATAATATATGTATTTCTGAAACTCGCCAGGCTGTGCGCTTACTGTCAAAATGGCAGCCCGCAACGCACGGCGTGTATTTTTAACTACTTTTTTCACTCCTCCATATGCATCTTTATGTCCCATATCGCTTCTTCGATTACCCTTACACACTCATCTGTATTCTGCAGAATATCCTTTCCCCAGAACCTTACTACTGTCCACCCTTCAAACAGCAGGCGCTTGTTTACTTCATCGTCACGCTCGCGGTTTCTCGTAATCTTACTTACCCAAAACTGGCTGTTTGCGCCCCTTTCCAGCCTTGGCTTTAAAACCTCCCAATCCTTGCCATGAAAAAATTCGCTGTCGCAGAAAATCGCAAGCTTATACTTTGTCATAGCAATGTCGGGCTTCCCTGGAAGCTTATCATAATTTTTGCGGTAACGAAAGCCCCTGCCCCACAAAGCCTTGCGCAATTTCAGCTCAATGCTCGTATCCTTTGATTTTATGCTCTGCATATTTTTCCTGCGCTGTTCCTTTGTAAGCTTATCCATGCCCGGCTCCTTATTAGCTCAACAATCCACAATCCTTTCTGTTGCAATAATTATTATATTCTATGTAAAAGGTGAAGACAAGCTGGATTTTGGCATAATTTTTAAAATTCAGTCTTTCAGCCGCTCTTATACAGTCTTATAAATAATTCTTGAATTTGCTTTAGTTATGGAATATAATGTCTAGAAAGGATTTCCGTTAAGAAAGTTTGAACGTGCCATGAATTAGATTGGAGCGCAGCTATGTATAAATCAATAGATTTGTTCGCGGGAATAGGCGGAATTAGAAAAGGCTTTGACAATGCTTTTGGAAATACCATTGAAACGGTATTTGTCAGCGAATGGGACGAATTTGCGCAAAAAACATACAGGGCAAACTACCACGATAATTTTAAAATAGCTGGTGATATAACCAAAATACCAGAAAAAGAAATTCCCGCATTCGACATATGCCTTGCGGGCTTTCCATGCCAGGCATTTTCACTGGCAGGCAGGCATATGGGCTTTTATGATGATTATAAAGGAATATGCAGAGGGACTTTATTCCAGGACGTAGTCAGAATATGTGAATATCATCACCCAAAGGTTATATTCTGCGAAAATGTTAAAGGACTTACTATTCATGATAAAGGAAGGACTTTCACAGTAATAACAAAGGCATTTGAGCAGATAGGCTATAAAGTTTTCCCTAAAATACTCAACAGCAAAGATTTTGGTGTACCTCAAAACAGGGAAAGGATATATATCGTCTGTTTCAAAAATGATATTGCGCCGGAAAAATTCACTTTTCCTTCAGGTTCAGGGCAAAATGCCTGTATCCGCGATATAATGGAGGCTGCCCCAATCCCGTCAAAATATTACTTATCTGATGTCTATATGGAAACCCTGCGGCGGCATAAAGCAAGGCACGAGGCAAAAGGACACGGTTTCGGATATGAAATTAAGGACATTAACGGAATAGCGGGCACTATTGTCTGCGGAGGAATGGGCAGGGAAAGAAACCTCATTATTGATGAGCGCGAACATTCAATGATACCAACAACGCATATTACAGGGGAAATCAACAAGGAAAATATCAGAAAAATGACGCCAAGGGAATGGGCGCGCCTACAGGGCTTTCCAGATGACTTCAAGCTGGAGCTGGCGGATACCCATTTGTATAAGCAGCTTGGCAACAGCGTCACTGTTACCGTTATCGAGGCTATAGCAGAGGAAATCAAAAGGGTATTAGAAGATAATGAGCGCAAAGCAGAACAAGGGAGAATGGTCAGAGCTATATGCATTCATCAAGCTTCTCAAAGAAGGGAAAGTGTATGCGGCTGATGAATATGTAAATCGGCTTGAGAATATCTATTTTCCAATATTAAAAATCATAAAAGAAGACGAAAAAAATCAGGACATTGATTATGTTGCAGGAAACCCAATCCGCATTTACAAAAATGGCGATTTAATTGGGGAAGTGTCTGAAGATGAGCTTACAAGAAACGCCATTATACTTTTTAACCGCATATTTGTCGGAACGGATTCTGAAAAGGGGGCATTTGAAATCCCAGAGATAGACTCTTTCCTTAAAGATATGAAAATACACCGGATAAAAGCGTCTTCAGCAGATAAAGTGGATATACGCATACAGATACATGATATAAAAACCGGCTATGACCCAGTAGCAGGCTTTTCCATCAAATCAGATTTAGGCAGTCCGCCAACGCTGCTGAATGCAGGAAAAAATACGCGTTTCAAATATAAAATATCTGGCATTGATGATAAAGATATGAACGATATAAACGCTATAGATAAATCAACGGATAATGAATATATGAAGCTGCGGATTGCCGAATTATTCAAACGTGCGGACAATATAGAATACTACTGTATGTTAAATGACATATACGAAGACAACCTGGTAATGATTGACAGCCTGCTGCCCCAAATATACGGCATTTTTATCCTTTACCACTATATGACAATGCCCATCATGCGCATTGACTGTGAAATGCTTTGCAGAATGCTGGAGCAGAATAATCCGCTTAAATACAGAAATCCCAATATTTATGCATATAAAATCAAAAAGCTTTTATGCGCATCAGCGCTTGGAATGACACCTGGAATTGAATGGAACGGAATTGAATCAGCAACCGGCGGATATGTAATCGTTAAGCGCGACGGTGATGTAGTATGTTATCATATATACAACAGAAACTTCTTTGAAGAATATCTGCTGAGAAATACAACCATAGACCGACCTTCTGCGTCCAGATATGACTATGCATATGTATATAAGGAAAATGACGATTATTTTATCGACCTTAATATTCAAATCCGGTTTAAGCGCATAAAAGCAGGAAATAAACCAACTGACAGCAATAATAAAAACTCATCCAAATACAAAAGAGAACTGACATACGCCAATATATTGAACAGACTTAAAAGAGGCGGCATATGCCAATGATGTCGCCTTTTTAATTTTTCACAATCTCATCAGAATCCAGCAATATCGTAAACGGCCCATCATTCAAGAGTGATACCTTCATATCCGCGCCAAACTCGCCGTGCTCTGCCTTAAAACCCCTGTCCCTTATTTGTGAAATAATGTACTCATACAGCTCATTTGCCAAATCAGGCTTCCCCGCTGAAGTAAACGACGGACGATTACCCTTCCTGCAGTCAGCATAAAGCGTAAATTGCGAAATAATAAGAAACTCCCCGCCCACATCTGATATTGACAGATTCGTCTTTCCCTCCGCGTCATCGAAAATACGCAGCTTCACCAGCTTATCAATCATCTTGTCCGCAATCTTAGTATCATCAGCATCACTCACGCCCACAAACACAAGCAATCCATGACCGATTTTCCCTATAATTGCATTATCCACAGTCACGCCTGCCTCTTTCACACGCTGAATTACAAATCTCATTAATTAAATCTCCCGTATCACTTTTATCATTCAATCAAATTTCCCGCATCATTCGCCGAATGCCCATGCAGATACAGCATTTGGCTTAATAATTGCAGGAAATAAACACTCGATAAAGCTTCCTTCACAATCACTGGTCAAAAAGTTAAAGCAGTTTCTCCAGCTCCCCGCGCGCCTGCTCATAGCTCTCAAATACAATCCCCTTCATGCCAAGCCGCCTTGCCGTTTCCACATTATCTTCCCTGTCGTCAATAAATACACACTCATCAGCCTTAAGCGCAAACTTATCCACAAGATACTCGTAAATATCCTCATTTGGCTTAACCATTTTCACAAAGCCCGATACCACTCTGCCGTCAACGCTGTCAGCAAACGGAAAACACCCGCTTTCCTCATGCATTTTAAACAAATCGCGCGGATAATTTGACAGCAGATAAACCCTATACCCTTTAGCTTTCAGCTCATCAATCCACGGCTTGGCATAGCTGTACGGCTCTACAAGCCTGCCCCTGTTTTCCCACACAAGGTCAAACTCATCATAATAGCCCTTATTGTCCTCCCTCAAAAGAGAAATCACCTCTGACTCCTCCTTTAAGCCGTGGTCAAGCTCGCCCCACCACGGACTTTCAAATACCGTCTTTTTAAAAATCTCCTGTATCTCCTCCGAAATCCCTAAATCTCCCATAAGCTCGCGCCAGCGGAACGATACAAGCACATTTCCAATATCAAAAATTATATTTTTAACCATAAGCCTACAGCTCTACCCCGTTTTTCTTTAATAATTCCCTCGCGCTCTCCACAGAATCCACGCCCGTCTTATTCTTAATCGGCGCAAATTCATAATCACGCACCACTTCAAACGACAGGCAGTTGTCAAGCAAATGAATCATATCAAGCACCAAAAGCTCAAATTTATATCCGTTAGGCTCCTCGGGTTTAATGAGCGCGCCGTTTTCATCAATATACGGAATTTTTTTCTCCACTATATGCACAGGCATCTGGCGGCTCAAAATCTCCTCAAGCTTATCAACCCTGAAAAGATAATTGAGTATAACGCCGAAATTATATGAAAGCTCACCATTTGGCTGCCTTGAATTGATTATTTCCTCTGTCATCTCATAATACTCGACTATTGACGGCTTCCCGTCTTCAAGGCAGAGCACGCCGATTTTCTCCTGCGGATCGGCTTTCTTCACGACCTTTGCGCCGCTCACGCAGCCTGAGTTTATCGTAGCCCCCACAAATACAGGATCCGCAATCCTCTGCAGCACATTGTCCACGGCAAAAATATTAAGCCACTCAACACCGCGCTTTTTCACGTCGTCAATAATGCCCGTCTTTACCATGGAATAAAACCACCCGCCGTTTCCATTGGGCGAAAGTGAAAGCGAATCGGGCGTTTCCATATAAAGCTTTCCGTCAAAGTCAACCGACGGCGCCATCTCCTGCTTAAAGAATTTCACAAAATCCTTCGGATAGCCAAAGTAATTTTTCTCCTCAAAAAATTCAATCGTTTCGTCGTTATTTTTGTCGCTCGTCATTATATACAAAGGCACAAAACAGCCCGCCTTGTCAGTGACTTCAAAAAGATTTGCGATAAGCCTCTCAAAAATAAACACGTCTTTTGTGATGCCGATATTATACTTGCCCTTTGGCCCGTCTGAGCCAAGTCTTGTGCCCTGTCCGCCCGCAAGAAGGACAGCGCCGACCTTACTTTTCCTGATGGCGTCAAGACCTGCATTTTCATACTCTGGCCTTTTCGCGTTTATCTCGGATATCTCAACCGCGGAAAGAGGTTCAAGCTTTCCGCGCTCCTGCGCAAGCTCGTCTTTTTTCGCCATATCGACAATAGACCAGTCAATTCTCTCTATCTGCGCGCCAAGCTTAGCCTTGCCCGCCTCGTCAAGCTTCTGATATGCCTTATAAATATGCTCCTGATTGTGCTCCTTCAAAATCTCCAACAGCTCGTTATCCTTCATATAACCCTCCGCTTTTCAATAAAAATACATTTTCCTTGCCCATATCCCCGCAGCCTGCCAAAAACAGGCAATATAATGCTATGTGTTATTTATACTACATTTTACAATTATTTACAATAAATACAAATTAAATTACTGATATTTTTTGCATATTTCTCCTAAAATTATCAGTCCCTGCCAACAGTATGCCCGAATAGCGGCGTAACAAAAATAAAAACAAGCAAATCTTATATAGACAAATCCGAAAAATAATTGTAAAATAGGATTAACGTTAGGGAGCTGATTATTTCAGAGGAGGAAGTAGTAATGGCAAAAAATATATTAATTGTCGATGATGCGGCTTTTATGAGAATGATGATTAAGGATATTTTGACAAAAAATGGATATAACATAGCGGCTGAAGCTGAAAACGGCAAAATAGCCGTAGACAAATACAATGAGGTTAAGCCCGATCTCGTGCTGATGGACATTACGATGCCAGAGATGGACGGCATACAGGCATTAAAAGCAATAAAGGGCAATGATCCGAATGCTGCCGTAATCATGTGTTCTGCTATGGGACAGCAGGCAATGGTTATTGAGGCTATCCAGTCTGGCGCAAGGGACTTTATCGTCAAACCGTTCCAGGCGGAAAGAGTTTTAGAGGCTGTCAAAAAAGTAGTTGGGTAAGAATATTTGATTTAGTTCATAAATGCTGCTGCTTTACAAATGATTAATCATATGCAAAGCAGCAGTTTTTTTCCTTCGCGCGATATTTAATGTATTTATTTTTTATGCTTTCTATGCCATATATTACGACTATTTTTGTTTATCTCTTTTATGACATTTTCCTCTGGAATCGCATAGTTTTCGGCAATTAGGCTGACTATTTTCTCATCTGGCAAGCCTAAGCGTCTCAACATTGTTATGCTGTTTTTTATGTCCTGTTCTCGCGCCTCGCTGATTCCACGCTCAAAGCCTTCACTTATTCCATTCTCAAAGCCCTCATTTACGCCGTCTTCGTAACCCTCCCTATAGACAGTCTTTTTATATAGTTTTTCATCAAACTCTGTAAGCAGCATATTTGTCACCTCGCTTTTGCATTTGATTAAAATATCCGCCAAAATATCATTTTCTATGCAATAGTCTATCGCCTTGCTTATCGCGCATTCTATTGTATGCTGGCTATTGATATATTCGTTCACCTTAGCTATAAAATATGAGTAATCGTGAAGACGGCGGCAGCTGTTCAGCAAGGCATTATTATGTCCATAATTGATGTTCAGCATTGTGGCGCGGCATTCAAGTACAGGCTCGTCTGCTGACTCTAGGGTAAACGCGTCTGACAGCTTCAAAACCATTTCGTCAGGGTATTCGTTCCTGCCGTTGTAAAAAATAATAAACTGAGGTCTTGGCAGCTTAACCAGACTGCTGCTGTATATGTCAAGGCTGTGCCTTTTAATATAAGCTTCATACAGCCTTGAAAAATACATCAGTCCGCGCACGGGCATATTCGGGTTAAATGTGGACTGATGCTCATAAAGGTTCAGCGTTGACGAGATTATAAAGGACATATCATTTTTCATCGACATATAGATCACGTCTTCAAGCGTAGTAATTTCAAGCTCGTCAGGGTTTGTGTAATTTGTGCGGTTTACCGCGTTGTACAAATCAAGCAAATCCCTCTTGTCTGCAAACACCCTCTGGAACAGTCTGTCCTTATGTGCCCTGTTTACTGCAAAGCGTCTGAATATTTTGGCAATATTAAGTTTTTCTTTTTTCATGCTTTCTCCCTTTTAGTATATTATAGTTTAGGTATTTTGTAAAACGGAAATCAATCGGAAAATAAAGAACTTTAAAAAAATTTAAAAATAAAGATACTTTAAGAATAAATTGATTTGTTTCATCAGACTGTACTATATCATTAATGCTTAAAGCTTGCAAGCCTTTAGGCGAAAATAGCGCATGAAATGTAAAAAATTGTACAGAATTTAAGCACTCAAATACAATACCGTTGTCCCAGCCGCCCGCGTACATTATGCCAGTGCCTGTTTCTGTATCTGTTTTTTGCTTATTTTTGTACTATTTTTTACATTTCAAACATTATTTTGTCAAAAGGATTGTCAAATTTAAGTATTGGAGACATATTACATTAATACATTCAAATAAAACAAATCAATTTATCTTTAAAGTTTCCTTATTTAAAAGTTCTTTATTTTCTTTATTTTCTGATTGATTTCCGTTTTACATAATTTTTAAACTGTACTATACTAAAGAGGATGTAATAAAAGAGATATAATAATAATCCTGATGAAAATGTCGCAATTAAAAAAGAAAATCTGCCGCTTTACAATAGATAAACATTTGTAAAGCGGCAATATTGCTTTGGAGGTTTTATCTTTCAGATAAAGGCATATAAAGGTATTCTTCATACTTTTTCAAAGCTGTGTTATAAACTGTAGATGGCACGACATGAGTATTTCCGACTTCGCGTAGTTTGCCGTCCCTGATTTCGCACAAAGTATTGTTTATTTTAAATTCCCTGCTTGTGTCTACACCGAGCTGTTTTAAAAGTTCTATGAGCATTGGCGTGTCGTCATCAAAAATTGAAAGCGCTGTCCACTGTTGGTCGCCGATGTGTATCAGCGCGGTGAGGAGGTATTCCAGATATCGCATTTTCTCTGTGCATCAAAACCGTTTAGCTCGTCATAAAGCTCTTCATCTGACAACTCGCCGTTGAAATA
>CANQPM010000003.1 GCA_947625775.1 uncultured Lachnospiraceae bacterium | reverse complement strand
GTTAAATTATGCCTTTCTGTAGTTTTAATATATCATCTGTGTGTGGGGATTTCAAGATTATAAGGTTAAGCTTTCCGACTTTATTCTATGCCTCTGAAATACAGAATCTTACGCCGTTACGCGTGTCCTCCATGCAGGCGTCGCGGTAGAGCCCCCTTAACCTGCCGTCACCCTTGACGGTGCTTCCGTTTCCGTAATACGGTCTTAGGTCTTCCCCACCAAGCACCTGACGTCCGCCATATACTGCCGCGTTTATTATGTCGGCAAATACGTCGGGGTGTGATATCAGGCTGTTTGACGATAAATCTGTCTGTCCCATAAATTTCCTCCCTGTTTTTGCAAAGATATTCCGTATCATTATTATAGCACAGGAAAGCCATGTTTGCAAACATTTGTTCTATTATTTATGTTTTTTTAATATTATGGGAGGAAAAAAATAATCACAGCTCCTGCCTTGCCAACGGCATAGACAGGAGCTGCAACTACGCCGCCCGTCAATACTACGCAACCTTCTTTGCCACCACCACGAACCGCCCATCATCCTCCTGATAATCACAGGTAGACAGCGTCAACAGCCTGTCGCCATAGCTCGCCGTAACCCCCGTATCATACAGCGCCATCCGCTCCATCTCACTAATATACGACTCAAACTCCTTCTCCGAACCAGCATCAATAAACTGGTAATACTTAAAATTCACGTCCTCCTCAGAATACACCTTAGACCGGAACACATACATTACCTCATACTTACCCTTTTCATAAATAGTGTCGAACTGTATCACCTTATGATCCTCATAATACGACTTCTGGCTATACTTATTCAGCGCCCCAAACATCTTACCTGACTTCATATGATGCCCATAAAGTATAAAATTGTCGTTGCCATGAACAGCATCGCACTGATAATCCATAAATATGCAGCCGTTCTTGTCCGACTCCTGATTAAAATTATGATCCAGATAGTATTCATTGTCCACAGTCTGCATCACGGGATAGTCAATATTTGTATCGGCAATTTTAAGCCATCCAATCAGCCTTTTGTTCTTATTATATAAAGTTTCATACTCCGGCAGAATATCAGGCGCCTCCGTATCCTCGTCAGTGTAATGAATCTTCACCCCGCGTCCCTGCGCCGCATAAGAAGCGCTGCCCTTGAGCTTTGCAAGCTCGTCAAACTCCTGCGCACTTTTTGCCGCAACCTTGTAATACACCCCCAGATATCCAAAACAGGCAATACATATGACAACACACGCAGCTGTCAAAAGCTTTCGCCCGCGCTCCCGCCGCTTTATCACCTTTAATATCTCCTGCTGCATATCAGAATCAAAATCATCAAGGCTTATTCTTTCTTTTTTGCCCTTCTTTCCCTTTGAATTAGCCGCTTTTATTGCTGCCTTGGCTGTCCTTTGCGGGCGGTTCGCCCTTGTCCGTTTATGCTTTTCTTTTTTGAGCCGCCTTTGTTCAAGCTTTTCAGCCTCTGATTTTTTTATCCGTTCATAAAGCTCATATATATTGTCGTCAAACTGTCTGCCGACTAAGGTTTCAAACCGATACCTGCCGCTCTGCAGCTCATTATATACGCGTTCAATGTCCTTGGGGTTGTCCTTGCTGAAATTTTGCGTAATGGAATCAATGAGCTCCTTGTCACGCAATGCTGCCTCGTACTCGTCCTGACTTCTAAAATGCCTGCCCTCGACAGTCCACCTTATTTCCGTCATTCTATCTTCCCTTCCGTTTCTAAATAAAACGACATAGCTATACACTTTAAATTGATTACATACCGTAATCTATTTTACTATATTTCTTGTTAATTTCAAGTATTTTTGTGTATTTGGATTTAGATGTAAAAATTAAACCAAAAACCGTAACACATCACCGGAAATCACATATAGTATAGAAAAAGCTTCTTAAACGGAGGATTACTTATGAGCGATTTAACAGCAAGCCAGTGCGGCTGCAACAACGGAACATCTAGCATTTCTGACAATGGAGGTTTTGGCAGCTGGATTTGGATTCTGCTCATTCTCTGCTGCTGCGGCGGATGCGGCAACAACAATGGCTTCAATCTCGCAAATACCTTCGGCGGCAACGACGGCAACAGCTGCTGCAGCTGGATTTGGATTCTGCTTCTTCTCTCTTGCTGCTGCGGCAACAACGGCGGATGCGGCTGCAATAACTAACCGCGGCTGTACTGTCGGAGGGTTCGCCGCGTAAGCTGCGGCGGGCTCTCCTGTTTTCAGGGTATTTTCTGATGATTTTAAACATATAAATTATTGAGGCGGCACACTGATTACTGTATGCTGCGCGAATACCCTGAAATGATTTATCTATGGGACTGGGAGGCTTTATCTGATGGACGACAATGATTATGTCTTAGCTTTTGACCATTTTTACACTACCAATCATATCCAGATTTTAAAGTCCCTGCTCCCTTTTATAGAAAACGGCGGTCAAAATATGCTGCCTGCTGTGATTAAATACATGGAATTGAAATACACGCTTTCCGTCATCAATTCGGGCGGCAGGCGGTTTTCACAGGGAATAAATGCCTGCAGCGCGTCTGATGGCTCAAATGCTGATATCAGCGGCAGTCTTGAGCAGATTTACAATGCCGTGCGCCGCTATCTTGCGCCCGCGGAGGAAAAAAGCTTTAACCAGATTTTGTCCGCAATGCGCGCTATGAAGAATGTGCGTGAAATGCAGCAGATGGTTGAGCTTTTCCAGAGCATGAATCCTGATTTGAATATGGATTTCGGCTCTATGTCCGACGGGATTGACATCAATGAGATGATGCAGCTTTTTAATTCCATGAAACAGACTTAAAATATGATTAATCAAAACCTTCAGAAAGGCGGGGCTTAGATGGAACTGAACCGTGAATGGCTTAACGATCCTGCGCTTGCGGGAATTGACAAAAAAAAGCTTGGCTTTCTTGAGCAGCTCTTTGTCAAAAGCCGCTCTGTAAATATGGGAAACCAAAAGGAAATGATGTCCTTTCTTATGTCGCTTTCCAAATTCAGCAGGGATAACAACATTTCCTTTAATAAAAATGAATTTGAGTTAATTTATTCTGTTTTGCAAAAGTATTCAAGCGCTGAGGATATTGAAAAAATGCAGCAGATTTCCTCGCGTTTTAAGTTTTAATTTCATTCCATAATATTTTTGAGATATTGGGGGCAAACTGTGCCATCAGCATTATGTACTTTTGGCAGATGCATGAAATGTCACTGTTTGCTGATATGTTGGGATTGCACGCATTTTTCGTATTTGGGCTGATATTAACACCTGCTCGGGGCATTTCACATGTATTTTGAGTTTCCCTGCTGCGCGGCACTGCGGCTTCTACTGCATGTTTGTGCAGGCTGGAGGTAATTTCATTTATTTTCAGTTTGTTTTGGAGTGTTTTTTGGAGCTCCATCAGGGCTGAAACTATGTTGTGGCGGTTTGGAAGCTCGTTGCCGCGGCTTATGTATTTTTCAATCTTGCGGCGCGTCTCGTCTATGGCTGTGCGCATGCTTTGGATTTCGGCGCTGTTTTCGCCGCCTTGTCCACAATATCCGCCCTGTTCGTCCCAGTATGCCGCCGTGAGGACAAGCCGCCTGCTGCGCGCGAGGAATTTGTATATTCCCTCCAGCGCGCTCTCCTGCCAGCTTTCATAAAACGGAGCATCGTTCGCTTTTGGCGTCGCTTCAAACATCAGGTACAGGCGCAGGCAGTCTGTGCCATAATCCATTATCAGGTCATCATCAAATACTCTGCTGCCCGTCTCGTCAAGCCATTTTAGTATTTCCGCACACGAAAAAGCGTCGGGGATATCGCACCCCGACAGCTTTTGCGCTGTATAGTCTATTTCCCTGTGGTTCATTGGAGTTAGGATTTTTTCTTTGTCCATAGTTTTTATATGGCAGATTTATTTTGCCACTATGTTGAGTATTCTGCCCTTGACATATATTTCCTTTACAATGTTTTTGCCGTTTAAGAGGTCTGCAATCGCGGGTATTGCGTGCGCCTTTTCCTTGACGGAGGTTTCCTCCTCGTCGAGCCCTACTAAGAGCGTCGCCTTCACTTTGCCGTTTATCTGCACCGCAATCTCGACGTTTGCCTCGACTGTCTTTGCCTCGTCGTACTCTGCCCACTTCTGCTGATATACTCTGCCGGCATTTCCGATATTTTCCCAGAGCTGCTCTGTGATGTGTGGCGCTACGGGATTGAGCAGGATAATGAGCGTCGAATACTCGTCTTTCGTAACGCCGTCTGCCTTGTAAAAATCGTTTACGAGTGACATCATTGCCGCAATCGCCGTGTTGAATTTTAGGCTTTCAAAGTCGTTTGTGACCTTTTTGATGGTCTGGTGGATTTTTGTCTCAAGCTCGGGGCGGTAGCCTTTGCCGTCTGTGAGCATATCCTGTAATTTCCATACTCTGTCAAGGAAACGGCGGCAGCTTCTTACGCCCTCCGCGCTCCATGCGGCACTCAAATCAAACGCGCCTATAAACATTTCGTATGTCCTGAGCGTGTCCGCACCGTACTCGTTTACGACATCGTCAGGATTTACCACGTTGCCTCTTGACTTTGACATTTTTTCGCCGTTCTCGCCTAAAATCATGCCGTGCGAGGTGCGCTTCATGTACGGCTCACTGCATGGCACTAAGCCCTGGTCGTAGAGGAATTTATGCCAGAATCTTGAATACAGCAGATGGAGTGTGGTATGCTCCATGCCGCCATTGTACCAGTCTACGGGCATCCAGTAATCAAGCGCCTCTTTGCTTGCAAATTCTTTGTCGTTGTCGGGGTCGATATAGCGCAGGAAATACCATGATGAACCCGCCCACTGCGGCATTGTGTCCGTCTCGCGCTCTGCCTTGCCGCCGCACTTGGGGCAGGTGGTTTCTACCCAGTCACGCATTGCCGCAAGGGGCGATTCGCCTGTGTCTGTCGGCATATAGCTTTCCACCTCGGGAAGTCTGAGCGGCAGCTCGCTCTCGTCAAGCGGCACATAACCGCAGCAGGGGCATTTTACGATTGGAATAGGCTCGCCCCAGTAACGCTGGCGTGAAAATACCCAGTCGCGCAGCTTGTAATTTACCTTTTTGTGTCCTATGCCCTTTTCTTCAAGCCATTTAGTGATTGCAGCCTTTGCGTCCTTTACTTCCATACCGTTTAAAAAGTCGGAATTGCAGAGCGTGCCTGTCGCTACGTCGGTAAACGCCTCGTTCTGGACATCGCCGCCCGCTACTACTTCTATAATGGGCAGGTTGAATTTCTTTGCAAAATCCCAGTCTCTTGTGTCGTGCGCTGGCACTGCCATGATTGCGCCCGTGCCGTAAGACATAAGCACGTAGTCTGATACCCACACGGGGATTTCCTTGTTGTTGACAGGGTTTACTGCCAAAATGCCGTTTATGCAGACGCCTGTTTTGTCCTTTGCAAGCTCCGTGCGCTCGAAGTCGGATTTTTTCGCCGCCTGCTCGCGGTATGCGATTATCTCATCATAATTGCTTATCTCGTCCTTGTATTTGTCGATCAGCGGATGCTCGGGCGAGATTACCATGTATGTCGCGCCGAAAAGGGTGTCAGGTCTTGTGGTGTAAATGGTGAGGATTTCTTCCTTGTCCTTTAACTTGAAGTTTACCTCTGCGCCTTCTGAGCGTCCTATCCAGTTTTTCTGCGATACTTTTACCTTTTCAATGTAGTCTACGTGGTCAAGTCCCTCTATGAGCTTGTCGGCGTAGTCCGTGATTTTGAGCATCCACTGCGACTGCATTTTGCGGATTACTTCTGAGCCGCAGCGCTCGCATACGCCGTTTACTACCTCCTCGTTTGCAAGTCCTACTTTGCATGAGGTGCAGAAGTTTATCGGCATCTCGCTTTTGTAGGCGAGTCCTTTTTTAAAAAGCTGGAGGAATATCCACTGTGTCCACTTATAGTATTTCTCGTCTGTGGTGTTGATTTCCCTTGACCAGTCGAAGGAATAGCCGAGGGCTTTGAGCTGGTCTTTGAAGTGGGCTACGTTGTTTTTGGTGACGATTTTGGGGTGGATTTTATTTTTGATGGCGTAGTTCTCTGTGGGAAGTCCGAACGCGTCCCAGCCCATTGGAAAGAGTACGTTGTAGCCTTGCATCCTCTTTTTTCTTGATACTATGTCCATTGCCGTGTAGGGGCGCGGATGCCCTACGTGGAGGCCCTGTCCTGACGGGTAGGGGAACTCTACTAGCGCGTAGTATTTGGGTTTTGATTTGTCTAATACTGCCTTGAATGCGTTTTCATTGTCCCATATGTCCTGCCATTTTTTTTCGATTTCCTTTGGGGAATATTCTTTTATCATTTTTTCCTCTCATTCTGCCGCTGCCGTATGGTGTGGCTCTTTTGGATTTTTGTTTTTCTGCTTTAATCTGTGAATTATTTTAGTACAGGGGAAGGAAAAATGCAACTGGTTTTTAAAATTCTCTTTCATTCTAATCAGCCGAAGTCAAATAACTCATCAAAGGTTATTTTTAAATTGGGAAACATCACTATTTGGAGCTCGTCTTTATTGTCTTTTGTGATTGTCTTGTATAAATATGAATACAGGCTTCCGTCAGGCTTGCCGTCAAACAGGTATATTTCAATCTGCTTTTTTCTCCAATCGACAATCCAGTATTCGGACACGCCAGCTTTGCAATATATCTGCATTTTTTCATTGCGGTCATAATCCTCTGTGGCATTGGATAAGACTTCCATTATAAATCTGGGAATGCCTGTGAAGGATACATTTTTTCGGTCACGCATATTGCATATGATTGAGGCGTCGGGAACGATAACATCATTATTATTTTCCGCCCACTGGTATTGGACACTGTCGCCAAATACGCGGCATAAGCTGTCTTTTATCTGGCTGCCGACTTTAATGATAAAGTTGTTTATCACCATGGAATGTTCTAAAAATGTATTGCTCATATCTTCAACAGGTATAGTATTCATGTGCCACCTCCTACTGCTTTATTTATTTTCATTATAATGGATTTTGCAATGTTTTCAAGTAATTTTTGCGGCATTAATCATCTTTGCGGACGGCTGTGCCTTGGGTTATTTCGTCGGTGTAGGAGGTGATGATTTGGGTGTCGCCTGATACTGCGCCTTCGGAAAGGGCGGCGTAGGTGTTGTTTTTGTCTTTTATTTCTACTTTTAGGCTGGTGACGTGGTATTCGCTGCCTAGTATGCCTGAGCTTTCGTTTAGAATGTAGACGTAGGTTGTCTGGTTTTGGTCTGTGTGGACAGCGTCGGCGGGGATTGTGAGGTTTTGGAGGTCGCCTTGGACTTTGCGGGTGACGGTGCCGCTGGTGCCTACTTGCGCTGTGTTTTCGGGGAGCTTGCATATTATGTCGTAGCCGCCTGTGGCGTTTTGGGTGTAGTAGTCGGCTGTGGCTTCGATTGGGGCGAGCGCACCGTTTAGTTTTAGCTCGAAAGTGTCGTTTAGGTGGAGATATCTGCCCTGCTCCTTTGTGATGCTGAATTTAAACTGTGCGGGGACTGAGGCGTCCGTGAGCAGGATTGCGGCAGTATCTGTCGTGCGTCCGCCTACTGTGAGCAGGATTTTTGAGATAAAGCCGTCATTTTCGGCTTTTATTTCTCCGTTCTTGTTTTTTATGCCGTAAAGGCGCGACAGTTCCGTGTTTAATTGGGAAATCTGCAGCTCGTACAGCGTAGAAGCAGAATCGGCGGGGCTTGTGACCTGTGCGCTGGCAAGGTCGCGCGCTTTTTGGCGCAGAGCTGCATTGCGCGCATAACAGGCATCCTCCAAGGCATTGTTTGCGGCATACACGGCATCTTCAAGCGCTGCCCTTGTCTTTTGCCATGCGTCATACGCAAGTTCTTCCTCTGAATAATCTGGCTCTAAAACCGTCTCACGCTCATGGCTTGTAAGATCATCATTTAAAGAGTCCACTTTGTCATTTGACTTTTTTATCTTTTCCTCCAGTTCTGATTTTTTTCCTGATAATTCGGCTATGGCTTTATCACATTCCTCAAGGTCAGTCTCTTTTTCATCGTATTCTTTGCTGGCGCTAATTTCTGACTTTTTAGCTTTTTTTTCGCTGATTTCGGTTTCTGTCTGTTGGAGCTGTTCCTCCAAATCATCAATTTCACGCATTTTTTCAGTTATCTGATCGCTTATTGAATAGCCTTGACTGCGCCAGTCATTGTAATTAGCCCATTCCGCCTCTCGGTCGCTGTCTGAGGTTTTCGGCACAGGCTTTGAGAGATGCTCATTAAGCTCTGTCTGCGCGTCCTGCAGGGCTTTTATGGCACGGTCTATCGCAAGTTGCGTCTCCTGGTCGGCGGCGTCAAAATCCTCCTGTGCCCAGATTATGGAAACTTCTTTTTTCTGCGCGTCTATGGTCTGGTTAAACTGTGTGTCTGAAAGCTGGCATTGAAGCCTTGTAAGCTCTGCCTCCTTGCTATTTATGATGTCTGCCAAATCGTTTAGGTCTATAGTGAACAAAGGCGTGTCCTTTTCCACATAGTCGCCCTCCTGAACGTTTATGCTTGACACTCTAAGACCTGAAAGCGTGTTGACTGCGCACTCTCCGCCCGTGACTACTATGCCATCAGCTTCTACTGTATGCTCAATATAACGCTTTTCGGGCGTCTGCGTGGTGACATGCGGGAGCTTTGAAATGTAAACCGCCCTTGACACGATTGTAAATATCCACATAAGCACAAGGAAAACTGCAAAAGCCTTTACCCATTTCCTTATGCGCTGCTTTCCAAGCTCTATAATTTTTTCATCTGTCAGCATTTCCATATAATCACTCTCTACACTTTCTTATTTATTTTGCAAAAAAGCAATTTTCCCTTATGTGCTTTGTCTGCCGCACGGTGCCTGTCTATTGTTTCAGCCCCGAGTATATTATCCCCTGCTCCAAATAGTCCTGTCCCATCACAAATACGAATACTGCGGGGATAAGCATAATCACTGACGCGCAGAAGGCAAAGCCCGCCTGTGTCCAGTCGATTTCGGGCAGATAAAGGGACAGCGGCCAGAGGGCTTTTGTCTTGATGAACGCAAGCGGCTGTTCTATCATATTCCAGTATTCTAGAAAACCCAGCACAAGCGCCGACATTATGCCGCCTTTGCCGAGCGGAAGCCCAATTTTGAAAAAAATATACAGCTCGCCCGCGCCATCTATGCGCGCCGCCTCGATAAGCGGCTTGGGTATTGAATTAAAGCCGCCGTATGTGACGAATATCGGGAATGTGTTGAATATAGCGGGCAAAATCACGGCTGAATGTGTGTCAAAAAGCCCAAGCTGTTTCAGCACGAGGTAGCTTGAAAGCATTGTGACTTGGAATGGCAGCAGCATAAGCACGACGTAAAACGTAAATATGATATTTTTTCCACGCACTGAATACACTGAAAAACCCCAAGCCGCGGTTACGCCTACTATGAGCTGTCCTAGCAAAATAAGAGCTACTATTTTTACCGAGTTCCAAAATAAAATAAAAAACTGCGGCGTGCGTATCAGCAGCTTTATATAGTTGTCAATTGTAGGGCTTTGCGGCAGGATTGTCCAGCCGACAAAGCCTTTGCCGTCGCGGAATACGGGGGCTAAAAACTCCAGCAGGTCGCTTTCGCCCATTACCGAGCCTGTCACTACCATTAAGACGGGCAGGCATATTATAATCCCCGCAGCTATGAATACCAGCTTGACGGTAAAGCCTGTAAAGCCGTATATAATGCGTTTTATCATGTATCATCACTCTTATTGCTTTTATCAGTTTTAATAAATTTGTCCTTTTTCAGAATTATGGTCTTGTCAAAGCCTTGCCGAATTTAGCAAGCACCACAGCTGGCATAAAAATATAAAGTTAATTATCTTTCTGCCATAGGCGGTTCAGCACTATTATAAATATGAACAGGAAAACGCTGACAATCACTGTTGCCGCCGTAAGCTTGTCCATTGAGAGGTTTACATACCAGTTATTGAAAATATGCTGCAGCAGGTAAATCTCTGAATTTGGGTACGAGCCTGCGACTAAATATATCTCGCGGTATATCTTGAATGAGTTTAGAAAGGACAGCACTACTATAGTGTACAGGCTGCCGCGTAAACAAGGCAGCTTTACATACCAAAAGCATCTGATGCTGCCAGCGCCATCCACCTTTGCAGCCTCCACCAGCTCATTTGGAATCGCCGCTATGCCCGCAAGCCATAAAACTATGGTGTAGCCAAGATTTTTCCAGATATAGCTTATGACAAGACTGTCAAAATCCTGCTTGTAAAAAAACATTCTCCACACAATTACCACCGTCGCCGTAGGCAGGGCAAGCGGAAACAAATAAAGGCTTTTTATGACACTTATGTCATTTAATTTGCTAAGCACAAGCGCCGCCAAAAGCCCCAAAATTACCAATATTGGCAACGCCACGCCGATAAACTTTACAGTATTTTTTACGGCAAGCACAAACGCCTGATTTGTCAATACTGTCTTGTAGTTATCAAGCCCTACATACTTTTCTGACATTGTTGTCATAAATGAACGTCTTACCACATCACCAAACGGAAGGAGAACAAACACCGCTACTCCCGCAAGGCTAACCCCTACAAAACCCAAAAAGGCAATATATTCTTTAATTCGTATCCGCTTAATCCTAATCTTCAAAGCCGTGTGCCGTCCTCCTGTGCCATATATCTTATAATCTATGCCTTATACATTTTCGTGACACTCTTGCAAAAGTGTTTCATATTCACTGCGCCATATACCTTGTAACCTATGCCTTACCCTGATAGTTAGCTGGATTTGCCTATACCAAAATATAAGGCAACTGGTTAATCATTAAAATCGTAAATCGTGACCTTTTGCGCCGCAAATTCTCCGCCCTCATATACTCCTTCCATATTTACCAACCTTCCTTTTTCTAAATCAGAAGCCGCAGCATCTGTATATTGACCATTAACCCCGTCTATTACAGTACACATAACAAACTTTGTAGAGTCGCTATATGTCACACGCACAAATACCTTGTCCTCAAGACTTGCAACCGCTATCTCCACTCCGTCATATTTTTCCTCAGTCTCTACCTTCGATATCGTAAACCCGCCGTCTTCTATCGACTCAATATCACCTACCAGCTCATCATTAGCTGATTGCCCGCTCTCACTTGCGTCTGCCTGCTTTTCGGCTGTATTTTCCATATCTTCAGCCTGCTGCACATCCGTTTCCGCCCCCGCCGCCTGAAAATTTATCACATCAACGCCACCCTCGCCACTCTCTTTTCCACAACCCGCCAAAACCATACACAAAGCAGCACTAACTATAATCATACTTTTCTTCATCTTATTTATTGCACTCCTTTTTCTATAATTTCTTATACTTCAATCCTCCGCCGCCATTATATTTCCACTCAAACGCATAATTTAGGCAAAATATATATAATTGACATTCAAGCTCAATAACGTAGAATTTAGGCAAAATATATAAAATACGCGACGATTCGCATCGCGCACCAAGTCGCGATTTTATATATTTTGACTAAATTCGGACTGCAGCGAAACCCTACCGCCATTACCAACTACCTCTAATCCTCCACAAAAGCCCTTTCCACAACATAGAATTTGGGAGAAATATACAAAATAAGCGGTGCCTTGCGGAGCACTGCACCGCGTTTTTGTATATTTCGCACAAATTCGGACGGCTGCCAAAAACCTTTCACGACACCCATGAAAAAGCGCCACCCTTGCATTTTTCCAAACATTTAGAAAATTTTAGGCAACATTGTTTTATTCCGCAACATAAATCATCACCTTATCCATTATCGCCTCAACCGCGTCATCAACGCTCTGCTCTCCGTCAAGGTATTTCTCGCCCTCTGCGATTACCGCATCTTCAAGCACTTTGTCGCTGATATACGGCACATCCGCCTGCTCTATCCACCCCTTCAAAAGCATCTTCTGCTCATCCGTCGGCACATAAGTAACACGACTACTCTCATTCCCATCCTCATCTACAGAACTATAATACATAAACCCGCCATCATCCGCCACAAACTTCGGATCAACCACAAAAATATCATCAAACGATTTCCTGTTAAGCGGATACCCATTATGAAGTGAATCCTGCACATCCTGACTAAACATAGTCTTCACAAAATCCTGAGCATTCTGGCTGTTTTTCGCCGCCGCATTTATGCCAAGCATCGTCTTAGGCACATAAATACTGCCCTCATCACCGCTTATCGGCATAAGCGTCATATTTTCCATTCCGCTGTTTCTCGGCAAAGTTATAAGATTCGCATAGCTCAGCATTGAATCAAGCTCCCCAAAGGTACAGCTCGCCTTTCCATCATCAGATACCATCACTGATATCGAATAGAAATATTTGCTGTCCTCCTGCTTTTCGCCGTCCTCCCTGTCACTGTCATTCCACCTGTTATAAGTGTCAATTTCCTTCTGTGACAGACCGCTCATCTGCGCCTCATATATGCGCTTTGTCTGTTCAAGAAAATTTTTTATGCCGTCCTCGTCTATATTTCCGCTTTCGTCCGTCCAGCCTGGCTCACAAATATGCATAAATTTCTTTAATATGCCGCTTGCCCGCGCTATGGAAAGCAAATTGCCCTCTGGCTTTATATTTCTTATCTCCTCAATAAAATCGGCTATATCGCCAATGCCATCCGCGCTTTTAAGCACGTCCTTGTCGCCCGCAACCGCTGGCAGCGTAAATTCCGCAGGCACCATATAAAGGCTCTCGCCCACATAAAGCGGCTCAACTAAATTCATGAAAAGCCCGTCCGCCGCGTCTATCTCACTCACAATTTCGCTCATGTCGCTCAAAATTCCCTGATTTATATACGTGTCCGCCGACATATCATCAAGCACAAGCACGTCTGGACCTTCGCCGCTCAGAAGCTCAGTGCTTAAATTTTTGAGCGCGTCATCTCTCGTGACCGCATCGCCGTCCATGCCGATTTTGTACTCAACATACACGTCGGGATTTTCAGTCTGGTACGCGGCAATCGCCTGCTTTACTGTGTCATTTTCCTTTAGGCTGTAAATAGTAAGCCTGTCGCTTGGCACTGTCGGAACGCTTGCGTCATACGCAAATTTCACTGTCCTGTTGTCCGTGAAATTCACGATAAATTCCTGATCGTCAACCATTACTGCGTCCGTGATAAGATGTGACGGATCGGCAAGCTGCGTGGAATTTCCGTCAATTATCTGCTCTATCGCACTGCCGCCGATTATATGGCGGTACAAGCCCTTTGAGCATACTACATACACCGCGTCGTCGTCCATAAACGATACTGCCACATGTCCTCTGTCCCAACTGTCAAAAAGATCGCCGATATTTTCCTTTATAAAATCGTCCCATACCGTATCTTCTATGTAGCTTTTGCTTTTCATGTCGTACAGCGCGATTTTGTCACCTGTGGTAATCATAAGAATGTCGCCGTGGCAGGATATCTGGTTTATAAAATCATCTGACGCAAGAACCTGCGTCATGCTGCCATCCTGCGTGTTTATCTCATAAACCCTTGCCCCAAGCGTTGAAGCGAACAGCCTGCCGTTTTCGTTAAAGCAGAAGTATTTTACCCACTTGTCGTCTGCGGTAAGCTTAGACTCGATTTTTTTTGTGCTGCCGTCGGGATATACAAGCATATACTGTACATTTTCCAGTCCGTCATCACCGTCTAATGCATATCCAACCGCTATAGTTCCGTCACTTGAAATCTTGCTGTCTACTATATATGAAATGTCTTCCTCCGCAAGCGCCTTGTATTTTTCCTTCATGTCCACTGGCGTCCATGTGCTGCCATTGTCGTCCGATGTGTACATTCCGTCAATATCGTATTCATCTAACAGTGCATATGTAAGGCTGTTTGAACGGTACAGCGTGAGCGTGCCGTCGTTCATTTTTGTGACAAACGCCTCATCCTGCGTGTCATCGGCTTCAAGCACTGTCGTGCCTATATAACGTCCCATTGCTGAGCTTTGCGCGTCTTCGTCCGCGTCTGTGCTTCCGCTGTTATTTACGGGGGTGTCGCTTATGGCGCTTTCCTGTGTCTGCGCCGCGTCTGCGCCTGTCAAATCGGTTAAATCCTTTGCGCCGCAGCCTGTTATGGCAGCAGTAAGCGCTGTTGCCATTATTATAGGTGACAGGCGTGTCATAAATTTCTTTGCTGACTTTATTTTCATTTTTTTCCTCCTCAATGCCGCTGTCTGCGGCTTAATCTTAAATCCGTTTTTCGGACAGTTTTTTGGATTTTGTGGTTTTATATTAGCATAGTTTTCTCTAATGATTCTCTAACGGTGGATTTTTTGGAAAAAAATAAGTGCAGGGCGTTAGAGGTGTTTTTTTCTAACGTCTGCACTTTTGTGATTTGATTTTACTTTTTAGTTGTCGTAGTGGCCTTTGCAGGACACTACATAAATAATACCGTCTTTTTCGTAATAAACTATCCTGTTTGTTTCGTCAATCCTTCTGCTCCAAAATCTGCTTAGTTTTTCCTTTAAAGGCTCTGGTTTTCCTATGCCTTTATATGGACTTCGCATAATATCCGTTATGATATTATTTATCTTTTTCAGTGTTTTTCTGTCTTGCCCTTGCCAATATAGGTAATCGGACCAAGCTCTGTCTTCCCATAATATCCGCATTAATCCTCCACCTCTATTAAGTCATGCTCCTCAAAATGCGCTTTGCCTTCGTCAATATCTTTCTTTATCTTTTCCAGATAACGCATATTACTTTCCGAATAAAACGGATCTGCGGACATCTCAAACGGTATGCGATGCTCTCTGCTTACCTTCTTTAAAAATACAGTAATAGCAGCTGACATAGAAAGCCCTATCTCGTCAAGCACCTTTTCCGCGCTGCGTTTGACATCTTCGTCTATACGAAAATTGACTTGTGTTGTATGTGCCATGATATCATCTCCCTTCCTTTGATTGTATTTTACATTATTATTATATGCTGTGTCAATCATTTAATATACATTTTATATTTATAGAGTTAATAATTATTTTTAGAGATTTCTTAGAGGCTTTTGTGTTATACTATATTAAACTTGTGTGTCATGACTAATATAGTATAATATTTTTATGCATTATTTTACATATGGAGGCTTTTATTATGCGCATTTTGCTCGCGGAAGATGATGAAAATTTGAACAAATCGCTCACAAAGCGCCTCGCGGCGCGCGGATTTGATGTGGACTCCTGCTCTGACGGCGACGAGGCGCTTTATTATGCCGAGCAGAATATCCACGACGTAATCCTGCTCGACCGCATGCTGCCGCATATGGACGGCACAAAGGTTCTGCAAAAGCTCCGCGCTGAAAACATAGCTGTCCCTGTGATCATCATCACAGCCCTTGGCACGCTCGGCGATAAGGTGACGGGGCTTAATCTCGGAGCAGACGATTACCTTGTAAAACCGTTTGAATTTGAGGAGCTTATCGCGAGAATACAGTGCGTCACAAGGCGCTCGCTCACGATAAATATGACAAATACGCTGGAGCTTGCCGACATCAGCTACAATGCCGACAGCAATGTTTTAAGCTGCAATGGCGAAAGCTGTTCGCTCTCAAACCGTGAGGGCGCGCTGCTCGAGGTATTTCTGAGAAGCCCTAACCAGACTATTCCCAGAGGCACGCTGCTTTTAAAGGTATGGGGGCCTGACAGCGACGTGGAGGAGGGAAATCTCGACAATTATATACACTTTCTGCGGCGGCGCTTAAAAAATGTCGGCAGCAGCTTGGAGCTTAGGACTGTGCGCGGCATCGGATATTTTCTTGAAGCAAGGACAACATAAATATACAGCCGCCAATCTTTTCAATAACACAGTTTTTTGGTGAAGATAAAGTGTAAAAATCCCGCATTAATATGACATTGCGCAATAGGCAGCGCAAAAAACGAGGCAATTATGTTTAAAAAAATCCGTCTGCGCCTTACGCTGTTGAGCGGAGGCATTACTACAATCATACTTGTAATAATGACGCTTGGCTATTTATTCATTTCCGAAAAAAATTTGATGCAGACACGCATTTTGTCAGCCCACAACGATGTCTATACTATCGCCTACAACCTTGAACAGAATGACATGCTTTCATATACATGGCTGTCCCAGCTTGAAAGCGGTGGCGGCTACTATATTTCCGTTTTAGACAACGGACATCCTTTTTTGTACAATAATAAGAATAATGCAATCTCAAAATATGACACACTTGTCATTAAAATTTGGAAATATTATCATAAAAACTCAGGCACTATAGGCAAAAGCACACTCTCCTATCTAAGCTCATACAAAAGCTTTCAATATAATAAAAATTACTGCTTTGTAATTACTTATGAAAAGGAAAAATCCGTCTTGGAAATACTTATTGTTATGCCTGTTTCAAATATTAGGGGACAGATATTAAGACAACGCTTCCTTTTCCTTTCAATAATATCCGCCGCGCTTGCCGCAATCTGGATATTTTCATATTTTTTCACGGGCAGACTCCTGCGCCCGATTGAGGAAAACCGAATTAAGCAGAACGAATTTGTCGCCGCCGCGTCACACGAGCTGCGGACTCCGCTTGCCGTAATTTTGTCTTATGCTGAACAGTCCGACGAAAACAGCCATAGTATGGGCATAATCAAAAATGAGGCTCTGCGGATGAGCGCATTGGTTGAGGATATGCTTATGCTCTGCCAAAGCGATGCCAACCAGTTTGACATAGAAAAGAGCCCTGCCGAGCTTGATACGCTTGTACTCAACGCAGGTGAAGCGTTTGAGGCTATGGCAAATGCAAAGAAAATACGCCTGACGGTCTCTCTTCCCGACAATGCGCTGCCAAAATGTGAGTGTGACAAAAAGCGCATTGGACAGGTGATTGCGATACTGCTTCACAACGCCATAAGCTATACTCCTGAAAATGGCAGCATTACGCTTAGTCTTTCCATGCGGGCGCAGGATTTTGCGATTACTGTTTCTGACACTGGTGTCGGTATTTCTGATGATGAAAAAAAGCGGATTTTTGAGCGTTTCTACAGATGTGAAAAATCCCGAAGCGTCAAGGGGCACTTCGGGTTAGGATTGTCAATTGCGTATGAAATTGTCCGCGCACATCAAGGCAGAATAGAAGTGAGCGATACGGTTGACGGCGGGGCTGCATTTACTGTGTATCTTCCGTTATGACCGCGCTGCCCAGCTTTCAAATCAAGTTTAAGACTTTGCTGCCATATGCATTTCCTTTGCCAGCGGTGGAGCCGTACTCCACCGCTGCATATTTTTATACGAAAAATACATATCATAGGACTTACGCGCACCGCTTTTTACAAGTCCGCTGAGTTCTCGGCAACCTTGCTTGCTCTCGCCTTTACCTCTGCCTCCTGTATGTCGCTCGGCGCCTGCTCATATCTGGCAAACTCATACTCGTAGTCTCCGCGCCCGCCTGTCATTGAGCGCAGCACCGTGCAATAGCCAGTAAGCTCCATCATAGGGATATCAGCCTCTATCACCTGCTTGCCGTTTCCGATCGGATTCATGCCAAGCACTCTGCCGCGGCGCTTATTTAAATCGCCCATAATATCGCCCGTGTACCTGTCAGGTACTGTGACCTTCAGATTGACTATCGGCTCGAGAAGTATCGGCGAAGCCTCCATTATGCCCTTCTTAAACGCCTGGATAGTCGCCATCTTGAACGCCATTTCCGATGAATCTACAGGGTGGTATGAACCGTCGTAAAGCACAGCCTTTACTCCGACTACAGGATATGCCGCAAGAGGTCCTCTCTGCACAGACTCCTGCAGACCTTTTTCAACCGCTGGGAAATAGTTCTTCGGCACTGCTCCGCCGACTACCTCCTGCTCAAATATATACGGCTTGTCAAGCTCTCCAGATGCCTCAAAGCGCATCTTGACATGACCGTACTGCCCATGTCCGCCCGACTGCTTTTTATATTTGTACTCAACGTCTGATTTTTTCTTGATAGTCTCCCTAAACGCAACCTTGGGCTTGCTAAGCTCTATCTCACATTTATACTCGCTCACAAGGCGGCTCTGGATAATTTCAAGCTGCTGGTCTCCTATGCCGTAGAGAAGCGTCTGCCTGTTTTCCATATCGTTTACAACCTTTAAAGTCTGGTCCTCGTGAGAAAGCTTCTGCAGCGCCTGTGAAACCTTGTCTATGTCGCCTTTGTTAGGCACTTTGTAGCGCATAGCCGTGTAAGGCTTTGAAATCTCAAATTTGCCATACTCGATAACAGTCGCCTTTGTTGAAAGCGTGTTGCCCGTGCGCGCCGCCGTAAGCTTGGCAATCGCGCCGATATCGCCCGCGTGGAGCTCCTTTACCTCAATAGGCTTGCTGCCCTGAAGCACGTAAAGCTTGCTGACTTTCTCCTCTATGTCCTTATCCTTGTTGTAGATGACATCGTCTGACTTAAATACGCCCGAGCATACCTTAATCAGCGAATATTTTCCTATAAACGGATCTACGATTGTCTTGAAAACATATGCTGACTTCGGCTTTGAAAAGTCGTAGTTTGCCTCAAACACTTCGTTTGTCTTCATATTGAAGCCCGCAATCTTCTTATTTTCGGGGCTTGGCAGATATTTAACTATATCGTCAAGCAACGCATATGTGCCCTGGCAAAGCGTGTTTGAGCCCATGCTTATCGGTACTATCGTGCCGTCAAGCACGTTTGAGCGCAGCGCCGCGCGGATTTCATTCTCCGAAAAAGTCTCGCCGCCGAAATACCTTTCCATAAATTCCTCGCTCGTCTCAGCAACCGCCTCCATAAGCGTTTCCCTGTAAAGCGACAGATTTTCCTTGCTGTATTCGGGAATATCGCACTCTACTACGTCTTTGCCTTTCCAGCGGTTTCCAGTCTCGCTTACCACATTTACATAGCCGACAAACTTCTCATCCTCTCTGATGGGGAAATGGAAAGGCGCTATCTTCTTGCCGTACATATCCGTGAGCTTTTCCACCACGTTTTTAAATGAAGCGTTGTCCGCGTCCATTCCTGTAACGTAAATCATGCGGGGCAGCTTGTATTTCTCGCAGAGCTCCCATGCCTTCTCCGTACCCGCCTCTACGCCTGACTTGCCCGAAACCACGATAATGGCTGCATCAGCGGCGCTTATAGCCTCCTCGACCTCGCCTATGAAGTCAAAGTATCCTGGAGAATCAAGCACATTGATTTTGATGCCCTCCCATTCGATAGGCACTACTGACGTGCTGATTGAAATTCTTCTTTTCTGCTCCTCCTTGCCAAAATCGCTGACTGTGTTGCCGTCCTCCACTCTGCCCATGCGTGAGGTAATGCCTGAAAGATAAGCCATTGACTCAACTAAGCTTGTTTTGCCTGCTCCGCCGTGTCCAAGCAGGACTACGTTCCTGATTTTGTCGGTCGTGTAAATATTCATCGCAATCCTCATTTCTGCGCCGCTTTATATTTTTGGCAATTTACTTCAAGCGGCGCTGGAAGCAAACCGTAAGCTCTGGTGTACTGTATCGCCCGCATTTGGGGAAGTAAATGATACAATGCACTAGCGTGCTGACACTCATAACGCTCATAAGTGAATTTTACTATATTTTTCAGATTATTACAATGGTTTTTGTGCATTTTGTATTGTTTTTTGTGTTGCGTTACGCCGCTTAAAAGAGTAAAATTATTTACGGCTTATAAAATATTTTAGGGGAATGGTAAGATTATGGATAAATTTGGTTTTTTAAGCTTAGGACTGATAGGCGGCTCGATTGCCAAGGCTATGAGGGCTGTCAAGCCTGATGCCAGAATTACAGCATACGCAAGAAAGCAGGAAACGCTTGATGAGGCGCTCGCGGCAGGCGCGATTGATGAGGGCTTTACGCAGATTGGTGATAATTTTCGCGACTGCGATTTGATTTTTCTGTGCGCTCCTGTCGCTGTGAACAACAAATTTTTGGAGCAGCTGAAAGGGCATATTTCGTGCAATACGATAATCACTGACGTGGGAAGCGTAAAAGGCTCTATACATATGGAGGCAGAAAGGCTCGGGCTAAACGGACAGTTTATCGGCGGGCATCCTATGGCGGGCAGCGAAAAGACGGGATTTGCCAACTCCAACGCTATGATTTTAAAGAATGCCTACTATATTTTGACGCCGACTAAAGAGGTTTCCAAAAAAGCTTTGGAGGAATACCGCGCGCTTGTCGAAAAAATGGGAGCTATTCCGCTTATTTTGAGTTCTGATGAGCATGATTATGTGACGGCGGCAATTAGCCATGTGCCCCACCTTGTAGCTGCGGCGCTTGCCAATCTCGTGCATGACCACGACAGCAATGATGGGACAATGAAGCTTATTGCGGCGGGCGGCTTTAAGGATATTACGCGTATTGCGTCCTCGTCGCCTGATATGTGGGAGTCAATATGCATGGCTAACACTGAAAATATTGCTGCTCTTTTGGACGATTATATTGCGTCTTTGGAGGAAATAAGCCGTGTGCTGCATAATAAGCAGGCTGGATATATTTTTGATTTGTTTACCGCGTCGAAGGAGTACCGCGACTCATTTTCCAATGCGCCGAGAGGACCTATCCAAAAAGTTTACGGGTGCTATCTTGACATTCCTGATGAGACGGGTGCGATTGCTGAAATCGCCACTCTGCTTGCGAAGGCGGAAATTTCTATTAAAAATATAGGGATTGTGCATAACCGCGAGTTTGAGGAGGGCGTGCTGCGTGTGGAGTTTTATGAGCAGGAGGCGCTTGACGAGGCTGTGACGCTGTTTCAGGAGCTTAATTATGCGGTGCATCAGAGGAAATAATGGCGGATTTTACGATGTGCCGCATACTGATATATTATCGTGCTTGATTATGCAATTAGTCAGCGGAAATAACTGCTGATGAAGATATATACATTATTAGACCTCCCAAGGCATAAAATATTTTAAGGGTTTTATGCTGTGGGAGGTTTTTATGTTTTCCAAAATAAAGACATATCTCATTTCGATTGCAATAGCGCTTGGCGTCGGTATTGCTGCAGCATTTTTTACAAGAAACAATATGAATATTTATGGCATGCTGGTTAAGCCGCCACTGGCGCCGCCGTCTGTGCTGTTTCCGATTGTGTGGACTGTATTGTACATATTGATGGGCATAAGCAGCGCCATGGTTTTTCTAAGGAAAAAGGAGATGCCTGACGAGGCTGCTGACGCTTTAGTTGCTTATGCTGTGCAGCTTGTGCTTAATTTTTTCTGGCCGCTTATATTTTTTAATATGCAGGCGTTTCTGCTATCGTTTATCTGGCTTGTGGTTATGTGGTTTGTTATTGTAAAAATGATAATACGGTTTTACAAGGTGTCGCCGATTGCGGCATATCTGCAGCTGCCTTATTTGATATGGGTGACATTTGCGGGGTATTTGAATTTTATGGTTTATCTGCTTAATTAGCTGCTGGAAACTGCCGAGTGTACGCCCCGATTAAAATGCGATAACGCTCTATCCTCTGGCAAACTTATCATAAATCTCACATTAATTTTTGAGTCTACGCAAACCTTGAAACGGACTCAACTGCAATTAAAATGCGATAATGACGTTTCTTCCTAGGGTTAGATAGCTTTTCTGCAATACAGTGTATATGATTTATATTCTCTGTATTGCAGGACTATTGCGCCTATTATAATGATTTTATTCTCAATGTATATAGCCAGTATATACGCTTTGTATCGCTGGGCTATATTTCTTCTTTTTCTTTGAGGTATTTTAGAAGTCCCTCGCACCCTTCCACTACATCATCATATGTTTCGTCAAAATTGCCAGTGTACCATGGATCTGCTATGTCGCGGTCTGAGCCTGCAAAGGTTAAGAGCTTATATAGTTTCTTGTCTGGATCGTTTTTCAACATTCTGTTGAGATTTTGCATGTTCCATGTGTCCATGCCGATGATGTAGTCAAAGTTTTGGTAGTCCTGCCATGTGATTTGGGCGGCTCTGTGGGGTAAGACTGGTATGCCGACTTCACGCATTTTCTGGACTGTGCCCCTGTGAGGGGTATTGCCGATTTCCTCTGTGCTGGTGGCTCGGGAGTCTATTGAGAAACGGTCGGATAGACCTTGTTTGTTTACCATGTCTTGGAGGACGAATTGGGACATGGGGCTGCGGCAGATGTTGCCGTGGCAAACCATAAGAATTTTTACTTTTCCCTGCCTTTCGTTTCTTATCTCCTCAAAACGCTTCTTTCTATCCATGACTTAATCCCTCCATGCGCCACAAAACCCCGCCAGCCACCCATTTCCACCGCCAAAATAACGCTTTGACCACAGCGCCAAAGCGTCATCATTTTAATTCAAATAAATAATATCACTCATCAATTTATAATCCCTGCCGCAATCCGTGATTACAATTTCATTCAATCCGTTGGATTTTACATTCTGCATAAAATCAGCTATCCTGCGGCGCATTAAATCAAAATTACTTTTCATAACCATATTCTCATACGGCGAACTGGCATCACATACAACATATAAGCGGTTCAGCATCTGCTTTCTGTTCTGCTGCGACTGATTTGCATAATACCAGCGAATCATTTCATTCTTTCCATCTCTTGTCGTCAAATCATACGGCCTTGATGAAAGCTTTGCGGGATAAACTGTTAATTTCACGTCAAAGGGAATGTCATCAATATAAATGTCAACGTTATGATTATATTTATTAGTATCGTGAACAGCCCCATATTCGCAAAAAATATACTCGCACTGAATTGAAGTCATATAGTTGTACCAACGGTGAAGCGCATATTCCCTGTTTACGTTTCTCCGCTCTATCTCGCGCAGACATTCATTTAAAGATTTCATTTGGTAAATAAAATTTGACGCCTTGTCATATGAATTGTTCTGCATATTCCAGCTGGCAGAAATAATTTCCATTGTTTTCTTCAAATCTTCCTCTAATTGTTTATTCACTTTCTCTCTCCTTGTTTGTTAATCGCTGACATCACTGTCTAAAACCATGATAAATTCATACTCCGCAAACCGCTCCTTCATGCGCCTTATGATGTCGTTTTCAATCTCCGCCCTGTTCTTTGCCTTGAAATCAATAATCAGGTCAAAATATACCAGCATTTTCTCCGTATCCACATAAAAGCCGTGCATCTGCAGAACCTCTGGGTATTCCCCAATAAGCTCAGATAAAGCGCGCTTCATCTCGGCAAATACCTCGTTTACCGTATTTGAGGCATAAATGCCTACTGTTAGGACAATGCCGAAGGTTTTATAAACCTCCTCCGTAATCTGTCTGGTAAGCCCATGAATTTCCCTCGCCGTCATATCATCAGGCAGTTCAATATGTACCGAGCCAATCAAACGCTCAGGCCCGTACTGATGCAGCGAAAGGTCGTATGCTCCCAGAACCGCAGGATTTTTACAAATAAACTCCTTAAGCTCTGCGGATAGTTTACTGTCCACTCTCGCGCCGATTATATTTCCAAGGCTTTCCAGCAAAATTTCAATTCCTGCCTTAAAGATGAAAACCGAAATCACGACACCGAGGATTCCCTCAATGCTGACCGAGCATGTCATACTAATGACCGCCGCCGCAAGTGTAGAGAGGGAGATTGCCGAATCCATCATTGAATCCGTGCCAGACGCTATCAGCGATTCCGAATGGTGTATTTTGCCCGCCGCTTTTACATACCGACCGAGCAACAGCTTGACCACCGCCGCAACAGTAATGATAACCAAAGATATTGCGGAATAATTTGCCTCCGCTGGGTGAAGCATTTTGTCAAAGGATTCCCGAAAAGCCGTAAGCCCTGCCGGCAAAATAATGACTGCCACGGTTATGGAGCTTACATATTCAAGCTTCCCATATCCATACGGATGTTTTTTATCGGGAGCCCTGCCCGCAAGCTTTGTCCCGATGATGGTAACAACTGATGAAAGCGCGTCTGTCAGATTATTTACTCCGTCTAAGATAATCGCTATGGAATTGCTCAAAAATCCCACCGCCAATTTGAACACCACCAGCACAGCATTGACAAAAATTCCGATAACGCTTATTTTCACAATTTCTTTTTCACGATTCATCTTATTGTGTCCTCATTTAATCTGGAAAAATTTAATCTTACGCGATTTATTTTATCGTAAACTTTGAATGTCCTGATGTCAATATGATAATATAAACTTTTTGCATTTTTACATTTTCTTCATAATTCCCTGTTTGCCAGCGGCTAACGGCAGCTCACAAATCTTTATCAGCGCATTGGCTCTACCGCGTATAAAAATCATGCCCTCCGTAAGAAAACAGAAACGTGAGGTTGTCGTCGAACCATTTGGCGTTTTCGGGCGGAGTATATTTGCGCGCCATAAAAAATAATGCTCCGTTTGAAACATCTTCGCCTCTGAGGGCGCTGTAAACTACCTCCTTTGTCTCCTCAGAAACTGCTACCTTATTTATGACGCCATTTGATACAGGGGAAAATTGTGTGACATTTTGCGACTGCTGATAGACAACATCTGTTATGTTATCTGGGAACTGCCTGTTTCTGACGCGGTTTATGACGACATTCGCCACTAAAAGCTTGCCACGCCTGTCCTCTCCGCCCGCCTCAGCCTGCACTATTTTCATAAGCGTCTCTATATCCGTGTCAGATGCCTTTATGCAATACGAGGGTTTCAGCGTATCATAACTTATGACGCGCTGGATTGACGCGCGCGGCTCTATCTGCGCTTCATAGCTTCGGGCTTGGTAGCCTTGGGCTTCATAGCTTTGGGCAGCGCTGTCCTGCGCTGTATATGCCTCCACAGGCTCTATTCCATATACAATGTCGCCCCGCGAAAACATTAGCGCAAACACGCAGACTATATTTGCGAGTAACAGTAAAAAGAAATTTTTTGAATACATAAGCCGATATATTAAGTCCTTTCTTAATATGCTAATATTTATTGTCAACCTTTTATGGTTGTCCATATATTAGTTTATTCGCTTGTACACAAAATATTCACCATATTTACAAAAATTTGGAATTATTACTTAAATACGCGTGTTTGTCGGCTACTGACCTGGCACTATGCACCATTTTATGTACCATCTTCTATCGCACTCAAAATAATAAAAAAATGCCCTTTATTCGGCTCATCTTTCCTGACTATCCACGGCACTTCGTCTGCACCCTGGTACTCGTTAACTATCTCCTTGCCTGATGAATAGAAATTCATTGTGGCTGCTGTGGCTGACTCAATATCTCAAACAATCATCAACATCTCCTGACTGCTCCCATAATGCAACAAAATCATTAACTCCACCTTCCAAAACACTTTTATTCTGATCTGCTAAAGCCATAACAAGATCTGCATCTAAGCTGCCTGACTTAAAAGCCTCATAATATGCCTCGTTATTCTTAATCTTACTGAATACAACATCTACATTATATGAAGAATGTTGAGAGCCACTCTTACGCACTGCGTAATACGTTCCTTGATACTTACCCTCAGAACCACCTCTACCATTTGAAGCTAAAGCTTTATACCGTTTATTATTTTTAGTTTCACCCGCTTTAATTAAGCGTATTAAAGCAAGTCTATCCACATTAGCCATCTCCGACATCTCCTGCGGATGCGAATAAAGATACTGGTCTGTTATAGACACACGATACTCACTCCAATAATCATCGCTTCCATCAGACAATGCTGCATTATGTACTTCTATCTGGCTACGATAATCCTGAGCCGTATTATCTATCTCTAACATTCCAATAATAACAGCCTGGCACACGAACGGTTTAATAGCATTTGGATCATAACCTGAAGTAATCTTTTCTGATTCAGGGTTATTATTTACTTTTGATTCACCACTATCATAATCCTCTTCACCTGCGAATACATCTTCAAATGGTGCTAATATAAATGTGATGATTAACAACAGACTTATTAGCGATTTAAATATTCGCTTATGTTTATACTTCATTTTAATCATCTCCTCACTGATTTAAATTTTGATTTGATTTAAAAAATTTGATTTTAAAGATTCTCTTAAGCAGAATTTTAATAGAAGGCGCTATACTTAAAAGCTTAATTGCATAACAAAAAAGAAGTTAGAAAATAAATCGTCTAACTTCTTTTTGCTTGCTTGTTTTATTCTTTTATTTCTACCGATTAAAAATCAGCCGCCCCAACCATAATCCTCAAGAGTCCAGCCATTCTCTGGCGTGCGATCTTTAAAAAGTTCCTTGTCATGCTCGTATGCTGCTATACTCTTAATCTCATCCTGCGTAAGAGTAGGCTCCTGTGCTCCTGGTGTGACAGGAAGAACGAATAAGCCAACTGTTACGGTGTTAGAAACTATTACAGTATCGTCGTCATCATCAACTGCACCAACCTCAATTACGGCTGAACCCGCTTTCGCTCCATGGATTACTAAATTAGTTGGAATATCTTTATTTTTAAACATATCGCTTGTATAACCGTTACCCTCACCTAGTAAATCTGTTTCGGTAACAACGGCTGCAAATGTCCTTTGCGGTATGTCAAACTCATCTATACCTAAGTCAGCCCACGGGTTATTAACAGGAAACGCCACACTTTGTCCTTCGTATATAATAATCGTATATGTACCATCTCCATTACTTACTATCTGCGGATCAGGATTGCCTTCTGTGTCATGATCTATTACCCACGTTCCAAAGAAGTCAAACTTCGTAGGATCTGCTACTGTAGGCGTCAATACTTCTTCTGCCAGCTCTGCTGCGTTGTATGCATCAGGCAGCTCCTCCGCATATGCTGTCACACCACTCATAGATGACGCTGTCACCACTGCTGCCGACAGAAGCGCCGTCACCTTTGCTGCTGTTATTTTATCTAGCGTGTTAATCTTCATAATAATCTACCTCCGTTTTGTTTTTACTTGTTTATTTGTTTGTTTACTGTTTATACTTCTTCTATTATTATATGTATCGGCTACGGTACATATTTAGGATTTATTTCAAATAAGAAAGTGCTTCTTCCTCTGAAAGATTGTAATCTTCCATCAGAGTCATCTTAATATTTAAGTCACTCATATTAAAGCGCCTTAAACTTTTGACTGCTACCTTAATTGCACGTTCTGTAACGCGCTCTGTCGTTTCTCTTTCGACGCGTTCTGTTGTTTCTCTTTCGACACGTTCTGTTGTTTCCTTGCGTTCCTGCAATACTGCTGTATTTACAACTTCTTCAATCTCGGGTTTCATTATCTCCATTAACGCCTGACACATATCCTCATCTCCCATCTTTAATTCTTCCACCACATTCTTGTTTGCCAATGCGCTCACTTCAAATATGGCATCTATCAGTTCCCTTTCGTTCTTGTTCCTTACCTTCCTCGAATATTCGATGGCTCTTGCCATTTCCTGCTTTGTCACCTTATCCGACAGCAGATTAAACCATTCGTGGTTTTCATGGGTAAGCTCTTTTCCTACGATTATCTGTGTCGGAAACTTTAACCCGCTTTCTATGTAATATATCCCTCTGTAGGGATTTGATACAGTATATTTGTTTTCTTCAAAATACTTGAATAATCCAATAGGCTTTGATTCGCGTATCAGTATTGCTGCTACCTCATCAAACTTTATTGCATTAACGCTTTCACCATATGCTTTATATAAATGTGCATATCCCTGTGTCTTTGCCACATCATCTATTGACAGTGAATCCCTCGCTGATTTGTATTCAATTATGTTATACTTCCTAAAGAATTTTCCTATCTCATTCTTTATGACTACATCCTTTTTCTTTTTTATTACCAGACAATCTATCAGCAGGGGCTTTCTGTTAAGGTTATGTTCTCTTTCAAATTCCAAGTCATCCTTATTCTCTAAAAGCTCCATTTCAAGGGCTGCCGCAAATGCGGGATGCCACTGCAGCTTCTGTTTCTTTTCTGCCTCTTGTTTCTCTTTTGCCATTCCGTTCCCCTTATAGTGTCTTGTTTATTGTTTCTATTTTTTCTATATTATGTGTATCTGCTACACAATTTTATTATAATCTCCATCTGGTTCATTGTAAAGAGCTATTTTCAATCTCAACCACAATTCATCGTTCATACTTTATCATAAATCTCACCCTTAAGTAAAAGTTCCAAAATACCGCTTTCCCAAATTGTTGACAATAAAAATGTCCAATGCTACTATATAAATGTCATTGTTTATTGTGCGGAAAGTATATATCGGAGGAAATTGTCTTGAAGGGCGTCTACGAAACACAAAAAAAAGACGGCAGCGTATATTACCGAGCCTCTTTTACTTATAAAGGCAAGCACATCAGCTTGGGCAGTTTTGATAATGAGGTAAAGGCTAACCAAGCCTACGCTGAGGCAGGCAGGCTTATAGGCGGCAGGGATATAACGATTGACAATTACTCGCCTGATTCCGCCCTTCCCTTTGAAAAATGGGTGGTGATTATAAACTTCCGCGACAACGGGCTTTATTTTTCCACGCCTATCTATGCCCGCCCCAAGTTTTTTTATTACTATCTGTCGCCGTCGCTTGTGCTGAAATTTGACATTGATGACTTGTTTTATTATTCTTCTCACAAGATTATGAAAAGAAACGGTCATCTGTTTGTCGCGGACTACGGCATGCAGGTAAGCATTTTAAGCCGCTATGACATCAAAAGCTTTGCCGTGGCAGGCAGGGATTATGTCTTTTTAAACGGCGACGACACAGATTTTCGCAGGCAGAACATAAAAATAATCAACCGTTACAACGGCGTCTATGCCATCACAGCCAAAGGGCGCACCAAATACAAGGCAAAAATAAACGTGCCTGGGTACTACATAGTCGGCGTTTATAAAAGTGAGCTTGAAGCGGCGATTGCTTATAACAAAGCGGTTGATATTTTAAAAAGAAACGGAGTAAAGAAAAATTATACGCCAAACTATATTGACGGGCTTTCTCCGTCTGCATACGCCGATATTTACTCAAAGCTCAAAATTTCTGATAAAATTGAAAATTACAAAGTGCAACAATAATGGAAATGCCGTACAAAAAGGGAAAGAAATACAATAAGAAAAATGAATAAAAAAGTGCATTTAATAATATGCAATAAGAAAAATGCAATAAAAAGTGCAACAAAGAATACACAATAAAAAACGCAGCACAAATACCATATAAATATACATATAGAAGTCATAGCAAAAAATATGCATAAAACCATAGCTGGCGAAACTGTTTCAAGTTTTGTGTGAATTCAAAAATCTGATATAAGGCGTTTTTCAATAACGCCTGCTATGGTTTTTGCGTTTAATTTCACCATTCATTATTTCGCATAATCCACAAAGCTTATGCTCAGTGCCGCATCTCCTGAAATGCCGCTTATGCTGCCTTCAGAGTCATACTGCCAGATACCGAATTTATACGGATACTGGGGCTTACTGCCGTTCTCAGCAATCCATACGTCATATTCCTCAAGCGCCTCAAGGTCAAGCATTGTGAGCAGCCATTCAAGATCCCCATAAATCATAGGCGTATATCCCGCATCTGCAATCTCATCAAGAAAAGCCACCGCAATCTGAGTTCTGTCCTTGGTATCAAGCGCCTCAATCCGCGCCATATCATCTTTTATATTTTCCATGACAAAAACCACAGGATAGCTTATGTCATAGCCGTCTATAGCGTCGAGCAGCACGTCAGCCTCCTCACGCGCCTCAGCCTTTGTAACCGCCTGTGAACAGAAATATACTCCGATATCAAGCTTTGCGCTCCTTGCCCCCTTTAAATTGTCCTCAAAGCTCTTGTCCATCACAATATTGCCGCTGCTGTAGCCGCGCGCGCCAACCCTCAGCATACAAAAATCGCATTTAGCCTTTTTGAGCTTGTCAAAATCAACCTCGCCATTATTAGATGATATATCCACGCCAAGCCATGATGCCGCCTTGCCGTTTTCATAATACCTCATAACAGACTTGTCAAGCTTGAGATTGTCATAATCATATGTATTGCGCTCCAAATTCTCGTCTATGTCCACCCATTCCTTAGTGCCGTCCGCATGTGAAACGCGTATGCTTGTAATCTCCTCGTCTTCGTCATCATCATCTTCTTCCTCTTTTGTTTCCACCTCGCTTTCGCGCTCAGCCATGTCATATACTGATGTTTTTCCTGACGCAAGCTCATCAGCCGTCGCCGTAGTTTCCTTTTCTTTGCTGCCCTCCGAGTCATCTCCTGACACTGTTTCTCCAGTAGTCTGGTTGGTGACTGTACCGTTTCCGCTGCCTGATTTTGAACTGTTATCGTCTCTCCTGCCCGTATCGGGAAGTGTCCATATGTCAAGCTGGTTGGCGGTAAGCTTATCTTTCGACTGCAGATCCTCCGATTCATTCTGCGCCGCCGCGCCGCTCTGCTGGAGACGCTCCTCTCTCTGCGCTACTGCCTCCGCATAGCCACGCCCGTCAGATTTCCTGTGCGCTCCATTCGCCCAGAACACAAGCGCCGTCACGGCTAAAATAACAATTGACATTATAAGAGCCATATAAACAAAATTTATGCCCGATCCTGAACCGCGTTCCTCGTTACCATAATCGTCGTCATCATCATAAAGCCTCATTTAACGAAAACCCTCCATTCTATGAACACCGACATTTCCACTAATCCTTATGCCAGTGCAATATAATACAATGCACTGTACCGTACCGTACCATACCTGCTTATTATAGCGTATTCCACTAATCATGGCAAATGTTTTCTTTTACCAAATATAAATAACAGCTGCTTATATATCGGCATACAGACACGACAAATACACCAGCTCGAACGAACTATTTCCTCAAAATCAAAATCCGAAAGTCAAAAATCGCAAATTGCCTTTCGCGGACATTTCTCCTTGCACGCGCCGCACCCTGTACACTTACTCTGGTCTATATGCGCAAGGAAATTTTCCACAGTAACAGCCCCCGTTGGACACACCTTCGCGCACAGTCCGCACCCGATACAGCTGCTCTGGCAAGCCTTCATAGCAACAGATCCTTTATCTCTTGAGCTGCACGCCACAACCGTCTTTGAATCATACGGAATAAGCTCAATCAAAGCCTTGGGACACGCCGAAACGCACTTGCCGCATGCCTTGCAGCGCTCCCTGTCAACCACAGCAATTCCATTTTTCATATAAATAGCCCCAAACGGACACGCCTTCTTGCAATTTCCAAACCCTACGCAGCCGTAATTGCAGGACTTGGCTCCACCGTCAGGCACATACGCAAGCATTGAACAGTCGCCCACGCCCGTATATTCATAATTCTGCGTAGTTTTTTTACAGTCGCCCGAGCATTTGACATATGCCGTCATTCTCACGCGCTCTCCTGCCTCCACGCCCATAATGCCCGCAATCACTTTTCCCACAGCCTCGCCGCCCACAGGACAGGCATTGACAGGCGCCTCTTTCTTTGCAATAGCCGCAGCCAGTCCCGAACACCCCGCAAAACCGCAGCCGCCGCAGTTATTCCCAGGAAGCGCCGCAAGCACAGCCTCCTCCTTTTCGTCAACATCGACCTTAAACACAATGCTCGCCACCCCGAGAAAAACGCCGAGCAGCAAGCCTACCGCGCCAACCACCGCCACAGCGGTAAAAATCGCCGAAATTCCCATAATAACCCCCATTTCTGATGTGCCTGCAAATTTATGCACTAATCACAAATTTTCGTGTGAAAAATTTATTTTTCACACTAACCTCCAAATTTATTTATAACAGTCCTGAAAATCCGCAGAACGCAATCGCCATAAGCCCCGCGGTTATAAGCACAATGGGCATTCCCTTAAATGATTCAGGTATATCATTGTACGCCGTCTTCTCACGTATGCCCGCTAAAATAACTATTGCTATCAAAAAGCCCGCCGCCGTCGAAAAACCGCTCACAATGCTAAATCCAATGCCATATTCTTTCTGCACGTTTGTCAGCGCCACGCCCAATACCGCGCAGTTTGTCGTGATAAGCGGCAGATATACGCCAAGCGCCTGATAAAGCGATGGGACATATTTCTTCAAAAACATTTCCACAAACTGCACAAGCGCCGCAATAACAAGAATAAATACTATCGTCTGCAAATATGTAATGTCAAGCGGCACCAGAATAAATTTATAAATAACAGCTGTTACTCCCGACGCAAGTGTTATCACGAAAATTACCGCCCCGCCCATGCCCAGAGCCGTGTCCACCTTCTTTGAAACTCCCAAAAACGGGCATAAGCCCAAAAACTGGCTGAGCACTACATTGCTTACCAATGATGAGCCTATCATCAAAATTAACAAATCCTGCACTACGCCAAGCATATTGTCCTCCGTTCCGCCGCCCGCAGCGGCTAAAATATTTTGCTGTCTGCAGCCCTTCAGTCATTTCCCGCAATCAAATATCAAATATCCAGAAATTTATGATTACACGTGTTATTATCACAGTTCATGCAATCAGAGCCGCAGCCTGACTGTATCTTGTCCGCGTTCAGCCCCTTTTCCTCGCGCTTGCGTTTTATTCGGTTCTGCGCTGCCGTCAGCGCCGCAAGCACAAAAAACGCCCCAGGCGCAAGCACAAATATGCTTATCGGCACATACTCTATCGGCTCAGCGCCAAATATTGAGCAGATTCCCGCAAGAATATTGTTTATTACCGCATACCCGAAAATCTCGCCCGCTCCGAGCAGCTCCCTCACAGCGCCTATTATAGTAAGCGCCACGGTAAATCCAAGCCCCATGCCAAGCCCGTCAAAAAACGAAGGTATTATCGGATTTTTAGACGCAAACGCCTCCGCGCGCCCCAGAATAATACAGTTTACGACTATCAGCGGTATGTAAATGCCAAGTGCCGAATAAAGGCTCGGCAGAAAGCCTTCAAGCAAAAGCTCCACTATCGTCACAAAAGACGCGATTATCACTATAAAAGCGGGGATTCTCACCCTGTTGGGTATCACATTCCTCAGCAGGGATATTATCACATTGCTGAGGACAAGCACCACCGTAGTAGTAAGCCCCATGCCCATACCGTTTACAGCGGAAGTCGTCACGGCAAGCGTGGGACACATGCCAAGCATAAGCACAAAAGTCGGATTTTCCTTGATAAGGCCATTTATAAAAACCTCCATAGGCTTCTTTTCACTATTCACAATAACTCCTTTCTGCCTGCTTCAACAGACAAATAAAATCATTCAGGAAAAACGTCGCCTCTGCGTTTTTCTTAAACATTTAGGAAGTCTAAATGCTTTAGCATTTTGGCTGTATGCCCTTTTCAGCCTTAGATTTCCTTAATGTTTTATGCTGCGGAAATATTCAAGCCCCGCATTTACACCGTTTACAATAGCACGTGTTGTTATTGTCGCGCCGCTTATGGCATCAATCTCGCTTTCGCCTGCTGAACCAGTCTTTGTATATGTAAAAAATTCAACATTTTTATTTTCAAACTGCGGCACGAGCACATCACCAGCCTTCATGCCAAGCCCTGCCGTTTCTGAGATACTGAGCAGTGATATGCCGTTGAGCGTTCCATCAAGTGTAACGCCCATAGAAAACTGAATATCTCCGCCATATCCGTCGTGGTCTGTCACTGTTATCACATATCCCAGAAGATTTCCCGCGCTGTCATACGCTTCCGACACCTCATCAATATCAGCCCCGCTTATGCCCTCAGCTCTTGCGGCTGCCGCTGCGCTGTCCGCGCTGAAACTACTCAATGCGCCTTGGAAATTAATGTTCTCTGCCGCCGCTTTTAAGACTTCCGCCGCACTTTCCACGCTGAAACCCTCATACGCCCTAAAATCCGTGGCATCAGCGAACACCAGCCTGCTTGCCTCAAGCTTTGCCTTTTCCTTCTGCTGCGCTATGAGCTCCTTCGTGACATCATAGACAAACCCCAGCAAAAATCCCGCAACAAGTGTTATTATAAAAAGGATAGCCGCGTCTTTTAACATGGCGCGCTTTTCTGCAGCATTTGCATTGCTCATACTCTCGCTCCTCCTTTTCTTCCCTTTCCAAAAGCCGTGGGCTTTGTAAACCTCTCAATCAGCGGCACAAGAAGATTTCCAAGGATGATCGCATACGAAACTCCCTCCGCCGACGGTCCGAAAAGCCTGAATATTCCCGTCATAATGCCTAAAAAAATACCAAACACATACTGTCCGTTTTTTGTGATAGGTCTAGTGACATAATCCGTCGCCATAAAAAACGCGCCGAGCATCAAGCCTCCCCCCGCAAGCTGCATCGCAATATACTGCAAATCAAAGCCCCTTCCGCTAAAAAACAGGATAAATACGACAAAACTCGCAATATAAGAGCACGGCACTTTTAAATCGATAACACCTGTAATCAATAAGAACGCCGCACCTATCAAAATCGCTACCATACTTGTCTCCCCGATAGTGCCCGCCGTGCGCCCGATAACCATATCCGCAAGACTTGCCGCGCCCTCGCCGCTTTTTAACACGGCAAGCGGCGTCGCCCCCGTATATGCGTCGCACTCAAAATTCGTCATTATTGATGTAAAGGAAATCATCAGAAAGCATCTCGCACCAAGCGCGGGATTCATAAAGTTCTGTCCCAGACCGCCAAAAAGCATTTTCACTACCACAATCGCAAACACACCGCCTATAATGCCTATCCACAAGGGCGCCTTGGGTGGCAGATTGAGCGCCAGAAGCAAGCCTGTAACGACTGCCGAAAAATCGCCGATGCTGTTTTTCTTTTTCATGCACCTGTCATATATGTACTCTGATAAAACTGTCGCCGCCACTGTCACAAGCACGAGCAAAAGCGCATGCAAGCCAAAATTGAAAATGCCGAAAACCGTGGTTGGCAGCAATGCAATCACCACATACTGCATAATCCGCTCCGTAGATGCCTTTGACCTGATATGCGGATTAGATGATACTTTTAATATAGAAGCCACGTGAGCGTTCCTCCTTATTTTTTATTTTTTCTGTTGTTTAGCACAGTCTTTCTCATTGATTTAATCGACTGGGTAAGCTGGCGCTTAGCAGGACAGACATAGCTGCAGCAGCCGCACTCGCAGCACTCCATTCCGTCGTTTTCGACAAACGCCTCCTCGTCGTGCCTCCTTGCCATATCAGCAAGTCTGCTCGGCACCACGCGCCCTGGGCATACCTCGACGCACCTGCCGCAATTTATGCAGGGACCTTCTTCTGACGCTGAAACCTCGTCTTTTGTAAGGCAGAGCAGCGCCGAAGCGGTCTTTGTAGTCGGCACATTAAGGTCAAACAGCGCAAAACCCATCATAGGACCGCCCGAAACCACCTTCTGCGGCTCAGTCTTAAAGCCGCCCGCCTTCGCTATAAGGTCGTTGTAATTCATGCCAATCCTGACGTAAAAATTTCTCGGATTGTTTACAGCGTCGCCAGTGACAGTCACTATCCTATTCATAAGCGGCTTGCCTTCCGCTACGGCATGATAGACAGCCACTATCGTATCGACGTTGTCAACCACGCAGCCCGCGTCCGCTGGCAGCATTGACGAATTTATCGCGCGTCCCGTCACGGCATAGATAAGCTGCCGCTCAGCGCCCTGCGGATATTTTGTCTTTAGCGCCTTTACCGTAATACGCTCCTCTTTTTCGACAAGTCCGCTCAAAAGCTCTATGCAGTCAGGCTTATTGTCCTCGACGGCAAGCACGCCCTGTGCGTTGTCAAAAAGCCTCAAAATGATTTTCAGCCCGTCAATAAGCTTCTGCGGCTCCTCCAGCATCCGCCTGTAATCAGATGTAAGATACGGCTCGCACTCCGCGCAGTTTGCAATAACGTAAGTTATTTTTTCAGGCTCCTTCGTCGAAAGCTTTACATGCGTCGGGAAGCCTGCTCCTCCCATTCCGACTACGCCCGCCTCCTTTATGAGCTCGATAATCTCCTTCTTTTCAAGCTTTTCGGGATTGTGCGGCGTGTATTCAACCTCGTCAAAAAGCCCGTCGTTGTCAACTATTATCGAATTTACCATATCGCCCGTCACCACGCGCCTCGGCTCTATCGCCTTTACCGTGCCAGATACAGTCGCGTAAATCGGAGCAGACACAAAGCCGCCCGCCTCCGCGATTTTCTGCCCCGTAAGCACCTTATCGCCCTTCTTCACTATCGGCACTGCAGGCGCGCCTATATGCTGACTGAGCGGATAAACCATATCGCCCTTTGGAATGATTGTTTTCATAGGCTTATCCTTTGACAAATCCTTGCCGTCATAAGGATGCACGCCGCCCCGAAATGTAAGCCTTGCCATCGCTTTCCCTTCTTTCCTCTTTTTATTTTGGTTTTTCAGATTTTCGTCTGTGATTAGCTTTTATGAAAATTATACTATTATTCTGCGAATTTTACTACCTTTTTTGATAATATTTCACATTTTATTGACGCCAATTTCAAAACCATGAATCTCTACAAAAAATGCATGTAGTTAGGGCTGTTCACAATGAGCAGCCCTATTTTTGTTCCTTATTACCTATATTCAATTTTTAGACTACTGCCTCCATAATCACTTCAATGAAATTTTCATCTTTTGCCAGTAAATCTCTGTGAAGTATTTAGCAAATTTTTTCATGATCAGCCCTATGTTGAGCTTAATTGTCCTTTATAAACTTCCTACAGCTGTTTCCTTTATATGCTGACTGTCCCTGCCAAAATACCCTCATAATCCTCCAGATTTTTCTCCAAAAGCTTCGGCGTGTCAAGCCCATACGGACACCTTGACGCGCATTTGCCGCAATGCAGGCAGTTCTTAATCTTTGCCATCTCCTTCTGCCAGTCCGCGCTGAGCCATGATGCAGAGGGCGAGCGCCTGATAAGCTGTGATGTACGAGCACAGTTATTTATTTTTATATCCATAGGACAAGGCATACAATATCCGCACCCGCGGCAGAAATCGCCTGAAAGCTCTTTCAAATCCTTCTCATATGTCGCTTTCATCTCATCGTCCATAACAGGCGGATTTTCCTGGAATGATAAAAATTCCGCCAGTTCGCTCTCCCTCTGCACACCCCAGAGCGGCAACACCTCCTCATGCTGAGCCGCAAACCAGTAACAGAGCTTTGCGTTTGTGAGAAGTCCGCCCGCAAGCCCCTTCATGCCAAGAAACCCCATGCCCGCCTTGCCGCATTTTTTCACCAGCTCTACCTCGCGCGGCATAGAAATGTATGCAAACGGATACTGCAGTGTCTCATAAAGACCGCTCTCCACTATCTCCTCCGCGACATTGAGCAAATGCGCCGTAATGCCTATGTGGCGGATTTTTCCCTGCTCCTTAGCCTTTAGCAGCGCCTCATACATGCCGTCCTCCTCGTCTGGGCGGAAACACTTCGGTACACAGTGAAGCTGGTATATGTCAATATAGTCTGTCTTTAAAGTCTTTAATGATGTGTCCAAATCCTCAACAAGCTTTTCCTTTGTCCGCGCCATTGTCTTTGTCGCGATATAGTAGCTCTCACGCTTCACGCCCGCAAGCGCCTTGCCAAGCTTTTCTTCGCTGTCGCTGTAGGCGCGCGCCGTATCGAAAAAGTTCACGCCGCCGTCAAGCGCCATATGTATAAGCTCTATAGCGCTGCTCTCGTCAATTCTCTGTATCGGCAGCGCCCCAAAGCCGTTTTTGTTTGCGATTATTCCTGTGTTTCCTAATTTTACTGTAAGCATAATTTACCTCTTTTCTGCGCTGCGCGCTTTTATGTACGCGCTCATTTTTGCGCGTATCTGTTCAAATTGCCTGTTTGTCTCGGGAAGCTCTGACTCAAAATTCATCAGCTTATTTAAAAATCCCTGTTCATATACTATCATATAACTTACCGGATATACAAGCTCATATACAAGAGAAATATGTCCGACTACATTGTCAACGGGCGTTTTCTTCAGGCTGCGCAAAACGGCATGCTCCTCATTAAACGCCTGCATCACTTCATCGCTCACTCGGCAGTTTTTTAGCTCGCTTGTCGTGACATTGTATATTTCCTCCAAAGGCACGATTATATTTACCTTCAAAATATCTATCTTGTCCGCGTCGCGCAAAAGGTCAGCAAACTTTTTCTCGCGTCTGCTGTAGCTATTTGGGACTTTGTATGCGCTGTGGCATCTGACTGTCCGCTCCAGTAGCAAATCCTCCGAAGCGTCATCTACATAGTCACGTATTTTACCCTCCTTAAAGAGTATATCCGCGCCAAACTCTGCGTGGTCTATAGACTGCGCATCGATAAAAGTGCCGTATCTGCGAAGCTGCTCAAATCTTCCCACATCATGCAACAAGCCCGTAAGCCATGCTATTTCTATTTCGTCTTTGTCAAAGCCTGATTCCTTTGCTATACGCTCGCATAGCTCACATACGCGATAGGTGTGTTCTATTTTGAGCTTTATTTTCTCGTCGTTTGCATCATAATTGCCCACATATGCATTAAACACATTTAGGGCTTTTTGCCTGTCTATAATCATTTTTGTCACCTTTTTAATTCTAAATTCTCTGTATTTAACAGGAAAATTATGTCTCATCTATATACATTTCTGTTTTCATATATTGTTCATTTTTTGCATATGCATAAGCCTGTGATTTTCTGATATAATCAAATATGCTCCCACTTATGTCTTCATTCCATACTGTTTCACTAAACATCTCATTTTCAGCACTTGGCTTATACAATATATCCACATGCACCTGATAATACTCATCATCATTCGGAAACTGCCTGACAAGCGAAATTTGAAACGTCGGCTCGCCTGTAAATGAAAATGTCCCCGTCTCAAATAAAATCATATCCTCACCCGCTGGAATACTGCACATCTGCTCAAACACATCAACAATATTTTCCAATGGCATTTCATCTGTGATGTTATTTTTCAAAAAATCTAATAGTTCGTTCATCTTCCACTCTCCATAAATTTATCTTTTTCACTTAACAATACCAAGACATAAACTCATACAATAATACTACAACAAGGGCAGCCTATCACTTCATTCACAAATAGACTGCCCTGCTTTCATTAATTCTTACGCCGTAATAGCATTACCCGTATACAGCTGGTAATACTTACCCTTAGCCTCTATAAGCTCATCATGCGTGCCGCGCTCGATAATCCTGCCCTGTTCAAGCACCATGATACAATCGCTGTTCTTGACAGTGGACAGCCTGTGCGCGATAACGAATGTTGTCCTGCCCTTCATCAGCTTATCCATGCCGTCCTGCACGATTTTCTCAGTACGCGTATCAATTGAGCTTGTCGCCTCGTCAAGAATAAGCGCAGGCGGATCCGCTATCGCCGCCCTCGCGATTGCAAGGAGCTGTCTCTGCCCTTGGCTTAAGTTAGCCCCGTCGCCCGTAAGCAGCGTGTTGTACCCCTGCGGAAGCCTCTCTATGAAATCATGTGCATTCGCAAGCTTTGCCGCCGCGATAACCTCCTCGTCGGTCGCGTCAAGCTTTCCATAGCGTATATTTTCCATAACCGTCGCCGTGAAAAGATGCGTGTCCTGCAAAACTATTCCAAGAGAACGCCTCAAATCAGCTTTCTTTATCTTGTTTACGTTTATCGCGTCATACCTAATCTTGCCATCCTGAATGTCGTAAAAACGGTTTATCAGGTTGGTAATCGTCGTCTTGCCCGCGCCCGTAGATCCTACAAAGGCAATCTTCTGCCCAGGCTTTGCATACATTATGATATTGTGCAGCACCATCTTGTCATCATTGTAGCCAAAGTCAACATCATCGAACTGCACAGCGCCTTCAAGCCTTTGATAAGTAGTCGTGTCGCTTGCCTTGTGGTAATGTTTCCACGCCCATAGGCCTGTGTGCTTTGGCGTTTCCCTTATCTCGCCGTTTACAAGCTCAGCGTTCACAAGCGATACATAGCCCTCGTCCATCTCGGGTTCTTCGTCAATAAGCTTAAATACCCTGTCCGCGCCCGCAAGAGCCATTACGACCGCGTTAAACTGCATGCTTATCTGGTTTATAGGCATATTGAAGCTCTTGTTAAACGTAAGGAAGCTTGCAAGCCCGCCAAGCGTAAGCCCGCCGATTTTGTTGAGTGCCAATACGCCGCCGACAATCGCGCATACCACATAGCTTAAATTGCCAAGCTGCGCGTTTATCGGACCGAGCATATTTCCGTACTGGTTTGCATTGTAAGCGCTGTCAAAAAGCTCATCATTAAGCTCGTTGAACCGCGCTATATTTTCTTCCTCGTGGCAGAATACCTTTACCACCTTCTGCCCTTCCATCATTTCCTCGACAAAGCCGTTTACTGCGCCAAGCGCTTTCTGCTGCGCGAGGAAATACCTGCCTGACAGCCCTGTCGCTTTTTTGGTAACAAACAGCACTATGCATACCATTATAAGCGTCACTATCGTAAGCGGAACACTCAGCACTATCATACTTATCAGCACACTCACAATAGTAATCGCACTGTTTAAAAACTGCGGCATACTCTGGCTTATCATCTGCCTTAATGTGTCGATATCGTTTGTGTAGCATGACATTATATCGCCATGCGCGTGAGTGTCAAAATATTTGATTGGAAGTGTTTCCATTTTTGAAAACATATCGTTTCGGATATTGCGCATTGTACCCTGGCTTACGTTAATCATTATGCGGTTATAGATATAAGCCGACAACGCGCCTACCGCATAAAAGCAGGCTACTCTCGCTATTGCATGCGCAAGCCCCGAAAAATCAGGATTATCCATACCCAAAAGCGGCACGATATAACTGTCAATAAGCGTCTGCGTAAACAATGTACCTTGTATGTTTGCAAGCACTCCGACAAATATGCATATAACTACGATAATTACATGCGGAGTATAGTTCTTCATTACATATCCCATAAGGCGCTTAAAAAGCTTTCCTGGATTTTCAATTTTTGGTCTCGGACCGCCTCCGCGCCTTGGTCCCATTGGTCCTGGCATTATCAGTCACCTCCGTTTTCGTCAAAATCGGCATTGCCGCCTGTCTGAGATTCATATACCTCACGGTAAATCGGACTGCTTTCAAGCAGCTCATCATGCGTGCCGAAGGCTGAAACCTCGCCATTGTCCATTACTATTATCCTGTCCGCGTTCTGTACACTGCTTATTCGCTGTGCGATTATAAGCTTTGTCGTGTCGGGGATTTCCTCCGCAAACGCCTTTCTTATCTTGGCGTCGGTAGCCGTGTCAACCGCGCTCGTGCTGTCATCAAGGATAAGTATTTTGGGCTTTTTTAGCAATGCTCTTGCGATACAAAGACGCTGTTTCTGTCCGCCCGAAACATTTGTGCCGCCCTGCTCTATGCGCGTATTGTATTTGTCAGGCATTTTTTGTATAAATTCGTCTGCGCACGCAAGCTGGCAGGCTCTCATACATTCCTCCTCGCTTGCGTTTTTGTCGCCCCATCTGAGGTTTTCAAGAATAGTGCCGCTGAAAAGGACATTTTTCTGCAGAACTACTGAAACCTGATTTCTGAGCGCCTCCATATCATATTTGCGCACATCTATGTCACCGACCAAAAGCTGTCCCTGCGTAACGTCATACAGACGGCTTATCAGGTTTACAAGGCTCGACTTAGCGCTGCCTGTGCCGCCGATAATGCCTATTGTCTCACCCGATTTGATTTCAAGATTTATGTTTTTAAGCACGGGCTTTCCTTCCTTGTGGTACGCAAAGCTTACGTTATTAAAGCTTATGCTGCCGTCCTTTACCTCTGTGACTGGCTTTTCGGGATTTTCAAGGTCTGATTTTTCCGTAAGCACCTCCGCGATACGCTTTGCGCTTGCGTAGCTCATCGTGAGCATTACAAAAATCATGGAAACCATCATAAGGCTCATCAGTATATTCATGCAGTAGGCAAGCAGGCTCATCATCTCGCCTGTCGTGAGTCCGCCCGCCACTATCATCTTGGCGCCAAACCACGAAATAATCAAAATACATGTATAGACTGTCGCCTGCATAAGAGGCATATTGATTACCACAAGCTTTTCAGCTTTGAGGAACATATTGTAGATGTTGCTGTTTGCTTTTTTGAATTTGTCCGTCTCGTAATCCTCACGCACGTATGCCTTGACTACGCGTATAGCCGATACGTTTTCCTGAACGCTTGAATTTAGCTCATCATATTTTTCAAACACCTGACGGAAATGCTTTGTCGCCCTCGGTATTATGAGTGAAAGAAAGACGGCAAGAAATACGACTGCCACAAGATAAATTGAGGCAAGCCTTGCATTGATTGTAAACGCCATTATCATAGCGATTATCATTGACGCGGGCGCCCTCATTGCCATTCTCAGTATCATCTGATATGAGTTCTGCATATTGGTAACGTCCGTCGTAAGCCTTGTTATAAGGCTTGATGTTGAATACTTGTCAATGTTTGAAAATGAGTAGGTCTGGATATTTTCAAACATCGCTTTTCTTAGATTTCTCGCAAAACCCGTGGAAGCCCTTGCACCGTACTTTGCTCCCATAAGTCCTGCCCAAAGACCTATCAGCGCTATAACTATCATCTGCACGCCGACCATATAAATATGGTTCATGTTGCCCGCATTTACGCCGTCGTCAATGATAGACGCCATAAGCATTGGAATAACCATTTCCATGATAACTTCAAGTATCATGAATACAGGCGTGAGTATGGAATCTTTTTTAAATTCCTTGATTTGCGCGCCTAATACTTTCAGCATAAACTTCACCCTTTCTGATTATTGTCATCATTTACCATTTTACGCTTATAAAAAATTCAGGTCAAGACAAGTTAATTTTTTTATGAGTTTGTTTATACTTTATATATTCTTTTTTTACTAAAATTTTCTTATCTCGATTGAGTCGTCGGCGGGAGTGTTCTCCACGGATTTGATTATCACGTCGTAGCCAAAGCTGTCGTTTACCTGTACGTGCACCTGTTCGCCGCTTTTGTGGCCTATCAGGGCTTTGGCGACTGGAGATTCTATGCTGATTAAGCCCTCGAGCGGGTTGTTTCTTATGGTGGTGACAAGCCTGTATTTTTCTGTAGTGCCGTCCTCCACGAACATTACCTCGACTGTCTTGTTAAGCCCCACCTCGTCTTCGTTTGTGTCGTCTTCTATGATTATCGCGGTTTTTATCATACGCTCCAAGTACCTGATGCGGCTTTCGTTTTGGTTTTTGAATTTTTTTGCCGCGTGGTACTCAAAATTTTCGCTCAAATCGCCCTGCGCCCTCGCTTCCTTTACCGCCTCGAGCGCCTCCTTCCTCACGACGAGCTTTCTGTGCTCGATTTCTTCTTCCATTTTTTTGATGTCGCTTTTTGTGAGTCTGTCGTTCATGATTTTTCCTCCATTTTTTCGGCATTCTTTTGCTTTTCATTCGTATTTTCTTCTTCACGGCGCAATACAAGCACCTGCGGATGCTTTACCCTTGCTTTGCCTGCCGCGCGTACTACTAAATAGATGCCGACGCATACCAATATGATAATCGGCAGGATTACTAACACAATTACAGGCAGGATTTCCTCAAGCCACTCCTGCACTATCCTTGCCCACGACTCAGCAAGTTCACTTGTGTAGCGCGTGACTGTGTCCTGATAGTAGATTACTTCATTTACTGTAAGATACAGCTTGCTGTAGTCAATGTCTTTTTTGAGCGCGTCGAGCGTTTTCTCGTAGCTTTCGACCTCGTAATTGATTTCCGTAAGCCTGTCCTGCACTTCCATTATTTCAGTTACCGATACAGCTTGCGCAAGAAGTTCTTCAAGATAACTGTATTCTGTTTTTAATGCCTGAATATGCGTGTCCAAATCAATATACTGCGTGGTAACGTCCTCAACATACTCATTCTGGCTGAGGATAAAAACTCCGTTCTCGACAATCCTCTGCAGCTCCTGCATTTTGTCCGCGGGAACGCGCATTGTGTAATCCATGCGCCTTACCGTGTAGGTCTTTAGCAAATCAGATGTGTCCGCCGTGTATGTGTCCTCGCTGCAGTCCTCGATATAGCCACCCAATGATTCAACAGCTTTTTCCACGTCATTTATGTACTTGTCGTACTCTGTGGACTCTACCCTGTAATTGTAAGTCTTGCGAAGCTTTTTATTGTCCGTGAGTGCGGCTGCGCCTGTGTCTGTTTCCGCCTCCTCTGCCACCGCTGCGTCATAGCTGTTTTCAACGTAAGCGGCTGTGTCTGCCGCAGCGGATTCTGTCATATAGTTTCCGCCCTTGCTGCTGCCCAAGCTAAAGAAATTCGACTGCGCCGCCGTATTGTAAGACAAGCTGCCGCCTCCGACAGTCTGCCTGCTGCCATATGTAAGCTTAACCGTCTCCGTGGTTGTCCGCTTTGAAAAGCCGACATAACCCAATACGCCCACTAAACAGACCGCCAGCGCCAGTACCGCGCATAATACAAGCTTTTTTGTTTTCTTCATAAATAAATCCTCCCGACATACATCAATATCCAATACTTCATTTTTTATTATATATCGAAATACTATTGCTGTACAACCACTATTTTATTTAATTTATCCGCCCTGCGTCCCTAAAAATAAGTCGGGGACACCCATTTCTGAATGTCCCCTGCGCTAATTTCAAAATTGATATTATTTCTGCACTCTAAGTACGCTCCCGTCCACCGCGTCAATTATGCAGGCATAAATATATCTGTCTTCATTTCTAAAGCCTACGCTGTATGCCACGCTGCTTTCAGTATCATACTCCGCCGCATTAGATGATATGTCAATCAAAAACGCTTCTTTGCCGTATATGTCCGTCAAAATCTCCATTTCTTTCGCCTTTTCGCCAAGGTCAGTTTCCATCTGCTTCTTTGCTATTTCCACCGCTTCATCCTCGCTGATGCCGCCCGCCTCGCTCACGATTGCCGCCATCCTGTTTTTTTCCGCCAGATATTCTTCCCTAGCCTCCTGCGCAGCGGGAGTCTGCTCAATGGCATAGCTCCTCATGTGGTTAAAATCAATAATTTCCAGTAGTTCCTCATCCGTAAGCTCCCTGTCGGGCAGATAAAAAGTCTCCTTGGTTTTGACATAACAGAGCGTCCCCTCTACAATCTCTGTCTCATCATCTACCTGAACCAATTCCTTTTCGGGAAATACTCCATTCTGATAGTCCTGCGCCAGCTGTTTCATGCGCTTATTTTCGCTGTCAGAATACTCTCTCGTGAAAACGTCTGCTTCCACGTTCTGCTCTTGAATCATATTCTCAATAAACTGCACTTCCTCTTTCGGGATATTCTCCATGCGCTCCCTTACTATGCTTTTAATCATTGCGTTGGCTGAAATTCCGATAACGCCTACGGCAAGCACTGCCGCCGCTGCAGATGCCGCTGTCTTTTTCCAGTTTCTTTTCCCGCTCTTTTTGCTCTCCATTTCCTTTTTGACATTCATAATGATTTCCTCCTGCATTTCCTCTGAAATATGAATCTGCTCCATTGTTTCCTTTATGATATTTTCACTCACCTGCTATTCCTCCTCCCACAAAAGCTTCATCTGCTCCCTGCCGCGCCGCAGCCGCATTTTCACCGCACCCTCGCTTATTTCCAAAATGCCCGCGATTTCTTTTATGCAGTAGCCTTCCACATAATGCAGATAAAGGACTGTCTTATGTTTGACTGGCAGCGCCAAAAGCTCTCTCAGCGTTTCCCTTTGCTGCGGCGCCGCAAAGCTGTTTTCAATCTCCTCGATAGCCACCTTGGGATGCCGCATTTTAAACCTTATCATGTCGCGGCTGATATTTGTCGCCACCTTAATAAGCCACGCCTTTTCATGCTCACTATCGCGGAATTTTGGTTTCTTTTCCATATACCTGCAAAAAGTGTCCTGAACGGCATCCTGCGCGTCCTGCTCATCGCACAATATCACGATGCAGATTTTGTAGAGCATATCGCTGTACTTTAAGACAGCTTCTCTTATGTCCTCCTCCATACTCGCGCCTTTCACCTCCTTTGCCTTAAACACGTATGAACGCAGGCAAAAGTAACATGATTTGATTTTTTGTGAAAATATTTTTTGAAAGCGTCTTTATGTTATCTTTGTAATCAAGGAAATTTTACTAAGATTAATTTGACTATAATTGACTGAGCAGCCCGTGCCGCATCATGTCCATTTATTATTATTTACAAAACAAACCAATAAAAAAACGATAGATTTTTTGTCTATCGTTCTATAAATTTTTGATAAAAATCAATCACACATATATTTAATAATTTTCATTTATTGCTTCCATATTCCTTAAGCCACAATTTTGACACGCCGACATAATTTATAATCATTACTGCTCTGCATCAAATATTTTCGACAACTGATCCTCCATTTGTTGAATAATATTCACCACAAGCGCATTTCCCATCATAAACCGTCGCTTATGTACAGGCATCTCTATAATCTCGTCGTTCACAAGACATTCCCTCGTCCAATCTTGCGGAAATCCTTGAATACGTTCCGTTTCGCTTGGCGTAAGCAGCCTTATCTCACCTGTCTGTTTATCCCTGACGATATGGGTTGTCCTGCTAAAAGAACCTTCACTTGTAAGAATCGTCCTTGCAGGCTTATCATATTCGTCTATCATCGGTACAGGTCCTTCAGAATATATATATTCATGCCCGTTTTTTGCTTTTCGCATGAGTTTTTTAGCGCCTTTGACATATTGCCATGTCTTATGTGCCGCTTCTGAAAGACGCGTTTGTGTCTCATCACTATGGATTACATTCGGAGATGTATAATATAAGCGTTCTTTAGGTATGAAGAACTCTGGAGCCACATCACCTTCGTCCATCACATCTCCCAAAGTAATCTGCGTGCCATCATATGCCGAATTTGTCCTTAATGTATAAACAGCTCCATCTTTCATGACTCCTGAGTTCTCAAACGAAAAAGAAAACGAATTTGATAATTTGCCTATACTTTCCGGCAATTTCACCATGCGGATTTTTTTGTAATCACAATCATCAACGGCAAAGCTCTTTGCAAAAAAACCGTCTTTGCACAAAAGCTTTCCCATACTTTCCTTACATGCTTCATCTCCAAATATTTCATTATAGCCAACCGCCTGCGCAATATGCTCCGCATATATTGTATCATTGCGATATGCAAAAATGAATGTACGACGGCGACGCTGTTGATATCCGTATTCCGCAGCGTTTATAATGCGCCACTCAACTGTATATCCCAAATCACGAAAGCACGCCAAAATAACCGCAAAGTCTCTCCCCCTCTGTCTTGCTGGACTCTTTATGAGCCTGTCAACATTTTCCAGAATAACAAACGGCGTACCTTTTATCTCAAGCATGTCACGTATGTCCCACCACAAAACGCCTTTCTTGCCTTCTATGCCTTTTGATGTAGATAAAGTAGATGCCACAGAATAATCCTGACACGGAAAACCGCCAACCAACAGATTATGATCTGGCACTGTCCTTTTATCTACGAGGCTTATATCTACATTGGTCGTATCCTTCCCGTTGATATCCATACACGTCCCAAATTTTTCTAAATAACATCCATATGCCCACTGTATTTTTTTATCTATCGGTTCCCACTGATTAAACCATACGGTTTTCCACTTTTCAGGTCTTTCAGTGTCTTCTATAATCCTAATAGAATTAAGCCCGCAGCGAAATCCTCCAACGCCGGCGAACAATTCACATACTGTCTTTTCCATCCATACATCTCCTTGGCACTATTATTCGTCATAATCATATCATAACCTGCCCATTTGATCAACCTTTTATCTCATCATTTATCTGTGAATAAATATACGTGTTATTAAGCCAAAAACATTGCTTTGGATAATGTCTTCCGTCTGGTAATTCATATGTATCACTTGCGTTTTGTGCATGCGGTCGCACGTGGCAGACCAGATTTTCCGATGCCTTTGGCAAATTATTTTTCATTTTCCCATTTATATTTTCTACTATAAGCCCTTCACTAATCACTTTCTTTGTCCTCTCCCATACAGACCGCACATCTGTTTCCAAATCTCTATATGGCATATTCCAAAACTGGCACCCCTTCAGCCGAAGTACATCTTCATTGTCATACTTATAAACTACAAACAAAAACCTTGTTTCTCTCAAATAGTTCCCGAACGTGGAATCCTCCCATTTTTCCTTTACCAAATCCTTGAATCGAAATGCTGGAAAAGACATGCTTTCCTTGATTCGATCATTCTTGCCTATCCGTATTGTCTTAACAACAATATTCGCCTTTTCAAATTCCTCTGCATGATTTCCCCTTATGCCAAGCATTCTATACGCAAGTATCGCTTCCAAATTCTTTGGTTTTCTTTCTGTCTCAATATCAAATTTTATGCACAAGTCACCTACCGAATATCCACAATATCTGTCAATCTTATCTTTTACATAGTTTTCAAATGAATCTACGGCTTCACCTTTTACTATTGGCTCATATGTAACCTGTCCCGTTACAATATAATTGTTCAATACAAATGTCATATAAGAGCCCTTAAACGCAAATGCCCTTGGTTTTGCCAATTCATCACTAAATGGCTGCTTTCTCTTTACCTTTGATGTAGCCGCTTTAGGTGCCGCACTTAAATAAAGTGTGTCACTTTCCGAAAGCTCATGCGCTTTTCCCTGCTTTATCTTCGATATTATAATGTCATAATCGCTCTTAATTATATTAATGTCCTGTTCTGGCGGCGTAAATAATCTTGCATAAGATATCTTATAATCAAGGTTATATTTGATTTCTTTCATATATAAATAATAAACCAATAAAATAAGCTTTGATTTATTCCAAAAATGGCTTTCCTCAAACGTTTCATTAACAACCTGAGTATAATCAATCATTGTCAATATCAGACGCTCTTTCGCCGACAATGTGCCATTTTTGTTCACTCGATATGGGGTAACTTTCAGTTCCACGCCCGCTTCGTAAAAATCCGGACGCGCATCGTTGTTGCACGGATAATGAAAAAATTTTTCTTCAATAATCTGTCCCAGATTTCCCTTATTTCTTTTTACCTCCGCTACGTCTGATATTCCATATCCCACATCGTAATTCAGCATCATGGGCTGTCGCGCTTCATCTTCTTCCAATATTTCACGAAACGTTTTTCCCACCATTTTTTGCGCATATGCTTCAATAGATAGCGGATTTGAACTGTCATATTCATCTAAATAACCCATGTTAATCATAATAATCCACCTCAGATATTTTCAACTCCAAAATCGTCTCCTCAATAACCTTGATGCACTCACTTGTCCTTTTTAATATGTCATTTCCCCAAAAATGAATCACTGTCCATCCGCAAAATAATAGCTCCTGATCCTTCTCAATATCTCTGTCAATGTTTCTCTGAATCTTATTAACCCAATAATCGGGATTTTTTCCATTCGCAAGTTTAGGCTTTAAAACTTCCCAATCTTTTCCATGAAAAAATTCCCCGTCACAAAATATTGCAATCTTATATTTAACCAAGACTATATCCGGACGTCCCGGCAATTTTTTATAATTTTTTCTAAAACGATAACCTTTCGCCCAAAGAGCTTTCCGCAAAGCCAGCTCAATGCTTGTATCACTCCCACGAATGCGGCTCATATTTTTGTGGCTTTTTTCAGTAACAGTTCCATAAAATCTTGGTTCTTGCGCCTTTTCCATATCAAACACCAACATTTTTATATTATATCAACCCTATGCTTATTCTCTATGTCCTGCATTAATCAAATATCATATTAGGATGGATTTTCTTACAATCCAACTTTACTTTATCTGGAATAATTCCAAGAAAATAGTCCTCGATTAAATCCCATATCTTTTCATTTGAAAAATCGCCTTCATAAAGATATGTTAACATGTTTACAGATATTAGGTGTCTTTCACTAATAGTATCCAAAATACGGTTATCATAGCTATATGGAGCATTTAAAATATTTTTTATTGCCTGCACCTGATTAATATAAATATATAATTGGCTATTTGCTCCCCCAATAATCTCAAAAGTCAATACTCCCATAGCTTCTAAAATACCCAAAATAATATTATATTCTTTTGTACGATTACCGTTATCATTTACTAAATACAATCTATCATTTTTTGTTTCACTAACAATCTTTATAAAGCCAGACTCTACCCATTGAAAATATGAATTAACAGCAACATTAAATTGATATTTTGTCGTACCTTCAATCGTTGTTTTCTCTTGAGCAATCGGAGACGTACCCTTAGCAAAATTTTTTCTATAAAAATCCATTGACGCCAATACGACTTCACAAATCGTTTGCGCTTTATATTTATTAACATTACAACCATCTACTAATGCCTGTACTATCTCATTTATTGCAGTATGCTCTGATAATTGTACCTTTTTTCTAACGAATCTTTCGAATACATCCCATGTCGTTCTATAAGTACTTGCAAAATCATTTGCAAAATGAATATTCACGCATAATGCTGGCATCATATGATACTTCGTTGTCATTTCTAATTTGGAATCCCTTGAATACAGCATATACTTAAACTTAGGAAATGATAACATTTTATAATCTTTATTCCATATTACACTTAATAATACTCTGCATATATGTCTGACAGACTCAATTTCTTCAATCGCTTCTGGATACTGTTTTGCAATTTTGACCTGAACATTAGGATCTATCTCAAAAAAGCCAACAGAAAACATTGGTATCGGTCTTACTTGAATTGGAGAAAAACCCACCTTATTCTCAAAGTCTTTTTGAATCAATAAAAGAGCTGTTTTAACTTTACTAATATTATTATCCTCATCGCTAATTGGGGAACCAAATATATAGGAAAAGTTTTCTGCATCCAAAAGCATTGCATTTCGCTTTTTAGTCAAATCATTCCTATTTCCTCTCCGTAAACTCTGTCGATATAATTCATCTATTTTTTCCAATACTTTAATCAACTGATACGGCTGAATAGCTGATAACCCATGTAATCTATTAATGTGTTTAAAGTCTTTAGGATTATAGTTATAAATTGCTTCCCCCATCAATCCTTCTTTTCTAGCCGCCCTTCCAATTTCTTGAACATAATCACATACATTGCCAGTTGGTGCAAAATGAGCCACAATCTCAATATCGTTTATATCAATTCCCATTCCAAAAGCTTTTGTTGAAAGCATTAATAGTTTTTCCTTTTCATAAAATTTCTCATAATTCTCTTGTTTCTTATCTTTGCTTAAAGTCCCATAGTAAACTGCAACCCGCTCAATCATTCTTTTATTTCTAAGATACTCATAACACCTATTGATTAACGCAACCGTCGGGAAGTATACCAATGTTTTCTTATCAGTAATTATCGCCCTTCTTAATATCATTTCAATCTGTTCAAATTTATCCAACTCATACTCCGCCCTAACACCTTTTTCCTTTTTTGTTTTAGAAATAACAATACTAATGTCATTTCGTTTAATATATCCCAGATATGTAATAGGATTAAGCATATGAAGACTATTTATAGTTTCTGTATACATATCTTCAACGCCATGGTAAATCGCGGTTGCCGTAAATGTGGCAATAACAAACGACCTTCCTTTATTTTTTATTTGTTGCTTTCTTAACTTTCTAATATGATCTCCCAAATACCAGTAATCTGGTCTAAATTGTTTTCCCCAAGTAGTTACAATATGAGCTTCATCTACACATATCATACCAATCGTTCTATCACCTATTAACTGTTCAACATCGCTTCTACTCAACAGAGTTTCTGGCGAAATATATAATATATGATATTTTCCTTCTCCAACTTTATTAATTATATCCTCTTTCACAATAGGAGAAATATCAGAATTAATTGTCTTTGCATATTTATAATTTTTTAGTTCAAGGTTCTTTACCTGATCATTCATCAAACCTATAAGCGGAGATATTACTATTGTCAGTAAATTATAATGCTTAGCAAGGTAAATAGCAGGCACCTGAAACATCACTGACTTTCCTGCGCCTGTAGGAGCGGTAACAAATACATCCCTAAAATCCTTTTCTTCGTCACAAGCTTCCACTTGTTCAACAATATTTGCAATTATACTTTCCTGAGAAACCTGTACAATTTCCTTTTGCCCTTGTTCAAGCCTTGCCATATCATAAATTGGCAACTTCCTAAAAGACGAATATCCCCAATAATATTTTAGTATGTCATTATACTCATTTCTATGCTGATACTGTTTGAACTCTGTTTTAACCGAAACATAAAATATTTGGGAACAGTTCATCCAATAAAATGATAATAATTTTATATGATTTTTCAGTCTGTTAATGTCACCTATATAATTAGAAATCCGCAAATAAATCTTAGCTGGTTGCATAAAAAGCAATTTAACAAAATCAATGTAATCTGCTTCTTCAACCAAATCTATAAATTCTTCGTTCTCTATATCTACCACTGTTTCTTCTGTTACTTGACATTCAAATAAATTTTTGTAAACAATTTTATTGCTGTCTAATACTGGCATATGATTATATGCACCAATCAAATATCCGTTATGTTCTTTCAAACCAGCAAAAATAGACACATACTCCTCTATATCACCTATATATGTATCATCTCGCTCAAGCTCTTGAGATTCATCAAAATGCTTAATCAAGCCATTGCGGACACTTGTTTCAAAATATTCTTCTATCGGAACTTGCTCCATATATGCATTGTTGTTTAAAACAAAAATTGTTTTATATTGTGAAACAACAAAATCAGCAATAAGCAAAAATTCCTCGTACAAAATAACATTTCTTCCAGTATTGATTGACATAAAATATCCTATTTTATCGTCAACTGCTTTCGACAAATTTATTTTATCTTTTAAATCCTTAACATATGAAAGCGGAATACCCTTCAATACAATTATTGAATTTGGTTCATTAGACAATTCACTAATTTTTCTTTTCACTATGCCCTCAATTATATTATCAGTCATTAAAATCCCCCCTAATATAAATAATCTTTTAATTTTTTTGAATGAAATGATACCCGTAATTTTCGCAAAGCCTTTTCTTCAATCTGCCTTATTCGTTCTCTGGTAACATTAAATTGCCTCCCAACTTCTTCCAACGTTCTTTCTTTATTGTCTGCCAATCCAAACCGCAATATTAAAATCTTTTGCTCTCTTTTGGTCAATATTCCTAACACTTCTTTTAATTGTTCTCTTAATATGATTTTAAAAACAATTTCTTCCGTCTGAACCGTTTCCTCTGCTGGAAGCAACTCTCCTAATTCCATCTCTCCTTCTCCAACTAGTGAGTTTAATGAGGCATATTTTACAAAATTATTTTTCAATACAATGCATTGCTTCACTTCATCCTGTGTCAGATTTAATTCATTTGAAATCAATCTTATCCTTTCAATTAAACAAAAACCTTTACTTTCAAAAAAGCTATCTATTGCAATTACTTTATTTATCTTCTCCATCATATGTACTGGTATGCGAATTGCATAACCATTATCCATTATTTCTCTTGAAATAGCTTGCTTAATCCAAAAAACTGCATATGTACTAAACGCATTCCCTTGACTTATATCAAATTTCTTAGCAGCTTTCATCAATCCCATATAGCCAACTTGCTCCAAATCTTCAAAATCTAATCTATTTCCATACTTTTTTATATATAAAACAACATACTTGTCTACTAATCGTTTATTTTTTATACATAAATCCTGCGCTGCCTGTTTATTACCTTGCTGAATTAATCCACATAACACCTCATTTGACTGCTTAATATCCTTACTAATAGTAAGAATATCATCATCTTTTGAGAATCCAGTATCTTTAAAAAACAAATCTTCATATAAGCTTTCAAATTCCTCGTTAGAGTAGTCCTCATTTCTAATATTCAAATTTGTATCTGCAATTTCTACATTGGCATCCATTAGTTTTATTCCATTTAAACATAGAATATTTTCAACTTCATACTGTTCATTTATTGACAGAAAATTAAATAACTTATCAAAGTCGTCATATGTAATTGATTTATTTCTTACATATGGTTTAATCATTTGCAAAATAATATCATTTCTCAATTTAGGACCTCCCAAAACGTCTATATCTATGTTCAACGACAAAGTTTCAATTTTCTTGACAATTTTTATTAATGCATGCCCATATTAAATCTTTATCTAATTATCATAATCATCTAGTATTTACACAGCTTTTCCTGTTAAATACTTTATATATCTAAATTTATTATAAGAAACATTACATTATATAAGTATATTACGTACCGAAGATAGTTTCAATAACTTCTTAATTTCAACAGCTTTCAACAGCTAACAATGTCATTATATCAGTTAATTTTACAATACGCAATTAAAATAACCATATACAGACATTCAAAATACAATAATGTGTAAATAATCCAATTAATAATATCTAAAAAAGTGAGAATAATTCTTATAACAACTTGCAGATAAGTGCAATTTATGTTAAAATATCGCCATAAAATACTCGGAGGTTCATTTATGAAACGAAATGCATTGCAAAAACTGATAGTTTGGAATAGCAATAAGCGCAAAAAGCCTTTAATTATCTGGGGCGCAAGACAAGTTGGCAAAACCTATCTCGTCAAAAATATTTTTGCCGAAACCTACTATAAAAACAGCTATATTTACATTGACTGCAAAATAGAGGATGAAATACGCGCATTTTGTTCACAGACTGCAAACGCAGAGAAAATTATTGAGTACATCTCACTTCTAAAAGGCAGCCAAATAAGTGAAAATACACTTTTAATTTTTGACGAAGTGCAGGAATGTCCAAATATACTATCCGCGCTGAAATACTTTTGCCAAGACTTTAGGCAAATTCCAATAATTGCAACAGGCTCAATGGTACGCATCAAAATCCAAAGGGAAACACACAAAAGAGGGGTAGGCAGCAGCAATAAATTTCTTTTCCCCGTGGGCAAAATTAACCAAATAACCATTTATCCCATGACTTTTGATGAATTTTTAATGAACAGCAATGAAATGCTTTTTAATGCAATCAAAAAAGCCTATGAACTTAAAACTCCTCTTGGTAAAGGAATTCACGATTTAGCAATAGAACAGGTATATAAATATCTGCTTATTGGCGGTATGCCTGAAGCCGTTGAAGCTTATATTGACAGCGGCAGCCTTCTTGAATCGCGTGAAATCCTCAAAGCGCTGTACGACAATTATCTTTCTGACATGGATTTGTATCAGGCAAGCCCAGAGGCAGTTTTACGTTCGCGTGCACTGTTTCAGAATATCTACAAAGAACTGAACAAGGAAACAAAAAATTTTTCGCCTGGAATTATTGAAGAAAAGAGCAAGACAAGAGATTTTGCGACCTCGGTTCAGTGGCTTACGATGGCGCACGTTATCAACCAATCCTTCCAACTAAAGGAACATATTACCACACCGCTTATGCCTGATAGTGAAAGCAACTTTCGCCTGTTTCTTGGCGATATCGGGATGTTTTCGTACCAAAGCGGCATCAATGCGGCATCATTTATATCAAATGAAAGAGAGAATACCCTGTCAGGCATTTTCTTTGAAAATTTCGTGGCGAATGAATTAACCGCAAAAGAACATAAACTTTTTTATTGGCGCGGAAAATATTCAGCAGAACTTGAATTTATTATCGAATCAAACAATAAGCTGTACCCCATTGATGTGAAAAAAGGCAGGGGCACTCTGAACTCACTCGAAAAATTTTCAAACCATAATAAATTTGAATACGCCATTAAAGTTTCTAAAAACAATTACGGATATAACCAAGACCAAAAACTGCTCACACTACCCTTTTACTTTATTCCATTCGCCGCTCAGGATCTCGCCTTTGGAACACTAACAATATAATGGAAAATGTAATTTAACGGTAGCCAAAAAAACAGGCTGATATGCTGTTCGGCGCGCCTATTGGCTGCGGGGCTGGATTTTCTTATGTAATGCAAGAACACCAAGGGGGCGATTTGCACGGACGCAAATCGAGGCGTTCGGAGCCACGGATGGCGACTAACGCCGCACCCCGACCTCAATAGAAAACCTAAATGCATTACATTAGAAAATCCAGCCCCGCAGCCACCAAGGCAAGCCGAACAGCATATCAGCCGCCACTCTCGCCACTAATTCCTTCTCTCCCCTCCTCAAACCTCCGCCGCAGCTGCCCACAAGCCCCATCAATATCTCTCCCCATCTCCCTCCGCACAGTCACAGCAATTCCTTTCCTCTCAAGCCTTTCTTTAAACGCCAAAACCTCCTTCTTCCCCGACTGCACAAAATCCCTCTCCGCAATCGGATTCACAGGAATCAGATTCACATGGCAATTCAACCCTCTAACAAGCTCACAAAGCTCCTCCGCGTCCTCCCTCGAATCATTAACTCCCCCGACAAGGCTGTACTCAAACGTAATCCTCCTCCCCGTCTGCACAAAATAATACCTGCAAGCCTCCACAACCTCATCAATCGGATATCTCTGCGCAATCGGCATAAGCATCCTGCGTTTCTCCTGCGTAGCGCCATGCAGTGACAGCGCCAGTGTAATCTGCAGCTTTTCATCGGCAAGCCGACGCATATTTTCCACCAGCCCGCAAGTGGACACAGTGATATTGCGCTGGCTGATATTCAGTCCATGCTCATCAGTCAAAAGCCTTATAAACCTGACAAGACTGTCATAATTGTCAAGCGGCTCGCCAGTCCCCATAACCACGACATTTGACACCCTCTCATTTATTGAATGGGAAATTGCATAAATCTGATCAAGCATCTCTGACGCTGTAAGATTTCTTGCAAGCCCACCAAGCGTCGAGGCGCAGAACTTACACCCCATGCGGCAGCCCGCCTGCGAAGAAATACACACGCTGTTGCCGTGGTGATACCGCATAAGCACACTCTCAACCATATTTCCGTCATTTAATTTAAAAAGGAATTTTTTAGTCCCGTCAAGCTTTGAAGTCTGCACTGCTGCTTCCCCTAAAGCCGTATATGTAAAATTTTCCTCAAGCTTTGCCTTCAGGCTTTTGGGAATATTTGTCATCTCGTCATAGCCCCTCACAAGCTTTACATGCATCCACTCATAAAGCTGTTTTGCCCTGAATGGCTTTTCGCCCAGCGCCTCAATCTCCGCCGTAAGCTCTGGCAGCGAAAGCGATTTTATGTCCTTATTCATTATTTCTACTCCAATAATTTAATAATAGGTAATTGCGAAACACGTTCTAAACCGTCCAAATTTAGTCAAATAGAATTTTGCAAATGCCTAAATTTAACAGGAAAATACCAAATTATCACATCATTTTTCAAATACGCTTATAAAAAATCCGTCCGCATCATGTATTCCAGGCAAAAGCTGCAGATACCCCTTTGACGTAGTGTCGGAATAAAAACTGTCAGGAAGATTTTCATTTAATGACACTGGTGTCATTTTTAACTCGTCTCTGATAAACTCAAAATGTCTCTCATTCTCGTCACGATTAATGGTACATGTGCTAAACAGCAGCCTCCCGCCTTTTTTCAGATACCTTACTGCTGTGCGCAGAAACCCTTCCTGCAGCACGATTAACTCCCATATCTTTTCAGGACTCTGTTTATATTTAATGTCGCGCTTTTTACCTATAACGCCAAGCCCCGAACACGGCAAATCTGCCACGACTATATCCGCAGCCCCTTCAAGGCTCTCATCAAATTCCAATGAATTACGAACCTCCGCGCTGATATGCCCGTCAAGCCCGCAGCGTGTGAAATTTTCACGCATAACAGCCGTCTTGGTCTCCGAAAGGTCAAAAGCCTTTATCTCATAATCGCCCACTCCCTCACGCTCCAAAATGTCAGCTATAAGCATTGCCTTTCCGCCTGGCGCGGCGCACATGTCTATAACCTTTAAAGGAAGCCCGCGCCTCTTTGCCAAACTGCCTATTCCAACCGCCTCCACAGCAAGCATTGAGCTTATATCCTGCACGGCAAAATCACCGTTTTCATAGCCGTTAAGCCTTGTTATATCATCTGTCCTGTAAATTTTATAGGCATACGGCAGATACTGGTGCGCCTGCGCATTTTCCGCAATTCCCTCTATGCCCGCACCGTTTCTAAGCCTTACCGTCACAGGCTTTTCCTCCAAGAGCCCTGCCAGTACACGCCTTGTCTTTTCCTCGCCAAGCTGTTCAAGCCACATATTCACGATCCATTCAGGCATTGAATATGTCACGGAAAGGTTAGGATATTTTATATTGCCCTTATTTCTTGCAATATTTCTGAGCACTCCGTTTACAAAACCCTTTAATGTCGCAAAGCCTTTTTTCTGCGCAAGCTTTACAGCCTCGTTGCACGCCGCCGCGTCAGGCACGCTGTCCATATATAAAATCTGGTACACGCCCATGCGCATAATATTCAAAATCACGGCTTTAAGCTTGTCCGTCTTCACCTTGGAAAAGCTGTCAATGCAGTAATCAAGCTCTATCTGACGCTCAAGCGTTCCCTCAAACAGCCGCTTGATAAACGCCTTTTCCTGCTGCGGCAGATAATTGTACTTATTCAAGACATCTCTTGCCACAATATGAGAATATGCCCCTTGCTTTGTCACTTCAAGGAGCATTTCCAATACAATCATACGTTCATTCATTTATTTTCCCCAATCTAAATTGCACGTCTAACGCCGCACGCACACCGCCATGCAAATCCAATAACTTCCATATCACATGCACAAATTTTAATCACTGCGCCTGTTTCCGCCAAAAAGCAGGATAAGCCTTAAAAGCTGCAGAATCGCCGTCATAGCCGCCGCCACATAGGTAAACGCCGCCGCCCTCAGCACCTTCGCGCTCTTTCTGCGCTCCTCAACATTTACTATGCCATACCGCTCAATGCACGCAAGTGCCCTGCGCGACGCGTCAAACTCCACTGGAAGCGTCACCACCTGAAAAAGCACAGCAAGCGCAAACACCCAGATGCCGATTTGTATCAAAGTCGCATTGCTGCCGAGAATAAGCCCCAGAAAAATAATAGGTATGCCAAGCTTTGAGCCGATATTTGCCGCAGGCACAAGCGAAGTCCTGATTTTAAGCGGCGCATAATCAGTATGGTGCTGTATCACGTGCCCGCACTCATGAGCCGCCACACCGATTGCCGCCACTGATGTCGAGTTGTACACGCTGTCCGAAAGCCGTATCACCTTTCTCGTCGGATCATAATGGTCGGTGAGATTTCCTCTGATATGCTCAATCCGCACATCATTTATTCCCTGATTTCTCAAAATGCACTCGGCTGTCTGCGCGCCCGTCATTCCCGCCGAGCTCCTAACCTTCGCGAATTTACTGTACGTGGAATTTACCCTGAACGATGCCCACATAGAAAGCACAGCGCCAATCAGCACTAAAATATATGTCCAGTCATAATAAAAACCATATCCATACCCATACGGCATAATACAACACTCCTCACCTATTTTTTAATTTATGAAACTCAATTCAAAAACGTAGAATTTAGTCAAAATATATAAACATTCACTCACCCAAGCAAATCCCCAACCTTAACTTGATTACCCATCAAAAACGTCTTTGCATCCATACGCTTTTTGCCCTCAAGCTGCAGCTCCCATACTCTAAGCGCGCCTTTTGCGCATGCTACATCAAAGCTGTCCTTTGACACTGCCGTAACCTTTCCCGCCAAGGCTGCATTTTCGCTTTCTGCGTCTATTACCTCGCACCGCCAAAGCTTCAGGCTCTTTTTATTCCAAAACGTATATGCGCTGGGCCACGAATTTAAGCCTCTCACAAGCCTTTCTATCGAAACCGCGTCATTATTCCATTCAATCCTGCCAAGCGACTTGCTCATCATTTTTGTATGGCTTGCAAGCGCTTCATCTTGCGGTACTGGCGTGATTTCCCCGCGTTCAATCTTTGGAAGCGTTTCCACTATTAGCTCCGCGCCAAGCCTTGAAAGCTTGTCAAAAAGGCTCTCTGCCGTCTCATCAGGCGCAATAGCCATGCTTTTTGCGGCAAGTATGTCACCTGTGTCAATCCCTTCATTCATCTGCTGGATTGTCACTCCCGTTTCCTTTTCGCCGTTTATGATGCACCAGTTGATGGGTGCCGCTCCCCTGTATTTGGGCAAAAGCGAAGCGTGGATATTTACGCACCCAAACTTAGGCATATCCAGTATTTCCTTTGACAAAATCTGTCCAAATGCTGCCACGACAAAGATATCAGCCTCAAATTTTTTAAGCTCCTCCACTGCTTCAGGCGCTTTTATTTTTACTGGCTGAAAAACAGGTATGCCGTGTTTTACGGCGCATTCCTTTACTGGCGGAAACTGCGCCTGTCCGCTCCTGCCCTTCGCCTTGTCGGGCTGTGTCACCACTGCCGTCACAGTATGCCCTGCCGCCACAATGGCCTCAAGCGCGCCCACGGCAAAATCAGGCGTTCCCATAAAAACAATCTTCATATTTAGTTTTCTTCCTCCACCGCTTCCGCGTCCATCAGCTCGCCCTCTACCTTTTCCACATAGAGATGCCCTTCCAGATGCTCCAGTTCATGGCAGATTGCCCTTGCGAGCAGCTCATCGCCCTCTATTTCAAAGGTTTCAAGCTTTTCATTCTGCGCGCGGACTTTTACATGATTTGGCCTCGTGACTATCCCTACTTTCCCAGGCACGCTGAGACACCCTTCGTTGCCCTTCTGTTCGCCGTCTGCCTCTATAAGCACTGGATTTATCAGAAGCAGCGGATCTTCCCCTGTAGTATCTATTACCACAATCCGCTTTAATATACCAACCTGCGGCGCGGCAAGCCCTACGCCGTTTGCCTCATACATTGTCTCAAACATATCATCTATCAAATCCTGCACCCTCGGGGTAATCTCCTTTACCTCCTTTGATATTTTGTTTAAAACAGGATCGCCTATTTCCCTGATTGTTCTGATTGCCATTTTAATCCTCCATATCGCTTTAGACGGCACAAGCTGCCGTCTAAAGCCTTTCATTTTATTTTCTATATATTTATCCACAAATTCCGCCGGCGTCAAAATCTCCGGCTTTTCAACCTTCACATCGCCAAAATCATTATCACCTGTTACAAGAATATCCACATCTTCTAATATCGCTGTATATAGAACAGGATAATCCTTTACATCCCTGATTTCAAATAATGTTTCATTCAACATATCCGGTGTATATACATACTCATAACTCATCTTAGTAAGCAATGCATCTACAACTCCAGCCTTGTCAGGAAACTTTCTTCTTACAACATCCTTTAACTCCTCCACAATATACGAAGAAATAACCAACTGATGCTCCGAAAAAATACACTCCATCATCCGATTCATTTTCTTGCTTGAAAACACCAATAATGAAATCAGTACATTTGTATAAACCATTATCCGCAATTATTTCACCGTTCTATCCTTTCGAAGTTCCTTAACCATATTTACAACATCATCTTCGCTTTCAAGCCCAAGCCGCTCTGCCTCTCCCGCAAACGCCGCCTGAGCTTCCTTTAAGGCTTCCATTGAAGAATTTGCCAAATATATCCTCCCCGCTTCCTCAAAAAAAAGAACCTTACTCCCTTCTTTGATTCCCAACTTCTTTCTAATCTCTATCGGTATTGTAATCTGTCCCTTTGATGTAACTTTTGCAAGCTCCATAAAATAACCTCCGTTCAGAACATTCCTTGTTTTCCTTACCTTCCTTTATTATACCTGCCTTCATTCATATTATCAACCAGCTTTTGTAAAGTGTATCTTCATTTTCTTTATTTGATATTCCTGCCTAAAACCTTTTGCGGATTCGGATTTCGCTGTCTTTTTGCAACATTCCATCTTATTAATACGTATTCATAGGATTAAAGTCAAGCTGTACGCTCTCCTTCCCCCAGCCCTTACAGGCTATTATATTCTCAAGCATATCTTTTATTTCCACAAGCGCGCCATATTCGCTGTGCTTTATGTAAAATACTATTCTGTATATGTCGTTTATGCGCCCGACTGCCGCCTGTGATGGACCTATCACGCTCAATTTCTGGCTTGAAAGACGTGCCCTTGCGGCATCCGCAAGTTCCGCGGCGCGCCTCTTTGCTTCAAGCTCGTCCGCCGATGTCACCAAGACCGCCAGCATATGCGCGGCGGGCGGATAATGCATCAGGCTCCGATAGCTCATCTCCTCCTCATAAAAGCCCTTATAGTCCTGCTTTGCCGCGTGTGTTACCGCGTAATGCTCAGGCTGGTATGTCTGTATTACCACTTCTCCCGCAAGCGCGCTCCTGCCCGCCCTGCCCGCCGCCTGGGTAAGCAGCTGGAAGGTTCTCTCGCCCGCCCTGTAATCGCCTGCATTCAGCGACATATCCGCCGCCAGAATCCCTACCAGCGTAACCTTCGCAAAATCATGCCCCTTCACAATCATCTGCGTGCCGACAAGAATATCAGCCTCCTCATTGGCAAATTTTGATAAAATCTGCTCGTAGCTGTCCTTGCTCCTTGTCGTGTCCGCGTCCATTCGCAGCACCCTTGCCGCAGGAAACAGCTTGTGCAGCAGCTCCTCTATCTGCTGCGTCCCTGCCCTAAAGCCTGAAATATATTTCGATCCGCACTTAGGGCAGGCCTTTATCTGCTGCGTTTCATAGCCACAATAATGGCATTTTAGTATGCTTATACCGTTATATTTATTTGCATGCTCCGACAGCGACACGTCACAGTGAGGGCATTTTGCCACATACCCGCACGCGCGGCATGAGACAAACCCCGCGTATCCTCTCCTGTTTAGGAAAATCATACTCTGCTCGCCTTTTTTAAGCCTGTCCCCGATAAGCGCATGCAGACGCCTGCTGAAAATCGAACGGTTGCCCTCCCTTAATTCCCTGCGCAAATCCTCCACATAGACCTTTGCAAGCTCGCCGCCCGCAAGCCTCTCATTAAGCTCATAAAGCTTGATGCTGCCATTCTGCGCCCTGTAGTACGCCTCAAGCGACGGCGTGGCAGAGCCCAAAAGCAGGCTTGCGCCCTTTATGCGGCAAAGCTCCTCGGCTACTTCCCTTGCATGGTATTTTGGCATGCTGTCGCTTTTGTAGCTTGGCTCGTGCTCCTCGTCTATAATTACAAGCCCCAGCCTTTCAAACGGCGTAAAAAGAGCTGAACGCGGACCTATCATTATATCAGTCTCGCCTTTTTCAGCGCGCTCAAACTGATCCGAACGCTCGCCCTGCGAAAGGCGTGAGTTCATGACCGACACCCTTTCTCCAAATCTCGCGTAAAACCTCATCAATGTCTGATATGTGAGCGCAATCTCGGGAATAAGCACTATAGCCTGCTTACCCTCTGCTATCACCTGTGCGATAAGCTCCATATACACTTCCGTCTTGCCGCTGCCCGTGACGCCATGCAGCAGATAAGTCCGCCGCGCTCTCGCCTTAAAATCATTCATAATATCGTCCACAATCGCAGACTGCCTTTCGGAAAGGATTTTGACGCCGCCATTCTGACGCCCCTTAGCTGCGCCCTTCGGAATGGGCGTCCTATATACGCTTTCCTGCTTTACCTCTATATGCCCCGCCTGCTCCAGTGAGCGTATCGTCTGCGCCGTGACATTGAGCTTTCCAGTGACTATGGACTGCGGCAGCTCACTGCTGACTGAAAGCTCCCTCATAAGCCGCGCCTTTGCCTTTTGATGCTTTTTTTCAAATTCGTCGCTCAGCCGCTGCGCCTCGTCTGCATCTGTGAGACGGAGAATGGTCTTTTCCACTCTTTGCTTTAATTTCTGCTTGACAGGCAGGACTGTTTTCAGGGCGGCTATCATTGTCGAGCCGTAATTCTGCTTTATCCAGTACGCAAGCCTTATCGCGTCTGACCGTGCGCTTACCACGCCTTCCGCAATGCTCTCTATTTTTTTCAGCTTCCCCTCGTCATACTGCGCCGTGTCCGTTATTTCTATCACATAGCCCTTTATCAGCTTATTTCCCTTGCCAAACGGTATCATCACAGCGTTTCCGACGCAGAGCCTTTCCCGCATTTCTTCTGGAATTATATATTGAAAAGGTCTGTCAACGTTTTCATGCGATATGTCAACTATAATATTCGCAAATCTGCCTGTCATCTCTCCTCTAAAATCTCCCTGATGAGCACGCGCTCGTCCATAGGATATTTTACTCCCTTTATCTCCTGATAATCCTCGTGCCCCTTGCCCGCAAGCACTACGATGTCGCCCTTCTGGCCGTGCTCTATGGCGTATCTAATTGCCTCCTTGCGGTCGCAAATCTCGACATATTTGCCGTCGGTCTTGTTCATTCCTGTCTTTATGTCCTCAATAATGTCCTGCGGCTCCTCAAATCTCGGGTTGTCTGAGGTTATTATAGTCAAATCGGCAAGCCTGCCGCTCACCTCGCCCATTTCATAGCGCCTCAGCTTTGAGCGGTTGCCTCCGCATCCAAAAAGGCACACAAGGCGGTTTGGATTGTATTCCCTGAGCGTCGTAAGCAGGCTTTCAAGCGCCATGGCGTTGTGCGCGTAGTCTATCATCAGCGTAAAATCGTCGGACACCTTTACCATCTCTATCCTGCCCTTTACCTTCGCGCCCGCAAGCGCGTTTTTGATGTCGTCCTCCTTTACGCCAAAGTGGCGGCATATCGCGATTGCCGTGAGTGCGTTGTATGCGCTGAATTTGCCTGGAATGTCCGTCTCTATTTCCATATTTAAAAGCCCTGACACCTTGAAATCTATGCCAAGGAAGCCCGCGCCCGTGACAAGCTTCAAATCGCTTGCCCTAAGGTCTGCTTTTTCGTCAAAGCCGTAAGTCTCAAGCTCACAGGTATGCCCTTTTGTGACTTGCTCCCAATGTTTGTCGTCACGGTTTACTATGCCTACTTTGCACTGCTTAAAAAGCATTGCCTTGCAGCTTATATAATCCTCGAAAGAGGAATGCTCATTTGGTCCTATATGGTCTGGCTCTATATTTGTAAAAATGCCGTAGTCAAATATAAAGCCTTGTGTCCTGTGAAGCATAAAGCCCTGGGACGACGCCTCCATCACGACTACGTCACAGCCCGCGTCTTTCATCTCCCTGAAATATTTCTGCAATGTGAGTGATTCGGGCGTGGTATTTGATGCAGGGATTGTTTTCTCGCCGATAATCGTCTCTATCGTGCCCACAAGACCTACCTTATAGCCTGCCTTTTCCAAGATATATTTTACCAGATATGTCGTGGTCGTCTTGCCCTTCGTGCCTGTCACACCTATGATTTTCATGCTGTCTGCGGGATTGCCGTAGAAATTTGCGGAAATAAACGCCATAGCATAGCGCGTGTCAGCTGTCTTTATCACAGTGACGTCTGCATTTTCGCCAAGCTCCACGTCGTCGCTTACGACAAGCACAGCCGCGCCGTCGCGCACAGCCCCTGCAGCCGCGGAATGTCCGTCAAAATTTGCGCCTTTTATGCATATAAAAAGACAGCCCTTTGTCACTCGCCTTGAATCGTTTGCCACGTCTGACACTTCAGTATCTGTACTTCCCCTAATACACTCATAATCTATTCCCTTTAATAAATCGGCACATTTCATAGTAATCTCCTCCATTCCTGCCTGCCGCCTATACTGACGCAAACCACACAATGCCCACATAAACGCTAAATTACTAAATTAAAGCGTTTGCTCAAATACGGCGCTGGCAGAGGCTTTTTTAATGCTATACTGTAATTTATGAATAAATCCGCATACTGTGTCATATGATATAAGCCCTAATTTTAAGAATACCATATATGTATGGTTTTATCAAGCGGCGGAATATGATATTAAATATAAAACCATACCTCTTTTATGCATTTTGATGCCAGAAACGCCAGAAACCCGAAGACAAAACATCTTCGGGTTTCTGTCATATATTTTCTTATGAGGGGGGAGATAGTGAGTGCTTCAACTATCTTAAGAATACTATAAAACAAATTTGTGTTCAAAATGTGTTCAAAATATAAACAAAAAATAAAATCACTGATAATATTTCATTACCATTTGGATTGACACGTTTCCTCTAAACTCATTTATATCAGGATAGTATGCCACTGAAAGCGTGATTGAGTTTTTGTCTCCCGTGTAAAGCTTTTCCGCCTCATCTTCGCCGAATTTCCGCGCAATATACGCATTAAATTCGGTAATATCGCCAAAATATATCAGTTCAAATCGTGCATTTTCACCACAGCTTACCGTATATTTCCCCACATTTTTATTCGCGCCAAGTATTCTGCCCGACAAAAAGCTTACATCCTTTTGTGCAAACAGCGGCTTGGGGTTTCCATTGCCAAACGGCTCGAGAAGGTTCAATTCATCAATAAGCTTAAAATCCACATAGCCCATAGGCATAGGCACGTCAATCAGCACCTTTTCCTCAAAATCCTCCTCAGTGAGCGTACAGTTTTTATTTAACGCCCGTCTGAACGGTTCTATATTTTCCTCTGGCAAAGACAATCCTGCTGCAAGCTTATGCCCGCCGTATTTTGTAAAAAGCCCATTGCACTTTGTCATCTCGTCATACATATGAAACGCCTCTATTGAGCGCCCAGAGCCCTTTACGCCCTCCTCCGCGCGCGTGAGCACAAACGTGGGCTTGTTATATTTTTCACGTATTCTGCCCGCTATTATGCCTGCCAGACTCTCATGCACATCGGGCAGAAAAATCACAAGCACCCTGTCATTTTCATATTCTCCGCTCTCTATCAGCTCTATTGCCTTGTCTACGCCCTTTTGGGTAAGCTCCTTCCTGCTGTCATTCATATTTTTCAGGTTTTCGGCAAGTCTTACTGCCTCAGCCGTACTGCCAGCCTTAAAAAGCTCAAGGGCGTTTACCGCCGTGTCAAGCCTGCCTGTCGCATTTAGGCATGGTCCCAAGACAAAGCCGATCGTGTACGGCTTTATGCTGCCCGCATTAGTCTGCGTGACGTCCATAAGCGCCTTTAAGCCGATATTTCTGGTGTTTTTCATAAGCTCAAGCCCGCTCTTTACGATTATGCGGTTCTCATCTTTAAGCTCCATCACATCGCCTATCGTCGCAAATGCCGCAAATTCAAAAAGCTCAAGCCCAAGCTCTGTTTCCATCGCCATGTCCCAGCTTATGTTTTCCTTTTTGGCGATAAGCGTTAGTACAAGCTTATACGCTACGACCGCACCGCATATTTCGGGAAAAGGATATGTACAGTCTGGCTGCTTAGGATCTGCCACTGCCGCCGCGGGGGGCACAAGATAAATCCGTTCGCCGTCTTTTTCCTCATACGGCACTTCATGGTGGTCTGTGACTATCACTGTCATTCCAAGCGAATTGGCAAGCTCAATCTGCGCTTTTGCCGCTATGCCGTTGTCACATGTCAGTATCGTGTCTGCGCCAGATTCCTTCGCCTCATATATAAAATTGTCATTTAATCCGTACCCGTCCTTTATCCTGTGGGGTATAACCGTGTCCACAGACGCGCCGCAGGCAGTAAGCCCTTTATATAAAATATAAGTTGAACATATGCCGTCAATGTCGTAATCGCCTATTATACGGATATGTTTTTTTTCCGCCGTTTTTTCAAGCAGAATGTCCGCCGCCTTTTCGATATCCTTCAGCAGGTACGGAGAATACAAATCGGCTCTCGTGCCGTTTAAAAATTTATCAATATCCTTATCCTCTATTATGTCGCGGTTTCTTATTATACGCGCAAGGACTGGATCTATATTGTACTTTGCGGCTATCGCGTTAAAATCCGCGCGTTTCGCCGCCATCATCCATTTGCTCATAAATTATCTCCATCTTATCGCTTTAAAAGTCCTGCGGCAGCTTTTTATACCGTAAACTCAACTATAGCGTCAGGCTCGCCGCCTTCATTGCACAGGGCTACCTGCAGCTTGTCCTCTGACTGGTGCACTATGGGCGTCAGAATATCACCGTAATGCGCCGCTTTTTTGTACTCCGCCCTAAGCTGCTTTATCTCCTTATGCGCTCCGCCGTCGCTAAACGGCAGAAATTCCATAGCCATCTTGACGTACTCCACATTGTTCACATGCCTGTTTGAATCTATCTGGCTTCGGCGTATCGTGATTTTGTCCTCTGCCCTTCCCTCTCCCAAAAGCGCGATTTTTCTCGGCGCATATTCCATGTCAAGCCTTTCGCCCAGCGGATAGCCGTTCAAAATCTCCTCCGTGGGCTTGGCAGGGCGCAGCTTTTCCATATCTATCAATGTCCATATCGACGCCGCCTTTACAAGCAGCTCGCCGTCCTGCGCCTTGGCGGTAAAATTTCTATAGCCCAGAAAGCCCTTGAACTCATAGGGCATTGTCGTTATCCTGATTGTTTCCCCTATCTTCGGGCGGCGCAGCAGCACTATCTGCCATGAGCCCAAAAGCCATGCCAGATGCCGATTTCCAAGGTATTCCATTGTGATAGTCCCCTCTTGAGCCTCAAATGTCGCCGCGTCCTGAAAACAGTCAAGCAGGGCGGGTATTGTCATCTTTAAATCTGGGGCTGTCGAGCTGTAGCCTACCCTTATGTCGTAGCTGTACATTTTTCACACATTCCTTTCATTAAATCAAAATTTCCCAGTTATATAAAACCTGACTATGCCGAAAATCAGCAGATGTATCGGATATATCGCGTAAAAAAGGTATTTGTTCTGCTTTCCCCTTTTTCCATTGTACAGCTGTATCGGGATAAATGCAAGCGGGGCTGTCACTTCATAGGCAAAGGCAATCACACCGACGATATTGCGTACCCAGTTCTGAAGTCCCCTGCAGTAATAAAACATTATTATGAAAAATACGCCTTTCCAGTGATAATCCACTTCCATGTACTGGCCTGCGAGCAAAAATACGGCTATGATAACTCCTTGAATAATATATCCGAGAAAATACCGCATCCTCGCCCTCCTGACCCTGTCAAGGCACCAGAGCGCGCACAGGCCGAGAGTAAGCGTAAAGTAAACATTCTGGCCTTTAAGGTAAAACACGCTGCCGAATATAGCCATATCAAACGGTATCTCGGACAAAAATGCAAAAACCAGACACCTCAATATATATCTAGTCTGGCTTCTGGTGTAAAAGAATCCCTCCACCAGCAGAAAACAATAGATTGGAAACGCAATCCGCCCAATATATCTTTGAAGCCTGTACACCTCATATATGTTATTTTCAAGCTGCCAATAGACGGCTACTGCAAAGTGGTCGATAATCATCGTGACTACCGCTATCCACTTTAACACAGCCGCGCTTATGCCAAAATTTTTTTCCTCAGCCATTTCACAATCATACCCTCAAACCAAAAACGGCTGCAAGGTTTAATTTCCTGAGCCGTTTTTGCATAAACGCTATTAATCTGCGGCGGTTTATTCGACATGGAGTGCCGCCGCAGGCATTATTATTTCTTTTCAGCCTTAACCTTTGTCCTAAGCACATACCAGAGCGCGCCCGTAATGCAGACTGACGAATAAGTACCGCACACAATGCCTACCATAAGCGGCAGCGCAAACTCACGTATCGAAGTCACGCCAAGCACAAAGAGAGCCGCTACCATTATGAATGTGGTGAGCGATGTAAATATACTCCGTGAAAGCGTCTGGCAGATGCTCCTGTTTACCAGCTCGTCAAGCTTATCCTTCTTGCCCATGCTCTTTAGGTTCTCTCTGATACGGTCAAAGATAACGATTGTCGCGTTGATTGAGTAACCTACGATTGTAAGCATGCACGCTATAAACGTGCTGCCGACAGATACCTTCGCAATCGCGTAAAAAGCAAGCACTACAAGCACGTCATGAATAAGCGCCGCGACTGAGCTCGCCGCAAACCTGATATCGCTGAACCTGAACCAGATATAAATAAGCATACAGATTGTCGCAATGATTACCGCTATTACCGCGTCTGTCTTCATCTCTGAGCTTATTGTAGAGCTTATCGTTTCCGCTGTTATCATATCGGGGTTTACGCCAAACTCGCTTACAAGCGCCGCGTCAAGCTCCTGTCTCTCGTCAACGTTGAGCTCCCTTGTCTTGAAAATAACCTCGTTCGTACCAGCAACCTTCTGTACCTGTACGGCGCCGTCGCCTGTCACATTGCTGAATACAGGCACTACCTTGCTGTCAATATCAGCAAGCGCCATATCCTCATTGAATGTCACGTTTGTAGATGTACCGCCCACAAAATCAAGGCTGTAGTTAAGCGCCTTGCCCGTAGAAGCGCTGTTTACTCCCATAAATACAAAGCCAGCAATAATTACTGCGATAGACGCGCTGAAAAATACCGCCTTTTTGCCGAGGAAGTTTATTACCTTTACCTCTTTTGCCGCACCATAAAGCTTCTCACCCTTCAAGCCTACGGCATACAGTGACCTAAGCACAAGCTTTGTAATCACAAGCGCGGTAAACATTGAAAGCACGATACCGAGCGCAAGCGTGTAAGCAAAACCCTTTACAGTGCCCGAACCTTTTATCGCAAGCACTACCGCCGCTATGAGCGTAGTCACGTTGCCGTCAACGATAGCCGACATAGCCTTTTTGAAGCCGTCATCAATCGAACCTCTAACGCTCTTGCCTGCCGCTATCTCCTCCCTTATACGCGCAAATATGATAACGTTCGCATCAACCGCCATACCTATGGAAAGGATAATACCCGCAATGCCAGGAAGCGTGAGCGTAATCTCAAACATATTCAGGCAGAGCACTATCAAAATCGTGTATATGATAAGCGCGATAACTGACGCAACGCCTGGGATTCGGTAAACCGCAATCATAAATACCGCGATAATCACAAGACCTATCGCCGCCGCCATAAGGCTTGTGTTGATTGCCTCCGCGCCGAGCTGCGCACCTACAACGTTTGAGCGAAGTTCTTCAAGCTCAAGCTTTAAGCCGCCGATACGAATCTGGCTTGCAATCCTCTCCGCCTCCTCGTAGCTGTCCATGCCTGAAATCTGCGCCTTGCCGTCAAGCAGCGCCGCCTGAACTATCGGCACGCTTATGAAATCATTGTCATAGTAGATGCCGATTGTCTCGCTGTTCACGCCGCCATTGTATGCCTTTGTCGTGGCGTCAGCGAATTTCTTCGTGCCTTCCTGCGTAAACGTAAGATCAACGACAAACTGGCTGTTGCCAAGAGAGTCCTGCGCTGAGCCGCCCTGCGCCGTCTCTATGTCCGTACCCTCTATTACCACGCTGCCTTCCGCTATCAGTTCATCTAATGTCTTGTTGAGCGTGTAGCCTGTCTGTCCTGCGCCCGTATAGCTGTAGTTTTGGTTACCTTCGCTGTCCGTCTGCGCGATAAAGTAAAGCGCGCCTGGTCTGCCCAAGTCCTCCAAAATCGCATTCGCGTCTGAAACGCCTGGTATCTCAATGTTGATGCGGTCCGCACCCTCCTGATATACCTGCGCCTCCGTGCTGTACACCTCTACGCGCTTTTGCAGCTTGTAAATTGTGTCGCTCATATCCTCGCTTGACGGCTCCTCGTCGCCTACTACCTGATAAGTGATGCTCACGCCGCCCGCCAAGTCAAGCCCGAGCTTAATCTCCGACGCCGCGCCCGCTTTTTCAGAGCCTATGCCCCAGACTGCCGTATAGCCCAGCCCAAGTATCACAAGCAGCGTGACAATCAGCGTCACAATCGCCTTGTTCTTTTTCATATTAATCCTCCATTCTTAAATATATAACTTAATAGCTGTTTTCAACCCCTCAGAAAATGCTGCCCTTGCGTTTTTTATTCGTTTAACGCATATTTAAGCATAATCGCGCACTCTATGCGCTTTTTCTGCAGCTCGCAGCCTATATCGTAGGCATCATGAATGTTTCCGTGGAAATTGTAGGAATTTGCAGCGCACCCGCCACTGCAGTAAAACTTCGCAAAGCAATTCCTGCACTTTTCCTTTGAATAGACATTGCATTCTTTGAACTCGTCACGGATATCTGTCCTGACTATGCCGTCGTCCACATTGCCCATCAGAAAGTCCTCATTGCCCACAAACTGGTGACATGGATAAAAATCGCCCCAAGGCGTGACCGCCAGATACTCCGTGCCTGAACCGCACCCCGAAAGACGCTTGTAAACGCACGGACCGCCCTCTAAATCTATCATAAAGTGGAAGAAATTAAAGTCCTTCCCTTCCTTATGCCGTTTTATCATCTCCGCCGCAAGCTTGTCGTACTCCTCTAAAAGCTCTGGGATATCCTCCTCGCGCAGCGCATACGGCTCATCCTTTGGCGCCACCACTGGCTCTACAGAAATCTGCTTAAATCCCAAATCCGCAAGATGAAGTATGTCCGCGGCAAAGTCCTTGTTGTAACGCGTGAATGTGCCTCGCACGTAATAATTGGTCTGGTTTCTGCTCTCAGCCGCCTTTATAAGCTTTGGAAGTATCAAGTCATAGCTGCCCTGGCCGCCCGCCATTGGGCGCATTCTGTCGTGGACTTCCCTTCTGCCGTCTATGCTCAAAACAAGGTTTGCCATTTCCCTGTTGACGAATTCGAGTATCTCATCATTTAGCAGCACGCCGTTTGTGGTGAGCGTAAAGCGGAATTTTTTGTTGTGCGTTTTTTCAAGGCTTCTGCCATAAGAAACCAAATCCTTTACGACCTGCCAGTTCATGAGCGGCTCGCCGCCAAAAAAATCGACCTCAAGGTTTACGCGGTTTCCTGAGTTTGCCACGAGGAAATCGAGCGCCTTTTTGCCCACTTCAAAGCTCATAAGCGCACGCCTGCCGTGGTATTCGCCCTCGCCTGCAAAGCAATACTGGCATTTGAGGTTGCAGTCATGGGCTATGTGCAGGCAGAGCGCCTTAACTACTGTCTGCCTGTTTTTGAATGCGTCTATGCTCTTTTCGTAAATATCCTCCGTAAAGAGCTGCCCTAAGTCCTTAAGCTCATATATCTCATCTGCAAGCTCACAAAGCTCGTCTTCGCTTATTTCATATTTGTTTAAGTCAAGGCTGTCCCTTAACACGGGCAATGCATCTTCCTTGTCGGCTTTTTCAAGTTTATTCTCAACAATGCAGGCTATAGCGTCATATGCGGCATCATCAACTACATGCACAGAGCCGCTTTCTACGTCAAGGACTATGTTGTAGCCGTTGTTTTTGTACTGGTGTATCAATTTTTTTCGTTCCTTCCTAAATATGCGTGTATCAGATAATGCGAAATCTCCACACTTGCCGATTGTCTGAGTTTGCCTTCTCAGATATCTGATATGAATACGCACAAAAGATAAGCAGCGATTATTCGCTGCCTACCTAAAAATATTCTATTTCAGATGCCAAAAACTGATGAATTACTTTGTATTCTCACAGCTCTGGTTGCCGACTGTGCATGATGTCTTGCAGGCTGACTGGCATGATGTCTGGCATTCGCCGCAACCGCCCTTCTTCATAGATTCTTTATAATCTCTCGTCGTCAATGTCTTGATGTGCTTCATATAAAATGCCTCCTTTACCTAATACTCTGTGTAGTATAACACAACTTTCCTGATTGTGGAAGTCCTTTTTTATAAAATTTTTCAACTTTTCAGTTTTCGTTTTTTCAACCGCTTTTCCAATCAGCCCGATACAGGCTCGTTTTGACAAGCTTATCGCCCTCATATATGTGTTTAAGCGAAAAATAGGGACAATTTTCCTCCAATAAGCGGAAAAATATTTTGTCGCCCTCCCATATTGGAAGGTCATAAACGTCCTTTTTAGGCACCCAGACAAGCTCGCCCTCGTTACATTCTATAAGGCTGCCCTCGTACTGTGATGCCGTGTAGAGAAACATGTACTCGGTTTCACATCTGTCCGATATAAAAGTCACCACTCCGCGCATGCGGTAATCCGTGAGAGTGAGTCCCGTCTCCTCCTTTACCTCGCGCAGCAGGCACTCCTCGGGGCTTTCGTCCTCCTCAAACTTGCCGCCTACGCCTATCCATTTGTCGCGGCTTATGTCGTTTTTCTTTTTTACGCGGTGGAGCATCAAATATTTGTCATCTTTTTCTATGTAGCATAATGTAGTCAAAAGCATACTGCCATGCAGCTCTCCTTTCCTTCGTAAATCTGTCCTAGGCAATTGCGAAACTCTATTCAACAACATAGAACACAATTCGCAGTTACCTATTATTTATCTTATAAAATCAGTGCGTTCAAACGGCTCTTTTTCAGGCATGCCGTATTTTTCCCTGCCTAGCGCTATACTCTTGATTAAAAACGCCATATTACGCGCAAGTGTCCTCATTGTCTGCAGACCCTCGGCGTCCTGCTCCGCCTCTCCTGCATCCCTGCCGTGTACGCTGTTCCAATACTGGCTTGACGCTACGGGCATGCCGCTGATTGTGAAATATTTGTTCAGCTCGTCAAAGGTTGCGGACAGTCCGCCGCGCCTTGCGACTACTACGCTTGCGCCGACCTTCATTGTCTTGTCAAAGCCTGTGCTGTAAAAAAGCCTGTCGAGAAACGCTATGAGCGTGGCGTTTGCGGAACCGTAATAGACGGGGCTTGCGATTACCAGCCCGTCGCAGGCTTCAAATTTGGGGGCTGCGGCGTTTACTATGTCGTCAAATACGCAGCTTCCCTTTTTGTAACAGGTGTTGCAGGCTATGCAGCCGCGTATGTCCTGATTGCCGATTTGAAGGGTTTCTGTCTCAATGCCTTCCGAAGCGAAGATTTTTTCCATCTCCTGCAATGCGATTGACGTGTTGCCGCCTACGCGTGGGCTGCCGTTGATTATCAATACTTTCATTTTATTTATCCTCCAATTTTTCAAATTCCGCTTCTATGACTGCATTAAGACTGTCATATGATTTCCAGTCTTTTTCGCTGGCATTTATGCCCGCCATTCCTGATAAATATTTTATAATGTCAAAAATTTCCTTTGCCGTCCTGCCGGTTTTGGATTTTATCCATTCATCGGTTACGGAAACAATTTCGTGCGCGGCTATATTTCTAATGTTGCTTTTCCATTTTTTTCAGTGTATTATTTTGATGTCTTTTTTGTTATGGTATACTCTTTTAAGTGCCCACTTAACAACGGGCTAATTGTATTTTTATAGTCTTCCTCATTGAATGTGCCTATATTCCATATCTTTTTGCCGTCTGCTGTGTCTATATACTGGCTGTATAGCTTAAGTTCTGCTCGTGAAACGTTTGCTTTCTTGCTGTTGGATAACTTAAATTGCAAAAATCGTATGACGTTAAGCCCTGCTTGTGAAGCGTTTGGGCATAAGAAAATGTCTATATTCTCCAATATCCGCCTTGCAGATTTGAAGACTGTCATTTGCCAAAAAATACGTCGTCAGTGGATAATTCGAGTCTTAGTTTTGATAACATTTGTGTATTCCTTTCTAAATTCGGTTATGAAAAGTGAAAATTGTTTTTATTATAGTACAATTTTATAACTATTTGCGTAGTTATTCAAGCATTAATTATATAGCCTTGGGATATTTTATTTTACTTTATGCTTTATAACAAATATTCCTGCGATTGCGGATGTTATTCAGCATACGTCTGTATTTTCGCATTATCATAACGCGTCTTCAAAAATACAGGCACTCCATATACAACCTCTACCACTTCGTCTGCATATCGGGCTAATGACTGGTTTATGCTGCCTAAAAGCTCTATGTACCTGAGAGTTTCGCTGTCGTAGTCCATTGTGTCGGAAAAGACTTTGTTTGTGACTATTACAAGGTTTTTGCTTTTTTTTATCAAGCGCTGTATTCCTGACAATATCTTGTTTTTCAAGGCTTCGTTTGTCTTGTCGGCGGATGATTTGCTGTCATCAAACATCTCGTTTGCAGCGAGGTTTGACAGACACTCGAGCAGGATATTTTTTCTTTGCTCGTCTGCAAAGTTTAAGCACTCTGTACTGTCCAAATCCTTGTATATTTCCAGAGTATCGAAACGTCTGCCCTCGCGCTGCTTTTTGTGCTTTTCCACACGGGCTTTTCCCTCATCGCCGAAAGGCTGCATTGTTGCTATGTATATTGCGTTTTCATTTTGCGGGGTGAGGGACATTATTCTTTTTTCGGCGTATTCTGATTTTCCGCTGGCGCTTGCGCCTGTGACTAGTATGAACATTTTTTCATTTCCTTAACTTTTTTATCTGCGGTTATATATATTCCATTCATTCCTTGCGACGGAATATGCTAACGGCTGATTTGAATTTGCGGTTTGATTTTAAAAATCTAGTTTCAATCATATTGCAAAATTGGTGATTAACAAAAAGAAGTCAGGAATTAATCTTCTAACTTCTTTTTTGTTTTCCTTGCCATATTATTATTTGATTTATCTAACCTTCAGTTATTGTTTCTTTTTCTTCATTATATGTATCGGTTGCGGTACATATTTAGGATTTATTTAAGATAAGAAAGCGTTTCTTCCTCTGAAAGATTATAATTCTTTTGCAATGCTTCCTTAATTTCAGCATTTTCTAAGTTCAAACTGCGAAGCATTTCAACTGCTACTTTAATTGCGCGTTTTGTGGTTTCTCTTTCGACACGCTCTGTAGTTTCTTTTTCGACGCGTTCTGTCGTTTCCCTGACTGCTGTATCAACTACTTCTTCGATTTCTGGTTTCATTATCTCCATTAACGCCTGACACATATCTTCATCTCCCATCTTCAATTCTTCCACTATATTCTTGTTCGCCAACGCACTCACTTCAAATATGGCATCTATCAGTTCCCTCTCGTTCTTACTTCTTACATTTCTGGAATATTCGATGGCTCTTGCCATTTCCTGCTTTGTTACCTTATCCGATAGCAGGTTAAACCATTTGTGGTTTTCATGGGTAAGCTCTTTTCCTACGATTATCTGTGTCGGGAACTTTAACCCGCTTTCTATATAATATATCCCTTTGTAGGGATTTGATACCGTGTAGCTGTTTTCTTCAAAATACTTGAATAACCCAATGGGCTTTGATTCGCGTATCAGTGTTACTGACACTTCATCAAACCTTACTGAATTAACGCTTTCGCCATATGCTTTATATAAATGGGCATATCCTTGTGTCTTTGCTACATCATCTATTGATAATGAATCTCTCACTGATTTGTATTCGATTATGTTGTACCTACTGAAAAATTTTCCTATCTCGTTCTTAATAACTGCATTCTTTTTCTTTTTTATTACTAGACAATCTATCAGCAAGGGTTTCCTGTTAAGGTTATGTTCCCTTTCAAATTCCAAATCGTCCTTATTCGCCAAAAGCTCCATTTCAAGGGCTGCCGCAAATGCGGGATGCCACTGTAGCTTCTGTTTCTTTTCTGCCTTTGATTTCTCTTTTGCCATTCTGCTCCCCTTATAGCATTTTATTAATCTGTTAATTTTATTATATCCTTTACCCGTTCTTATGTAAAGAATATTTTACCTATTGCTGCTGTTTACTACTGCTGCTGTTTATTACTGTCATTCGCGCTATTAATTCATGATATTTTTCAAATTTCTAAAATGCCAGATGCCATTGCAGATTTTCGGATTTAGTTTGAAATTAAAGAACCCTGTAAAGACTAATTTACAGCATACAGGCAATCGCAAGCAGCATCGCAAGCTCGCTTACCTGCAGATACCAGCCTGACAGGTCGCCTGTCGTGCCGCCAAACTGTTTTTGGGACATTTTATAATAATACAGGAAAGCAGAGCCGCATAACAAAAGCATTACTGCTCCAGTTAGCAGATTTAGCGCCAATGCCGCAGATATTATTATCACAAGGCATATCAAAAGCCCCGCCAGAACTGCCCGCTGTGCGCTTGCTTTTTTTACCTCCGCTAGTGAACTTTTCGCCGCATTATTATGTGCAGCACTTGGAAAGGTTATGGCGGCTATGGCGCTTGTTGCTCTTGAAAGCGTATATGTGAGAGGAATAAATGACATTTGTGTCATATTTAGCCTTGCTCCTATTTCATAGTACGCGCCGAAATTTAAAAGCATATATACACAGCACCATATCACGGCAAACGCGCCCACATGCGAATCCTTCAATATTTCAAGCTTTTTCTCATGGTTTCCGAATGACGATAACGCGTCGGTCGTGTCCATAAAGCCGTCCATGTGAAAGCCGCCTGTTACAAATATAGGGATAGCAGCGGCGGCTGACGCAAAAAATACAGATGAAAAGCCGCATTTTTTATATATGGCAAACCATAAAATTTCTATCGCGCCTATTACCGCTCCTACTATCGGAAAGCACAAAAATACATACCGCATATCTTCCTCTCGGTATTCAAGCTGGGGCATCGGTATTCTTGAATACATTGAAAATGCCAGACATAATGTACGCAAAAACTTCATTTTTCCCTCATTTATCTGTTACTGCCATTGTAATAACATTCTTCAAATCATTATATCTTATTATTATCGCAATAACATTTCTCAAATTTTTACATTTCTCTATTACAACTCAATAATATTTCCCAAATCCTCTGAACATACTGCTGCCGCAACGCATACACACAATTTTATTTCTGTGGCATATACGGTTCAAGCTTTATATCGTCAAAGGTATGCGCCGACGTATATTCCGCATATGCCGCGTCAAGCAGCGGAAACAGCATTGCCGCGCCTGTGCCCTCGCCAAGGCACATATCAGCATGAATGACTGCTTTTTTGCCTAATGCCTCGAGCACATATGAAGCCGCTGGCTCTTTTGACGCGTGTGATGCAAGAATATACGGGCTACATTCAGGTACCATTTTTACTGCCGCAAGCGCCGCCACTGATGATATAAATCCGTCCATTACTATCGGCGTGCCGTAAAGCATCCCGCCTATAAACGTGCCTGCCATTGCGGCTATGTCAAATCCCCCAAGCTTCTGCAGCACTTCAAAGGCGTTTTGCGGATTTGGCTTATTTATCTCTATGGCACGCTGTATCACTGATATTTTTCTCTCAAAGCCTTCGTCAGAAAGCCCCGCGCCTCTGCCCGCGAGCTCTGTCGGCGCTCTCCCCAGCAGCACGCTCGCCATTGCGCTTGAGGTTGTGGTATTGCCTATGCCCATTTCGCCTGTCGCTATGATTGATACTCCCTCGGTTCTTAATCTTCCAACCATATCAACGCCCGTCTTTATCGCAAAACGGCACTGCTCCGCGCTCATTGCAGCTCCTGCTGCGATATTGCCTGTGCCGTTTGCCGCTTTTTTGGTGATTATATTTTCATTTTCCGAATCTGTAATCATTCCGACATCTGCAACATATACGTCAGCGCCAACGCTCTTGGCAATTATATTGATATTTGCCCTGCCGTCTGCCATACTTTCAGCAACAGAAAAAGTGACACTGCTGTCAGATTGTGCCACGCCCTCACCTACTGCCCCATTGTCCGCGCAATAAACTATGACAGCCTTTTTTTGCAAGCCAAATTCACTGCTGCCATATATTCCCGCAAGCTGCACAATAAGCTCCTCAAATGTCCCCAGACTGTACAGAGGTTTCGCAATGCTGTCCCATTTTTGGCGCGCTCTGCGCATTGCGGCTTGGTCGGGAGTTTTTATCTTTATATAATCCATATCTGCCTTCCTTCAAAAATAAAATTTATCAAAAATAACTGCAAATGACTTCCCGCACTGACTAATTAAAGCTCTATCCCCAGTCTGGCGCTTACCCCTTTTTCATACGGGTGTCTCTGGCACTTCATCTCGGTAATATAATCCGCTTTTTCCATAAGCTCGTCTGAATGATTTCTGCCTGTAAAAATCAGTTCCGTGTTACCTTTACACCTTTCAATCAGACTAAATACAAGCGATTTGCCAACAAGCTCATTCTGGTATGCTGACATAAGTTCGTCTATGATTATCATGTCAAACCGTCCATTTACTTCATTATACGTAAATTTGCCTACTGTATTATCGGATTGGCGGCTATTGGATAAATTGCCGTCTGACGCATCGCTTTTGTTTCCTATCGCCTTTATAAGCATCTCGACCGTCTCATCATTCAGTTTTTTTAACTTTTCTTTTTCACTCACAGTCATTTTCCATGTAAAGCCATAAGGATTTATAACAGCCTGCACGGTTATGTTTTGTATATTTTTAATTACCGAAAGCTCGGACGATTCCCCTGATTTCATCAGCTGCACAAAGCATACTTTTAATCCTGCTCCCACCGCCCTGACCGCTGCTCCTATTGCTGCTGTAGTCTTGCCTTTGCCGTCGCCGCAATAAATATGAAACAAGCCTGTATGTTTTTCATTCATTTTTATATACCCCTTGTTTGTCCCAGCAGACATTCAAAAAGACACAAAAAATACATTTAAGTCAATATCAAATCAATAACCCGAGAATTTACCTTCAAGCCTTCCTGCACCTTTCCAAAAATGCTTTGATAAAGCTTGGATTTGAATAATAGTAAAGATGCGCAAAGCCTGCAGACAAATCTCCCCTTCCGTCTCTGCCTTTTTTATGTATGCAGTCCCACTTTTTATTGCTGAGTGGCTTTTGCGCCGTACATTCCGCCCCGTTGTCCGTGCTTTCATAATAATGAAATTCGTGTCCCTTTATGCTCATTTGCGTCTTCCTGTCAGTAATAGTGACATATCCAAAATGCCTTGAAAGCTTTCCCTGATATGTCGCTTTTGCATCTATTACGTCTGCCATTTTCCAGCTTTTTCCTTCTAAATCCTCCATATAGCCGTGAAGATACAGGAAACCGCCGCACTCTGCAAGGCATGGGATATTTTTGTCCAGTATTGCTGTTTTTATTGCGGAGAGCATTTGCGTATTTTCGCTGAGCTGTCTTGCGTAATTTTCAGGATATCCACCGCCAAGCAATATTCCTGCTGTGCCGCTTGGAAGGACAGTATCGTGTATGGGGCTGAAATATTCAAGCTCCGCTCCAAAGTCCTCCAAAAGGCTTAAATTGTCCGCGTAATAAAAGCAAAACGCCTCATCTTTTGCGACTGCGATTTTTATCCTTGGTTTTTGGCTGCTTTGGGGCAGGACTGATATTTCTGACACATATGTCATTTTATCCTCCGCCACTGGACTTGAAATTTGCGCGATTTTAAACAGTTCCTCCAAATCAAGCGTCTGTTCAAGGGTTTTTGCAAGCATTGCAAGCTTTTTATCTAAATCGTCAATCTCATCGGGCAGCATTAAGCCCAGATGCCTGCTTGAAAACGCACATTCATCAAGCACTGGAAGATATCCGAGCGCCTTTATATCGAGCTGATCCTCCACTATGCCTTTCAATATTTCAAACATACCCTTAGAGCAGCGGTTAAAAATTACCCCTTTTATATTGCTGTCTGCCCTATATTCGATAAAACCTTTCAAAAGCGCCGCCACGGACAGGCTCATTCCCTTTACGTCTGCCACAAATATGACAGGCGTGTCAGTCGTTCTCGCAATGTCATAGCTTGATGCCGCAGCTGACCTACCCGCAAGACCGTCATAATAGCCCATAACGCCCTCTATTATGGAAATATCGCGCCCTTCGGAATGTTTTTCAAGCAAATATCTGACAGTAGTGTCATCTGTAAAAAACAAATCCAGATTAATGCTTGGCACTCCGAGTATTTTTGAATGAAGCTGCGTGTCTATATAATCAGGACCGCACTTAAAAGCGCCGACCTTATATCCTTTGTCTGCCAGCAGGCACATAAGCGCGGCAGTCACTGTGGTTTTGCCGCTTGCGCTGTTTGGCGCGGCTATCATTATTCTTTTTCCCAATTATCTGTCCATCCCTTTTATCGTAATATTCCAGTTAAATACGGCAGCGCTCTTACTTCCTTTGTTATCCGCCTCATACCTTTATCTTTCATCATAATATTCCAGTTTAATACGGCAGCGCCTTTCAGTATAATCTTAAAGCGTTACTATCATAACTGGATTTTCTCCCCTCATCATGTGATATGACGATATATTTTCCGACCGTGATATCTGCATTGTGACAATCTCCGCGCCATCGAGGCTTTTTTCTTTTATATAGCGGAATATTTCATTTTGGGTTTCAAGGGTGACTGCGTTTATCACTATGCGGATTTTAGGATTTTTCGCGTACAGCAAATCGAGTATTTCCCTCAAGCTTCCGCCGCTGCCGCCTATAAAAGCGTGCGTAGGCGCAGGAAGCCCTTCAAGCGCCTGTGGCGCCACGCCGTGCACTATGGAAATATTGTCGCATGCCGCCTTTCTTGCGTTTTTCAATATAAGCTCTGCCGCATCTTCCTTTTTTTCTACCGCATATACTTCGCCTTTAGTCAAGTAACCTGCGCACTCCACAGCTATTGAGCCTGTGCCCGCGCCTATGTCATACAGCACGGCGTCAGGCGTAAGCCTAAGCTTTGAGATTGACACGGCGCGCACTTCCTGCTTGGTCATCGGTACTTTTGTCCGCTCAAAGAAATCATCCGGTAAGCTGTAGGCGCGGTTTGGCGTTTCGATTCCTCGTTCTATTATAAACGAAATCAAGCCTTTCCTGTCAAAATTGAGGAAATCGGATGGCGCGCCTGTGTATAGCTGCTCGTCATCATATGAAATATTAACCGCTATGTGCATAACGCTGTCCTTAAAGCCATAATCAATAAGCTTTCTGCTTATGACGCGTATGTCGTCGGCATCTGATGCAAGGCAGAAAAGCTTATCATTAAATCTAAGCCTGCTTATCAGACTGCTTTCCCTGCCGTGTACACTGCAAAGCGTCAAATCCTGCCACGCAATGCCAAGGCGCGCCGCAAATGCCTGTACCGTGGTAATCCCTGGTATCGCTTTAATATGCCAGTCCTCCGCCGCGGCGTTTTTATTTTTCATATCAAAAAATGACTTCGCCCCGCTGTAAAATCCCGTATCGCCCGAAAAAGCAACTGCCGCGTTTGTTATTTCTGCATGTTTTGAAAGGTATTCAATGATTTTATCCGCTGCGTAAAACGGCACTTTTTTTATGCCGCACCAGTCAACGGCTTTGAGCGCACGGTCTGAACCAAAAATAACCTGCGCGTTTTCAAGGCATTTCGCCGCCTCAATCGTAAGCTGTGAATGTCCGCCGCCCATACCGATACCGACTAATGTAAGTTTTTTGCACAATTCCTCGTTACAGCCTGCGTTTTCCGTATCAGTGCCCTGATTTATATACCTGCATACAGTTTCAAGTGTTTCTTTAAACGAAAGCCCCTGCTCATCAGGACGTTTTATAACCACGCAAATCACGCCGCTTTGTTTTGCGGCTTCAAGCTTTTCATAGTATCCGCCAGCTTTGCCTGTTTCCTTGGTGAGGAGGAATTTCGCGTCACTCAATCTAAGCATAAGGCGGTTTGTTTCTGTGTCAAACGGACCTTGTACAGCGTAAATTTTTGAGCCTTTAATTCCTGCCCTTTCGCATACGCCTACTGCCTCCGTATTTGGAAGCACACGCACATAAAGCCTGTCTGTGTCATTGATTTTTTCCGCGAGTGCGTACAGTTCCTTGCTGCCTGTTGTCACAAATATATTGCCGCTTGAATTATTCAAGTATTGTACAGCCTCATCAAGCGAGTTCACATATATGACACTGCTGTCATTTTTGCTTTCTTTATTTTGCGACGCGTCACGCAGACAGCGGATAAATTTTATAGCACATTCATCACATGCTTTTTTTATATTTTCTGACACTTGTGTCGCAAACGGATGCGTTGCGTCTACTGCAAGCATTATGTTCTGTGACTTAATAAAGCTTATCATCTCCGCCTTGTCCATGCGCCCTCTGCGGACCGTAATATAGTCCGATTTTACGCCTTCCGCAAGCATTATGTCCTCGCCGTATTCTGTCGCCACTGAAACTATGCTGTGTATTTTTCTTTCCGCGAGCTCGCACGCAAGCCTGCGTCCTTCGCTTGTGCCCGCAAATATCAATAGCTTACTCATTTTCTTTCACATTTCTGCGCTGCCTTAATAAATACAATGGACTGCGGCAGACAGCGCACAGACATAAAGCCCACAAGCCCACGATTGAATATTTTGCACGATTGAATATTTGATGGAATATTTTCATTCGCAATATTTGTTTTCCGTCTATTTAATGCTTAAATACGGTTCATATACCCCCGCGGCGTCACCATTTTTCCATCGATTATCTTTGTTGTCGAATTGCCGATATACACTGTGGTAAACATATTTACGCTCTGCTGCCTTAACTCCCCCAATGTGCATACCTTTACAGACGTGTTTTCCCTGTCAATATTTTCGACAATGCCGCACACAGTCGTATCAGGGATTACATTCAGGAGTATATCGCACGCCTTTTGAAGGTAATCCTGCCGTTTTCTGCTTGACGGATTATAAAGCGCTATGCCCATATCCGCCGACGCGCATGCCGTAAGCCGCTTCTCAATAAGCTCCCATGGCGTAAGTATGTCGCTGAGGCTTATAATGGCAAAATCGTGCATAAGCGGCGCGCCAAGATATGCCGCCCCGCCGTTTGCCGCCGTCACGCCCGCTATCACTTCAAGCTTTATTTTTGACGCGCCCTCGTCAGTTTTCATTCCGTCAAGCACTTCATACATGAGACCTGCCATTCCGTAAATTCCCGCGTCGCCGCTGCTGATTACGGCTACTCTGTGCCCCTTTAGCGCCTCATCAACCGCAAGCTGGCAGCGCTGCGTCTCCTGACGCATTGGCGTAGTGAGGTAGCGTTTTTCTTTGAAATAATCCTCAATCAGCCGCGTATATACCTGATAGCCGACGATTGTGTCGCACTGCTCCAGCGCATTTATGGCGCGCACTGTAAGCATTTCGTATGAGCCTGTCCCGATGCCTACTATATACAGCTTAACGCTGTCGCCAGTTTCTCCGTCTGTTTTTATTTCATCAGCGCTTAAATCAGTTAAAGCTTTCATTTTCTTTTATACCTCATATTGTATCAGGAATGATTTCAATGTATTTCAAAAGCCCATCTTTATTTTTCTTCTGCCTACCGCAAGTGTCATTCCGTCTTTGCAGGTCTTTCTAACCAAAAGCTCATCTGCCCCCGCCGCCATTGCCGCGCGCTCGCATACGTTGTCTGCGCCGACTGCTTTTGACACAAAATCCGACTGGGCAAATTCTCCCTCCTGCCGCATAAGCGTCTTTGCGGAAAAAGTCTTAAATTCCCAGCCGTATTTTTCACACAGCGCGATAATCCCTGCCTCATCTGCCTTCTTATCTATTGAAGCTACGCAAAAAACGCTTGGAAGAGCCAATGAGTTTCGGCACAGCTCGCCTAAAATAAAGCTTTCAAGCTCCTCCGCGGTTTTTCCTCTTTTGCATCCTATTCCCAGTATCAAAGTCGGCGGGTACAGCTGCAGGGTTTTGTCGGATATTATGACATTAGTGTCACTTTTGTGCAGGACAATTTCCTGTGCTGCACTGCCGTCGGCTGCACTGCCGTTTTCCACGCTGTCATCAAAATACACTCCATCCCCCGCATACATATCCACATCCATACCGTCAAGAATATCAGCCGATACCTTTTTTGCCTTTTTCAAGTCCGACAGCCCCAATCCATTCCGAGACGCGAATACGTCAACCGCAAATTTTTTGTTTATATCGGTAGCCGTGGTTATGACAGGTACAGCGCCTGTAATCTCAGCCACAAGCCGCGCCGCGTCGTTTGCACCGCCCATATGCCCTGACAAAAGAGGTATGACATAGCCCGCGCGCTCATCAACCACAAGCACCGCGGCATCTTTATCCTTGCTTTCCACATACGGCGCTATTGCTCTTACCGCTATCCCGCACGCGCCTATGAAAATCAGCACATTCCCTTTTTTAAAGCGCTCCCTTGTCCATTCGCCAAGAGTATATTCCGAGCTGTTTCCATATTTTGCACAATGCTCACACTCGGCATATTGAGACAGGCTGCCGCATATCCTGTCACCCAGCATAGCACCGTTTTTCGTAAAGCTTATAATGTGTATCATATCTTCTCTAATTACTTCCTGTATTCTGTAGTGAAATTCGGGTTATACAGGTCGCTTCTTCTATAATTTCCATGCGTCACCACTTCCCCTACTATGATAAGCGCCGTCTTGCTGATTTTATTTTCACTGACAGTCTCGGGCAGCGTGTCTACCGTACAGATAAAGCTTTTTTCATCTGCCCAGGTCGCCTTGTAAACCACTGCGACAGGCGTATCCTTATCATATCCGCCGCAGAGCAGCTCCTCCCTTACCTTGTCCGCCAAGCCTGCGCTCAAAAAAAGCACCATTGTAGCATTATGCGCCGCAAGCAGGCTCAAACGCTCCTTTTCAGGCACAGGCGTGCGCCCTGCCATGCGCGTGATTATCACGCTTTGAGCCACATCTGGAAGCGTGTACTCTATATTTAACGCAGCTGCCGCGCCGCAAAATGAGCTCACCCCTGGACAGCTCTCGTACTGTATGCCGAGCTTGTCCAGCTCGTCCATCTGCTCACGCACCGCGCTATAAATGCTCTGGTCGCCCGTGTGAAGCCTGACTGTCATTTTGCTGTCCTTCTCCGCCGCCTTTACCGCCTCAATGACCTCCTCCAGCGTCATTTTGCTGCTGTCATATATTTCACATTCTGTTTTTGCGTAGTTTAAAAGCTCAGGATTTACGAGCGAGCCTGCGTATATGATTACGTCAGCCTTTTGCAGCAGCCTGCTCCCGCGCACGGTGATTAAATCTGCCGCTCCCGCGCCTGCGCCTACAAAGTAAACCATTCTGCGCCTCCGATTTATTTTCAATATTAATTATTAATTTTAATATTATCATCTATATATTAAGATTACAAGGTTTATAACAGGTCTTGCCTGTCACATTCGGCTGAATGCCACCCATTGCCATTCGCGCTTATCCTTACAGTAAAGTGTACGCCGCCTTTTCATCTGACATTAACTGCTATAGGGGCATAACTCCGCATAATAAATACATACCCAATACTGCCGATTAATAAATAAAAAAGCCGTCCAAAATATGACGGCGTATATTCTTTTAATACCGCTTATATACTTCTATTCCTGTTGTCTGAGCCTATTGCATATACAGGCAATTCCTAACGCGTTTATTTTTAGGAAGCTTATCAATAAATTTATTATATGCCCTGTATGCGGCATTGTAAAGCATTTTTTGACTGTTGCGATTCGAGTTGCGATTCGAGCAGACATTTGCAAGCCCCTTTAATGGAAGCGGCGTACTGCTACCTAAACCAGCTTTAACGCCTCCTGGATAATGCGTACTCGCTTCACCATTTACCCCACCTGGACTCGCGAATACGCCTTCAAATGGTGCTAATACGAATGTAATAATTAATAATAAACTGACTATTGATTTACATATTCGCTTGTGCTTATACTTCATTTTAATCATCTCCTCACTAATTTAAATTTTGATTCAATTTTAAATATTATAATTATTGAAGTATATTACCGTTAGTGTACGTGCATAACAAAAAGAAGTTAGAGATTGATTCATCTAACTTCTTTTTGTCGTTTGCTTCTTTTATTCTATTATTTGCTCCTAATTAAAAGTGTCCACCATTTACCGCCCATCTATCTGGATGCTGTTCCATCCAAATTTGGGCATGTTCACTAGACTGAATACTCTTAATCTCATCCTGCGTAAGAGTAGGCTCCTGTGCTCCAGGTACTGCAGGAAGTACGAATAAGCCAACTGTTACGGTATTGGAAACTACATTGTCATAGCTATCTGTAACACCTATCTCAAAAACTCCTGCACATTCTTTTTCTGCTTCAATAATGAAATTATTACATGTGTCATAAGGATAATCGCCACTGTTACCAAACTGTACAGTATCATTATCATAGTCCGAAACAATAAAGACTACTCCCCTGTTCGGACCAAAATCACCTACACCCATATCAGCCCACGGATTATTAACAGGAAACATCACGCTCTGCCCCACATACATAATAATATTATATGTACCGTCACCATTATTGATAATCTGCGGCTCAGGGCTTCCCTGCTCGTCATGTGTAAGAATATAATTGCCAAAGAAATCAAACTTTGTAGGGTCTGCTACTGTAGGTGTCAGTACTTCCTCTGCCAACTCTGCTGCATTATACGCATCAGGCAGCTCCTCCGCATATGCTGTCACTCCGCTCATAGCTGATGCTGTCACAACTGCTGCCGACAGGAGCGCTGTTACCTTTGCTGCTGTTATCTTGTCTAATGACTTAATACTGCTTTTCATAACTTACCTCCGTTTTTTGTTTTATACTTTATTTAATTGTTTATTTGGTTTATTGTTTCTACTTCTTCTATCATTATATGTATCGGCTGCGGTACATATTTAGGGTTTATTTAAGATAAGAACGCGCTTCTTCATCTGAAAGATTATAATTCTTTTGCAATGCTTCCTTAATTTCAACATTTCCTAAATTCAAGCTATGAAGCATTTCAACTGCTACTTTAATCGCGCGTTCTGTAACGCGTTCTGTGGTTTCCCTTTCGACGCGTTCTGTAGTTTCCCTACGTTCCTGCAATACTGCTGTATTTACAACTTCTTCAATCTCGGGCTTCATTATCTCCATCAATGCCTGACACATATCCTCATCTCCCATCTTTAATTCTTCCACCACATTCTTGTTCGGTACATATTTATGGTTTACTTGAGATAAGAAAGCGCTTCTTCATCTGAAAGATTGTAATTCTTTTGCAATGCTTCCTTAATTTCAGCATTTCCTAAATTCAAGCTATGAAGCATTTCGACTGCTACTTTAATCGCACGTTCTGTAACGCGTTCTGTGGTTTCTCTTTCGACGCGTTCTGTGGTTTCCCTTATCTTCCTTTCAGCTTCTCTTCGTTCCTGCAATAGTATCTCATCAATCTCGGGCTTCATTATCTCCATCAATGCCTGACACATATCCTCATCTCCCATCTTCAATTCTTCCACCACATTCTTGTTCGGTACATATTTATGGTTTACTTGAGATAAGAAAGCGCTTCTTCATCTGAAAGATTGTAATTCTTTTGCAATGCTTCCTTAATTTCAGCATTTCCTAAGTTCAAGCTATGAAGCATTTCGACTGCTACTTTAATCGCACGTTCTGTGGTTTCTCTTTCGACGCGTTCTGTGGTTTCCCTACGTTCCTGCAATACTGCTGTATTTACAACTTCTTCAATCTCTGGTTTCATTATCTCCATCAATGCCTGACACATATCCTCATCTCCCATCTTTAATTCTTCCACCACATTCTTGTTTGACAATGCACTCACTTCAAATATGGCATCTATCAGTTCCCGCTCATTCTTACTCCTTACATTCCTTGAATATTCGATGGCTCTTGCCATTTCCTGCTTTGTCACTTTATCTGACAGCAGATTAAACCATTCGTGGTTCTCATGGGTAAGCTCTTTTCCTATGATTATCTGTGTCAGAAACTTTAACCCACTTTCTATGTAATATATCCCTTTGTATGGATTTGATACCGTGTAGCTGTTTTCTTCAAAATACTTGAATAATCCAACAGGCTTTGATTCGCGTATCAGCGTGACTGACACTTCATCAAACTTTACTGCATTAATACTTTCACCATATGCTTTATATAAGTGTGCATATCCCTGTGTCTTTGCCACATCATCTATTGACAGTGAATCCCTCGCTGATTTGTATTCGATTATGTTATACTTCCTAAAGAATTTTCCTATCTCATTCTTTATGACTACATCCTTTTTCTTTTTTATCACCAGACAATCTATCAGCAGGGGCTTTCTGTTAAGGTTATGTTCTCTCTCAAATTCCAAATCGTCCTTATTTTCCAGAAGCTCCATTTCAAGGGCTGCCGCAAATGCGGGATGCCACTGCAGCTTCTGTTTCTTTTCCGCCTCTTGTTTCTCTTTTGCCATTCTGTTCCCCTTATAGTGTCTTGTTTATTGTTTCTATTTCTTCTATTAACATACGTATCGGCTGCGGTATATATTTATGGTTTACTTGAGATAAGAAAGTGCTTCTTCCTCTGAAAGATTGTAATTCTTTTGCAATGCTTCCTTAATTTCAGCATTTCCTAAGTTCAAGCTATGAAGCATTTCGACCGCTACTTTAATCGCACGTTCTGTAACACGTTCTGTGGTTTCCCTTTCAACACGTTCTGTAGTTTCCCTTACTGCTGTATCAACCACTTCTTCAATCTCTGGTTTCATTATCTCCATCAATGCCTGACACATATCCTCATCTCCCATCTTCAATTCTTCCACCACATTCTTGTTTGCCAATGCACTCACTTCAAATATGGCATCTATCAGTTCCCGCTCGTTCTTACTCCTTGCATTCCTAGAATATTCTATGGCTCTTGCCATTTCCTGCTTCGTCACCTTATCCGAAAGCAGGTTAAACCATTCGTGGTTTTCATGAGTAAGTTCTTTTCCTACGATTATCTGTGTCGGAAACTTTAACCCGCTTTCTATATAATATATCCCTTTGTAGGGATTTGATACCGTGTAATTGTTTTCTTCAAAATACTTAAATAATCCCACGGGCTTTAATTCGCGTATCAGTGTGACTGATACTTCATCAAACCTTACTGCGTTAACGCTTTCTCCATATGCCTTATATAAATGAGCATACCCTTGTGTCTTCGCCACATCATCTATGGACAATGAATCTCTCGCTGATTTGTATTCGATTATGTTGTACTTCCTAAAGGGTTTTCCTATCTCATTTCTGATGACTACATCCTTTTTCTTTTTTATTACCAGACAGTCTATCAGCAAGGGCTTTCTATTAAGGTTATGTTCTCTTTCAAATTCCAAGTCGTCCTTATTATCCAAAAGCTCCATTTCAAGGGCTGCTGCAAATGCAGGATGCCACTGCAGCTTCTGTTTCTTTTCTGCCTTTGATTTCTCTTTTGCCATTCTGCTCCCCTATAGTATTTTGTTTATTATTGATTTTTCATTATCAGCTATACAATTTTATTATAGTCTCTATCTAGTTCATTGTAAAGAACCATTTAACCTTTTAGGTATCTAAACCCTAAAATACTGTATTTTAACGATTTATTATTGAAGCCAATTTCAAAATCCCATACATTCATTTGCGAAACTCTCTAACGAAATCATCAGCTCCATCGCTTTTTGCAAGCTCGCCGAACTCATTGGAAAAGACAATCACCTCTATCTGCGTCGTACCGCTGCGCCTGTCGAGGTAGTATTTTATCCTTCTGACCATAATATCCATGGTATCTGGCAACAGCCCGCCCTCACGAAGTATTCCAAGCGCCTCCTCCGCGGTCATGCACGCAAGAATCCGCCGCCCAGTTTGAGCATCAGCCCCTGCCATAAGCGCATGCGCCGCCAAAAGCTCAAGCCGCGCGTCCGCGTTTGATGAATGTGTATTCATAATCCCGCCAGACACCTTGACAAGCTTTCCGATATGCCCTGCCAGCAAAAGCCGCTTAAAGCCAAGCTCATTTGCAAAATCCACCAGCTCGCCGATGTAGTTGCTGCACTTTACCGCGTCCTCTATGTCTATTCCATATCTCTCGCTGATAAAATTCCTGCCGTAATTTCCAGGCGCGGCAAGGACTATGTCACGCCCAAGACGTTTATTTTCCTCTCTTTTCACGCTCAGCTCAGCCCGTATCGTTTCTATAAGCGCCCGCTCGCTCATAGGCTCGACTATGCCGCTTGTGCCAAGCACGGATATGCCGCCCTCTATGCCAAGGCGCGGATTAAAGGTTTTCTGCGCAAGCGCTTCTCCCTCGGGAATGCTTATTACGGCTTTCACATGCCCGGCGAAATCATTTGCCTTGCATACACGCATTATCTCATCAGTTATCATTCTGCGCGGCACGCTATTTATCGCGGCGGCGCCTACGGGCTGTTCAAGCCCCGCCTTTGTCACCCTGCCTACGCCTATTCCACCGTCTATATCGACTGTTATTTTATTTTCAGTGCTTTGCTGTCCCAAGCCATCACTCCCGTTATCGCCAACATCTGACCTGCTCTCACTTTCCGCATGCCTAAATGTCAGCCCCGCGTAGACAAGCACTCCGTTTGTTATGTCAGGATCATCGCCGCTTTCTTTTTTTATGGCGCAGCTTGTGTAATCCTCCCTGCAAAATGGCTCAAGCGTCTCCAACGTAAGCCTTATTCCTTTCGGCGTCATAATGCTTACGCTTTCAGGCGCCCGCCCCGTAAAATACATGACCGCCGCCGCCTGCGCCGCCGCCGCCGCGCAAGTCCCCGTAGTATAACCGCAGGCAAGTTTCTTAGCGCCTTTTTTCAGATAAATCCCCTGCATATTTCATATTAACCTCCCTAATCCACTCTCCAAAACCGCAATCTTAATTAAAACTCCCTGAATTTCCCCATCTTTCAGCCGTTCCAAAAATTCGCACAAATTATTCAAACAAAACGCCGCCCTCGCGTTTCATATAAAGCAGCGCATTAAAAATCGCCGCAGCCACATTGCTGCCGCCTTTTCTGCCGCGTGCCACAATATACGGCGTATCGGTCTGCATAATCAGCTCCTTTGACTGCACCACGTTTACAAAACCCACAGGCGCGCCGATTACCAGCTGCGGTTTTAACGCGCAATCCGTAATAAGTTCATACAGGCGCACCAGAGCCGTAGGGGCATTTCCTATCACAAAAATAAGCTCCCTGCCGCTTTCGGCAAGCCGCGCCGCCTTTTCCATGCTCACAGCCGCGCGCGTTATCCCGCGCTGTCTTGCCTGTGCCGCGACATCCTCGTCCGCCATATAGCAGCTAATCTCCGCGCCGTACTCGGCAAGCAGCCTTTTATTTATTCCCGCCATTGCCATATTTGTGTCCGTTATTACGGTACATCTGTTATTTATTGCTGCAAGAGCCTTGTCAATCACATTCTCTGAAAAGCACAGTGTCTCAAGATATGAAAAATCCGCAGTCGTATGAATTGCGCGCCTTATAATCGGCATATAACGCTCATCTATCACCGCATTTGGGTATTCCGCGCCTATTATCTCGTCAATTATCTCAAAACTCCGCTTTTCAATATCCTTCGGCGCTATCCTTTCAAGTTTTGACATTTCAGCGCCAAGAACACTGTTTTCCATTTTTAATTCCGTCTTGTCGTTCTTCATTTTCCCATCCTGCCGCTTTAGCGTCTATAATAAATACGAAAAATGGCCAATCCGTAATTACCTGTTAGACACAAGCTTTTTCCTATATCATACTCCGCTCTCAATTACCCTGTATATCTTGTCCATATCAAGCGCCCCGCGCAGAACATCCGCCAGTCTGTCATACTGCTGCTGCTTATGCTGCCCATAATCCAAAATGTGAAAGCTTGGCTTTTCTATACCTTTCCGCTTTGCAAGCGCGCCCGCAATCGCCTCTACTGTCCCGCTTTTGTCAAAAATACCGTGTACATAGCTGCCATAAACCCTGTCGCCGCAATATCCCTCCGCCTTTTTTACGCCCGTGACATTATCTGTAAGCTCTGTTAGATAAGATTTGCTATTAATTATACTCCCGCCGCTCTTTATATAGCTCTGTCCCATATGTATCTCATATCCGCATATCGGCAGCTCGTTCAGGCACGATAACACACCTGACACGTCTTTAAATACCCCTTCCACGCGAGTACGCTCCTTTTCAGCCTCAAACACTGTAGCCATCGGAATAAGCCCCATTCCCCTAACGGCAACTCCATCATTTATCTCCTCCCCAAGCATCTGATATCCGCCACATATTCCAAATAAAATACACTTGTTATCATTATACTGCCTCAACACAGCCGCTTCAAGCCCGCTCTCGCGCAGCCACAGCAAATCATCAACAGTGCTTTTTGTCCCTGGCAGGATTATCATATCAGGCTTGCCAATGTCATATGCCCTGCTCACATACCTGAGCGACACGCCCTCCACATTCTCCCATATGTCAAAATCCGTAAAATTGGAAATATGCGGAAAACGTATCACCGCAATATCAATATCCGCCGCCCTGCGCGCATTAAACCTGTCAGTCACGCTGTCCTCATCTTCAAGCTGTATGTCCATATACGGCACAATGCCAAGCACGCCCCTTCCCGCAAGCCTTTCAAGCTGCTCTATGCCTGGATCAAGTATCGTCTTGTCGCCCCTGAATTTATTGATGATAAGCCCTTTTACGCGTCTTTTTTCGCTCTCCTCCAAAAGAATCATCGTCCCGCAGAGCTGCGCAAACACGCCTCCCCTGTCAATATCGCCGACTATCAGCACAGGCGAATCCGCAATCTCCGCCATTCCCATATTTACAATATCATCTGTTTTTAAATTAATCTCAACTGGCGAGCCTGCTCCCTCTATCACGACTATGTCATTCTCCGCCGCAAGCCTTTCATACGCATATTTTATTTTTGGAATAAGCCTTTTCTTATACGCAAAATACTCCCTCGCGCTCATATCCTTGTAAACCTCGCCGTTTACAATCACCTGCGAGCCTGTCTCGTTAGTCGGCTTTAGCAGAATCGGATTCATATAAACGCTCGGCTCTATCCCCGCCGCCTCCGCCTGCATTGCCTGTGCACGCCCCATTTCAAGCCCATCGGCTGTAATATATGAGTTGAGCGCCATATTCTGCGACTTAAACGGCGCCACCCTGTAGCCGTCCTGCCTCATTATCCTGCAAAGTCCCGCCACAATCAGGCTTTTTCCTACGCTTGACATAGTTCCCTGTATCATCAATGGCTTTCCCATAAATCCTCCCGCCTTGCCCAAAAAGCTTTCCATTTGAAATCCACTACTAAAACTACCATGATTAACACTCACATCATATTTTGGAGTGTCTCATACCTTCTGCAGCAGCTCTCCCAAAACCTCTATAAGCCTTTCATTATCCTCCCTGCATCTCACCGCAACCCTGTACCAGCCACACCCAAGACCATAAAAATTACTGCAGTCCCGAATTAATATTCCTCTTTCAAGGCACTGGTTATATAAATGCCCTCTGCCGTTATCATCTAAAACATCATTCTGAACATAAAACAGCAAAAAGTTCGCTGCCCCGCCATATACACGCGCTATCCCGTCAAGCCTGCCGCGCATATACTCCCTCTCCGCAGCAACAGCCACTCTCGAACGTTCAGCAAACTCCTCCTCCTCAAGCGCCGCAAGCCCCGCATACTGCGCAGGCAGAGATATATTCCACGGCTGCAATATCCCCCTTATCCTCTCCATAAGCCCTCGATTGGCGCACACTCCAAACCCAAGCCTGAGTCCAGCCATAGCATACAGCTTTGTAAAAGACCTTAAAATAAAAAGTTTATCATAACTACCGTTATTCATCATATCAAAAAGACTGCCGCTTTTATGCTGCATTGTCAGTTCGATAAAGCTCTCATCAACAAACAGCCACGCCCCCATACTCTTGCAGCGCTCCAATATTTCAAGCAGCAATCCCTTGTCATAAACCACCCCTGTAGGATTATTCGGGTTACATACGGCAACAACATCAATATCGCCAGTTATTTTATCTAGTATATCCTCCCCCAGTTCAAAACCATTCCCCTCTGTAAGCATATGCCGCACAATCCCGCACTTATCCATTGCCCCAGCCAATGCCCGCTCATACTCGCCAAAAGTCGGCTCAGCCACCAGCGCCCTTCTCGCCCTAATCGCCCCAAAAAAGGCAAAAATTATCTCCGCCGCGCCATTCCCGCACACTATATCACACGGCTTTAGCGCATATTTCTCCGCAATCTTCCCCTCAAGTTTGCCGTTAAACGCCTGCGGATATACTTCAGCCTCCTCAACGCCCCTAATCGCCGCCGCACGCACGGCAGCAGGCATGCCAAGAAAATTTATATTTGCCGAAAAATCTAAAATGCCTTCCCTGCCGCAGACATCACCGCCATGCAAATACATAACCGCACTCCCCCAAATATAATAAGCGCCAGAAACGCCGACACATACATAAGCCTGTTTATGCGCACAATGTCCTCCGCCTCAATCTCCCTAAACGCGTCGCCGATAGTCGGCTTGTGATAAAGCTCTCCAAAATACCATGCGTCTCCCGCAAGACGCACTCCAAGCGCCCCCGCCGCCACAGCCTCCGTCTGCGCCGAATTGGGGCTTGCATGGTTATGCCTGTCGCGCCTGAAAATCCTGACTGCATTTTTCACATCAAGCCCTGTGAAAAACGACGCAATCACCATAATAACCGCCGCAATCCTTGACGGCACAAAATTCATCACATCGTCAAGACGCGCCGCCGCCCGCCCAAAATAATAATACTTGTTATTTTTATACCCAATCATCGAGTCCATAGTATTCACTGCCTTATAAAAATACATCAGCCCAGCCCCGCCTATTGCCATATAGAACATCGGCGCGGCAATGCCATCAGAAAAGTTCTCCGCAATTGTCTCCACAGCCGCGCGCGCCACGCCCTTTTCATCAAGCCTGTCAGTATCACGCCCCACAATCATTGACACAGCCTTTCTGCCAGCGCAGAGCCCCTCCTCTTTAAGCGCATTGTAAACCCGCATGCTTTCATCCCTCAAATCCTTTACGGCAAGCATCGAATAGCACAAAACAGCCTCCACAGCCGCTCCCGCTGCCATATTCAGCCTATACGCCGCACATAAAATAACACACGGTATCAAAGTTGACAAAAAAAGCACAGTGATGACAGTAAACACCCCCGCCACAACCTCATGCTTTCCAAAAATCCGTCTGTAAACGCTCTCGCATATATTTACCTGCCTGCCGATAATACATACTGGGTGTATCGGAGTGCGCGGATCCCCAAACGCCAAATCAAGCGCAAACCCAATAAAAAACGCTGTTAAAACCACATAAATCCCTGCCTGCCAATAAAACAGCCCCCTTTAAACTCTTAAAAGGGGCTGTCTTAATTTTACATTATTTTGAATACTTGTCAAGCTCATAAGAAAGCGCCACGACATCGGTAAGCTGCGTCTTTGCCGTTTCCGCGTTTCTCAGGTTGTCATTGCTAAGCTCCGCCGCCTGCGCAGAAGATGCCGTTACCTCCTCTGTGGTAGCCGAAAGCTGCATTATATTGTCCACAATCTGGTTGTTAGCGTCGGACAGTGAGCTGAGCATGCTGTCTATCTTTGAAATATTTCCCGTAACCTTCTCTATGTCCGTGCTAACCCCGCTAAAGCACTCTGAAACCTCGACAATCATCTCGTCCTGCTTTGACGTAGCCTCTATAGAATTTTTAACCGCGCTGCCCGCCTGCTCCGCATTAGTGTCAAGCTCCTTTATTATCACGGCAATACTCTCCGTCTCCTGACGCGTCTTCTCGGCAAGCTGCCTTATCTCGTCGGCAACCACGGCAAAGCCCCTGCCTGCCTCGCCTGCCCTCGCGCTCTCGATTGACGCGTTAAGCGCAAGCAGGTTTGTCTGGTTTGATATTGAAAAAATCGTGTCCGCAATGCTCTTTACGTCCTTTGTCCTCTCCTGCAGCTTCTTCATAGAGCCCGCGACGTTTGAGTTTGTGTCGGAAATCACCTTCGCCTGCGTCTTTAGGCTCTCCATAGTCGCTATGCTCTGCTTGTTCATAGCCTCAAGCTCATTGGCAAGAGTAACCATTTCCTTTGAGGCGTCAAGCGTGGTCTGTATAGCCTCCTGAATGTTCTGAGTCATCATAGTCTGCGTCTGAATATTTTCCGCCGTGTTCAGCGTGCTCTCCGAGATATCCGAAACAGCGCCGTTTACCACAGATGTAGACTCATTCAGCTTGCTCACTATATCCATCGCATTGTCAGTGCCCGACCTGATTTCAGACGCGATATGCAGCACGTCTTCTATCATCGCTGCCTGCTCGTCGCGCTCCTCCTTTATGCTGCCGAGCATATGGCTAGTGAAAAGCGACGCGCGGCTCACGACAAAGTAAACCATTCCCATGCTGAATACCACTGCAAATGTAGCGCACACCAGATTAACAAGTGCATCTCCCGTAATGGCGCCCGTCACGCCCTTTACCGTTGTTACAAATATTTGTATTACGGATATTATCCAGAAAAATTTCAGTGAAAACTTTTCATCAAAATACATTATGCACGCCATAAAAGGTATGACCGCCATAAAATTCATATAGTAGCTTTCAAACCCCAGCGCAAGCATAAGCACTATGGGAACCATTCCTATGCCCACAACATACCGCAACTTAGCGCTCGCCTTATCCTTGACATACATAAAGACCGACAAGCCTATAGTCACTACGGTTATCAGCGTGATTATCGAAGTATAGCCCGCCGAACGTATGCCCCTCATCGTGCCGAGAAACACAATCATGAACACAAAGAAAAAGTAGATAAGCTCGCTGATTACGACAAATCGGTTCGCCCGCTTTACCTGCTCCTTCTTATCCGCATAAATGTACTTACTTTTCGTTTCCATAACAAATGCATCTCCTTTTTAGGAAAATTTTACTGAATTTATTTTATCACAACATTCGTCATAATGCCATATTTTCTCTCAAATAATCTTATTTTTTAACCACTTTCCACTAAGGAAACGGCTTACAAAAATAACCGCCCTTATTGTCCAGTCGGCAAACATTCCAATCCACACAGCCATAGGTCCGAAATGATACACCCTCACGAGGAAAATGCACAGCGCCACCCTGCACAGCCACATGGTAAGCGTCGATACAATCATTGAAAAGCGCACGTCGCCCGCCGCCCTCAATCCGTAAGCTATCACGAATGAGCCGACCCACACAAGCGGCTTTACCACGGTAATCGCCTTTACCATCTCAAAGCACATAGCCGCGGATTCGCTCTCCATTCCCGCAAGCCACGTCACAGGCTTGGTTATCGCAAGCACAAAAAGGCACGACGCAAGTATTCCTACCCATGCCACACCCGTAAGCTTCACAATATAATACTTTGCCTCCTCGCGGCGGTCCGCGCCAATGCACTGTCCCACCACGGTCATAAGCCCTATGCCTACGCCGATGCCGAAAATCCCGTTCACATTCTCAAAAATATTAGTCATAGCCTGCGCCGCTATCGCAGTAGTCCCCATAGTGGAAACCGTCGACTGTATCGCAAGCTTTCCAAACTGGAACATAGAATTTTCCACGCCCGCGGGAATGCCTATCGCCATTATCTTCACTATCAGCGGCATATCGGGGCGGATTTTGAGATAATCCCTTATGACAATCACCTGCCTAGGCTTTCTCAGACAGTAAAAAATCACAGCCATGCAGAAAATCCTTGATATAAGCGTAGAAAGCGCCGCCCCTGCCACGCCCCATTTAAAGACGTATATAAACACGGCGTTTCCCATAATGTTCAGCACATTTGACACCACAGAAACCTTCATAGGGAATTTTGAATTGCCGCCCGCTCGGTAAAACGCCGCCCCCGCGTTAAACAGCGCAAGGAAAGGGTATGAAATCACGGTTATAAGGAAATAAATAAGCGAGTTCTGCATAACCGCTGGCTCGACCTTGCCAAAAATAAAGCTTAGCAGATGCTCCCTGCCCGCCAGACAAATCACCATCAAAGCCAGAGAAATGACAGACACGGCAAGCACCACCTGACGCGCCGCATTGTTGCTTTCCTTTTTGTTGCCGCTGCCAAGATACTGTGAGCATACGATAGACGCGCCCGCCGCCATTGCCGAAAACATCTGGATAACAAGGTTGTTAAACGAATCGACGAGCGACACGGCTGATATCGCCTCACTCCCCACAGTAGACACCATCATCGTGTCCACCATGCCCATAAATGAGTTTAAAAGCTGCTCCACTATAATCGGCGCAAGCAAAAGGAACAGCGCCCTGTTATCAAAAAGAACGTTGTCCCAGTCAATTTTTTTCCTGTCGTAAAGCTTCATAATCCACGCGCCCCGCTATTCTGTCCTGTTTGCTTTCTTTTTCTGCTTTTCTGCGTACATAATCTCGTCTGCCATGCTTATATATTCGTCAAGCGTCTTTTCCGTCGTCATGTCCGTCGCCACAGCGCCTATGCTGAAGGACAGCTCAAACGGAAAATGCTTATCCCTTGCCGCCGCCTCAATGTCTCCACGCAGCCGCCCGACAAGCTCCTCATACTCGCCGCCGCCTAAAACATCACTGATAATGACAAACTCATCTCCGCCTGTCCTGACAGGCAGTGAATTTTTAGGACAGTTGCGCAATATAGCCGACGCAATCGCGCGTATAGCATAATCGCCGTACTCATGCCCAAAATTGTCATTTATGTACTTTAACCTGTCCATATCGACGAACATAATCATCAGGTTTTCGCCCTTGTTCTTCTTGTCCTCAAAAAGCTTGCAGGCAATCTGCTGATAGCCCATGCGGTTATAAAGCCCCGTCATTGAGTCCTTCACACTCATATCGGCAAGCTTTTTGTTCATATATTCCAGCCTTTCCTTCTCATGAAGGTTTTCCATTGCGGAGGTCAGCACGTTCAGCACCTTGAAAAGATATTGTTTTTCCATAAGGTAAATGGCGTTGCGCATAACAAAATAGCCCACGGTATGATTTCTGAAATGTATCGGCATAAACAGAAAATCAGTACCGCCCTTATCATAGTCAAACATGGGAAAAAGGCTTGTTATCGTGCGCTTTTCCTCCACAAAGCCGCGCTTTGCGTCATAGGCAAACTCGACAAGCATTTTGTCGGGATAGCCCTTCACGCAGAAACGGCTGTCGTCAATTATGCCATTGTTGTAAAAATCAAATTCTTTTTTGTAATCATTTATATGGTCGTCAAGCACCAGATACATAGCATCGCATTTAAGCGCAGGCAGGCAGTTTACCACGCACATGGAAATGTCCTTGATTGATTTGCAGTTTAAAAGCTCGTAATCAAGCGCAAGCACCTGCTCCTCAAAGCTTGTAGTCTCAATGTCATACATTATCTGCCCCTTGGAATGACCTATCTGGTCAACATCGGCGCTGCCCTTACAGCCGCAGCTGTCCCAATATATGTAAGTGGACTCCGTATAATTAAAGCGCTCCACCTTCTCGCCCTTCCATATCCTAATAAGCAAATCGGCGCAAAGATAACCCACGTCCTCGCGGATATGCCCCACCGTGGATATCTTGGGATTGTAGTAGCTTGCCTTGTCAAAATTGTCAAAGCCCGTGACGCAGAAGTCCCGCGGCGCCTTATACCCTTTCTCGCCCGCCGCTTCAAGCACTCCCACCGCTATATTGTCGTTTGCGCAGATAACGGCATCGGGAAGCTTTCCGCCGTCGCCAATGCGCTCCAGCATATGCATAAATCCCTTGTAGCCGCATGAAAACTCATAAGAATCAAAGTAAAAATCATCATCACTGTAAGGAATATCGTGCCCGTCAAGAAAGTCAATAAGCGCCTTCACGCGGACTGAATTTTCATAGTTCTCCCGCGGTCCCATGATAAACCAAAAGCTCCTGCAGCTATGCGCCTCATAGAGATGGCTTATCACGTTAGTCATAGCCGAATAGTTGTCAATGCCGACATAATAAAAATCAGGCAGCTCATTTGATATGGAAACCGCAGGCTTTCCCGTCATTCTCACCTGCTGCGCAAGCTCCCCCACCACTTCTGGATAACGAATGTTATTTAAGTCCACGATAATCCCGTCAAAATCATTGAAATCAGGAAGACGGTATATATTGTACTCGCCGATATTGTAGTCAGTGTCAAGGCTCCAATCCCCAGAGCTGCTAAAAATATAAAGGTTTATCTCCTCATCACTTTCCTTTATTCTCTGGAGTATTCCCGAAGGCCACGCATATGTAAAAAAACGTTTCCAGCCGTCCATTACCAAAGCTATCTTCTTCATCAGCACAACTCCCCTGCTCAATTAATTATATATTCCCATGCCGTCTGTTATTTTATGTTCGGCTAAATCTGCGCTGCTGCTGTAAAATTACTAAATTAATTTTAGCATTTTCACCCAAAATTATCAACTATGTTGATTATGTCAGACGGATTTTCCGCAAAGACCTTCGCCCCATGCGCAAGTAGAAATTCCCTGTCCCTAAAGCCCCACAGCACGCTTATGCATGGAAGCCCTGAATTTGCCGCCGTCATAAGGTCTACGTCTGAATCGCCCACATACACCGCGCGCTCCCTTGAGCTTCCAAGCTCCTTTAGCGCGAGCAGCACGCTGTCCGCCTCGGGCTTCCTCCTTATGCCCTCGCGGTCCCCAATCGCCACGCCGACCGCGCTGAAATACTTCTCCTTTAACTCCTGCACGGCGCTGTCCACCTTATTTGACACAATTGCGAGCGCATAGCCCTTTTCTTTAAGCGTCTCCAAAAGAGCGCATACTCCGTCATATGCCCTCGTCTTGTCGTTGCAGTGAACGGCATAATGCTCCTTGAATATCGAAAACGCCTCCTCAAAGCGAGGATTCTTCTCCCCATCAGGCACCGCGTTCACCATAAGCACCCTGATGCCGTTGCCGACAAAGCCCTTTACCTCTGATATAGTGCGGACAGGCATCTGGCAGCGTTCCAGCGCGTAGTTGACTGAATTAGTCAAATCTTCCAGAGTGTCAAGCAGCGTACCGTCCAAATCGAATATTATTGTATCTATTTTCCCCATTTACTTACCTCCAGCGGCTTTATACAATGACACAGCCGAAAAAGCCTGCTGAACTTTTTCGGCTGTAAGCTTGTCAGCAACACCCGTTATTTAAATAACTGCTGCTTATATTCGCTTATATCGCAAAACGTAGCCATCATTATCATAACATCTGAACGCCTGCCTATCAGCTTAACTGTGATGCGGTACCAGACATCATCGCTGACCTCATACTCCATAGGCTCGCAGAAGTCGCCCGCCGCAATCTTTGCAAACGCGTCCTTCAGCATATCGCGCTCCGCCGCCATACGGCGATTGTGCTCCAGCTCTCCGATGTCCTTCTCAAAGGCTATCTCATTTTCATACTTGCTGTTTGCCCTAAGCAGCTCAAGCTTATCCTTTCTGTATTCGTATATGGCAATAGGCACTTCAAGCATATCATAGAAAATGCTGACATTTGAACGCGTATTCCACAGCTCGCCGACTATTATCGCATTCTCATCTTTGACGTTTCTTGCCTCCATCTCCTCCTCGCGCGCGATAAACTCCTCGTAGTCCTCAACGGGCATAGGGCGCGCATAGAAAAAGCCCTGTGCATACTCACAGCCGATGCACTTGAGGAAATCAACCTGTTCGATTGTCTCCACGCCCTCAACAATAGACGGCAGATGCAGCCACTTCGCCATGCGGATAACTGACGTGAGCACCTTCTCACCCTTGCCGTTAAACTCCGTATCCTGCTGCAAAAACTTCATATCGACCTTCAGATAATCAATCTCCATATCCTTCAAGACATTAAGCGAGGAATATCCGCTGCCGAAGTCGTCCATCATTATCTTAAAGCCAAGCTTATGGAGCTTGCTCATGGTCTGCATAACCATGTCCTGGTCTTCCATAAACGCGCTTTCCGTAAGCTCTAAATTCAGCAGATGCGTCGGTATCCTAAACTCCGTCACAAGATTTTTAAGTATGTCTACCAGATGCGGATTGTAAATGTTTACGCGCGACACGTTTACGGAAATAGGATTGGGGTTTTTACCCTCGTCAAGCCATTTGCGCAGCAGCATGCACACATGACGCCACATATACTGGTCCAATCTGCCGATAATGCCGTTGCGCTCATAAATCGGGATAAACTCTCCTGGAGATATCATGCCACGCTCTGGGTGCTTCCACCGCACAAGCGCCTCCGCGCCGTATGAGCGGTCTGTCACGAGATTAACCTTAGGCTGCAGGTAGACCTGAAACTGCTCCTCCTCCAATGCTTTGTTGACCTCATTGATTATGTACTGCTCCTGCCGCATATTTTCAATAAGGCTTTCATCATAATAAGCCACGTTTTCGTCAAATTTGCCCTTACAGTTTTTCGCCGCAAGGTTAGCCCTGTCGTACATTTCCGAAACGTCTATGCTGTAATCGTTTATGACGTAAACCCCGCAGGAAACCTTTATATTGTAGTCCTTGTTCAGCTTGCGCACGTTAATCTGCAGCGCCTTTGCAAGCAGCTCAATATTCTCCTCCTTGTAGGGCATGCAGACTGCAAAAATATCATTTTCAATCCTTCCGTAAAGGAAATTGTCAAACGCCCTGGCAATGCGTTCAAGCTCCTTTGCAATGCTTATAAGCACCTTGTCGCCTTCCCTTATGCCGTAAAAATTGTTAATCATCTTGAAACGGTCTATGTCAAATCGCACAAAGGCAAATTTCTGGCTCTCGCCCAATTCGTCAAGCATCTGCCGCACTTCATTGTAAAATTTAAACTTTGTGTAAAGCCCCGTTACAACGTCGCGCTCGGCTATAATCATGCGGCTCTTTTCAAGCGCGTTTTTAATTCTGAACTGCAGAAGGACAGGATTGTAGGGCTTCATGACAAAATCCCATACCCCCGCTTCAAGGCAGCGCTTTTCAGAATACTCGTCCTCGTTTGAGGTTGCCACTATTACGGGGATATTGGCATACTCCTGATGTGTCCTGAACTCCTCCATAAATGAAAATCCGTCCATCACAGGCATAATGAGGTCAAGCACAATGAGCGCTATGTCTTTTTTGCGGTCCGCCAAAAGCTCAAGCGCCTCCTTGCCGTTTGATGCCAAAACCACGTCAAACTCAGCAGACAGCACATCCCTAAGCCTTGTCTTTATCATTTCCTCGTCGTCAACTATCATTATAGTATTTTTTCTATCCATCGCCATTACAGCTCCTTTGCGCAAAACCATAGCCAATTAATATATACTATACATTTTACATTTCTTTGTATATGATTGTCAATATTATATAAATTTTTTTCTTATTTTTTATACGTGTTGTTTACTTTTCACACAATATCGACCTATGCGGCAAATTGACAGATAGCTCACTCAGCTCATTGCCATAAAAAAATACATCTCATAAAACCCCTGTCAAAACGCAGGCGGGCATATATGAGATGTATTATCCTGTCTGGAAAGCTTTCAGCTGATTTCTATGCCTAACGCTTTACTATTCTACAGAAACCACCTTGTAATCCTGCTCCTCCACAGCCTTTTTAAGCTCCTCGTCTGAAATGTCTGAGCTGAGCGTTACTACAGCCGTGCCCTTCTCATGGCTTACCTCCGCAGATGAAACCTGCGCAAGCGCCTCCAAGCTCTTTTTTACCCTCGCCTCGCAGTGTCCGCACATCATTCCCTCGATTTTCATAGTTTTTGTCATTGTTTTTTCCTCCTTTTTTTCCAAAACCGTTTTTACGGCATGATTGCTTATATTGTCTGAATTTATTTCTTGTCCTGAGTGTTTATGGCGCCGTTTTGGCGCTTTATCCTTAGACGGATTGTAAATGTCTATCAGGTTGAGCCGCAATGCGTTTGTCACTACGCAGAAGCTTGAAAGGCTCATAGCCGCCGCAGCAAACATTGGATTAAGCGCCCCGAACGCCGCCAGCGGAATGCCTATCGAATTGTAGAAGAATGCCCAGAACAAATTCTGGCGTATATTCCTGAGCGTCGCCCTGCTCAGCCTTACCGCCGCCGAGACATCGGTAAGCCTGCTTTTCATCAGCACTATATCCGCCGCGTCTATAGCTATGTCTGTCCCAGCGCCTATCGCTATGCCTATGTCCGCCCTCGTGAGTGCAGGGGCGTCATTTATGCCGTCGCCGACCATAGCCGCGCTTCCGCTCTCCTTTAGCGAACGTATCACCTGCTCCTTGCCGTCTGGCAGCACTCCCGCTATGACCTTATCAACTCCCGCCTGTTCTCCGACTGCCTTTGCCGTGCGCTCGTTGTCACCCGTAAGCATGGCGACATAAATGCCCATGCCCTGCAGCTGCCTTACCGCTTCCCTGCTGCCGTCTTTTATTACGTCTGCCACGGCTATAATTCCCGCGATTCTGCCCGCCCTTGCGAAAAAAAGCGGTGTTTTTCCTTCATCTGAAAGCTCTCTTGCCCTGTCAAGCAGCGTTTCAGGAATTTTTTCCGTCATTTTTTCCATAAACACGGCATTTCCGCCATAAAGCATTTCCCCGTTATGCGATGCCTCCAACCCGTTTCCTGCAAGCGCCTTAAAATCAGCCACGTCAAATGTCTTTATGTTCTTTTCCTTAGCGTATTCAAGCACTGCCTTTGCAAGCGGATGCTCGCTTTTCTGCTCAAGCGACGCGGCAAGCTCCAAAAGCTGCTCTTGCGAAACGCCGCTTATTGGGATAACATCTGTTATTTTAGGTTCTCCGCTTGTTATCGTGCCTGTCTTGTCAAGCGCTATCGCATTTACCTTGCCCGCCTGTTCAAGCGATACAGCGGTTTTGAACATAATGCCATTTTTTGCACCTATGCCATTGCCTACCATAATCGCCACGGGCGTCGCAAGCCCAAGCGCGCATGGACAGCTTATGACAAGCACCGATATTCCCCTTGCAAGCGCATAGCCTACGCTCTGCCCTGCCGCAAGCCACGCAAACACTGTGATAAGCGCAATGGTGATGACCGTAGGCACAAATATCCCCGAAACCTTATCCGCAATCTTTGCTATAGGCGCCTTGGTCGCCGCCGCGTCGCTTACCATTTTGATAATCTGCGAAAGCGTCGTGTCTTCTCCTACCCTTGTCGCCTCGCACTTTATAAAGCCCGACTGGTTGACAGTCGCCGCCGAAACCCTGTCGCCCGTCTCCTTGTCTACGGGAATGCTCTCACCCGTCAGCGCCGCCTCGTTTACCGCGCTCGCGCCCTCAAGCACTACCCCGTCTACGGGAATGCTCTCGCCTGGCCTTACCACAAATATATCGCCTTTGGCAACCTCCTCAATGGCGACTGAAAGCTCCTCGCCGTTTCTTATGACATTCGCCGTCTTGGGCGATATTTTCATAAGTCCTTTCAGTGCGTCTGTCGTCTTGCCCTTTGAACGCGCCTCGAGCATTTTTCCGACTGTTATCAGCGTCAGTATCGTCGCCGCCGACTCAAAATAAAACTCATGCATATAGCCCATAACTGCCGCGCTGTCGCCCTTTAGCTGCGCGTCCGTCATGGCAAAAAGCGCATATGTGCTATATACGAATGCCGCTGACGAGCCAAGCGCCACGAGAGTATCCATATTCGGGGCTTTATGCCACAGACTCTTAAAGCCACTAATAAAAAATTTCTGGTTGATTACCATTATGGCTATCGTGAGCAAAAGCTGCACCAGTCCCATTGCGATATGGTTCTCTGCGATTGCCCTCGGCACAGGAAATCCCCACATCATATGCCCCATTGACAGATACATGAGTATTACCAGAAATACGAGCGACAAGCAGAGCCTGCGCTTTAATACGGGCGTCTCCTTGTCGGCAAGCATATCCTCCTGCTGCTCGCGCAGAGCCTGCGGCTGTCCCTTTTTCGCGCCTTTCAGGCTTGCTCCGTAACCTGCAGCCTCCACCGCCTTTATAATTGCCGTGGGGCTTGCCGTGCCCTCGACGCCCATTGAATTTGTCAGAAGGCTTACTGAGCATGAGCTTACGCCGTCAACCTTTGACACCGCCTTTTCCACGCGCGCGCTGCACGCGGCGCAGCTCATGCCCGTAACATTATATTGCTCCATTTTTCCGTCACCTTTTTTCTATGCATTTTGCACATTATTATACCTGCATGCTATTTCATCAGCTTTTGCAATGCGGCAAGCAGTTCGTCAACAGTTTCCTCCTTGCCTTCAATTATATCATGCGTGACGCAGGTTTTTATGTGGTTTGACAAAAGCACGCGGTTAAAGCTGTTTAGCGCGGCGTTTGCCGCCGATACCTGCACAAGAATGTCAATACAGTACGCGTCATTCTCCACCATGCGCTTAATGCCGCGTATCTGGCCTTCAATGCGGTTAAGACGGTTAAGCAAATCCTTGTATTCCTTTGGATCGCGCTCCTTCGTCTTGCCAGAGCAGGCACACTCGCCCTCTGCTGATATGTCAGTTACCTCTCCAATCATATCCTTATTATCTTCCATAGAATATCTCCTTTCCTTGCGGCATATGCAAAAATTTACAAGGCTTTTTTACAGCGTAAAATCAGGACATTACGAAGGTACTCCGCCGCCTGCATTTTGCCGCCGCTATATTGTAATAGCAAGTATATACCCCTTGTAGGTATTTGTCAATAGGGTATTTAAATTTTTTTGTTATTTATATTTTGACAATTGTTGTATTTAGCATGCTACCAAACTATTTTTCTCAGGAAGCAGCAAGACAAGAACCCAATCCAACACGGCAACAAAAAGCACCAGTCAATTATAACATGCGTTATTGCATGCTTTGACTGGTGCTTTTGTATTAATTTATTTTTCTTTTTATTTTTCACTTAACATGGCGGTGGCATAATCATAATATCATGGTTATATCGACACCAATGTATTCTGCACACTACTTCACCCCTCATGCCTTCTGCTCTGCTGTCTTTCAGTCAAGTACTGCCGCCAGCGCAATCTGCGCACTACTTCAAAAGGCTGTCCGCAAGCGCCTCCATCTGTGCCACGTTTTCAGTCTTCATCGCAGATTTTATCGTCACCATAGGCTCAACGATGTTCAGCTCCTTCAAGCCTTCAAGCATAGCCTTCATTGTCCTGCCCGCTGACGGCGCCCAAGTGCCGTTTTCAATAATGCCGATTGTGCGCTTCTGATAATTCTTTGCCTTTAATTTATTTAAAAAGCTCTCCATCGCAGGAAATACCCCCGCATCGTATGACGCCGACGCAAGCACCAGATGGCTGTATCGGAAAGCGTCCTCCACCGCCTCATGAATATCATCACGGCAAAGGTCCGTAATCGCTACCTTTTTCGCACCCTTTTCCTCCAATATCTCCTTCATCTTCTCAGCCGCATGCGCCGTGTGCCCATGGATTGACGCATATGCGACAAGCACACCCTCGTCCTCAGGCTCATAGCTGCTCCATACCTGATATTTCCCTATGTAAAAATCAAGATTTTCACTCAGCACAGGTCCGTGAAGCGGACAGATAACATCTATCGCAAGCCCCGCCGCCTTCTTCAAGAGCATCTGCACCTGCATACCGTATTTCCCGCATATATTCATATAATATCTTCTCGCCTCGCAGGTCCAGTCCTCATCAACATCGCGCGTGCCAAATTTGCCAAAGCCGTCAGCGCTGAAAAGCACCTTGTCCTTCTGGTCGTATGTCACCATAACCTCGGGCCAGTGAACCATAGGCGCCATAAAAAACTGCAGCGTATGCGCCCCCAGGGAAAGCGTATCTCCTTCATTCACAGTCAAAGTCTTTCCCTCAATGTCCACCTCATAAAACTGCTTTAACATAGTAAATGTCTTGGCATTGCCCACAAGTGTCATCTTGGGAAAAAGCCCCATAAGTTCCAGGATGCTGCCGCCGTGGTCGGGCTCCATATGCTGTATGACAAGGTAGTCCACAGCCCTACCGCCTAATGCCTCCTTTAGATTTTTAAGCCATTCGTCAGTCGCCCTCTTGTCCACAGTGTCCATAACGGCAATTTTTTCATCAAGTATCACATACGAATTGTACGCCATGCCCTTTTCCAGCTTATACTGCCCCTCAAACAGGGTTATATCCCTGTCATTCACGCCCACATTAAAAATGTCATTTGTCACTTTTTCCATAGTGTCTTACCCCTTTTCCGTATTTTTATTTTTCCATATTTTTATATAAAATATTTACGCACTACCATTATAACAGCAAAACAAGCCGCCTACAACTCTAAATATTGCTTATCGCAAAACTTTAGTCCGTTCTATTGCTTTTCCCCCAAAAAAGTGACATAATCAAATTGGTAATTTTATCAAACAAATAAAACAGGAGAACCGCTATGAAAAACTTAATCATTCCTAACGACTACCGCTCTGCGCTGAGTCTTCACGACACGCAGATAGCGATAAAGACAGTCAAGGACTTTTTTCAAAACCAGATTGCGCAGCACCTTCATCTCGAGCGCGTGTCCGCGCCGCTTTTTGTAGATCCGCTCTCAGGGCTGAACGACAACCTAAACGGCGTAGAGCGCCCCGTTTCCTTTGACATAAAGGAGCAGAACGGCAGGCAGGCTGAGGTCGTACAGTCGCTTGCCAAGTGGAAACGCTACGCGCTGAAAAAATACGGCTTCACTCTCGGCGAAGGCATCTACACCGATATGAACGCGATTCGCCGCGACGAGGAAACCGACAATATCCACTCAATATTCGTAGACCAGTGGGATTGGGAAAAAATCATCAGCAAGGAGGCGCGCACCCTCGACACCTTAAAGGCAACAGTAAAAGACGTATATAAATGCCTTAAAAACACTGAAAAATTTATGGCTATCCAGTACGATTACATAGACGAGCTGCTGCCTGACGATATCTTTTTCATAACCACCACAGAATTAGAGGAAATCTTCCCCGACTATACTCCAAAGGAGCGTGAATACTATATCGCAAAGGCAAAAGGCGCGGCATGCATTATGCAGATAGGCGATAAGCTCTCAGACGGCAAGCCCCACGACGGGCGCGCTCCCGACTATGACGACTGGGCGCTCAACTGCGACATAGTCGTATATTATCCCGTGCTGGACATTGCACTTGAACTGTCATCAATGGGAATACGCGTTGACAAAGAATCACTCCTATCACAGCTTGAAAAGGCAGGCTGTCCCGAGCGCGCCAAGCTCCCATACCAAAAAGCAATAATAGACGAACAGCTCCCCTACACAATAGGCGGCGGCATCGGACAGTCGCGCATATGCATGTTTTTCCTGAGAAAAGCGCATATCGGTGAAGTCCAGTCCTCAATATGGACCGAGGAAGACGCTGCTGAATGTGAGAAAAAAGGCATACAATTACTGTAAAGCCCTCCTACGCTGTCAGTCAATACTTGCAGCATTTGCAAAATACCCGTGCGTGTACGGCAGGCACTTAGCTCATTTGATTTCAAAACAAAATAAAACCCTTGCAGGCAACATATATCTGCTGTCCGCAAGGGTTTTTAACAATTCATTTAATTTTAAGAAAAGCTCCGATTATCTCATCTGCGCCGCAACTTCCTCAGCGAAATTTTCCTGCTTCTTCTCAATGCCTTCGCCTGTCTCAAAGCGTACAAACCTCTTGACAGAAAGCTTTGCAGAGTTGTCCTTTGCAACCTTGTCAATGTACTGCTTAACGGTCTGCTTGCCGTCCTCAGCCTTGACATATACCTGCTCAACAAGGCAAATCTCCTTCAATTCCTTATTAAGACGGCCGTTTACAGCGCCCTCGATAACCTTTTCAGGCTTGCCTGCCATCTTGGGATCGTTCTTAATCTGCTCTGCTATAATCTCCTTCTCATGCGCCCTGTATTCCTCTGAAATCTCATCAGGCGAAACATACTTGGGGCTGAGCGCCGCAACCTGCATAGCAAGATTTACAAGCGCTTCCTTGATATTGTCGTTTACCACATCAGTATCAGCCTCTACAATAACGCCGATTCTGCCGCCGCCGTGCGTATATGACACTACGCAGCCATTCTCAGCCGTAACCTTCTCAAATCTTCTGATAGTAAGATTCTCGCCGATAACCGCAATCTTTTCAACCAACGCTTCCTTGACAGACTTTGATGTGTCCTCATTCCACTGCTCCGCAAGGAATGCGTCTATATCTGATGCTGAAGTAGCGAGCGCCTGCTTAGCCACTGATGCGACAAATTTCTGGAACTCCTCGTTCTTTGCGACAAAGTCTGTCTCAGAGTTTACCTCCACTACCGCCGCCGTATTGCCTTCTACAAGCACCTTGCAGAGACCTTCCGCCGCAATCCTGCCAGCCTTCTTCTCCGCCTTAGCCTGTCCGTTCTTTCTAAGGAACTCTACAGCCTCGTCCATATTGCCGTTTGTCTCGTTAAGAGCCTTTTTGCAGTCCATCATGCCTGCGCCAGTCATCTCCCTCAGCTCTTTTACCATTGCTGCTGTGATAGCCATTATATTAAACCTCCTGATAAATCCAAATTTATATTAAAATTACTCCGCAACTTCTTCCGTTTCTTCTTCGGCAGCTTCTTCCTCCTCAGCCATAATCTCGCCCTGCTTAGCCTCAATGACAGCGTCAGCCATAGCCGCAACAATCAGCTTAACCGCCCTGATAGCGTCGTCGTTGCCTGGGATAACATAATCAAGCTCCTCGGGATCGCAGTTTGTATCAGCGATGCCGATAAGGGGAATGCCCAGTATATGAGCCTCCTGTACGCAGATTCTCTCCTTCTTGGGATCAACTACAAAGATAACGTCGGGAATCTTTGTCATATCCTTGATGCCGCCAAGGTTCTTTTCAAGCTTATCCCACTCCTTCTTGAGCTGGATAACCTCCTTCTTTGGAAGCACGTCAAATGTGCCGTCCTCTGACATCCTCTCAATCTCTCTAAGCCTTGCGACTCTGCTTCTGATAGTCTTGAAGTTGGTAAGCATGCCGCCAAGCCATCTCTCATTTACATAGAACATACCGCAGCGCTCAGCCTCTGTGCGGACAGCGTCCTGCGCCTGCTTCTTTGTGCCCACGAAAAGAATCGTGCCGCCATTAGCCACGATATCAGAAACTGCCCTGTACGCCTCATCAACCTTTACTACTGATTTCTGAAGGTCGATGATGTAGATGCCGTTTCTCTCTGTGAAGATGTAAGGAGCCATCTTAGGATTCCATCTTCTTGTCTGGTGTCCGAAATGAACACCTGCCTCCAACAGCTGTTTCATTGAAATAACGCTCATATTTTACCTCCATTTTCCGCGGTCAAGCCGCACTTCCGTCTGCTTCCTCCCTGCGGGCTACCCGAGCGTAAAATGGGCATGGACCGCAAATCAGCAGGCGTGAATTATATTGTTACTGCTGCCAAATGCTGTAAACGCACCGCAACATATGGATTTTAACATAAAAAAGCCTATTTTTCAATAGGCTTTTCAGAAATATTTTTTAATATTTTTTATTTTTTACTGCATGCCAGCCAGCTTCTCCGCTATCGTCTGCCAGCTGTCGTCCTCATATATTACTTTTGTGCCTTTATTTATCCGCTTGTCATATCCGTGCTGCATAAGATACGCGTCGAACTCAGCCGCGTTGTCAACGACTCCCGCGTTGTATAGCTTCCTCGAAACTGTCCCTGAATCGTCACCCGCCGCCACCACTATTTCAACGCTGTTTCTGTCATTCACAGAGCCGACTATTACCACTGCGTCTTCCTGATCCCCGTTCTCATCAGCCACATTGTCCATGTTCTGCAAACCGTTTTCGCCCTGCAGATTCTCATCATTATCATCAGCCGCATTGCCGCTATTATTGTCCGCATCTTCATCGGCAGCGCTACTTACTGCGCTTTGGCTTTCCTCTGGCGCTGTGCCCATCTCATCTGATGGCTGCTCTGCGCCGTCGCGTATTATAACAGGTTCTTCCGCAGAGCCCTCCTCCGTCAAAGACTCATTTTCCGCAGCCTCTGCCGAAGAATCCGTCTCCGCAGCCGACGGCTCCTCATTGTCAGCGAAACTCCATTCAATCTCCTGACGCTCGTAAGCCGCCCTGACCTGCTCCTTTGCCGCCTCAACCTTGTTGTGGTTAATCACGCTCATTATAAGCCAGGTCACGAGTATCCCTATGCCAAGCCCGCGCAAATAAAATTTAAGCTTCATGATAAATCAGACTGCCCCCTTAAACAAATTGATGACAAGCTTAACCTCTCCTACTCCAAGCCCAAGCTCCTTGGCTATGTCAACATTTGACATGCCCTCCTTATGAAGCCTTAATATCCTGTCATTGTTGTTTTCACTGCTGTCCACGCCTGCCGTGACACCGCCTAAATTGATGCCCGTCTGCGCTGGCGCTTCCTTTTTTACAGGTCTTTCCACCCTTGGAGCCTGCTCCGCAAAAGAATATACCTCAATCTGCCTCAAATCGGCAGGCTTTGCGTCAACCACCTTTAAGCCCTCTGAACGCATGCCCGCCGCCTGCAGGTCTGCGGCGCTCACACGGTTTAAGCTGGGAGCGCCTGCCGCCGGCTGCGCATTTGCTGGCGAAACCACATTCGCAGGCAACACCTCAACAGCCTTCACCACGAGCGGCCTAAGCTCGCCCTGCGCGCTGTTATTAAGGCTTTCCTGCGCCTGCTTGTGCTGATTCAGCATAAGCGCCTGTCTGTCAAGCCTCGCATCGCCCGTATGATGCATCGGAAGCTCCTGCTGCATAGGCAGGATAAGCCTTGCCATCTGCCTGCGCGCAAGCTCCTTTTCACGCGCCGCCCTGTCCTGCGCCGCGCGCTCAAGTGCCGTGTCCCTCTGTTCCTTTTCCTTTGCCTTGGCGTCCTCCTTTGCCTTTGCCGCAAGCGCAAGCGCCGCCGCGTTAGCCGCCTCCTCCGCCTCCCTTGCGGTCTTGTCAACATGCTTTACGGTTTCCTTCAGGTTGTTATGCTTGTCGTTAAGCATATCGTACAAAAACATAACCTCCTGATGCGCCTTATTTATATCAGAAAGCACCGTCTCCGAATATTCATTTATAGCCATTATCTTCTCATTGGAAATACGCTCGCTGGAACGCTCAGTCTTTTCAACCGCGTATTCAAGGGTTTCGTCAATTACCTCCGTGACGCGCTCCTTGGCGTCTGACAATTCCTTGTCTATAATATCCTTTATAATATCCTCATCTATCTGCCTTGCTTCCTTACTGTCCTGTGATTTCCCTGAAATAAGAAAGCTTACGGCAAAAGCGCCCGCCCCGAGTATGAGCAGCGCCACTTCAATCCAATCCATTAAATATCATACCTTTCAGTTCCATATAGCCGAAATCATATTTTCATGTCAAAGCCGCCCTCGGTCTTGTTTACCACCTTGCCGTCGCCCTTTGCGCCCTTGCGCCGCCTGCCGCCGTCGCCATAATAGCCGTTGTGTCCTTTCTCCTTTGCGTCAAAGCGCTCCTCCATAAGCTTTGACTCCTCGGAGTGTATTACAGTCCGCGCCTTCTCCTGCTCCTTTTTTACCTCCTGGACATGGATGTTGCCCTGGTCTACCACGCCCTTTTCCATCATTCTCGTCTGATTCTGTAAAATGTTGTCTGTCTGCTGAATGGAACCATTTAACAATACGGGACTAATTGCCATACAGACGCCTCCCTTCATTTTCTGTTTTATAATAATATATTTTTTCCAAAAAGGCAATAGCCCCTACAAATTTGTAGAGGCTACATCAGCTCCTTTTTTAACCAGCCTGCAGTAAGTATATTCATTTTTTACCGTCATAACCGCTCCCGATATGCTCACATTCACGCCCTGGTACATTGTGCCCCTTATGTTTATATGAGCGTTGTCATCTCCCTTTAGCAGCTTGTCGAGGGCTTCTATTTCCTTTAATTCACCCTGAATCTGCTTCTGGGATTCGGCAAGCGTCACCTGCAGCATTCTCGCGTTTTTAAGCTGCTCCTGCGAAAGCGTCATGCCTGCTTTGAGTTTTCTCGCCGTGTCCTCGATTACCTTTTTCATCTGCGGTATCGCCCTTGACTTTTCGCCGACGCTCTTTTGTAGAGCGGCATATCTTTTCTTTGCCTCGGGATCACAGCCTACCTCAATGGTCGTCGAGGCTCCCATCGGCGAACCCGCGTTTTTAACGTTTACCGCCTTTTTTGCCACAACCTTGCCGCCTGTGATAAGCCCTTTGCCTGCCTCGGCATTTACATATGTGCCCGCCGTCACCTTTGCGTTCAAAATCTGCTCCGCCTCGATAAAGCCGTCAGCCTCAACCTGCGCGGCGGAGATGAACTTTGCTATGATATTGCCGCCCGCCTTCAGGCTGCCCTTGTTCTGTCCGTGCATGCCACGCGCTATTATGATATTGCCGCCCGCCTCGATAGTCGCTCCCTCGACAACGCCGTTTACATATACGTTGCCCTCGGTCTTTACGCTGAAATTCTCGCAAACATTTCCCTTTACCTCTACATCGCCGTGGTATTCAATATTTCCCGTCGCCGTACTCACATTTTCAACGCTGTACACGTCTGAAACAAATATTGTGCCGTCTACCAGCATGGCATGACCGTCAACCATGCTTATGTACTGCAGCCCATCCTCTGAAATCTCAATATTTCTGCCGTGCGGGACTTTTATCGGCTTTACCTCTCTTGCAGGCATCACCGTGCCAAACACGTCTATACCGTCTTCGCCCTTCTCCTCGGGTATTATCTCCGCAAGCACCTGCCCCTTTGTGCAGTGGTGAAGGTTATTGAGCTTAAAGAAATCTACGCTGCCGTCCTCCTTTAGCTCCGGGCGCGCTGAATTGTCAGTGTCAAAATAATACGATATAAGCGCGTCCCTTCCCGCTGTAGGGAGCTTTCCCTTTGCCACGATAATATCCGTACAGTATATTTTATTTTCAAGCAGCTCTTTGATTGCCGCCTCATCTATGCCCGCCCTGACCTTCGCCTTCTGCAGCGCTTCCATTATACGCGCTTTGGTAATCGGCGCGCCGCCCGCGCTTGGCGGAAAGAGCCTTAGCACCGCTGACATCTTATCATACGCCACATCTATAGTGCATTTCTCGTCAACAGGCGCAAGCTTCATAGGGCTTAAAAAAAGAGCAACCTCCTCCTCACCCAAATCATGGAGTGCGGAGTTGATTGCCTTAGTGTCATAAGGAACGCCTATCCTGTCCAAGTATTCCTTTAATTCACTTGCACGTATCTTCTCTCCCTCTCCAATCGGAGGAGATAATAGTATGCTTACACCCTTCTGATTAATCTGAATTTGAAAATACCCATTCATTCAATAATCCCCCTGCTTACTGTATTGAAGCTTATTATATTGAAGCTTATTACATTGAAGCTTATTGATGAAGTAATCCGATATAGCTTCCCATCTTAGTTTTCATCTTTTGAAGCGCTTTTGTATGCAGCTGCGATATGCGCGATTCCGATACCTCCAAGACTTGGCTTATCTCCTTTAGGGTAAGCTCCTCGTAGTAATACAGGAGAATCACCTTTTTTTCCTTTTCAGTCAAGAGCTCAAGCGCCTCGCCAAGCACCTTTTTGAGCTCATCCCTCTCCACGACCTTTTCAGGCGCGTCATAAGCCGCTCCAGCGCCTGATGCCTTGTCAGCGGAAATATCATTCCCCTGCTCTATATACTCGTTGAGCGAGATAACATTCTCCGCCTTTGCCTGATTCTGCCATTCAAGAAGCTCGTCGTCGGTGATGCCGATATGCCTTGCAAGCTCAGCGTCTGTCGCCGGTCTGCCGCTTTTCTGCTCCAGCTCCTTCATCGCGTTGTCAATCTGCCTCTGGCGCTGCCTGATGGTGCGCGGTATCCAGTCCATTTTCCTTATCTGGTCAAGTATCGCCCCGCGTATGCGAAGACTGGCATAGGTTTCAAATTTGACCTCCTTGCCCATATCAAACTTGTCAATGGCGTCTATCAGCCCGAAAACGCCGTAGCTCACCAAATCCTCATATTCAACGTTATAGCCCAGATACATACTAAGCCGCCCTGCAACTACCTTTACCAATGGTGCGTATTCAAGAATCAGCTTTTCCCTAAGCTCTGCCGTCTTTAGCCGGGCATAGTCCTCCCAAAGCCTTTTGCGCTCTGTATCGTTCATCTTGTTCCCCCATTTAAGCTATCTTGCAAAACTATTCGTCGCTATACTCCTGCAAATCCTCCTCCGTATAACCCTCGTCGCCATTACCCTCATACTGTGGCGCCGTCGAAAATGCATCGGCGCCATCAGCCTCTTTTCCGTCTTCAAAAGCCCTCACATTGCCTGACTCCTCATCATCAAATATTGACAATGGGATAAAATCGCTGTAGTCAATATCCTGATCTATGATTCTGGGCCTTATGGCGGCATAAATATACCTGATCGTATCGCCGATAAAATAAAACACCACCAGCACTATAAGCAGCACCCACAGCATATCCACAAGCTCAAAATCCCTTATATACATAATTATCGCAGCCACCGCTCCTGCAAGCAGCATCAAAAACGGCGTTATAAGCTTTACCTTATTTCCCATTTTTAATTTCCCTTCAAATCGTCTTCTCAGGCTTTCCTGCGGAGCGGATAACCAATGCTCCCGTTTCAGGATAAAAAATAATCGTGCGGCCGTAATTAAGCCCTGTATCCTCCGCTTTCAGCGGTATGCCAAGCTCCTTGAGCTTCTTTTTGCTCGCCTCCACATTTCTTTCGCCGACTCTTACCATATCCGACTTGTTCTGGAAAGCGAACATCTGCGCCCCTCCTGCTATTTTAGCCTCAAAGCGCGTCTTTTTGCCGCCCATCGCTATCATCTTTTTAACCAAATCCTCTATACCCGTATCGGCAAACTTGGCTCTGTTTGTATTGTTGGCTATCTGCTTGCTGTCAGGCAGCATTGCATGCGCCATGCCGCCTATCTTTGTCACAGGATCCCTTATGCATATGCCGACGCAAGAACCAAGCCCCAAGGTAGTAAGCCCGTCAGGACTTTTGCAGACATTCAAGTCCGCCATTCCCACTTTCACAATATTCGCCATACAGTTTCTTTCCTTCCGTACAGATATACAGCTATATTGTCAATCCAAGCGCCCCCAGCATTTTCGCGTAGGATTCCAAATCGGGCATCAGTATAAAATACCCGTTCAAATCCACGTCGTCAGTGAACACCGTCTGAATCAACAAAATCTGATCACCCATAATGCCAAACTCAATAGCAGGCACGCTGAGAATAGCATTCAGCATGTCAACATTCAAATCAGGAATAGAAGGAAGCATTTTAAGGTTTGTAAGCTGCGCCAGTGAATTGAGATAAGCTCCCGTGATGATGTTCCCTATCTCCTTTAAGGCGGAAATCTCCATCTCGGTAAAATCCCCCTCTGTGGCGGGCATACCCATAAGCTTAGACACAAGCGCCTTGCCTGCGTTACGCTCAAGCACAAACATAATGCTGCCTGTGATGTCGCCCTCTACAGCCAGATAAATGCCTATTACTATCTGCTCCTCGCCGCCCATAGCCTCTCCGACGTCCTTGAAGTCGAGGAGCCTTACCTGCGGCACCTTCATATCCACCTTGCACTGAAGCATCTGGGCAAGCGCCGTTGTAGCGTTGCCTGCCCCGATGTTTCCAAGCTCCTTCAATACATCATAGTATTCTTTTGTCACTTTTTCAAAGCTTACACTTTCATTTTCAGCCATCAATTAACCTAAACCTTTCTCCCGGTCTTAAGCATCCAATACGTCAGATAAAACAGCGGTAATATCAAGCAGCGAAATAAGCTTACCGTCATACTTGCCTACGCCGCTCAGAAATTTCGCCTTATCGTCCTTATCATAAGATACTCTCTCAACATGCTCATCATCAAGAGTGACAACCTCCTTGACCTCGTCAACAAGCACGCCTATTGATTCGTGCTGTTCGAGCTTTAAGATGATTATTCTTGTCTTTTTGGTAATCTCGTCCTCGGGAAGCCCCATTTTCAGCCTGAGGCTTATGGTCGGGATTACCTCGCCGCGAAGATTGATAACACCCTTGATATATCCATATACCTTTGGTACACGTGTAATCTTCTGCATTCTTACAATATTTGAAATATATTTAATGTCAATGCCGTACTGCTCGTTGCCAAGCTGGGTAACTATATACTGTGTAGTATCTCTTTCAACAGGGCGATTAAGGCTTTCATTGCGCTTTTGTTCGTCCATTACCTTTACTTCATCCATGTTCTATACCTGCCTTTCCATATAAATCAGATTAAATCAACGCGTTGGCGTCTAAGATAAGCGCCACATCGCCGTTGCCTAAAATAGTCGCGCCGCTGATGATCTTCGGAACCTTGATATATTTGCCCATGGACTTAATAACAACCTCCTGCTGCCCTATAAGCTCGTCTACTACTAAGCCCGCCTGCTTATCGCCCTTCTTTACGATGATAACGGTGAGATTCTTGCTCTCATCCGCCGTAGACTCAATATCAAGCACCTTGTTAAGTCTGATAATGGGAATAACAGTACCGCGTATATGTATAACCTCTTTTGCCTGCACAAGCTTGATGTCGCTTGGCGAAACATCCTCGATAGTCTGGATAGAGCCGAGCGCTATCGCGTATTTCTCGTCACCGACAACCACCATCAACGCCTGTATAATGGCAAGCGTAAGCGGAAGCCTGATAATCCAAGACGAGCCCTCGCCAAACTTGTTCTTTACCTCTACCTCGCCGCTGAGCGACTCAATCTTTGACTTAACAACGTCAAGACCTACGCCTCGCCCTGATACGTCCGACACCTTCTTTGCCGTAGAGAAGCTCGGCAGGAACAGAAGATCGATAACCTCCTTCTCCGTCATATTCTCCGCCTGCTCAGGAGTGATCGTACCGCGCTCGATAGCTTTATTCTTTACAGCCTCAACATTAACTCCGCCGCCGTCATCCCTTACGGAAATCACGACATTGTTGCCGTCCTGGTATGCGTCAAGGAAAATAGAGCCAACCTCAGGCTTGCCGTTTGCAACTCTGACGTCATTCGGCTCGAGACCGTGGTCTGCTGAGTTTCTGAGCATATGCATAAGGGGATCGCCGATCTCGTCAACAACGGTACGGTCAAGCTCTGTGTCCTCACCTGTCATGTACAGCTCCATCTTCTTGTCAAGCTTCTTTGACAAGTCTCTTATCATACGCGGGAACTTGGCAACTACGCTCTCAATAGGCACCATTCGCACCTTCATAACCGACTCGTGAAGGTTTGTGGTAACGCTCTCAAGATATTCAATCTGCTCATTTACCGCGCTGTTGTTGTCCTTGCCTTCAGCCGCCGTAGCCGCTACGAGCGAGTTCTTTGCTATGATAAGCTCACTCACGAGGTTCATAAGGTTGTCAAGCTTCTCTATATCTACTCTGACTGTCCTGTTTACTACTGGTTTAGCCGCAGGCTTATTCGCACCGCCAGCAGCGGGCTTTGCGCCCGCTGCGGGAGCTGCAGCAGGCTTGGGAGCAGGAGCTGCCGCGGGTTTTGTCTCTGCGGGCTTAGCCGCTGCCTTTTCAGGTTCAGGAGCTGCCGCGGGTGCGGGAGCTTCTACTTTGTATTCTTCGCAGAGTGCTTCTTCAATTTCTGACACGCTCTTAATCGCCGCAATTACTTCTTCCCTTGTATTGCCTGAAATAAATATCAAGCTGAATGAAAGCTCAAACTTTTCATCCTCTATGTCCTGCGCTGTGGGAGATGATACAATAATTTCACCGAGCTTTTCAAGAGCCTTAAACACAAGGAATGCCCTCGCCGCCTTTAATACGCAGGCTTCCTCCACATATACGGACACGCCATATACCTTGAGTCCTTCGCTGTTTGCCTTTTCAATAAGCATCTTCTCGGTGTCGCCAATCTTGATGTCATGCCATTTCTCGCGGTTTGAGCCTGCCGCGTCGCCTGACGCCGCCGCGGGCTGTTCCTCCTTCTTCTCCTCGCTCGGAGCCGCCGAATCTGATGAGGGCTTTACTTCGCCGTTATTCTTTAAAATATCATTCAATACTTTAATCAGCTCATCATTATCGTTTGTGCCTTCCTCCGTTGTCTGCTGGATATTGGCAAGATATTCCTCCAGCGCGTCAAGGCATTTGAAAAGCACGTCAATCATGTCGGGCTGTACCTTGAAGGTGCCATTTCTTACCTCGGAGAATACATTCTCCATGTCATGTGTAAGATTCTGCATTCTCTTGTAGCCCATAGTACCCGCCATGCCTTTAAGCGAGTGAGCCGCCCTGAATATTTCATTGATGGTATCCATGTTCTCAGGATTCTGCTCCAAATCCATAATCTGGGTGTTCAGATTTTGTAAGTGCTCTTTTGTTTCATCGAGGAAAATCTCAAGATATTGACTTGTATCCATTCTACTTAACCCCCACATTCATTATAATTTCCTGTGCCACGTCATCAAGCGCAACGACTTGATTTACAAGCCCTGTAGCGGCAATGCTCTTTGGCATGCCATATACGGTTGATGTAGCTTCATCCTGTGCAATGACGTGTATTTTCTTTGCTGCTTCCAAATTCACGATTCCTTTTGTGCCGTCAGCGCCCATGCCTGTCATAACAACGCACACGATCTGAGAGTAGCTGCTGTTCCTGAGGGACTCATACATATAATTTGCGCACGGCTTGACGCCCTCTCTGGGAGGCTCGTCGGTATATGTAATGACTGCCTTGCCGCCTTTGGTAACGACCTGCATATGCATGCCGCCCATTGCGATGTAAACCTTGCCGTTTTCAAGCACGTCGCCCTCCGCCGCCTCTTTTACGCTGATCTTGCTCATGCTGTTGAGACGCTCCGCAAGCGACTGTGTAAATCCCTTTGGCATATGCTGTACAATAAGTACGGGAGCCGCAAGCTCGGCAGGCAGCCTCGGCACTACGCTCTGGAGCGCCTTGGGACCTCCCGTGGAGCATGCGATTGCGACAAGCTTCTGACCGCCGACCGACGGCTGGCTCTTTCTCACAATGGATACAAGCTTCTGTGTGCTCTCCTCCTGCTTCTGCCTAGGTATTACAGCGCTTGTGGAGATGTTTGTCTGCCTGCTGGTCACTACCGCCTGCAGCTTGTCAAGAAATCTGCCTTTAAACTCATCGCCCTTCAGGTAGAGAATGTTCGCTGGCTTCTCTATGAAGTCTATCGCGCCTAAATCCAGCGCCTCCATAGTGACAGATGCGCCTTCCCTCGTATCTGTACTCGCCATCATAATGCGCGTGCGTATTTTGTCCTTCTGCAGCATACGCATAAGCTGTATGCCGTTTATTTTGGGCATGTTTACGTCGAGCACTACGCCGTCGTACTGATTTTCCTTCAGGAGCTTGTAAGCCGCTTCCCCGTCGAATGCCTGCTCTACAACCTGGAATCGCTCATCTGAATTTATTATATCACACATAACCCTTCTCATAAGTGCAGAGTCATCAACTACTAAGATTTTTTTCTTATTTGTCATAATATTCAGCGACCTTTCCCATATTTTCTGTTTTTTCGTTCCTCATCAAATATATATTTGATAATTTCCTCTCTTGTCTGATTATTTATGTAAACAAATTTCACGCGGTTTTCATATTCATCCCTGCGGTTTTCTATTTCCTTTGACAAAATCACCTGCGCCGCAAGGGTAAATGACTTTTCACAGTTTGCTATAGGCAGCTTAAAGCTAAGAAGAATTATGTTGCCGCACTCATAAAGCCTGCGTGAAACGAACCTTAGCCCGCCGCCGCTTATGTCCACTATGACGCCCCTGTTCATCTCCTTTTCTTCTATGACAGCGTCATCAGCCTCCTTGAAAGCCTCTATCTCCTCTTTTGAAAGCTCCCTTGCCTCCATCTCGATTATGCAGTTAAATCTGTAATATTCCCTCCGCTGGTACTTGTGGAGATTTGTAAGCATTTCCGCCAATATTATGTATGTTCCGTTTATTTTCTGCCTGTCGACAATTCTGACGTCCGCCTTGTACATACCCCCGTGTGAAAAAAAGCATACGTCATACTCGCCGCCTACAGGCAACAGGACAAGCCGCGACTGCTCCATAGGCATCACTATCTCAAGCCTTCCGTCGTCAAGCACATCATACACGCTTGTCTTGTAAAGCCTTATGCCCCTTGTGCCGTCAGGCAGCACCACGTCAACAGTTGACTTCATCTCTACCTTATCGCCAGCTGAAATAAATTTTTCTATCATTCATTTTCCTCATTCCGCCGCTTTTGCGGCTGTTATCAGTTGTCTCAGCCCATCTTTTTATTTCCTGCCATGATATGTGAAAAGAACGCCGCCATTCCGCGTTTCACCAAAGATTTGTCATACTCCTTATCCATAAGGACATATGCCATTTTTTCAAAAGCTATGGCAGACTTGGAATTGGGGCTCTGCATGCTGACAGGCATCTGCTGCATGACAGCCTCCTCAAGATGACGGTCCTGCGGTATAGCGCCCAGATAAGCTATGGGCATATGCAGATACCTGTTCACTACAGTGTTAAGCTTATTGTAAAGCGCCTCGCCCTCTATCTCGTCTGATACCTTGTTTGCGACCACCTTTATTCTCGATTCCTCGCGCGAATACCTCGGATGCTGGTTGAGCGCCTTTAGCAGGGAATACGAGTCCGTAATCGATGTCGGCTCAGGCGTGGCAACCACCAGTATCTCACCGCTTGCGACAAGAAAATCAAGGACCGCGTCTGAAATACCCGCGCCAGTATCAATGATGATAATATCTGCCGCAGCGTCAAGCTTTGATAAATGCTGGACTATATAATTAAGATAGTCATGGCTTAAATTTGACAGACCCGATATGCCCGAACCTCCCGAAATAAATCCTATGTCCATCGGTCCCCAGGTTATGATATCCATAATGCTTTTTCCCTGATAAATCATGTCTGATAAATTATATTTCGGAACAGCCCCAAACATAATCTCTATATTCGCAAGCCCAAAATCGGCATCAAGAATGATGACTCTCTGCCCAAGCCTTTTAAACTGGCAGGCAAGGTTTATTGATGTATTTGATTTTCCGACGCCGCCCTTGCCGCTTGTCACGGTAATGACTCTCGCCAGAGGCCTTGGCGCGAGATTTAGCTTTATCACGTTTCTCAGTTGTTCCGCCTGGTCCATAAAAATCCCCCTCGTGTTGTACCCTCAAATCCATTTGAATCTTCCGTCACTTATTCCGCAACGTTTTTCCAGTCCCCAGAAAAACGCCGCCCTTTGCGTTTTTCTTAAACATTTAGAAAGTCTTAGGCAATGTCCTTTATTGCCTTAGAGTTTCTTAATGTTTTTTGCCCCCCAGCAGCTGCTTGACTGTAGCCTGCGGATTAAAATACTCAATATCGTCAGGAACATTCTGGCCACAGGTAACATATGAAAGCATAGCGCCTGTGTACAGCTTCAGATTATATATATTTCCTAACGTGGAGGTTTCGTCAAGTTTAGTAAAAATAAGCTTATATTCTGCAATTTCCTTATAAATATCAGCAATCTTCATCAAATCCCTGTATTTTGTAGATGCTGACAATACTAAAAACACTTCCTTCTCAGCCTTTTCGCCGACGGACTTAATCAAGTCGCTCATGCTCTCGCACTGCGCCTCGTTGTTGGGCGAATGTCCTGTAGTGTCCACAAGTATATAATCATACTCCTTAAAGTCCTCAAGAGCTGCCTCAATTTCCCTAACCGTATATACTACCCGAAACGGCACTTCAAGAATATTTGCATAGGTGCGCAGTTGCTCCGCCGCCGCTATCCTGTACGTGTCAGCCGTCAAAAGCGCCACTTTTTTCTTATGCTCCACTCTGTATGATGACGCAATCTTTGCTATCGTGGTGGTTTTTCCTACGCCTGTAGGCCCCACAAAAAATACCACCTTTGGCCCATTGCCCGTATTTTCGTCAAGCATAAACGGCTTGCCAAGCTTTAAAATCATTCTCTGGTATATCTCCGAAAGCATATAGTCAAGAGTGACATCAGGCTTGCATATCTTGTCTATATCCTCAATAATTTCCTTTGCGTATTTTTCATTTATCTCATTGTCAGTCATTTTGCTGTATAGCAGGCGCAGGAAATTAATCCTGTCCCTGTTCTCCTCTTTTTTGTCCTCCTCGTCAGGCTTTGCCTCGTCGGACACGCTTTTAGAATCCTGCTGTTGCGAAATCTGCTTTTCCAAAAGATTCTGCAGATTGTCAAGCTTCTCCTCTATGTTTGCCCCGCTCTTTGCGCTCTCGGCATTGTTTTCAGCCACGAGCGCCTCCGCCGCGGCATTTTTATTATCGCTCTTTGCACTTACGGAAGTCCTTGGTTTAGGCTCATTCTGTGGCGGAAATGCGGCAAGCACCTCCGCGACCGCCTGCCCTACCGACTTTACGTCAGGAGACACCTCTGGCTGCTTTGCTGGCGCAATGCCGCTGCCTTGGCTTAAGCTGACCTTTACGCCCTCGTACTGCGTCTCCCTGCGCTCCTCTTTATTTGACGCTATCCCGTATTTTTCATTGTCGTCTTCCTTGGCAACAGTAACCTCTATCTTAGCGCTCTTAAAAATGCTGAAAAGCCCCTTTGGCTTGACAGTCTTTGTATTCATCTCCACAATATCGCCGCCAAGCTCCTTTTTAGCGGCTTCGAGCGCTTCTTCCTTTGTCTTTCCCTGAAATTTTTTAATTATCATGCTGTCACCATTCCTACTGATTGTAATTCAACGTTTGAATCTATCTCATTGTATGAAACGACTACCAAATCCTTGAAATAATCCTCTGTCAGACGCTTGAAATACATTCTGACAATCGGCGAGGTTATTATTATCGGATTTTTCCCGAGCTTTTCAAGCTTGGCTATCTCTGTCTCAACAGAAGACATAATCTGCTTTGTCTTGTCCGGATCAAGCGTAAGATATGCCCCCTGCTCCGTCTGCTTGACGCTGCCCATAATCTCCTGCTCAAGCCCTGGATCAAGCGTCACCACGCTCGTAGTCTCATTTAATGGAAAATATTTGTTGGAAATAGCGCGTTTCAGGCTCTGGCGCACATATTCCGTCAGAATGTCCGTATCCCTGGTAGTCGCCGCATGGTCTGCAAGAGTTTCAAATATTGTTACCAAATCCCTGACTGAAATACCTTCTTTAAGCAGATTCTGCAATACTTTTTGAATATCGCCAAGCCCGAGCAGCTTTGGCACGAGCTCCTCCACAAGCGACGGATTTGTCTCCTTTATATTGTTTACAAGGTTCTGTACATCCTGTCTTGTAAGCAGGTCAGCAAGATACTGCCTTATTATTTCTGTCAGGTGCGTAGCTATGATAGACGGCGGATCCACTACCGTATAGCCTACGCTCTCCGCGCGCTCTCTCTGGTTTTCAGTAATCCATATGGCGGGCAGATGGAACGACGGCTCAAATGTAGGTATGCCCGAAATTTCCTCCTCGACAAAGCCCGGATTCATAGCCATATAATGGTCAAAAAGTATTTCCCCCTCGCTTACCTGAATACCCTTTATTTTAATTATGTACTGGTTAGGATTCAACTGGATATTGTCTCTCAAACGGATTATCGGCACTACCGTACCAAGCTCCAGCGCTATCTGACGCCTAATCATAACAACTCGGTCAAGCAAATCGCCGCCCTGATTGACATCCGCAAGCGGTATGATGCCATATCCAAATTCAAGCTCTATCGGATCGACCTGCAGCAGCGAATTGACATTTTCGGGACGGCGTATCTCGTCAGCGCTCTCCTCGCCCTCCTCAGCCTCGGCTTCGATTCCCGCGACCTCAATAGTGTTTGCGATAATGCGCCCGCCGAATATAAATACCGCTCCCAAAGCAAGGAATATAAGCGGATTAAGTGGCGTAACGACGCCCAAAAAGATAAGCACTGCGCCTACCATATACATAACCTTAGGCATACCAAAAAGCTGTCCGATAAGCACTGAGCCGAAATCAGACTCCTTCGAGCCTTTTGTAACCAAAATACCTGTAGACAGCGAAATAAGAAGCGAAGGTATCTGGCTTACAAGACCGTCACCGATAGTAAGAATGGTGTACTTGTCCAATGCGGCTGTAATCTCCATCTTCTGCCTTACAACGCCCATTATGATGCCGCCGATGATGTTTACACCCGTGATAAGCAGGCCTGCCGCGGCATCTCCCTTTACATACTTTACAGCACCGTCCATAGAGCCGAAAAAGCTTGCCTCCTGCTGGAGCTTTTCCCTCTGCACCTTTGCCTCGGCATCAGTGATGGCGCCTGTATTTAAGTCGGCGTCTATCGCCATCTGCTTACCGGGCATAGCGTCCAAGGTAAATCTAGCCGTAACCTCGGCAACTCGCTCAGAACCTTTGTTGATTACCACGAACTGAATAATAATCAAAATAATGAACACTACAGTACCGACAACCAAATCGCCGCCGCCGACAAAATTACCGAACGTCGCCACGACATTGCCCGGATCGCCAGTCGTAAGGATAAGCCTTGTTGAAGATACATTCAGGGAAATTCTGAAAATCGTGCTAAACAGCAGGATTGTCGGGAAAAATGACATATCCAGAACTTCCTTTACGAACATCGTAGTAAAAAGTATAGTAAAAGCAAGCGAAATATTAAGCGCAAGCATCACATCAAGCAAAACGCTGCTAATCGGCACAATCAACATGACAATGGCACCCAGCACATACAGAGCAACGCCTATGTCCGCTTTCTTCATGCTTTCGTTCCCTCCCTTGAAACAAAACGCCCTCGTAATTGTCCTAAATTTTATTGCACACAAAAATACGCATATAAAATACGCTCTAATAAATTATCGCATAATTCACATAATTTGTACATAAAAAATTTAAAAATTTTATATTCGGACTATATTATATTCTGCCCTGAAGCTTATAAACTAACGCAAGCACCTCCGCTACCGACTGATAAAGCTCGGGCGGCACCTCCTGCCCCACGTCGACGTTTGCATAGAGCATACGCGCAAGCGGCTTGTTCTCTACTATCTCGACATGATTCTCCTTGGCTATCTCCTTTATTTTCTGCGCCACATAATCAGCGCCCTTTGCAAGCACCGTCGGCGCGGGCGCCTGCTCAGGATCATACTTTATCGCCACGGCATAATGCGTAGGGTTTGTAATTACTACGTCTGCCTTTGGCACGTCCTGCATCATACGGCGCTGCGAAGCCTCGCGCATCTTGCTGCGGATTTTACCCTTAATCTGCGGATCGCCTTCGGCGTTTTTATACTCGTCCTTTACCTCCTGCTTTGTCATCTTGATGTCCTTATTAAATTTGCGCCTCTGGTAAATAAGGTCAAGAAACGCCACAATGAGATAGACAAATGAAATTTTAAGCCCCGTATTTACAATGACGCTGTAAATCGTGGAAAGCGCCTGATTAAACGGCATCGAATAAAACTGAAATAAATAACGCCAGTCATCTTTTATCGTCGCATAGACAATATACCCGATAATAATAATCTTCACAATGGATTTTAAAAGCTCCACAAGCTTGTCCACTGAAAAAATCCGTTTAAACCCCGACAGCGGATTAAGCTTGCTGAACTTAGGCTGGAGCGGTTTCGTGGAAATCTGAAACTTAAACTGCAGCATATTAATAAGCACGGCTATTATTATGCCGCCTACAAAAAACGGCAACACCAAAATCAGCATATTTACAAATACGCCCTTAAAAAGCACATCATAATCCTTTACATTTATATTCCCGCCCCAAAGAGTAGTATAATCAGTAAATTTGCCGTAAATATTCTCAAAAATCCCCATCATGCGCTCGCCCATATAACCAAGCCAGAAACGCAGTATCAAAAACAACGCGATAAGATCTACAGCATTTGAAAGCTCCTTGCTCTTGGGCACCTTGCCTTCCTTTCGGGTGTCAGCCTTCTTTTTGGCTGTAGGCTCCTCCGTCTTCTCCCCTCCGGGACCGTCCGCGAAAAACTGTAAATTTAACTCTAAAATCACATCATACCCTCCACCATAGACACAATCATATGCCTCATCTGGTCAGAAATATAACTGGCGACAACAGGCAGCATCGTAATGGCAAGCAAAAGCACGCCAAGCCCCGCAAGGAGCTTCAGCTGTATGCCCACTGAAAACATATTCATCTGCGGCGCAAGCTTTGCAAGAAGTCCCAGCACCACATTCATAAGCGTGATAGTCGCAAATACAGGCAGGCATATCCTAAACCCAATCGTGATGTAATCGCTCAGGAAAGTGATAAGCGATGTAAGGAGCTTATCCATATTAAACTTCACTCCCGCTATCGGAATGAGCGTGTAGGTTTCCATCAGCGCCTGCAGGAAAAATCTATGCAGCCCCGTTATATAAAACATAAGGAGTGTACCGTATTGTAAAATTACACCCGTTATTGATGACTGCTCATTTGTAGTCGGATCAAAGACGCTCGCCATGGACATACCTATCTCCATGTCAATGATTCTTCCCGCAAATAAAACAATGGAAGTACACAGCTGCGACGATAACCCGATAATAAGTCCCACTGACACTTCCTTCAACACTATTGCGGCGTAGCCCCATACAGTGCCAAACTCCGGAAGCTCATGGGGCACTCCGAAATTGTACATTACATACGCCACAAAAACACTTAATGCAATTTTAACCATGTTCGGCACTCCCCTTGTGCTAAAAAAAGGAGCCACAAACACAAAGCTTGCTATTCTCACAAAAACCAGAAGAAACAGTTCAAGCTCCGTCATAGAAAAAGACATATCAACCATCCAGGCAAGCTACCCCTTTACCTTATATAAAGTGAAAAATTCCCCCACAGCTCTGTCATATAATTTATCAGATTGTTAAGTATCCAATGCCCCAAAAGCATAAGCGTCAAAAAAATCCCCACAACCTTAGGCACAAATGTAAGTGTCTGCTCCTGTATAGACGTCACAGTCTGAAAAATGCTGACTATCAAGCCTATGACAAGCGATACCAGAAGCGGAGGCGCTGCAGTCTTCAATACCAGAAATAATGCGTCCTGCATCATATCGGCAACTACCTCTACAGTCATTTAAACACCCCTTTCCCGAATTATGTCCACACATTTCAGAAAAATATTTTCAGCCGCCATGTCAGTGGAATGTCTTTATCAGCTCCACAATCACAAGATTCCAGCCGTCTGCAAGCACAAACAGCAGAATCTTAAACGGCATCGAAATCGTCGTAGGCGGCAACATCATCATACCCATACTCATAAGCACTGACGCAACCACCATATCAAGCACAATAAACGGAATATATATTATAAAACCTATAATAAACGCCTGCCTAAGCTCCCCTATGATAAACGCCGGAATAAGCACTGTGGTAGGCACCAAATCCATATCTTCGCCGTCCCACGGAGTATCTGAAAGCTGCATAAACACATCTATATCCCTGACGAGCGCCTCCCCAAGCATAAACTCCCTCAGAGGCTCAATCGCCGCCTCCAATGCCTCGCTCGTGGTAATCTCCCCCGAATCATACGGCACAAGGGCGTTTGTATAAATATCCGTAAAAACAGGCTGCATTATATAAAATGTCAGAAACAGCGCAATGGCAATCAGCACCTGATTGGGAGGAGCCGACTGCGTATTTAATGCCTGTCTTGTAAAGTGAAGCACTATGAGTATTCTGGTAAACGAGGTAAGCGTGATAAGCAAAATCGGCAATACCGCAATCGCGGTAAGGACAATCAAAATCCTCAGCATGCCGTTAAGCTCTCCATTGCCCCCGTCATAAGTGATGGTCCAAGTATTGGCTATATTTAATTCCTGCAGATCCTCCCTAGTTTCAGCCGAGCCTGGCTCATTGATGGCTGTCCTGTTTTCCTCGGTCTCATTCCTGTCAAGGTAATGCTCCGCCTCCGCGCCGTCATCGTCAGAGGCAGCATATACTACCGCCATATCCGCAAGCAAAATAGAAAATACCATAATAAGCATATAAACTAGCTTTTTTATCTCATGCTTAATATTGTATTCCTTATCCCTAATCTTCATATACAAACCATAACCTTCTAATGCTGCCGCCCATTCCTTTCAAACAATGTGAAACGCAGCAGCCCCTCTAACAATTAAAAGCAGCCCAACTACTAAATAATAGCCCTACTGCTTTTTGAGTTTTTCCAGAATATCCTTGAAGCTTATATTATTTACTACATTGCCGCCCTTTTCGGGCACAAAAATATCATCCCTTGACAGCTCCCCAAGCAATGTGACCGTATCCTTGCATACCACATAAGAAAAATACTTCTCCCCTATGCGGACAATCTGAATATACTTGGTTGGCGCTATTTTAACAGTCTCCAAAATTTCCACATTAGCTCCCGACATTTTACTCTTTTGAAAGCTCGCGGTAAATTTTGTCGCCAAATAAGTCAGCACCAACACAAATATAAATATCAGAATTACAGTCAAGAGCTGTACAACGGATTCAATTCTATCCATTAACCGACTACCTTCTTAACCGCCTCTAAAACACGCTCCGCCTGGAACGGCTTAACAATAAAGTCCTTGGCGCCTGACTGGATAGCCTCTATAACCATCGCCTGCTGTCCCATTGCCGAACACATAATGACATTCGCGCCCGGATCAACTGCTTTTATAGCCTTTAACGCCTGAATACCGTCCATCTCAGGCATGGTAATGTCAAGAAGCGTAAGGTCAGGAGAAGCCTCCTTGTACTTATCAACCGCAATCTTGCCATTCTCTGCTTCTGCAGCAATTTCATATCCGTTCTTTGTAAGAATGTCCTTAATCATCATTCGCATAAAAGCTGCATCATCAACAATAAGAATTCTCTTTCCCATATTTATTCTTTCCTTTCTACAAACAAGATTTATAGCTTTTTATTTAATAATCTCCATAATCCTTACACCAAAGCTTTCCTCAATGACAACTACCTCGCCCTTAGCGACAAACTTGCCGTTTACAAGCACGTCGATAGGCTCGCCCGCTATCTTGTCAAGCTCTATAATAGTACCCGGTGCAAATTCAAGAATATCAGAAATTGATTTACTCGTTCTGCCAAGCTCTACAGTTACCTCCAAAGGTACGTCCCTGATAAGTCCAATGCTCTCTGCGCTTACCATCTCACCCTGCGGCGCCGAGAAATTTTGGAACTGCGCAGGCTGTATGCTCATATTCGGCATACCATAGCCCATCTGCGGCATCCCCATTTGAGGCATTCCCATCTGGGGGGGCATGCCGTAACCCATCTGTGGCATTCCCATTTGAGGCTGCATTCCGCCCATAGCGCTCATATCCATTGCAGGAGCTGCGGGTGTTGGTGCTGGCGCAGGCGTCGGCATAGGTGCAGGCGCGGGAGCAGGTGTCGGTGCGGGAGCTGGCGCTGGTTCAGATGCCGCCATACCGCCCATCTGCTGCTGCATAAACACGTCATATATTGATTTGGCAAAATCATACGGATACAGCTGCATCAACGTCGAATCAACCAATTCATCAATCTGCATGCGGAAAGAAACCTTTACAAACCTGTCCTCCAGGAATGGAGAAAGCTCCCTTGGCTCTTTTGTCTGCAAATCCACTAAACTTGCCTCTGGCGGGCTTATATCTATGGTTTTACCAAGCATTGATGACAGAGAGGTCGATGCTGAGCCCATCATCTGGTTCATAGCCTCTGAAATAGCGCTCAGATGAAGCTCGCTGAGCTCGCCGTCTATGTTTGTGCCGTCACCGCCCATCATCAGGTCAGTGATAACCTTTACATCATGCTCCTTTAAAACTAATATGTTCGTACCATTCAACCCGACTGTGTACTTTATCTGGATAAATACGCAGGGCTTTTCATAATCCTGCATTACATCTCCCCAAGTACACATTTCTACAACGGGCGTCGTAATATTAACCTTTCTATTTACCAGTGAGTAAAGCGTTGTAGCCGAAGTACCCATACTTATATTGGCTACCTCTCCAATCGCATCCTTCTCCACGTTGGTAAGGTCTTCTTCTGCGCCGCCTGCCGCAGCTGTGTCTGTAGCCGTCCCGCCGCCGTCACCTGCGGACAGGTCTACGCCGTTTAGCAGCGCATTTATTTCATCTTGCGACAACATACCGTCCATTGTCTTATTCCTCCTCCCTGTTCACTGATGTTATTCTTACGGCATACGAGTCCTTGCTCGCACCAGGAACAGCAGTGAATTTCTTAATGTTTCCGACGTAGACGTCAAGTTCGTCTTCGACGTGCGAATCAAGCCTTATAATGTCACCCACCTGTATATTTACAAAATCATGCACAGTTATGACGCTCTTGCCAAGTACAGCCTTGACAGGCACGTCAACCCTGCGCACCATTGTCTCAATAAACTGCTCGTAGTCCTCATCATCTACCTTCTGCAGACTTGAATACCAGAACTTGGTGTTTAGTCTGTCCATAACATTTTCAAGAGTAAAGAACGGCAGACATACATTCATAAGTCCTTCTACATCGCCAATCCTGATATTCATAGTGACAAGCGCCACCATATCGCTTGGTGAAATAATCTGCGCAAACTGCGGATTTGTCTCTATTCTTTCCAGGTACGGATTGACATCCGCAACATTTTTCCAAGGTTCCCTGAGCAGCTGCATACATATAACCATTATCCGCTCTATAATGCCCATCTCTATCTCCGAGAAATCTCTTGGCTTTTCGAGGGCCTCGCCTCTGCCGCCCAGCATCCTGTCTATAATGGCATACCCAAGACCGCTTGTCAGCTCCATTATAATCGAGCCCGGCATAGGCGAAAAATTAACTACCGTAAGCAGGACAGGATTTGACAATGCATTTGAAAACTCCGCAAAAGTTACCGTCTCTGAACTTGCTACATTTACCTGTACGTTTTTACGCAGATATACAGGCAGATTGGTTGACAGAAGTCTTCCATAGTGGTCGAATATCATATTTAAGGTTCTTAAATGCTCTTTTGAGAATTTTGCAGGACGGCTAAAATCATAATTTTTAACCTGCCTTTCATCCTTCTCCTGCATATCCTGTACATCAAGCTCGCCGCTGCTTAACGCCGCGAGCAGGCTGTCTATCTCGCTTTGAGAAAGCACATCTCCCATCTCAATAACCACCCCCTGTTGTTAGGTTTAAGAGATATTGCGCTTTTATGAATACAAGAAGTTGTATGATATACCATATATAAATTCTGAATCAAACAAATTCTGAATTTCCGTAAGGATTTCCTGCTTAACCGCGTTTGAGTTAGCCTGCATTTCCTCCTTCGTGTATTTGCCGATTACTCCAAACACGATATCCTTTATAAGTCCTTCGCGCGTCGCCATTGTCTCAGCATCGCCGTACTTTTTATAATCCTCGTGGGTAGTATCCATTGAAAGAGATACGTTGCCGACAGCATAATGAGCCACGCCGTCCTCGCCTGACTTGAGGGGAATTGTCATCTCCTCTGATATGTTGTAGACAGCTGTATTTTCCATTGAAACTGCGGTTCCCTGTTCTGACGCGGGCACGCCGTTTATCTCCAAATCAACAATTGTAAGAATGTTCTCCGCAAGCTCCGCCGTTTTCTTTGACGCGCTTGACACGCTCACCATCATAATAGCTGTCAATACAATATTTACTACCAGCAATGCTAAAATAATAATTGACAATAAATTACGTTTCATTTCTTCCTCGCTCTCTTGCCGCTTTAGCGGCTTTTAATTCTGAAATTCACAATCATCCTTAATATGTGCTCAGTGAATTATATATTTTTATCTCTACCCTTCTGTTCTTTGCCCTGCCCTCGGGTGTGGAATTGTCCGCTATGGGGACATATTCGCCTCTCCCCGAATGTTTAACAGTGCTCGGATCAATCGCCGCGTTATCAACAAGGTAATCAAATACCGCCAAAGCTCTGTAGCTGCTAAGCACATCGTTATTCTCATAGCGTCCGCCGTTTAATGGGACTGAATCCGTGTGACCTTCTATTTCAATGCCGGAATCGGCATATTTGGCAAGTATCACGCCGATTTTATCAAGCACGGGAATAGCGTCGGCTTTCAAATCCGCCCTGCCTGAGTCAAACAAAAACGCGCCGTCAAGAGTCAGAAGCACATAATCTCCCGTAAACTCGACATCTACTATATCGCTCATCATGCTTTCCGCGAGAGACTCCTCAATATTTTCCGCAAGCTCCTCTGAAAGCTCCAGTTTCTCAGCCTCAATCTGCGCCAGTGATTCCTCAAGCTGCTCTATTTCCTCCTGCGACATGCCAAGCGCCTCCGCAGCCTCTTTCATCTGCTCGCTCATGGAATTTTTGGCTGTGCTTTCCTCCATTTCATTGGTGGTAACATTTGAGTCCGCTGTGCGGCCCGTGGAATTTATGTATTCATCAAGCTGGTTTAACTGGCTCACTCCCGCGCTTATAAGTATGCCGTCGCCTATCGCCTGCGCTCCGCCCTGAAAGACACTGAACGTTGACTGGAAGCTCTTTGCCACTTCCTCAAACTTGGCGGCGTCAACAGTTGACATTGAGAACAAAAGCACGAAGAAGCACATAAGCAATGTCATCATATCCGAGAAAGTGCTCATCCACGGCGCCGGGGTTCCAGGCGGGAGCTTGAACTCCTCTTTTTTCTTTGCCATTAAGCCTCACCTCCGCTGGCTGCGCCTTCCTCAGAGCTTGTACGCTCGCTGGGTGCAAGGAAGGATTTAAGTTTCTCCTCTATAACTCTAGGGTTCTCTCCTGCCTGTATTGAGAGAAGTCCCTCTATCATAATCGCCTTTGCCTGTATCTCTACGGCGTTGTTTGCCTGAAGCTTGTTTGAGGCGGGCGTACATACCCAGTTGGCAAGCATCGAGCCGTAGAATGTCGTAATCAGCGCAACGCCCATCTTAGGACCGATAGATGAAGGATCGGACATGTTATTAAGCATACATACCAAGCCAACAAGCGTACCAATCATACCCCATGCAGGTCCCATCGCTCCGAGAGTGTCCCAAAAGCCTGACCTCAGCTTGTGGCGCTCCTCTATGCTGTTTAGGTCTGTCTCCATAATCGCCCTTACAAGCTCGGGATCAGTACCATCAACTATAAGCATTATGCCTTTTTTCATAAATTCGTCTTCAAGATTGCCTGCCGCTTCCTCAAGCGAGAGAAGACCTTCTTTTCGGGCTACGTTTGAAAGCTCGATAATCTTTTTAATCATCTCAGGCACGTTTTCATTTTGAGCTTTAAATATCAGGCTTATGCTCTTTAGACCGCCTATGAAGTTCGGCATGCTGACTGACGCCATGGTCGCAAATATCGAGCCGCCAAAGGTAATCAGCGCTGAAGCAGGATCCAAGAAATAAAACAGACCGCTAAGGCTGCCGCCTGCAGAGTTGAACATACCAAACACAACGAGAACCAAGCATACAAGCAGTCCAACTAAAGACGCTATATCCATTTTCCAAACACACCCCTTTGAATTTTGAACATAAACTCACCTATGTCCATTTTATCTATATATCTATAATACTTTAAGGACACATAAATTGCAACAATTTTCTGAATAATTTATATTATTTATCCATTTATAGAGCTTTTACGCGCCTTGAAACGCCTGTGTCCAATGGCTCTTTCATTCATTTAATGTCACTGTTCGTCAGGACTTTTTTCGCTATATGGCAGCATCTCACCGTCAAAAATTTTTTTAAAATATTCCTGCCTAGTTAATTTTACAAGATTTTTTATGTCTTGTCTACTTTCTTTTGTAATAATTCTTTTTCCGGTTGTCAGGCTTATGACTGTGTCGGGCGTCTCCTCGACTGTTTCTATAAGGTTTGAGTTTACCAGTATTTTTACGCCGTTTATTTTTGTCAGCTCTATCATTTTTGTGCCTCCTGTTGAGCGCTGCTATCCGCAAAAAGCCCACACTTTTGATGTGTGGGCTTTTTTAGTTATTGTTTAATTATCTCTTGAGGTTTACGAGTTCCTCGAGGATTGAGTCTGATGTAGTGATTATACGGCTGTTCGCCTGGAAGCCTCTCTGGGTGGTTATCATCTCTGTAAACTCCTGTGAGAGGTCGACGTTGCTCATCTCGAGTACGCCGCTTGTCATGTAGCCTGTGCCGCTTGCTGCGATGTCCACTATGCTTGCTTCGCCTGAGCTCTGGCTTTCTTCATAGAGGTTGTCGCCTGCGTTCTCAAGTCCCATTGCGTTACCGAAGGTTGCTACTGCTATCTGGGCAATGTCCCTTGTCATGCCGTTGCTGTAGTTGACTGTGACTGTGCCGTCCGTGCCAATGCTTACGCCAGTCCATTTGCCGTCCTTGCGTCCGTCGCTCCTAAGACCTTCAAGGGTACACTTGCCCTCATTGTCTACGTTCTTGGTGTCGGACATGTCAATTGTCAAGTCGGAGAAATTATTTTCACTATTAATTGCACTTAAATTGAGCGTAAATGTATCATTTCCCTCTGAACCAACATACGAAAACAGTCCGTTGTCAGTATTATATACTAAATCATATGTGACATCACCCAAATTTGAGATATTAACTGTTGCACCTGTAGAATCAGTCATGCCTAGAAGCGTCATCACATACTGACCTGGGAGATTCCCTGTTGCATCTATCTCCTCTGTTGTCATGTACTGCGAAATGACACTATCCTTACCTACTGCAAGAAGACCAGTCAAATCTCCATACTCAACATTTGTAATCTCAGTAAATCCGCCCGCAGCATCTCCCTTTTCAATCTTCCGCTTTGTCTGGGGATTGCCTGCCTCATCAGTGTATGACTGTGTCGTAATGCGAATACTCGGTATCACGAGTGGAGTAGTTGTATTTACTGTGTCTAGAGCACTACCTGGCGGCAAAATCGCTTCCAAAGTTTCTTTTGATACATCAACAAGTCCTGTTTTATCCTTAGTCGTCGAGTATCCTAACGTGCCATCAAATGTCACATTAAGCTCCACGCCTTTTTTACACAAAATAGATTCCCCAAAATTATAATCTACATGGAACTCCTCTGTTTTCGCTACTCCAGGTGCTGTTGGTGCTGGATCTGATGTTATAGTCACCGTTCCGCCATCGCCAGCCCCATCTTTGGCAAAAGAAAAAGTAAGTTTTACTGGATCTTTTGCTCCCGCAGTATGTGCTCTTTCAAGCAGATTTTCAATTTTCTCCTGCACATCGGGCAAAAGTCCCTCTTTCCAATCTGCCGTAGTAGCCGCACCACCTGCATCCGCGGGATATGTCAGGGTATAAGTCTTCTTGGAATTATCAATCACATATAATCCATTAGCATATGTATAAAGCGTTTCCTTATTTTCAACATCTCTAGTTGATTTACCTGGATCCTTAACAGGCTTAATACCAAACTTCAAGTTATACTCATACCCCATCTTGTCATAGAACTGCAGATTAACCTGTCTGCCTGTGTCAGTGAGGAGATTGCTGTCATTTTTGTCAATGATGCCTGAGAAGTACGCGCCTGTAGTCGAGCCCGGGTTATAAGAAGTAAACTGCTTTACATTAATCGGCTTTACAGTAGCGCCCTGTACGATAGTCGCTGTCTCGTCATTTGCCGCGTTATCAGGCAGCGTCCAGCCCATTACGGTATAGCCTGTGTTTGCCATTACAAGGTAGCCCGCATCATCCACGTCAAACGATCCGTCCCTTGTATAATATGTATTTGTACCATCGCTTACAATAAAGAATGCCTCGCCTGTAAGCTTAAGATCGAAAGGGTTTCCCGTAGACTGGTTTGCGCCTTCTGTCGTGATTGATGTGTTGATGGCGCCCGTCTTTACGCCAAGACCTATCTGCCTCGGGTTGATGCCGCCTCGCTGCGTCTCCGTATTTGACGCTGAGCCAGCCTGTGTGGTCTGATAAAGCATATCAGCAAAGTTAAGCCTTTTAGCCTTGAAGCCCGTGGTATTAACGTTTGCAATATTGTTACCGATAACATCCATTCTTGTCTGGTGTGACTTTAAGCCTGATACACCAGAGAAAAGTGCTCTCATCATAATTAAGTGACCTCCTAAACTCTAATAATCGTGCCGCGTGCGCTCCTTCCGTCATTCGGGAGCTTTTCAAGCCTCCTGTAAGGTCCGGCTTGCTTAGATTATTACGGCGCCGTCAATATTTGTGAATATGCTGTCATTCGTCTCTGTCTGATCCATTGCCGTGATTACCGTGTTGTTCTTTGTGTTTACGATAAAGGCAAGCCTGTCAACAAGCACTAAAGATTCCTTTATGCCTTTTGCCTCCGCCTTTCTCGTACCGTCGTTTAACCTTTCCAGCTGCTGTTGCGTCAGCTCTATGTTTCTGTCGCTCAGCCTGTTTGCGGCATGCTTTGAAAATTTTACCTCGCCTGTCTGCTCTGCCTGATGCTTTTGAAGTATTTCCCCAAAGCTGAAACCGTCCTGCGTGACATTATTCTGGCTCTGCTTCTGCTGTTTAAAATACTGGTCGCGAAGCTGCTCTATGGAAAGGTATTGATTGCCGCTTACATTCATAGCTATACCTCCTAAGCATTACCGCCACTATTCAATTGGGTTTTAAACTCTTTTGAATGTTGCTTCAGTTATTACCTGTGATTGCTCGGCTGCACCTTCATATTGTTTCGTTTCGTCTGCACCGTCGACATCGCCGCTTACGCTGTCTGAATCCTCAGAGTCTGAGCCGCTTTCGCCTGAATCTCCTGCCGCTGAAAGCGAACCAAGTTTTTCAAGGATTTCATCCATCTTCTGGTTGAAGCTGTCCAGAATGTCATCAAGCGTGGCTTTATCTTCTTCCTCCCCGCTGGGCGCTTCAAACTCAATGCCATAAAGCTGCAGCTTTGCGAGATACTGCTGGAACAAATCAAGATGATCAGCCGCGTATTTCTCCATAAAGCTTTTCTGGTAATCGTCCATCGCATAGTAATCGTCAAACAGCTCTTTAAGCGCGCCCTCATACTGCTCATTGACAAACTGAAGGCTTGGAAGCGCGCTGAGTTTAGCCGTCCATTCTCTGTATTTGCCAAGCGCCTCTGAATATTCATCGCTGAGCACGCTGTCCAAATCGTCAATGCTGTACTTATCGCCGTCGATAACAAGCATCGTCTTACCGTTCTCAACAAGCACGTATTCAACTACGCCGTCCTTATAGCTTACCTCTCCTGTAGATTCGCTAGTCACCTTCATGACTACTTCCTTGCCTACCATGCTGTTTGCCCTGAGCTGATCCATAGCGTTGCCCATCTCCGAAAGCTGCTGTACCTGCGTGAAGGTAGCATACTGTGATACCCACTCTGTATTGCTTGTCGGCTCCAGGGGATCCTGATTCTGCATTTCGGCTACAAGCAGGGTGAGGAATGTATCGCTGTCAACCACGTTATTATTTTTTGCCTTTTTAGTAAGTGAATCACCTGAATCCGTTTTTGTGACTAAATTGCCCTTGTCATCTACGGGCGCCATTAAACCTGCCATATTTTCATCTCCTCTCTAAACATAAATTATGCAAGCAAATCCATTGAAGCCCCGTTCATTGACATCATTTCCATTGCAATGCGCGTAGCGTCGTCTGCGCCGTCATATTCGCCTGCAAGCTCATCTCCGTCTTCAAATGAATTGAAATTGATGCTGCGTCTGCGTAATCCCTGCACGCGCTGTGTCTCCTGCTGCTCCGCGCTGCGCTGCTCCTGACCGTTTTTGTCAAGGTTCTTCTCCATCTGGTGGCTTGCCACTGATACCTCGATTGCCTCCACCTTTACGCCCTGCTGCTCAAGATTTTCCCTAAGCTGCACTGCCTGCGTCTCGATAGCCGCCTTTACCGCCTCATTCTGCGTGATAAACTCTGCCGTAAGCACGCCGCCCTTTGTAGTGAGCGATACGTTTACCGTGCCAAGGCTTGCGGGATGCAGCTGCATCTCCATCTGGGTAAGCTGCTCGGTTTTCAGTATTTTTACCGTGTCTGCAAGCTGTCTCATAATATCATAGGTATTCTCGGAAATATAGCTCTGCGGCTTTATCTCCTGGGCTGTCTCTACCGTGTTGTCGAGTTTGTTTTGACTGTTCTGGTCGAAGCTGTTCTGATGATTTTCATAGCCTTTGGCGTCTGAATGATTTTCCTTTTCCTCGCCCGGCTTCTTTTCATCATCTGCAAACAGCTCTGTCTTGCTGTCGTTTGAAGCTGTCTGATTGTCTGACGCTGTCTGCCTGTCTGAGGCTATGCCTGTGTCCGCCTTGACCGTCTTGGTCTTATCCTCCACTATAATCTCTGGCGCTGCCTCATTCTGTACTGGCTGCGCCCCTATGCCATCATTATTTTTGTCCGCGCCAGTCTCCGTGATAGCTTCAGGCGATACCTGCGGCTGCATACCAGCTGTCGTGGTTTCTGTGTCAGGCGCAATCTCCTTTAGCTGTTCAAGCACTGCGTCAAGCTCCTCCTCGGTCAGTCCCGTGCTTTCCATCAAATCTGCCACTGTCTTGTCCACTGCGCCAGTCATTTCATTAAGCGCCGCGTACATATTCTCATCAGCTACAAGCGTGATAGCGTCCTCGCCCGTGACGGCTGACAAAAGCTGCGACATAAGCTCTGAATTGAGCAGGTCAAGCGGCTGTATGCCAAGGCTCGCCATCACATTCATAAGCTCCTCGTCGGAAATGCCGAGTATCTTTTTCAGTTCTTCGATTATCTGCTTCACCGCGTCATTGATTTCCTCGGCTAAGGCTTCATCAATCGGCTCTGCTTCCTCCGCAACAGTCTGTGTGTCGTTTGTCACATCCGTAGCTTTTACGTTTTCGTTTTTTTCGGCGGCTTGAAGCGTTTTGCCCGCTTCGTCAGTCTGCTTTGGCTGCCCATCAGCCTTGACAGTCTGCGTGTTCTGCGCCTTCTGCGTATCAGGCTGCTGTAAGCTTTTTCCCGCATTGTCAAAAACATCCCCAAAATTTTGGTTTATGTCGCCCGACTTCTGCGCTTTGCTCACAGGCACTGCCATCTGCGCCGCCTGAAAAAACGAATTGTTTACGGCTGCACTCGTCATTGGTCATTCCTCCTCTCTTAAATTTTCAATGTACATTTTTTTATAGTAATGCAGCTTAGCGGACATTACTGCCAAAGCTAATCTGCGATTACACTGATTATATCGGCATTTTTCACCATAAAGTTAAGAGTTTGGATTCATAATTCTGGTTACTCTTGCCGCTATTGCGGGATCCATCTCCGCCATTATCGCGCCGCGGCTCGCCTTGTCAAGCGCCGAAAGAATATCAGCCACCAAATCAAGGTCGTCTGTCATCGTGTTGAAAATTGCCGCCGCGTCCGCCGCCTCCATATTGCTGTAGGTTTCGGCATACGCCTTTGTCACCTTGTCCGTCTCCGTGCTCTGAACTACCTGCTTGTAAAGCGCCTGCGCCGTATCGGGATCCATCTCCTCATAATATTTGCGGTACTCCTCAGGTCCCGGACCATTCTCGGCATAGACTACTTCCTCATAAAAGTCCTCGAGTATGCGCTGGAACTCTACCTGCTTGTCCTCAAAGGTCTTTAACCTCTCTACCTCGGAGCTAAGCATCTCTATCTGTTCTGAATATGTTTTATTGGTATTTTGAGCCTGCTCAAGCTGTGAGTTCAGGCGGTCTATCTCGTCTACCGCTTCACGCAGGCTGCTGTAGCCGCCGTATGCCTCCTCATCGTGCGTCTCCGTAGCCGTTTCAGAGGGAAGTATCTTGTTTACGACAGGTATGTCCTGCAAAATTGGCTTCAGCACATTTGAGCCGAAACCGCCTACGTCCATCTTTATAAGCAAGCCCAGTATCCCAAGCCATATAACTATGATAAATATGGTCACTATAACAACAGAAGCGTTTGTGCCGTCTATCTGCTCGTCAAGCTCTCTCTCCTGATTTTCAAGCTCCTTTGCCCGCTTTCTTGCCTCTTTTTTCTGGTTTTTCTGCTCCTTCTTAAACTGCTTTTGATCCGCTTTGAGCTGTTTAAGCTGCGCCTCGGGCGCATCAGGGCTCAGGTTTTCGTTTTTACGTGCCATAATAATCCTCCATGCCGCTTTAAAAGTTCATTCTTATGTGAAAACGCAGATGCAGCGTTTTGTCCTTACTTTTCCTCCATCAGCTTCTGACCGTGGGTATATGTCGTAAGCTCGTCTATCGCTCTGCTTTCTATCGCCTGTTCTTCCTTCAAAAAGTCCTGAAAAGCATTTTCCTTCAGCTTTTCGTGCGCTTTCCTTTCCTTCATAAGCTCCTCAAGGGCAAGCCTTGCCTTTTCAACCGCCTGCGCCGCCTTGTTTACCTCTATCATCTGCGCGCGGATATAGTCCTCCACCTTTAATGTAGCCATTTTGTTTTCGCGGATTTTCCTGACATCTATCAGCGCCGTTCTCAGCTTGACGCCCTCGTCCAGATAAAAGCGCCTGCGCCGATGCAATTCCTCAAGCTTCTGCTTTTCCGCCTCATAGCGCATATTCGCCGCCGCAAAATCCTGTTTTGCCTTGTCCTCAAGCTTTTCCTTTATGTCAAGTATGCTCTGCATTTTATAGCGAAAAACTGCCATAAAAATCCCCGCCCTTTAATTTGCAAAAAGCCCTTCCAGCTGTTCTACGGATTCTTCAAAAGTAACCCTGTCCTCCGTCGACTGCAAAAGGTACTCATTTACCTCGTCTATTTTGCTGATAGCCCTGTCAATGCTGGGGTTGCTGCCTTTTTTGTAGGCTCCGATGTTTATGAGATCCTCCGCCTCATTGTAGGTAGCCATTATGTTTTTGAGCTTGCCCGCCGCCGCCTTGTGCTCCTTTGAGGCAATCATGGACATACACCTTGATATGCTCTGGAGTACGTCTATCGCGGGATAATGGTTTCTGTTGGCAAGCTTTCTCGTAAGCATTATGTGACCGTCAAGAATGCTTCGCGCAGTGTCGCATATAGGCTCGTTGAAATCCTCGCCCTCTACAAGCACCGTGTAAAGCCCTGTGATAGAGCCCTTTTCAGAGCAACCCGCCCTTTCCAAAAGCTTTGGCATCTCTGAATATACGCTTGGCGGATAGCCTCTTGTCACGGGCGGTTCGCCGCTGGCAAGCCCTATCTCCCTCTGCGCCATTGAAAAACGAGTGAGCGAATCCATCATAAGCAGCACATCTTTGCCCTGATCCCTGAAATACTCGGCTATTGCTGTCGCTGTCTTTGCCGCTTTGTTGCGCTCGAGCGCGGGCTTATCCGAAGTAGCCACCACCACTATGGAACGTCGCATGCCTTCCTCGCCCAAGTCTCTTTCTATAAACTCCCTTACCTCTCTGCCGCGCTCTCCGATAAGCGCGATAACATTTATGTCCGCCTTGGTATTGCGCGCAAACATGCCCATAAGCGTAGACTTGCCTACGCCTGAGCCTGCAAAAATTCCTATTCTCTGTCCTTTGCCTACCGTGATGAGCCCGTCAACCGCCTTCACGCCGAGCGGAAGAACCTCGCTTATGATTGTCCTGCTCATCGGATCGGGCGGGGGCGCTTCAAGGGGGTATCTTTTGACAGTGCCCGAATCAGGCACAAAACCATCAATACACCTGCCAAGACCGTCAAGAGTCTTGCCAAGCAGACTGTCGCCCACGGACACGCTTAAGGGATAATTCATATTTTCAACCATGCACCCTAAGCCGATGCCCTCCGTTTCCTCATAGGGCATAAGAAGTGTTTTTTTATCTTTAAAGCCTACAACCTCGGCAAGTATGCCGTTTTTCTTTTCGGCATCAGTATATATCTTGCAGAGGTCGCCCATCTTGGCATCAGGTCCCGCGGACTCTATAGTAAGCCCGACTACATTTTCCACCTTGCCAAGCTTTTTAAAATATGTTTTGTTTAACGCCGTTAAATATTTGTCAAAGGATATAGCCGTTTCCATACAAATCCCCTATTATTCTTATGGCTGGTAGGACAGTAGTCTCAGCTGCTCATTTAACGCCTCAAGCTGCGTGCCAAGGCTGCAGTCGAAAACCCCGCTGCCCGTTTCTATCATACATTCGTTTTTGCCAAGCGTAGAGTCCTCGATAATCTCTATATCGTCAACCGAAATATTAGTGTTCTTAATCAGCTCTCTTTTCTGCATGCTGGCAAAGGGATAATCCTCCTTTGAAACATGTATAAGATAGCTGCCGCTGCCCTCTATGTTTCTCATCGTGTTTTGAATAAGGTACACTATAAGCTCTCTTGAATTTTTAAAGCTTACATGGAAAATATGCTCGTAAATCCTGGTGAGCGTATCTATAAACCTCGGCTCAAGCTCATCAAGCTTTTTCTGGTATTCGTTCTCTATCATGGCGATTTTTTGTGACGCCTCTGAAAATACCTTCTCACGCTCGCTCTCAACGCTGGCAAGCCCGTCCTTATGTCCCTGTTCAAAGCCTTCGTTTCTGCCCTGTTCGAGCCCCGCCTGATAGCCCTCCGCTTTTGCGTCCTCATAAGTCTGTTCTTTTGCCTGCTCTATTTCAAGGAGAGCCTCCTTTTTCATAAGCTCAATCTGTGACTGGGCCTCGGCAATAAGATCCTCCGCCTTTTTGGACACTGTCGGCTGTTCTGTTAAATCAGGCTCCTGCGTATCCGCGTCGTCGCTGCCGCCAATGATTTTTACGTCCTCGTCCTTGATTAGCTCGGATACCTTGACGGCGTTTATGCCGCTCATAAAGCCTTCCATAAATTCAGGCTCCTCACCGTATTCCTGCGCAAGCTTGACAGACATTTCCCTTAGCTTCTGCTCGGCAAGGGCATTTGAATCTATAATCTTTGTATCATTGGGATTGACTACCACCCAGCCTGATTTCAATACGCCGTTCCTAGACAACTATCTCGTCACCTCCACCTCTGGAAATAACAATCTCGCCAGAGTCCTCAAGCTTCCTGATAATATTGACTATCTTCTGCTGAGCCTCCTCAACGTCCTTCATTCTGACAGGTCCCATAAATTCCATGTCTTCCTTGATCATCTCTGCAAGACGCTTAGACATGTTGCTGAAGATGGCATTTTGAACTTCCTCGTTTGAGCCTTTGCAGGCGATGGCAAGGTCATTGTTGTCGACGTCCCTAAGCACACGCTGGATAGACCTGTCGTCCAAAAGCAGGATATCCTCGAATACGAACATCTTTTTCCTGATCTCTTCCGCAAGCTCGGGCTCCTCGACCTCGAGTGTCTCCATGATGTGTTTCTCTGTGCCTCGGTCTACTGTATTTAATATCTCCACTACCGCGTCTACGCCGCCGATAATCGTGTAATCCTGATTGACAAGTGATGAAAGCTTTGATTCAAGCACGCGCTCAACCTCCTTGATGACATCAGGGCTGGTCCTGTCCATGGTGGCTATACGCCTTGCGACATCAGCCTGTTTTTCAGGCACGAGCGCGCCAAGAATAGCCGCCGCCTGCCCTGACGAAAGATACGACAATATGAGCGCAATAGTCTGCGGGTGCTCGTCCTGTATAAAGTTTAAAAGCTGTGAGGCATCTGTCTTCTTTACAAACTCAAACGGCTTAACCTGCAGCGACGCCGTGAGCTTGCCGATAACATCAAGCGCCTTGTCCGCGCCGAGCGCTTTTTCAAGCAGCTCCTTTGCGTAACCGATACCGCCCTCCGCGATATATTGCTGTGCAAGGCAAACTTCGTAAAACTCGTTTATTACCTTTTCCTTAACGCTTGGCGTAACACTTTTCGTATTGGCGATTTCGAGCGTTAAATCCTCAATTTCGTCCTCCTTTAAGTGCTTAAATATAAGGGAAGATTTTTCAGGTCCGAGGGCTATCAATAGTATAGCCGCTTTCTGTATTCCCTTTAATTCATCTTTTTCTGCCATTAACGCTTACCCCCAGTCTTCGTCAAGCCAATTCCTCAGCAGCGTAGCAACCGCCTCGGGATTTTCTTCCACGAAGTTTTCTATAAGCTTCCTTGCTTCAGATTTCTGCTCCGTCTCTATGCTTTCAAGCTCCTCCTTGCTAGTCTCCAGCAATTCCTCAACTGAAAGCTCTTCTTCCTCCTCGACCTCTCTCTTGGTGCGCAGGCTCATGAATACCACGAACGCGAGAAGCGCGAGAATAATTATGATAAGTATAATCTGGATAATATCCTTAAACTCAACAGTTTCCTCTACGGCATCGACAAACTGCACTTCCTCGTTGGCTACAATGCTGACATTGCTTGTAGGCACGCCGATTGCGTTCGCCACAAGCCCTACAAGGTCATCATCAACCTCAAGCCTTGTCTTGACATCATTGGCAAGCTTGTACTCCTCCCATGTGATGCCGTCAAGATAGCCCTGCAGGCGGACATCCTCCTCGCGGATTACCCTGTACCTGATAGCGGCTACTGATACCGTACTGTCGTCATACACTATCGTGCCGACCTGCGCCTCCTCATTTGTTATCCGCTCATTTGGCACAAAATCGCGCTTCGCCTCATAGGTGGATGTGTTTGTGCCTGTAGACTCGTCAATCAGCACATCTGTTTCGGAATTGGAATCAGTGCCCGGTATGCCACCTACTCCGTCCGTAGCGTTTGACCTGTATTCCTCCGTATGCGAATACAAGCCCTGATCCGCTCCCTCCGGGGCATAAAACTCATGCGTCGTGGTTGCGCGCGTCGAAAAATCCATGATTACGTTTGCCGCAACCTTAATCTGGTTAAATTCGCCTGTGCCAAGGAGGACATTCTGAACCTCATTTTTGATGAGGCTTTCCGCGTCCTGCTTGTACATCATCATGGTTTCCGCTTTGTCAAACTGCGCTGCGACCTCCTCTACCGGGAACCAAATCCTGCCGTCAAAATCCGTAATCGTAATATTGTCCGTAGTGTCGTTGCCAAGCCCAGTTGCCGCAAACCTTGCAATCGCCTCCGCATTCTCCTGCGTAAAGCCCGCCCCTTCATTAAGCTCCAGCATAATGCTGGCATAGCTTTCACGGTTTTGGGCTATGAGCGTGCCGTTGTCCTCGGGAATGTCAATCGTCACTGTCGCTGACTTCACAGCGGGCATGCGCGCTATATCATTTTGAAGGTTTGTCTGTAAAAGAACTATGTACCGCTTCTGCTTGTCGGCCTCTGTAGTTGAAAAGCTGCCTTCAAGCACGTCGTCTATGGTGTATGCGTTCGTAGCTATGAAATTTGAGCCAAGCAGCAGATTAGCGTCGCCCTCCTGTTTTTTGAGGACTTCAAAATTCAAGCCGTCTGAGCTCATATTGTAATCATAGCCGTTTTCGTCAAGCAGGCTCTTAATCAGCGCGCCCTCCTGCGTGTTCTCCGCTGTGGCGATTGGCACATATACCTTTCGGGTAAGCACGAATACCAGTATGCCCACGGCAAGCAGTATGGCGACGCCTATTCCTATAATAATGGTCTTTTGCTTAGGCTGAAATTTGTTCCACCATTCCTTGAACCTCTCCAAAAGCTTCTTGCCAAATTCTAATAACTTGTCAACCATTTGAAGTATCTCCTTCTTACGAAATCAAATCGAAGCGATGATTATATCTGTATCTGCATAATCTCGCGGTACGCCTCAAGAAGCTTATCTCTGAGCGCAACTGTATAGGAGAAAGCCGTCTGCGCTTTGCCTACAGCGATAGACAAGTCATGAGTGTTTTCCGAAATGCCCATAGACCATTTCAATTCTTCGTTTTCCATATCAGACAGCAGATTATTTGTGTCGCTGATATTGCTTACCGCCGCATTAAAAATGGAGCCGAAAAGGCTTTCGTCGCCTGTAGTCTCCGCGGTGTCTGTGTCCGTGGTTTTATACAATGTATTCTTTATCGCGTCAGAGCTTATGTTATATAAGCTGTTTATATCGTTTGCAGGTAAGATAGTCATTTATGAGCCTCCTGTTTATTTATTCATCTCAAGTCCTTTGAGCGCCATCGACTTGGACGCCTCAAAAGCCGCCTGGTTAGCGTCGTAGCCGCGCGACGCGTCTATCATGTTTGTCATCTCCGTAATGACATTTACATTTGAATAATGCACGTAACCGTTTTCGTCTGCGTCAGGATGCTCGGGATCATATGCCATGACCTCCTCCGTCCATGTGTCCTCATACAGACCGCCTATCTTGACGCCCTGCCCGGGGCTTGAAAGCTTTGCGGAATGCAGCTGTCCGAGCGGCCTGCCCGAAAGATTGCTGAACGCCGTATCAAGCATATGTGAAAAATTTCTGTTTTTTATGTCTGTCTTTTCCTGAAATGTCACGACCTTCCTGACATAGCCTCCGCCGTCCTCTGTCCTTGTCGTGTTGGCGTTTGCCAGATTTTGAGAAGATATGTCCATGCGGTATCTCTCCGCCGTCATGCCTGACGCGCTTATGTCAAAGGCTGTAAAAACTCCCATAATTTACCTCCGTCCTTTTATCTGGATTACTGCTTATTTCATTACTGTCTGAAGCATTGAAAAATTCATGTTTACCAAATCCATCAAGCCGCTGTACTTAATCTGATTTTCCGCTGACATTGCATTTTCCGTGTCTATGTCTACATTGTTGCCGTCGTATCTGTATGACAGCTCGGAATAGTCTATGTATGTCTTTGGCGTGAGCGCCTCGAGCTCAATGTCCTTGACCTTTGCGTCAACGCTGTCCCCGTTTGCGCGCACGAAAGCGTTTTTCAGCTCTGTCTCAAAGCGTATGTCCTTCCGCTTGTAATTTGGCGTATTGACATTTGCAAGGTTATTTGAAATAAGCTCCTGTCTGGCGGCTGCAGCGTCCATGGTCTTGCCCATGACGTTGATGTAGTCAAATACATTTGTTGCTCCTAACATATGCTTTCCTCCTGTTTTATGCGTAAATTAATATTATTTTGCCTATTAGACATAAATATACACTTTGTCCTTATTTTATTATAGATTATTTTTAGAATATTTCAAGCATTATTTTTGTTTTGTTGGCGGAAGGGAAAAAGAGGATATGGAATGTGTTAAAATAAAAATGCGCAGACCGTCCGTACAGTGGAGCCTGCGCCTGATTTTTTATTCTTTAATTTCATCAATTTCAGTCAAATTTACGCTTAGACTGTTTAATAAAGCTTTTAGATAAATATATTTCTTTTTTAGTCTGGCATACGTTTTTGTGGCATTTTCTTCCCTTGCAATCAGCATATACTCTTGTATATCCTTAAACTCATCCATTGCATTTTTGATTACTTCCGCAGCATTCACTTTGTTCGCCTCCAACAGCAATACATCATGATTATCAGTTAATATTAATATAACATGGATACCTTACAAAGTCTATCACAATTTAGTAATTGGCGCTTAATAATTGGCACATTCTCTGCCCTAGGCTTTACTAAGCTGGCGTTTTAGCGCTTCCACTTCCTCAAAAACCACGTCATTCAGGACTTTGATGTATGTGCCCTTCATGCCTGACGAGCGCGATTCTATGACGCCTGCGCTCTCAAATTTGCGCAGGGCGTTGACTATGACGCTGCGGGTGATGCCTACGCGGTCGGCTATCTTGCTCGCTACAAGAATGCCCTCGGTGCCGTTAAGCTCGTCAAATATGTGCGTGATTGCCTCCATTTCGGAGAAGGAAAGCGTGGAGATGGCGGATTTTACCACCGCTACCTTGCGGTTTTCCTCTGCGCTTTCTTCGCTTACCGCCCTGAGCATTTCAAGGCCTACAACCGTCACGCCGTACTCGCACAGTATAATGTCATCTATGTCGTACTGCTCTCCGCATTTGTATATGAAAAGCGTGCCAAGACGCTCGCCCGCTATCTCTATCGGGGTGATGACAGCCTGAAACCTGCGTATGTCGGGACTTTCAAAGCCAAGCGTCTCGAGATTAACATTTTCCTTGGTAGAGAGCACGCCTAAAAGCCGCTCGTTCAGCATAGGATCTATGAAGCCGCCAACCGTGTCGTCCACAAGCTCCTTCAGCTCATCTACGCCCTCGCAATGCCCCACGCCCAAGACCTTGCCCTTTTTGCTGATGACAAGCACGTTTGAGTTTACTATGTCGCGGATAACCTTGCATATGTCGTTGAACACTACCTTGCTGGAATTGTTGTTGTGTAAAAGCTTCCCAATTTTCCTTGTCTTGTCTAACAGCTGCACACTACTCATAGCAAACCTCCAATTTCGTAAAACCATTACAAAAATTGCGTATAAATTACCATTTATATTGTAAATTTTACCATAATGAGGTTTATTTTTCAATAGTATGTGTCAATTTTTCAAGCTTTCTTAACAATTCGGTAAATTTCAGACTTTTTGCACAATATTCTATTAATTTTGGGAATTTACTGTCTTTACATTGCCGCACTGTTCATTTGCACAGACAAGCTTATTGCCCTTTATAAGCATTATGCCGCCGCATTTTTCGCATTTTTCCTTTGAGGGGCGCTGCCATACCATAAAATCACAGTCGGGAATAGCCTCGCAGCCGTAGTATTTTCTGCCCTTTTTCGTCTTGCGCACTACAATCTCCTTGCCGCATTTGGGGCACGGAACGCCGATTTTTTCGTAGTAGGGCTTTGTATTCCTACATTCAGGAAAACCGGGGCAGGCTAAAAATTTACCGTGAGGTCCGTATTTAATTACCATATTTTTGCCGCACAAATCGCATTTTACGTCTGTGACCTCGTCTGCTATTTTGACTTCCTCAAGCTCCTTCTCCGCATTTTTAACCGCCTCATCAAGGTCTGGATAAAAGTTTGATACGACGGTCTTCCAGTCTATTGTCCCTTCCTCAACCTTGTCCAAAAGCGCTTCGAGGTTCGCCGTGAAATTAACGTCAACAATCGAAGGGAAAGCGTCCTTCATCATATTGTTCACTACCTCGCCAAGCTCAGAAACGTAAAGGTTTTTGTCCTCCTTGACTACATATCGTCTGGCAAGTATTGTCGTGATGGTGGGCGCGTATGTGCTCGGGCGTCCTATGCCCAGCTCCTCCAGCGCGCGGACAAGCGACGCCTCGGTGTAGTGGGCGGGCGGCTGCGTAAAGTGCTGCTTAGGCTCTAGCTCCTCTAATGTAAGCTTTGTGTCCTTTGTGATATCCTTTACAACCTTGTTAGGCTCTCCGTTTTCGTCGTCATCATCTTTATATACGCTCATGAATCCGTCAAACGCAAGCTTTGACGCTGCTACGGTAAACCTGTGCTTTCCCGCCTCTATCTTGATAGATGTGGTCTCGTATTTGGCGCTTGTCATTCGGCTTGCCGTAAAACGCTTCCATATAAGCTGGTACAGCCTGAACTGGTCGCGGCTTAGCGAATCCTTTACGGCAGCAGGCGTATTGCTTATGTCCGTAGGGCGAATTGCCTCGTGCGCGTCCTGTATTTTCTGTTCCTTTTTCTTCTCCCTGACTTCGACTGCCGCGTACTGCGCCCCGTAGGTTGAAGTTATATATTTTTTGGAGCTTTCCACTGCCTCGTCTGATATTCTGGTGGAATCGGTTCTTAAATATGTGATAAGACCGACCGTGCCCTGTCCCTTTAGCTCTATGCCTTCATATAGCTGCTGTGCAAGGCGCATTGTCTTCTGCGTGGAAAAATTAAGCGTCTTGCTTGCCTCCTGCTGCAGCGTCGATGTGGTAAACGCAAGCGGCGCTTTTTTCACACGCTCGCCTTTTTTGATGTCCGCCACCTTAAACTCAGCGTTTTTAAGCTCCTTTAATACCTTATCCATTTCCTCTTTTGAGGAGATGTCCTTCTTTTTGTCTGTAGTGCCATAGTATTTGGCCGTGAGCGGCTTTTTCTCGCCTTTTATGCCAAGGGCTGCGTCAAGCGTCCAGTATTCCTCGGGTATAAAGGCGTTTATCTCCTCCTCCCTGTCGCATATGATACGCAGGGCTACGGACTGCACGCGGCCCGCGCTCAAGCCTCTTTTTATCTTCGCCCATAAAAGCGGGGAAATCCTGTAGCCTACCATTCGGTCAAGCATTCGTCTTGCCTGCTGGGCGTCAACAAGGCTCATATCTATCTCGCGCGGATTTTTGAGCGATTCCTTTACCGCGTTTTTAGTTATCTCATTGAAGGTTATGCGATATACCTTTTTGTCCTCAAGCTTCAGCGCTATATATAAATGCCATGAAATTGCCTCTCCCTCGCGGTCTGGGTCGGTTGCAAGGTAGACTTTTTCGGCTTTTTTTACTTCCTTCCTGAGTTTTGCAAGGATATCTCCCTTTCCGCGTATTGTTATATATTTTGGCTCATAGCCGTTTGCCGCGTCAAAACCGAGCTGGCTTTTTGGCATATCGCGGACATGTCCGTTGCTTGCCAGAACCTCGTAATTTGCCCCAAGAAATTTTTTTATTGTCTTTACCTTTGCGGGTGACTCCACTATTACTAAATACTTTGCCATAATACAGCGCCCCTTGTCCTGATATATAAAGTGCTACGCACAATCTCCTATAATATAAACTATTATTTATATTGTTGCAAGTATATTTGTGTAAATTTTTTTTGTTGATTTTTATTATTTTTTTCATATGCCTAACGGCGTACCTGCCGCCCTAATTTTTTATCAGCTGATACCCGCCGCTTATTTTCATGGCTGCCCGCCTAAGCTCAAGCTCACATAAGGCTTTTGAGACTTGTTCTGCAGGATAGCTTTTGCCCTTCTGCTGCAGAATCCTTATTATGTCGTCCTGCGCCATTGGAATAATGTCAAGGACATCATATATATCTTTTGCGGTCTGTGACAGGTGCAGCTTTATTTTGCCGTCGCTCATATTTTTTGGATTAAGCCTGTCACGCCAGCCTAAGTCGCATATTATGTCCTCCGCTGAGGTGGCTAAGCCTGCCCCCTGCCTTAACAGCTTGTTGCAGCCTATGCTCATACAGTCTGTACACCTGCCAGGCACGGCATAAACCTCCCTGCCCTGTTCAAGCGCCATATCCACTGTGCTGAATGTGCCGCTTTTTTCGTTTGCCTCTATCACTACCACTACATCTGACAGTGCGCTTATGAGCCTGTTGCGTATGGGAAACTGCCACTTCTGCGGCTTTGTCCCTGGGGCGTACTCTGATATGACTGCGCCGTTTTTTAGGATTTCGTAGTAAAGCTCACTGTTTGACGCAGGGTAGATATTGTCAACCCCGCCCCCAAGCACGGCATAGGTTTTGCCGCCTGCCTTTATGGCGGCGCTCTGTGCCATGCCGTCTATTCCAAGCGCCATGCCGCTTATGATGTCTACGCCTCTCTGGGCAAGCTCTCCTGCGATTTTTTCCGCCATATATCTGCCGTACTCGGTGCATTTTCTTGCGCCTATGACAGCGGCAGACACGGAATTTTCATTTGGGAGCTCTCCCTTATAGAATATGCCGAATGGCGCATCGGGTATGTCCACAAATTTCTGCGGATAATCGCTTTCCATAAAATACGTGTAGTTTATCGCCCTTTCCTCAAGGAGCTCGTAAAGTCCCTGCGGCGTAATGGTTTTCAGGTATTGTGTGAGGCTTTGGCTGTCCTGAGCCCCTATCACCGCCTCTAACATTCCTGAACTGCTGTTTATGACTAAGCTGTACGCCTGTCTTGCAGAGCCCGCGGCTTTAAGCAGGAGGCGCTTTTTTTGTCGGCTTAGTCCTAAGCCTGCGTCAATCCAGCAGGCGTATATTTTTTCTTCGTTTATACTCATATTTTTTTGTTTGCTGCCGTGCAGCGTTATCTCCCATTTCTTTGATTATTAGTGTACATTTCTTCTATATAATATACTAAATTAATATGATGATATATTTCATTTTGCGGGCTGCGGTTTATATTTAAGTTATATTGTTATACGGTAGCTTACCGCCTCGCTTATGTGGTCTGTGGTTATTTTGCCGCTGCCGTCCAAATCCGCTATGGTGCGCGCCACTTTTATAAGCTTGTGGTACACTCTGGCTGAAAGATTCATTACATTAAAAATCTGTTCTATAAGCTCCTGCTCCTTTGCGCCAAGCGGACAATATTTTTTAATATCCTCTACGCCAAGCTCGGCATTGAATCGGTAGCGTGTCCCTTCATAGCGTTCAAGCTGGCGGACACGCGCTTTTTCAACACGCGCCTTTATTGATTTGCTGCTCTCCGTCTTTTTAGCCGCTGAAAGCTGTTTTATTTCCACCTTTGGCGCTTCCACCGTAAGGTCTATCCTGTCCATTATAGGTCCTGATATTTTTGACACGTAGCGCTTTACGTCTGTGTATGAGCATTTGCACCTGTTTCTGTCAGGGAAATACCCGCATGGGCATGGATTCATTGCCGCCACAAGCATAAAATCGGAGGGGTACGTGTAGCTTGCGTATGTGCGCGCTATATGTATTTTTTTATCTTCGAGCGGCTGGCGCAGTATTTCCAGCGTGTTTTTCTTAAATTCGGGAAGCTCGTCCATAAACAGGACTCCTCTGTGCGCAAGCGATATAAGTCCAGGCTTTGGTATGCGTCCGCCGCCTGCAAGCGCCTGCTCCGATATGGTGTGATGCGGATTTAGAAAAGGTCGTGTCCTTATTAATGCGCGTTTGTCGTCAAGCAGCCCCGCTACGCTGTATATTGACGATACCTCCAAGCCCTCCTCCCTTGTAAGGCTTGGCAAAATCGTAGGTATGCGCTTTGCTATCATGGTCTTGCCAGAGCCGGGAGGTCCTATCATAAGCATATGGTGAAAGCCTGCCGCCGCTATCTCCGCCGCGCGCTTTACATTTTCCTGACCGCTTATCTCGGAAAAATCAACGTCGTACTCATCTGCGTCAAGCTGTTCAGGGGCGGCTTTTGCGGGTTTTATCATCTGCGCCCTGCCACAGCTATTCTCGGAAAGATAATCTATTGTCTGTTTTAAATCATTTACTCCTATTATGTCTATGCCCTCTATAATTGCGCCTTCACCTGCGTTTGCGCTTGGCAGAATACAGCATTTTATGCCCTCCTCCTTTGCCCTCTGCACTATGGGAAGCACGCCTTTTACTGCCTTGACCTCGCCGTTAAGCCCCAACTCGCCTATGATGAGTGTGTCCTTTACCTGCTGCTCATCAAGGTGTCCCAGTGAAATGAGTATGCCTATGGCTATCGGCAAATCATATGATGCGCCTTCCTTGCGCATATCCGCGGGAGATATGCTCACTGTGAGGCGCGCGGGCGGTATCTCCATTCCTGCATTTTTAAGCGATACGCGGACACGCTCCTTTGCCTCCTTTACCTCTCCGCTTAGCTGCCCTACCATCTCAAAGCTTGGCATGCCTTTTGAACAGTCGGTCTCGACATATGCAAGGCGGCTGCCTATTCCGTATATTGTCCCTGTGATAACTCTGCTGTACATTAACTGCTCCTTTCGTTGATGCATAAAAATTTTCAGCCTGTAATTGGTATTTATATCACAAAGTTTTCATATTGACAATATTTTTGGGAAAAATAGCGTTTGAAATGTAAAAATTAATACAAAACAATAATATTTTTTACACGCGTAATGCATGCATGCTTATTCGGCATGCTGCTGTGTGAAAGTTTAGAATTTAAAACGTTTCATATAATCTTTAATTTGTGTTCAAGATTTAAATTTATAAGTTATACATTATAAAATCCTGATAATTGTCTTGATTTTCCACTATATTTGGCATATACTAAAAATACTTACAAAAAGGGGATGATTTTCATGATTAAACGTGAGACCTATATGAGCCGTATCCGTCCATTTATCGGGAATGACCTTATCAAAGTCATGACTGGAATAAGGCGAAGCGGAAAATCTGTCATGCTGGAGCTGATAAAGGAGGAACTGACTGAATCAGGCATCTCGGCTGGACATTTTATCTCAATTAATTTTGAGGATATGAGGAACTCACGTATTCTTACTGCAAATACGCTTCACGAAGAAATCCTGAAAAGGGCAAAAGACATTGAAGGGAAAGTATATCTGTTTTTTGATGAAATTCAGGAGGTTGAGGGCTGGGAGAAGTGTGTCAATTCTCTGCGCATCTCCCTTGACTGTGACATTTACATCACTGGCTCAAACGCAAAACTCCTGTCGGGGGAGCTTGCGACGTACCTCGGCGGGCGGTATGTGGAATTTGTGATTTATCCGTTTTCCTTCTCGGAGTTTTTGAAGCTTTATCATACGGTCGACTCAGACGCTACGGTGCAGCAATGTTTTCAAAAGTATCTGGTGTCCGGCGGAATGCCGTATCTTGCAAACCTTCACTATGCCGAGGAACCGTCCCGACAGTACCTGACAGATGTTTTTAATTCTGTCCAGCTCAAGGATATTGTCAAGCGGAACAAGGTGCGCGATATCGATCTGCTGGAACGGATAATTGCCTATGCAATGGCAAATGTCGGGACTGCCTTCTCCGCAACATCACTTGTAAAGTTTCTAAAAAGCGAGCAGCGTACCGTAGCGGCAGAGACTGTGTTGAACTATATCAAATACTGCTGCGACGCATACTTTCTTTATCAGGTCAAAAGGGAGGATTTGCAGGGTAAGCAGATACTCGCATCAAATGAAAAATACTATATTGCCGACCACGGCATCAGAGAGGCTGTGTTTGGTGGGAATATGCGTGACATCAACCTAATTCTTGAAAATATTGTTTACATGGAGCTTCTTAGGCGTGGATACAAGGTAACAGTAGGCAGATATGGGAACAGGGAAATTGATTTTGTCTGCCATAAGCGTAATGAAAAGCTCTATGTTCAGGTTGCCTATCTGCTTGCCTCGGAAGATACGGTTATGCGGGAATTTGGCGTTTACGACCTGATACGGGACAATTTTCCTAAATATGTCGTTACGATGGACGAGATTGACATGAGCCGAAATGGAATAAAGCATAGGAATATTCGGGATTTTCTGACCGCCAACGAGTGGAATTGAGCTAGTCTCTAATTATCTGAGATTATCGTTTTGAAATGCTTGTATTCATTGTCTTTGACCTGTTTATCTCGGATAATGCGCCATTTGTCCCAAAGGGATTTTTATTCCTCGTCCAATTTTAGGAAACCCTCCTCAAAAGCGTCGGGGAACTGGAATTTTTTATCCTCGCCCCCAAAGGAGACGACAATGATGCCTCCATCGACTCCTTTGACCTGCCCTGCGCCAAACGCCTTGTGGGTAACAATCGTACCCGAGCAAACTTTGGAGGTATGCCTAACTCTGATTCCATTGTTTCTATATCTTCTCTTGTTAATGATTTACTTATATTACTAAACAATAGTAACACCTCCATATAACATTTTGATGGCGGTCACATACGTGGCCGCCATATTCATTGTTTGCATATTAATCAAATGTCGGTTCCCGCCATTGTGATATGCCAGAAATATAACCTCTCTATGAAAAGAGCATCACAGCTTACCATAATTATTCTTCATTAAAGATACCTAAAAACTTGAAATATCCGAATTTCTCATTATGGACTTCTGTAATATCTCCCTCATACTTCATTCGCCCAATCACCACTACCGCATTATACGGCTGATCAAATCCATTGGGATACTGTTTTTTTAATATCGAAAGGTCAAACACCTCTGCATCCTTAAAGACTTCATCAATATCATACTTCTTGAATACTGCATAGCCACGGGCATCGTCATATGCCAAAAGATATAAAAAATTAATACAGCTTTGCCTCCTGCAGTCCGATTTTTAATTTTCCAAGCGCCTTTTTTTCTATCCTTGAAACGTAGCTGCGCGAAATGCCCAGCAGCTTTCCGATGTCCCTCTGCGTCATTTCCGTGCCGTCGCTGCCGCTCAGCACGCCGTATCTAAGCTTTATTATCTGCCGCTCCCTGCTGTCAAGCTTTTCCTCTATGAGCCTTGACAGGCATTTGATTTTGGCGGCTGTGTCCATGTCCTCGACTATGTCGCTCTGCTCCTGCTCGCAGATGTCGAGCAGGTTTATCTCATTGCCCTCCTTATCCGTGCCAATCGGCTCATAAAGCGATATTTCCCTCGTTATTTTTTTGCGCACCCGAAACATCATCAAAAGCTCGTTGTCTATGCATCTTGCCGCGTATGTTGCAAGGCGGCTGCCTTTTTGTGCATTAAAGGTGTTTACCGCCTTTATAAGTCCTATCGTGCCTATTGATATCAAATCCTCCATATCCTCGCCGCTGCCTGCGTACTTTTTTGCCACATGCGCCACAAGCCGCAGATTTCTTTCTATCAGAATTTGCCGCGCCCTATGGGCTGCTTCTTTATCCTCGCCGTGCATTAGCGCCAGATATTCGCCTTCCTCCTGCATTGATAATGGTTGCTCGAAGGTCTTCAAGGAACGCCCCCCGCGGACTTTATTTCTAATATTCTATGTGAAAAACGTTTTTTAAGTGCCTATCCACTACAGAATAAAATCCGCAAAGACGGTGTTGCTAAAGTCAAGTCCCTTGTCCGTAAGGCGGATAATGTCGCCGTCCCGCGCAAGAAGTCCCTGTGAAGTCCATTTTTCTATAGGCTCCCTGTAAATATCCTCGATATTTTTTTGAAATGTTCTGTGAAATTCCGCCGCTGATATGCCCGCCGTCATGCGCAGCCCCAGAAATACAAATTCCTCCATCAAATCGTTTTCCGAAAGCGTCTGCTGATCCTCCTTTATATTTGCACCATTAAGATATGACGACATATCAGAAGTATTTTTCCAGCGGCTGTTTCCGACGGTTGACGACGCGCCCAAGCCAAAGCCCACGTAATCGTGCGTGTGTGATATCCCCCGCTGCCAGTATATGCGGTTGTGGCGGCTTTCGCAGCCTTGCTTTGCATAGTTTGATATTTCGTAGCGCTCATAGCCATGTCTTTCCAAAATGCGCTTTGTTTCGTAGTACATCTGGCGCTCTGTTTCCTCGTCAGGAATGGGGGGGAACTGCTCCAAATGTTCATACAGCGGCGTGCCCTCCTCCACAATCAGGCTGTAGGCTGATATGTGTTCGGGCGGCGGGGTGAGCGATACAGCTTTTTCAAGAGTATTTATCCAGCTTTCAAGCGTCTGTGACGGCAGCGCGGAAATAAGGTCAACGTTTATGTTGCCAAAGCCTGCGGCTCTCGCGTCGCCGTATGTCTGCAGAAAGTCTTTATAGGTATGAATACGCCCCAGTATTTTTAGTTCTCTGTCATCTGCTGACTGGAGTCCTATGCTCAGGCGGTTTATGCCTGCTATTTTTAGCGCGCAAAGCTTTTCGTAGTCGGTGGTCTTTGGATTTGCCTCCAGAGTAATTTCCGCTGTTTTGGCTATGTTATAATGTACTTTTAGCACATTTAAAATGCCTTTTATGCGCTCCGCTTTCAGGATTGAGGGGGTGCCTCCCCCAAAAAATATTGTTTCCACTGTGTAATCCCTGTAAAACGGGGCGTTCTGCTCTATTTCCCTTTTGAGCGCGGCAACGTATTTCTTCTGCGTTTCTTCTGCCGCAGGCGCGGAAAGGAAGTCGCAATATACGCATTTGCGCACGCAAAAAGGGATATGAATATAAACTCCGAGCGTCTTCATATCCAATCCCTCCGTACCGCGTTTGGCGGCTTAAATATATTTTATTCGTTGTCAAGCTTTAGCACTGCCATAAACGCCTTTTGGGGTATCTCGACATTTCCTATCTGGCGCATGCGTTTTTTGCCCTCCTTCTGCTTTTCAAGGAGCTTTTTCTTTCGCGTTATGTCGCCGCCGTAGCATTTTGCAAGCACGTCTTTGCGCATTGCCTTGACTGTCTCGCGGGCTATGACCTTGCCGCCTACTGCCGCCTGAATGGGTATTTCAAACAGGTGGCGCGGTATCTCGTCTTTTAGTTTCTCGCACATTCTCCTGCCGCGCTCATAGGCGGATTCTTTATGCACTATAAACGAAAGCGCGTCTACCTCCTCTTTATTTATGAGTATGTCAAGCTTTACAAGCTCTGATTTTTCGTAGCCTTTTAAATCATAGTCAAATGACGCGTAGCCGCGTGAGCGCGACTTGAGGGCGTCAAAAAAGTCGTAGATGATTTCGTTGAGCGGCAGCTCGTATTTCAGCACGGCTCTTGTCTCCTCGACGTACTCCATGCTTATATACCTGCCGCGCCGCTCCTGGCAAAGCTCCATGATTGAGCCTATAAATTCTGTCGTCACCATTATCTCCGCATTTACTATCGGCTCCTCCATGTATGCTATTTCCGACGGATCGGGGAGATTTGAGGGGTTGGTGAGCTCTATCACCTCTCCGTTTGTTTTATAAACCTTATATACTACTCCTGGGGCTGTAGTGACTAGGTCAAGGTTATACTCCCTTTCAAGGCGTTCCTGAATGATTTCAAGGTGAAGAAGCCCTAAAAAGCCGCATCTAAAGCCAAAGCCCAGTGCTATTGAGGTTTCTGGCTCGTAAAAAAGCGAGGCGTCGTTCAGCTGCAGTTTTTCGAGAGCGTCTCTTAGGTCTGGATATTTTGCGCCGTCTGCGGGGTAAAGTCCGCAGTACACCATCGGCTGCACTTTTTTATAGCCTGGCAGCGGGCTTGCGCATGGTCGGTCGGCGTCTGTGACTGTGTCGCCTACTGTGGTGTCCTTTACGTTTTTTATGGAGGCGGTGAGGTAGCCTACCATTCCTGCTGAGAGCTCGTCGCACGGAATAAGCTGGCCTGCGCCGAAATAGCCAACCTCTACTGTTTCAAATACTGCGCCTGTAGCAAGCATTTTTATTTTTGTCCCTTTGGCAACTCTGCCCTCCATAACGCGGCAGAATACGATTACGCCTTTATATGAATCATAAAAGGAGTCGAAAATAAGCGCCTGCAGGGGGTTTTCGGCTTTTCCGCCTGGCGCGGGGATTTTATGTACTATGGCTTCGAGTACGTCTTCTATGCCTACGCCGTTTTTGGCTGAAATGAGGGGGGCGTCCTGCGCCTCAAGCCCGATTACGTCTTCTATTTCGTTTTTTACCCAGTCGGGGCGGGCGCTGGGAAGGTCGATTTTATTTATTACTGGAAATACGTCGAGATTATGGTCTAAGGCGAGATAGACGTTTGCGAGCGTCTGCGCTTCTATGCCCTGGGCGGCGTCTACTACAAGTATTGCGCCGTCGCATGCGGCTAAGGCGCGGCTTACTTCGTAGTTGAAGTCGACGTGACCTGGGGTGTCTATCAGGTTTAAAATGTATTCGTCGCCGTCTTGGGCTTTATATACTGTGCGGACTGCCTGGGCTTTGATTGTTATGCCCCGTTCTCTTTCCAGATCCATGTTGTCAAGCACTTGGTCTTGCATTTCGCGGCTTGTAAGGAGGCCTGTTTTTTCTATTATTCTGTCTGCTAGGGTGGATTTGCCGTGGTCTATGTGGGCTACTATGCAGAAATTTCTGATGTGGCTTTGGGATATTTGTGACATATAAAATATCAATCCTTCCTGTTATTATTATATTATGATTACTATTATTTTTTCGGTCAGGTCGCCCTCGCAGGAGAATAGATATTCCCCTGCGAGGGCTACTTGATTGGCACGCTTTACTTGGTTTATACGCTTTATGGTTTAATGCCCCAGCATATCTTCTATGAATATGCCATAGCCTTTGGTAGAGTCTTGGACTAGGACATGTGTTACGGCGCCTACGAATTTGCCGTTTTGGACTATGGGGGCGCCGCTCATGCCTTGGACTATGCCGCCTGTCATCTCCAAAAGCTCTGGATCGGTTACTCTGAGGGAGATTTGCCGATTTACGGTTTCCGCGCCTGTATTAAGGCGGGTTATTTCTATGTCGTAATAGCGCGGAATGCCGTCTATTGAGCATAAAATCTGCGCGTAGCCTGTTGTTACCTCCTGTTTTAACGCCGCGGGGAGCGCTGTGTTTTCTTCGGAGAGTTCTTCCAGCAGCCTTGTGTTTGCTACGCCGTATATTCCTTCCAAGGTGTTGTCCACAATAACGCCTGATACTTCTTCTGATTTGTATTCAATAACGCCTGTTAGCTCTCCAGGAGTGCCTTTTTCCCCACGTTTTACCGCCACTATTTCCGTGTGGTACAAAAGACCGTTGCCCAGCTTTAGGAGCTCGCCTGTGTCTATATCGTTTATGCCATGTCCCAGTGCGCCAAAACGGTTCTGCGAGTCTATATATGTCATAGTGCCTATGCCTTGTGCGCTGTCACGCAGCCATGTGCCTATTTTGTAGGAATTGTTTTCGTCGGCTTCGGGTGCGACTTTTACCTCTATGACTGTATCATTTCTTGAGACCTGAAATATTATCTCCTCCCCTCCGCCTGCCGCCACATACTGCTGCACCTGACGCTTGTCCGTGATTGGTATTCCGTCCATTGCCGTGAGATAATCGCCCGACTGGAGCTTGTACTGCGACGGCGCGTGTTCCGTGCCGTCAGCGCCCATAAAGCTGCCCGTGTCTATGACGAGCACGCCCTGCGTTTTTACATAAATGCCGATTGGCATGCCCACAGGCGTGAGGTATGTGTTTTCTATTACTTCTATATCTATATTTTTAAGCGGCAGCACGCCGAAAAGCTTTAGCTGCATTTCGCAGGAGCTTATATTTTCGCCCGCTACAATAGTAACGGGCTGGTTTAGCGAAAGCACTGTTTCTGAATCTGTGCTGATTATCCCCGACGCGGGAACTCTTAAATTTATCTCCTCGCTTGTGCCTGCCTTTATTCTGATTTTTTCGGGAACAGCGTTTTGGTAATGCGCGTATGTCGCCCAGCAGAACAAGCCCAAGGCAAAGCCAAGGAATATATATAAAAATAAAATATAACGCCTTCTAATATTCAATCCAATACCACTACCTTCTGTTTCACGTAAAATCACACAAAGCCTTTAAGCCGCTGCCGCACTGCAGCCGCCCAAATCTTTAATTAATCAATATGAGTAGTATATGGATTTTTCAGAAAATCATTATGTAAATTTTTATGTTATTTTTTGTTTTTCCTGTCCTTCTTTTTCTCCTTATTTTCCCCGCTTTCCTTGTCCTCTTTATTTTCCTTGTTTTTCCTTCCGCGCCTTGCCTCACGCTTTAAACGTCTTCTCTCCTTTGCCTCGCGCCTGCCCTGCTTGCTCATAAGCAGATAAAAGCTTGGCAGCAAAAGCAAAATCAGCAGCGTGGAAGTGATAAGGCCTCCGATAATAATAAGCGACATTCCCTTCATCATCGCCGCGTTTTCATTTTTGGTAAATATCATCGGTATCATTGAAAGTATGGTGGTGAGCGTCGTCATAAGGATAGGCCGCAGACGGATGCTGCCGCTCTCCATAAGCGCGTCGTTTAACGGCATATTTTCCTTCAGCTGGTTAGTCGTGTCTACATACAGGATACCGTTGTTTACGACTATTCCGACAAGCATCAGCACGCCCATCATTGATGTCATATTCAGCGTCGAGCCTGTGATAAACAGCAGGAAAAATGAACCGATAAGGCTGAACGGTATGCTCAGCATTACCATCAGCGAAAATCTAGGCGACTCAAACTGCATTGCCATAACAAGGAAAATCAAAAATACCGCGGTCAAAATCGCTACGCCGATAGACTGGAACTCCTCCATCATCATCTCTATCATAAGGCTTTGCGTCTGCGCTACGCCTTCTGGGAACTGCGCCGCCGCCACTGCCTCGTTGATTGCGTTCTGCGCGTTGAATTTTTCAGCGTCTGTGGTGTACGCCGTGACTGCCACCTGATATTTGCCGTTGCTCCTAATCAGCGTCTCGGGCACGTCAGAATAAACCGCGTCAGCCACGTCATCAACCGTAATCATGCCAAACTGCGTGCTTATGTCTAGGTTAAGCAGCTGATTCATCTCATCATAGCTGCCCTTGGGGAATTCGAGCATGACAGAGTATTCCTCCGTGCCTATGTTCATCTGCATTACTTCTATGCCGCTCGCGGCATTATACATCTGGCTTGCCACCTGCACTGCCGTAAGCCCCATATTCATGCATTTTAGCGGATCTATCTGTATTTTTGCCTGCGACGCGCCTGACGTGATATCGCTCGACGCTTTTATTACGCCTGGTGTGGAAAGCATAATCTGCTCTACCTGCCTTGCGGCTATTTTTAAATCGTCAAGGTTATCTCCGCTAAGATCTATCTCTGTCGAAGCGCCTACGCTGAGCATTGACGTCATGCCGCTGCCTGATGCCGCGACAATAATGCTCATATTTGTAGAATCGCTGAGCTTTTCATTGTAAATGTCAACGAGCTCGGTCACGCTCTTGTCCGTGTCCGCCGACGGGTACGCCGTGATAGTCGCCGTAGAGCCGCTGATGGAAACATTGCAGCCGTCAAAATCGGGATCGTCTATTACCATCTGCTCTATCGGCTTGATGTTTTCGTCTATTACCTCAAGCCTTGTACCGCTGCGCTGCTCAACCGTGATGCTGACGTTGTCCAAGCCTGTAGCCGACATAAGCTCCTGATCGAGCTGTCCCGCAAGCATAAACGCTATCACAAGGAGAGCGACTGAAACAAGCATAACTGTCTTCTTTTTGAGCATGATATGCTTTAACAGCGTCTTGTAGCCATGACCTATTTTTGCAAGCGCCCTGTTTACGATTGTGTCCTTCTTTTCCTTCGGCTTATATTTCCAGAAGAAAATCGGAATAAGCGTGAGCGCGACTATCAGTGATGAAAGCATGGCTATGATAATGGTGTAGCCAAGCTCCGAGAAAATCTGTCCCGCCAGTCCGTCCATTATCGCAAGCGGAAGATAAACCACCACCGTCGTGATTGTAGAGGCGCATACCGACTGTCCGACTACCTTCGTGCCGACAAGCGCCGCAGTCTTGAAATCAGGCTCCTCGTCTTTTATCCTGAAACAGCTCTCAAGCACGACGATTGAAGAGTCAACCATCATACCTATGGCGATTACGAGCGCGCCCATTGTCACTATATTAAGCGAAAAGCCTGCAAAGCTCATAAAAATCAGCGTAGCCAAAAGCGAGATAGGCATAGAGCTGCCCACTATAAGGCTTGCCTTAATATCCCCAAAAAAGATAAAAAGTATGAGCATTGAGAACAGCACGCCCAATATAAGCGTCTGTCCTACTGAGCTTAAAGACGAAATAATGCTGTCCGCCGCGTCATATGCTATGTCTATGTGTACCGCGGGATTAATCGCCGAAACCTTTTCAACGATTTTTTTGACCTCGCGCGATACATTTACAGTGCCCGCGCTCTGCGTCTTGGCAATGCCTATGCTTATGCTTTCATTGCCGTTGAAACGGCTGATGCTGCTGTAATCGTTTGTCGCCATTGTGACTGTGGCTATATCCGAGAGCGTGATTACGCTGCCCCTGTTTGTAAACAGCGGCGTGTTCTGCAGATCCATCAGATTTTCAGGCTTTGATGACGCTGACGCGCTGACGGACTGCGAGCCCTGATTGACGCTGCCGATGGGTATGGTAAAATCCGTGGTAGCTATATATGTGGAAATGTCGGACATTGACAAGCCGTACTGCTGCATTTTGTCCTTGTGGAGCTCTATCTTTACGTATTCGCCCTGTCCGCCTGTGACTGTGGTGTCCGCTATGTCCGCCACTCTGTCAAGCTCAGGAATAACCTCGTCCTCGACAAAGGCGAATACATCCGTATCGCCCGTCGTGGTGACTGACAGTGTCATTACGTCCTGCGCGTCCATATTCATTTCCACAATGACAGGATCTGTCGCGTTGTCAGGAAGCTGCAGGGAAGCCGTGTCAAGGGCGCTGCGCAAATCCGAATACGCCTCGTCAATGTCAGTCCCATAGTCGTATGAAAACATTACCATTGATATGTCAGCCGTAGTCTGCGAGTCTATTGAGTCGACGCCTGCAAGCGTTTCTCCCGAATCCTCTATAACCTCTGTGACAAGCGTCTGCGTCGTCTCTGGATCGCCGCCCTGGTACATTGTAAGCACAAAGAGCATGGGCAGCTCCATGTCCGGCGTAAGCTCAAGCTTAAACCCAAACAGCGAGCTTATGCCGAATACGGCAAGCGCAAGCACAATCAATAATGCGGAAACAGGTCTTTTTAATGCTAATTTTGTCAAGGAGTTCATCTTGTCCCGCCTCCTTATTCGCCTTCACTGACAGAGACAGTTACGCCCTCGCGCAGCTGCGCTGACCATGTAGTGATTACAAGGTCATCTTTTGTGAGCCCGTCAGTTACTACTATATTGTCAAGGTCGTATAAGCCCGTGGTTATATCTTTCCTCTGCGCCTTTTGGTCAACTACCGTATAGACATATGCCTGTGTGCCGTCGTAATATACGGCATCATATGGTATGATGAGCACGTTGTTTTCGTGGTATGTATCTGTAGTCACTGTCGCCCTCGTGCCTGACAGCAGATTTGACGTGTCGCCCTTGACGCTTGCCTTGATGCGGAAAAGTCCCGTGGTCGCGTCCACCGCGCCGCCTATCTCTATAATCTCGCCGTCGTATGTCTTGTCGTCCTTTGTGATGGTTATTTTCTGTCCTGTTGAAAATGTGTTGCGCACGTCCTCACTCACATAATATGTAGCAACCATTGTGTCCTTGTTTGATATGACAAAGGCGGGATTGCTTGATGACGCAAAGTCGTGTACATCAATGTTTACGGCTTCTATAACGCCTGATATCGTCGCCGTGATAGTGTAGTTTTCAAGGTTCTCCTTTGCCTGCTCGACCTGCAGCTGCGCGCTGGTAATGTTGTTTTCAGAGAGCTGTCTGCTGTCCTCACGCAGCTCGCCGTTTTGAATTTCCTGCGCCACTACCTGCTGGCTGTAGCCCTCGTAATAGCTGTCAACAGCGTTTTGGTAGCCTTCTATGGTTGTTTCGTAACCACTGATCTGCTGCTTGTAGCCCTTAATCTCCGCCTGAATCGTGGCATCTTTTGTCGCGGCATTCTGATAGCGCGTGGCAGCATCGCTTGCCTGCTGTGAAAGGTCATTTGCCTCCTTACTAAGCTCCCTTAATTCGGGATCTGAAGCTATAAACTGCTCCTGTGTCATTCCAGAACCGCTCGGCAAAGCTTTTGCAGCAGGCGCAAGCATTTTCTCTGTGGCTCTTTCTGAAAGCTCATTTGCCTTGTCTTTAGCCTGATTCGCCAATTCCTCCGCATAATCCTTTATTTCATCAACATCATCCTTATAATCATACTCCTCCTTTAACGCCTCATACTCGTCTTCCTTATCCTTAAGCTTCTGCTTTGCGTCCTCGAGGGAGCTCATTGCGTTATAATACTGCTCCTGATAATCAGTTATATTATCCTCCGTTCCCGAAAGCTCATTGTCTGCGGACATATCGTTGAGCAATGTCGCTCCCTCTCCAAAGTTTATATCGTGGTTAGTCCTTGCCGTATCAAGGCCAAGCTGCGCGCTCTTTACCGTGTACTGCGCCATTGTGTCGTCAAGCACGGCAAGCACGTCGCCTTCCTCCACCTTATCTCCTGCCGCCACCTTTACCTCCAGCACCTCTGCTGTCGCCATAGGTATGACATAGACAGATTCATCAGGATTTAATGTCGCTATAAAATCGCCGCTAAGCTTTAAATCGCCAATCTCAGGATTAGCCGCCTCCACTACCGCTACGTCTTCCGCTGTCTCCTCCGCAGCCTCCTCTGAACAGCCGCCCAGCATTGCCGCTGTAACTGCCGCGCATAAAAGCATTGCAAGTCTTCTTTTTCTGCTTTTCATAATAATCCCTCCATACCGCCTTAGACAACTAAATTAAGCATTTTCTCATCTATTTTATACGAATTGTCACGATAATTAAAGGGGAAAGATATAAATTTTAATTTTTTTTTATAATACTTGACTTTCATTTTTGCGAAATATGCCTTATACTATTGTAAGCGTGGCATCTATGCATGCTGCGCTGCTATTTTAGCCGTTAAAAGCGGAATGGAGGGATTACTATGAAAAAATTTTTCAAACGGCTTGCTTCTGCCATAATTTCTATGGCTGTCCTGCTTGGCGCGGCGCTTTCTTTTAACATTACCGCGTCGGCAAATCCCAGCATTGGCAACGGGCTTATCCTGTCGGACGACGTGATTAACCTTACCGAGGGGGCAAGCGCCACTCTCGTGGCGGCATTGGGCGAAGGCTTTGACGCGTCAAGGCTTGCCTGCGTGTCCTCGAACCCAAATGTGGCTGCCGTCACTCCCACGGCATCAATGGCAAATATAGCCAATTTCCAGATTGATTATGTCGGGGACGGCTCCGCAGTAATCGCCATAGTACATATGGATAATCCTGCCGTAGTGGCATACGCATCCGTAAACGCAAGCCCCTTAATAATGGAGGTTCCTGCTAAGCTTGGGACTAACCGCGACAACTACTGCGTACTTACGGGGTATGAATTTACGCCCTATGACTTTAACAAATACAGGGATTTTGGCGTGTACAAGAAAACCCTTAAGCTCACATACCAGGTAGCGGCTGTCGGCGATTCGGATTACACCACATGGGGGTGCTATGGTTATTTTTATGATGCTATGGGCAATATGCTTTCAAAGGTACACCTCTACTGCGGCGCTCTCCCCACTGCGGGACAGTCGTTAAGCGGACTTGGCGTAGGACAAATTTATACAAGCGAATTTAACGTGCCTGTAAATGCCGCAAGATTCAGCATTGAAGGATTTTAAGCCGTAAATATTTTCTGAAAAAAGAGCAGGAACCGCCGCCGCGCTGCCCCTGCTCTTTTTTATCGCTTTTCATTTTTTACTATCTATGCTGTTTTTGCGCTTTAATCAAAGCCCGATTATTCGCCGTCATCAAACAGCTTTGTCATTGAGCTGATAAGGCTTGTTATCTCTGACACTGAGCTTTCGATATCGTTGTAGATGCCCGCCGACTGGCTTGAAAGGTCCTGCATGCTTTTTGCCACGACTGCAAAGCCTACGCCTGCCTCGCCGCTTCTTGCCGCCTCTATGGTAGCGTTCAGCGAAAGTATCGTCTGTTTCTTGGCTATGCCCTTAAGGTGTCCTGTATTCTCGTTTATGCGGCCTATAAGCTCCCCTGACTTCCTTATATCGTCCTTAACGGAGTCAAGCCTGCCCGCGTTGTGGAACTTAAAGTATTCAAGGTTTACAAGCTGGTTGACTATAATTCCCAAAAGATTTGACGCGGCGCGTATTCTCTTTTCCGTGCTCACGGGCACTTTGTGCAGCGCCTGTATATATTTGTCGGGATCTATGCCAAGCTCCGCGGCTGTTTTTCTAAATTCCTCCTCGTCGGGCTCTTTTGGCAGCACCTGTCCGCCGATAATGGAGCCGACCTTCTCACCGTTTACCATTATGTCAACCGAAAAATCCATAAGCCCCGCATGGCAGAAATATGTGCCCGTACACTCATTATCGCACTTGACGCAGCGCTTATTGCCCTCAACAGAACCCCGCGTGTACTTCATGCAAAAGTCAGTGAAATTGCTGCCCTCAGTGAGATACTTTCCGTCAGTGCCTACAGCGATTGCCGCAAGCCCTGTGGCATCTGAAAAGTTGTCCTGAATTTCCTGAAGCTTGCTCAGGTCCATAAAATCTTTTAGTTCCATCTCCATAACCTCCATCTTATCTGTTTTTCTTTTTATTGTTAGCCGTAGCTATAAGTTCCCTTGCATTTTCCCGCACTGTGTCGGTTATATCCTCTCCTCCAAGCATTCTGGCAAGCTCGTCTACTGTCTGCGCCTCATCAAGCCTTGTTATGTCTGTCGTAGTCCTGTTGTCCGCCGCGCTCTTTGCTATCTTGAAGCTGCAGTCCGCCATCGCCGCTATCTGCGGGAGATGGGTTATGCATATAATCTGGTGGCTTTCTGACAGCGCGCCAAGCTTTTCCGATACTTTCCATGCTGTTTTTCCGCTGATGCCTGTGTCGATCTCGTCAAATATCATGGTAGGTATCTTATCACGGGAGGCAAGCACTGTCTTTATCGCAAGCATTATCCGCGACAGCTCGCCGCCGCTTGCAACGCTCCCTAAACTTTTCATCGGCTCGCCTACGTTTGTGGATATCATAAATTCCACGTCATCATAGCCGTTTGATGAAATTTCCCCTTCGCCGCGCACCTGTATCTCAAACCTGACATCAAGGAAGTTCAAATCATTCAGGGCTGTCACCATATCCGCCGAAAGCTTTTTCGCCTCCTTTTGGCGTATCTGCGACGCCTTTCGGCACATGGCTTCAAGCTCTTTGTGCACTTTTTCTATGCGGTCATTAAGCTGCACCTTGTATGCGTCGGCATTCTGCAGGCGCTCTATTTTCTCGGCAAGCTCTTTCTGGTATTCAAGCGTCTTTGATATGCTGCCGCCGTATTTAAGTTTCAGGTGATTTATCTGGTTAAGGCGCTCCTCTGTCTTTGCAAATTCCTCACCGTCAAATTCCATGTCGGACATATATTCCGCAAGCTCTCTGTTGAAATCGCTTAGAAGCGCGTCGATATTTTCAAGCTCGTCGGCAAGCTCCCTTGCCTTTTCGTCATACTCCTCTATGCCCCTAAGCTCTCTCACGGAATGTCCCACGGCATCCGCCGCAGACTGCCCCTCGCCGCCTGTGAGACGGTATGCCTTTCCTGCCGCCTCCACTATATTCCTGCTGTTTGACATTTTGCGGTAGAGCGTTTCAAGCTCGTCATCCTCGCCCTCGCTTAATCCCGCCTCCTCTATTTCCTTGTACTCAAACTCCGCAAGCGACAGCTCCTTTGCCACTAAAGCGTTGTCTGTGCCAAGCTCATCAAGCTCTTTTTTCAGCTTTGTGTAAAGTGAATATTTTTCCTTTATTTCACCCTTTAATGCCGAAAGCTCCTCTCCCGAAAAGGAGTCAAGTATTTCCATATGGTTCTTTTTATATAGAAGCGACTGGTGCTCGTGCTGTCCGTGTATGTCTATGAGCAGCTCCGAAAGCGCCTTTATCTGCTTTGTCGTGGCTGTCTCGCCGCATATCTTGAATATGCTGCGGTTTGGCTGGATTTTGCGCTGTATGATTACTATATTGTCCTCCTCCACGGGGATTTCAAGCGCTCTTGCGGCGTCAGCCATTGCCGCATTATCCAACTGAAAGACAAGCTCTACAAGCGCGTATTCCGCTCCGCTCCTAATCATATCCTTGTCCGCGCGCGCGCCGAGCGCCAGATTGATTGAGCCTATGATGATTGATTTGCCCGCGCCTGTCTCGCCGCTCAGTATATTGAGCCCTTCGCCAAAATTTACCTCTGTTTCCTCTATCAATGCCAAGTTCTTTACATGTAAGCTGATTAACATTTTTTCTCCTCTTGATATTTGCCTTTACAGCCGATTGCGAAACTCCATTCAAGAACGCAGAATACGCCTCGCAATTACCTGTTTAATATTCCGTCAATTTTTTCCATGACTATATCCACCTCGTCGGCGGATTTAATAGCCGCCATGATTGTGTCGTCTCCCGCAATGCATCCGACTATCTCGGAAAGCTTCATCGCATCGACCGCCGCCGCGACTGCCATTGCCATGCCCTGCACGGTCTTTATGACGAGTATGTTCTGAGCCTTGTTCATTGACACAAAGCCGTCGCGCAGGACTCGTATGTATTTGTCGCCAAGGCGTGTATCGTCATTTTTTATGACAATATATTTCTGCCTGCCGCTGCCCGTGGATATCTTTGTAAGCTTTAGCTCCCTTATATCGCGCGATACAGTCGCCTGTGTCACGTTAAAGCCTGCCTTCCTCAGATACGCCGCAAGCTCCTCCTGCGTTTCAATGTCATACTTTTCTATAAGCTCTGTTACCGCCTTTTGTCTCTGTTTTTTCATAGGCTTTTACCTTATCCCTTAAAGACGCTCATTTTCTTCTGCAGGGTGTCGAGAAAGCTCCCCCTGCCGAGCTTGATTATCTTGGCAACCTTGTCCGAACGGATTATCCTTATCTTGTCGCCCTCATTCAGGCTGACGGGATCCCTGCCGTCAAAGCTCGCCTCCACCTCCTGACGCTCGCCCGCCTTGTACTCGCCTATCTCAATGTCTATGACATCATCATCGGCAAGCACTATGGTGCGGTTGTTCACCATCGAATGTGAGCAGATCGGCGTCATGATTATCATGCGCGCGCGCGGCTCCACTATAGGTCCGCCTACCGAAAGATTATACGCCGTCGAGCCTGTCGGCGTGGAAATAATCATTCCGTCTGCGCTGTATGTGCTTAAAAGAAGTCCGTTTACATATATGTTAAAGTTAATGACATGGAGCGCGCCCTTCCTGCTGATTACAATATCGTTCAGCGCGGTCTGAGGCTTCATGCTCTCGCCGCCGATTACTGGAATGCCGCTCAGCATCATTCTTATCTCGATATCGTACTGGTCGTCTATCAGCGCATCAAGCGCGCCCTCTATATCATCTATGTCAATCTCCGTGAGATACCCCAGCGTGCCGAGGTTCACCCCTATAAAAGGTATATGCCTGCCCACATACTCGTGCGCCGCGGCAAGCATTGTGCCGTCGCCGCCCATGACTATCACGGCATCTACAGTGTAATCCACCTTGTCGCTGCAGGTACAGCCCTTTTCAAGCAGATATGAGCGTATTTTATCCTTGATTTTGCCGTCCCTGTCCTTATACTGGTTTGCGTAGATAAAAAAAGTTCTCATTTATGCTCCTTTTCCACTACTTTAAATCGCCTGCCAAAGCTTTATGGGCATTGTCTACAGTTTCCTTAATCAGGCCTGCGTACTGTGCGGCTTTGTTTTGCTCATCTTCAGTTTGTTCAGCCGCATTTTGCTGCGCGCCGCCTGATTTTCGTATGTACATAAGATATTCTATATTTCCCTTGGAACCTTTTATCGGCGAATAGTCAAGCCCCAGTATTTCATATCCGTCAGCGAGCGTAAACCCGAATACGCGCTCTATAACCTCCATATGCACTGACGGCTCCCGCACTATGCCCTTCTTGCCCACGTTGCCGCGCCCCGCTTCAAACTGCGGTTTTATCAGGCATACCATAGGCGCGCCCTCTTTAAGCAGCCCGTATGCGGCGGGAAGTATCTTATCCAAAGAAATAAATGACACATCAACTGATGCAAAATCTATGTCGTCGTCAATGTCATTTTTTTCTATGTAACGGAAATTTGTCTTTTCCATACAGACGACACGCTCATCATTTCTCAGCTTCCATGCAAGCTGTCCAGGACCTGTGTCTATGGAATACACCTTTTTTGCGCCGTTCTGTAGCATACAGTCCGTAAATCCGCCCGTTGACGCGCCTATGTCCATACATATCTTTCCCTCAAGCTCCACACCAAAGCGCTCTATCGCCTTTTCCAGCTTTAAACCGCCGCGGCTTACATATTTAAGGACATTTCCCCTGACCTCAATGCCTGCCTTGCTCTCGTCAAACATTGAGCCTGCCTTGTCCTCCTTCTGCCCGTTTACATAGACGCAGCCTGACATTATGACTGCCTTCGCCTTTTCGCGCGACTCGGCAAAGCCCTGTTTTACAAGCAGAATGTCCAAGCGTTCCTTCAAAATCCATCACTTCCTGATTATCATAGCAAATTGTCACGGTAGCTTTGGCATAAGCTTCCGCGCTGTATTGAGCTTAGCTTAATGTTTTCTGTATCGCTTACACATCAAAACCGCCTATAAAAGCCCTGTGATTCTTTGCACTATTGTTTCCTCATCTATGCCGACTTCCTTGCGGAGTATGTCTACATTGCCGTGCTCTACGTATTCGTCGGGAATGTTTATGTTCAAAAGCGTCACATCGGCGCGCCTGCCGTCGATGTAATCCCTTACCTTCTCGCCAAAGCCGCCGCTTGCGACATTTTCCTCGAGAGTCACTATAAGCTTGTGCGTATTGCATGCCTCGTCTAAAATCTCCGTGTCTATCGGCTTTACAAAACGCGCGTTTATTATGCTGCACGAACAGCCCTTCTGCTGCAGGCTTTCCCTTACCGCAAGCGCTGTCTTTACCATGCTGCCCACTGCCACGAGCGCGATATCCTTCTCCTTATATATCCATTCAGCCTTTCCAAAATGTATTATGTCACGGTACTCGCGCAGCCCGTCAAAAGCCTCGCCTCTCGGGTACCGCAGAGCGATAGGACCGTTGAAAGCTATGGCAAATTTAAGCATATCTGAAAGCTCCCATTTATTTTTGGGCGCCATTATGTGCATATTTGGAATCGACGACAAAAATGAAAGGTCAAATATTCCCTGATGCGTCTCTCCGTCGCTGCCCACAAGCCCCGCCCTGTCTATCGCAAACACTACGGGCAGGTTTTGTATGCATACGTCATGCAGAATCTGGTCATACGCCCTCTGCAGAAATGATGAATAAATAGCCACCACGGGCTTCATGCCGCCCGCCGCAAGCCCCGCCGCAAAGGTAACGGCATGCTCCTCGGCTATGCCCACGTCAAAAAATCTCTCTGGGTACATATTCCTAAAGCGTTTGAGCCCTGTGCCGTCGGGCATCGCCGCAGTTATAGCCACTAAATTGTCGCAGCGCTCTCCCAGCTTGCACATTACAGTGGAAAATACGTCTGTGTAGTTTGACTTTGTCTTTTGCTTTAGCGGGAGGCCTGTATTTATATCAAACGGCTCAGCGCCGTGAAATCTCGCGGGGTGCTTTTCCGCGGGAATAAATCCTTTTCCTTTCTGGGTAATCACATGCACTATAACCGCAGTCTTGCAGCGCTTTGCCTCTCTTAACACCTTCATCATGGCGTTTATGTTGTGACCGTCAACTGGTCCAAGGTATGTAATGCCCATGTCCTCAAAGAACATTCCAGGTATGACAAGCTGCTTTACGGAGCTTTTGGCGCGCTGTATGCTTTTGACGATAGGCACGCCTATCTTGGTGTCCATAAGGGAATTGTATATGCCCTCCTTTAAATCGAGGTATTTATCGGCTGTCCTGATATTGTTGAGATATTTTGACACGCCGCCTACGTTCTCTGATATGGACATATTATTGTCATTCAGCACTATGATAAAATTGCCCTTCATCTGGGCGGCATTGTTGAGCGCCTCGTATGCCATGCCGCCTGTGAGCGCGCCGTCGCCTATGACTGAAATAATCGTGTTGTCCTCTCCTCGCAGCTCCCTTGCCTTGACAAGTCCAAGCCCCGCTGATATCGAAGTGGAGCTGTGCCCCGTATCAAAACAGTCGCAGTCGCTTTCCTTGCGCTTTGGGAATCCGCTCATGCCGCCGTATTTGCGCAGGTTTTCAAAGCCCGCCTTTCTGCCTGTGAGAATTTTATGCGTGTAGGACTGGTGGCCTACGTCCCATACTATCTTATCCTTTGGAAAGGTAAGGCTTAGATGCAGTGCCATTGTGAGCTCCACAGCGCCTAAGTTAGAGCCAAGATGGCCGCCTGTTACGCTTATTTTCTGGATTAGGAAATCCCTTATCTCCTGCGCAAGGAGATTCCAGTCCTCGGGCGCAACCTTTTTTATGTCATTTTCGCGTTCTATCGTTTCTAATATCATAACTACCTGCTTTCCAAGCATGCTTCCAAAGCATGATGCTCCCTGAGTCCGCTCCAAAATCAAATATACCTGATTAATGTACTCACCCGTGTCTGTCTGTCTTACTTATTTTATCCGAGTAATCAGGCTGCGTATAAGCTCCAGCAGAAAATCATTTTTTATGCCATACCTGCCCAAGCCCTCGATAAGCTCTATGGCTTTAGCCGACATCGCTTTCTGCTGCGCGCCTGCCTCGTCTATTCCCTTTAGAGTAACGTATGTTGTTTTATTGTTTTTCTCGTCGCTGCCGACAGGCTTTCCCAATGTTTCCAGTGTGCTCGTGACATCAAGTATGTCATCCTGTATCTGGAAAGCAATGCCTATATTATATGCCGCGTCTTCAATAATGGAAAGCTGGCTGTCATCTGCTCCCCCAAGTACAGCGCCGACCATCATAGCCGCCTGTATAAGCGCCGCCGTCTTGTGCTCATGAATAAATAACAGATGTTCTTCCGTCACATCGGTGCCTAAATTTTCCGCCTCTATATCAGCCGTCTGACCGCCTATCATTCCATAAATGCCTGCCTTTTTTGCAAGTATTGAGAGCGCCCTTGAACATTTGTCAAGGTCTGCGTCTTCAAGCTCAAATGCCTTCAGCGCTGTCTCAAAAGCATAGTTTAAAAGCCCGTCGCCCGCAAGTACCGCCATAGCCTCGCCGTACACGATATGCGTTGTCTTCCTGCCGCGCCTGTACTCGTCGTTGTCCATAGCGGGCAGGTCGTCATGCACCAGCGAATATGTGTGTATCATCTCGATAGCCGCCATAAACGGCTCTATCTCTTTTCCGCAGCCGCCGAACATTTTGAAGGTCTCGCTCATAAGCATGGGGCGAAGACGCTTGCCGCCCGCCATGACGCTGTAGTTCATAGCCGACATAACCGTTTTTGCCCACCCTTTCTCCTCGGGAAGATATGAGGCAATCAGCTTTTCTATCTCTAAAGTTTTTTCCTTTAATTCACTGTCAAAACTCATCTAACTCACCATTTTCGTTTAATTTGAGAACCTTCTTTTCAACCTTGTCTATCTTGTCATTGCATGCCTTGATTAGAGCCATGCCGTCCATGTAAACTCTGAACGCATCCTCGAGCGGAAGCTCCTCGTTTTCGAGCGTCTCCAGTACCTCCTCCAGCATCCCGAATGTCTGCTCGAGCGGCATTTCCTCAAATTCCTTCTGTGTTTCATCCGCCATATATTTTTCCCTCCCTGGCATCTAACGCGCGCGCCGTAATCGTGCCGTCTTTTACATAAATACAGAGCCTGTCGTCTGTCTTTACATCTCTTACGCTGCGTATGGCTTTGCCGCCCCCGTCCTCCACAAAGGCATAGCCCTGGCTTAGCTTTTCAAGCGGAGACAAGCCCTTTAGCCGCTCCGCGCAAAGCGCCAGCTTGTGTTTTTGGTCTTCAAGCCTCGCGCTCATAAGCGATGAAAGCCTTTCCTCCAAATCGACGCAGTAGCTGCGCTTTTCACGTATGCGCCCCAGCGGGTTAAGGTACTTTGCGCGCAGCCTGTATTTTTCCAGTCTGGCGCTCTGCTTTTCTATGTGTCTGCGCGCCATATGGTTAAGCGTATTCTGAAAGCCCTGCAGCTTTTCTTCAAGCTCATCATACTGATATACGGCAAGCTCCGCTGCCGCTGACGGCGTGGGAACCCTCAAATCCGCGACAAAATCCGTGATTGTAGTGTCCGTCTCATGACCTACGGCTGATATAATGGGCACACGGCAGTCAAAAACCGCCTGCGCCACCTCGCGCTCATTAAACGCCCACAGCTCCTCTATCGAGCCGCCGCCCCTGCCTACTATAATCACGTCAACTCCGTATTCCTCAAGCGCGCGTATGCCGTCTGCTATGCTATGCGCCGCCTGATCGCCCTGCACTATCGCAGGATAAAGTATAATCTGCACATAGGGATTGCGCCGTTTTGTAACGTTTATAATGTCGCGCACAGCCGCGCCTGTAGGAGCCGTCACAACGCCAAGCGTCTTTATATATTTCGGCACGGGCTGCTTGTGCTCGCTTGAAAACATTCCCATTCCTTCAAGCTCGCGCTTTAAAGCCTCAAACCTTTCATACAAAAGCCCCGCCCCGTCGAGCGTAATTTGTCTGGCGTAAAGCTGATATTTGCCGTCTCTTTCATAAACGTCAACAGCGCCGCCTACCACCACCTGCTGCCCGTCTTCAAGCTTAAAACCAAGCCCCTTGCGGTCTCCCGCAAACATAACACATGCTATTATTCCATTTTCGTCTTTTAACTTAAAGTAAATGTGCCCTGATGAGTGGTATTTGCAGTTACTCACCTCGCCCTTTACATAAACAAGCCGCAGCATATAATCCTGCGTAAACATATTTTTGATATAGGAATTAATCTGTGAAACCGTATATACATTTTTCATAATTAATAATGTTCTTTAATCCGTAAATTTGGCAAGCACGCCGTTGACAAAGCTTGACGACTCCTCCTGCCCGAATTTCTTGGCAAGCTCTACAGCCTCGTTTATAGCCACGCCTGTGGGAATATCCTCATCAAAGACTATCTCATACACGGCAAGGCGCAGAATAGTAAGGTCAACCTTGCCCATTCTCTGGGTAGTCCACCCCTTTGCGCGGGTATTGATCAGCTCGTCTATCTCGCCAAGCTTTTCAAGTATCTTTTCGCTCTTTTGGGAAATGTACCCTATGTCCTTTTCGTCTGCCGCAAGCTCGTCATCATCGAAAAAAAGCCGCTCCTGCTCGTCCATTTCCTCTATGCCGTTAAACTCAACCCTGAATATAAATTTAAAAATCTGTTCCCTAAGCTCTCGTCTGCTCATTTGTCTTTTCCTTATTTTGCATCGGGCATTTTTATGCCGACTATTCTTATATTTACGCCAGACACTTCAAAGCCTGTCATTGTCTCTATCGCGGCTTTTACCTTGTCCTGAAGGATTTGGCTCGTGGCAGGAATGTTGTAGCCGTACTCAAGCGTGACGGCAAGGTCTACAGTCACTGTCCTGTCGATAATGTCAACCTTTACGCCGTTTGTCTTCTTTTTCATGCCTACCTTGCGCATAAGCTCGTTTGGTATATTGCCGACCATGGCACCGACGCCTTCAACCTCTGTCGCTGCAAGCCCCGCAATCATAGCCACCACGTCATTTGCAATCTTGACTGTGCCGATTTTTCCCGTATCAATTTCTTTTTCCATTAACTAACACCCTCCTGCGTTTTATTAATTGCTGACCTATTATTTATATTATAGCAAAATGCTGTTTGTTTGCCTAGTAGAAAATGTTCCAAAAGCTGATAGTTCTCTGATATTGGTTCGAGGTGTAGGCAATGCTTTCGCCCTGACCGCTTATATAGCCGAATATTTCCTGATTTTGCACAAGCCGCTGCAGAAATTCATCATAGCATTTCATTGTGCTGCACTTTAATGTCACAAAATCAGCCGACCTTACATTCTCGCTGTCAAATATCGCCTTAAGCCTGTCCGCGTCATAGCTGTCAAAATAAAGTCCCTCGCGCACAAAATAATTGTCTTTTACCGCCGTACATTCAGGCAGCTCGACCGCTCTTTCGATAGAATGTGTCCGCGTAAGCTCGTCCGTCGTCACCAGAAAATAATCAAAATTTATCGGCGGAGCTGAAGCGCTGTCCGCAGGATCGCCCTCAAGCGTGTACGATGCATCTCCCCAAGTAGGATCGATATAATAATAATCACCGTTTACGCGCACCAGATTCCACGCGTGGCGCTCGCCGTTTGTAAAGCCTGTCACCACAAATGCCTGTATTCCCATATTTTGCAGCATATACTGGAAAGCCTCCGCATAACCCTGACATACGGAGCGCCCATTAAGGAATACGGAGCAGATATTCTGGTTGTCGCCAGCGCTCTTGTCGTATTCCGTATTGTTTATGAGATATTCATAAAGATATTTTACAGTATCATACTCGTCACCGTCTGCAGGCGCGCCCGCAAGGCATGAAGCAAGCTGCTGACCTATCTGCAGCCGCAGCGCACGCACCTCCTCGGGCGTCTTTGTATATGTTCCCTGAAAGGCAACAGATGTCACGGTGCTGCCAAAGCCGTACTCCGTGTACTGATAACCGTCAACATAGAACAGCTCGGGGTGGTCATTTACCACACAGGCAAAAGTAGTATCTATAAGCGAAGTGTCCGTGGTGGAAAGCTCCGCGCTCTCGTCCATTTCTGAAAGCGCCCTAAATATCTCACGGTAAAGCGTCTGCCGCTCACTGTCCAGTTTGTGATACGCATAATAAAGCTCAGATATCTCCTCCTCCTGCTGCACATCACTCTCAGCCGCTTCCGCCTCCTGCATGTCCGCTGCCGAGACGCTTTCCAAGTCCTGCTCCTGCTCCTGCGTCAGCGACTCCGCCGTCGGCTCGCCTGCGCTAAAATCTTCAAGATACCTCTCCAGCATATCCGAACAGCCGCCGCACAAAAACGCTGTACTAATAATTATGCCCACAAACACGGTCTTTAACTTCCTCATATTCCCCCCAGACTCCATATTTCAATAGTCAAAATTATTCATGAAAAACGCCCGCACTCGGCGTTTTTCCTAAACATTTAGGAAGTCTTAGGCAGCGTCTTTTGCTGCCTTAGAGTTCCTTAATGTTTTATGCCCTGCCAAACTCAGACAGCACAAGCCCTTTATTTCTGTCAAGCGTCATGCCTATGCTCCACTGGTTGATAAACAGCAGCAGCGGATTTCCTTTTAAATCCTGTATTTTTTTCATATCAGACGTACCTGACAATTTCGCGATGTCTATCTCCTCTTTATTCTCAATCCACCTGATATGCTCATATGGAAGAGGCTCGAGCCTTATTTCCACATTGTACTCGTTTTCAAGCCTGTATTTAAGCACATCAAACTGCAAAACGCCCACAACGCCTACGATAATCTCCTCCATGCCCGTATTGAACTCCTGAAAAATCTGTATCGCGCCCTCCTGCGCTATCTGATTGACGCCCTTGATAAACTGCTTGCGTTTCATAGTGTCCACCTGCTTAACGCGCGCAAAATGCTCTGGCGCAAAAGTCGGTATTCCTTCGTAACATATGTTATTTTTGGGTGCGCACACCGTATCTCCTATGGAAAAAATGCCTGGATCAAATACGCCTATTATATCTCCCGCGTATGCCTCTGTAAGTATCTTGCGCTCATCAGCCATAATCTGCTGAGGCTGTGAAAGACGCATGACCTTGCCCCCCTGCACATGCTTTACCTCCTCGCCCGCGTCAAATTTCCCAGAGCATATGCGCATAAACGCAACCCTGTCCCTGTGCGCTTTGTTCATATTCGCCTGTATTTTAAAGACAAATGCCGAAAAATCGTTTTCGACAGGATCAATTTTTTCCCCTTGTGAAATCCTTGCAAGCGGCGGCGTAGCCATTTTTAAAAAGTTCTGCAGAAATATTTCCACGCCGAAATTAGTCAGCGCCGAACCAAAAAAAACAGGTGTCAGCTTTCCGCTCCTTACCGCATTTATGTCAAACTCCGCACTTGCTCCGTCAAGCAGGTCAATCTCGTCACGCAGCTTTTCAAGCGCCTCTGCGCCTATGCTTTCAGTGAGAAGGGCATCGTCGTCCATTGGAATAACTGTTGTTTCCCCTTCCTTTGTGCCCTTCTGCGTGTCCGAATAGGTGAGCACATGGTTTCCATGCCTGTCATACACGCCCTTAAAGGCTTTGCCTGAGCCGATAGGCCAGTTGACAGGACAGGTCGCTATGCCAAGCTCCTTCTCTATCTCGTCAAGCAGCTCAAAGGTATCGTTTGCGTCTCTGTCCATCTTGTTTATAAATGTAAAGATAGGGATTCCGCGCATGCCGCAGACCTTGAAAAGCTTGCGCGTCTGCGCCTCCACGCCCTTCGATGCGTCAATGACCATCACGGCGGAATCAGCCGCCATAAGCGTCCTGTAGGTGTCCTCCGAGAAGTCCTGATGCCCTGGCGTGTCAAGGATATTTATACAATAACCATCGTAATTAAATTGTAAAACCGATGATGTGACGGAAATGCCTCGCTCCTTCTCTATTTCCATCCAGTCCGAAACGGCGTGCCTTGCCGTCGCCTTGCCCTTTACGCTGCCCGCAAGGTTTATCGCGCCGCCGTAGAGCAGGAATTTCTCCGTAAGCGTGGTTTTGCCCGCGTCGGGGTGTGAGATAATCGCAAAGGTGCGCCTTTTATTTATTTCTTCTGCAATATTATTCACTTGTGTGTTTCTCCTCTATGCTTTTATATTTGTTTATGTAATCGTGAAAACGCGTTCTGTGCTATCTGAATTTGTTTATGTAATTGTGAAAACGCGTTTTGCGCTGTCCGAAATTTGTCTATATGTATTGTGAAAATACGTTTTGCGCTGTCCGAATTTGTTTATATAATTGTGAAAATACATTTTGCTCTGTCCAAATTTGCGTGTTCGCATGATTACCTGTCATTTAACAGGCTCGTGCCCGCTGTTTCCTGCTTTACCCCTAAATAATCAAGCACTGTCGCCGCTATGTCGGCAAAGGTATCACGCGTACCATAGTTTACGGGCGGTATATTTTTTCCGTACATTATAAGCGGAGTGTGCTCTCTTGTGTGGTCTGTGGTGGCTTTATAGGCGGGATCGCAGCCGTGGTCCGCCGTAATCATAAGCACGTCGTCGTCTCTCATCTTTTCCATTATGCCTGGAAGCTTTTCATCAAAATATGAAAGCGCCTTTGCATAGCCGTCAACGTCGCGGCGGTGTCCGTAAAGCATATCATAATCCACAAGGTTTACAAAGCAGAGTCCTTCAAAATCCTTGTCAAGATACTCAATCGTGCGCTCTATTCCCTCGGCGTTGCCGCCTGTGTAGACAAATTCCGTGATGCCCTTACCCGCAAAAATGTCGTTTATCTTGCCGACGGCAATGACTGATTTGCCCGCATCGCTTATAAGGTCAAGCATAGTCACGCCCTGCGGCGGCAGCGAATAGTCGTGCCTGTGCGGAGTGCGCGTGAAATTGCCTGCCTCCCCCACAAACGGTCGTGCGATAACCCGCCCTACCGCATGCTCGCCCTGTAGCATGGCGCGCGCTTTTTTACAGTAATCATAGAGCGTGTCAAGCGGCACTATATCCTCGTGAGCCGCTATCTGAAAGACGCTGTCAGCCGATGTATATACTATAAGCTTTCCCGTGCGCATATGCTCCTCGCCGTAATCCTTTATGACCTCTGTGCCTGAGTATGTCCTGTTGCAGAGCACGCCGCGCCCCGTGAGCCTTGAAAATTCGTCAAGCACTTCGCTCGGGAATCCGTGCGGATATGTCGGCAGCGGCTTCTGTGATATAATCCCCGCAATCTCCCAATGACCTATCGTAGTGTCCTTGCCCTTTGACGCCTCCCTCATTCGCGCGACTGCCGCAAGCGGCTTGTCTGCAGGCTCTTTTTTCTCACATTTAACGCCCTCAATATTAAAAAGTCCCAGCTTTTTTAGGTTAGGCACGTCAAACCACTTGCTCGTCGATACAGAGCCGATAGTATTAGTCCCCTTGTCGCCATAATCCGCCGCATCAGCCATCTCACCTATGCCAAAGCTGTCCAGTACAATCAAAAATACCCGTTTCATGTTTACCTCCATAATTCCGTCCGCGAAAAACAAAACCTCTGCAAAACACTTACTCTCAGCATTTTCCCAAACATTTACAACACATAATCCGCAGCTGCATACTACATATAAATTTTTCCAATAACAGCAATTTATAATTCAACAATTTAGTATATCATATATTGCAGAAAAACACACGCAAAATTTGTCAATTATGCCTGATTAAATTTTTGCCGTATTTGCCGATTATGGTTTTCTGGCTTCATAGCACTCTAATTCCTGCCATGCTTTATGCCAATCAATTCCGTTTTCTTTGGCATCTTTATCAATTTTCGGGGAGACAACAAGCGTTCTGACATGTTCCAGCTGCAGATAGGTTTGGGCATGGTTATATATGACATCTGGAAAATCTTCCAGAAAACCCGATATTTCAACATGCTGGAAATCATCATACGGCTGGTTCTTGTCATAGTTATAATTTGAAACGGATACCACCATTGACTTAACGTCTGGATGCCCAAAGGATTCCCACAGGCATATGCATTGGCGATCCCCATGACTGTCAGGGGCGTATTTTTCTACGGCTTCCTTGAAATCATGTATAATTGTGTCTAAAAGCTTCTCGTCATCATAGTTGACCAGCATAAAGTCATAGGCTTCCCCGCCTGTGTCCATATCCCTTTTTTCCATAAAACGGATTTTGCCTGCATTTTTTTTGACCATATGCCTTGCCACAGGGTCTTTGGGAGGCTTCTCCCGCTTTAGCCAAATGATGATTACTGTCATTGCGGTAATAATGGATAAAATCCTCAATGCTGTTCTTTCTGGATGTTCTATCCTTGACACCGAAGCCATCTCCCTAACTTCATAATACTCAAGTCCCGGCCATACCTCATACCAGTCAATACCGTTTTCTTTGGCATTTTTATCAATTTCTGGAGTGACAACTAGTATCTTTATATTCTTTAGCTGCAGATAGGTTTCGGCATGACTATAAATAGTTTCAGGGAACTCTGGAAGCATACCAAATACCTCGACACACTGATAGTCATCATATCTATCAGGCGACATATAATAGTTTGATATTCTTATTACCGATGATATAATGTCCGGATTATCATCTGAAACGCATAAATACAATCCACGATATCTTAGTTCGTTGGGGTTGTATTTTTTGACTGCATCCTTAAAAGTTCGTAACACATCGCTTAAAAGCTCGGGGTCATCATAATCATTCATCAAAAAAACACAACTTACACAATCATAAGCAGTATCAACACTTTTCCACAAAAACCGGATTTTGCCTGCGTTTTCCTGAACCATATACCTTGCAACAGGGTCTCTGGGGAGTCTGTCGCTCCCCAGCCAAAGGATTATTCCTGCCAAAACTATATAAATGATTAAAACTGCCAGTAATTTTTTCTTCATATTTATCCCTCTTAATATACAGATAAATAATTTGTAAAGTAATCCATTACTGCCATATATGAAGACAAATCAGCATAATACACTTTTCCCCAGCTGACAATCTTCATGGCATATTTATATTTCTTTTCGTTTGGATTCCAATATTTTTCCAGACCTGTTATCGTCATGTAATGTGCTTTTTGACTGCTATCTGATTCGTCTGGTGAATTAGGAATTTTCATCAAATCCGTATACATTTTTATACATTCATCCTCTTCTTTACTTGCTGTATAGTATGCAAACACTACAGGAATATTGTTTGACAGCATGGTTGAAATATCTGTCAGTATCGCCGTCTGCTCCACAGAACCAAATTTTGCCCATGTAACGTTCTTATAAGGGCTGTTGTTTTTTGTCAGGAATTCTGTCAGCCCGCTTTCCATTCTCCATGGATATAAAGTATATATATTGATTATATTTCCCTCAATCCTGTATTTGTTGTCATACAACTTTTCGACATAATCCATATAGTCCGCCTGTGTACATACACCATTGGCGTTTGTAAACTTGTCGGAAAGACTTAGGCTGTATCCTGAATTCTGTGTTGTCATATATAATTCTACATCACTTAAAGCGATAACACCACAGCCCGTTTGCCATAATCTATAGTATTTGTCGCTTCTTAACGCCTGTCTGCGTTCAGCATCAGTACGTAGGTTCTGATTCTTTGTTTCCGTTTTTGCTTCCCACCATTCTTGATTACCGCCCTCATACTGTCCGTCAATATCCAAATACCGCGCACTCTCATACTGGTTGTCAAGCGACACAATAGTATAATGATCCATTGCCCATGGCATCGTGTCCACATCATCTGTAATTCCATCGCCATCCGTATCCGCATTTGCCGGATTGCTTCTCATCTGAAAGTACTGCACCCGCTTTGTCTCGCCATTTCCGATATATCTGTCATCAATATTATAAATAATGCCCGTTTCCTGAAAATCGGAAAGACCGTCTCCGTCCGTGTCCGTTTTGTTGACATTTGTATAAACAATCTGACCGTTGGGAAGCTTCATTCCCGCGGTTTCATATATATCATAAAGACCATCTCCATCCGTGTCCGCAGTACTTGGCTGGTTTAGCGCACTGTCCTCAATGGCGACAAAAGTTGAACCGAGCTTTGAGACATCCCCATTGTAAAAATATTCTCCGCCTGTCTGGGATGCGATTTTTTGCAGATTCGCGTGCGACGAGACATTTGCTATATTGATCGTATAAATCTGTATATTATTATTGATATAGTAATCTATTGTTGACTGGTAATAATTTACATCGCCATCACATATGAGAACCACGATTTTCTTCTTATCACAGGCATGGCTTTCAAATACCGACTTGGCTGTATACAGCCCATTCATGACGCTTGTACCGCCGCTGGCATATAGCGCATCAACTGATTTTTTTAAAGCCTCTCTGTCGTTTGTAAATTCCTGTTCGATATATCCTCCTGTATTAAACCGGACGATTGCCGCTTCATCATTGTCCTGCATTGTATCCACAAATTTTTTCATAGATTCCTTTGCCTTGTATAACGTATTCCCCGACATGCTGCCAGATGTATCAATGACAAACATAATATCAAAGCAGTTTCTTGCGGTTTCCCCACTCTGGCTGCTCCGATAATCAATATTTTCCCGCCATGCCTCATACCATGCGGATTTGTCCACGAGCATATATGTTGAAAAATGCGTAGTCTTATAAGTTACAGTTTTTGCTGACGTATCCACGATGCTGTCTTCATCCAGTATCTGATACCAGTTATTTGCCTCATCGTACCATAGGACTGCAAGGTTTTCCTCCTCTGTATTTTCAAGTGCGGCGCTGTCATAATAAAAAGTAATGGTCGCCTCCTCGAAATGAGAGCTGCAGGTTATTTCCACAGGGACACCCACAAGCCCTGCCACATCACTTGACATGTCGTCCAGCTCATACATATCCTCTACGCTGACATTTTTTTCAGCATTTCCGTTTGTGGACAATGCGACACGGACTTCCTTCAGTCCAGATTTTTGGGGGTTATCAATTTTCTCTGATACAGTCTGATATATTTTTTCTTCAGAATCAATAATGCCATTTCCGTCCGTATCTGCTTTCAATGGGTCGAATCCCAGATAAACATCATCATAATCGGAAAGCCTGTCTCCATCCGTATCTGTTTCTAAAGGATTGGTATAATGCTTGTTTATTTCATCCGAATCAGACAGCCCATCCCTGTCAGTATCATAATTTATTGGGCTGGTTCTAATTGCAAGTTCTTCCTTGTTGGAGATTCCATCCCCATCCAAGTCATCCTCTCCGTCATCGATTCCATTTCCATCTGTATCCGTATTGAGCGGATCTGTCAGCGTAAGATATAACTCTTCATAGTCTGTCAAGCCATCATCGTCTGTGTCAGATGACAAGTAATCCAGTCCCATTGAGTCTTCAAGGGCATCAGACAATCCATCTCCGTCACTGTCTTCGTTCTCAGATAATTTCTTTTTTTGCCCATATGAATATAAGTTATAATTAACGGGTTCATCAGCAGCAGTTCCATCTATTCCCGTAAAACCGACCGTTATCGTTTGTCCTGCCGTGAGAATTGCGTTGTAGCCAGCATTTTTTGCGCTATAATGCCTGCCTTCATGGCTTTCAATGACACCATTCCAGACAGATGTAATGGTTCTGTCAAAATCAAACTCCAGAATCCAGTCTTCTATAGGAGCAGATGTATTATTTGTAATGGATATTTCGCCAGTAAAACCGCTTCCCCAATCACTGTTCAGACGATATTCTATGGCATAGCCATCAGAGTGGACGCTTCCCAATTCCCCTAATAACTGATAATTTTGGGGGAATCCCGTAAAATCTCCAGAACCGCTTATGCCAAATTCAATATATTTTCCGCTCTCGATATCCTGATTCCATCCAGCATTTTTAATGACATATTCGGAAGCATCATGTTCTGAAATTACCCCATTCCAAATATTGGTAATATCTCCCTGAAAAGAGAAGCCAAGCATCCAGTTTTCGATTGTGGCATTTCCTATGTTTTCAAGCCTAACATTGGCGTTATAACCGTCATTCCAGTGTCCAGTAACAGAAAATGTTACACGATAATTTTCTGCTTCATAAACATTTTCAAGTGTTGTCTTATCCCACATTTCTTCTGTTTCTGAAATTTCTTCCGTCTCACTTTCTGATTCATCTATGACACCATCCGTACTGTCAATTTCAGAATATTCTTCGGTCGCAGATTCCTGATCTATAATGTCGCCAGATTCAGACTCTTCCGTTTCAGCATTATCTGAATGCACTTCAGCAGACGCTTCAGTTGTCTCTGTTTGAGATGTTTCTTCCGTTTCTGTTTCAGATGATTTGGTTACTGGCACAGATGCGTTTTCTTCCGTATATTCAGATTCCTGATAAGCAGTTTCCGCAAATGTTTCCAAGGATGTCGTTGAGCAGGATATGCTGATTATTAGCAATCCAGCACAGATTTTTTGAAATAATTTTAATCGCTTCATTTTTCCTCCTTAGGCAGACAAGCCACAGCACATAAAAAGGCTGCGCAAATCATTATGTACACTTTTACAGATAAACCATTAAAAGTGTACAGACAATAATTTGTGCAGCCGAACCATCATAAATGTGCTGTGACTTGCCTATGGTGTTTGTGTTTACTATGACTTCAAGCTTTGCGTCCATTTATCACTAAATGTTTGCCCAGTTTGTATATCAGCACTATACCGATATTATAAAGATATCATATAATTTTCCAATGTACAATAAGCATAATGCACAGATTTTTCTGGCTTTTTTTGTCTGAAATTTTGTTTATTTGCAACAGCTGCATTTATTTCCTCGTGCATCGGGAAAATCTTTTAGTTTGCTGACACTGTTATTATTATATTTTCAGGCGCGATCGCCGTCTTTCTCTGCACGATGTCGATAATCTGCGCCGTCTGCGCCTCGGTAAGGCTTTCCGCGCCTATCATAACATCCGCGCTGTCGCCGCTTATGCTTACTACCGTCTGTGCAAAGCCCTTTGCCTCGAGCAGCATTTGGGCATCTGACTCCTTCTGCGCCGTCTCAGTAAGCGTAATCATGCTGTTGATAGCATCCTGCTTTGCTTCTTCGGTAAGGCTTTCATTATTTATTATGTCCATAAGCGCTTCCTTGTTCTGCGCCCTCGTCTGCTCCTTTATGAGCTTTGCGCCCGCTATGGTGGAAACGCCTGACGCGCTTGTAAATATTGCCTCGCCTGGTATATCCTGCTCTGCCGACGCTGTATCTTCCGCATCCGCCGACGCAAGCACGCCGTGGTTTTCCGCCTCAATGCTGTCCGCTATAAGTTCCATATCAGAATTAAGATAATTTTCCGTAATGGTAATATCATCTGTATCCATACTCGGTATATCGCCCGTGTAATCAGCCAGTTCACCTTCCGTATCTTCTCGGAGCGAAACAGCGTACATATCATTGCTGTCGTATATGTCCTCGTCTGAAATCTCATATGTAAGTCCGCTGTCGCTTCCGTCCACTGACAAAAAGTCTTCCTCCCCGATTTTCGTCCCCGCGAAATTCAGATAGCCCGCCACAGCTATCATAACCGCCAGTGCCGTAATCATAATCTGGTTTTTCCGTAATATTTTTTTCACCAAGACCATATCCTTCCTATGCTTATCTTAACTACTTCTATCTTATTCAGGGGTATGGCTCAATATGCAAAAAATAAAACGCCCGCAGCGCATTATTTACAATAACTGCAAAAGAAAATCGACGCTGCCCTTTTCAGGCAGCGTCATCTTGAAAACACATATTAATCCGTGAAAAGCTGCGTCCAGTAGCGCCAGCCGTTTTCCGTAACAAAGTAGCCTACGCCAAGCTTTCCATAATCGCCCTTTAAAATATTGGCGCGGTGTCCCGGACTGTTCATCCAATCCTCCATGACCTCCTCTGGCGTGGTCTGTCCCCATGCAATGTTTTCGCCAGCATACCTATATTTAATACCGCACTCATCAAAAACCGTAAAGCAGCTTGTGCCATTCGGGCGGGTATGCTCACACAAAACCACCATCTCCTTAGCACGGATATTTGCCGCATTTGCAAGCTCATCACTCCATGACAGCGCTGAAAGTCCGACCGCGGCGCGCTCTCTGTTTACTATGTCCAATACCTGTCTGGCATAGTCGTTCTCCGAAAGAGTAACATCATTTTTCTGCGCCGAGGGAGCTTTGCCAAGCCTGCCCTCTGCCTTGCCGCACTGAATATAATGCTGATACAGCACATCCGCATCCGTTCCTAATACCGCCGCTATATCAGGATAAGCACTCGCATAAAAATTCGCGTCAAATTCTTCATTTGAAGCTGTTAAATCCGTCGAAGCATTTTCAGGCGATACAGCCGACCGCCCTTCCGCCTTGCCATACATCAGATAATGCTGGTACAGCGCATTTGCGTCAGTGCCAAGCGCCGCCGCCACATCAGGATTTGCTTGCGCATAATATTCCGCATCAAATACCGTGCCGTCAGGCATAACCTCTGGGCTTGCAAACGCAGTCATACCCTGACACAGCATAAGCGTTAAAGCCGTCGCCGCTATTACAATTTTTCTTTTCATAAATAGCCCTCCTAAAAATAATACTGTTGCTTTTCCTCTACATTAAAAACTTTCAGGGCAATAAATCTGCTGCATCAGTTCTTATGCATTGCATTTACAATATACTCATATTCTGCAGCTTCAGCCTGCCAAGATAATATTTTGAAGCCGACGACTGCTGCAGGCTCTTGTCCGTAGTGATAGACTTTACATATGAAGGAAGTATATAATCAAACTTTACTTCAAGTATATGCTCACTCTTTTCCTGTATCGGACAATTCATATAATCCCTTTCAAGGAATCTGCCGATATCCTTCGATGCCGAAATATTCCTGTCAAAAGTAATTCTGACGTTAGTGATTTCCTCGACATACGCCGACCGCTCATAATCAATTATTATCTTAGGCTGAAAAAGCCGCGCCATAATATCCACGCAAAACCTCCGCACCAGCTTGTCCTCAGTCTCCCAATAAAGCTCATCAGCCCTGCCGTCAAAAAGCTTTTCGTAAATATCACGTGTTATTATAGTGCTTTCCTTGTGACACCGACCGTCAAGCTTTTCCTTACATTCAAGCTTTAACTCATCAGGATTATTCCCATAATAACGTATTCTGTACTTAAAACGCCTTGACACCCCCGCCTCATTTTCCTTAGCGCAGGTGTCCTTATAATCGTCAAAATACAGGCTGTGAACCGCATAACGCCCCGCCTTGCCGCTGTGGTTATCCAATCCTAAAACGCCCGCAAGCCGATTTTCAATAAGCTCCAGATCCGCCTCCTGCGCGCGATACTTCCATTCATTCCTGTATATCTTCATCGCCATTACCGCTTAACCCTTCTTCATAGTATAAATGCATAAGCTCTCCATTTGCACAACTACTATAATACAGCATTTTCACCTATATGTCTATCATTTTTCACAAATTTACGCATACACACTTTTTCAAATTTACGCAACCACTACACAGCCCGAGCAAGGGAATACACCCCATAAAGCCCTTTGGGAGGCGTCGGTCCTTAGCGAAGCAGGCTGTAAAAGCGTAGCTCCTTTTACAGCACTGCTGAGCTTAGTACCGCTACGCCTCCCACTAAGCGCAAGCGGGGCTTTAGGGGGTGTATTCCCTTGCTCGGGCGTACTGTCAGCCACCAGCCTCACATCTACATCTACACCTACTTCAACTCCAACACCTCCACCTTATTAGCCTCCAACCCAAACAGCGTCATCACCATATGCACAATCTGCAGCCTGACTGCCTCCTGTGACGCCCCCTTAGCCGCGACCACCACGCCGTCTACGGCAGGGCACTTCGTCTGCGACACAAACGGAACCTGCTCCCCCGACGAATTTACAGTATATACAGTCGTCTCCTCCACAGACCTGTCCTTGCGCTCCCCGTCCTCGCTAAACGCCGTCGGATTGTCCTTTTCAACTATGTACTCCTGCGAAGTATTCATATAGATAAGCACCTGCGCCTTACCGACTCCCGCCACCTCCGACAGAAATTCCTCAAGCTCCTCCTCAAGCTTTTCCTTATAACTGCTATAATAATCACATGTGTTATCATTACTTGCGACAACATTCTGCACATTCATTTCCTGCTGCTCTTTTTCATAACTCTTGTTATTTTTATCTGTAGGCAATAAAATAACAAATATCAATATGCCGCTGAGAAAAATAATAAGCATTGTCTCCTTACTCTCCAGCATTTTCTTCATACCATTGCGCCATTTCTCTGACATTTTTTTCCTCCTCATCTATATTATATTCCTTCCATTCTTCAAGCCAGCGCTCATACAATACGTCCGCCTGGTTTATATTGTCCTCAACCTTTCCCGCAAACGAAAAAATTATGCTGCAGCATATGCTGAGCGTCAAAAGATACGAAAAAAATTTCAGATACTTCTGATACGCATTCCCTGCGGACACCTGCAATAAACACTGCAGGCATATCACAGTATAAACAAGCTTCCTTACCTCTCCCGCAATCTGCTCCATACCAATCACTCCATTCTTTTATACACCTGCGAATTTGTGCCTAAACACAATTTTGCGTGTGGAAAATCTATTTTAACACTATCTCCCATTCTTTATACACCTGCGAATTTGCACCCCTAAACACAATTTTGCCTCTGGGAAATTATAAACCGCCCCCCGTCACGCTGGTAACAGCCGCTATTGTTATGAAAAACAGCGTCGTCACAGTAATCAGCATGCGCAGCAGCAGAATCCCCGCCTCCGATATATAATCCACGCAGTTAATCATCTGTTTTTCCCCGCAGATGCCCCCTATCGCCCCGCCAAGCTTAATCGTTCCCAAAATAATCGCAATCCGTATCACAGGTGCCGTAATTATCAAAATAATCACAAGCAGAATCATAACACCCATACTGTTTTTCAGCGCAATTGCGGAAGCAAGTGTTATGCTTGAAACAGATTCCGCAATATCGCCGATTCCAGGAATAGCGCCTGCTGTTTTTTGGATAACGGACACATTCGCCTTATCCAAAACAGGTGTTATTATTATCTGGAGTATTCCGCTGCCCGACAAAAGCACTATCATTGTCTTCAGCCCCCACTGGACACACTTTTTTATAAGCTCCATCAAACCCTTAAAACGCTCCTCGCCCCATATGGTTTCAATTATGCCAAGCAGGACATATCCCTCTACCACAGGCGCAAGCGCTGCCACGACAATTCCCTCAATCAGGCACAGAAATCCGACAAGGAGCTTATAAAATATAAGCGCCGTAAGCCCTGAGCCTGTCGCGGCTATGCATATCATATACGCGGGTATGATTACCTTCAGAAATTCAATCATTTTCGCCATCGTCTCCGTCGCTATCTCTAAGACATCTTTAAACGCATTTATCAGCACCACAATCTGGCAAAGCACAAAGAAAAGCCTTGCCGCCTTTGCTGCGCCGTCATTTTTGAACGCCAGCAGAAAGCTCGACACTATCGCGGACAAAATAAACAAAGCGATTATGCAGACAAACAGGCTTTTCCAGCTGCCGAGAAAATTAACCAGCGTTTCTTTTATGTAATCCCAGAAAAGCGACGGCTCCAATACCCAGTTGCCCTTTAACACATCCTCCACCAAATCCATTGAGCCGATTTTTCTTCCATTTGGCAGCAAATCTTTTAAAAAACCGTCTATTATGTCAAAGTTCGGCAGTAAATCCTTCCAGATATTAATGTCAATGCTTTCCGCGCTCATCCCATTATTTCCTCTAACATCTCTATCATAGTCTTGATTACGGGAAATCCCGCCGCCATAATCGTCACCTTTCCAAAAAGCTCAATGTGGTTGCTCAGCGCCGAATACCCCAGATCGCGGCAGAGATTAGCCGCAAACTCGCATATGTAGGTTATCCCGATAAGCTTTATGAAAAGATTTATATAAACCACGTTTTCGCTCAATACATCGCGCCAGTTTTCCATCTCCTTCAAAATGGCGTCAAGCACGCCGAGCACCCGCATAGCTATCAGAAATCCCGTAAACAGGATAATCAGCGTGGCGTATTCGGGCTTGTCTTTTTTCACAATCAGCGCGGCAAAAAGCCCTGCAATAGCAAGAATACACACCTGCAGCATACAAATCCCACCATTCTATAATCCAAACAGCCTCTGTATCATCTCAAAAAGATCATATATGTAAGGCACAATCCACGTAAGCACAAGAATAAGCCCCGCAAGGCTTATCAGAAACGCATGCTCGTCTCTGCCGCTGTGTTTAAGCACCTGCCCCAATATCGTAATCAATATTCCGACCGCCGCTATCTTAAATATCAGACTTACTTCCATAATAACCCCCATTCCGCTTTAGCGGTTCAAAATAGCCGTGAAAAACGCTTTTCTTTGCTTTTTATATCAGCAGCACCACGCAGAAAAGCCCCGCAAGCACGCTCAATGTCCTTACCAGCTTGCATTTGTCCTCATTTTCGCGTGTCCTGTTCTCTATCTCCTCTGAAAGCTCCGCGTCAATCAGCCTAAGCGCGTCAATCTGCATCTTGTCCCCATCATAGCCAAGGCTCTCTCCTATCCTAAAGAGCATTGCGGCTGCCGCCTTGGGACATTCCTTGCTCTTTTGCAAAAGCCTTGCCTCATCATGCCATATTTCACAGAGCGTTCTGCCGTTTCTCGATGCCATCTGCTCCGCTATCCTCAGCGCAAATGAAGCATACGGTTCCTTTAAGCGCCCGCCAAACGAATAAAAAATTTCCTCCATCGGCTTGTGCATAAAAGAAATCTCATTGATTATATAAAGTAACATGCGTTTTTGTTCTTTAAAATTAAATAACACATTGTTCATTTCCTGACAGAGCGCATATCCAAAGCCGAACGCTCCTGTCATCACGCATATTCCCGCAAAAGCTTTCTGCCACACAGCTCATTTCCCCTCTCATCATATATGCTCGCGCAGCGCGCCAAGGCATTATCCGCCGAAAGCAGGATAAACCTTTTAAATATATCCTTCTCAAACAATCCGCCAAGCTCGCGCTTTTTCCTGATGTCCTCAAGCGAGCCGCCATGCGCTGTCGCAATCACGCCGCAGCCGCTTACGCCCGCATAAAATATCGCCTGCGCGTCGGGTTCTCCGCCAATCTCATCTATTGCGATAACGCGCGGGGCAAAGGTTCTGACAAGTATTGATATTCCCTGCCTTTTATCTCCCCCTGTTATGATATCAGTCCGCTCCCCGCAGTCCAAAAGCGCGCTGCCCCTGTATGCGCCCGCTATCTCCCCGCGCTCGTCAACCACGCCTACATTGCAGCCGCCAAAGCCCTTATAACCATTAGATAACAGGCGTATTGTATCTCTTAACAGCGTGGTTTTCCCAAGTCCTGGCGGCGAAATTATAAGCGTATTTAACGGTCGCCCGTTCTCCGCGTCATATATATAGTCAATTATTCCTTCCGCGATGCGCTTGTGCTCATGCGCGAACCTTATATTTATATAACGTATGTATTTTGCTATATACCGCCCGTTTTCCGCCGCGGCAAGCTCGCCCGTTATGCCTATTCTGTGCCCGCCGTCCGCCATTATATATCCCTGCTTCCGCTCCTCCTCATATGCATAAACTGAATCATGGCACAAATACCTGAATATTTCTTCCATATCGCGCTCACCGTACACCATGGAAAGCCTTATCTCCTTGCCGCACAGCACGCGCACGGGCTGATTGACGCGGAGCCTGACCTCGCGCACCTCATTAAAGTCGAAGCCGTACCGCTCCCACTCCGCCCTCATATTTTCAGGGAAAAAACTCAAAAGCTTATCCGATTTTAATACAGCCACACTCCCCGCCTCCTTGTCCATATCTCAATATATGGCGGCGAAAATAAAAATATGCGGCTTTTCAGTCGCTTTTAAATTTCAAACAATAAAAAAATACGCTTTGCAGACTTTCTATTGTGAGCCTTCTATTGTGATGAATAAAAATTTTGACAAAACGCCGAAAATTCTATATTATAAAAATCAAGGGCGGCACTATGCGGCAGATATGGCGTATATGCCTTCCTATCAAAACGGCAGCCTGCGCTGTGACTGCTGCCTCAAAATAAAAAAGCAGCGCGGAAAGAGGAAAATAATGAGTAAAATAACAAACAGCCATATTGCAATCCCCACTCTCTTAAAGGTGGAGGCGGGAGCGCTTGACAAAATCGGTTCTTACTTAAAGGATAACGAATTTAAGAATGTTGTAATCTACTTTGGAAATGGTCTTATTGATATGTTCGGATATAAGGTGCTTGATTCCTTAAAGGCGGCAGACGTGGAGGTTCTGGAATATTGTGAGCTTGATACTGTAGACATTGACGACATCATAAAGCTTGCGTTTAATCTGCCAAACTCAACGCAGGCGGTTATCGGTCTCGGCGGCGGAAAGGTTATTGACGCGGCTAAATATATCGGCTTTTTGAAAAAGCTGCCGTTTATCAGTGTCCCGACTTCATCATCAAGCGACGGCTTTTCAAGCGCCAGCGCGTCGCTCATAATAAACGGCAGGCGAAATTCCGTGCCCGCGCGCATGGCATACGGCATCATCGTAGATACACAGGTAATAAAAAGCGCCCCGCAGAAATTCCTCTACTCAGGCGTAGGCGATATGGTGTCAAAAATAACCGCGCTTTACGACTGGCAGTTTGAGGAAGTCCACGGAGCCGCGCAGGTCAACGATTTTGCGCTTATGATTGCCAAAAAAGCAGTAAACAGCTTTGTGCGCACGCCATTTGAAAGCATAAACGACGACTTATTTTTAAAAGAGCTGCTTGACTCTCTTGCAATGAGCGGCATAGCAAACGAAATAGCTGGCAGCAGCGCGCCGACAAGCGGAAGCGAGCACCTCATCTCGCACGCGCTTGACAAGATGCTTGAAGTGCCGCAGCTCCACGGCATTCAAGTCGGCATAGCCACATACCTTATGAGCCTTGTGCAAAATCACCGTTATCAGCGTGTCAATACGATATTTACCAAAACGGGATTTTGGGATTACGTAAGCACACTCTCGCTTGATGTGAACGACTATATAAAGGCGGTTGACCTTGCGCCGTCAATAAAACCTTTCAGGCACACCTATCTGCATGAGGAAAAATACAGAACACTCGCCAAAAAGCTGCTTGTCGAAGACGAGACGCTGAAAAAAGTATTTAATATATAGTTAAATGAGATAGTTAAATGCCGCGGGGCGGAATTTTGCAACACATGTTATTTTAATCAATATGCATTTATGCACAATACGCCTTTATTTAATCAATATGCATTTATGCATATTGTGCCTTTATGCAGGTTCTCTGCCTCTGCGGCTATAGTTATCTTTCCCTTCGCATATGCCTTGACAAGCGCCTGGCACTTGCCATTAAAGGCGCGTCTTGACAAAACCTTCTCGCTGCCATGGTCACATGGATTGCCGTTGCCTGTCCCTATAAGCCTGCCCTCACCGCTGATGTCAAAATGAAGCTCATTATCCGCATCAGGTACAATGTTATTGTTTCTATCCACAATATCAACATTGATTATCGCCGTATCGCCCGCATTAATCTCTGCTTTATAGGCGCTGAGCCTTATTGCATATGGCTCGCCAGAGGTTTTTACAATATTCTCCGCCGCAGGCTTGCCGCCTTTATAGCCGACTGCCTTTAGTTCGCCAGCTTCATAAACGACATTTTCCCACGTGAGATACCAGTTCTTTTCCATGCGCTTTTTCCCCTGGCTTTTGCCGTTTACAAACAGCTCCACCTCATCAAAATTGGAGTAACAATGCACATTTACCGTCTCCCCATTTTTCACATGATAATTCCAATGCGGAAATATATGCAACACCTCTTTGTCCTGCCACCAGCTTTTATAATAGTAATAATTGTCCTTTTCAAAGCCGCAATAATCAAAAATCCCAAACTGCGAATAAACCGCGGGGTACTGTAACGGCGTAGGCTCGCCACGGTAATCAAAGCCAGTCCAAATAAAAATCCCCGCAATATAAGGACGTTCTGCAAAATATTTCCATTCAGCCTCCCCCATGTTCATCTTGACCGCCTTACGCCCGTTTGCAACTTTTCTCATATTGTCCCCGTCAAGGATATAATACTGCCCCCTGCTCTCGTCTGTGCTGTAGCAGCCCCGTGTCCAGCTGTTTGACGACGCTTCCGTTATTATAATCGGCTGCTTGGGCATACGCCTGTGATAATCGTCCCATGCTGTCATGCAATAATTAAAGCCCATTACGTCAAGCCATTTTGTCACGCCAACATATTTTTCCGCATTGTCATACCGCTGCTCGCCGTCCCAGCATACTACGGCGGAAGTGACAGAGCGCGTAGGATCGAGCTTTTTAATCTCCGCCTTCATTGCCTGTGTAGCGCGCGCCATTTCTGGGCGGTGCTGCGCAAACATTTCTTCGTTGCCTATGCCCCACAAAAATACAGACGGGTGATTTCTGTCACGCTTTACCATCGCCTTCAGACATTCAATATCCTCTGGCGCGCTTGACATTCTGCGCGTTTCCTCGAACACAAGCATACCGAGCCTGTCGCATATGTCAAGCAGCGCTGCCGAGGCGGGATAATGCGAACTCCTTATAGCGTTTGCGCCCATCTCCTTCATCTTCTTAATCCTGTACTCGTTCACGCTGTCGGGTATGGCAATGCCTGTCCCCGCATGGTCGTGATGACAGCACAAGCCCTGAATGCGAATATGCCTACCGTTCAAATAAAATCCGCTGTCGCTGTCAAAACGCATATCCCGTATGCCGAAATTTACCTCATATTCATCGCATACATTTTCACCTAAATACAAACTGACAACCGCGCTGTAAAGATACGGACTGTCCAAATCCCAGAGCGCCGCATCCTCAATCGCAAGCTCGCATGAATACTCAGCGCTGTCCCATTCCTCTATAAGCGCCTCTCCATCGTTTTCTGCAATTACGCGCCCCTCCATATCTTTAATCTTCACTCTGGCATGCGCTGTTTTCTTCTCAAAATATCTATTGGAAATATTTGCTTTAACCTTGACAGCCGCCGTTTTTGTCTTCAAGTCAGGCTCTGCCTGCACCGACAAATCCCATGGCGCGATATGTACGTTATCAACTATCTCGATGCGCACATGGCGGTATATTCCTCCGCCCTCATACCACCAGCCCTCACGCCCAGACGCGTCTATGCGCATGGCAACAGTATTTTCTCCGCCGATATTCAAAAAATCAGTAATATCATAATAAAAGCCTGTATAACCGCTTGCGTGGCTTCCAACGTAATACTGGTTGATATACAAAGTGCTGTCGCGGTACACTCCGTCAAAGCAGATATACACCCGTTTATTGTGCAAATCGCCGTCGAGCGAAAATTTCTTTCTGTACCATGCAACGCCGCCCTCCAGACAGCCACCCGCAAACAAACGGCTGCCTATGCTCTCCATTTCAGGAATATCACGCATTTGAGAGCTATCCGAGCTTTTGAAGCAATATTCCTTATGTGAAACAAAGTCGTGCGGCAAATCAACCGTCTGCCAGTCACAATCGTCAAAATTCTCCGCCGCCACGCCGTCAGAATACGCGCGCGCCTTTGCCCCGCCCCAGCCGTCAGTGGGTTTTTGCGGTGCGAAATCCCCCTCGCAGAATTTCCAGTCATTATCAAAATTAATTATATCCCTCATAACAATTACTTCCCGTCAGTTATTTATCCTGTATCACAGATTACGCAATCTGCATAGCAATTATCATAACCCTAATACAGCCGAGCGTCTGTCAATGGCATCAATAATACATACAAAAAAGGTCTATCGCATTCATACGATAGACCTAACTTTCTTATTACGCAACCTTGCTCTTTGCAAGCTCCGCAAGCGTCTTGAAGCCTTCTGCGTCATTTACAGCAAGCTCCGCAAGCATTTTTCTGTTGATTTCAACGCCTGCAAGCTTTAAGCCATGCATCATCTGGCTGTAAGAGATGCCGTTCATTCTTGCCGCGGCATTGATACGCGCAATCCACAAACGTCTGAACTGGCGCTTTCTCTCTTTTCTTCCTGAGTAAGATGATGCCAAAGCCCTCATAACTGACTGCTTAGCCACTCTGTACTGCTTAGACCTTGCTCCCCTATAGCCCTTTGCGAGCTTCAATATTCTGTTATGTTTCCTTCTTGCGTTCATTCCGCCTTTAATTCTTGCCATTTCTAATTCCTCCTAACAAATGCTTGTCCTGCCGCGATTATAAGTAGGGCAGAATCTTCTTCATATTCTTAACGTTCGTAGCGTCCGTGATAGCTGCTTTTCTGAGATTTCTCTTTCTCTTTGTCGTCTTCTTTGTTAAGATGTGGCTCTTATAAGCTTTAGCTCTTTTTAATTTACCTGTTCCAGTTGCTTTAAAGCGCTTTGCAGCGGCTTTAGTAGTTTTCATTTTTGGCATAACTGATTCCTCCTAAACCTTATATAATTTCTATATTTTAACTGACCTATCTTTTTTCAGCTAAAAACATTGTCATGCTCCTGCCCTCGACCTTCGGCTCTTTCTCAACGATTGCAATGTCGCTCAAGCTCTCGCCGAAATCAACAAGGATATGCCTGCTGTTCTGCATATGCGCCATCTCACGACCTCTGAAACGCAATGTAACCTTAACCTTGTCGCCCTTGGTGAGGAATTTGCGGGCAGCGTTTATCTTGGTGTTTAAGTCATTAGTGTCAATGTTTGGAGATAAACGGATTTCCTTTACGTCAATAACCTTCTGCTTTTTTCTGGCTTCCTTTTCTTTTCTTGCCTGCTCGTATTTATACTTGCCGTAATCCACAAGCTTGCACACAGGCGGCTTTGCCGTGGGCGCTATCTTGACTAAGTCAACGCCTGCCTCCTCGGCAAGCTTCATAGCATCCCTGGGGGACATAATGCCAAGCTGTTCGCCATCCTCTCCTATAACACGTACTTCCCTGTCCCTAATCTGTTCGTTAATCATTAAATCGCTAATAACCTTTACACCTCCATTAAAGCGTCATCTGACAGCGCCCTGCGCCATCTGATATAGTTTATAATATAAAATAAAAAAGCGGACAGCATAACTATCCGCTTAATTCCATAAATCCAAATGCCTCCGCGCAACAGGACAAAAGTATGCGTGAAAGCATAAAGCCTTAAAAAACTATTAACGCCTATAAGCCCAATCGCCATAGGGTGAGAGCGGATACTCTGCTTCAAACATTAATAATTTAGCACAGTACTCAGCTCTTGTCAACTGTTTTTTCTATATTTTGCCTAATATTTTGCCTGAAAAAAATACTATATAAAAATTATATCTCTACTATCCAGCCCTTAGGAGCCTCCAGACGTCCCATCTGGATTCCTGTGAGGGTGTCGTAAAGCTTCTGGGTGGTAGGTCCCATTTTTTCCATGCCTGAAGGGAAACAGATTTCTTCGCCTTTGTTTACGATTTTGCCTACAGGAGAGATTACTGCCGCCGTGCCGCACAGACCGCACTCCGCGAAGTCCTTTACCTCGTCAAAGAATACTTCTCTTTCCTCTACTTCTAAGCCAAGGTAGTCCTTAGCCACTACCATGAGCGAGCGTCTTGTGATTGAAGGAAGTATGCTGTTTGACTTAGGCGTTACTATCTTATTGTCCTTTGTCACGAACAGGAAGTTTGCACCCCCCGTCTCCTCTACCTTTGTGCGTGTGGCAGGATCGAGGTACATATTCTCGTCAAAGCCTTCGTTGTGCGCTGTGACTATAGCGTGGAGGCTCATCGCATAGTTTAAGCCTGCCTTGATATGACCTGTGCCGTTTGGCGCGGCGCGGTCAAAATCGCTTACCTTTATTGTGAGGGGTTTAGCTCCGCCCTTGAAATAAGGTCCTACGGGCGTGCAGAAAATTCTGAACTGGTACTCGTCCGCAGGCTTTACGCCGATAACGGGATTAGCGCCGAACATATACGGTCTTACATAGAGCGTAGCGCCTGAACCGTAAGGAGGAACATATGCCTCGTTTGCCTTTACCACCTTTTTTACCGCCTCTACGAAACGTCCGTCGGGAAGGGCGGGCATCTCAAGACGCAGGCAGCTGTCATGAAGGCGCTGCTCGTTTAAGTCGGGGCGGAACACTACTGTCTTGCCGTCCTGTGTCGTGTATGCCTTTAAGCCTTCAAAGCAGGTCTGGGCATACTGCAGGACGCCCGCGCACTCGTTTATGACAATGTTCGCGTCCTCTGTAAGACAGCCCTCGTCCCAGGCGCCGTCTTTATAATTGCTGACATACCTTTTGTCGGTCTGTCTGTAGCCAAAGCCAAGACTTGACCAGTCAAGATTTTTCTTTTCCATAGTTGACTAACTCCCTTTCTATTTAATTGTTTTGATCTTTAGATTTGGTACAGTCCATGATGCCTGTACGACTTCTTTACAATTATCGTACTAAAAAGCTCAAAAGTCAACATTTTTGCGCTTATATTCCAAAAATGTGTATTCTAAATCAAAATATGTCTGCTCCTCGCTTTCCGATACGAGCTCCCAGCCGTCGTTTTCGTCGAGATTTGGGAAATATGTGTCCGCTTGATATGAATAGTTTATTTTGGTGACATATGCCGTGTCACACAAATCTAAAAGCTGCCTGTAGACGCTCTCGCCGCCGAAAACATAAATATCCTCGCTGTTGTACTGTCTTAATTCTTCCTTTAGCTCATCTATGGAATGTACTACTGTCACGCCGTTTACGCTGTAGCTTTTGTCTGTGGTAATCACTATATTTGTGCGGTTCTTTAAGGGCTGTCCCTGCGGAAAAGACTCGAGCGTCTTTCTCCCCATCACGATAACCTTTCCTGTCGTCTGTTCACGCATGCGCTTATGGTCGTTCGGTATGCGCACCAAAAGCTTATTCTGATAACCTATCGCCCAGTTTGCGTCAGCCGCTACCATTATGTTCATACTTTTTCCTCCGTTTCTGCACTGCCACTGTATTTTTCCTAAACATTTAGAAACTTTTAGACGGCGTCTTTTGGCGTCTTAACTCTCACCAATACCTTGAAAAACGCCGCCCTTGCGTTTTTCTAAACATTTAGAAACTCTTAGACGGCGTCCTTTGGCGTCTTAGAGTTTCTTAATGTTTTTTTTATATTGCCATAGGAATATCCTTAATATTCGGCTCGCACACATAGTTGTCGAGCCTTACGTCGTCCTTGGTGAATTTGTAAAAATCATGTATCTCAGGATTCAGCCAGAACTGCGGCGCGTCGTGGACAGGGCGCTCGATAAGCTCCTTGACTATTCCGACATGCCTGTCATAAATATGCGCGTCCGCAATCACATGCACCAGCTCGCCCGCCTTCATATCGCAGCACTGCGCCAGCATATGCACAAGCACGGCATACTGCACCACGTTCCAGTTGTTTGCGGCAAGCACGTCCTGAGAGCGCTGGTTCAGCACAGCATTCAGCGTAAGCTTATCTTCACCTTTTTTCTGCGTCACATTAAATGTCATACTATAGGCGCAAGGATAAAGGCGCATCTGGCTCAAATCCTGATGCACATAAATATTTGTGAGTATGCGGCGGCTGAACGGGTTATTTTTGAGGTCATAAATAACCCTGTCCACCTGATCCATCATACCCTCTTTATATTCATGCTTTACGCCAAGCTGATAGCCATACGCCTTTCCGATAGTGCCTTCCTCATCAGCCCACAAATCCCATATATGCGTGCTTAAATCCTTTATATTATTCGACTTCTTCTGCCATATCCACAAAAGCTCATCAGTCGCTCCCTTGATAGGCGTCTTCCTTATAGTCTGCGCGGGAAACTCCTTTCCCAAGTCATACCTGTTCACAACGCCAAACCTCTTAATCGTATAGGCAGGCGCGCCGTCCTCCCAGTGAGGCCGCACCTTCTCCCCCTCCGTACTAGTGCCGTTCTCAAGTATATCCCTGCACATACCTATAAAAACCCTGTCCGCATAACTCATCCAAGCCACCCCTCCCATTTCCCAATAAATAACATTTCCCTAATAATCTATCTCTCCAACCCTCAACATAACCCCAAATTTCCTATCCGCCACTATTCCAACATATTCCAACACCTACACTACAGCAGGAAGAACGCCCCCTAAAGGGCGTTCTTCTAAAAACTTAGCAAGTCTTAGGACGCGTCTTTTGCGTCCTTAGAGTTGCTTAGTTTTTTTCCCACCGATCCGCCAGCGAATTTATCTGGTCTGCAAAGCGCGCCAAATCCTTGTTCGTGCCGCCCTCATTCTTGCGGATGACGTTAAGCAGCCGCTGGCCTGCCGCCAAAAGCCTTGCAAATACATCTGAAACCGCATGCACGCGTTTCTTGATAAGCACAGGCTCCGCCTCGTATTCCACCGTATTTGTCAATAGGTCAACACGCGTGCCTGAATACGGCGCGTATGCGTTATGTCCGTATTCATTTTTGAGGCAGTCAACAAAAGCGCTGCACACGCTGTCCTCGCCGTGTACGACAAACACGCGCTCGGGCTTATTGTCAAAGGCATTTACCCACTCAATAAGCCCGTTTTTGTCGGCATGCCCGCTCATTCCTGGAAGCTGCATTATCTCTGCGCGCACCTCAACCACTTCCCCAAAGAGCTTAACCTCGTCAGCGCCCTCGACAAGCGCGCGCCCAAGCGTACCCGCCGCCTGATACCCGACAAAGAGTATCGTACATTCAGGGCGCCATAAATTGTGCTTTAAATGATGCCTGATACGGCCTGCCTCGCACATGCCGCTCGCTGAGATGATTACCTTCGGCGTATCATCAAAATTGATTTCCTTTGACTCGTCGCTCGTAATCGCAAGCTTTAATCCTGGGAAAGCTATCGGATTTATCCCGCGCCGCACAAGCTCCATCGCGTCCTCGTCAAAGCAGGTGTATATATTTTTCTGGAAAACGCCCGTCGCCTCGACCGCCAGCGGACTGTCCACATATACCTCAAAGCCTGGAAAATCAGGAACGAGATTATCCTCCTTGATTTTACGCAAAAAATAGAGCATCTCCTGTGTCCTGCCCACGGCAAATGAAGGTATTACCACATTGCCGCCGCGCGCAAAGGTTTTTGATATTACGTCCGCCAAGTCCCTGACGTATTCGGGCTTTTTGTCAGTGTGAAGCCTGTCGCCGTAGGTTGACTCCATTACGACATAATCCGCCTGCTTTGTGTAAATCGGATCTTTGATAAGCGGCTGGTTTTTGTTGCCGATATCACCTGAAAACACTATCTTTTTGGTGACGCCGTCATCTGTGAGCCACACTTCTATGCTCGCCGAGCCGAGAAGATGCCCTACATCGGTAAATTTTATCGCAATGCCGTCGCATATCTGTATCCTGCTGTTGTACGAGCATGGCACAATGCGCTTGATAATGCCGTCAGCGTCCTCCATAGTGTAAAGCGGCTCTACGGCTTCAAGCCCTGAATGGCGCTTCGCCTTGCGGTTTTTCCACTCAGCCTCCTGCATCTGTATATGGGCGCAGTCACGCAGCATTATCGAGCATAAATCCGCTGATGCCTCCGTTGTGTACACATTTCCCTTAAAGCCCCTCGCGTACAAAAGAGGCAGGTTGCCCGAATGGTCGACATGCGCATGCGTCAGAAACACATAATCAATCTCCGACTCCGCCACGGGGAGCTCGCAGCACTCAAAAACGTTTGCGCCCTGCTGCATGCCGCAGTCAACCAGAATATTTTTGCCGCACGCCTGTATATAATGGCAGCTGCCTGTTACCTGATGATCCGCTCCTACAAAGGTTAATTTCATGGAAATCCCTCCTTTTTGCTTTTATATTATTAGTATAATTTTACCACATCTTCCGCAAAAAATATTACTAAATTCTCTGCGCGTCCAAAAGCGCCTGCAGCGCTTCGTCGCTCTCGCTTACCCACGCGTCCTCCTCATCGGCGTTTAGCCCCAAGTATTGCGCAAGCGTCCGTTCGTCGTCGCTCATTCCCCATTCATAGCTGTAATCGTCTATCGCCTCAAATTCAATTTCGCCTGAAATATATAACTCCTTAAAGGTCTTTACATTTTCCATTTTTTATTTTCTCCATTCTGCCGCCTGTACAGACAAAGTATTCTGCCGTCATTATAAAACCTGATTTTTCCTGCACTCCTGAATAGCCATCTCCGCAATATGCAGTACTCTCGGAAACTCGTCAAATCGCAAATTTCCATTTGTGAGGTGTTCATTTGTTTTGGGATTGCCAAAGTATTTGCTGTTTTCATTTTTGCAGATGAACCTGCCGATAAGATGAAGCCATTCATAGTATGCCCCGCCCGCATTACTGCACGATTTTGCTAACGGGACAAACGGCTTGCCCTCCACGTCGTATGTAAGGCTGACCACCACTACATAATTGAGCTGGTATATGATGGCAACCTTGTACGCCCCTTTTTCTATGATAATCAGATTATCGTTTAATAAGTATGATATGGTTTTCATCTTAATCCTCCATACCGCTTTGCGGCTCAAACAGATATGAAAAACAGTACAGTCTGCATTTGTTTACATATATTATATAGCACTGTTTCCGTCTTATGCAACCTGCAATTTTATAATTTATACAATAAAAAACATCAGGCTAATTCCAAGCCTGATGCGTCAATCCATATTATTCGGTTATGTGAAACAGCCATATAAAAAGAGCGATAGACGGGGCTCGAACCCGCGGTCTCGACCTTGGCAAGGTCGCGCGTTACCAACTACGCCACTATCGCATTATATCCTGTCCGCTTTCCCACGGACAAGATATAGTATAATTCATTGTTTTGACTGTGTCAACTATTATTTTTAACTATTTTTAACTATTTCTCACTATTTGCACATGTGGCTTTGCCATACCTTACGCCTTTTTATCCTCCTCCACAGGCACAACCCTGACTATGCCCTTCTTCCACAATATCCTCGCACAAAGAATACTCAATGGAATCATTACAAGCATAAGCCAACTTGCCATACCCGCATTGGCGATTCCGACAATCGTAAGCACGGACACAAGCAGGGCAGGGAGCGCTACTGAGAGCAGGCGGTTTTTGACATAGGTTTTGCCGCTGCCCTTTCCAAAAAGGCTGAGCGCCATACACCCAAACAGCGCAGGCATTATGTAGTTTGCCGCCGTCGCAACATACTCGTTATTCATCAGCGGCTGCAGCGGCACTATCAGCAGCAGCCCGACCGCCATAATAATGATTGTCACGATTGACGACACGGCTGTCGCAATAAGGGCAATCGCGTCACCCTCGGGAGTGCCCTGTTCAACCTTTGCAAGCTTCTGCGCATTGATTACGCAAGGCATCTTTAAATTCATAAGGTTTCCCGTCGCAAACGTCAGATAGCTCGACGAGCCCAAAATCGGCGTATAGCCGCCCACCTCCGCTATGCCTGTGGGAACCATGATTATCAGTATAGTGATTAACCCGGGAATCATCGTCGAAACATCGGGAAAACATTTATAAACAAGACATGTGATAATAGGCACCAACAGCATATACACGATAAAGACCGAAAGCGTAATGCGCCCAAAACGGTGAGCCCACTCTACAAACGGATCTAATGCAGCATTTTCAGTATTTTTATTTTTCTTAGACATTTTCAACCCTCCATGCCACCTTAATGGCGCATATAATTATGATACTAACGAAACCCACAAAACGCTTGAACACATTGAAATAATCAGCGCAGCCGCCATAGTGAAATTGCCAAGCCACGGCACTTTTTTAGACGCAATTCCGCACAGAACCGTGACTGCCAGACTTGTGACAAGCGTCATCGTAGTCGGAATATCGGTAAACAGCAGAATAGGCAGATACACGGCAAACATTCCCAGAAAAAATACGCCCGACAAAATCTGTCCCCAGTCGCTTGAACCGCTTGCCTTCATCAAGCCCGTAGAATACTTGCGCGCTACAAACACTACAGCGAGGGGCTCAATCATAACGCCAATCGTCATAACCATAATAATCGCCCCGAATATGTCCGCATTTGACGTCAAAACCTCGGAAAGCGCAATGCCCATGCCGTCAGCCGTGTACTGCGAAGCCATAACCTCATATGAAAGCGAGCCTATTACCGACAGCCTCCACCAAGGCCACGCCGCCCCCAGAGACACGCTCAAAGTGACAAAACCCAAAAGCACGGCGATGCTTGGCACAATCGCCGTAGTGATGCTTGCCTTCACCACATTTCTGATCGTTTCTTTGCTGATGCCAAGCTCCTGGCAGCGCTTTGACGCTCGCAGGGCGCTGACAACCGCAATGCATACGACAAAGATAAGCCCGACAGCTATCAATGTATAAAGCAGCGGACTGTTTGCAACAACAGAGCCTTGAACCATACTAAATCCCTCCATTTTTCATTATAGTTTTATGAAATTTAATTTTATAAAAAACAAGGGTGTCCCCTTAGAAAACACCCTTGTTTCCCTCATTATTAATGCCCGTTCTTTACAATCGGCATCAGTCCTTTAACCTTCTTCAAGCACATTTTTATATTTTACACGGTAAATCCTGTAAATTGACTCATGTATGCGTTCAGCCGAAATAGTGCCGTCCTCTACTGCCTGCAGAACGCCCTCATAAGCCTCCGCATAGTCCTGCGGCTCAAGCAGAATATCAGCTCCTGCCTGTATAGCCTGTACTGCCGCCTCCGCTGAATTATATTTTGACGTGATTTTCTCATCATTCAGCCTGTCCGTGATTACTACTCCGTCAAAGCCCAAGCTGCCCCGAAGCACATCAGTAATCATAGCCTGTGACAGCGAGCTTGGCTTGTCCTCGCCCGTTGCGCCTGACGCGCTTACATGCGACACCATTATACAGTCAACGCCGTTTTGTATCGCCATGCTGTATACAATAAACTCGCTGTTGTTTAGCTCCTCCAGCGATTTTGTCCCAGTCTTATCCGAAATGCCCGGGAATTTCTGTAACACGGCGCTTACCTCATTTTCCTGCATTGACTGGACCGCCGCATTTACCAGAGGTGCTGCCGCCGATGCATCCGAGCCAAAGGTGCGTCCCTGCAGCGAAGCGTCACCGTCTTCAGACACCACCTCCGCCACAGGCGCAAAATCCATGTTCACGCCGTATGAGGAAAGCTTTTGCGCAATCGCGGAATATGCCTCATATGCACTGTCGCTGTCAGTTATTTCAGACGCAGGCTGCGTAGCCTCAACTCCGTATGAATCTCCTGCCCCGCACTCCTTTGATACTGCCAGAAACAGCGGAAACTCCGAAAAGCCCATCGTATTTGCAAGCATCTGTGAAAACTGTTCATCTGATTGATAACTTGCGGCGCTGTAGATAAGACCGCCTACTGGATTTTGGCTTATAGCATTTTTGGTGCTCTCGCCCGCCTGAATCACCTTGCCTACTCCCGTAAGCGACTCAGGGGAAACCATAAACATTCCCGCAACCATCTGCTCCATAGACATCTCATTTATGAGCGCCTCTACAAGCTCGTCAATGGGATCTGCATTGTCCTGTGTTTCGGTGCTCTCTGTCTGCGGCTCTGTGCTTTCCTGCGTCTGCCCTGCAGATGACGTGGCGCTTTCCTGCTCTGCCGCAGCGCTCGCGTTTGCCTCCGCCTCCTCTATTGCATCAGACACTTTTTCATTATAATTTTTGAAATGCCTGACTGCGGTTCTTATTCCCAAGTACGCGCCAACGATTATAATCGCCATAACCACAAGCGTAACAGCATACGCTATCGCCTGATTCCTTATCCGCCTGCGCCGTCTTTTTAATCTGTTCTCCAATTCGTCTTTCATAAATCTTCCTGTAGTCTGTTTTGCCGATTGCCTGTCTGTATCTAATATCCCTTTAAATCAGAGGATACTTGTCCGTAAGCGTCTGCACAATCGCGCGCGCCTGCGGTATTGCGCTCTCCTGCCCCTTTATCACCATGGCAATCGCCTCCGCAATCTTATCCATGTCATCCTCTTTCATGCCGCGGCTTGTTGCTGCGGGAGTGCCAAGCCTGATGCCGCTTGTGACAAACGGCGACTTGGGATCGTTGGGAATAGTGTTTTTATTGCAGGTAATATGCGCCTCGTCCAAAAGCTTCTCAACCGCCTTGCCCGTAAGGTCATATGTAGTGAGGTCGACAAGCATCAGATGATTGTCCGTACCGCCTGAAACAATCTTGATGTCCCTGCTCATAAGTCCCTTGCAGAGCGCCTGTGCATTGTTTATGATCTGCTGCTGATAAGCCTTAAAGTCATCGCTGAGCGCCTCCTTGAAGCATACCGCCTTTGCCGCTATCACGTGCATAAGCGGACCACCCTGAATACCGGGGAAAATAGCCTTGTTAAAGTTATATTTTTCAGCCGCCTCTTTATTGGCAAGAATAAGCCCGCCCCTTGGTCCTCTAAGCGTCTTGTGCGTGGTAGTAGTCACCACGTCGGCATAAGGCATAGGGCTTGGATGCAGCCCTGCCGCCACAAGTCCCGCGATATGAGCCATATCCACCATAAGCACAGCGCCTACCTCATCACAGACCTCCCTGAAACGCTTAAAATCAATCGTTCTCGCATACGCGCTCGCGCCCGCGATAATCATTTTAGGCTTACATTCAAGCGCAAGCTCCCTCATCTTATCATAATCCAGAAAACCGTCGTCATTTACGCCATAAGGCACAACCTTAAAATATTTTCCCGACATATTTACAGGCGAGCCATGCGTAAGATGACCGCCATGGTCAAGATTCATGCCCATAATAGTGTCGCCTGGCTGCAATACCGCAAACTGCACCGCCATATTTGCCTGCGCTCCCGAATGAGGCTGCACATTCGCGTAATCGCATCCAAAAAGCTCCTTCGCGCGCTCAATCGCAAGATTTTCCACTATATCAACGCACTCGCATCCGCCATAATACCTTTTTCCTGGATAACCTTCAGCATACTTGTTTGTAAGCGGGCTGCCCATAGCCGCCATAACAGCCTTGCTCACCCAGTTCTCAGACGCAATCAGCTCAATATGGCTGTTCTGCCTCTCCTGCTCCTTCACAATCGCATCCGCTATCTGCGGATCTACGCTCCTCACATCATCAAGTGAATACATACGCTACCTCCATAAAATATTATTTTAAACTTAAATTAATTCCATTATTTCTCTGCCGCCACACAATTTAGTTTATAGTATACTTGCTTTTTCCGCATTTTACAACCCTTATATCAGTTAAAATCAGTTAAAATGAAAAATCCTCTGGCAAATCTTATACCCATCCACCGTAATCCTCCGCCCAAGCTTCCCAGGCAGATTCATCGCATTTCCAAGTATTCCGGAACGCAGCCTTGCCCAAAGCCACTTATCCTTCCCCTTTATATAGTTCCAAAGCTCCTTCTTTTTTTCAAGGTTTTCCTCAACTCCCGAACGTATAAGCAGCACTGACGAGACAGTCGTTATTATATCAAGGTAATTCACCATATATTTTCTGACCTTGCCGTTCGCAATTATCCGTGAAAACTCAGAAACATAATAGTCAACCATCATCTTATTCACCTTAATCTGCTGGTCTATCCTGCTTATCATAACCTCCTCGTTCACAGACTGGTCAGCGCGCCCTATATAATAACGGTAAAAATTCACGTCAAGATAGTACATAGTCTTTACATACGGCAGCGGATTAAAAACAAAAATATTGTCAACATAAAAGGTATGCTCAGGGAGCTTAAGCCCGCACTCGCGCAAAAGCTTTGTGCGGTAAATAACTGAATGCATCAGAATATACTGTCCCACCCAGAAATGATGTATGTCCTTCCATGTAAAAATCTCGTCCTGCGGCAGCGCATGGTGGTATTTCATAACCTTTTTGCGCTTTTCACCTTCTTTTTCGTAGACAAAATTGCTGATAAACATATCTACTGATTTGCCGTCGCCAAGCAGTGCCTTCAGACATTCCAGTATTTTCTCATAAGCGCTCTGACTCACCCAGTCATCGCTGTCCACTACCTTGAAATACAGCCCGCTTGCCTTTTCAATGCCGGCGTTTACAGCTGAGCCGTGGCCGCCATTTTCCTTATTTATAACCTTTACGATATTAGGAAAGCGCTGTGAGTATTCCTCCGCAATATCGGCTGTGTTGTCCGTGGAGCCGTCGTTCACGATGATAATTTCCACGTCGTCCCCGCCCGGAAGCAGGGAATCTATGCATCTTCTCATATAATCCGCTGAATTGTAGCATGGAATAGCCACAGTCAGTAACTTCATACAAAATAATCCCCCTGTTTTTAATATGTCCGTTAATGCCCAGTCAGCTTAAACAGCATCAAGCTACCTAAGCCTGTTGCACTCAAAGCGCTCCATCATAAGCAGGCAGTTACGCAGCTCCACGTACCTCTGCTCTATGTCGCCAGCTTTGACCTCCGTGTCAAGGCTTGCCGCCATAGTATCTATCATATCATCTGTCACCGTCTGATGGGCGGCGCTTAATATTTCAAGCTTTCTCTCATATGTGTCCGCATCAAGAAACTCCACAAGCAGCGGATTAAGCCCCGATATATCCTCCTCCGCCTCCGCAGGCTTTTGTTCTTCATAAGAAACTGGCTGTGCCGCAGCGCTTTTCTGCGCCTCCTCTGAGCCGTCAGCCTTTTCGCTCTTTATGTTTTGGCGTTCAAAGCGGTATTTCTGTTTTTCATTCGGATATTTGCTGGTGTCAACCCTGCTCATAAACATGTCGAGCGGACGCACATACACCTCATACGGCTCGTACATCTGCTGATATACTACCATGCGCTCCTTTGTCTCTGAGTTTCTCGCCAGAGTGACTATCTGATAGCAATTCCCCTTAAAATGGCGGTATATCTCCTGCGGCTTAGGGTATTCTCTCATAAACTTACCTCATTTCCATTGCTTTGCTGTTTTTCATTGCCATAATTTATTCTGTCAATATTTTGCAATAATATAACTCAATACAGCCCTTGTCTCTGATAAATCAGTAAACCAAGGCTCTAATAAAGCTTTGTCTTAATGCTCTCCGTATCCTGCGCAAACTGCAGGGCCATTTCCCTGTCAATCTTGAAATCGCGGAAAAGCTGTACAAGCGCGTCGTCCATTGTTATCATGCCCATCTTGCGGTTTGTCTGCATTACGCTTGTGAGCTGGTGCGTCTTGCCCTCGCGTATGAGGTTTCTGACAGCGGATGTGGTATGCATGACCTCAAATGCCGCCACGCGCCCTTTTCCGCCTATTATTGGGACAAGCTGCTGCGATATTACGGCTTCAAGCACGTTTGCAAGCTGCACCTTTATCTGCTGCTGCTGGTGCGGCGGGAATACGTCGATAACACGGTCAACAGTGCTTGCAGCGCCTATGGTATGGAGCGTGGAAAGCACCAGATGCCCTGTCTCCGCCGCCGTGATTGCTACGCTTATCGTCTCAAAGTCACGCATCTCCCCTACAAGTATAACGTCAGGATCTTCACGCAGCGCCGCCCTCAGCGCGTTTGCATAGCTCATTGAATCAATGCCTATCTCTCTTTGGTTTACCATTGAAAGCTTGTGCTGGTGAAGGTACTCTATCGGATCCTCAAGCGTGATTACATGCGCGTCCCTGTTGTTGTTTATCTTGTCAATTATTGCCGCAAGCGTCGTGGATTTGCCGCTTCCTGTAGGTCCCGTGACTAATATAAGCCCTCTCTTTTTCTGGTACAGGTTTATGACGGAATCGGGCACTCCAAGCACCTCTGGGGAAGGCACTACAGTATCCACCAGACGAAACGACATTGCGACAGAGCCTCTCTGCTTAAATATATTTACCCTGTACCTGCCCTCGCCCATTATGGCAAAGGACATATCAACCTCGCCGTTTTCATCAAAACGGCTTCTTTGATGCTCATTCATTATGCCGTATGCCATTTTAGCCGTATCATCTGGCAGGAGCCTTTCGCCCTCCATTGTAATAAGCCTTCCGTTTACCCTCATTTTAGGCGGTATGCCGACTGTGATATGTACGTCTGAAGCCTTGGCTCTTTTGGCCGCTGTTAATATTTCCTCTATTGTCTGTGCCATCTCAATCCTCCTGCTGCCTTGGGGCAGCCCCAACAGTGGCAAAAAAATGCCACGCTTTCAAAACATGCTATTTCATTTTAACACTCTATCGGCTTTTTATCAAGGATTAAGATTTTTAAGTTTTCATCTTAAGTTTTCATTTATATTTATACCGTTTTATTATATAATTTTAGCATAATACTTTTATCAGGAGAAATGGCTATGTTTTGCAGAACACAGATTTTAGAAGCTTCGGGAGCGTCTGTACGCCCTGAAATGCTTGAAAAAAAGACACATTTTTATATCACGGACTTTGGCGCGTCGCCTGACGCAGGTCCTGCCGCCAACACTTACGCAATAAATGAAGCAATTAAAAAAGCGTCGGCGCTTATGGGCGGCACTGTCGTCATACCAAAGGGAAGGTTTACGTTTTATACGATAAGGCTCAAAAGCCATGTCAATCTATTGCTCGAAGACGGCTCCGTCATAGCTGCGGCAAAAACTGACATACACAGCTCATATGAAAGCCAGCTTGGCGAAGGCGGCAATTACGACGAGCCCGAAATCAACCTGTATGTAGGCCTGCAGGATCACGGGCACTCATATTTTGCCAACAGCCTGATTTACGGCGTAGACTTGGAAAACATAATGATTTACGGCAAAGGGCTGATTACAGGCGGACGCTTTGACAAGGAGAGCGGAATACTCGAATATGTACTGCAGGGCGGCGATCCCGCCGAGCCTTTATACCGCGACAAAAACGGACACAGGGGCGAGTGGTTCGGCAACAAGGCGATTGCGCTTGTGCGCTGCAAAAACATAGCGCTTGCCGATTTTTCACTGACTATCGGCGGACATTTCGCCGTCATAGCCGAGGGCTGCGAAAATATGTACATTGACAATGTGCTTATAGACACCACGCGCGACGCGCTTGACATCGACTGCTGCCAGAATGTCACTGTAAAAAACACGGTCTGCAACTCGCTCACGGACGATGCCATCTGCCTGAAATCCTCATTCGGCGCGGGTAAATTCATGCCTGTAAAAAATGTGCTTATCGAGGACTGCACCGTAAGCGGCTACGACGCAGGCAGCGTCTATGCCAAAAAATATACGCGTGACAAGCTTGCGGCGCAGGACAGATGCGGTCCGACAGGGCGCGTTAAATTCGGCACTGAGTCTACGTGCGGCTATCATCAGGTCACGATACGGCGCGTTAAGTTTGACCGCTCCCGCGGCTTTGCGCTTGAAGCCGTTGACTGCTCGCCACTTACTGACGTGATTTTTACGGACTGCGAGCTTGACAATGTTTCAAGCTCTCCGATATTTATCAGGGCAGGCGATCGGGCGCGTTTTCCCGTCACGGGCAATTCAGCGGACAATGCCTTTCCCTGTAAAAATGACGTGCGGCTTGACAATCCAAACTGGGTGCTCCCGAAAAGTGCCGCTTACCAGTCCTTCCCCGCCAAGCGCTACGCGCCTCATTATAACCGCTCCAAAGAAGTAACTGTCGACGGACATGCCTATTTCAGCGTAGTGTCGCCAGACGCGCCTATATCCGACAATATCAATGCCAATGCAATAGGAAGCAACGAAATGGCGGCGGTAAAAAATATTTACATCGGAAATGTACGGATTACAAATGCCGATCCGCGCTATCCCATTCTGCTTATGGGGCTTACTGATTCGCATATACAGAATGTTATCCTTGAAAATATAAATGTCGAGTACAGGGGCGGGCTTGGCATGGAGCACGCCACAGAGCAGCGGCAGCTCAATACGGAATGGAAATATTCACAATTTCATGCAAAAGAAAAGACACAGAATATCCCGTGGCTTGTAAACACCTTTTTCCTCAAAAACGAGGGGCTTCTCCCGCGCGCTGACTGGGACTCCAAAAACAGCTGCTGGCGCGATAATCCGTACAATGTGCCCGAGCTTCCCGACGTGTACCCCGAGCCCAGCAACTGGGGCATTTTGCCCGCATACGGCATTTTTGCAAAGCACGTCGATAACCTGACGCTAAAGAATATAAGCATTGCCTGCAAAGTGCCCGACGGAAGGCATGTGTGCGTGTTTGACGACGCAAATGGAATTGACATCTTAAACCTTGACGCACACTGCGCGGAAAATATCTCCCCAATCGCCGTAATCACTGACAATTTCCGCCGCCATACAAATATGGAAAATGTCCCCAATGAGCCATATTTTACGACAAGCGTTGAGAACCTGAGTATCAGAGGCCTGTCGACGCCGTCAGCGCAGCCTGACGTAGCGGAGATTACAATAAACTGCCCCGCTCCTGCCACTCCGCAGGACAGCTTATACAGCTATCCGACCATTCCCTGCGCGGAAACGGGCTACAACTTTAAAACTCCCACGGACAAATACCCGCTGCCGCTCACAGTCCACAGACCTTTCATACAGCCGATAGAGCCCGTCAGTGTTGAGGCTGGCGAAACGATTAGGTTTGCTATCATTGCCAGAAATCCAGCGTCTGACATATCCGACGAAGCAGACGACGGAATTATATACAATGAAATGACTATACTCAATCCAAGCGTAAAGGGCGCTAAAATCCCGCTTAACGTATATTGTGAAAATCTTCCCGAAAACGCTGTATTTGATGCGGACAGCCGCGTCTTTGAATGGCGGACAGCCAAAACGCAGAAGGGGACTTACAATCTGGTTTTTACGGCTGACGACGGCATAATACCCGAAAGCATAACAGTAGAGGCGGCGGTTTTATAACCGCTGCCCCTGTCCTTATCAGTGGAAAGCTTTTGCAGGCGCTTACTCTTGCAGCAGCCCGAAATAAATATCCGCCCCCGCATATATATTTGCCGCACTGCCTGTAAACAGCAGGCGTATTTCATTGTCCCCTCTGCGCAGCCTCCCTCCAATGTCAAAACAATGGTCGTTCCAAAAGCTGGCTCCGATAAATTCACCGTTGCACCAGCACTCTGCCATTTCCTCTCCGCGCACCTTAAAATATCCGTCTGACTCTGCCTGCCCTGCGCTGTAATGGTAAACATATTCCGCGTGATTATCGGATTTTCCCACTAACTCAAATAACTGCGTCCAGTCGCCAAGAAACCTGCGCGGCTTTATTTTACTTTTCATCTCCTCATAATCCAAGCCTGCGGCTATAAGCCTTGTTTCGAGAGGAGCTAAAGCAAGCGCCATTTTTTCATCTGCGCTACGGACAGCGGCAAGACATTCGCCGCTCCACAAATCAATCATAGCGGCAGGCGCGCCATCAGCCGATGGCAGTTTCACGTATGTGGAAATTGGTTCTCCTCCTTCATTTGACAGCAGCCAGTATTCTGTTCCTTCTTTTTTCAGATGCGCCGCCCTTAATGATGTCTGCAGTTCGGGCTTGTCATTTAAATCAAAGCACAAGACGGCACTAAGGCATGCTTTATCGTCTGTGCCGCGTTTTTTGTTTAGTTCAATAACTCCTGTTATTGAATTGAATACTGTTACGCCGCGCAGCGAATTATTTACGCCGCCATTATCATTTTTTCCCGCCGCGCCGATAAAGTCCAGTATTATCTCATAGCTGTATCCGCCTATGCAAAATCTGCCGTTTTCCGCATGCCCTCTGTCAAGCAGCTGTATCGGAAGGTAGTTAAACTCTATCTGGTTTTCATACAGGGGCATGACCTCGTCATACGGCACATTGTTGTTATCGCACAGCACGGCAATACGCGCGCAGTTTGCCGAATCGGTCATAAGAAAAGATATCCGCTTGATATAGTCCGAAAAATAATTGTAATGTTTCCACCATATATTATTTTGCCCCACGTCAGGCGGTCTTTCACCGCTTCTTTTCCCCTCCACGCTGTAATAAAATGCATGCGGCACAAAAAGATTTACGCCGCGTACTCCCAGCCAGTCAATGTACCACTTCATATCCCCGCCCGTAAAGTACCATGGAATATTATCCCTGCTGCATACGCCAAAACATTCATTCACATTTCGGCGTCTTCCCAAATGCCTTGCTATATCAGCGACAAGCTTTGCCTGCACAGATTCCCGCCCAGTGATTCCTCCCTTTTTCGGCTCAATCCTGCGCATTATCAGATCCTGCCCTGGAATATGGAAATACAGCTCCTCCTCCACGTCATCGCTTTCAGCAGGGTGTCCCATAAGCGCAATGCCATGATTTTCGCACCACGCCGAAATCTGGGCATAAAAGCTCTCCCGCAGGTGCTTTTTAACCAGCCTGCCATAAATTTCCGTAGTCCTATTTTTCCCGCCAGTAAACAAAGCCTCAAGCTCCTCCAGCCGTCCGCCCTGCTCCTCTATCTCATTTTCCATGCCGTCAGCCCACTCGCGGAAGCCTCCCGCATTTCTCCCCAAAGGACACGGCTCATCAGTGAAAAACGCGATTACGGTACTGCCAAAATACTCCTTTAAATTTTCATAGTACCTGTCATGCGTAAGGCTGATAAAAAGCTTTACCGCCTCGGGATTAAGTATGTCAGCGGCGGGCGGAGCGCACTTTTCGCCGTCGTCCTCTCCAAAATGTATTCCCCTGATTGTGCCATGTGTAAAATCCTTTATAATATAACGGTTGTCGGAAAGCTCTGCCAAAACCTCGCCCCCGTCATTTTTCTCCCGCAGCGTGATTCCCTTCGCCGCAAAAGCGGGATTTTTCTCGACAACCATTCCGTGAGCCGAGCCCGACGGATACATTCCCTCGTCATATAAAACAATTTTCATTCCAAGCTCAGCCGCTGTCTTGACGATAAATCTCACAGCCTTAAAATACCCGTCTGACAGATACGGCAAATCTGCGGGAAGTCCGATTCTCGGATGCAGGACAAGCCCGTTTACGCCCTTCTCTGAATAATTCTTAAGCTGCGCCCTTATTTTATCTTCATCTGGCGTATCGTTGAAAAACCAGAACGGTATCGGTGAAAACTCGTCATTCGCCGAAAACAGCCTTTCCAAAAATGCCTCCTGTCTGTCCGTTTTTAACGCTTTAATCCCTTCTGCCACCTTTGCCCTCCTCATAATACAGCTAAAGCCAAATACCCCCGCATTAAAGCTGCGGGGGATTTGGCTTTTATATTGCTACCGATTATTTTGTCAGCAGCATCATTATCTTATTGCTTCTGTTTACAAACTTTGTCATCGCCTCTGGCTGCAACGGTGCCTGCTGGAGCAGCGCAAGGTCGTAGAGCTGTTCGCAGATAAGGCTTACGTTCTCGCCGTCCTGATGCTCAAGCACATACTCTACAAGCTGGTTGTTTGCATTGAGGATAAGCGTCTCGCCCTCCTTGTTCATTCCAAAATCCATGCCGGGCATAGAGTACATCTTCATCATGTCCTGCATTCTGCGTGTTTCCTCGGAAACCGTTATCATTGATGAAATGTCCTTGTTCTTTAGCTTTTCAACCTTGACAGTGATGTTGTCCTTCTTTATCGCCTTCTTAAAGAGCTTTGAAATCTCCTCGCTCTTTTTCGCAAGCTCCTCCTCAACTTTCTTTGAGTTCTTTGTCTTGAAAGTATCAGTGAGGTCAGCGTCTATGCGCGAGAACTTGATTCCCTCGTTCTTTGCCTCAAGCTGCGATACAAACGGCTGGTCTATCCTGTCGGGCAGGACTACGGCATCCATCTTCGCCTTCTTGAACATATTTACATACTGGCTCTGCTGTACGAGGTCTGTGACGTAGTAAATGATTTTCTTATTTGTCTCAGCATCCTCTGTCGGTATGTCAACCGACTCGTCCTCGTCCGCGCTTTCGCTGCCGTCGCTTACTACCTCCGCCTCAATCTTCTCGCCTGTCTCAGCGTCCGCAGCCGCAGCCGTATTCTCGCCGTTCTCCTCCTTGTCGTCAGGATCAATCTTCTTTACGTCAAGGCACTCGGGCAGCGTCATATACTTGCCGTCAAGGTTCTTAAACAGGATATAGTCTGTCATCTTCTCGCAGAACTTGTCGTCCTTTAAGCAGCCAAACTTGATGAAGGGGCTGATGTCGTCCCAGTATTTCTCGTAGTTTTCCTTGTCTGTCTTGCACATGCCTGAAAGCTTGTCCGCCACCTTCTTTGTGATGTACTCGCTTATCTTCGTGACAAAGCCGTCATTCTGCAGCGCGCTTCTTGACACGTTGAGCGGCAGGTCGGGACAGTCGATTACGCCCTTGAGCAAAAGCAGGAACTCTGGTATGACCTCCTTAATGTTGTCGGCGATAAATACCTGATTGTTGTAGAGCTTGATCGTACCCTCGATTGACTCGTACTCCATATTAATCTTTGGGAAATACAGGATGCCCTTCATATTAAACGGATAATCCATATTCAGGTGTATCCAGAAGAGCGGCTCTTTGTAATCCATGAATACCTTGCGGTAAAAGTCGCGGTAATCGTCATCCGTACACTCATTGGGATGCTTTGTCCAAAGCGGGTTTACGTCGTTTAAAGGCACTGGGCGCTTTTTAATCTTAAGCTTTGTGACCTTTTCCTTCTTTGCCTCCTCGCCGTCCTTTGCGGGTATCTCCTTTTCCTCCTCGAGAGTCTCTACTACTACGTCGTCGTCCTTCTTGTCGGCGGGATCGATCGTTTCAAACTCCTCGGGGGCATTTGCCTTTTCAAGGTAAATCTCATACGGCATAAATCCGCAGTATTTCTTTATAACTTCTCTTGCCTTGTATTCATTGCAAAATTCGAGACAGTCCTCATTGATGAAAAGCGTGATCTCCGTGCCGACTGCATCCCTCGTGCCCTCTGTCATGGTAAACTCAGTGCCGCCGTCGCACTCCCAATGCACGGGCGTTGCGTCCTTCTTATAGGAAAGCGTGTCTATATGCACCTCGTCGGCTACCATAAACGCCGAATAAAATCCAAGTCCGAAGTGGCCTATGATCTGGTCGTCGTTTGTCTTGTCCTTGTACTTCTCGATAAAGTCCGTCGCGCCCGAAAACGCTATCTGGTTGATGTACTCCTCTACTTCGTCCGCCGTCATGCCAAGACCTGTATCTATGAATTTGAGCGTCTTTTCCTCGGGATTGGCAATAACATGGATATCCTTCTTCACTCCGTCTGGAAATTCATACTCGCCCATCATCTCGAGCTTTTTAAGCTTTGTGATGGCATCGCACCCGTTTGAGATAAGCTCCCTGTAAAATATATCGTGGTCTGAATACAGCCACTTTTTGATAATGGGAAAAATGTTTTCACTGTTGATTGACAAGCTGCCTTTCTTTTCTGACATAAAAATTCACATTCCTTTCTTTTCGGCTTTTTCGCCAGACGCCTTGCGCCTTTGATTAATTTCATAGTATAGTTTAGTCCCCTATTTTATAAAAGTCAAGACAAAATTAGCACTCAAACGTGTTGAGTGCTAATAATTAATATTTTGTTTATACAATTTTAATCTTTTTCTTCTTCCGCGTCAAAATATTTGTGGTATATCTCAAAAAAGCTGTCCGTTACTACTTTGTCATCATCTATAAAGCTCACGCTTTCCCAAAGCTCCTCATTAAAATTTTTTGTAAGCCCCTCGACAAAGCCCGAATACTCCTCGTTGAATACCTCCGTGCGACGTTTCTCTATAATCTTAATCTTGTTGCGGTCAGTCTCGTCACGGTTAAAGGTATTTATGCACTTAATAATGTGATAGCCCTGCGACGTCTCCACTATACCGCTTATCTCGTCTGTACCGAGGTTAAACGCCGCCTCCTCTATCGCGCTTTCCACATCGCCCTTACCAAATGAAACCGTAGGGCTGCTGTCGTCGCTGTACTCAGCTACAAGGCTTGTAAACTCGTCGCCGCCTCTTGCCCGCTCCAGAGCCTCCTGCGCGCGCTTATATGCGTTCTCCTTTGCCGTCTTCGAATACGGTATCTGCTCGCCGTTTTCATTCAGCGTATAAGTCTTGATGAAAATGTGCTGCACGGTTATTGTCCTTGCCTCGTCGTCGCTGATTTCGGGGTTTATGTCCGCGATTAAGTGTCCGTACACCTTTCCAGCAAGCGCGTACTCCACGTACATGCTTTTGATAAGCTCCTCGTTTACGTTCAGCAGCCCGCGCTCATGCTCGGACAGTGATGAAAAATACTCTGACGCCGCCTGCTGCGCCTTCTGCTGCTCGTCCGTTGAAAGCGTTATATTATACTTTGTGGCAAGCAGGTTCATAGCCTTTACTCTCGCTATGCTTGCAAGCACTGTCTCTTTTATGTTGTCCTCCAAGGTCTCGCCTTCGTATGAGGCGTCCCATATCTCCTCGCCATATACGTTTTCATACCTGTTTTTTGTATTCGTGAGATATACCATCAGCTCCGCAAGCCTGCATGACGATTTTTCAATGCGGAAAATCTCATCATCATCAAAGCCTACGGTAAGCACCACTCTTGTTTTTGCGTCCTTTTCCTGCTTCATGCTTTCGATATACTGACATCCTGACAAAAGCGCTGCGCAGGCGGCTGCCGTCATAAATAAAGCAGCCAGCATATTTTTTTTCACTGCCATAAGCCTATGCCTCCATGTAATCAGCTTGCCATTGTTATTCTACAAAAGATTATGCGCCCTGTCAATATTTTCAAAATTCATTCAGCCTGCCGGATTTACCCTCTTTTGCAGCCTGCCAGTTAAAAAACAGCTTACTGTTTTATACATAGCCAAAATGCAAAATAAACCAATTCCTTCGTAGTTTGTCTTTGTCCTTGATGTGTTTATGTATTTTACGACTAACGGTCTTGTAAATATCAGCATGCCCAAAGACACCATCAAAAATACAGTCACCTGCAAAAATACGTTGCCGCAAAACGACGATACTATCACCGCCGCAAGTGCGCCTATCGCAAACCAGATTGTGGTAAGTCCGACCGTGACAATCTCAATCACTATCAGTATTATCATAGCTGCAAGCCATACCATTGCATTTATAGACTCCCTCCTTTCCTATAAGCCTCTCCGACTGCGCCGCCTGTATGCACAATTTGATACTGCTATTACTTATCCTTGATTAAAGCTATTTAACCAAGCAAGCTTACCTGATAATCCTATATTACTTCAAATTTCGCGTTTTAACAAAGTGCCTTGATTTGAACGACTTCGAATTGACTGTAAACAATTTATGTTCCATAAATGCAAACGCTTTTAATTTTTTCCACATCAAGTCCTTTTCCAATAAATGCGACAATATCATGATGATTTTCCGTAATCAGCCAGTTAAATTTTTTATCCGTAATATAATAATCGTCCAGCATAAACGCTTCATTAATAATTCCTGAAACCGCCGCCGTTGCGCACTGCGCAAGCCAATATTTTCCGCCGCCACCGTCCAGTGCCAGATAGACCTTCTCCACACCCGCAATTACAGGCAGCCGCTCAATCCATTCATATGAAGCATTGCCGCCAACACCCATCTGAAAAGAGTATATACGCGAAATGTCCTTCCTAAAACCGCCGTTCGTATTCGCCCAATAAAGCCCGTTTTTCCTCGCATAATCTTTATCTACAAAATGTTCAAGCATCTTTTCATAAACATTCTGCCATTCATAAATTCCCAAAAATCTAAAATCTTCATCCGATATATGATTATCCCTGCAATACCATGCAATATCCTCACGTATAGCACCCCAGCTATGATTTTTTAGCATACTATCCATATCCTCCAAAACGACAGTTAATTAGGCAGTTTTGCTCTTTATCATCAGATTTGCGGCGCATAGGACGCGTCTTTTATCGGAAACAAAGGACTGCTTCCGATATGATATATTATAAACTTTTTCCTTTCAGCGTCAACTGTCCAGATTATATATTATGCTAAAATATCAATGTTATTTAATAATCCCTAGACCACCAAAACATTATCAAAATATGCACTTTTCTAACTTTACATTGTCATAAATAAAAAGCTGCCGCCCTGCAGAAATCAATCTGCAGAGCAGCAGCCTGCTTTTACGGCTTTTATTTTCGCAAGCAATGAGCCAAGTGCTATGCTTGCATTAGCGTTCAATTCCCGGTTTTTGTCTGATTAAATGCTCTCATGGAATGTCCTTGAGATTACGTCTGCCTGCTGTTCGGGTGTGAGCTTGATGAAGTTTACCGCATATCCTGAAACGCGGATTGTAAGCTGCGGATAATTCTCGGGATGTTTTTGCGCGTCAAGAAGAGTTTCCCTGTTCAATACGTTTACATTCAAATGATGTCCGCCCTTTGTAGCATATCCGTCTAAAAGGCTTACCAAATTGTCAACCTGCTGTGTATTATTGTCTGCCATAATAAATCCCTCCTATTTGATAATTATTATTTGAAATTCTGCTGTTTTGTTTGCTCCTTGTGATTTTAGTATATTCAATTGCGGGTGTAAAGTCCGTAACATTTGTTACATTTATCATAAAATTTTTATTTTTTTATGTTTATATATCATTTACTTTTTATAAAATCCTTGAAAATAAATATTTAGTATTTTTATAAAAATGCGGTAGAATTATCAATTTGCATTTGTTATAATAAAAACCTAGTAAATGACATATTCTGTTTATTGGGAGATTTGCTATGGTTTTCAGCAGCCTGACGTTTATTTTTATTTTTTTGCCCATTTTTTTGATTTTATATTACATAGCTCCGCCGCAAAGCAGGAACGCGCTGTTATTTTTTGGAAGCTTGGTGTTTTACGCGATTGGCGAACCAGTATATTTATTCCTGATGCTGCTCTCGCTTTTTGTCAATTATTTTCTTGGAAGAATCGCGGCAGGACGGCGCATAGTCCTTGTGGCAGCGCTTATTTACAACTTCGGCGTGCTGCTTTACTTTAAATACACGGATTTTTTTATTGAAAACATTAATTACGCGCTTGCGGCGGGCGGCATAGACTGGCATTTTTACCTGCTTGAGCTTGCGCTGCCGCTCGGCATAAGCTTTTATACATTCCAGATTGTTTCCTATATAATAGACGTGTACCGCGGGACTGTGAAGGCTGAAAGGTCAATTATCAATCTCGGCGCGTATTTGTGCATGTTTCCGCAGCTTATCGCGGGACCTATCGTGGTTTATTCAAATATCCGCAATTCGCTGGAAAAGCGTGACATTTCCGCAAATAATCTTGACAACGGCTTAAAAACGTTTATTATAGGACTTGGCTATAAAGTCATTATCGCGAACCGCATCGGCACGCTCTGGAATGAGGTATGCACCATAGGCTTTGAAAGCATTTCGACGCCGCTTGCATGGCTTGGCGCGTTGGCGTATTCAATGCAGCTCTACTTTGATTTCTGCGGCTATTCGCTTATGGCGATGGGGCTTGGCGACATGCTCGGTTTCAAGATACCCGCAAACTTCCAGCACCCTTATATGGCAAGGAGCGTCACGGATTTCTGGCGCAGATGGCATATCACGCTCGGCGCATGGTTTAGGGAGTATGTATATATCCCGCTTGGCGGCAACAGAAAGGGAAAGCTGCGCACTGTCTTTAACCTATTTGTGGTCTGGCTGCTTGTGGGCTTTTGGCATGGGGCGGCATGGAACTTTATTCTGTGGGGGCTTTTTATATTCGTGCTGCAGATTATTGAGAAAAACCTGACGCTCAAATGGCTTACCGCCGAAAACTTCTTTTCGTGGGCGTTTTCGCATTTGTATATGTTTCTGTATATTCTGGTAAGCTGGACATTGTTTGCGATAAGCGATTTTAATGAGCTTGGCACATACCTCTGCCGCATGTTCCCGTTTTTCGGGGTTGGCAGGGTTATTAACCCTTATGATTTTGCCAGCCTGCTTTCAGAATATGCGCCGCTTTTGATAATGAGCATTGTATTTGCCACGCATTATCCAGAACGGATTTACAGGAAAATACGCCACACAGGGCTTGGAGTTGCGCTTGCGCTGGTGATTTTCTGGTGCTCGGTATATTACCTCTCAATTGGCATGAACAATCCGTTTTTATATTTTAACTTTTAGCGCTTTAACTTTTAATGCTTTAAGAGGGCGTTGCCCGTAAGTTACTTTATCGCTATAGCTTCCTATATTTTATTTTATAATAAGAGGGATTTTAATGAACAAAAACAGCCAAAAGCCTTATACGCTGACAATCCTGATAGCGGTGTCAGCGGCCTTATTTACCGCTCTCGGCATATATGCGGGAATAAGGCATTATGATGGTAAAAATACTTTTTCACTTGAAAATATGCCTATCGCCGTGGCTATGCAGGGCTTTCACGACAGGCTTTACATAGGCGACTTAGATTTTTCCGAAAAATACTGCGCTGCAAATTTAATAAGCCCCGACTTATCCATATCAAAATGCGGCGACATAATACAGGCGGCACTCACGCAGCCCGAGGTTGCGGCAAAGCTGAAGGTCACTTTGCGCTCCAGCGATTCGGCAATGGCGGCGCTGTCGTCAGTACGCTTATCCGCTGCTGATGTCGTGGCAAACAGGACTTACGATTTCACCGCTGCTGATGATGATTATTTCAACGACGCCTGCTTTATCGGCGACTCGCGCACTGTGGGAATAAGGGATTATGCGGGAATTGAGGGCGCGGTGTTTTTGTGCAAATCATCTCTTACGATTTATGACTATGACAAGCCAAAAATAAGTTACGAGGGGAAAACAGTTTCTGTCAAAGAGGTGCTGGACGAAAGGAAGTTTGGCAAAATCTACATAATGGTCGGCATAAACGAGTGCGGCATAGGCACTCCCGAAAGCTTCTGCGAAAACTACAAAAAAGTAATCGAGGACATACAGCGCCTGCAGCCTAACGCGCTGATATTTATTCAGGGAAATCTTTTTGTGACGGAAAAAAAATCAAATATGGGCGGCTCCTTCACAAACGAAAATATCGCGAACAGGAACAATGCAATAGCCGCTCTTGCCGACAGAAAGAACATTTTTTACATAGACGTAAATGAGAGCGGGCTGTGCGAGGACAATGCGCTTGTCCCAGAATATACTTGGGATCAGGTGCATATCAAGGCACAGTATTATGGGATATGGAAGGATTTTTTGCTGCAGCATGCGATAATAAAATAACAAGTCTTATACTTATATTCCTTAATGCGACAGTCCCTATGAGTTTCTACTGTCATTAATAAAACAACCGCCCTGCAGAATTTAATCCGCAGGGCAACCGCTCATTGTTATTTCCTGTATTTAATTATACTTCCGTTAAATGCTCTCGTGGAATGTTCTTGAGATTACGTCTGCCTGCTGTTCGGGCGTGAGCTTGATGAAGTTTACCGCATATCCTGAAACGCGGATTGTAAGCTGCGGATAATTTTCAGGGTGCTTCTGCGCGTCGAGAAGCGTCTCCCTGTTAAGCACATTTACGTTTAAGTGATGTCCGCCTTTTGTAGCATAGCCGTCTAAAAGGCTTACAAGATTGTCAACCTGCTGTGTATTATTGTCTGCCATAATAAATCCCTCCTATTAGATATTTATTATTGAAATTCTGCTGTTTTGTTTGTTTCTTGTAATTTTAGTATATTCAATTGCGGGAATAAATTCTGTAACATTTGTTACATTTTTTTGAGATTTTTAATTTTTTATCTCTATAATATCCGTTAAACTGGCAAGCTCACTAATCAAATTCCCCACGGCAGGATTCGTTATATAGCAAGCTTAATAAGTAACAGAACAGATAAATATTTGCCATCGTGACATTCTCAAAATTCTCAAAAGGAAACAGAACTTGACCCATTACTCACAGAAACAAATTTCGGTTATTATCCGCGTGAATAAACGCCTTCAAGCTCCGCCCTGTCCAGAATTTTAATCCTGCTTTTTTCAACCTCTATCAGCTTTTCCTGCTGCAGCTTCATAAGCTCACGTGAAAGCGACGGGCGCGTCGTGCCTATATAGTCGGCAAGCTCCTCGCGGTTCATTGACAGCTTAACCGTATTTTTATCCTGAGCCTCGTCAATAAGCCACAGCGCAATCCGCTCCCTGAGCGTCGTGCCGGACAGCAGATGCAGCTTCCTTGTCATAGTAAAATTTTTCTCCGACTGTATCTCAAGCATGTTCCTTGTTATCATTCTGTGATGCTCGCAGGCATTGCTGCAGAAACAGTAAAAAAACGACCACGGAATTTCAAGCACGCGCACATTGCCTTGCGCTATCGCATCATACCAGTAGCTTTTGGCATCTGAAAAGAGGAACATCTCTCCAAACACGTCTCCCTTTTCCACTATGAAAAGCACGTCACGCTTGCCCGACGCAAAATCCTTGGCAATCATCACTGCACCCTCCAAAAGCACAAAAAGCTGCCGCGGCGTCTCTCCCTGCCTGAAAATATAGCTCTGGTCCTCATATGCGCCCGCCTTTGTTTTTGAGCATTTGAGCATTTTTTTAGTTTCTTCCTCATCTATGTCCTTAAACAGGTGAAAACCTTTAAGCTCGCCCAGATAAGCCTCATAATTTTCTACCATATTGCAGCACCCCCGCCAAACTTCTATTAAACCCAATTAAATTAAGTCAATTTCTATATTTACCTAATTTTGTCTGATTTACGCTATACCACTCCTAACAGGCATATAAATCTACAAAAAACAGCCTTGCGCATATATACGCACAAGACTGTTTTTGTATTTCTGATATAAATTTATTACATCATGCCGCCCATTCCAGGACCGCCTGCGGGCATTGCGGGAGTTTCCTCCTTGATGTTTGCCACAACTGACTCTGTCGTGAGCAATGTGCTTGCTACGCTGCATGCGTTCTGCAATGCGCTTCTTGTAACCTTTGCAGGGTCAAGGATGCCTGCCTCTATCATGTCAACATACTCTTCCTTGAAAGCGTCAAAGCCATAGCCTGTCTCGAGCTCTTTTACCTTGTTTACGATAACGCTGCCTTCAAGACCTGCATTTGCAACAATCTTAAACATAGGAGCTTCAAGAGCTTTCAGCACAATCTTAGCGCCTGTCTTCTCATCGCCTTCAAGTGAGTCAACAAGCTTTGCAACCTCTTTTGAAGCGTGGATATAAGCAGAACCGCCGCCTGCGATAATACCTTCCTCAACCGCTGCCCTTGTAGCATTAAGCGCGTCCTCCATACGGAGCTTAGCTTCCTTCATCTCTGTCTCCGTAGCCGCGCCTACGCGGATAACAGCTACGCCGCCAGCAAGCTTTGCAAGCCTCTCCTGAAGTTTCTCCTTGTCGAAGTCTGATGTTGTCTCCTCGATCTGCTTCTTGATCTGAGAAATTCTGGCTTCGATTGCAGCCTTATCGCCCTCGCCGTCAACGATGATCGTGTTCTCCTTCTGAACCTTAACTGACTTTGCGCGTCCGCACTGCTCAAGCGTAGTCTCTTTAAGGTCAAGACCAAGCTCCTCGCTGATTACCTGACCGCCTGTAAGGATTGCAATATCCTCGAGCATAGCCTTTCTTCTGTCGCCATATCCAGGAGCCTTTACAGCTACTACATTGAATGTGCCGCGAAGCTTATTTACAATCAATGTGGTAAGAGCTTCGCCCTCTACATCCTCAGCGATAAGCAGAAGCTTTGCGCCTGACTGTACGACCTGCTCCAAAACAGGAAGTATCTCCTGAATGTTTGAAATCTTCTTGTCTGTGATAAGGATATAAGGATCTTCAAGAGTTGCCTCCATCTTATCCATATCTGTAGCCATATACGCTGAAATATATCCGCGGTCAAACTGCATACCTTCTACCAAATCAAGCTCTGTGAGCATTGTCTTTGATTCCTCGATTGTAATAACACCGTCATTGGAAACCTTCTCCATAGCGTCTGCTACCATATTTCCTACCTCATCATCACCTGCTGAGATAGCCGCTACCCTTGCGATATGCTTTTTGCCGTTTACCTTTGAGCTCATAGACGCGATAGCTTCAACTGCGCAGTCTGTAGCCTTCTTCATACCCTTTCTGAGCACGATAGGATTTGCACCTGCTGCAAGGTTTTTCATTCCCTCGTTAATCATTGCCTGTGCAAGCACTGTAGCTGTGGTAGTACCGTCGCCCGCTACGTCGTTTGTTTTTGTAGCGACTTCTTTTACGAGCTGTGCGCCCATATTTTCAAAAGCGTCTTCAAGCTCGATTTCCTTTGCAATCGTTACGCCGTCGTTTGTAATTAAGGGTGCTCCGAATGATTTGTCAAGAACTACGTTTCTTCCTTTAGGTCCAAGTGTTACGCTGACTGTGTCAGCAAGCTGGTTTACGCCAGACTCCAATGCCTTGCGCGCCTCTGCTCCATACTTAATTTCCTTTGCCATGATAATCAAACCTCCAAATTTTAATTACTGTGTTGAATTAACTATTACTGATTTAATGCTTCTTAATGTTTTTATGCTATTATCGCCAAAATGTCATTCTGCTTTACGATAATGTACTCCTCGTCGTCAAGCTTAACCTCTGTGCCTGAATACTTAGAGAAAATAACGTTGTCGCCGACTTTAACCTGCATTGTAACCTCTTTGCCGTCAACCATTCCGCCTGGTCCTACAGCAATAACCTCTGCCTGCTGGGGCTTTTCTTTATTCTGTCCCGGTAAAACGATACCTGACTTTGTTGTTTCTTCTGCAGCTAACTGCTTTAATACTACTCTGTCGCCTAACGGTTGTAACTTCATGATAAATGCCTCCTTAATGATTTATAAAAATTATTTTCTTTACCGTTTCAGTTAGCACTCTTTTCTATTGAGTGCTAACAGAACATATAATAGTTTTTTCTTCAGCGTTATGCAAGCAAATCCAGCGTCTATTTCCTTTTATTTTCTCTTAATTGCTCTTAATTTCTTCCATTTTCTTCCGTTTTCTAAAATTATCCTACTTAATAATTATTTTAGATTTACCGTCACTTCATGCTTTTTTCGCGTGTTTTTCGAGTCTTTCTTTGTATTCTGGCGAATTTTTTATCTCAAATTTGTTTTCAAGCATGGCATACTCCGCATCTGAAAAAATCTCCTTAAAGCTTTCCTCCACGTTTGTCTTAACCACGCACCCTGTGGCAACACTCGGGGCAAGTATTTCATCTTCAAAATCAGTGCAGGCTTTTTGAAGCTTATTACAGTATTCCCGCGCTTCGTCTTCTTCAATCAATGGCAGCAGCACATAAAACACGTCGCCCTCAACCCTGCCAATCACAGTGTTTTCCATACCGCACTCCTTTGTGACGTTTTTTAAAATATCCGCCACAGTCACGATAAGGCGGTCGCTCTCCTCCTCGCCGTAATTGTCGTCAAAAAAACGCCAGTCATTTATATTTACACAGATTGCAGCCGTCGGCACTACCTCGCGCTTTTCAAGCTCCTTCATTCGGCTTATAAAATAATTGCGGTTCAAAAGCCCCGTAAGCGGATCGTTCTGTTCGGAATACTTTGCCTGATAAGCGTCTTTTTCTATCTGCTGCTCCAGCTCATCTATGTATGCCGCCTGCTCGCTCGCCATATACGACTTCTCACTGCAGCCCTCCAATGTTTTAATATATGCGCTAAGCAACTCATTTACCGCATCAAGCTTTCCCTTTTCTACACTGTCAAACTTTGCGTAAATATGGCACACTGTCCTGCCCTTTACCCTAATCTTGATGCCTGGCTTGTTGACTACATCAGGCTTAAAGCCTTCAAAGCCGCCATTCACCATAACTATGCCGCCATGCCTGTCACACACAAGCGTTTCAAGCCCAAAGCTCTTATTCATCTGCGCCAAAAACTGCCGCGCCGCCTCAATTGGAAACAAATCCTTTGGAAAGTAATTTTTGCTGTTCTGCTCTACTCTCTGTGAAAACGCAATTTTTCTATTATCCATCATAATCCTCCATGCCGCATAAAAAACTTAAACAATAACTATAAGCCTATTAAATATTTTTTAGCCATAAAAGCTTTTCCATTAAATTAAGCCAAAATAAACTTATCTATAATCTCAACCGCCGCATCATGCTCATTGTCATTTTCCGTGACATAATCGGCACATTCTTTCAAAGCAGGATTGGCATTCGCCACAGCCGCGCCCAAGCCCGCCGCCTTTATCATAGAAATATCATTTTCCTCATCACCCGCCGCCACAGAATTTCTCACAGGCACATTCAGCGCCCTGCAAAGTGCGGCAAGCGCATTGCCCTTCCCCGCATTCTTATTGTAAAATTCAAGATATTTTGAATTTGAATACGCGCATATAACCTCGCCGCCTATATCCGAACCCTCTATTTTTTCTCTAAGGCGTTCAAGCCTCTGCCTGTCGTCAAGCGCTATAGCAATAAGCTTATAAGGCGGCTTTTCCAGCGCACGCCCCAAATCCGTTTCAACTACATACGGCATAACCACAGTTTTTGTATAAAATTCAAGTTCCTCGTCATCTCGGCTTGCCACAATATGCGTATCCGTATATGTCTGAATATGCACATTTTCCGAAACCGCCATATCAAAAATTCTCTGCGCCGTTTCCATTGAAATAACAAGCTGCTCAACCGCCCTGCCTTCAATGCAGTCATACACAAGCGCACCATTATACGCAGTAGCGTATATGCCGCCAATCCGCCCCTTTTCCCCAAGCCCTCGGTATCCGTCAATAATACCCAGCGCTTTTATCGTGTCAAGTATGCTGTTGACAGGCCTCCCGCTTGCAAACGCCAAATGATGCCCTCCCGCAAGCATTTCCATAAGCTTATCATATGTCCTGCCCGAAATCTTCTTGTCTGCAGTAAGCAGAGTATTGTCCATATCCGTAAAAAATATTTTCGTCCTAAGCGCCCTTTTCTGCTTTTCAAGAATCTCCTCATCAACATAAAGCTTCCCATAACCCGTTGCAAGGTCAAGCCCAGGCTTATTCGCGCCATGAAAATCAGACCCCCCGCTCTCCAAAAGCCCATACTTCCTCGCAAGCCTTTTCATACGCTGCTCATCAGCAGGAAGGAACGTACTGTAAACCGTCTCCATTCCCATAAGCCCCTGTGATTTCAGCAATTTTACAAGCTCCTCCAGCTGCTCCTTCCCCAAACCATATAAAAGCGGATGCGCCAAAATCGGCAGCCCACCCGCCGCAAGCGTGACATCTATCACTTCCTTAGGCGTAATCTTTTCCCTATGCACAAAATAAGGCGTATGGTCGCCCAAATACCTGTCAAACGCCTCCCTGCTGCTGTTCACATACCCCTTCTTCAACAACAGCTTGGCATAATGCGCCCTAGTAATAACAGCGCCCGGAAACTCCTCCATAAGCTCCTCATACGAAATATCAATCCCTGCCCCCTGCAGATTAGCACAAAGCTTATGATTCCTCACAGTACGCGACTTCTTAAACCTGTCAAGATACCCCAAAAACTCAGGCGCCTTATGGTCTATAAAAAGCCCCACAATATGCACGTCGCGCCCCCTGTACTCCGTCGAATACTCTATCCCAGGAATTATCTCTATCGGCTTACCCTTAGCATACTCAATTATCTCATCTATCCCATCAACCGTATCATGATCCGTAAGCGCCATCGCCGCCAATCCCTTTTCCACCGCATAATCAACAAGCTCCGCAGGCGTAAGCGTCCCATCCGAACGCACCGAATGCACATGCAAATCCACAAACCCCATCACCGCATCTCCTCCCTTCACCACTTAAAAACAGGCAGACTCCACACCTGCCTGTCTTTAACCATAATAGTTAATGCTCCCAGCCAAGGCTTATTCAACATCCCCCCCACTCTCGTCTTCCGCCTCAGCCATATAAACCGCCGTCCTCTTCCTAGCCATCTCATCACTAGCCAAATACTCATCATAAGTAGTAATCTTATCAATCATTGAGCCATCAGGCAAAATCTCCATAATCCGATTCGCCGTCGTTTCCACAAACTGATGATCATGACACGAAAACAACGCCACCCCTGGAAACTTAATAAGCCCATTATTAAGCGCCGTAATCGACTCCATATCAAGATGGTTCGTCGGCTCATCAAGCACAAGACAATTCGCCCCGCTTATCATCATCTTGCTCAAAAGACAGCGCACCTTCTCGCCGCCCGAAAGCACCCTCACCTTCTTCACGCCGTCCTCGCCCGCAAAAAGCATTCTCCCAAGAAACCCTCTCACATAAGTAATATCATCAACAGGCGAATACCCCATAAGCCAGTCCGCTATCGTATAATCATTGTCAAACTCCTTCGTCGAATCCTTAGGAAAATACGCCTGTGAAGTCGTCACGCCCCACTTGTACGAGCCCTCGTCAGGCTCAATCTCGCCCATCAAAATCTGGAAAAGCGTAGTCTTTGCAAGCTCATTACCGCCCACAAAAGCCACCTTGTCCTCACGCCCGAGAATAAATGAAATATTGTCAAGCACCTTCACGCCATTTATAGTCTTTGAAAGATTTTCCACAGTCAGAACCTCGTTGCCAATCTCGCGGTCAGGTCTGAAATCTATATAAGGATATTTGCGGCTGGACGGCTTGATGTCCTCAAGCTCAATCTTTTCAAGCGCCCTCTTACGCGAAGTCGCCTGCTTTGACTTTGAAGCGTTTGCCGAAAAGCGCGATATAAACTCCTGCAGCTCCTTGATTTTTTCCTCTTTCTTTTTGTTTGCCTCCTTCATCTGCTTTACAAGCAGCTGGCTCGACTCATACCAGAAATCATAGTTGCCCGCGTAGAGCTGGATTTTGCCATAGTCAATGTCGGCTATCTGCGTGCATACCTTATTGAGAAAATAACGGTCATGCGACACTACAATAACCGTATTTTCAAAATCAATCAAAAATTCCTCCAGCCACGCTATGGCGTCCAAATCAAGATGGTTTGTCGGCTCGTCAAGCAGAAGTATGTCGGGATTGCCAAAGAGCGCCTTCGCAAGCAGCACCTTTACCTTCTCACTGCCGTTCAAATCCCTCATCATTGAATAATGCAGCTCCGTACCTATGCCGAGCCCGTTTAAAAGCTGCGCCGCGTCGGACTCCGCCTCCCAGCCGTTCATATCGGCAAACTCACCCTCAAGCTCGCTTGCGCGTATGCCGTCCTCGTCTGAAAAGTCCTCCTTTGCGTAAATCGCATCTTTTTCCTTCATTATCTCATACAGGCGAGCATTGCCCATAATAACCGTGTCAAGAACGGTATAATCGTCATACTTGAAATGGTCCTGTTCGAGCACGGACAGCCTCTGCCCTGGGGTAATCGACACGTCGCCCTTGGTGGTCTCGAGATTTCCCGAAAGGATTTTTAAAAATGTCGATTTGCCCGCGCCGTTTGCTCCAATCAAGCCGTAGCAGTTGCCCTCCGTAAATTTGATGTTCACGTCCTCAAATAATGCCTTTTTCCCTACTCTATAGGTCACATTGTTTGCACTAATCATTATTTAAACCTCTGTTTTCAATGTTTTTGCTGTTTTTAGCCGCTCATTCCATTATACACAACCGAAATGATTTTTTCAATCAAAAAAATAGCCTATGTCCAGCTTTTGATAAATTTCAAACCTTTTTATACAAATCGCACATTTTCCCAAAAGGGCGGCAACCTTTTTTCGACTGCCGCCTCCTCATTTAATTAATCTTTAAAATACTTCACGCCTGCCTCAAATATCTTCATGTCCTGCTCACCGTAGATATTCATCGCTACTGCGTCGCCACGCCGCTCTACATGCGCCATTTTGCCAAGACACCTTCCGTCAGGCGAAGTTATGCCCTCTATGGCGGCATACGAACCGTTTACGTTCCACTCCTCGTCCATCGAAATATTGCCGTCAAAGTCAGCGTATTGTGTGGCAACCTGTCCGTTTGCAAAAAGCCTGTCTATCCACTCCTTTGAGGCTACAAACCGTCCTTCGCCGTGTGACGCAGGGGTTACATATGTCTTGCCAAGCTCGGCAAGCGCAAGCCATGGCGACTTGTTTGTCACTACCTTGGTGTAAACCATCTTTGATATGTGGCGGTTTATCGTGTTGTAGGTAAGCGTCGGCGAATCGTCCGTCTGTCCTTTTATCTCGCCATATGGCACAAGACCGAGCTTGATTATCGCCTGAAAACCGTTGCATATGCCAAGCGCAAGACCGTCTCTTTCGTCTAAAAGCTTATTTACAGCCTCTTTAAGCTTAGCGTTTTGGAACGCCGTCGCAAAAAATTTCGCGCTTCCGTCAGGCTCATCGCCCGCTGAAAATCCTCCTGGGAACATGATAATCTGCGACTGCGAGATTGCCTTTTCAAATTCTTCTACGGATGATGTTATATCTGACGCGCTCAGATTTCTGAACACCTTCGTCACCACGTTTGCGCCCGCGCGTTCAAAAGCCCTTGCCGAGTCATATTCACAGTTTGTCCCTGGGAATACGGGTATAAACACTGTAGGCTTTGCCACCTTGTTTTTGCATATATAGATGTCCTTGGTATCGTAAAGCTTTGTTTCTATCGTGTCCGTATTTTTTGACGCCTTTGTGGGGAATACCTTTTCAAGCTTTGATGTCCACGCTTTCAGCGCCTCGTCCATTGATACGTTCTCACCAGCACAGACAAAGCCATCATTTTCGCCAAGCACCGTGCCTACTGTTACGTATGCTGCGCCGCACTCGGCAAGCGCACTTTCCTTATCAGAAGAAATTTCCGCTATAATGCTGCCTGTCTGGTTTTCAAAAAACTTCTCCGCTTTAAGCCCGCTGTCAAACTCTACTCCCAGTTTATTGCCAAACGCCATCTTTGCCGCTGCTGCCGCAATTCCCTTGGCATCGAGCACATATGCCGCCACAACTGCTTTTTCCTTTATGAGCTTGGAAACAGCGTCAAACATTTTCATCGTCTTATTATAATCGGGCAGATCATAGCTATCCTTTGGCAGCTCAAACACTACGAGCCTGTCGCCCTTGCGTTTAAGCTCTGGCGTGATGATATCCTGCTTTTTCGCCACGTCAACCGCAAATGACACGAGTGTCGGCGGCACGTCTATATCATTAAATGTGCCCGACATTGAATCTTTTCCGCCGATAGACGGCAGCCCGTAACCAATCTGCGCCGAGTATGCTCCCAAAAGCGCCGCAAACGGCTGGCTCCAGCGCGAGGGTTCGCTAGTCATGCGCCTGAAATACTCTTGGAACGTAAATCTTATCTTTGAGTAGTCTCCGCCCGCCGCCACGATCTTAGCCATTGATTCCGTGACTGCGTAAACCGCGCCATGGTAAGGACTCCAGCTTGACAGATACGGATCAAAGCCGTATGCCATCATAGTGACAGTGTCTGTCTTTCCCTTTAAAAGCGGGAGCTTGGCAACCATCGCCTGCGTTTCGGTAAGCTGGTACTTGCCGCCATAAGGCATAAACACGCTGCCTGCGCCGATTGACGCGTCAAACATTTCGACAAGCCCCTTCTGTGAGCAAACATTCAAATCATTTAATACCGTTAGCAGATTTTCCCGCATTGTGCCTTTAAATTCATTATTTTCAAGGTAATTTTTATCCTTGTCGGGTGTCTCTACATATACGCCCGTCTCCTGATGAGCGCCGTTTGTGTCGAGAAATGCCCTTGAAAGGTTTACTATCTCCTTGCCTCTCCAAAGCATCACAAGACGCGGCTCTTTTGTGACTTCCGCTACCTTTACCGCCTCCAGATTTTCTTCGGCGGCATATTCCATAAATTTATCCGCGTCTTTTGGATCTACTACGACTGCCATTCTCTCCTGTGATTCGGAAATGGCAAGCTCTGTGCCGTCAAGTCCTGCGTATTTTTTAGGCACCTTGTCCGTGTCTATGATAAGCCCTGGCGCAAGCTCTCCGATTGCCACTGAAACGCCGCCCGCACCGAAATCATTGCACTTTTTAATCAGACGGCTTACCTCCTCGCGCCTGAAAAGTCTCTGCAGCTTTCTCTCTGTTGGCGCGTTTCCCTTCTGCACCTCAGCGCCGCAGGTTTTTATAGAGCTTTCCGTATGCACCTTTGACGAGCCTGTAGCGCCGCCGCAGCCGTCGCGCCCCGTGCGCCCGCCGAGAAGTATGATGATGTCGCCTGGATCTGAATTTGCCCTTATGACATTAGCTCTGGGGGCAGCGCCCATTACCGCGCCTATCTCCATTCGTTTTGCGACATAATTGGGGTGGTAAATTTCCTTGACATAGCCTGTCGCAAGACCTATCTGGTTGCCGTATGACGAATATCCGCTTGCCGCGCCACGCACGAGCTTTTTCTGCGGGAGCTTGCCTTTCAAGGTCTTTTCAATAGGCAGAGTAGGATCTGCCGCGCCTGTCACGCGCATTGCCTGATACACATATGAACGCCCCGAAAGCGGATCTCTGATAGCGCCGCCAAGGCACGTCGCCGCGCCGCCAAACGGCTCTATTTCAGTGGGGTGGTTGTGCGTTTCGTTTTTAAAGCTTACAAGCCATTCCTCAGTCTGTACGCCCCTGCCGTCGCCCTTGTCTATCTCTACAGGCACTACGATAGAGCATGCGTTTATCTCGTCTGAATCCTCCATGTCCTGAAGTTTTCCCTCTTTTTTAAGCTTGCGCATGGCAATGAGCGCCAAATCCATAAGGCAGATGTACTTGTCCTTTCTGCCTGCAAAAAGCTCCTCTCTTGCCTCAAGGTACTGCTTATACGCAGCCTTTATCGGTTCGGAATAATATCCCTCCTCAAAATCTATGTCCGTAAGCTCCGTGGAAAATGTCGTGTGGCGGCAGTGATCCGACCAGTATGTGTCAAGCACCCTTATCTCTGTCACTGTTGGATTACGCTTTTCCTCATTTTTGTAGTAGTTTTGTATATGGAGAAAATCCTTGAAGGTCATCGCAAGACCGAGTGAATTGTACAAATCATTAAGCTTGTCCTGCGCCATATCAGTAAAGCCGTCAAACACCGCTATGTCCTTTGGCTCATCAAACTCTGTAATCAGGGTGTCGGGCTTTTGCATGTCTGTTTCGCGCGAGTCCACGGGATTTATGCAATACGCCTTTATCTTTTCAAACTCACTGTCTGAAATGTTTCCAATTAGAAGATATGTCACGGCTGTCCTGATTACCGGTTCTTCGTCTTCCTTTATAAAACGGACACACTGCACGGCTGAATCCGCCCTCTGGTCAAACTGACCAGGCAGAAACTCCACTGAAAAGCAGCGGCTATTCTGCGGCTGTTCAAAGCTTTCATGATACAGCGTATCGACAGGAGGCTCTGAAAATACAGTGCCGCAAGCCTTTTTGAAGGTTTCGTCCGAGATATTTTCCACATCGTAACGGATAAATATCCTGACCTTTTCAAGTCCGTTTATGCCGAGGTAGCTTTTCAGCTCCTCCTCAAGCTCCCTCGCCTTTACTGCAAAAGAGTCCTTTTTTTCCACGTAAACACGTCTAACATTTCCCATTTGTGAGTCCTCCGTTGATTTTCAAAAAAATATTTGTTTTAATATTTTAACTATATCTGATTTACAGGGGTTTTTCAACTGAATATGATAAAATAACTTATATAAAATATCCTATTATAAAAAACAGAAAATAAATTTTTTTGATTTTTGTTGAAAATATAGAAAATATATGGTAATATTTCACATACAGGACAACCGTGCTGCGGGGTGGGCTGACCTTTCATTCTTAACAGAGTGGAGGTGATGCCTATGAAAAATCAATTTGATTTTAAAGATATGCTGACATTTGGCATATTTCTTCTGGCATTACTTACATTTATCTTTTCGTTTTGTAAGTAAAGCTACATAGAAAAACCACCCCTAAACTTTGACCAGTGACGGGGTAGTTTTTCTACACAAAACAGGTCAACCCACCTTGTGGGCGGTTGTTCCTTTTATATATTTAATCTACCACATACAATCAAATTTTTCAAGTGGAATTATATACAAAAAGTTTATTTTTCTTGTCAATCTCTTTGTCCTTTTACTTCTCCAAGATTTGTGATAAACTAATATTATCAAACAGGCATCATCAAATGAAACAAGGGGGGATTGGTGTGGACGAGAAAAAATTTGCTCTGCTTATCGACAGCGACAATATCAGCGCGCATTATGTAAAAATAATTCTTGATGAGCTTTCTAAATACGGCACTGTGACTTACAAGCGCATTTACGGCGACTGGACTAGGTCAAATGCTTCCAAGTGGAAAAACGTGCTGCTTGCAAACTCGATTAATCCCGTGCAGCAGTACAGCTACACCAGCGGGAAAAATGCGACTGACTCCGCTATGATAATAGACGCGATGGACATACTTTACTCAGGACACGTAAACGGCTTCTGCCTTGCGTCAAGCGACAGCGATTTTACGCGGCTTGCCATGAGGCTGCGCGAGTCGGGAATGTACGTAATAGGCATGGGCGAGAGGAAGACGCCTGAGCCTTTCCGCTCTGCGTGCGAAAAGTTTGTGCTGCTCGATCTGCTTTCAAATGTCGAGGCTTCCGACACAAAGGAGGGAAACGACATCACGACCGACGCGCTCACTCCGCTTTCAGAGATTGAAAAAGCGATTGTCAAAATTATCACTGAAAACGGAAATGACGGCACAGCTATGGACATCGGCGAGCTTGGCAGCCGCCTGTGTAAGATGTATCCGTCATTTGACGTGAGAAATTATGAATATACCAAATTTTCAAAATTCCTTGAAGCAGCTGAATTTAAAAAGACAATAAAGCTTGAATACAATGAAAACACAATCACGGCGTATCTGCGTGACGCTGGCGTGACACTCGACGATATACACCGTGAAGTAATCTCAATACTCGAAAACTGCGACAAGAAAACCATAAATATCGGCGAGCTTAACCAAAGGCTTCTGCGCAAATACCCCGATTTCAACATATCAAATTACGGCTACGCAAAGCTTTCAAAAATGCTCGGCGACTTCAGGGAATGTAAAATCACAAGCCTCGGCAGGGTAATTACTCTACTACAAGCCCAAAAGTCCCCATAATGTACTCTATCTCTTTGTCAAGGTCATCTGCAGTAAGCCCTGATGTCTGCGCCGTGACCTTTAAGCCCTCAATGGTATAGACGAGATTTTTTGCGGCAGCCTTTGGGTTGTCGCAGTCTATCCATTCCTGCTCGACGCCGTCAATAATAAGCTTTTCAAGCTCATCTATATCGCTGCGTATGCGTTTTATGACAGGGTTGTCATTTTTAGATGCCTTATTTTCAAAGAGGTATTCAAATATGGCGGCGGAAAGATTGTCATTTTTCTTTAAAATCTCCTTTTTCTGCTCATTAAGATAGACAAACATAAGCGTCGCAGGCGTAGTGTCCTTGTCCCTTGCGGCAGCTATGACTGTTTTTGCGTCCTTTTCCTCCTGTCCAATGATTTCCTCAAACAGCTCCTTCGTGCTGGAAAAATAAAGATAAAGACCGCCCCTGCTTATGCCGCATGCATCTACAATATCCTTCATTGTGACAGCCCTGTAGCCTTTTTTCTGAAAAACCTCGCGCGCCTTTTCTATAATGTAGTTCTTCTTATGTAATGACTTATCTCCCATTTATACCCCTCCGTACCGCGCCATACAGCCTATTGCTGTTCAAGCGGTTTTCTTATTTCCATTAATTCCTTGAGTTTCAGCAGAAGGGCAAGGTACACGCCGTTTTTAACGCCCTCAGCCCAGACTGCGCCGCGCACGTCTCCCTTTAAAATGTACTTTGACAGAATATCTCCCAAAACCGATATATCCTGCAGTGAACAGGCGCTTATCACCCTAAGCTCGTCCTGCGCCGTTTTCATTCTGTAGCGTGAAAAGGTATAGACATAATTTCTGTTTATGAAGTCTGTCTTTTTTGCCTCCTTGACAAAATTCAGAAGGGTTGAGTCATATACCGGCACCGCCATTGAACTTTTGTCTATGCCTTCTCCGCTGTATATGCCTGTCGTGTCCGCCCCGCTTACTCCCTGAAGCCAAGGCAGAAACTTTATAAGCCTGACAACGTCCTCCTTGTAGCAAATGATAATCTCGTCTCTTGAAAGCCTGAGACTGTCTGCCATCTAGCCCACCCCTTCTAAAAATTATTATTATTGCATGAATATTGTTTTGCCCGCTGCTGTAAAGCAGCCAAAAAATCTACAGAATTGCTTATATATTAAATATATTTTAACATATATTTACAAAAAGTACAGCAAAATTTTTAAGCAATATAGTGTTATCTTTCTGCAAAATAGTTATAGATTGATAAATATTTTGAGTGTATTATAAAGATATGTTTAGTAGCAATACTAAACTTGCTAATTAGCAATTCCGGAAGAATTCCCCTTTTACACAAGCAAATAAGCCTGATTTTATCAGGCTTATTTGTTTTTATGTGATAAAAATATTAAATTATTTTTTTATGTTGTTTAATATTTAACAAGCAATAGTTTAGTTATTTTTTAAACAATCTGCCAAACAGCCCTTTTTTGTCTTTGTCATGGCTGTCCTCATTATTGTCCGATGCGTCTTCGCCTGCGGATTTTTTGCCTGCAGGGCCTGCGGCGCTGTCCGCTTCGCCAGATGCCACGGTCTCACCCAGCTTAACAGACAAAAGCATATTGTATGCCTGGGCATAATTAAGCCCGTTCTGCTCTGCAAGCGTCTTGGCGGTATTTCCGTCAATATTAAGCATGCCGACAGACGGATACGCTCCATCTCTCACTGTGGCGGTAAACTCTACAAAGATACTGCTGTCTGTTTTCAGCCGCTTAAAATAATAAAGCGCCTCATTATATGAAAATCCGCACCCCTGCATGAGGTAAATCATAAGCTCCTCGCGCAGCGCCTCAGACCTTTTCCACTGCTTTGCGACTTCGCTCATAAGCTTGGTGTCCAGCACACATACAAGGCTTGGTCCGTCAGTAAGCACCGCCGCTTTGCATGCCTCGCATAAATTCTGCGTAAACTGCTCATTGTCTACTCCTGCGGGCATAAGCCTGCCCTCGCCCTTGCGCCCCGCCTCATAGCGGTTTGTCACAATCAGGTATGCAAGCTCATTTTTAAGCACAAATCCGCCCTTTTCATCGCGAAGCGTAAAAATATACGGTTTCTCGCACAAAAGCTCGGTCAAAGGTATAGTAAGCCTGTTCATAAGGCGGTTGTAAAACGCTTTTTTCTCCTCGTCATTTTCAGTCCGCGCCTTTTCAAAACGCGCCGCCGTCTCTCGCATATACGCCATGTGCTCCGCGAGAGTACAGCCCGAAAGATAAGCTAAACCTTGATCCTTGTCGCCGTCTATATGCGATGCCAGCTCACTTATGCGTTCACTGCTGACGGCGTATTCGTTGGTTTTATCATAAAACGGTATCGCAGGAATACGGTACTGCTTACCCGCTTCGCCTTCTCTGACTACAGCTGCAAGCTCCTCACTGTCCAAAAGCTGTTCCAAATCAAACTGTCCGCCCGATGCGTCTTTGAAAAACTCCATTTTGCACACAATAGATCTTTTGGTGTCGGCTTCAAGCGTTATGCCTGTCACCCCGATTTTTTCCGCTATTGCCGTAAAGACGTTGAGATTTGTGAGCTTATCGTTTTTGTCAAGCACGCCTATCGGAAATATGCCGTCAAGCGCAGGCAGAAGCGCTGGATTCTGGAGCGCATAACTGACAGCATTGTCATATTTTTCAAAAATGTACATCATCACATTCTTTTCGTCAAGCTTCATCAGAAAAGGATTTCCTATCGCCCTCGCATAATCGCTGTTTTGCGGCATAAGAAGTATATAAAGTTTATCAAGCCCAAAATACTCCTTTATCCGCGCGCGTACAGTCTCCTCATTGAACTGCGGTATATCTAGAAGTCCTTTTAAGTCAATGTCCGCGGGATTGTATTCCAGACAATAATTCCTGTGAGGCTCCACAATCACATGGAATTTTCCCTTTACAAGCTGCGACAGCATAGAAAGCTTATACTTGCTTACAGGTTTTTTGTCAGGATTAAAGCGCATTGCGCTGTCGGGCGTCAAAAATACCTTGAGCGACTCATAGTCAAAATCCTCCGCTGTCGCCTGCGAGCCGTCTTTTTTACGTTTCATGGTCATAAGCTCAAAGGTCTGCTTTTCGCCATTGGCTGGCTTTTTCCTAAAATCAGGCAGATGTCCTATTATGTAGACATACTTTGTCCAGAGATTTGCCGCTGCATCTTCTTTTGTGCCTCTTTCTATTGCCGCAAGATACATATGGTGATAACTGTCCGCCGCGTCCCTAAGCCCCAGCAAATCCTTTGCCGACAGATAACGCTCCTCGCAAAGCACGTTTTTAGGCTGAGCGGCGTCAACATTCATATGAAGTACAAGTCCGTTTATATTCTCATCAAATATCTGGTTCACAACTTCGCCAAGCTTGTCTTCATGGTATGCATAGCTGTGACTGCTGTACTTTGAAGCCTTGGACACATATGCATCATAATATTCCCTGTCAAAAAACACATGCAGCGCATCGTCAAAGACCTCCTGCTCGTCACGCTGCATTACCATAATATCCTTGTCAAAGCCTTCAAATAGATTTAACTGCCATACTGTTATATTAGATTTTCTTTCCACTGTCTGTTACCTATTCCATTTCGTTATTTTAAGCCTTTTTAGGCATAATGCGTCATACCGATGTACCGTATCACTAGCTTTCTACTATCAAATATCTGCCGTCGCCGATATCAAATACTTCGGGCGCGTCGAGGATTTCCTCCTTGTCCTGTCCGTCTAAGTCCACGCCTTCTTCGTCAAAGTAATCCCACACCTCATCTACGGAATCCACGACTACCGCCATACATTCCTCCAAAAACGCCTCCGCCTCGTCAATGTTCTCGGCAACTTTTTCAGGCAGAAGCTTTAGCTGGTTTTCCAGGAAACAATTAAGTACCGCATCATCATATTCGTGCATAACGTACCTCCAAAATATTTATTTGTATCTATTTTATCTGTATCGCATGTGTTTGTAAAGACCTTATGCAAGCTTTAATGAAAAAAGCTCATTCATAAGGCGGGCAACGGGAAGTCCCACCACATTGTTATAGTCGCCGTTTATGCCTTTTACGTATGCTGCAAAACGTCCCTGTATCGCGTATGCGCCCGCCTTGTCCATTGGCTCGCCCGTCTCTATGTAAGCAGCTATGCGCTCATTGCTTATGGGGTAAAAGCTGACGCTTGTCTTTTCATAAAAGGTAATGGTTTTCCTTCCTTCCGGCGCAAGGATTATGAGCGTAACGCCTGTGTAGACCTGATGAGTATTTCCCTGCAGCTGCGTAAGCATTCCTGCGGCGTCTGCCTTGTCCTTTGGCTTACCCATTATTGTACCGTTATAAGCAACTATTGTGTCGGCGCCAATTATGACAGTAGTGTCGTTTTTGCCCGTTGAAACACTCTGCACATATTTTTGTGACACTTCTGTCGCTTTTTGGAATGACAGCTCCTCTACAATTTCGTGGGGCAGCTGTTTGGTGATGATTTCCTCGCCATGTGAGGAAACCACTTCAAATTTAAGCCCCACCTGCTCTAAGAGTTCCCTACGCCTTGGGGAATTTGATGCCAGAATGTATTTTATCATTTTAGAGTTCTCCTTATGCCAGTTTTTATAATTTTAATATAGCATTTATACACAGTGATTGCAACATTCCTGAAAAATGAATCAATCAGGAGAATCGCACTCATTAAATAAAAAATATCTATTGGCAAAAGTAAAATAAAAAGTCTTGAATTCTGCGATAAAGCGAATTACAAGACTTTTAACTTTAAAAAATACTTATTGGCGCTAATAACATAATTTCAAGAATCAGTTTGTCTGCCCTACTGCCCTGTAAATCTTATCCAAAGAAAAGCCTTTTCTGTATAAAAAACCGATTATTTTCTGCTTTTCCTGAATTGTTGCCTCGGCGCTGTCATAGTGTTTTTTCTGCAATAATTTTTTAATAAGCTCTCCCTCATCGGAAATGCTGTTTTCTTCGATGCAGGCTTCAAAAGCCTCATCTATGTTTTCCTTTGACACTCCTTTTTTTAAGAGGTCGTTCATTATCTGTTTTCTGCTTTTGGAGGCTCCTGCGTATGAAATGTATGCTTTTGAATATCTGGCATCGTCTATATAGCCATACGACTTTACATAGGCTGCCGCGCTGTCTATCGCTTCAGGTGGATATTCGCTCTGCTTTAGCTTATTTATGAGCTGGCGCTCTGTATAATCTCTGCTTTTTAGCAGGTTCAGGGCGCGGAGTGTCGCTCTTTTGGTGAGAATTTCGTTGACAAGAGTTTTGTATAAGTTTTCTGAAAGCTCCTCTCCTGATTTTATGCCATATTTTTTTAACTCGCTTTTATATAGGGCAAAGGCAGGCTGATAATCTATATACAGCCTCGCCTTTGTCTTGGACAGCTCTGTAATCTCAGTTACCAGCATATTTTATTCCTGCTCCTGCGGCTGTTCGCTCTCTGTTTCTTTTGATTTGCTCTTTTTTGAGGGCTTTTCCTCCTCCGGCTGCGCTGTCTGCGGCTGTTCAGCGCCCTGCAGACCAAAGTGTGCACGCACCTTGTTCTCTATTTCCTTGCAGACATCCGGATTGTCCTTGAGGTACTGCTTGGCGTTTTCTCTGCCTTGTCCGATTTTATTGCCCTCATACGCGTACCATGCGCCGCTCTTTACCACGATATTTACGCTTGCCGCAAGGTCAAGTATATCGCCTGTCATTGATATGCCTTCGCCAAACATAATGTCAAATTCCGCCTCCTTAAAGGGAGGGGCAATCTTGTTTTTAACTACTTTGACGCGTGTCCTGTTGCCTGTCACCTCGCCGCTCTGCTTTAAGGATTCTATCCTTCTGACATCAAGCCTGACGGAAGAATAGAATTTGAGCGCACGCCCTCCTGTCGTGGTTTCGGGATTGCCAAACATAATGCCGACCTTCTCACGAAGCTGGTTTATAAATATAACGGCGCAGTTTGACTTGCTTATCACAGCGGTGAGCTTGCGCAGCGCCTGCGACATAAGCCTTGCCTGCAGACCGACATGTGAATCGCCCATGTCGCCGTCAATCTCCGCCTTGGGAACAAGCGCAGCTACAGAGTCTATTACCACTATGTCTATAGCGCCTGACCTCACCATTGTCTCAGTGATTTCAAGCGCCTGCTCGCCATTATCGGGCTGGGATATATACAGGTTATCTACATCAACGCCGATATTCTTGGCATATACGGGATCTAGCGCATGCTCTGCGTCAATAAAGCCCGCTATGCCGCCCCTTTTCTGCACCTCTGCAATCATATGAAGCGTAACCGTAGTTTTACCTGATGATTCCGGACCGTATATTTCTATAATCCTGCCCTTGGGTATGCCGCCAAGCCCAAGCGCAATGTCAAGGCTCAATGAGCCTGTGGGGATTGTCTCAACATTCATCTGCGCGCTCGGATCGCCAAGCTTCATGACTGCCCCCTTGCCATATTGTCTCTCTATTTGACTAAGTGCGGCGTCTAGCGCCTTTAATTTTTCTTCTCTTTCCATTTTAATCCTCCGTTTTTAGAACAAATGTTTATCTTTTAATACTATAAAACATCTGTTCGGTTTTGTCAATAATTATTTTTAAATTTTAAAAACTTTTTAAAATAATGTGGAAATACCGGGGATAATCCCAAGACTGTGCATAGTCCAATAAAGCAGCACTGCTTACTTTATTAGGCTAACACATATCCGACATAAAAACAAGGATTAATTTTTACATTTCATTTTTATATTTCACTTTTGTCAGCAGGCAGACGGACAAGCAGCCCTGAGTTTGGAAGAAATCCCGTGTCTTTTCTTATATTATATATTGATCGCTCAGAAGCTCATTCTGCCAATCCAGCATATCCGCCAGAGTAATACCCTCCAGTACATCATTGACCGCCTCGTCCAGTTTTTTCCATAAACGGTAGCTGACGCACGTTCCTTTATTTTCGCACTCTGAGCCGTTTTCACCGACACAATCCGTCGGAGCCAGATCCCCCTCGACCGCTTTTAATATCTGACCTGCCGTATATCTTTCCGGCGGATAAGCCAAGACATATCCTCCGTGCGCACCACGGATGCTTTTTACGAGACCTGCCTTATGCAGCACTGCAATAATCTGCTCCAAATATTTTTCAGATACATCCTGCCTTTTTGCGATATCCTTGAGTCTTACCGGCTCTCCCTGATGATACGTCGCCAGATCCAGCATCAGATTGATTGCGTTTTTACCTCTTGTTGATATCCTCATAAGAACCTCCTTACAGACAAAATTTCGTCCGTCTTTCTTTATTCCTGCGGGGTATCTGGCTTCTGCACCCGTAAAGACTCATGGTTATCCATTTTGGTAAAATAATGGGAAATCTTTTCCAATGCTTCTTCCACTGGACAAGTGACATCAAAAGACGAGATCGCCTTCCGCTCCAGTTGTTTTTGTATGTGAAATCCTATCTTTTTGCAGACTACGCACCTGCAGTCTGATACAAGCTCCACCTTTGCAGACGCTTCCCCAGCGCCGCCGCATCCGCCTCCTGTGCCGTTTCCGCACCCGCTTTCTGCGTGACAGGCGCTTTCTGCACTGCAGGCGCTTTTTTCATTACAGGCGTTTTGAAAGCTGGATTCCTGCGGTGTGCCTCTGCGGTCCGTCTTGTCCTCATCAGCCGCCCTTTCCTCCAGCCTTCTGTATGCGCCGTCCTCCACTTCATAAATCAGAAATCTCTTTGCAGCGCCAAAGGTTTCATCAATCTGTATTCCATCCGAGGATGCGACCGCTATCTTATAAAACATAGGAAAACCTCCTGCTAATTAAATCTCTGTACTGCGACCGTGTAAATATCCTCGATCAGCCGAATGCCGCCAATGTATCCTGCATAGAAGTCATCCAGCACTACTTTATCCTGCACTGGCCATGCTATGTTCAGGTAATTCCCCTTGCCTTGCTGTTTTCTGTATTGGAATTTTTCTGTGCAGCTGTCATTTCCGATACTTCCTGTTTTGAAGCAGCTCTCTGTTTTGCTGTTTCCTGCTGTTTTTGTGCCGCATAGGTATTCTCATATGCGTTGTAGTTGTTTGTAATCTCCATTGCCATAGTTTCGTCCTCCTTGAATTTTACTGATTTGAAATCCGTTTCTGTATTCCCATTGCTGCCATTTGCCGTAATGTCATCCTTCTGTAAAGTTTATCGTAAGAAAATTTACAGAAATCAATAGCCATGTTGTGAATCGCCCTTATTATGTTGTAAAGCCATTAAAGAATCTGAAGCATAATGCCGACAGTGACCTCATCTCCACTCTGTTCAACAGATATGTACCCCATATACTTCTTTGCCACTCTCTGTATGTTTTTAAGTCCAATTCCATGTCCGCCGCCCTTTTTGGTAGTGAGCGGAAGTCCATCAGAGCCATGCGTAAGCCTTCCCGTAAAGCTGTTACTAATCATCAGCATAAAAACACTGTCCTTTTGAAACGTATGGATTTTAATATACGGTTCTGCCCCATTTACTGACTCCATGCAGTTATTCAGCGCATTGTATAAGATAACGCTGGCGTCAAAAGCATCCAGCCCTGTTCCGTTTGGATAGCGGAAATCACATTCAAACCGAACGCCCCTCGCCTCGGCTTCTTTTTTCTTTTCCAAAAGGATCATGTCCATGACCGGATTTCCCGTCCGGATCTCAGGCGTAAGCTCCTGCCATTCATCTTTCAGCCTTTCCAGATAGGCGGATGCCTCGGCGCTGTTTCCCACCGCCATCAGATGCTCGATCATCTGGATATGGTTTCCCACGTCGTGGCGCAGGGAACGAATGTCGCCATACAGCTTCTCCACTTCATCAATATGCGTTTTAATCGCACTTATCTGGCTTTCCAAAAGCTCCTGCCCCATCTGCTCGTTCTGCAGTCTTTTCCAGTTTTGGAGCGCAATAATCACGACAAGGATCGTTGCCACGGAAATCAAATAATACAGGAAGCAAATCACATCATAAATGCCGTTTATATCAAATTTTACCTGATAAAAATTGAAAATCACATTGCCAGCCACTCCCGACAGCGATGGGACAATCAGCATCAATAGCTCGCTTTTTCCCATATGTCTGTTTTTGTCCGTATAAACCCTGTTTACTTCCCAAAAAGACAGGAACAGGAACAGAAAGCCAAGCAGTATGTCTATAATCCTGCCTGCCGCATACAATCCATATTGTAGCCACACTTTTTCTGCAAACTCCGGATTCATGCAAAACCGACGCAGAAAAACCATAAGAATACTTTCCATAGAAAGTGATAACGAGCGCAGCGAGAAGAACGTTACCGACAGGAATATCTTTTGACTGACATTCCGCCTCTCCTCCATGAACATCACAAAAAATGCCGCCAGTGCGCCAAGAAAATATGCGAGGATATTGTCTATCTGGGGCGGCATGACATATAAAACCGTCATAACCACTGCATAAACCGCTCCCACGCTGACCGCTTTCTTTCGTTCCTGCAGATAAGGCGCTACGAATATCCCAAGACAAACGCCCGCCATGATCAACTGCACAATAATAGACAGATATGATGTAACGTTCCAGCATAATTCAACCGAACTCACCTGATTTCCCTGCCTTTCTTCTGATTATATTTAAAATATCGTTTCACAAATTCAGGATATACCTGTTTTGCAATCAATGCAGTCCCGTTTTTCATGGTGATGGATACAGCATCATATTTCATCACATACTTAAAATGAATCAGATAAGACCTGTGTGACCGGAAGAAGTCCTCCCCCACCTTTTCTTCCAATTCGGACAGCTTGCCGTAATATTCCGTATCACCGTTTACCGTATGTATGATGACTTTCCGATTGAACACTTCCGCATATACAATGTCTTTGAGCCGTATCTTTGTGTGGATTCCGCCCATCTGTATCATCATATAGTCTTCATCATTTTCTTTCCCGCCTGCTTTCCGGTTTTCCACTTCCCGCATCGCATTTTCAAAAACCTCATAGAACCTGTCATCCGAAAAAGGCTTAACCAGATAATTGAAAGCCCCTACGTCAAACGCCTGAAAAACATATTCTTCCAGCGCTGTGACAAAAATAATGAGGGTATCTTTATTCTGCTTTCTAAAAAGCCTTGCCACTTCCATTCCATCCATCTTTGGCATCTGTATGTCCAAAAACAAAATATCCGGCTGTATGCCGCTCGCCAAAAGCTCGCCGCCGGAAGAAAACAGCTCTGTACGAGCCTGCGGAAAAGCTTTCTCTACTTTTTCCTTCAGGCTGTCCCGTATAAACGGCTCATCATCACAAATCGCTATATAGGCAGTCTCCTGTGCTATTGATTTGTCCGTACCTGTCTGCATACGAAAAACTTCCATATATTCACCTCCTCGATCTTCTCTTAACCTTAAAACACCCACGCAGGCGATGACTCCGGATCGACTCAAATCGTCTTTTTCTTCTAAATTATATTTTAATACATCCTTGATTGATTTTCCATGTTGTAAACAGACCTTATTTTGTTGTGAAAAAAATGATGAAGTGTATATGTGACCGCAAATTAAAAAACAGCGGAACACAGCACATCATGCCATGTTCCGCCGCTTTTACAATAAAATTTTTTTTAAATTTATAGCGAAAAAAGATTAAGGAAAATTTATTGGAATTATGTGTGTGTTTGTGGTAAAATATCAGAGTTGAACAATTCAATAAACTGATTTGTGGAGGTATCCGGTATGAAAAAGAAAATTTTAATTCCGGTAGTATTGCTCATGTGTGTATTATTGCTTTCTTCGTGCGGACAGGGGCAGAATTTGCAAGAGAGAACATCTACGAACGAACAGAGCGGCAGCCTGCAAACTTCAGAACAGGCAAGTTTTTCTTTTGAAGGAACTGTATTCCATTATGGAACTCATGACTACGATGTTTCCTCTCGGAATCAATCAATAAATAGCATTTTATCTGCAATTCCTGTAGGGAAAAAAATCGTTATTGAGTGCCATGTCGGACCGAAGAATGGCGTTTATTGTATTTTTGATACGGACAGCGAGTCCTTTGATGAGGATATCCTAGGAAACAATCTGATATGGCACAGCGATGATATAACTACCGCAGTGTATTCATTCTGGTCGGAAATCCATACATATGACGGGAACATCATCAAAACATATAACCTTGCGGAAGATTCGTATATTTATGATTTGGCGTTTTGTGACAATTACACAAAGTTGGATGTAACCATTGCGCATGATGATGGTACGGAAACAGATACGATCGCCTTGCCGAGCAAATAAAGCAGCGCCATTTTTATTTCACTCCATCTTTTATGACATCCTTATTCTTCGCAATATAATCAACAAGCGACACCACAGTAAGCACAACGGCAGCCCACATAACTATCTGCGTGAGAACACTGAGCGCCTCAATATCAGCTATCATAAGGCACACCATAACCATCTGGAAAACAGTCTTGAATTTGCCCCAGTAGCTTGCTGCTATCACGATGTCATTGTCCGCCGCTATCAGCCTGAAACCGCTGATAATAAACTCGCGGCTTATGATTATAATTACAATCCACGCGGGTATTCTATCCATCTCTATAAGGCAGATAAGCGCCGAACACACAAGGAGCTTATCCGCAAGCGGGTCCATAAACTTGCCGAAGTTAGTTACCAGATTGTACTTTCTGGCAATCTTTCCGTCCAGCATATCTGTAAGGCTTGCAATAATAAAAATGGCAAGAGCGATATAATCGACATATTCCATAATGCCGCCAAAAACCGCCCTAAACCATTGCCACTCATTGCAGCCGCCCAGCATAAGCAGCACAAACGGCACTATCAATATCACCCTGAAAACAGTAAGCTTATTCGGTAAATTCATCTGTTATATCTCCCATCAAATCGTATTCGTATGAGCCCGTTATCCTCACACTGGCAAAATCGCCCGTCATCAATTCCCTGTCCGACTTCACAAACACCAAGCCGTCAACATTCGGAGCGTCCTTGTAGCATCGCGCCACATACACGTTATCCTCTGGAATACTGCCCTCTATCATCACCTCGAGAGTCCTGCCCGTCATCTTTTCAGCATTGTCAAAGGCTATCTCCTGCTGGAGCTCCATAAGCTCAGACTGGCGTTTCTGCTTGACCTGCTCATCTATCTGCCCATCAAAAAGCGCCGCGGGTGTATCCTCCTCTGGGGAATACGTAAACACTCCCAGCCTGTCAAACTCCATCTCATCAACAAACGCCATAAGCTCCTCGTGTTCCTCATCTGTTTCAGAAGGAAAGCCTGTAATCAGCGTAGTCCTCAGACATATATCGGGTATTTCCCGCCTGAGCTTTGCCACAATCTCCGTAAGCTCCTTCTTGTCAGTGCGCCTGCCCATAAGCTTCAAAATCCTGTCTGACGCATGCTGTATGGGTATGTCAAGATAGCTGCAAATTTTTTTCTCGTTTTTTATGGTATTTATAAGCTCGTCCGTGATTTCCTCGGGATAACAGTATAAAAGCCTTATCCAGTGCAAGCCCTCGATTTCACATAATTTGTGAAGAAGCTCCGAAAGCGCCTTTCTGCCGTATATGTCAACTCCGTAGACGGTGGTTTCCTGCGCCACTAAAATAAGCTCGCGGACTCCCTGTTCCGCAAGCGTTTGTGCCTCTTTTATGAGCTCCTCCATCGGTATGCTTCTGTAACTTCCTCTTACCTTTGGTATAATGCAGTATGTGCAGCGCTTATCGCACCCCTCGGCAATTTTCAGATATGCATAATGACCGCCCGTGGTGACTATTCTCCTGCCGCCAAAATCAGGCATTCGGTTTATATCGTAAAGATATCTGCCGCCCTCGCCCGAAAGCGCCCTCTCCAACGCTTCTATGACGGCATCTGCCGCTGTAGTGCCTATTACCGCGTCAACCTCTGGTATTTCCTTCTGTATCTCATCTTTGTAACGCTGTGCAAGGCATCCCGCCGCCACAAGCGCTTTAATGCTGCCGTTTTTCCTAAGCTCTGCCATCTCGAGCAGCGTATTTATGCTTTCCTCCTTGGCATCGTTTATAAAGCAGCAGGTGTTCACTACTACGGCATCGGCTTCCTCCTCGTCGTCTGTTATGGAATAGCCTTTTTCAACAAGCATGCCAATCATCTTCTCGCTGTCGACAAGGTTTTTGTCGCAGCCGAGGGAAATAAATAAAATTTTCATAAACTTTTTCTTTCTTTTGTTATTCCTCGGGCATAATCTTTATCTTGCCCTGATTAAGCTCCTCTATGGCAATGGAAAGCGCCTTTGTCTGCTTTGTGTCCACAAGCGGCTCCTCGCCCCCGATAATCTGTCTGGCTCTTTTCGCGGTAGCCATAACGATTGAGTAACGACTGTTTACGACAGGCGTGTCACCCTGCTCTACGTCGCTGTTTACTACCTTCATTAAATCTGTGTAAGACGGATGCAACATATTTTATATCCTCGCTTTCATATTATTTACGATTATTTATTCCTGATTGTTCTCCGCGATTTCCCCCGCTGCCCTTCCCGCTATCGTCTCTGGCATGAGCGCGGAAAGCACTATCTGGCTGCTTTCCATCACGAGCACGGATTTAGTCTTTCTTCCCTGTGTCGCGTCTATCACCGTGCCTGTCTCCTTTGCTTTCTGCACCATGCGCTTTATGGGCGCGGAGTCGGGGCTTACTATTGCGATAATTTTCGCGGTATTTACTATATTTCCAAAACCTATGTGAATAAGCTTATCCACATTAACTCCCATCCGCCCGCTCTAGCAGGCACTTATATTAATTGTATTGAAACTGCAGTTTTTTGTTTACTCGATATTCTGAATCTGCTCGCGCACCTTTTCTATTTCTGTTTTCAGCTCAATGCCGCGGTTTGACAGTTCTATATCGTTTACCTTGGAAAGAATAGTGTTTGCCTCCCTGTTCATCTCCTGCGCGATGAAGTCAAGCTTGCGCCCAATGCTGCCGCCTTCTATAAGCGACTGTTTCATGCTTTCTATATGGCTTTTAAGGCGCACTACCTCCTCGTCAACGCATACCTTGTCAGCGTATATCGTCACCTCAGTAAGGAGCCTTGCCTCGTCCACTGGCGCGTCATTCAGTATTTCCTTTACTCTTTCAAGAAGCTTCGCGCGATATTCTTCTATAATCTGCGGCGAACGTTTTTCTATATAATCCACATGCTCAAGCATACCGTCAAGCTTGGCTATAAGGTCGTCAGCAAGGTTCTGTCCTTCCTTGATGCGCGTCTCGACAAAGCCCTCGGCTGCGCCCTTTATCGTCTTTGCAAGAAGCTTCCAGATTTCCTCATCATCCGATGCCTGCTCCTCCATTGAAAATACCTCGGGATATCTTGACAGAGTTGATACCCTGACATCATTGTCAAGTCCGAACTCATCAGCCATCTGTTTCAGATATTTGAGGTATTCCGCGGCTATTTCCTTATTGTACTTGATGCATACGTTGTTTTCCGTAAAATCCTCATATGTGATAAAAACATCTATTTTTCCGCGCTGGATATAATTTTTCAGCTCCGCCCTTATGGAGCTCTCAAAATAATTCAGCTTTTTAGGCATTTTAATGCTGACATCAAGGTATCTGTGATTGACGGATTTCATCTCAACCGTAAATTTCCTGCTGCCCTCCGCCGTCTCGCATCTGCCGAAGCCTGTCATACTTTTTATCATTGTAATCTTCTCCGTTTCTAATGTGCCTTTGCACCCGCAGCGGCGCATATATTCCGTTCTGAAAAGGCTCAAATCACCATGAAAAATGCCTGCCCTTGGCATTTTTCTAAACATTTAGGAAGTCTTAGGCGGCGTTTTTTGCCGCCTTAGAGTTCCTTAATGTTTTTTGCACTACTTTCTGTATTATAAAATATTACTTTTCCCGCGTCAACATATTTTAGCCTTATTTCCCCATAATTTTATATATCAACGCTTGAAAACACGGTTAAAAAGTGCTATTGTATTAAAGTTATCAATACTTGGCTTTGCGAGGTTAAATTTCAGTCAAAATGAAAAGGTCATCAATAGTTTCACTAACAGTTTCAATAATATTAACGCTTTTAATTCCTGCCGCGAATTTTTATTTATTTGAGTTTTTTATCAGCAATCCCTTTGAAAATATGAAGCCGCAGATACAGCTTTTAAATATTGTATTCTTTGAGCTGTCAGCTTTATTTCTTTTTTTTGTCTTTGGCAGGATAAAATGGGCGCTTTGTTTCCAGAGCGTTTTCTTTATGGTAATCGGGCTTGCGGACTATTATGTTCTGTCATTCCGCTCCGCGCCGATAATGCCCTGGGACATATATTCCGCAGGCACGGCTTTGAGCGTGGCGGACAATTTTGAATACTCGCTTGAAAAAAATACTGTTTTCGTGCTTATTGGTTTTGCCGTACTCATTATTTTGGCGTCAATGGTAAAGCTAAATATAAAAAATATAAGCGGACAAGCTGGGCGCGCCGCGGCTGTCAGGCTTGCAGGGGCTTTTGCATTTGCGGGGTTTCTGGCTGCCTACACTCACTATGTACAGCTTGACAGCACTGTGCTGCGGTTTGGCATGTACGACAAACTTTTTACTCCCACTGTGATGAGCAGACGCGACGGCAGCGCCGTGGCATTCCTTATGGAACTTAAATATATTTCCATTGACACGCCCGACGGCTACAGCGCAGACAAGGCCCGTGAGATTTTAGAGCCTTATGCGCAAAATACAGATGCCCTGTCGGTTAAAAGACGCCCTAATATTATTGTTGTGATGAATGAAGCGTTCTCGGATTTGTCCGTGCTTGGCAGCTTTGAAACCAATAAGGATTATATGCCGTTTATCCACTCGCTTATGCAGAAGGGCGCTGAAAACACTGTCTCGGGACATCTGAATGTATCAGTGCTTGGCGGCAACACCGCAAATACCGAGTTTGAGTTTCTGACAGGAAACTCCATGGCGTTTCTGCCACAGGGCAGCATTCCTTACCAGCAATATATCAAAGATGAGATGCCTTCGCTTGTCTCATATTTAAAGTCGCTTGGATACCAGACGACCGCGCTGCACCCATACAACAGCACAGGCTGGGACAGGAACAAGGTCTATCCGCTGCTCGGCTTTGACAGCACATATTTTATAAGAAGCTTTGTAAATCCTGAAAAAATAAGGAAATATGTGAGCGACCGCGCCTGCTATGAAAAAATAATATCACTCTACGAAAATAGACAGAATGACGCACCACTCTTTATCTTTAACGTGACTATGCAAAATCATTCGTCGTACACCGAGGAATTTGACAACTTTACTCCCGACATAACCGTGACGGACAGCAGTTCAAAGGCTCTTAACAATTATCTGTCGCTTATCAGGCTTTCAGATGAGGAAATACGCGAGCTTATCGACTACTTTTCGTGCGAAGACGAGGACACGGTCATTGTCTTTTTCGGCGACCACCAGCCGACCAACTCCGTGGTGTCAAATATATGGAAAATCAACGGCAAAAACGGAAATAATCTGTCGGAGGGGGACGAAGCAAAGCGATATATTGTGCCGTTTTTCATATGGGCAAACTTTGACATTTCAGAGGAAAGCGGCGTGGAGACAAGCGCAAATTTTCTTGGCGGAAGGGTTCTGGAGGCTTGCGGGCTGCCGCTCTATGACTATGCGGCTTACCTAAAAGAGCTTTCTGAAAGCTTTCCCGTGATAACCTCCATACGGGCTCAAAGCTCCGACGGTGAAAGCTGCGGCATAAAAGACGTGTCCGATAAATTAAACAATTATGCGATTTTACAATATAACAGAATGTTTGACTAGAAAGCGAGCGTGCAATGACTTATGAAGAAACTAAAACTTCCTAAAATAAGGCTTGACAGGCTGTATATTTTTTCTTTTCTGATGCCTGTCTTGATTATGCTTGATATTTTTTTCATACGCGACATTTATCCGTTTGGAGCGGGCGACCGCTCTTTTCTCCATATCGACATGTATCACCAGTATTTTCCGTTTCTGGTCGAGTTTTACCACAAGCTCCGCGGCGGCAAAAGCCTTTTTTACTCATGGAACACGGGGATTGGCTCAAACTTTTACGCGCTGTATGTCTATTATCTTGCAAGCCCTTTTAACTGGCTGTGCGCGCTTTTCCCCGAGGGACTTCTTATGGAGTTTCTCACTTATCTTATGGTGTTTAAAATAGGGCTCTGCGGCGTCAGCTTTACCTATTATATAAGGAAGCATTTCGGCACGGACAGCTTAAATATTCTTTTGTTTTCGATATTTTATTCGCTTTCAGGCTTTATGGCTGCTTATAACTGGGATGTTATGTGGCTTGATGTCGTAGCGCTTGCCCCTATTGTAATCCTAGGGCTTGAAAGGCTTGTTGCGGAGGGAAACGGAAGATTTTACTGCGCCGCGCTCGCGCTCTCAATTATCTCAAATTACTATCTTTCAATAATGCTCTGCATATTTTTAGTGTTGTATTTTATAGTGCTGCTGATAGGAAAGGGACACTGTTCGCTTCGGTTTTATATGAGCGCCGCGCTGAGATTCTGCATATACTCACTGCTTGCGGGGGGAATGGCGGCGGTGCTTTTGCTGCCTGAATTTGCCGCGCTTCAATATACTGAATTTAGCGAGATAAATTTCCCCGACACTGTAAAAACATATTTTTCTGTCATTGATATGCTTGCGCGCCACTTTTTTAACGTCGGCGTGGAGACGGGGCTTGACCACTTCCCTAACGTTTACTGCGGCACCGCCGTATTGCTGCTGCTGCCGCTTTATATAATGCAGAAGAACATTCCCGTGCGCGAAAAAGCGCCTAAGCTTTTGCTGCTTGCGTTTATGCTGATAAGCTGTTCGGTCAATCTGCTGAATTTCCTGTGGCATGGCTTTAATTACCCCGATTCGCTTCCCGCAAGACACTCATTCCTCTATATTTTTCTATTGCTTACGCTGTGCTATGAAGCGTTTCTCCACATACGCGAACACTCAAACGGCGAGCTTTTGAGGCTGCTTATGGGAGCCGTCTTTTTTGTCGTGCTATGTGAAAAGCTTATCACTGATGACGCGTTTTCTTATTCAAGCTTTATCGTGACGGGGATATTTATTTTAATTTATGCAGGGTGCATACATTCTTACAGATTAAGCGGAGGCGTTTCCGTGATAAATGGACTTGCTGTAATCGCGTTTACGGCTGTCATCGCGGAGGCGGGAATCAATACTTACCTTACAAGCTGCCCTACCGTTTCAAGGGATACTTACCTGTCAAATTATGACTCATATAAAATTTTGACTAAACGCACTGTGGAAAGCGAAGAAAACAGCTTTTTCAGGTTTGAAAAATTTGCGCGCAGGACGCAGAATGACGCCATGCTTATCGGTTTTCAGGGCGGCTCATATTTTTCGTCCACCTTAAATTCGCTTGTCGCTGATTTTTATGAAAAATACGGCATGCGCGCAAGCCGCGTAAATTACTGCTATGACGGCGCCACTCCTGTCACGGCTGCCATTCTTTCCAATAAATATATGCTTTATACGTTAGACCGCGGATATGACAATTTATTTGAACTTTCTGACACTGAGGGCAAGCTGTATCTTTACAGGAATAATTATTATGTGCCGTTTGGTTTTGCCGTTTCTGACACTTATGTCACAAATGACTTTGGAGATGCGCTCAATCCCATACAGAGGCAAAACATTTTCGTAAACAGGCTTGGCATTGACGGTGATGTGTTCATTCCCGTGGAGACTGATTCATACGGAGATATCGCAGACTTATATGCGCCCGCTGCCGCTCACTATTATGCCTATACCGACAATGGCAAAATTGAAAAGATAACGGTTGAGTATGAGGACTCCTCCAAAACATTTTCAAATGTTGACAAAAAGTATATTCTTGATTTGGGATATCTGGACAGCGGCGAATTAATCACGATTGAATCGGACAATGGCGAGGCGCTTAACTTAGACGTGTATTCCGTAAACGAAACCGTTTTGAAGGAATATATAGATTTGTTAAGGCAGCAGACTATGACTGTTGATTCATATGACGAAACAAGCATATCGGGCTCCATAACAGTTGACTCGCCGAAAAAGCTGGTGCTCTCCGTGCCTTATGAAAAAGGTTGGCATTTAAAAGTTGACGGCGCTGAAACTGACGCTGAATTGTTTGAAGATACCTTCATATGCGTGGAGCTTTCGGCGGGCACGCACACAATATCGCTCTCATATTATCCTGAAGGGTTTAATCTGGGGGCTGTAATATCAATTTTGTGCGTGATAATATATCTTATCGGAAGCTGCCTTTGCTTCCGATAAAAGGCGCTCTCACTTCTTAAAACTGGATTCATAATAGAATGTTTCCCAATATTACCGCCTATTCTATTTTTTCCCCGCAGTATGGACATATCTCCCCTTTATCCACAATCCCATAGTGTATCGGAAATCCTTTACCACAATTAGTACATCTCCAAAACAAAAGAGAAATGACCAATGATACAGTCAGTAAAATGACAGAGAACGCACCTAAGACAAGGACAACTGTAACCGAACACTGGAATAGGTACATACTCAGTAAAGTAATTATCATTCCGACAGACGCTATCCTTTCCATCCACAATGCAATAATCCTATACTTTCTCATTATACTAAGCCCCCATTCTTGATGCATCTGCGAACGGTTAAAATGAGAGCTGATGCCCGTCCGCATCAGCTCTCCTCCATCACAAGCCCTGATATATCCGAATCAATCACGAGCGAATAGTTTGTATAATACACCACAAAGCCTGGCTTTGAGCCGTTTGGCTTCTTGACGTTTTTTTTCTGCGTGTAGTCAACCTCTACCTTTTCCTGTCCTCTTGCCTGTGAGTAATGCGCGGCAAGCCTGCCCGCCTCCTCAAAAACCCTGTCGGGAAGCTCCTCACCGTTTGACTTTACTATTACATGCGAGCCCGCAATGCCCTTGACGTGGAACCACCAGTCATTTCCCGTGGCAAGCTTAAAGGTAAGCTCTTCATTCTGGTAATTATTTTTCCCCACATAAATATGGTAGCCGTCGCTGCTTATATAGTGAAACGGTCTGCTCGTAATCTTTTCGCGCTTTGCGCCGCCCTTGCGCTTTATATAGCCGCTCTCTATAAGCTCCTCCTTAATCTGCGCCAAATCCTCCTCCTTCAGCGCAATATCCAGCGAGTTGCTTATAGACTCAAGATGCTCTATCTCATCGCCTGTTTCCTTTACCAGCTCCGTAAGCGCCTCATATGTGCGTTTGAGCTTCTGGTATTTCTCAAAATATTTTTTTGCATTTTCACTGGCAGTAAGCGTAGGATCAAGCGGAATGGTTATCATCTCATTTGTATAATAGTTTAAGGCTTCTATAGATTTTGCATTGGGTTCGGCACTGTAGCCGTATGTGTTCAAAAGCTCCCCGTATATTCGGTATTTTTCGCGCTTTTGGGTGTCGTCAAGCTGCTTTTTCTGCAAATCATATTTTTTGACATTTCTCTCCAGCGCCGTCTGTACAATCTTGCGCAAATCAACGGAGCGCTGCCTTATTCTCGTCACAGCGTTTTTTTCGGCATAATAATATTCAAGCAGCTCGGAAATGCTTTCAAATTCCTTTGTATTGTCCTTATTGTAGGAAGTAAGGCGCACTGCGGCGTATTCGGCAGGCTGCCTGTTTTCATAGACTACATTCGGGAAAAATTTCCCGCTTTTTATGTCCTGCGCAAGCCCACATAGTATGTCCGACACTGCCCCAAGCTCGCTGCCGTCAAGCTCGCTTACAGCCTTGTCCGCATCTACCCCCGCCCTATAGCATATTTCATTTGCTATGCAGGGGGAAATGCCTGTAAAGCCGCTGTACACAGCCTTATATAACGACATATTCCTGCCTGTGAGTATCTTCCCTATTTCCTCCGGGGGCGTTTCCAAAAGCTCAGCCTTGTCCTGCGTCTTTGGTATAAAATATTCGCACCCAGGCAGCACGACACGCACTGAACTTATCACGTTTGATATGCGCTTTATGCTGTCAATAATCATATCCTTGTCGTCGCAGAAAATAATATTGCTGTGCTTGCCCATAAGCTCTATAATAAGGTACTTCCTACACAAATCGCCAAGCTCATTCAAATGCTCCAGCTCAAAGCGCACTACGCGCTCAAGCCCTGCCTGTGCCACGGACACTATGCGCGCGTTTTGAAGATGCTTTCGCAGGAGCATGCAGAAATTTGGCGCAGTCATAGGGCTTGTCTTATTTTTTTCAGTCAAATATATAAGCGGCAGAGAGGCGTTGGCGGACATCAGCAAGCGCGTCTGTCCGCCGTTACCTTTTATCGTCACAAGCAGCTCATCCTTTTCAGGCTGCGCTATCTTGTAAACCCTGCCGCCGACAATTTTGTCCTGAAGCTCGCTGACTACCGCAGCGATTGTCACTCCATCAAATGCCATTTTTTATCCTATCATCCAATCATACATTTCCTGATATTTGTTTGCAGATACGCCCCACGAATAGTCTACCGCCATCGCCCTCTCCACAATCTTGTTCCAGTCGCGCTTTCTGTCATAGAATATGCGCTCCGCGTATCTTATTGTCTGGAGCATCTCATGCGCGTTGTAGTTTGTAAAGCTAAAGCCTGTGCCAGTGTTCTCATATTCATTGTAAGGCTGTACCGTATCCTTTAAGCCGCCCGTCTCACGCACGATAGGCACTGTGCCATAACGCAGCGACATAAGCTGGCTCAAGCCGCACGGCTCAAACAGCGAAGGCATAAGGAAAGTATCGCATGACGCGTAAATCCTGTGCGAAAGCTCCTCTGAATAGTAAATATTCGCTGAAACCTTTCCATGATATTTCCAGTCAAAATGACGGAACATATTTTCGTACTTTTCCTCGCCCGTGCCAAGCACTACAAGCTGTATGCCGTCTGTGCTGCACATTTCGTCCATAATATAGGCTACCAGATCCATGCCCTTCTGGTCAGTGAGCCTTGAAACAATGCCTATCATCATAGTCTTGTCGTTTTCTTCAAGCCCAAGCTGGCGCTGCAGCTCCCTCTTGTTCTTAATCTTCTCCTTACGGAAATTCTCGGCATTGTATTTATGCACAATATACCCGTCTGTCTCAGGGTTATACTCGCCGTAGTCAATGCCGTTCACGATACCGCGCAGGTCATGCGTCCTTGCCGTAAGAAGGCCGTTCAGCTTCTCCCCGTAAAAGTCGGTCTTAATCTCCTCCGCGTATGTTTCACTTACAGTCGTGATAGCGTCAGCGTAGGTCAAGCCGCCCTTTAAGAGATTGCCGTCCTTAAAATACCCAAGCTTATCGGGCGCAAAATATGACCTGTCAAGCCCCGTGATATTCCTTACCGTGTTTATGTCATAAATACCCTGGAACTTGAGGTTGTGAATCGTCATTATCGACTTAATGCCCCTGTAAAAATCTCCCTGCGCAAATCTTTCCTTTAAATATACAGGAATGATACCCGTCTGCCAGTCATGGCAGTGAACAATGTCAGGCCTGAAGCCTATGACGGGAAGTATTGACAGCGCCGCCTTTGAGAAAAACACAAACTTTGTAATCTCGCCTATGGCGTCGTCGCTGTACGGTCTGAAACCACCAAACATTTTTTCATTGTCGATGAAATAGTAGGTAGTGCCGTCATACTGCGCCTCAAAAACCCCGACGTACTCATTCTGTCCCATAAAATCCATATAAAAGTTTGTTCTGTACTGCAGCAAGGATTTCATATGGTCTGACATGCACATATACTTCGGCAGTATAACGCGTGTGTCAAAATAGCGCTTGTCATAATATTTGGGAAGTGAACCCACTACGTCCGCAAGTCCTCCTGTCTTGATAAATGGAACTCCCTCAGAAGCCACAAATAGAATGTTTTTCATATTAAATCCCTTTCCTTACTTTTATTTTTATGGAATGATTTCCATTGTGTACATAATTGACTAAATTAATTATACACCATTTGACCTTCAAATGTAAAGGAGTTCGTAATTTTCGTGATATTATGACACTAAAGCGTCTTATTATTATATAAATTGCCAGTATTTCAGGGATTACTGCTTATAACGGAGCCTTATTTTGTCAGCTATCAGTGCAATAAATTCTGAATTTGTGGGCTTGCCCTTGCCAATGTTTATCGTGTAGCCGAAAAACGCGTCCAATGTTTCCATCTTTCCCCTGCTCCACGCAACCTCAATCGCATGCCTTATGGCGCGCTCGACACGGCTCGGCGTGGTCTGGTATTTCTTTGCTATTGAAGGATATAAAATCTTTGTGATTGAGTTGAGCATTTCCACGTCCTCCACCGACATCATAATCGCCTCCCTCAAATACTGGTAGCCCTTGATATGCGCGGGAACGCCAATCTCGTGTATCATATCAGTCACATCTTTTTCAAGGTCGTAATGTGTTCTCTCCGTCTTGCTTTCTGTCTTGCCGCCAAGCCTGCTGCCAAGCAAGGCATTATTCTGCCCGCCGTTTGCGGCGTCTCCCGAAAGCCTTGTGCCCGCGGGAACTGTTATCATAATCTGAAATTCCTTGTTTTTATTGAGCAGATCGTTTAGTATTCCGAAAATCCTTTCATTGTCCTGTGTAGTCATTAAATTTAATTGTTCCATAACTTACCTCCGATAAATTTACAAAATGTACCACCATTTGGCAAGGATAATTATATAAGATTGTCAATTTATCCTGCAACTGTTACTTATCGCATAATTTTCACGTTTAATACGCCTTTTGCGGATAAGTTACAAAAAGCGCGTAAATCCGATAAGGGATAAACTTTTTTTTAGTCGAAACAGGCAGAAAATTTATTGGTAAAATTTGCGCGATTTTCTGTTTTTTTACTACATTTACGCGATAGATTTTATTTTTATTCCCAGACAGGCGCAAAAATTTTGATTTTTCTATTGACTTTTTGGCAAATAATTAGTATAGTGTAATAGTCGGCGGTGTTGATTGTCATCGCTTCGGCAGATTGAAGTGGGGTCTTAGCTCAGCTGGGAGAGCATCTGCCTTACAAGCAGAGGGTCACAGGTTCGAGCCCTGTAGGCCCCATTTTCTTATCATAATAGTTTCAATGCAAAATATGGCGAGATAGCTCAGTTGGCTAGAGCATGCGGTTCATACCCGCAGTGTCGAGGGTTCAAATCCCCCTCTCGCTACTAAACAAAACAGGCGAAACCCTTGTATGTTAAGGTGTTCGCCTGTTTTGTTTATATGAAATATTTTTGTAACAGCAAAAAACTTTGATATGCTGTCTGCAAAACACTTTTTGTTGAAATATAGTAAAAAAATAAGCCGCCACTACCACCAATAGTGACGGCTTTTGCCTTTAATTTATACCTGCGCTACGTCCTTCATTGAAAAGCTTATCCTGCCCATCTTATCCTTGCCGAGGCACACTACCGTAACTATGTCGCCAAGCGTGAGTACATCTTCCACACGGTTAATTCTCTCACGCGCAATCTTTGAAATGTGTACCATTCCTTCCTTGCCGGGAGCAAATTCGATAAACGCGCCAAACTCCTTGATGCTTACTACCTTACCCTTGAAAATCTGCCCTTCCTCAAAGTCTGTGGTAATAATCTTTATCATCTCGCTTGCCTTGTTCATCATAGCCTGGTCCGTGCCGCAGATGCTTACAAAGCCGTCGTCTGTAATGTCAATCTTAACGCCCGTCTGGTCGATAATCGCGTTGATTGTCTTTCCTCTCTGACCTACAACATCGCCAATCTTTTCAGGATTAATCTGAAGCTGTATAATCTTTGGAGCATACTTGCCAACCTCTGGCCTTGGAGCAGAAATGCAGGGCAGCATAATTTCATTTAAGATGTACATTCTCGCGTCTCTTGTCTTGGCAATCGCTTCCTCAACAATAGGCCTTGTAAGACCATGAATCTTAATATCCATCTGAATGGCTGTGATGCCGTCCCTAGTGCCCGCTACCTTGAAATCCATATCACCGAAGAAATCCTCAAGTCCCTGAATATCAGTGAGCACGATATAATCATCATCTGTCTCGCCAGTCACAAGACCGCAGGAAATACCTGCAACGGGCTTCTTTATAGGCACGCCTGCCGCCATAAGCGACATTGTTGACGCGCAGATTGAGCCCTGCGATGTAGAGCCGTTTGACTCAAAGGTCTCCGATACTGTACGGATAGCGTAAGGAAACTCCTCCTCTGTCGGAAGCACAGGCACAAGCGCCTTCTCCGCAAGCGCGCCATGTCCGATTTCGCGGCGTCCCGGTCCTCTTGACGGCTTTGTCTCCCCTACAGAATATGAAGGGAAATTATAGTGGTGCATATATCTCTTTGATGTCTCATTTTCATCGAGGCCGTCAATTTTCTGCATCTCTGAAAGCGGAGCCAATGTGGTTACAGTGCATATCTGTGTCTGTCCGCGCGTAAACATAGCCGAGCCATGTACTCTGGGTATAACATCAACTTCAGCCGCAAGCGGGCGGATCTGCGTGATGGCGCGTCCGTCAGGACGCTTGTGATCCTTCAAAATCATCTTGCGCACAGTCTTTTTCTGATACTGGTAAACAGCCTCGCCAAGTATCGCAAGCCATTCCTCGTTGTCGGCAAACGCTTCCTCGAGACGCTCCGTAATCTTTTTGATATTTTCCTCTCTTACCTGCTTTTCATCAGTGAATACTGCCGTCTCCATCTCCTCGGGAGGCACTATCTCTTTGATTTTTGCAAACATCTCCTCGGGAACAGCGCAGCTTGTATATTCGTGCTTAGGCTTGCCGACCTCTGCGACAATTTTATTGATAAACGCGATTATCGTCTGGTTTACCTCATGGCACTTGTAAATCGCCTCTATCATCTTGTCCTCGGGAACCTCGTTTGCGCCTGCCTCTATCATGATGACCTTCTGGCTTGTAGACGCGACGGTAAGCTGCAAATCGCCGTTTTTCCACTGCTCCTGATTGGGATTAAGGACAAATTCACCGTCAACCAGTCCCATCTGCGTGGTAGCGCACGGACCGTCAAACGGAATATCAGATATAGATGTAACGATAGCCGAGCCAAGCATAGCCACGAGTTCGGGGCGACATTCAGGATCAACGCTCATTACCATATTGTTTAACGTAACATCATTTCTGTAATCCTTGGGAAACAGGGGGCGCATAGGTCTGTCAATGACGCGGCTTGTAAGAATGGCATTTTCGCTTGCCTTGCCCTCTCTCTTGTTAAATCCGCCTGGGATTTTGCCTACGGCGTATAATTTCTCCTCGTATTCCACTGAAAGAGGGAAGAAGTCTATGCCGTCCCTGGGCTTGTCCGACGCCGTGGCAGTACAGAGCACAGTGGTATCTCCATAATGCATGAGCGCCGCGCCGTTTGCCTGCGCCGCCACTCTGCCTATGTCAACTGTCAGGGTATGTCCCGCAAGCTCGAGACTGTACGCCTTGTAGGACTTGTCTTTCTTTTCGCTGAACGTAATGTAATCCATACAAACAAATCTCCTTTTCTTAAAATATATTTTCTGTCTTTATTGCTATAGCTGATTAAATACTTAAATGATACTAAAAGGGCGGAATAAACCGCCCCTTAAAAGTTGAAGTAACAATAATTACTTTCTGATGCCAAGCTTCTCAATCAGAGCACGATATCTCTCGATGTCTTTTCTCTTTAAATAATCAAGCAGCCCACGTCTCTGACCTACCATTTTCAAAAGACCACGTCTTGAATGGTGATCCTTCGGATTTTTCTGCAAGTGCTCATTGAGCTCCTGTATTCTCGCTGTAAGGACAGCTATCTGAACCTCGGGAGAGCCTGTGTCGCCAGGTGTTCTGGCATACTCATTCATAATTGCCTGTTTCTTTTCTTTAGCTATCATTTTTAAATCCTCCATTTTATTGTTTACCGCCTTGTACCAAGTCTGGGCCGGAGCGTCCCGACACTGGGCACAGGCTATATTCAGTGTGATTTTCAGCACACTAAGAAAGTATAACACATATATGTGCTATATGCAAGAAAAATCTACAAATATCTTCTCACGCACGCAACTGACCTGTAATTCACCGTGGAAATCTTGATGCCTGTCTTGGGGCTCGACGCGTGTATTACCTGCCCGTTGCCTATATAGATTGCCACATGGTTTATGCTGCCGTTCTTTGAGTAGAATACCAAATCGCCGGGCTGAGCTTCCGCAAGGCTTACCTTTTTGCCAAGCTGCGCCTGTGATGCCGCATGGTGCGGAAGGCTTACGCCGTATTTCTTGTATATGCTCATCGTAAAGCCTGAACAGTCCGCTCCTTTTGTGAGGCTCGTGCCTCCCCAGACGTAAGGGTTTCCTATGTACTGCTTTGCGTACTGCACAAGGCTTACGCGCACATCTGAGACGCCCTGCCCGTAAAGCAGCTCTGTCAGCGTCACTGCTTTTTCAAGGCGCTCCTCGACATCTACGTAATCTCCCGAAACATATGCCTCGTCGTCGTCAAGCATAAACTTAATCCAGCCGTTGTCCATTACGTCTACTACCTCAAGCTCCTCGTTTTGAGGTATAAGGGTGATTACCGCGCAGTCAGTGTTTGGCTGCTCTCTTACCTTTAAGGTCTGCGTGTTCACTACCGCTATCATTGAGGCAACCTCCTTGCCTCGCGCAATCGCCTCATCGCCCATATACAGATAATCAGTATTGCAATAGCCCTCTACCTTGCCTGATTTGATATGCGCCCAGCCGTTTTCAACCTCCAGAATCTCGCACGCCGCGTCCTTTGAAAGCTTGCCCACAAGCTTACCTGTCTCTGAGGGCTCCTGCCTTATGTTCAGGTGATTGTCCACATGCGCTATGCCAAGGTTTGTATATCCCCAGTGTGTCTCGGGCTCAAGCTTTGGCTGCTCGATAACCGCGTTTGATTTTATAACCTCTATATCCTCGGGCTTTACCGCTTCGTCAAGGACAAGCCCCGCCCCTGCGGAAAGCTTTACCTCTGCCGTCAGGCTCTCGTTTGATGTCCCCTGCCATTCAACTGTCGTGATGGCATTGGCACTGGTCTCGTCACTGCTCTGGTTTGTGACAGCGTATGCGCCGTTTCCAAACAATACTGCAGCCAAGCCGACACCTGCGATAAATGCACTGTATCTTAATCCTGTTATTCTTTTCATTAATCTAACAACTCATTTCTTAAAAGCTTTACAAAATTGTTACATCTTTGTTACATCAAATACTATAGCATTTACCAAGTGCCGTGTCAATAAAAGCTGACTTTTAAAATGTTAAAATTTTTCTAAAACTCCAGATTATGAAATCTTCTGCCCGCCGCTATGTCACGCGCCATGCGCGACTTTAACTCCTCTACGCTGCCAAACCGCATCTCATGCCGCACAAATTTCAGCAGAAACACCTCCATGGTTTTGCCGTACACGTCCTTGTCAAAATCGTAAATATAAGTTTCAACTCCCATAACCTCGCGCTCATCTACCGTAGGCTTTGTGCCTATATTGGTGATTGACGGGTACTTTATGCCGCTAAGCCCCCTGTCAAAAAAGCGCACATATGAAAAATAAACGCCATTGGGCGGCAAAAGCTTTTCGGGCGCGGGTATGAGATTTACCGTGGGCATGCCTATAGTCCTGCCTAGCTGCCTGCCATGCACTATCTCGCCGCCTATATGATACGGCTGCCCAAGGAGCTTTCCTGCCAGCTCCATATTGCCGTTTCTGACCTCCTCGCGCACATATGTAGAGCTTACCTCGCGCTCCATATAAAGCACCTTGTCAATGACAATCACGCTGTAGCCGTACTCCGCCGCCTTTTCCTTCAAAAGCCCGCAGCTGCCCGCCCCGTTCCTTCCAAAAGAAACATCATCTCCCGCGACAATGCATTTGGCGTTAAGCCTGCCCGCAAGTACGTCCTTGATATAATCAAGCGGCTCCATGTCGGCGGTCTCCTGACAAAAAGGATACTCTATAAGATAATCCACGCCCGCCTGTCCAAAAATACTTCTTTTCTCCTCCACCGTCGTCAAGTCCTTTAAAGGGTGTCCTGCAAAAAAAGCGGCGGGAGACGGCACAAATGTAAAGACAACAGATGCGAGTCCGTTGTCTTTTTGTTCCTTCAGCATGCGCAGCAGCTTTTGGTGGCCTCTGTGAAAGCCGTCAAACTTGCCGATTGCCACAGCAGTTTTTTCATTTATATTAAATTCGGTTGTATTTTCTATTATCTTCATAAAATCACACGTACCACCTTTGCGGCTCTGAATGTACGCATATATGCATGCATGAATGCTTAATAAATGCTTACATAAACGCTTACAAAAACATTTTATACGGCTTAAAACAGCCGCCGTCATAACAATATACCGCTTTAAGCTCCCTGTTTCCCAATGGATTATCCAGATATACCCTGAGCAGGTCTCCCCTGATAAAATGATGGTTTTCATTGTCGATGTCAAGCTGATACGGATAGAGCTTGTTTCCGTTCATAAGCGTCTTTTTTGCGTCTTCCCTGACTGCCGCGCTGTAATAGTCTTCAAACAGGCTGTCTATCGGGATTATATGCTTTTCAAGCATTTCTTTATCCGCAAGCTCCTCAACCTCGGAAAGCGTAAGCGCGTCAGCTATTTTATACTGTCCCACCCTAAGTCTGGTGAGCTCCTGCATAGCGGCGCCGCAGCCAAGCATATCGCCTATATCGGCGCAGAGCGACCTTATGTACGTGCCCTTTGAACATTCCACGGTAAATGAGACGCGCGGAGGATTTATGTCAAGTATTTTTATATCAGATATCTCGACATGCCTCGGAGCGCGCTCTACCTCCCTGCCCATGCGCGCAAGCTCATAAAGCCTTTTGCCGCCGATTTTTAATGCGGAAAACATAGGCGGCACCTGCTCATAGCCGCCTACAAAGCTCATAACCGCCGTTTCAATCTCATCACGGCTCACCCTTATGTCGCTTCTCGAAAGCACCCTGCCGCTCATATCCTGAGTATCGGTGGTGACACCAAGCAGCATACGCGCCTTATACTCCTTACCGCCCTCGGCAACCATATCGCACAGCTTTGTGGCATTGCCAAGGCATACGGGAAGCACTCCCATAGCATCGGGATCAAGCGTGCCAGTATGCCCTATTTTTTTCTGCTTTAATATGCCCCTGAGACGCGCCACAACGTCATGGGAGGTGTAGCCTGCCTCCTTGTATATGACAAGTATTCCGTTCATTAAACCTCCGCACCGCCTATTCCTCTTGGTTTTGGTTCTGGTTTTGCTCGTGCTCTAAAATCTGCCGCTCAATCTGCGCGGAAATATTGTTTATCACGTCATAAAATGTGCCGTTCATATCACAGCCTGCTGCCCTCACATGTCCGCCGCCGCCAAAATATGACGCAACCCTGCTCACGTCTACATAGCTGCATGAGCGCAGGCTTACCTTGTATTGAAGGTTGCCAATCGGGTACATAAATACAGCGCACTCTACGCCTTTAATAACACGGAGCTGATTTACAATGCCGTCCAAATCGTCTGACGTCGCATTATAAAAGTCAAGCGTTTTCTGGTCTACCGAGCTTACTATGCACTTTCCATGCATAAATACTATGCTTTCCAGAAGCGCCCTGCCCAAAAGCTGGTTCTGCACATATGTCTTTTCATAATAGGTCTCGTCGATAAGCCTTGAAAAATCAAAGCCGTACTCTATAAGCTCGGCGGCTGTGCGCAGAGTCTTGGGTGATGTATTTGAATACTGGAAAATTCCCGTGTCGTGGGCAATTCCCATGTAAATTGCCTTTGCAATGTCAGTGTCTATGTATTCCTTGTCAAGCACGTCATACACAAGCTCCGCCGTAGAGCTGCAGTGCGGTACGATATAATTCACGTCGCCGCTGCCAAGCTCGTTGCTCACATGATGGTCAATATTTATGCGCTTTTTTGAAACATCAAAAATTTTCTCGCCTTCGCCAAGCCTTGATTTTTCGCAGTCGAGAGCTATAAAAACATCTGGCTCTGTACTTACGTCATAATTGCTGTCTATGTCCTCATACCCCTTTATGCATGAGAATTTCTCCGACGGCTTTTCAAGACAAAGCTTTATGTCCGCGCAGGGCATAGTCTTTTTCAAGAAAAGATATACCGCCAGACACGAGCCGACGCAGTCGCCGTCAGGTCTGATATGGCTTGAAATCACTATGCTCTGTGCACCCCTACATTCTTCTAATAAATTAATTATTTCCATTACTGTCAAAAAACTCCCTTCCTGTCAAATGCTGCCTTAATGCTCTGTTTCAGCCCGCTTCTGCTCGTCGGCGCGGTTTACCTCGTCAATCCTCTTTGACATTGAAACGCCGTAAGCGATTGACTGATCCAAAATGAATTTAATTTCAGGCGTATTTCTGAGATTTACCGTCTTTGCCAGCTGATTTTTTATATAGCCCTCAGCGCTCTTTAAGCCCTCAAGCGTAGCCTTCTGCGAAGCCTCATCGCCCAATACGCTTATCCATGCCTTGCAGGTCTTTAAATCAGGAGCGACCTCGACCGACACTACAGATGTCATAGGGTTAATCCTTGGATCCTTTATTTCACTTCTGATTATCTCTGCAAGCGAGCGCTGGACCTCGCCATTTATGCGAGTGTTTTTAACACTGTTTTTCCTCATTCTGCTCCTCCATGCCTAAATACCCATTAAAACACCGCTTCTGCATTTTTATCTGGGCACCTCAACCATTATATACGCCTCGACGATGTCAAGCTCCTGCATGCTGTCAAAGCCTTCAAATACAAGTCCGCACTCAAAGCCTGCCTTGACCTCCTTCACATCATCCTTAAAGCGTTTCAATGACGCAAGGCTGCCTTCATAAATCTGCTCGCCCTCGCGCGTAATCCTAATCTTGCAATCCCTCTGGAATACGCCGTCAAGCACATATGAGCCCGCGATGTTTCCGACTGCCGACGCCTTGAAAATCTGCCTTACCTCGGCGTGTCCGATAACCTTCTCCTCGAATATAGGATCGAGCATGCCCTTCATAGCCGCCTCAATGTCCTCTATTGCCTGATAAATTACCTTGTAAAGCCTTACGTCTACGCCCTCGCGCTCTGCCGTGTTCTTTGCCACGGCGTCGGGACGCACGTTAAAGCCTATGATAATCGCGTTTGAAGCCGACGCAAGTATTACGTCTGACTCGTTTATCGCGCCTACGCCGCCATGAATGCATTTTACCACTACCTCATCATTTGAAAGTTTCATAAGACTCTGCTTTACAGCCTCTACACTGCCCTGTACGTCAGCCTTGATGATAAGGTTGAGCTCTTTAAGGCTGCCCGCCTGAATCTGTGAGAACAGATCATCAAGCGACATCTTGGTTTTAGTATCTTCAAGAAGCTTCTCTTTATTCTGCGCCACAAAGGTTTCAGCGTAGTATTTCGCCTCCTTGTCATTTTCATGCGCGATAAATATATCGCCCGCGTTCGGCACGTCGCCAAGTCCGAGTATCTCTACCGGCGTAGACGGTCCTGCCTCTTTTACGCGCCTGCCCTTGTCGTCTATCATAGCGCGCACTTTGCCGCTTGCCGCTCCCGCTGATACAAAATCGCCAACCTTAAGCGTGCCCTTCTGCACAAGCACGGTAGCCACAGGCCCGCGCCCCTTGTCAAGCTCCGCCTCGATCACAAGTCCTCTTGCGCGTCTGTTAGGATTTGCCTTTAATTCAAGCACTTCCGCCGTCAAAAGTATCATTTCAAGAAGCTGCTCTATGCCTTCGCCGCTCTTTGCAGATACAGGCACAAATACTGTGCTGCCGCCCCAGTCCTCGGCAATAAGCCCATACTCGGTGAGCTCCTGTTTAACCCTCTCCACATTTGCGCCAGGCTTATCAATCTTGTTTACGGCTACGATAATCTCAATGCCTGCCGCCTTTGCGTGGTTTATCGCCTCGACTGTCTGAGGCATAACGCCGTCGTCAGCCGCCACTACAAGGATTGCTATATCTGTGGAATTAGCGCCCCTCATACGCATTGCCGTGAACGCTTCGTGTCCCGGAGTGTCAAGGAAGGTAATCTTCTGGTCGTTTATCTTTACGGTGTAAGCGCCGATATGCTGCGTGATGCCGCCTGCCTCCTTATCCGTAACATTAGTCTTTCTGATGGCATCAAGCAGGGACGTTTTGCCATGGTCGACATGCCCCATGACACAGATAACGGGAGGCCTTGATACCATATCCGCCTCGTTCTCCTCGTTCTCCTTTAACAGCTCCTCTATCACGTCAACCTTTACTTCCTTCTCACAGATGACATCATACTCAATAGCAATGTTCTCTGCGGTTTCATAGGAAATTTCCTGATTGACGGTAACAATCTGCCCCTGCATGAAAAGCTTTTTGACGATTGCCGACGGCTGGAGCTTCATCTTATCCGCAAGCTCCTTTATCGTAAGCTTCTCAGGGAGGGTGATAACCTTTATCTGTTCCTCAACGGTTTCTGCAGGCTTCTTCTCAGGCTTAATAAATTTGCCCGGCTTGTTCTTGCCCTTAATGTTCATCATGTCGCCGTCGTCTTCATAAATCAAATCCTTGCGGTTTCTCTTGTCCTTTTCCTGGCTGATACGGCGCTTTTCCTCATCTCTGTGCTTCTCCGCGTCTTTGATAGGGCTCTCGGGCACAAAGCCGCCTTTACTGCCCTTTCCGCCGCCAAAGCCGCCTCTGCTGTCACGTCCGCGCTCATTGTCACGCCCGCCGTAGCCCTGTGATTTATTCCTGTCGCCGCGCTGCCTGTCGCCTCTCTGGTCGTCACGTCTTTGCCCGTCACGCCTTTGTCCGTCGCCGCGCTGCCTGTCGCCTCTCTGGTCGTCACGCCTTTGCCCGTCGCGTCTTTGTCCATCGCCGCGCTGCCTGTCACCACGCTGGTCGTCGCGCCTTTGGCCGTCATTTCTCGGGCTGTCATTTCGCTGATTATCATTTCTTTGGTTATCACGTTTCTGTATATTTGTATTCTTCTGCACTGCCGCCGTCTCATTCTCATTCTTTGGAATGTTTGTATTTGCTGCTGCCGCTGTCTCGCTCGAGGTTTTGTCAGCTAAAGTCTCCGCTGTCTTTATTTCCTTTTCCTTTAAAGGCGTCTCCGTCTTTTCAGCAGCTGGTTTTATTGCGGCAGAAGACTTTGCCGCAGATGAATTTGAATCCGCCGCAGCCTTTGCCGCCGCTGTATCTGCGGGCTTTGCCGCTTTCTTTTTTTCTACCCCTATTGGTTTCTTCGGTATCTGCGCTCCAGGCATTTTCGAGTTCTGAGGATTGCTTATAAATATTATGCTTTTTTTCTTTTTGACAGGAGCGCCGCCGTTTTCCTTTGCCTTGGCAGGCTTTGCCTCCGCCGCCTTTTCCTGTTTGGGCTCCTCGGGCTTTGCCGCCTTCTGCTTTGAATCAGCCGTTTTTGTCTCTGCCGCCTTTATCTCCGCTGATTTTGTCTCCGCAGCCTTTGCCTCCGTAGCCTTTGTCTCCGCATTTTTTTCTGTCTTAGGCGATGCGGTTTTTGCCTTGAAAATAACCCTTATCTCCTCAGCAAGCTCATCCTCCAGCGCATTCCTGTAACCCTTTTCTATACCTTTTTTCTCCAGCTCCGAAAGAACCTCTTTATTTTCAACGCCGAGCTCCTTCGCAAGCTCATATACCTTAATTTTTGCCATTTTTTTCCTCCTCACCCTCACGATTAACGGATTTCTCCAGATGACCTAATATTGATTTTGCAAAATTTTCATCTGTGACAGCAAGAGAAGTCCTTGCCGCCTTACCTATCGCGTGTCCAAGCTCCTCCTTAGTCCCAAAATAATATATAGGCACGCTGTATGACTTACACTTGTTGCAAAACAATTTTTTTGTGTTGTCAGACGCGTCATCAGATACAATCACGACATACGCCTTTCTGCTTTTTATGCATTTTTCGGCTGAAAATTCTCCGCTCGCTATTTGGCCTGCCTTTGCCGCGAGCCCAAGCATTGAATATATCCTTGAATTTAACTTATCCTGTTGTTCCAAACGCTTCTATCTCCTTTATCAGACCTTCGTATATGCTGCTGTCCACAGCCATTTTAAACGAACGCTCAAGCCCCTTGCTTTTTACCGCTTTCTTTAAGCACTCCGCATTGGGGCATATGTAAGCGCCTCTGCCGTTTTTCCTGCCTGTGGCGTCAAGTAAAATGCTTCCGTCCTCCGTGCGCAGAATACGCAAAAGCTCCTTTTTAGGCTTCATTTCACCGCAGCCGATGCATTGTCTTAACGGAATTTTTTTCGCCATTTATTCCTCGTTCTCCTCCGCTTCATCTGATTCCTCTAAGTCTTCTATTTCTTCGGCTTCATCTGTTTCCTCCGCCGTATCCGCTTCCTCTATTTCCTCAGTCTCATCATATGCGTCTTCCTCGTCTGCGGCCTCCTCGTATTCGCCTTCCTCGTACTCCTCCTCATAGTAGACGTCTCCGTCCTCGTCATACATATAGTCCTCGTAGCGGAAGCCTTCGGCGTCTTTTGCCTGCGTCTCGGATTTAATGTCTATCTTGTAGCCTGTAAGCCTTGCGGCAAGCCTTGCGTTCTGCCCCTCCTTGCCTATCGCAAGCGAAAGCTGGTAATCGGGGACTACGACCTTTGCCGTCTTCTCGTCGGGATCTGCAAATACAGCCACTATTTTGGCAGGGGAAAGCGCGTTCTGTATAAAATTGCCAGGATTTTCGTCCCAGTTTACAATATCTATCTTCTCTCCGCGCAGCTCCTCCACGATAGCGTTTACCCTCGCGCCGTTTATGCCTACGCACGCGCCTACCGCGTCAACGTTGGGGTTGTTTGTCTTTACTGCAATCTTGGTACGGCTTCCCGCCTCGCGCGCGATGCTCATAATCTCCACCGTGCCGTCTTTAATCTCCGTGACCTCCGCCTCAAAAAGCCGCTTTACAAGCTCAGGATGTGTCCTGCTGACTAAAATTCTAGGTCCCTTCGGCGTATTCTTAACCTCGAGAATATATACCTTAATGCGCTCCGTAGGGTGGAACACCTCGCCTTTTACCTGTTCAGCCTCGTTTAAAAGCGCATCAGCCTTTCCTAAATTTATGCTGATGTTCCTGCCCGCATAACGCTGCACTATGCCTGTCACTACGTCTTTTTCCTTCTCATAGAACTGGTTGTAAACGACGCTTCTCTCCTCCTCGCGGATTTTCTGTAAGATAACGTTTTTCGCGTTCTGCGTGGCAATGCGGCCAAATTCCTTTGACTTTATCTCTACGTTGACTGTGCCGCCGATGACCGAATCCTTTGAAATCTTAACCGCGTCGTCAATGCAAATCTGCGTAACGCCATCCTCCACCTCGTCGGGCGTTGCAACTATCTCCTTTGTGGCATATACCAGGAAATCACATGTCTCCCTGTCAATCTGCACTGTTATGTTGTCTGCTTTTCCAAAATGATTTTTGCAGGCGGTCAAAAGAGAATTTTCGATAGCCTCAAAAAGCGTTTCCTTGCTTATCTCCTTCTCCTTCTCCAAAATGTTCAGTGCTTCCATTAATTCCTTGTTCATCTCTACCTCCATAAGTATATATATTAATAGTTTTTAAAAGTCAAGCGCCAGCCTGACGACTGCAATGCCGGACCTGTCAAATGCCATATCCTGCCGTTCTTCCCCGTCAACTGTCTCTATGGTGACTGTGTCCTTGTCATAGGACTTTAGAATGCCTGAAAATTCCTTTTTACCGTCTATGGGCTTAAAGGTTTTTAACTCGACCTCCTCGCCTATGCTTTTTTCAAAATGCCTGTCTTTTTTGAGCGCCCTGCCAAGCCCGGGGCTGGATACCTCCAAAATATACGCGTCAGATATAAAATCCTCCTCGTCAAGCCTGTCGGAAAACGCCCTGCTCACGGCCTCGCAGTCGTTTATGCTCACGCCGCCCTCCTTGTCAATGTATGCCCGAAGATACCAGTCGCTGCCCTCCTTTACATACTCGACATCATATATTTCACAGCCGTTTGCCGCGGCTATGGGCTTAAGCAGCTCCTCCGCGCGAAGCTCGTAATTGTCTTTTTTTGCCATTTCTTCACCTCTGTGCCGCTATCAAAGAAAAGAGCGGACTTACAAGCCCACTCTTTATCATCTAGCATTATTTAACTATAAAGATTTTACCACTATATTTGCCAAAACGCAATAGGCAGGGGGAAAATTTTTTATATTTTTACAAATCCTGCCGTATTGGGACAGCCTAGCACTCCTCATTCATTGGAAGCTCATATATTTTTTTGCCGTGGCTGTCAAGCTTTGGCGTAGACCTGTCCTTTAACGATTCGTAAGGCTTGAGCGTCAGTATGCTCTTGTATGCAGGCCTTATAATCTTGTCTACGTTTATCAGCTCCTCCATACGGTGAGCGCTCCAGCCGACAATCCTCGCGATTGCAAATATCGGCGTGTAGAGCTCCATCGGTATGTCGAGCATACTGTAAACAAAGCCGCTGTAAAAGTCTACGTTGGCGCTTACGCCCTTGTAAATCCTGCACTTCTCAGCGATAACCTCCGGCGCAAGGCGCTCTATCATTGAGTACAGCTCAAATTCCGCATGGCGGTTCTTTGCCGTCGCAAGCGACTCCACAAAGCCCTTGAAAATGCACGCGCGCGGATCGGAGATTGAATATACCGCATGTCCCATGCCATATATAAGCCCGCTCTTGTCAAATGCCTGCTTGTCTAGCAGCCTGTATAGGTATTCCCTTACCTGATTTTCATTCGTCACGTCTTCTACATTCCTGCGCAGATCCTCCATCATCTGCACAACCTTGATGTTGGCGCCGCCGTGCTTTGGCCCCTTTAATGATGAAAGCGCCGCCGCGATTACGGAATATGTATCCGATCCCGAGCTTGTGACTACCCTCGTGGTAAACGTTGAATTGTTGCCGCCGCCATGCTCCATATGAAGCACCAGAGCCGCATCAAGCACTCTTGCCTCGATAGGAGTATATTTCATATCGGGCCTTAGCATGCGCAGAATATTCTCCGCCGTGGAAAGCTTCGGATCTGGCCTGTGTATATATAAGCTGTCGTCGCACTCGTAATGGTTATACGCATGATAGCCGTAAACCGAAAGCATCGGGAATACACTGATAAGCATAAGGCACTGCCGCAGCACATTGTCAAGCGAAATGTCCGATACGTTGTCGTCGTATGAGGCAAGCGTGAGCACGCTCTTTGTGAGGGAGTTCATAATATCGTGGCTTGGAGCCTTCATTATTACGTCACGCACAAAATTGGTCGGGAGCGTCATGCTGTAGCCGAGCGTCTTTTTGAACTCAATAAGCTGCTCTTTGTTTGGCAGGTCGCCGAACAAAAGCAGGTACGCGCACTCGTCAAAGCCAAAACGCTCGTCCGCCTGAAAGCCCCTGACTAAATCAATTATATTGTAGCCTCTATAGTAAAGCTCGCCCTCGCACGGTACGCTCTTGCCGTCAATCTCCTCTGAGGACTTTATGAGCGAAATATTCGTCAAGCCCGACAGCACGCCCTTGCCGTTTTTATCGCGCAACCCGCGCTTAACTCCGTAGTGGTCAAACAGATTGGCGTCTATCTCGTTGTTGTCTACGCATATCTTTGTATATTTCTGTGTAAAATCCCTTATCGCTTCTTCTCTCTTTTTTCTCATTCAATCATCCTTTCATTATTTATGTTTGCCTTGCAAGTACAGAAACCTTCAATACATCTCAACGCTTTTATACTGTATCTATACTATTATAAAATATAATAATTCACATAACAAGAGGAAAATTATTAATTTTTTTTGAACATTTATAAAATTGGGGGGATTTGTTTGAAAAGTCAATAAATTTTCTGTAAATTTTGCGTGGTAAAAAAATTCTCAAAATCCATCTTTATAATGAATCTTGAGAATTTTCTCGGGTTGGGCTGTTCTTAAAAACAGTCAGCAGCTCGTAGGGGAATCGAACCCCTGTTTCCGCCGTGAGAGGGCGGCGTCTTAACCGCTTGACCAACGAGCCATTATAAATAATGTAATATGTCTGCCGGAACAAAACCGAACAGCTCGTAGGGGAATCGAACCCCTGTTTCCGCCGTGAGAGGGCGGCGTCTTAACCGCTTGACCAACGAGCCATTATACAGCGCTGTCCGCGACAGCTATTTAATATTACTACAGTCTATGTCAAAATGCAAGCGTTTTTTTGCTTTTTGTTAAAAAATAATAGTCATGCATAATGCTAAAACCATCGAAAGCAACTTTTTTAAACTTCTACTACTTAATCTCTTCATTTCTTTCCTGCTTTATTCATCCAATAATGCCTTCCAATAATAGTGAGCATATATTATTTTGAAAAACATCGTCCGCTTCACTTCAATGTCAGCAAACTTTTTACCGTCTGCCAGTATATAATAATTTTTATTTTCACTATCGTAACTGATTGTAAATTCCTTGCCAAAATCGTATTGAACGGAACTGTATACTCCAATATCAGCCCATAATTGTTTAAGCTGGCGTTGATATTCTATCGTTTCAGGCAATACTGCATCAACCAATTCTTCTGGCTTCACACTGCTTAAAACTTCATATTTAAAAATTTCTTCCTTATCTGGCAATCCTTTATTTAGCTCATGACGTTCCTTATCATTTACTGATACAAAAGTTTTGCTATGGAGTAATTCATAGAATTTGCCAATCTGCATGAATGTTTCCGGGAAAAACGGTATCAACAGCGCTCCAGTAAAAAAAATTATCAAAGAATAATACATGGCATAATGATACCATCTGATATTGGTAATCCATTCTTTTCTTCCAGTATGATAAAATACAGCCCGTTTAAATATCAAGCGAAAAACAAAAAATAATACTACTGCAAACGGGAAAAATAATATGTTTTCCATTTTTTCCGAGCGCCAACAGCCTTTCAATTTCTTGACCTAATATAATAAACTGAAATTTCCGCAATAAAATCCTATGCTTCATAATCCATGCACGATCTGGTCTTTGTGTATGGGCGCACCTTGCTGTCCGCTACCTTTACATGCTCGGGATTTGTTGAGTACGCTTTCAGCGCCGCCTCGCTTTCAAAGCTTGAGTCGAGCATCACGTCCGCGTTTGATGACGCAAGCGGGTTTGTCTCCACCTTTATGTCGATGAGTCCGTCGATTTTTCCCTTTAAGCCTTCAAGGCCTGACTTTATGCCCGCCTTGACGCTCTCCTTTTCCTCATTTGAAAGCCCGTCCTTTAACTGCCATAAAATAATGTGTTTAACCATTTTTCTCCTCCATACCTTACATACTGCCGCATACGGCAGATTATTGATAACAAAATATGCTTTCCTGTGCTTATAATTATATTTTATTAAAAAGCTTATTTCAACAACTTTTTAAGGCTCTACATAAATTGCTTTACATAAATTTGCATAGGCGCTGTTTTCAAACGCCGAATATTGACTTAATATTATTTTTCATTTATAATTTTTGTTATAAATCAATATTTTGGCATAAATGGGCATTTGCTCATTCAGGCTTTTCGTGAGCCTGTTTTTTAGTGGAAATGGGGACTGAAAATGTTTTCAAGGTTTTTTCATGTTATATTGAGAAATCTGCACCATATTTATATGATACCGCAGATGGAATATGTTTCAAGGCATCCCGAGAAGTATTCTGAAAGTGAAATGTATGAGCTTGACCGTCTCGCAATCAGGCGCATGATGCGGCCAGGTCACATCACGACAGAGGGGTACGGCATGGAAAATCTGCCAAGCGAGGGCGGATATATCATGTGCCCCAACCATCAGGGCAAATATGACGCTCTTGGCATAATGTACACGCATGACAAGCCCTGCTCGGTGGTTATGGACATAGAAAAGTCAAATTCCATACTCGTGCGCCAATTCATCAATCTGGTGCGTGGCAAGCGCATAGACAGGAAAGACGCAAGACAGTCAATAAAAATCATACGCGAAATGGCTGACGAGGCAAAAACGGGGCGTAAATTCATCATTTTCCCAGAGGGAGGATATTCGCACAACGGCAATAAGACCACAAGCTTTAAGGCTGGCGCGTTTAAGAGCGCCGTGTGGGCGAAGGTGCCTATCGTGCCAGTGGTGCTTATTGACTCGTACAAGGTATTTGAGCTGCACACGCTAAAGCCGATTAAGACGTTTGTATATTATCTAAAGCCCCTGTACTATAACGATTACAAAAGCATGACAACTGTAGAGATTGCACGGCTCGTACAGGATAAAATACAAAACGTGCTCAATATGTACGCTAACGGAACGCTTACGGAAAATCCCAAACTTTTATAATTAAGTTCGGGATTTTCTGCCATAAATAAATAAAAAATAGGAAACAAAAAATTCTGTATATTTACAGCTCAAACGCCTGCTTTATGCTTGAATAGTGCAAAAATACCCCCTGCTCGCCCAGAGCCTTTATCTCCTCCGCCGTGGCAAGCATATAGCCGTCTGTCTCAGCCTCCTGCAGCTTTATTCTGCTCTCGTCAAAATCCGATATGTAACGGTAAATATCCACAAAATAATTATCGCCCTCATCAGGATTTTCTCGCTTGTAGGTAAAGAGATACCCGCCGTTCCAGCCCGAAACGTCAAGCCCCGTCTCCTCGCGTATTTCACGCCAAACAGCCTCCTGTGAAGTCTCGCCCGCCATTGCGGCGCCCCCCGAAACCTCCCACCAGCCTGCCGCCCATGCCTTTGTCATGACGCGCTTTGTAATAAGGAATTTACCGTCAGGGCGGCCGATTACGCCAAGCACCGTCAGATGATAGTCTCCTGGCTTCATATGCCAGTCGTTTCGCTGCATTGTGCGCCCTGTCGGCATTTTATTTTCATCATATATATCCCATAGCTCCATTTTTACTTCCTCTCCTCCATTAATAAATACTTCGGGCAATGCTGAGCTTAATTTCATCATGCAGGCTTTCGCGGCTGCCTAAACAAATTCAGCATAAAGACGTATGCAGAACCTGTTTTCACAGCTCATGCCTACGCCTCCGACACTGCCTTCCTTACCCTCAAGACCATTCCTGGTGAAACGGAAAGCTCGTCAGCGCCCATATCAATCAGGCTCTGCGTGATGCTCAAATCCGAGGCAAGCTCTCCGCAGATGCCCGCCCATATTCCTGCGCTGTGGGCGTTTTCTATTGTCATTTTAATAAGACGCATTACAGCTTCATGGTGCGGATTAAATGTCTGCGCAAGCCTGCTGTTCTGCCTGTCTGCGGCGAGCGTGTACTGCGTCAGGTCATTTGTGCCTATGCTGAAAAAATCCACTTCCCCCGCAAGGCTGCCACTTATCAGCGCGGCGGCGGGCGTCTCTATCATAATGCCCTGCTCTGTCTCTTTGTACGGAATATTTTCATTCCTAAGCTCCGCCTTAACCTCCTGTACGAGCTGTTTTATTCTTTGCACCTCCTCCACGGAGGTAATCATCGGATACATGACTGATATATTTCCGCACACGCTCGCCCTAAAAATGGCGCGAAGCTGTGTCTTAAACAGTTCGGGGCGCGCAAGGCACAGCCTTACGGCTCGGCAGCCAAGCGCGGGATTGTCCTCTTTTCCCAGTGAAATATATGGCAGCTGTTTGTCTGCGCCTATGTCGAGCGTGCGGATTATCACCCTTCTGCCCGCCATTTTCTGCGCAGCCTTTCTGTATATCTCAAACTGCTGCTGCTCCGTGGGCGCCTGCGCTCTTTCCATAAAGATAAACTCTGTCCTGAAAAGCCCTATGCCCTCAGCGTCATTCTGCAGGGCGGCGTCTATGTCGTCAAGCGAGCCGACATTTGCGTACAGGTTAATGCGCCTGCCGTTTTTGGCGGTTGTCTTTATCCCTTTATATTTTTTTAGCAGGAGCTCCTGCTGCGCGTCTTTTTTTTGCTGCTCGCGATAGCTTTCAAGCGTCTCCTCGTCAGGCTCCAATATAAATATGCCCTTGTGCCCGTCAACTACCGCCGTTCTTTTGTCCCATTCCGCCCTGACCTCTATGCCCGAAACAGCGGGAATATCCATCGCGCGCGCAAGTATGGCGGTATGCGAGCTTGTGGTGCCTTTCTGCGTGACGAACGCAAGCAGCTTTGTTTTGTCTGTCCTGAGAGTTTCGCTTGGCGTCAGGTTCTGCGCCGCTATTATCGACGGCTCATCAGCATTAAGCCTGTGAACGCCGCCCATAAGCGCGTCTATTATGCGCTCCGTAACATCTCTTATGTCCTCTCCGCGCGCCCTGAAATACTCATCATCCATATTTTCAAAGCGCGACGCAAAACTGTCGCCCGTTACCGCGGCGGCGTATTCGGCGCTGACGCTTTGGCTTTCTATCACATTTGCGATGGCTGTGTTTAAATCGTAATCTTCAAGCATCATAAGGTGCGCCTCAAAAATCTGCGCATTCTGGCTGTCTGTCTCCTCGCGCGCTTTTTGGCATAGCTCCTCCAGCTGAACGGCAGCCGCGCGCTTTGCCTCATTCAGCCTTGAAAGCTCTGCCTGCGTGTCCTCCACCCTGCGCCGCACTATTTTTCTTTTTTCCCTCGAATAAAAAAGCACTGTGCCGATTGCTATTCCGCCGTGAATTTTATTGCCTTTAAATATTTCCATATGTCTCCCTTTTTGCAGCTTTAATTTTCCTTAATATTTTTTGCGAGCACCGAACAGCTTTCGCCGAGCGTGATTTTGCCTCCCTCAACCGTAGTCACGATTCCGCCAGCCTCCTCCACTATAAGCGAGGCTGCGGCGTAATCCCACGGGCTTAGGCGAAGCTCGAAGAACAGTTCGGCGCGCCCTGCCGCCACGTTGCACAAATCAAGCGCCGCCGAACCGCTCCGCCTTATGTCCAGCGACTTCTTGAAATAAGCATAGGCAAGCTCAAACGATGCCCTGTTCAGCTCCTCATAATACGGCGACGTGCCGAATATCACTATGCCGTTCTTCAGCGGATTGTCGGAAACGCTTATGCGCCTGCCGTTCAGGTACGCGCCTTTTCCCCTTTGGGCATAAAACATTTCATCCAAATATGGGTTATACACCACGCCCATATACTGCGCGCCGTCTTTTGTAAGCCCTACGGACACTGCGCTTGTATGGTAATCCTTGATAAAGTTGGTCGTGCCGTCAATCGGATCTACAATAAAGGCATAGCCTTTTTCAATCGAAGCGTGAATGTCCTCCTCCTCACCTACAAAGACTGCCTCGGGCAGAATGGCAAGGAGCTTTTCGCGCAGCTGCTCCTGCACTTTTTTGTCATATGACGTGACAAAATTGGCGTGCCCCGCTTTTTCGCCTATGCTGCCCTTACTCCTGTCCGCGTTTAGGATAATGGCGCCGCAGCCGCGCACTATATCTATGATTTCATTCAATAATTTCGTGTCTTTTTCTTCCATAATAAATAAATCCCCATTTTCTCTTATAATAAATACTTTCCCAGCTCTGCGCCCCAAGCCTCGATAAGCTGCTGTGTCTTCCATGCGGCGTTGGCAGGACTGGTGGATGGCAGCTTTAGTATGGCGGGCGGCTCATTTCTGTCTTCAATGCCGCCGCAATACTTTTTGAAAAGCTCATACGCCTTTGCGCCGTTTAAAAATATCGCCTTTATGTCAGCGGCATCTAAAATGACAGATATGTCATTTTCTTTGACATTTTTAATTGAGCTGTCTGATGAGCCTATTATATCACAGGATTGGATAACGTCCCACAGCGCGATATGGTTTTTCAGCATAATGCGCTTTTTTTCATCTATGCTGCCGCCTATGCTTTCGCCAAGCGCTGCGGAAAGCACCTTCCAGAAACGGTTCTGCGGATGCCCGTAGTAAAATTGCTGCTGCCTTGATTTTACTGACGGCAGCGAGCCCAATATAAGTATTTTTGAGTTTTTGTCATACACAGGTCCAAACTCGTGCGTGACATGAGTGTACTCTTTATTCACGATTCCTCATTTCCGCGCCGCTTTGCAGACATATTTCTTAGCCTGCACGCAACTTTTATTTATATGCATACAAATGTTAAATGCAAGCTTTACAATGCATAATTATATAACATTTTACTAAAATTAATAACAAATTTGCGATTTTTTCGGTAAATATTTTTAAAAATATTGTAAAATTTCATAAATATATAGTATAATATTTTAAACAACATTTGTACATTCAAAAAATCATCTTATAAACATAAGTAAAGATTTTTTGCTGATTCGCTATATGCTGTCAGGCAAATGACGGCAGAACGGAGGTCTTATATGCTTAATACTTATAACATTGTAGCCGAACAGCTTTTGGCGACGTTTTCATGCATCACGCTGTTTCTTATGTTTTACATAAAACCGCGCAAGACCATTGCATACATCGTCAATTTCACGGGCATAGTCCTCTCAATAACCACCACCGTTACCCATATTTACCTAATATCCCTCGCGGGTTCTGTCGATACCTTCAACGCAGGCAGATTTAAGCTTGCATGCATTGCCTTCTATACGCAGTACACGCTTGTACTCGCGCTTATGTACATATATACCAGCCTTTTTTCCTCAAAGCACAGAATATACATTAAAAACGTTTTCGCAAAAGCGCTTGTGCTGTCTATGGCATATATATGCATTTTTGCGTATGTGACCGCGGCGGACTCTGTATATACGGCAGAAGGCGGCGTTATAAGATTTTCACCTGTTTTTAAAATCTATCTCCTTATTGGAATTTTAAACACTGTCCTGTGCATGAGCAATTGCTACAAAAACCGCGCATCCATCGCGAGCGTTTCTTACCGCTACTCATGCTTTGTCCTGCCGTTAAGCATAGTAGTGTTTATAGCGCAGATGTTCTGCAAAATCATACAGTTTTCAAGCTTTACTTATGTACTGCCGTTTATACTTTTTTACCTGCTTTTCCACAGCAATCCCTTTGACGAGATAAGCGGCTGCCAGAATAAGTATTCCTTTGAAACGCGTTTTGTTGACAACATGATGCTGCGCAAACGCTTTCTTATCGTAAACGTCGTGTTCCCAAAGCTGAAAAACGCCGACCAGAATTATTTAAAGGACAAGATCTACCACATTTCCGCCGAAAAGTGCCGTGAAATAGCAAGGCTGCACAGGGGTATCCACCTCTATACATTTAACATACATAACTATGCGCTTTCTGTCAATGTAAAAAATGACGAGGAGACTCAAAAAATAATAGACGGCGTACAGCAGATACTTGATATGCCCACTCCGCAGGCTATGCAGCGCTCACTGTTGTGCTACAAAATGATTGCGTTTAAAAACAATCCCAAGGTGGACACTCTGCCCAAGCTCTCGTATTTTATGAAATACCTTTTTTCAAAACTGAGCCAAGACACCAGCAACGAATATTATGTCGCGTCCGAAAAGGATTATGAGGATTTTGCGTCGCAATATTACATCTCGCAGATGCTTGACGACATCAAAAACCGCTTCGACCTTGATGACGAGCGCGTGCTGTGTTTTGCGCAGCCGATATATTCTGTTGAACATAAAACCTTTAGGACTGCGGAGGCGCTTATGCGGCTGCAGCTTGACGGTAAAATTGTATATCCCGATAAATTTATCCCCCTTGCCGAGCAGAACGGCTGCATACACACGCTCACCTGCATTATGCTTAACAAGGTATGCCAGCAGGTGCGCCGTCTCAGCGCCGATTATGACTTTGACGCTATAACGGTAAACTGCTCCACCACGGAATTTTCGGAGAAAAACCTGCACAGCGAGCTTCTGGCAATCATACGCCGCAACAATATCCCCTGCTCAAAAATAAGGCTGGAGCTTACTGAAAGCGCAATGTTTGACGATTTCTCGACAGTCATGCACAATATTGAGATGCTGCGGCAATCGGGCGTACAATTTTATCTTGACGACTTTGGCACGGGCTATTCAAATCTTGAGCGCATAATAAGCTGTCCGTTTAAGACAATCAAATTTGACAAGAGCCTGCTTTACAAATCCATGAACAGCGAGGGCATGAATGACCTCGTGGTGAGCATGGTTGACGTGTTTAAAAAACAGGGCTTTGTGCTGCTTGTCGAAGGCGTCGAAGATGATGAACAGAACCAGTACAGCATCGACAAGGGCTTTAATTACATTCAGGGTTATAAATACGCAAAGCCCGTACCGATAGACGAGCTGACAAACTATTTTACAGCCAAGCCTGCGGTATAGTATGCAAATAAAGAAAAATAATGCAATAAAACAAGCGCTGCTTCATTGGCGGCGCCTGTTTATTTTATGCCCGTTTTACTATTTATTTATTGCCTTGCGCTTTTCAAAAAATTCATCGACTGACTTCTTTATCTGCTCAGGCGGCATTGTCTTTAGCAGATACCCGTTTGGCTTTAATGCCATTACCTGCATGACGCTCTCCTTGTCGCCCTTGCTGGTGAGGAAAATGACAGGTATGTCAGAAAACTCCGTTTCCGTGCGGATCATCTGGAGCACCTGCTTGCCGTCTACTATTGGCATCTCATAATCAAGGAGGACTAAATCGGGGCGGTTTGTCGCAAGGTACTTTATCGCCATTGCGCCTGAGTTTGCAAGAATTACCTGATATTTTTCCTCAAGCCACCCCTTGACGTTCCTAAGCATCGCGCCCGAATCGTCTACTACGAGGATTTTCTTCTTATTGTGCTTGCCGAAGGTAATTACATATGAGCATATCGCGTCTGCTACCTCGCCCACATTAATAGGGCGCTGAAATTCCTTTTGTATAAGGTGCATTGGTATGTCGTTCATTATGGACTTAATTTCCTCGCTGTCGCCCGACACAAATATGGGGATATCCTCCTCAACCGCCTTATCCTTTAAATATGTAAGCCCCTGATGCTGGTCGATAAGGGTTTCGTCAGCGAATATGAACATCAGGTCTATGCTTTTTTCTATCCTGCTTACGGCGTCGGGATCCGCATGAACGCCCAGCACCTCATACCCCGCCTCCTCAAGCTTGCCTTGAAGCGATACCAGCAGATAACTCTGCGTTTCCGACACAATCAATACTCTTTGCATAATTTCCTCCCATTTTTATATTTCAAAATCATTATAATTATTACAGCCATTATTGCAATTGCCGCATTTGCAGTCAGGAAAGTTTTTCAAGCTCCTCAATCATCTTCTGGCTTGTCGCCATTACCTCCTCCATCGCCACGTCGGCGACAAGCGCCCGCAGCTGCTCCATAAGCGGCGAAAGCTCGGGCGGAAGCTTATATTCTTCAAGCTGCGCAAGAGCGGCATCCGCACCGTCAAGGTCAAAGCTGTCCATCGCCGTGTTAAGCTTATCAAGCGCGGCTGCTATCTCGTCCTTTGGCACTTCCCGTTTATCCTGCTCATTTGCTTTGCCATAGGGCTCCAAAATCGGCTTATAGCTCCTGTAAAGCTCCATTATCGCGGGATTTTCACGCTGTATTGTCTCTACGTCCTCGGCGTTGCCGCACTGCTCCATTTTATAGAAAAGGTCTGAAAGCTCAAGCGCGCCAATCATTCTTGCCGTGTTTTTAAGGGCGTGGACTTCTATCGTATAGTCGCGTATCATGCCGTCCGCAAGGCATTTCTCTATCTTGGTGGACTTCATGTCTATGAGCTTGTAAAAATCTCCAAGCAGGCTTGTAAACAGTTCTAGACTGCCTGAATTTTTGACGCCCTCCGCCACATTTAAGCCTTCTATCTGGGGAAGCTCGGCAGCATCTGCTGCGGGCTCCTTCACGACAGGCTCTGCCGTCTTTCTCACAAGCTCTGATGGAAGCCATGTCTTGATTTTAGCACAAATATCCTTAATTTCAATAGGTTTTGCGACAAAATCATTCATTCCTGCCTCTTTAAAGGTTTCGCGCGCGCCCACTACCGCGTTTGCCGTAAGCGCTATGATGGGCATTGTCTTTAAATATTCATCATCAAGCGCCCTTATCCTCTGAGTGGTTTCCACGCCGTCCATCACGGGCATCATGTGGTCCATAAAGACTATGTGGTACTTCTTTGCCTGAACCATCTCAATGGCGCGCTTGCCGCTGTCCGCCGTGTCTATCTTCATTTTAAGCGGCTGCAGAAGCCCTGTCGCAACCTTTAAGTTCATCTCATTGTCGTCTACTATGAGTATGTCGGCATCGGGGGCTATGAAGTTCATCTCATTGTCCGCAGCGTTCAGGCTTAAGTTTGTCTCATGATTTATCGCCTGACAGAAGTTGAGCGAATAAAGCGGCTTGTTTATGACAGTCGCCTTATCGTACCTTGCGCCGCCGAGCATAGGGTTCTGGAGTATGCAAAGCTCCGCCCCGCGCGAGGTAAAATACTTTTCAATATTGTCCTTGACCTCTGCGTACACTGATGCGTCCACAAATATAAAGTCAACCGCCGCGCCGCTCTTTTCCGCATCCTTGCAGTCTATGTAGGAAAGACCGTATTCCGCGACAAGGTCTTTGAGATTATCAAGCATGGCATTGTCCGCCATAACGGCGCTTACCGTCTGCTGCTTTCCACTTTGGGCATCGCCTGCATTGTCCTTTAATACTGCCGCCTTTTGCGCGCCCACTACCCGCTGCGGTATGCTGAAATAGAAGTTGCTGCCCTTGCCGTACTCGCTTTCCACATTTATCTCGCCGCCCATAAGGTTTACGAGGCGTCTTGATATTGAAAGCCCAAGCCCTGTGCCTTCCTTGTTGCGGTTCTTTCTCGTGTCCACCTGCTGGAACGCCCCAAAGAGCTTATCTATATCCTCGGGCTTTATGCCCTGCCCTGTGTCCTTCACGGAAATGTCAAGCTGCACGCTGTATTCATCTGACAGCTGTGTCATTTTTATGGTAAGCTTTACGCTGCCCTCCTCCGTGAACTTAATGGCATTGTTTGCAATATTTATGATTACCTGCCGTATTCTCAGCGAATCGCCGTACAGCTTGAACGGCAAATCCTTGTCTATGTCAAACAAAAGCTCCACGGGCTTATCGCCTATGCGGTTGAGGAATATCATGCTAAGGTCGCTTAGCATCGACATTGGCTCGTATTCGTCCTCTATGATTTCAAGCTTGCCCGACTCGATTTTTGAGAAGTCAAGTATGTCGTTTATAATAGTGAGAAGCGCCGCGCCAGAATTTTTGATATTCATAAGATACCCTCTGTCCTGGTCGCTTAAGTCGCTCCGCAGCAGGATTTCCGTCATGCCGACTATGGCGTTCATTGGAGTCCTTATCTCGTGGGACATATTTGAGATAAAGTCGGACTTTGCGCGGTTTGCGTCCTCCGCGCGCTCCTTTGCCTCCTTTAATTCGTCCATGAGCTTATACTGCTCTGTCATGTCTATGAGCATAAGGCAGAAGCCCTTCAGCGTATTTTTGTGCTCAAGCATTGTCACGCTGCGTATGTAATAGCGCTCGTTCAGTTCTACCTCTGTGCTGTCCGAATAAAACAGACCATAATATTTCTTTGGTATATCGTCGCCCTTGTGGAGCGTTTTCAGCTCGGGAAAAAGCTCCTTGGCATACCTATTGGCGTCAAGGAAACCGTAATCCTTGTCAACCATAAAGATAATCCTGCCTTCAAGCTGGTCAAACACGCGGCTGCGCCCGATGTCCATAACCGACAGGGAATCGCCTTCGACTGTACCTATTATAATCATCAGTATAGCCGCTGACGAGAATATCGGCACTATATCAAACGGAAGCGAGACAGGCAGAAATATCTTTACAAGAAGCGGAATAATAATAATCGCGCTCGCTATAATAAGGTGCGTCATGTAATGTTTTTCGCGCCCTTTTCTTATGCGGATTATTACCCTGCGGCAAATCATATAGCCTATCAGAACCATAAGCACTATGCCCAGTATGCCGTATCTTACGATATAAGCCTTCCCGTTATCTACTTCAAGATAATTAAAGCCTACATTCTTGTCCTGGCGCAGTTCAATCCTGTCAAACATCATCTCGCGTTTATCATCATTCCAAAGCATCAGCATAAGCACGCTGTCAAAACCAAGCCATATGTAGCCTAATATGTCAACTGGCTTGCTTGCCCGTGTTTTATCAAGCTGCATATATGTTCCTATAAAGCGTATGAAGAAGAAATAAAACAGCACGTTGCCAAGATATCCGACCTTGAACGCAAGCACTGCCTCATCATAGCCGGTTGAACGTATAAGCAGGAAATTTGCGGCATTCATGACAAGTCCGCCGACATTGGCAATCATAAGGTTGGTTGATGCCTTGTTCTGCTGCTTATTAATCAAGACAAAAACTCCTACCAGAGGTATTATCAACCCTACAAACTGCACGACTGAAAGCACCATATTTAAAAATTGCATATGCATACCAATCCCCCATTCCTGACGCATGCTATCGCCATTCCGAAGCGTTTGAGCGGCTATCATATTAAAATTCAAAGAGTTTTAAGTTTTAACGCCTTGAATACTGGCTCTGCGTTGAAATTACGCTATTATTTTACCATACGCGCCGCCATTAAGCAATACGGCGTGTATAGTTTTCAATGGGCGTTCAGCAGGACTGTTTAACAGACGCTGGCTTTTCAATGCTTTTTCATGCGCCGTTTCCCTGTGACAGAGCTTACTGTAAGCTTGAAAACCGTGGTCTGCGGCATGATTGCTTTGTTGAATTTAAAATCCTCTGCGCGGTAGTGGCTCATAAGGATTTTTAGCGCGTCGGGCTTTTGCTCGTCGGAGAGTATTTCTATCGTGCCTTGCCCGATTACGCTTTCGTATTCCATTGTGCAATTTTTTGTCTCCTCGTCAAGCACTAGGCGATGAGCGCAGTCCATCTCAAAGCTTGCGCGGTTATCCTTTGCTATGAGTCCATATTTTGTCCCTTCATTTGCTCCGTGGAAATAAAGCTCGATTTTGCCGTCGTCAGCTGTCATTCCGAAATTCAGCGGAAGTATGTAGGGATAGCCGCCTGCGTCGTTTAGGGCAAGGCGGCATACGTCACATTTTTTCATTACTTCTATTATCGCGTCAAGGTCTGTTATTTCTCTGTCGTGTCTTCGCATTGGTGTACTCCTTTTTTCTCTCTTATCCGTTTTCACAGTTAATTTTGCGCGCATATCTGCTGACCTTTGATGAGCGGATATGATACGGTTTGGGCGGCGTCAAGGTCTTCATGGCGCATGTCTACCGCCGTGATTTGGCTGTTTTCATAGGTTGTGTAGTAGTAGATGCCCTTGTCCATGTTGCAGCAGGAGGTGTAAATCGTGATTTCATACTGTCCGTTGCCCATATGGACACAGCCTCTTTGCTGCGCGACTGAGCCTAATATATGGAAAAACTGGCTTATGCTCTCAGACTCGGAATCGCCTGAAACGGAGTTCATTTTTGTGAAGGCTACTTTTGCAAAGCGCGATGCTGACGACAAATCTCCGGGAAGTCCCATGGCGCCCATGCCGCGGCTGTATGTGTTAAGCGAAAGGTCTTTTGAGAAATTGTTGACGGGCGGCTCTGTGGAAAGGCTTATATAGTTATTTAGGTTGAAAAGCTGTATGTCAAAGGGCGGGTTGTTTGTGAGAACACCGACAGGGTTGTCATAAATTTTCAGTCCGTCCTTCATCTGCTCTACTGTCACTGAACTTACGCCATCGGAAACAATCCAGTGGAGCGGGGACAGAGGGAGCTGGTCACTGAAATTTATGTTTACAAGATTGATTTTTGAAAGGAGGTTTTTTGCCTCGTCTAAGGTCGCGCTCTGGCTTAAAATCCAAGGGATAAATTCAAATGGGGAGATGTTGTCCTTGTCTGCTTTTTCTTCGCCATAGTATGCGTTTTGCGGAAAGTTTAGTCCCGCCATGCCTATGCCTTTTTCGTTTACTGCGTCGTAGTAAAGAGGGTAGCCGTCTACCACGAATGCCATGCCTATCATGGCGTAGTGGGTGTCTATGGGGTTTGCCTTGCGGAATTTGAAGGGGTAATTGCGGGGAGTGACTGTTACTGTCTCGTTATAGGAAAATTCGTAGTCGAGCGTGCGCCCGAAGTATCTGTCTTTTGTTTTGTAGGTTGCTGCTGTACACATATTTTTATTACCTCCGGTTTTTAGCAGGTCAGTTTTTAGCTGGTGGCTGCGTTTTTTTATTTTATTATTATATACCATTTGGTGTGTATTCTTCAATGATATATTTTTTGTTGTTTTTATTATGTATTGATTATAGGTCGCTCAGGCAGAAAAATATATCCCATTCAACCCCGCTTGCGCTTAGTGGAACGCGTAGCGGACACTAAGCTCAATGACGCTGTAAAAGGAGCTACGCTTTTACGCGTGCTACGTTCTTTGTAGCATAGTTCGCTAAGTGCCGACGCATTCCAAAGGGCTTCATGGGATATATTTTTCTGCCTGAGCTAGGTTACTGGTTATCCTTTTGTGGTGCAAATTGATTGCTTTTGTGCTGATTGCCCTGCCAGGATGCTGGTTATCCTTTAGTATTTTATGTTGATTGCTTTTGTACCGATTGCCTTGCTAGGATGCTGATTATCCTTTAGTATCTTATGTTGATTGCTTTTGCTCTGATTGCCTTAAGTCATTATGGTTACTGACTGATTTCAGTAATATTATGTTGTTTGGAATAGTGTATTGGCAACTTTTCAGTAATATATTTTTATTTTCTTATTTTTATTTCCCGCTATAGCTTAATGTCCGCATTGAATTTATTATCGCAAGTACTGCTACGCCCACGTCAGCAAATACTGCCGCCCACATGCTGGCAATGCCAAGCGCGCCCAGTATGAGGACTATTGCTTTGACTGACAGTGCAAAGACTATATTTTGCTTTACTATGGTGAGTGTACGCCTTGAAATTTTCACTACCTTGGCGATTTTTCTGACGTCGTCATCCATAAGCACTATGTCTGCCGCTTCTATGGCAGCGTCTGAGCCCATGCTGCCCATTGCGAATCCTATGTCCGCTCTTGTGAGCACGGGGGCATCGTTTATGCCGTCGCCTGCGAAGGCGAGTTTTTCCTTGCCGTGCTGTTCGTCAAGGAGTTTTTCGAGGATGGACACTTTATCCGTGGGCAGGAGCTCTGCGTGCACTTCGTCTATGCCAAGCTCTTCTGCTACTGCCTGCGCTGTTTCTTCTCTGTCACCTGTGAGCATTACGCATTTCTTTACGCCTACTTTTTTCATTGCGCCTATGGCATCCTTTACGCCATCTTTTATTGTGTCTGTTATCAGTATTGCGCCTGCGTATTTTTTGTCAACCGCCACATAGCAGACTGTACCTATGTCGCTGCAGGAGGTAATGGATATGCCGCTGTTTTTCATAAGCTTTTCATTGCCGATAAGCACTTCCCTGCCGTCTACTAGCGCGGTGATGCCGTGTCCTGCTGTTTCGCTTGCGTTTTCCACTCTTTCCATGTCGAGGTCTTTTTGGTATGCCGCCCTTATTGACGCCGCTATCGGATGGTTGGAGTAGCCCTCGGCAAGCGCTGCCGTTTCAAGGAGCTGTCCGTCTGTTATTCCGTCTGCGGGGATAAGCTTTGACACTTTAAATTCGCCTTTGGTGAGCGTGCCTGTCTTGTCAAAAACAATTGTCGTCATCTCGGAAACGGCTTCAAGATAATTGCCGCCCTTGACAAGCACGCCGAGCCTTGATGCCGCACCGATGCCGCCGAAAAATCCGAGCGGTACGGAAATCACAAGCGCGCAGGGGCAGGAAATTACAAGGAACGTGCAGGCTCTGTGCATCCAGTTTATCCAGCCGCCGCCAAGGACAAGCGGGGGGATTAGCGCGAGCAGGACTGCCGCTACCGTGACTATGGGTGTATAGTATCTGGCAAATTTGGTGATGAAATTCTCCACCTTTGCCTTTTTAGAGCTTGCGTTTTCGACAAGCTCCAAAATCTTTGCCACTGTGGAATCATCGTATTCCTTTGTCGTGCGGATTTTGAGCGTGCCGCTGCCGTTTACGCAGCCGCTGTACACTTCGTCATTTACACATACGCGCCTTGGCACTGACTCGCCTGTGAGGGCGGCTGTGTTTAGAAGTGAATCGCCTTCCATAACTACGCCGTCCAGAGGAACTTTTTCACCAGGCTTTACGACTATGATGCTGCCTACCTCCACATCATCGGGATCAACCTGCGTGAGCGCGCCGTTTTCCTCGATATTGGCGTACTCGGGGCATATGTCCATCATATCAGATATTGACTGGCGCGACTTGCCGACTGCATAGCTCTGAAAAAGCTCTCCCACCTGATAGAAAAGCATTACCGCAGCCGCCTCGGAAAATTCCTGTGCGCCGAACGCGCCGAAGGTCGCTATCATCATCAGGAAATTCTCGTCAAATACCTGCCCGTTTTTGATGTTTTTTGCCGCTTTTATGATGATGTCGTAGCCAATTATCAGATACGGTATCAGAAAAAGCACCATCTGAAGCCATATGTTTTCAGGCAGAAATCCTGTGTGCTCTCCTATCATAAGCGCGGCAAGCAGCACAAATGATATTATTATGCGATACAGCATTTTCTTTTGTTTCTGTGTCATAATAGTCTCCCCCTCTATTTTTTATGAAGATATATACAGCATCCGCCTTCGCAATCGCCCTATTCTTAAAAAAATCCGCGGGCTTAAGCTGTTGGCGATTTGCCTTGCGCCCTCCCACGGATTTTCACGTATATTACATAACAAGCCTGCAGTCTGGCTCAACCTTGGCAATCGTTGACTGTACATTTTTCATAATCTCATCAAAGCGGGCATCATCAGCTTCGATTGTCAGCTTCTGCGCAAGAAAACTGACAGTGGCGTCATTTACTCCGTCAAGCTTTTTGATAGCCTCCTCCATCTTTGCCGCACAGTTAGCGCAGTCCAAGTCCTCAAGCTTAAATTTCTTTTTCATAATTTTTATTCCTTTCTTATCATATTTCTTATAGATGACTGCAAAATGTGTTCGCAATTATCCAAACAAATTTTCGCAAGCATCTAATATTACCTATAATTAATCCTAATCAAGCTGTATTTCCCTGAATCACGAATAAATAACATTTATAAAGTCCCAAATCGTTTCCTTTACTGCCTCAGAACTTCTTAATAATTTATTCTTCAATATGCTCGCGCCCCTGCGCTATGATGCTCCTTACGTGATTGTCTGCCAGCGAATAGAACACGGATTTTCCCTCGCGGCGGCTGCTCACAAGCTTTGACTGCTTTAGCACCTTTAGCTGGTGTGAGATTGCGGACTGCGTCATATTCAAAAGCTCCGCCAAATCACACACGCATACCTCAGCCTCAAACAGCACAAACAATATTTTGAGCCGTGTGGAGTCGCCAAACACCTTGAACAAATCCGATAAATCGCTTATCTCCTCCTCGTCGGGCATCGCCGCGTTTACCTTTTTCAAAATGTCGTGGTGTACCTCATGCGTGTCGCAATATTCAATTTCCGCCTGTGTGTTTAGCCCGTCTGTCATATTGCCCCTTTCCGTGCCGCTTAAATGCTGCGCTGTATTGAAAAATATTGTTGAGTTATTGTTCATATGAATAATTGTTCATATGTTTATGATAATACTACCATATGCATTTGTCAATATGCCTATGACATTTTTTTAGCTATTTTCCAAATTTTTATCTGCTTTTTTCATAAAATCCTATAAATTCCCGCAGGCAAAGTCCTTCACAATGCCAAAGAACTCCCTGAACATATTGTTTGGCTGCATATATAAATTTGAGCGCGCGGCAAGTCCGCAGACATTTTTTATTCCATAACGCTTTGCGATGCTGACGCCGCGGAAGACATGAAAATTGTTTGTGACTATGCCTACCCTGTCATTTTCCTCGTCAAAAAAGGCAGAACTGAAAGCGATATTTTCTGCGGTATTCCTAGCCTTGTCCTCCATTATGATTCGCTCGGGGGCGATTCCCTTCTGCTCCAAGTATTCCTTCATTCCCTGCGCCTCGCTGCAAGGCTCGTTTACGCCCTGTCCGCCTGATACAATGCAGACTGTGCCTTCATTTTCCACAAGATAATCATATGCCGCATCAAGCCTAAATTTCAACACGACAGACGGTCCATTTTCCTTAACCTGAGCTCCAAGTACAATTATATAGTCAAGCCCAGACCATGCCTTTGTGTGATACCCGCTTATGACGCAGCCCTCTACCGCGGCAAAAAGGATTATGCCCGCCACAATGCATATCACAGCCAACTTTTGAATAAGCGAAGGCAGCTTTTCCCATAAATGAAAATGCAAAAACACAGCTGCAGCAATAAAGAACACGCCGCCCGCGCCCCATACCATATAAAAATGCGAGCCTGATTTTATGCCGTACACCACAAGACAATAGCAAAAGCACAATATACTGCATATAATACAAAAAATCTCCTTTATCATACCAAGCTCCATCTCTATGGTTTTACTATGCCACTCGCAGCTGCAATTTCTTATTAATTATTCCTTTCGTTCCCCCAAAAAAACAACGCAACTGTCCCAGGACCTGTATGACTTCCTATTACAGCTCCGATTGGAAAAATTTCCACTTTTCCATCAAGCTTCTTAAATTTTTCCTCAACAAGCCTTGCAACTTCTTTTGCATCCTCCAAACAATCAGAATGGCTGATAAAACATTTACCTGAATAATCCAAACCATCTTGGGCGTTCTGTTCCATTTTTTCAACTATGCGTTTGATTGTTTTACTTTTTGTACGCACCTTCTCACGTGGTATGAGCTTTCCTTCATAGTCCACATTTAACAAAGGGCAGATGCCCATAACTGAGCCAATAAAGCCTGCCGTTTTTGAAACGCGCCCTCCCTTGATATAAAATGTCAAATCGGATGAAAAAAACCAGTGATGGACATTACGCCTATGTTCAAGAGCCCATTTATACAACTCGTCTATCTCTGCGCCAGAATCGCGCATATCCGCAAGCGCATGCATAAGGAGTCCATATCCACTGGATGCGCCAAGCGAATCCACTACATATATCTTTCTGTCAGGATAATTTTCCGCAAGCATATCCCTTGCTACACACGCCGAATTATATGTTCCTGATATTCCGGTAGAAAGCGTAACATGCATAATGTCTTTTCCTTCTTTTAAAGCCCCCTCAAAAAATTCAGTATATTCGCCCACACTTACCTGTGATGTTTTTGCCTCCTCGCCCTCAAGCATACGCCTATAAAGCTCATGTGGCGACACACAAGCTCCAAAATCATCAATATACTCTTGCTGGTTTAACGCAAAATGAAAACATAAGTACCTTATATCTCTTTTTGTCAGATATTCCTTTGACAAATCTGCCGTGGAACAGCAGCTTAATACATATTCACCCATAATTTACCTCCATTTGCTAATAAAACATAGACATTACAAAACATGTTCTAAACTGTATAGATTTATACGGAATATTAAAACAAAACATTAAAACAAAAAACAGATAAAAAATTCACCTAAAATAAAATGAGCAAAACTCCTAACGAATTAGGATTCGCCCACTTTTTAAAAAGTAGCGAGAGGGGGAGTCGAACCCTCGACACTGCGGGTATGAACCGCATGCTCTAGCCAACTGAGCTATCTCGCCATACTATTTACCTAATAAATCTTTATTCCCTCAAAACCGAATACAGTCTATTCAATATATCCTTTTTATCCATACTTACTCTTCCTGCCTCCAGGATAAGCTTTCGGCCTATCAGCAGCATTTAGCTGAGCACATCT
>CANQPM010000002.1 GCA_947625775.1 uncultured Lachnospiraceae bacterium | reverse complement strand
GCCATTTCCTGCTTTGTCACTTTATTAGACAGCAGATTAAACCACTCGTGGTTCTCATGGGTAAGCTCTTTTCCTACAATTATCTGTGTCGGAAACTTTAACCCGCTTTCTATATAATATATCCCCTTGTAGGGATTTGATACCGTGTAGCTGTTTCCTTCAAAATACTTGAATAATCCAATGGGCTTTGATTCGCGTATTAGTGTTACTGACACTTCATCAAACTTTACTGCATTAATGCTTTTACCGTATGCCTTATATAAATGTGCGTATCCTTGTGTCTTTGCCACATCATCTATGGACAGTGAATCTTTCGCTGATTTGTATTCGATTATGTTGTGCTTCCTAAAGAACTTTCCTATCTCGTTCTTTATGACTACATCCTTTTTCTTTCTTATTATTAGACAATCTATCAGCAGGGGCTTTCTGTTAAGGTTATGCTCCCTCTCAAATTCCAAGTCGTCCTTATTCTCCAAAAGCTCCATTTCAAGGGCTGCCGCAAATGCGGGATGCCACTGCAGCTTCTGTTTCTTTTCTGCCTCTTGTTTCTCTTTTGCCATTCTGTTCCCCTTATAGTATTTTGTTTATTACTGCTTTTCATTATCATGCATACCAACTATACAATTTCATTATAATCTCTGTCTAGTTCATTGTAAAGAACTATTTTATCCAAAAATACAGTTAGAGATTATAATTTTTTTGCAATGCTTCCTTAATTTCGGCATTCCCTAAATTCAGGTTGCGAAGCATTTCAACTGCTACCCTGATTGCGTGCTCTGTCGTTTCCTTTATCCTCTTTTCAGCTTCCCTTTCAACGCGTTCTGCCGTTTCCCTGCGTTCCTGCAATCGTATCTCATCAATTTCAGGTTTCATTATTTCCATCAATGCCTGACGCATAGAAATTTCTTTATCTCACTTCCCTTTTAGGCTTATGCGTATTTCGTATAGTCTTCTTCTTTTTCTTAACACTGACTTGATTTACACGCCCTCCGCCGCTCTTTTTCCCGTTCACCCTCTCTTTCTCTTTCCCCTGCTTATCACGCTCATACTTTATCCCAGCCTTAGCCTTTTCTCCCTCACCCGCAATCCTCCTCGGGCGTATAAGGCATTTTTTGTCAAATCCAATCAAATCCTCCCTATGCGCCGCCTTCAGCGCCTCATACACAAGCTCGTAATTCTTGGGATTGCGGTACTGTATAAGCGCACGCTGCATAGCCTTTTCGTGCGGGTTTCTGCATACATATACAGGCTTCATATCAACAGGATTTATACCAGTGTAATACATAACTGTTGACATAGTCGACGGCGTAGGATAAAAGTCCTGCACCTGCTCAGGCATATAGCCGATGTCGCGCAGATACTCGGCAAGCTCTATCGCCTCCTTCAGCGTCGAGCCTGGGTGCGAGGACATAAGGTACGGCACCAGAAACTGGTTTTTACCCAGCTTTTGGTTGAGTTTCCTGTATTTTTCCGTAAATGCCTCATATACGGAGTTTTCGGGCTTTCCCATCTTTGAAAGCACCGCGTCGCTTATATGCTCTGGCGCAACCTTCAGCTGCCCGCTTATATGGTGCTCCACAAGCTCCTTAAAAAAAGTATCGTCTTTATCAAGCATAAGATAGTCAAAACGTATTCCCGAACGCACAAAGACCTTTTTTACATTCGGAAGCTCTCTTAGCTTTCTCAGAAGCGACAGATAATCCGAGTGCTCCACTTCAAGATTAGGGCAAGGCTTTGGGCACAGACATTGCCTGTGCTTGCATACCCCCGATTTAAGCTGCTTTTGGCATGACGGATGCCTGAAATTTGCCGTAGGTCCTCCCACGTCATGGATATATCCCTTAAAATCCTTGTCCTGCGTTATCAGCTTCGCTTCTTCTATAATCGACTCGTGGCTCCTCACCTGCACCGTGCGCCCCTGATGAAAAGTAAGCGCACAGAAATTGCACCCGCCAAAACAGCCCCTGTTGCTTATCAGTGAAAATTTTATCTCCGAAATGGCTGGCACTCCCCCGTCTTTTTCATATGAGGGGTGATATGTCCGCTGATACGGCAGAGCATAAATGTCGTCCATCTCCTGCGTGGTGAGCGGCGGCTGCGGCACATTCTGAACCACATATACGCCGTTTGAATACGGCTCGACAAGCGTTTTGCCGCTGAATGAGTCTGTATTGTCATATTGTATTTTAAAGCTTTCGGCATAAAGCCGCTTGTCCGCCGCCATAGCGTCATATGATGGCAACAGCTCATAATCATACAGGCATGATATGTCCTTTGTCTTGTAGACCGTGCCCGCGACAAACGATATATCCCTGACGCTGATTCCGCTGTTCAGCGCGTCGGCAAGCTCTATGATAGACTTCTCGCCCATTCCGTATGATATAATATCCGCCTGACTGTCAAGCAGAATTGAGCGTTTAAAGGAATCCGACCAATAATCATAATGAGCCATGCGTCTTAGGCTTGCCTCTATGCCGCCTATTATAATCGGAATATTTTTATAGCTTTTTCTGATTAAATTGCTGTACACCACCGTGGCATGGTCAGGGCGCTTATACGGCGCGCCGCCCGCCGTGTATGCGTCGCTCTCCCTGTGCTTTTTCGACACATAATAGTGGTTCACCATCGAATCCATATTTCCAGAGGAAACAAGGAAGGCAAGACGCGGCTCGCCCAGCGCCTTTATGCTGTCGTCGTTTTTCCAGTCAGGCTGTGATATGATGCCCACGCTGTAGCCGTGCGACTGCAAAAGGCGCGTAATTATAGCGCACCCAAACGAAGGATGGTCTACATACGCGTCACCCGTGACATATACAAAATCCAGCTGTTCAAGCCCAAGCTCATCTATTTCAGCCCTGCTTACAGGCAGAAAACCATTTGCAAGCGACAAGCCCACCGCCTCCTTCCATTTTTCCGTACCTCAAATAACCCCTTAAACCCGAATAAATTTTGTCCTGAATTAATAGGATTAATTAAAGCAAATCCTACAGGGCAATATAAAATGAAAAAAATACGCTTAAAAACCATCGCCTATCTGCTTTTGCTCATAATGGTACTGAGCCAGCCAAGCTCCACGTTTCAATACGCTTACAGCGGGCTTTACCAGTGGGCTGTAAAAATGGTGCCCACGCTTTTCCCCTTTATGATGATAAGCTCCATAATGCTTTACAGCGGCATAGATATTGAACTTGGGCGGATAATAAGCCGCCTTCTGAGCCGCGCCTACCGTTACAGCGAATACGGGCTTTATGCAATATTTATAGGCTTTTTATGCGGTTTTCCTATGGGGGCAAAGGTGGTAAGCGAGCTGTATGAAAACGGGAAAATTTCAAGGGACGAGGCAGAGTCCCTGCTTGGCTTCTGCAACAATATAGGACCTGCCTATTTTCTTGGAATAATTCTCCCCATGCTAGGCGAATGCGGTTTTCACAATAAGCTCCCCTTTATTTTTGGAATGTATGGCATTCCCGCCCTTTACGGCGTTATTCTAAGCAGGATATATTATAAGCGTAAAAATACCGCAAATGAACAAAATAATTTTGTACAGTCCAAACCGCAAAGTCAGCCGCAGCCGTCCCTGCCCTCGCTTTTAAAAAGAGCCTGCTTAGAAAATACGCAGTCCCTGATACTTCTCGGGGGCTACATCACCTTCACAAACGCCTTTCGCGTATCACTTGACTTCCTGCCGCTTTCAGATAATGCAAAAGCAATAGTGTCAAGCCTTATAGAAATAATCGGCGGTGTCCAGACCATCTACCTCACCGATATGACTAATGCGGTCAAGGTGTTCTGCATAATGACAGCCCTATGCTTTGGCGGCGTTTCATGCTTTTTACAGGCAAGCTGCTTTCTTGAAGGCTCAAAGCTTTCACTGGCTGATTACCTAAAGCACAAGTTAATCATTACTGCTGTTTCAGGCTTATACTATTTGATACTGCTGCAAGGTCATATTTATTTGTCACTTTAAAAATAATCTCCGACTTCCTGCCAAAGCCCAAATTGACTGTGGTAGTCATAAAATTTCCATTGCCAATCCACGGCTTATATGGCGACCATGTAACGCCGTTATCCGTCGAATATGCATAATATTGAAGCGGCGATTCATCGTCCTGCGAATTTAGCACCACTGTGAGATATTTGCCTGTCTTATCATAATCCACAAACTCAGCATTGAGGTACAGCGGCGCGCTGGTGTCGTTGTACACCCTCTGAGCGGGAACTGGCACGGCAAGCGGGGCATAGCTGCTGTAATCCGTGCTGCCGTCTTTTGATACGAGCCCGAAATACCTTGCGACAGCCTCGGCATCGCGCCTGCCAAACTCCCTTAATTTTTCTTCCGACTGGATATTTGCTATGTCATTTATATTGTCAACATGGCAGTGCTCAACTATCACCGCAGGAATGTCCCTGAGCGCGCACTGGCGGATAATGCCGTAATAATCCGTGTCGTTTTTCCCTATTTTCGTCTTGATGCCCCTGTTAAATAAGCCCATCTCACCAAACTGGATAAGGAACTCATTGGCGGCGCTGTAGCCTTGGCTGTAGAGCGTTCCCAAGGAAGGAATCCACACCTCGCTGCCATATAGGGTATGCGGCAGCGACATATTAAAATGAAGCGAAAACAAAAAATCGGCATTTACGCTCTCTGCAAACTGAGCCCTCTCGCCAAGCGACATATCAATGTCTTCCGTGTGCGTAAGATATACCTCTACATTTTCGTACTTTTCAAGCTGCTCCTTCATATATAACGCCACCGCCATAGTGTACGCCTTCTCAGGTATGGGCAGGTAATCCGTGCCCAGATTTTCCCCGCCATGCCCTGGATCAATAACAACTACGACAGGCTCCGCCGCATATGCCCTGACATTCCCCGCTCCAATGAAAAAAGCCATAAACGCCATAATGCCCAATATTAGTTTTCTCATAGAAATCCCTCCATGCCATCTGATGACTATGCCGCCTAAACAGCAATGAAAACATTTATAAATATAACCCACAAATAAACTGTGGGTTATAAAAGCTTAAATGACCTCCAGTTTGCCACCGTCGCCTGACGTTTCATTGTCTATCACATCAGGCACAAGCTCAGCCCTGTTTGCCGTCACCACATTATCAATTTCCTTCAGATGCCCTACCATGTCATTGTAATCCTTAGTCGTTACTTCAATAGACTGTTTAATCATGCCCTCAAGGTTTGCGAGCATACTGTCCATATACTGCATAGCGGAGGCTTTGACGTTGTTTGCCTCTATTGTGGCATTATCCAGTATGCCCTGCGCCTGCCTTGTGGCAAGCTCGACTATCTCATTCGCCTGCTCATATGCCTGCTGCATAATCTGGTGCTCATTAATAAGCTCGTTTGTCTGAACTGCCGCGTCATTTAAAAGCTTCTGCGCTTTCTGCTTTGCATCGTCGAGAATTGCCTCCCTGTTCTGGATAATCTTCTGACAGCTTTTAATCTCCTCGGGAGTTTTCATTCTAAGCTCTCGCAGTAAGTCGTCAATTTCGTCCTTCTTTACCATGATAATGTCAGTCGAAAAAGCCTTAAACTTGCAATTATCTATGTACTCCTCAATTTCGTCAATTACCTGTTCAATTTTGCTGCTCATTAATACCCTAACTCCCATCTGCCTGCTCTTTCAGGCGCATCACATTAACCCTTCAGTTAATATTTTTAAATTTCTCATGGACAAGCTTTGCCACAAAATCGGGCACGCACTGCGATATATCCCCGTTAAACGCGGCTATCTCCTTCACGCTTGACGAGCTTAGGTAAGCATATTCAAGACTCGTAGTCAAAAAAACCGTGTCAAGCATGCCCTGTGAAAGCTTTCTATTCGTCTGTGCTATTTGAAGCTCATATTCAAAATCCGTAATGGCGCGCAGCCCCCTCACGGAAATATGAATATCCTTCTCCCTCGCGTAATCAATCAGAAGACCATTAAACGAGTCAACCGTTACGTTTGGCAAATCACGCGTAGCCTCCCTTAATATACTAACACGTTCTTCGACAGAAAACAATGAGTTCTTAGCTTTATTATTTAAAACACTCACAATAAGCCTGTCAAACATTTTAGAAGCCCTCTTGATGACATCAAGATGCCCGAGCGTCATAGGATCAAAGCTTCCTGGATAGATTGCGGCTTTATTCATAAAAATCCCCATTTCTTATCATATTTATTTGAAGGCTCTGCTTCATACGCGCTTTCCTATGCCTTATTGCGCCTTTTTAATAAAGATATGCTTATTTGTCTTGTACTTCTTCTGTTTAATAATTTCAAAGCCGAGATTAGGCGCATATTCCATATCGTTTTTGAGCGGCACTTCAACAATAATAAGAGTGTCCTCATTTATAAAAGGAGCGTCTCTTAAAATTTCAAGCGCACGCCTTTCGTACTCCTGATTATACGGAGGATCAAGGAAAATTATATCAGCCATATCCTTAATGCTGCCCCGCAGCGCCGAAAAAACGTCCTGCTTAAGCGCTACCGCCTTTTCCCTCAAATGCGTATGCTCAAGGTTGCCCGTGATACATTCAAACGCTTTATTGCTGTTGTCGATAAAATACGCTTTTGACGCGCCTCTGCTCAGCGCCTCTATGCCTATGCCGCCGCTCCCTGAAAACAAGTCGACAAACACTGCCCCTGGCAGATATGGCATAAGCATATTAAAAAGCGTCTCCTTAATCCTGTCTGATGTCGGCCGCGTATCAAGTCCCTCTGGCGTTTTTAACAAAAGCCTGCGCGCTGTTCCTGCAATTACTCTCATTCTAATCCCCCATTCTTGGTGTGCCTGCGAAATTTACTATTTCTTAGGCGGCGTCTTTTGACGTGTCCCTTTTGTATCCCTTTTTGCAACTTTTATTTTACTTATTTCAATATTTTTATCATTGTACATTATTGTGCCATTATCTGACGGGCTGCAATAGTACACCCCGTCAATAAAATCGTCCTTGCCAAGCCTCATTCCGCGCACGCCTGCCGCTGTCTTTTTAAGCTCTGCAATTTCCCCTATGTCAAAACGCAGAAAATACCCGTCTTTGCTGTGCAGAATAATGTGCTGCTGCTCATTAAGCACCTCAATGCTTATAACCTCGTCGCCGTCATTAAGCTTTGTCGCCGCCACGGTACGCTTTGCGACGTCAAACTCTCCTCCGCTCACTATCTTGCACATGGACTGCTTCGTGACAAACAGGAGCCTGTAAAGGTTCATCTCGGACTGGCTCGTTATCGCCACTATGTTTTCATTGGCAGAATTGTAATTGCTGATATTGTCTATCGGAAGCCCCTTATCCCTAAACTTGCCAAACGGAATATCAGACACCTTTACAGTATGCAGCTGCCCTGTATTTGTAAAAACGCATACCCTGCCCATGCTGCGGCATTTCACCACATGCTTAAACTCCGCGTCAGCAGCCTCTTTATTGCGCTCATATGTCGTCATGTCTATCGTCTTGCAATACCCGAACCTGTCCATAAGGAACATAATATCGGTATCCTCGGGCTTTTTCTCCTCGTACACTGCCTCCTGCGAATTTTCTATCACAGTGCGGCGCTTCCGCGAATATTCCTTTTTAAGCGTGTCCAAATCCTGAATAAGCACCTGCGCCATAGAGTCGCGCCTGTCAAGAATGTCCTCATATTTGTATATATTTGCGTTTGTCTGCTCGTTCTCTTTTATGAGCGCGTCTATCTCGAGGCCGATAAGCTTGTACAGCCTCATATCCAGTATAGCATTTGCCTGACGTTCTGTAAAGTTAAGCTGTGCAGCCATTATCGAAGATTCCTTTGAGCGGAACTTAATCCCCTCCGTATCACCCTTCACAAGGCATTTTTTAACCATGTCCCTGTCCTTTGAGCCGCGGATTATCTCTATAATCAAGTCAATAATGTTGCACGCGCGTATCAGACCCTCCTGTATTTCACGCTTTTCAAGCTCCTTATTTAACAGTGTAGTGTATTTTCTCGTAGCAACCTCATACTGGAACGCTACATTTTTGGCTATAATGTCCTTTAAGCCAAGTGTTTCGGGGCGTCCGTCGGAAATGGCAATCATATTTACGCCAAAGGTATCTTCAAGCCGCGTCTTTTTGTATAAAAGATTTTTAAAGTTTTCAATGTCCGTGTCTTTTTTGAGCTCTATGACTATGCGTATTCCCTCTTTTGAGGACTGGTTTGAGATGTCGATTATCTCAGGCGCTTTTTTCTGCTCGTAAAGCGCCGCCACGTCCTGCAGGAATTTGCCTATATTTGCACCAATCATAGTGTACGGAATCTCGCTTATCACAAGGTTAAGCTTGCCACCCTTCGTCTTTTCGACCTCGACCTTGCCGCGCAGCTTTATCTTGCCAATGCCTGTTTCATATATGGACAAAAGCTCGTCTTTATTGCATACAATGCCGCCTGTGGGGAAATCTGGTCCTTTGACGTACCTCATAAGCTCCTTGGTAGTGATATTTTCATTCATTATGTAAGCTTTCGCCGCCTCTATCACCTCGCCGAGATTGTGGGGCGGAATGCTTGTCGCCATGCCTACCGCTATGCCCTCTGAGCCGTTTACCAGAAGATTGGGAAAACGGCTCGGCAAAACAGTGGGCTCTGTCTCCGTCTCATCAAAATTTGGCTGGAAATCAACCACGTCTTTATCCAAATCGGCAAGCATTGCCTCCTGCGTAATCTTCTGCAGCCGCGCCTCCGTGTAACGCATTGCCGCCGCTCCGTCGCCCTCGATATTGCCGAAATTGCCATGACCGTCTATAAGCGGCATTCCCTTCTTGAAATCCTGCGTAAGCACGACAAGCGCCTCATAGATGGAACTGTCGCCATGGGGGTGGTATTTACCCATGGTATCTCCCACTATACGCGCGCTCTTTCTGTATGGCCTGTCGTATCTGATGCCAAGCTCGTACATATCATAGAGGGTGCGCCTCTGCACGGGCTTCAAGCCGTCTCTCACATCAGGCAGGGCTCTTGCTATAATGACACTCATGGCATAGTCGATGAATGACTTCTGCATAGTGTCCGAATACTCGGTCTTAATAATCTTTTCTTCCATAATAAAAATATTGCTCCTTGTCACAATCTATGCTGCAATTCAGGCACACTTATTCTGGCGTGCGTTATATATTGTATTTTGTGTAATTTACCGCACCTGTGCCGCATTATATATCAAGCTCCGCGTCAGTAGCGTGCTCATAAATAAAGTTTTTGCGCGGCACTACGTCTGTGCCCATAAGCATCTCCGTAATTTCCGATGCCATTCTCGCATCTTCTATCTCAATCTGCTTCAAAATCCTTGTCTCAGGATTCAGCGTAGTCTCCCAGAGCTGCTCCGCGTCCATCTCGCCAAGTCCCTTATAGCGCTGCAGGGTAAACGCGCCCTTGTGCTTCTGGCGGTACTTTTCAAGCGCCTTGTCATCATAGAGGTACTCCTCTTTGCCTTTCGACGGCATAGCCTTGTAAAGCGGCGGCATAGCCAGATAAATGTGTCCCTCGTATATAAGCTCAGGCATAAAGCGGTAAAACAGGGTAAGCAGCAGATTGCTGATATGTGAGCCGTCAACATCGGCATCGGTCATAATCACTATCTTGTCATACCTAAGCTTTGTAATGTCAAAGTCATTGCCGTACCCTTCCGAAAATCCGCAGCCGAAAGCGTTTATCATAGTCTTTATCTCGGCATTTGCAAGCACCTTGTCAATGCTCGCCTTCTCCACATTTAAAATCTTGCCCCTGATTGGCAGTATCGCCTGATAACTCCTGTCGCGCGCCATTTTCGCGCTGCCGCCCGCGGAATCACCCTCCACTATGAAAATCTCACATTTGCCGTAATCCTTTGACTCACAGTTTGCAAGCTTGCCGTTTGAGTCAAACGAAAATTTCTGCTTTGTGAGCATATTTGTCTTGGCTTTTTCCTCGGTCTTGCGGATTTTTGCCGCCTTTTCAGCGCAGGATATGACATTTTTAAGCACCTCGACATTTCTGTCAAAATATCTTGGCAGTTCGTCTCCCGTAACCTTGCTCACAGCCTTTGCCGCGTCCTGGTTGTCCAGCTTTGTCTTTGTCTGTCCCTCAAAGCGCGGCTCAGGGTGCTTTATCGACACCACTGCTGTCATGCCGTTTCTCACATCAGCGCCCGTGAAATTCACGTCTTTTTCCTTTAGTATATTAAGCTCACGTGCATAGTTATTGATTATGTTTGTAAACATTGTCTTGAAGCCCGTAAGATGCGTGCCCCCCTCGGCGTTGTATATATTGTTGCAGAAGCCAAGCACATTCTCATGGAACTCGTTTACATACTGGAAAGCGCACTCGACCGTTATGCCCTCGCTCTCACCCGTAAAGTAAACAATGTCATGCACTTCCTCCTTGTTTTTATTTAAATCCTTTATGTAACCCACTATGCCGTCAGGCTCCATATATGTAATTTTTTCAGGCGCCTCCCCGCGCTTGTCCTCAAATATAATGGTGAGCTTGGGATTGAGGTATGCCGTCTCGTGGAGCCTGCTCTTTACCTCGTCAGCCTTAAACCAAGTCTTGTCAAAAATAGTCGGATCGGGCGTAAAATTGATTGTCGTGCCAGTCTCCTTTGTCTTGCCTATCACTGGAAGAAGACCGTCTATAAGGTCTGTAACGGGATTGCCGTATTCATACTTGTCCTGGTGGATAAGCCCTCCGCTCTTGACTGTGACAGTCATCTGTGTGGAAAGCGCATTTACCACTGATGAGCCTACGCCGTGAAGCCCGCCGCTTGTCTTATAGGCATTGTTGTCAAATTTGCCTCCCGCGTGGAGCGTCGTAAAGACAATCCTCTCCGCGCTGACACCCTTTTCATGCATTCCGACGGGGATTCCTCGTCCATTGTCAGATATTGTGGCAGAGCCGTCTGCCTCGAGAGTGACGCTGATCTGCGTACAGACTCCCGCCAGATGCTCGTCAACCGAATTGTCCACTATCTCATATATTAAATGGTTTAAACCCTTTGTAGATACGCTGCCTATGTACATCCCAGGTCTTTTCCTGACTGCTTCAAGCCCCTCCAATACTGTGATGCTTGATGCGTCGTATATATTTTTTTCCGCCTTGCCAGCCATTAAATTACCATACCTTTCTAAAGCTTTAAAATAATCAGCTAATGCCTATTGCTATTTTATCACAGCTTATCACATTATAGCACAATTTTCCAACATTGCAAACCTTTTTAATAAATTTTTCAAACATATGTTTTTGTGCTATTTGTATAAAAAATCTATTTTTTTGCATTTATTTTAGTACAGCCATTGCAAATAAAATAAAGTTTATATACAATAGTATTGGACAATGTAAACGCTTTCATAATAGTGTCTTCACGGAAACATTGGCAATATCTTAAAGAAAAGGAAGGATTTTAACTATGTATGGATTTGGTACAATGATTGAGCAGCTAAAGAAAAACCCCAAGACAATCGTATTTACGGAGGGTACGGATCCTCGTATTCTCGAGGCGGCTTCACGTCTTCTTGCAGGTAACTTTTTAAAGCCTATTCTCGTAGGCAGCGAGGAGGAGGTTTTAAAGGCGGCTGAGGATGCGGGCTACAATATCCGCGGCGCACAGGTTATCGACAGCAATCACTATGACCGTTTTGACGAGATGGTTGACAGATTCTGTGAGCTCAGAAAGAGCAAAGGCATGCAGCCTGAGGAAGCAAGAAAAATCCTCGCGCAGCCTAACTATTTCGGTACTATGCTCGTGCAGATGGGCGTAGCTGATTCGCTTCTTGGCGGCGCTACATATTCTACTGCCGACACTGTCCGTCCTGCATTGCAGATTATAAAGACAAAGCCTGGTCACAGCATAGTATCTTCTTGCTTTATCCTTGTACGCCCCAGCGCTACAGGCGAAAATGAAGTGCTTGCAATGGGCGACTGCGCTATCAACATCAATCCGTCTGAGGACGAGCTTGTTGAGATTGCTGCTGAGACAATTGAGTGCGCTAAGATTTTCGGCGTAGATCCTAAGGTTGCATTCCTCAGCTACTCTACTCTCGGTTCTGGCAAGGGTCCCGAGGTTGAGAAGATGAGAAATGCCGCAAACAAGGCAAAGGCTCAGATTCCTGGCGTGCCTATCGAGGGCGAATTACAGTTTGACGCTGCCGTTTCTCCCCGTGTAGCGCGTACAAAATGCCCTGGCTCAGAGGTTGCAGGACATGCCAATACATTCATCTTCCCTGACATCAATTCAGGAAACCTTGGCTACAAGATTGCGCAGAGAATGGGTAATTTCGAGGCATACGGTCCTATCCTTCTTGGCCTGAACGCTCCGATTAATGACCTTTCACGCGGCTGCAACGCTATCGAGGTTTACTCTATGGCTATTATTACAGCGGCTTTGGTATAATCAGAAATATTTGAATATAATTATAGGGGCTGTTTTAGCAGCCCCTATTTTCGTCTTTTTTCCACTTCGGTTTTTCTGTCAATTTAAATTTTGACATTTTTATTTCGCCCCGCGCGCCTCAAAGTCTTCTATGTACTGCACAATAAGATTCACCGTGCCGTCAACTCCTAATATGCTGCTGTTAATCGAAAGGTCATAGCTCTCAGCGCGCCCCCACTTCTTTGTTGAGTAATAATTGTAGTAGCTCTGGCGCTGCCTGTCTTTTTTTACCATCATTTCCTTGGCTTTATCCTCGCTTATTTCGTATTTCTCCATTATACGCTTAACCTTGCTCTCCTCATTTGCATGGATAAAGATATGCAGACAGTTCTTGTATTCCTGCAGCGCATAATCGGCGCACCTACCTACTATGACGCAGGGCTCCTCCTCCGCGATCTTCTTGATAGTGTCAAACTGAGCCATAAATACCTTGTGGCTGATTGGCATATCGACAAATGATGATGAATTGTAGCCAAAGGTGTATGTATCCATGACCAGATTATAGAGGAAAGAGTTTGTCGGTCTCTCGTCATGGTTTCTTAGCATCTCCTCGCAAAATCCGCTCTCCTTTGCCGCGCGCGACAAAAGCTCCTTGTCAAAGCACTTGATGCCGTAATGTGCTGCGAGCTTCTCGCCTATCTCATGCCCGCCTGAGCCAAACTGTCTTCCTATAGTAATTATTGTATTCATAAAAAACCTCCATTCCTGATGCGCCTGCCAATCTCCGACAGCGGAAAGACACTCCTCTGCCGCAGAACGGCGCAAGCCTAAATTGCATGCAAAAACTTATCCGTGCTTAAATGTAATATTTATTATATTAACATTTGATTATATATAATTATACTAAACTTTATGCAAAATTTCAACAACTTAAATGTTCTTGGCTTAACTTGGCTTAACCTTTCCCACCCGAGTCCTGCTTAAACGCCTGACCTAAGCTTTTTAAGCAGCTCCTCAAAATATTCAGGCAGCGGCGCGTCTACTTCGATATATTCGCCGCTTCGGGGGTGCTTTAAGCCTATTGTCATAGCATGGAGCGCCTGCCCTTCAAGCTTGTACGGAGACTTGCGGCTTGAATATACCGTATCTCCCAATAGCGGATGACCTATGCTTGCCATATGCACCCTAATCTGGTGTGTCCTGCCTGTTTCAAGCTCGCACTCAACATATGTGTACTTGTCAAAGCGCTCAAGCACTCTGTAATGCGTCACGGCGCGTTTCCCGTCTGCCTTAACCGCCATTTTTTTGCGGTCTGTAGGATGCCTGCCGATCGGCGCGTCAACAGTGCCGCTGTCGTCATTTATCCTGCCGCATACTATCGCCCTATATCTTCGCGTGATGTCGTGGTTTTTGAGCAGCTCAGCGACTTTATTATGCGCCTCGTCGTTTTTGCATATAATTAATGAACCTGTCGTGTCCTTGTCTATCCTGTGCACTATGCCAGGGCGCATAACGCCGTTTATTCCCGAAAGCTCCCCTTTACAGTGATACATTACCGCATTTACCACCGTGCCCTCATAATGCCCCGCGGCGGGGTGCACTACCATTCCTTTGGGCTTGTTTATAATGAGTATGTCCCTGTCTTCATACAAAATGTCAAGCGGTATATCCTGCGCAGGTATGTCTGGCTCGGCAGAGTCTGGAATAACAAAACGGACATTGTCGTCCGCTTTAACCCTGTAATTTGCCTTTACAGGTACATTATTCACAAACACGCTGCCCTCCTTTATTATTTTCTGTATATAGCTCCGTGACAGCTCGTCCGCAAAGCCGCTTATGCACTTGTCAATCCTCTCGCCCTCCATCTCAGGAAAAGCGTCAAAAACAATCTCCTTCATAACCTTGACACGCCTTATTTGACATCACGGAATTTCCTCGCCCTAAAGGTGAGAAAGTCCAAATCATTTTCCTTGTAAACAAAGAGCAGCAGAATAATCAGGTAAAATGATGCCACAGTAACATATATATCAGCCACATTAAAAATCGGAAAATTAATCAGGCTGAAATACAAAAAGTCGATGACATAATTGTACCTTATCCTGTCAATCAGGTTTCCCACAGCTCCGCTTGCTATGAGCACAAGGGTTAGGTTGAGCTTTATATATATCCTCTGATACGGCGTCCTCAGAATGACATAAACGATTACGGCAAGCACGACTGCCGCAATGAATATAAAAAACGGCTTCTGCCCCTGCAGCATGCCAAACGCGGCGCCGTTATTTTCAAGATAATGAAGCTCAAATATACCGTCTGCAATCACAAACGGCTCTCCTCCCTTGAGCTTTAGCGCCGCATAATACTTGCTGAGCTGATCCAAAAACACGAAAAGCCCCATCAAAATTACATCAATTATCAATAATATCGTCTTTTTTCTGTTCATAAGCCGTTAATCGTTCCAATCCTCTTCCGAAAAAGATATCTCCTTGATACCCGCCAGTATTTCCTCTTTTGTTATGGAAATGTCAATCATAGCCTTCCCAAGCTTTTTTAGGACTATGAATTTGATATGATCGCCCTCCGCCTTTTTGTCCGACGAGGTAAGCTCAAGTATCTTCTCCTCGTCAATATTGTCAACTGATATCGGCAGATTGAACGGCACAAACATATCCCTTATCTCGTAGTAATCATCTGATGAAATATAATTTCTTTTCCATGAGATGAACGCCGCCGCAACACATCCAAGCGCCACACATTCTCCGTGGAGCATCTCGAAATTCTTCGCCTTTTCTATAGCATGCCCGATAGTATGACCAAAATTCAAGAGCGCCCTGTCGCCTTTTTCAGTGGGATCTTTTTCAACCACAAGCTTTTTAATAGTGCAGCTCTTATATACCATTTCTTCAAGCGTGTCAATATTTCTGTCCTGTATCTCATACATGTTGTCTATCAGCCATTCATAAAAGCCTGCGTTTTTGATAAGCCCGTGCTTCATAACCTCCGCCATGCCCGAATAATACTGCCTGTCGTCAAGCGTTTTGAGCGTGGAAATATTCATATACACAAGCTTGGGCATATAGAATGCGCCCACCATATTTTTATACTGGTCAAAATCCACGCCTGTCTTACCGCCTATGCTGCTGTCAACCTGCGCAAGCAAGGTCGTCGGTATCTGAATGAAATCAATACCCCTAAGATACGTCGCCGCCGTAAAGCCCGTGGTGTCGCCGACTACGCCGCCGCCGAGCGCGATAAGCATATCCTTGCGGTCAAACTTTTTCTGGATAAGAAATTCATATATACCCTTAACTGTGTCAAGGTTTTTGCTTTTCTCCCCCGCAGGGAAATCATATACGACAACCTCCTTGCATTTGCCCTTTAAACATTCGCTTACTTCATCGGCATAAAATCCCTTGACCTTTGAATCCGTGATTATGCAGAGCTTTTTCTCGCTTATCCCAAACGCCTCAAGCTCGCCTGCAAGCGAATCGAAATCCCTTTCATAAACAATATCATATATCGGCTTACTATTCATATTGATTGTCAATCTCTGTGACATACTAAAGCCTGCCCCCTTCAAATATATTTTTAATAGATAATTGCGAAACGTGTTTAAGTTGTCCGAATTTAAGCAAAATATACAAAAATGCGACTGCCTTGAATTTATTCCATCATTAAAAGAAAAACTTCCCACTTATATTTTAAAGCGGGAAGTCCACTGATTTTATCCCATGAAAATTACTTAATGCTGCGTGAGATTGGCGGCACGTCAAACGCGCCTGATATAATCTCCTGAAAATCGCCCGAAATATCAACGCTTGCAGGCGTAATGATGAAAATGTAGTTTGAAATCTTCTGCAGATTGCCGCTGATTGCGTATGTAGAACCACATGCGAAGTCGATAATACGCTGGGCAATCTCAACATTGAGCCCCTCTAAATTAAGCACCACCGTGCGGTTAGCCAGCAGAGTCTCTGTAATCTCCCTTGCGTCCTCAATAGTCGAGGGCTTAATCACGCATACCTCCATGCCGCTGCCGCCCGCCTTCTTAACCTGTCTTATAGGCGTAACCTTCTGAGAATGTTTCTTAGGCTGAGGTTTACTGCTTGTCTCATAGTCGTCATAATCATCATCACGAACTAATGAAGGCTTTCTCACTGTATTCTCAACTATATCATCATCATAATAGTAATCCTCATCGTAATCTTCTTCTGCGTTCTCCAAATTCATCGCATTCAGAACCTTGTTCATTAATCCCATTTCTAATCATCTCCTTTTGGTATCTGCTACCGACTTCCAAATATGCCTGTCCCTACCCTCACATGTGTAGCGCCCTCAGAGACAGCTACAGGATAATCGCCTGACATACCCATAGATAATAAATCCATACATATATTATCAATGTTTTCCTTCCTAATGTCAACAGCTAATTTACATAATTTGTTAAAAATTTTTCTGTTTTTTTCACCATCGTCGACATAAGGCGCTATTGTCATCAGTCCTTTGACAAAAATATTGGGTAATTTTGCAATTTCGCGGACAAGTTCTAACGTATCCTCAACCTTAACCCCGAACTTTGTCTCTTCATTTGCGACATTAACCTCAATTAAAATATTAACTGTGACCGATTTTTTGACTGCCTCCTTGCTTATCTCCTGTGCAAGCCTTAGGGAGTCAACGCTGTGAATCATATATACCTTGTCCACTATATATTTCACCTTATTGCGCTGCAGATGACCTATCATATGCCATCTTATATCCTTTGGCATTGCTTCATATTTATCGAGAAGCTCCTGCACCTTGTTCTCGCCGAAATCACGGCAGCCGTATTCATAAGCTTCATTTAGCATCTCAACGGGCTTTGTCTTGCTTACCGCTACCAGAGTTACCTCCGTGCTGTTCCTGCCCGCCTTTATACATTCCTCGTTTATTATGTTCTGCACCTTTTCGAGGTTTTCCTTAATTCCATACTGCGGCATAACTGCGCCTCCGTTTCTGAATAGTTTAGTTGTATGTAAAATCGTCACTGTTCACGCTCGCGGCATCAAGCACTATCCTGTCATACACGGTAAGCCCGTACTGGGTGTTGGAGCTTACTATCGCATACTCGTCATTCTGCGCCAGAATTGTTATCTGCTTAAAATCCGCATAGCCTTTATTCATATTATATACGCCTATGAGCGTGCCCGATTTGCTGACGGCTATTTTTTCGTCCGATTCGGGCTTGCATATGTATGTGCCTATTTCAAGACCGCCGCTGTCGACGTAAAATTCCTCGTCGTTTGAGCTGTACACCGTCGTTTCCACAAACTCATATGCCACGCCGTTTTCAGTGTAGCTTTCCTTCAGCACGCCGTAATTTCCATTATCCCCGCCCTTTGTCATATATTCAGCGGGTATTATAAAGAAGGTCTTTTCAGCTATGGCTGAGTTTGGCACCTTCAAGCCCTTTTCATCGTCAACCACAAGCTCTATGTCAACATATCTGTCAGTGCAAAATGAGAGACAGGAATTATTAAATGAAAGCTGCGCATACACGCCGTCGGCAAGCCGATATATTGTCACCTTGCCCCACGAGGTTTCCTGCGTCTTTATAAACTTGACCTCGACATATTCCGCTTCTTCAAGCTCAGCCGCCGTTTCCTCGTCAACCTGTATCATAAGCGACCAGTTTTCATCTGTTATGAGCTTTCCGACTACATCATTTTTTTCAACCAAATCATTGTTATTTACGCGCGTTTTGGCATACTCCGTGCGGTCATACGCCTGCGCGGTAAGCGCGTCAGGCGTGAGCGTCTCATAACCGTCAGTGCTGTAGACTACGTACCCTGTCTTGCCCGCCGAGCACAGCGACACCATTCCGCCAAGGCTTGACTGGTTGAGGGCTTCAAGGCTCTCGTACATATCTATGTTTACAAGCTTTATGACAGCTCCCTGTATGTCATACTTAAAATCATATACGCTGCTGAATTTTTCGTTGTCAAAAGTTCTGTCATACTGAATTACCTCCGAGCGGAACTCACTAAGCTCATCATCCGTATAATCGCTTGAGCCCGCATTTCCCGACTCAATAAGCGACGCAAGCCTTCCGCTCTCATCTATTGAAAAAACAGTGTCACGCGAGGAAACGCGCGAACCCTCCCTGACGTAATAATTTATATAGCCTGTATATGGCGTCGTGAGCAGCTCCTCCTCGCGTATGGCAATGCCTGTATAGCTTTTGGCAACTGAGAGCGAGCCCATCTGTATTTCATAGCCCTTTATCGGAGTAGAATTAAGATACATAACAATAAGCACGATAATATAGACAGTTATTGCGCCAAAAATGACAAACTCTATCCTGTTCATCGTCTTTCCCGATCTGTTGCGCTCCTGCCTTGCGCGCTGCCTGTTTCTGTCTGCCAATCTAGTGTCCTCCGTTATCCAATACTCAAAAGCCTCGGAAGGATTATCCGAGGCTTTTGAAAAATATTATTTTAATAGCTTAAAGTGATACGACAACCTTTGATTTCAAAGCTTCAGGAAGCTCTGCCTCGTCAAGGGAAACGCTGATAACAATTTTGAATCCGTATGTATCGCTTATCTTGTCAAGCTTTGTGACAATCTCCTCCAATCTGTCAGAGCCCTCAAGACACGCTATCTTTAAAAAGCCGTCAAAATAAACCTGCTCAAGGTCATGATCCTGTGATACCAGCCCGCGGATAAAGCCTACAAATTCATCAGCGTTAGATACCCCGTAATCACATACATTGATAAGCCTTACTTTATTGTTAAGCTCGTACATATGTCCCATACTCTTATCCAGATAGACAATGTTGCCTGACGCATTCACAATTTCTTTATTAACCATATCCAAGACAATCTTTGTCTTGCCCTTTCCTTTTCTGCCAACTATAAGTTGTACCATAAGTAATACCTCCTAAAAGAAATTTGCACATCTTTATTATAATGTGATTGTCCACAATATAATTATAGTAGAATATATGATAAAAAACAACTCCAATTTTAAATTTCGCCTAAAAGCGCCGTCATTTCCTGATACATCACTGTCCTGTCCGTCGACTGCAGCACGATGGAAATATACGGATTGCCCACGTTGTCGCGGCTGTATATCAGCAGGCAGCTCCCCGCGGCGCTTGTCGTGCCTGTCTTGCCGCCTATGACTGTAATGTTGTCGGGCGCAAACGCCTCATTTTTAAGGTAAGCGTTCGTCGTAGTCAGGTCAATTGTTTTTTCATTGCCGTCTTTGTCGTGGTACACGGAATTGTAGCTTGCCGTGTGTATTATCTCGACAAACTTATCATACTTCACGGCGGCGTTGCATATAAGATAAAGATCGTAAGCCGTCGTGTAATGATTCGGATCAGTCAGTCCGTGCGGATTGACAAAATGGCTGTTTGTGGCGCCAAGGAGGTTTGCCTCCTTGTTCATTATCTCCGCAAAGCCCTCCACGCTGCCGCCGATATGCTCGGCTACCATAACCGCCACATCATTTGCCGATTTAAGTAAGAGCGCATGGAGCGCCTGATCCATAGTCATGGTGTCGCCTTCTTTAAGCCCAAGCTTTACAGCGCCAGACTCCGTAATATTGACATTTGCCGAAGCTGTAAGCACGTCATCAAGATTTCCATATTTGAGCGCGCAAAGCGCCGTCATAATCTTAGTAAGGCTTGCGGGATTTAATTTTTCATGAACACTCTTTGCGTATATGACCTTATGTGAGGCTACGTCAAAGAGCCCCGCCGCCGTCGCCTGCGACATATCAGCCGTAGTGCCCGCCGTGACATCGCCTGTAGTAACGCATAAATCCGCCGAAAACGCCTCAAGCTTTTCCCCGCGTGTATGCGACGCCGTGGAATAGCTGGAATTATTTCTGTTCCTGTCATACGCGAATGAAAACTCCTTTGAGCCGCACGCCGTCAGGTTAAAAACCACGGCAGCGATAAGCGCTGCGGCAGAAAATCTTCTTAAAAATTTATTTGTACATCTCACGCCAATCCATATCTCCTCTGTCAAGTGACTTAATCAAAAGCTCCGCCGAGGCAAGGTTTGTTGCCAGTGGAATATTGTGTATGTCGCACAGCTTGACCGCATTGTTTATGTCAGGCTCATGCGACTTTGAATTGGGATCGCGCAGAAATATCAGCAAATCTATCTGATTGTGCTCAATCTGCGCGCATATCTGCTGCTCACCCCCCAAGTGACCTGCAAGATATTTGTGTATATTCAGATTTGTGACCTCCTCTATGAGCCGTCCCGTAGTACCCGTGGCAAACAAATCATTTTTGCTCAAAATACCCCTGTACGCGATACAAAAGTTCTGCATAAGCTTCTTTTTGCCGTCGTGCGCGATTAAAGCAATATTCATATAAATTCCCCCATTTCCCTATGCAAAATTAAATCACTTCACTTTGCACTTTTTATATCATTTTCACCATATATTATGTATTTTAACTTATTTGAGTGAAAAAAGCTATAAAAAAATGTTAAAATTTCACAAAATTTATAATTATTGCTAATTGTTGTACTTTCGCACACATTGCAAACGCACATTAAGCACAAAACCCATTCCTATATACAGGCTGACCAGAGAAGTCAATCCATAGCTCACAAACGGCAGCGGTACGCCCGTGTTTGGAAATACCCCCGTCGCCACTGCTATATTTACAAATCCCTGAAAGCCCACAAGCGCCGCCATTCCCGAGGCAATGCAGGTGCCTGCCAGATCCTTTGCCTTGCGCGCCACCCCAAGACATTCAAGCGCGATGAGGAACAAAAGCACCACAACGGCGCAGCCGCCCACAAAGCCGAGCTCCTCCCCGACTACCGTAAAGATAAAGTCTGTCTGCGGCTCGGAAATAAAGTTGCCGTTTTTTACCGAGCTTATCATATTGTTGTTGAGCCCTTTTCCCCACAGCTGGCCTGAGCCTATCGCCATTATGGCGTTTGTCTGCTGGTATGCCGTAGTCTGCGCATATCTTTCAGGGTAAAGCCACGCGAGTATTCTCCCCTGCTGGTAATCGCTTATCAGCGTCTGGTCAGGCTGCAGCACCATCACAAAAATAATGATTACCGCAGGCACCGCTACGGCAAGCGTGCCAAGAATAATCTTATAGCTTAAACCGCCGACATACCACACCACGCAGAATATCACGAGAATTACTATACTGGTGGACATATCAGGCTGGTTGTATATAAAATATATAGGCGGGACAAGCAACAGCAGCGCAAGAATTATGTTTTTGAAGCTGTTTACCTTGTCCTTGCGTTTTTGGAAAAACTGGGCGTAAAACAGTATAAGCATAATCTTTGTAAGCTCCGAGGGCTGGAACTGTATGCCTCCGACCTCAAGCCATCTGCGGGCGTTATTTACGACCTCGCCGAAAATGCTCACCATAAGCAGCAGAAACAGGTTAAAGAAATATATAACCCAGTAAAAGCGCAAAAAAAGAGAATAGTCAAAGAAGGATATCACAATCATGATGAAAAGCCCCATTATAAAGCCGAGGAGCTGTCTGTTCTGCAGCTCCTCCCTTGCGCTGCCGACAGACAGAATCCCTATGACGGTAATGGCTATCATCATAATTATTAATTTAAAATCGTAGTCCCTGACTCTGTAATTTCTAAACATTAGTCCTCCGTTGCGGCATTTGGCTGTCAGCCTGATATTTTCAAGGACTTGGCATTTGATGCCAAGTCCTCAGTTTTTCTTTTTCCCGCGCTCTTTAATAATCAGCTTTTTAAGTCAAGTATGGGAATATTCGCATACAGGGCAGGCATTATCTTGCCATTTCTGTTTGACTTCCCTGACTTTGAAATCTGTATTTCCATGCTGGCGGCATCTATCTTCATGTATTTTGAAATAACCTGCGCAATGTCGTTTTTGATAAGCTCCATCATCTCGGGCGAACAGTTCACCCTGTCTGAAATCAAAAGGATTTTAAGCCTGTCCTTTGCGATCTGGCGTGAGCTCTTGCGTTTAAATACTGAAAATAATTTCATGCCCGCTCCTCCTGTAGACTGTTTTTTCTAAATAAGCCCGCAAAGCGCGACCATATGGAGGCAGGCTTTCCAAGCTCCATAAAAGGAACCTCCTTACCCTCCAGACGACGGCATATATTGTAAAACGCCTGTCCCGCGAGGTTATCCTTGCCAACCAGAGGCTCTCCCTGATTGGTGGCAATCACTACATTTTCATCATCGGGCACAATGCCAAGCAGCGGCAGCCCCAGTATGTCAAGCACGTCCTCCACAGTCATCATCTCGCCGCGCCGCACTAAATCCTGCCGCAGCCTGTTGACAACCAAATCGACCTTTTTTATCTCGTTTGCCTCCAAAAGCCCTATGATCCTGTCCGCGTCGCGTATCGCCGATACCTCGGGAGTTGTCACCACTATGGCATGGTCAGCGCCCGCTATGGCATTTTGGAAGCCCTGTTCTATTCCCGCGGGACAGTCAAGTATTATGTAGTCAAACTGCGTCCTTAAATTTTCTATCAGCTTAACCATCTGCTGCGGTGTGATGCAGTTCTTATCTCTTGTCTGGGCGGCAGGCATAAGATAAAGCCCCGAATGGCGTTTATCCTTGATTAGCGCCTGTTTGAGGCGGCAGTTGCCCTCAATCACGTCAACAAGATTATACACTATCCTGTTTTCAAGCCCCATAACCACGTCAAGATTTCTAAGACCTATGTCAGCGTCAATCAAAACCACGCTTTTGCCCATCTGTGCCAGACCTGTTCCTACGTTTGCCGATGTAGTGGTCTTGCCTACACCGCCCTTACCTGATGTAACAACAATTACTTCACTCATAGGAATCCTCCATTACTTATACTATAAAATGCTGTTAAGCAATTCTTTTGTAATGGGCTTTACCAGTATCTCATTGTTGTATGCGCATGCTATCATCGGTACTGGCTTTGGCTTTGGTTTCCAAATTGAATGGCGCACGTGCTCGGGCTTATATGTGTAATCACCTATGCGCAGCAGGCTTGGACACATTTCAAGCGCCGCTATAAAGTGGTTACTGTCCCCGCCCGCGCCAGCGTATGCCTCTCCCTCGAGAGTGCCTAAAATAACTATGTCTTTTGCGGAATACACGCTGCAGCCTTCAAACACGTTTCCTACGATTATTATGCTGCGCTCTGTCTCAATGCTCTGGCCGTTCTTTAAACTGCCTTTATAAAACTGTCCGAAGTTTTCCTCCTCTGGAGCCGCCACATTGTTTTGTATTCCCAGAAATTTGACATTCCTTTCCTCGTCTCTGCTCATCAGGCATAGTATATTCAAATGTGAATTCTGCGTAATAATATCCAGTATTTCCCTCTCCTGCTTTTCGGTAAGGCTGCGCCCCTCCAATGAAATAGCCACTGACGCGTCCTTAAAAAAATTGTCAGACGCGCTGAACTTTTCGGCGATTGCCGCAAGCAAATCCTCATATGGAATTGTGCTGTCCATTATCACGGCGATGCCGCTCGGAAAACGTTTTAAAATAACTGTATTTTTCACATTTGCTCCCCTTTGCTGATTTTAGTCCCCCGCCGCGCTGACGGCTTCGGGCATTTCCGCTGTACCTGTGAGAAGATCCTCCTCTGCCTCTAAATTATAGTAAAATTTATATACATCCCTTGCAGTCTGTGCCGCATAGTCCGAATTGTAACCGAACATAATACGCACGGTCACTGATATGTCAGGACTTTCATAGGGTGCATAGCTGATAAAAAGCGCGTGGTTCGGGCGCAGCTGGCTCTCCTGAGCCGTACCTGTCTTGCCCGCGACATTTACTCCCAAATCATTATATGAAGCCTTTGCCTCAACAACCTTTCGCATGCCTGTGTGTATAGCGTCCCAAAGGCTGCTATCTATTTCTATCTCATTCCTGATTTCAGGAGTAAAATCCTTGATTACATTGCCCTGCGAATCCGTAAGCTTGTCCAAAATGCTGAGCTCATACACCGTGCCGCTGTTTGCCACGGCTGTGACATACCTTGCAAGCGCCACTGTGGTATATGAGTTAGTGCCCTGCCCGATAGCTGATGAAACGGGAAGCTCGGTGGAAAACTGCGAATCCGACTCCGCTATCTCCACTCCTGAATGTTCCGTCAGTCCAAACATATCGGCATACTTTTCAAGCCTTGAAAGCCCATAGCTGCTGTTGTAGCCTGTACCGTCCTGGCTCAGCCTGTAGCCCACCTCGTAAAAGTACATATTGCATGAATTTGCTATCGCATTTGACAGATTCATTCTGCCGTGCGCGCCCGGGGCTATCCAGCATCTTTGTATCGTGGGCGCAAGCTTGTCAAACACGCCTGTGCAGGTGATGGTCTCGCCAAGCGACGACACCACGCCTTCTTCTATGGCGGCAACCGCCGAAACTATCTTAAACGTAGATCCAGGCGCCGTTCTCTCCTGCGTGGCAGCGCACCAAATCGGAGTTGACAAATCGCTGTAGATTTTTGAAAGGTAAGCTGAATCCGCCCCGTTTGCCATTTTGTTGATATCATATCCAGGGTAAGAAACAAGCGCAAGCACCTCGCCCGTGTTTACGTCCGTGACAACGCATGAGCCGCGGCATGGATCGAGCGCCAGCTGCGCGGGCGTTATCTGAAGATTTCTAATCATATCCAGCATAAAGTTGTATGCATTCAGATTGTTGCTGTTGTTTCTCAGTATGTCAATCCTGCTCTCGTCAACGCTCACCAAATCCTGCTCCCAGAGTATCAGGCAAATCTGCCTTCCCGTAACCGTCTGCGAGCTTATCATATATTTATAAAGCCGCTTTGTAAACTGTGTGTTGTCCTGCAGGTTTTCTATTATAAAATTGATTATGCTTTCCAAAACCTCTGCCGAATCCGAATACTGCGAGTTGACTGTAAGCTTTGTAATGTCAATCCAATTCTGCGAAATTGCATATGTCAGATATTCATTCAGGCTTATTGTTTCGTCTTTTGCCCATGCTATATATGTCGCATCCTCCTGATTAATTTCAGAGCTTAACAGCACTCCCTTGTCCGTGAGCATTGACACGATATAGCTCTCGTAATTCTGGTATTCCTTCGTGAGCTGATTGTAAGGGGTTTTTTTGTCCGAAAGCTCAGCCCTCAATTCCTCAAGCACATTCGCCTGTTTGCCAAGATATATCTGATACACTTCTTTTTCAGTGTCATACGCATCTTCGCTTGAAAAATGCTCAAAGTCAATTATGTTATTGTTAAACAGCGCAAAATACACATCATCTATCGGTATAATGATATTGCTCCGTGATGACGCCGTAGCGGGATCGTAGTTGTATATGTTCTGTATCTTTGAAACCACAATGCCCGCAATTTTCTGTTCAAGTATATTGTAAATCGCAACCTGCAGGTTTTTGTCGATGGTAAGGTAAAGGTCATTCCCCGCCTGCGGCTCAACATAGTCCGTGGTTTCTATCACCTTTCCGAGGTTGTTTACATATATTGTCTCAGAGCCCTTTTTGCCCTGCAGCTCCAGCTCCATTACCTGCTCTATGCCGCTTTTGCCCACTATGTCGTTTGATGTGTAGCTGTCGTTCTGCTCGGAGAGCTCGGCAAGCTCATTCTGGTCAATTCTGCCCGTATAGCCCAGTATATGCGAAAAATAATACGGATAATTGTAGCGCCTTATGGTGTCCTCTTTTATGGAAATGCCCGTCAAATCGCTCGCGTTCTCCATTATTACGGCTACCGTTTCAAGCGATACGTCGGTCGCTATCGTGGTGGGGATATATTTCTGATAACCGTTCAGGCTCATCTGATAGCGTATAGACGCAATCTGCAGAGCCTCCTTTTTGGTATAGCCCCTGCCTGGATAAAATTCATCTCCCTTTTTGCCGTTTGGAAGCGTCTCATATTCGCCAATCTCAAACCGCTTTGTACCGCAGAGATAGTCGATGATTTCCTGCGCCGACGCCATTTTTTCAGACACAAGGAGCTTGTCTATTGTAGTCCTGCCGTAAATATCCGCCTTAAAGCGCAGAAGCCTTGTCCCGTCTACATTAAAGGCATAGTCGCCGTCCTCGTTGATTATTATGTTAAAGGCGCTGTCAACATTGTCACCGCTGTCCTCTATTATCCTGATAATACGCTTTAGCGTGGAGTTTATTTTTTCGTTTCTGCCTGATGTGGTCTCAAATACGTCTTCTATCGTGACTGAATAGGCAAGCTCATTGTATGCCAGAAGATTTCCGTTGCGGTCAAAAATATTGCCCCTCGTGCCCGATATGACGCGCTCCTTTTCAATCATCAGCTCAAAATTGTCAAGATACTCCTGCCCATGGACTATCTGCAAATCAAAAAGCCTGTAAACTAAAACCACTGCCATACTGATAAAGATGATAAACAGCAGCAAAAGCCTTGATGTAATGAGATTGAGCAGACCTTCCCTAAACTTTTTTACCAATGCTATTGTCACCTCTCTCAATGTCCTCCACGTTTCTGTTAAAGAACAGTATGCATGGATATAAGAATACCGTAACAAAAATTGTATATACAATCTCAGGTATAATGACGCTCCTGAAATAATATCCTATCGAAAACCTTCCGCGAAGAAGGAAAAGCAGCACATAGCACACAAAGGAATAGACAAAGTCGCTCGCCGTAATAAGCGCAAGCGGAAGCTTTATGTCGTCCTGGTAAAATATCTGGTGAAACGCGCCGTTTGCGGCTCCTATGTAAAGATATATCAGCGCATAAAAGCCCAGAACTCCGCTGCCGTAAAATATGTCCATCAGAAAACCACATATGAAGCCTACCGCCATTCCATATTTTTTGTCATACATAAATCCGTAGGAAGCGGTAACGATTATCAGCAGATTGGGCGATATTCCGCCAAGGCTGAAGGTCTGGAATACCGTGGTCTGCAGGATAAAGCTTATAAATATAACGAAAAACAGTATAATATTCCTTTTCATTGACTGCTATTTCCTAAAATCACAAAAATGCCGTTACTCAACTATCTGCTGTTTTGTTTTGAGGATAACAAGCACTTCCTCTATATGCTCAAAATCAACCGCGGGAGTGATTGTCCCCGATTTTGTTATGTTGTTCGCGTCCTGGTTTATTTCGCTGATATAGCCTATCAGAATGCTTGGCAGATATTTGTCGCTGATGTTTGACGTCACCACTTTGTCGCCAAGCTCCACCTGCTCCTTTGAATCTATAAGCTGCTCAAAGCCTATAACGCCGTCCTGCATAAGCTCCAGCGAGCCTGTCACCATAAGTATGTCCGAGCTTGCAAGCACCATGCCGCTGACGTTTGAGTCGTCGTTTATCACGGCGTTTACCTTTGCCCAGTTTGGTCCTATGTCAACAATCCTGCCGACAAGACCGCCGCCCGCGATGACGTTCATATCTATTGCCAGCCCGTCGTCAGTGCCCTTGTCTATCGTAAAGGCATGAAACCAGTTGCCGCTGTCGCGCGCTATCACACGCGCCCCCACCTTGTCATATCCGCTGTACTGCGTGTCAAGCTGGTACAGCTCGCGAAGATTGTTAAGCTCATATTTGTCCTGCTGAAGCTGCGTGTTCTCCACTGTCAGGTCTGCTATCTGCTGTTTAAGCTCCTGATTTTCCTGAAGCACCACCCTCAGCTCGCCAAGCTCGTCCACTCTTACCGAAATCCAAGCGCCGACGCGGCTTACGCCCTCCTGAAACGGTACAATGATGTAGCCCGCCAGCCTGTTGACAGTTGACGGCGAATACTCTGTAAAAAAAGTTATTGCCATAAGCGATACGCACACGCAGGTCAAAATCAAAAGCAGATATTTGCTTGGTATAGAGAATTTCTTTCTCTTTCTTTTTACTACCGGACTCATCTGTATCAGCGCCCCGTTCCTTCTAAGTAAGCGACTGATTTATAGTTGTCATCTTTTATTATCTTGGCAAGCCCCAATGCTACTCCCGATACGGGATTTTCGCTGACATTCACCTTTAAGCCCGTGCCCTTTGCGATAAGCTCCGCAAGGTGAGCCACCTGCGACGCGCCTCCCGTAAGGTACACTCCGCGCCTGAATATATCGGCTGAAAGCTCAGGCGGAGTCCGCTCCAGGATAACGCGGATATTGTCTATTATTACGTTAAAGTTTTCAAGCATACATTCGCTGACTAAATCCGTAGGTATTTCCTTTTCCATAGGAAGCCCTGTCACGATGTCGCGTCCATATACGATAGCGCCCTTGTGCTCCTCCTCGAGCTCGCGCAGCGATATTTTTACCGCCTCCGCCGTCTTACTGCCTACTATAAGGCTGAACTCCTTGCGGATAGCGTTCTTGATTGACTCGTCAAATTTCTGCCCGCCTACCTTTATGAGCCTGCTGAGCACTATGCCGCCAAGCGAAAGGATTGATATTTCCGTGGTGTGGAAGCCTACGTTTACCACCAATATGCCCTGCGCGTTTTTGACGTCTATGTCAAGCCCCAAGCCGTCGGCTACAGCTTTTTCGACGCGCATTATCTTTTTCGCCTTTATGTTGGCGTCCTTTACCAGGTCTGAAAACGCCCTCTTTTCAACGGCTGTGACATCTGAGGGCACTGCGATGTAAAACTCGGCGGGCTTAAGCGCCCCCTTGCAGCTGTCAAGAATAAAGTTTCTCAAAAGCATCTGCATATTTTTTATATCCGCTATTACTCCATTGCAGAGCGGATAGGAAATTTCGATATTTGACGGCGCTTTTTCAAACATATCAAATGCAGAATCACCGTATGCGAAAAGATTTTTCTTGTCCTCAATAGCTATCATGTTTTTTTCTACCGTGACGTTATCACTGTGCGAATTGTAGATTTTGATTGTCCTGGTACCTAAATCAATACCGTATGCGTTGTTAGCCAACATAACAACTCCTTTCTGTTTCTCATAAAAGTCCTTTTTGATTAAAGCTTGTATATTTGTTGTCCCCTATGATGATATGGTCAAGCAGGGGAATTTCAACTAAATCGGATACTTCCTTTATCTTGTGTGTGACAAGCATGTCCTGTTTGCTGGGCGTGGGATCGCCGCTCGGGTGGTTGTGCAGCACAACGATATATGCCGCCTCCTCGCGCACGGCGCGTATCAGTATCTCGCGCGGCGATATAAGCGTGGCGTTTGAAGTGCCTGTTGAGATGACATTTTCGCTTATGCGGCGCTTTTTGTTATCAAGCAGCACCAAGAGAAGGTTCTCCGTGGAAAGATGGCGCATATTTTCCATATAGTATGCCGCCACTGTCTCAGGCTGGTCAAAGGTCAGGTCCGTTTTTGCCTTCATAGCGGAAATTCTCCTTGCTATCTCCGCTATGCACAACAGCTGTACCGCCTTTACCTCCCCGATGCCCGGTATCTGCATCAAATCCTTTACCGAAAAATGGTGGAGCCCCAATAATCCCCATTTTTCCCCCGCAAGCCTTAAAATATCCCTGCCAAGCTCAATCGGCGTCTTGTCGCGCGTGCCTGTCCGCAGCATAATGGCAAGCAGCTCCGCGTCTGACAGGCTCTGCGCCCCCATACGCATGAACTTGTCATATGGCAGCTCGTCACTTGGGTACATCTCCTTCAAAAGACTCATATTTAATTGCCTTGTATATTCATAGCATAGTCCAATAGTAATATTACCACACGAAAAGAAGTTTGTATATTAAAAAGATTAGTTTTTTTTCGACAGTTTTTTTGTCTATATTTTTACAAGCCCTGCCTCCGATACGCTCTGCAGCGTTTTCATAATGCCGAATATCGCATGCTCGCAGGTAAGCCCGCCCTGAAAATATACGGCGTATGGCGGTTTTATCGGTCCGTCGGCGCTAAGCTCTATCGACGAGCCTGACACGAAAGCGCCTGCCGCCATTATTACCTTGCTGTCGTACCCAGGCATATCCCAAGGCTCGGGCGTGACAAAGCTGTCAACGGGCGCCGCCGCCTGTATGCCCCTGCAGAAGGCTATAACGCCCTCGGGAGAGCCAAATTCGACTGCCTGTATGATGTCGTGGCGGCTTTCCGTGCCGTTTGGGACTACCTTAAAGCCCAGCTTTTCGTATGCGTTTGCTGCAAATATCGCGCCTTTTAAAGCGCCTGCCGTAACAGTTGGAGCTAAAAACAGCCCATGGTAGAAATCCCTCAGTATGCCAAGCGATGCGCCAACCTCCTTGCCAAGTCCCGGTGAAGTGAGCCTGTATGCAGCGTTTTCGACACATTCTTTTTTGCCTGCGATATAGCCGCCTATCGGTGCAAGACCGCCGCCTGGATTTTTTATCAGTGAGCCTACTGCCATATCCGCGCCTGCGTCCGTGGGCTCTATGCGCTCAACAAATTCTCCGTAACAGTTGTCAACCATGCATATCACGTCGGGCTTTATGCCTTTGATGAAGGAAATGAGCTCGCCTATCCGCCCTGTCGATAGCGTCGGGCGTGTCTGATAGCCCTTTGAGCGCTGTATCGTGACTAGCTTTGTTTTTGCGTTTATCGCCTTTTTTATGCCGTCGTAATCAAAGCCGCCGTCTGGCAACAGGTCCACCTGACGGTATGTGATGCCATATTCGGCAAGCGAGCCCTTTGACGGGCGTATGCCGATTACCTCCTCCAGCGTGTCATATGGCTTGCCTACGGGGGAAAGCAGCTCGTCGCCCGGCCGCAGATTGCTCATCAGCGCAAGCGCGAGCGCATGCGTGCCGCATGTTATCTGCGGGCGGACAAGAGCGTCCTCTGTGTGAAAAATTGAGGCATATACCGCCTCTAAGGTCTCTCGCCCAAGGTCATTGTAGCCGTAGCCTGTCGTGCCTAAAAGACAGGCCTCGCTTACTTTGCTGTCCTGCATTGCTTTTAACACCTTTAGCTGGTTGTACTCCGCAGTCTTGTCTATCTCGTCAAAGCGCGGCTTTAAGCCGTCAAGTATTTCCATGCTGAATTTGTACACGCTGTCCGATATGCCAAGGGCTGCATACATGCTTTTTGTGTCTGTATTCCGTGAAATAATCATTTGTGATACTCCTTAATCCTTAACTTTTTCCAACCCGCTTTTTACAATATCTAACATATATTTTAACATCTTCTCCTCATCATATGCAAATTTATCCTTTTCTATCCATATCACGTCACGCTCACGCCTAAACCATGTAAGCTGTCTTTTGGCAAAATGGCGCGTGTCACGCTTTATTTTGTACACTGCCTCATCAAGCGTTATTTCTCCCATCAGGTACTCGATAATCTCTTTATACCCCAGCGCCTGCATTGCTGTCGAATCACGCTTACAGCCCATATCAAGCAACGCCTTTACCTCGTCAACAAGCCCGTCGGCAAGCATAATGTCAACGCGCTTATCTATGTTTTCATATAGCTTTGAACGCTCGTCGGTGAGGACAAAATAATACGAATTGTACGCGGAGGTTTTCTGGCGCTCTGCTTCGTTGTGTTCAGATATTTTCTGTCCTGTCTGGCGGTAATATTCTATTGCGCGTATAACCCTTTTCACATTGTTTGCGTGTATGATTTCTGCTGATTTAGGATCACATTCTTTTAATATGTCGTGAAGACGCTCCGCTCCATTTTCGCTTGCGAAGGTTTCCAGCTCTTTTCTTAGCGCGCTGTCCTCGCTGCCTTTGCTGAATGTGACATCATACAAAACCGACTGTATATAAAAGCCTGTACCGCCCGTCATTATCGGTATTCTGCCCCTCGCGCATATCTCGTCAATCGCAGCCTTTGCGTGCTTTTGGAAAAATACTATATTGAAATCCTGCGTCGGCTCAAGCACGTCTATCAGGTGATGCCTTACGCCGTTCATTTCATCGGCGCGTATCTTTGCCGAGCCTATGTCCATATGCTTATATACCTGTACGGAGTCGGCTGAAATTATCTCGCCGTCAAGCGCCTTTGCAAGCGCTATGGAGAGCTTTGTCTTGCCCGCCGCCGTGGGACCTGTCAAAATTACAAGTGGCTTTTTCATGAATATCCCCTATCTCTATCCGTCATCTTCAGGCAACAGCAAAAGCCTGACTGACAAGGCTAAGTATCATAACACCCGCTTAAATTTTTTCTCTATCTCGTACTTTGACATTGATATGATTGTAGGTCTGCCGTGAGGACAGTTATACGGATTATCAAGCTCCAATAACTGCTCTATCAGCGTGTCCATCTCCTCGTAGGAAAGCGAATTGTTACCCTTTACCGCCGCCTTGCACGCCATTGACGCGATTTTTTCCCTGATGATATCAGGCACGCCTTTTATCGGGCTTTCCGACATCTGCGTCACTATCTCCTCGAAAAGCTCCTTTATATTGTAGCTGAACAGATCAAGGGGAACTCCGCGTATCGCGTATGAGTTCATTCCGAAATCCTCTATGACAAAGCCAAGCTCCGCAAAGTATTTTTCATATTCCTTTATCAATCCTGCCTCGCGCGGGGTAACGTTTATCACGACAGGCGGTGTAAGCGTCTGCGTGTAAATCTCGTTGTCCTGCACTTTTTTTAGTATCTGCTCATACTTGACCTTTTCGTGCGCCGCGTGCTGGTCTATGATAAGCAGCTTATCGCGGTACTCAATTATCCAGTAGGTGTCAAAAATCTGCCCCACAATCCTGTATTCCTGTCGCGCCTCGCGTGTCAAAAGCTTCTCGTCAAAAAAGTTGAGCTGCTCGGGCTTTTCTATGAAAACCTGCTCGCTTGCCTTGATGACATTTTTTGCAGGATTTTCAGGGCGGCTCTCACCTCCGATTATTTTAGGCGCCGCCTGCAGCATACCCTGCTGTGGCTGTATGCCTTGCGGAATTGTTGTTCCAAGCTGTGTTGGCTGATGCAGCTGTGTTGACTTGTCTGCTCTATTATCAATGAAAAAATCTTCGTTGCCATTATCTTTTTGACTTATTTGGTCATTCTTTTGATGCCCGCGATTTTGCTGGGTAAATTGCGCATATGTCGGTTTTCCGTAATTGTTGTCCTCCCTCAGCATATTTATTATGCGTTCGCTTGCGTTGACCGCTTCGGACAGCCTTCTTTCTTTTTCAAACGGCTCAGGGGCTGAAGGCATTTTCTCATTTTTGCCCTTTTTATCCCTGTCAGCTTTATCATCTTTGCCTGGTGTGGCAGCAGGTATCATCTCCTGTCCCGCAAGAAAGTCCGATATGCCCTCGGCTATTATTTTGTACAGCTCTGTCTGGTTTGAAAAACGCACCTCCATTTTAGTCGGATGTACATTTACGTCTACGCTGTCGGGTGGAACTGTGATGTGCACTACACAAAATGGATATCTGTGCTGCATCATATAGGACTGATATCCCTCCTCCAGCGCCTTTGAAATTATTTTACTCTTGATGTAGCGGTTGTTTACAAAGTAATTTTCAAAATTTCTGTTGGCGCGGTTGAGTACGGGCTTGCCCAAAAATCCCTTTATGGAAATGCCATTGTCTGACGTTTGAAATTCCATCATTTCATTGGCAATATCACGCCCAAAAATGCGGTATATTATCGCCCGCATATCGCCGTCGCCGTTCGTAAAAAATTTAGTCTGCCCGTTTATGATATATTTAAAGGAAATCTCAGGTCTGGCAAGCGCCATATGCTCAAGCAGGTCAGTGACATAGCTGCCCTCCGTCATTGCCGTCTTTAGGAATTTGCGCCTTGCAGGAGTGTTGAAAAAAAGATTTCGCACTATGAAGGTCGTGCCGTCGGGTGCGCCTATCTCCTCATATTCCGTCTCCTTTGCTCCCTCAAGACAATAGCGTATGCCTGTCATATCGTTCTTTGTCTTGGTGATAAGCTCTACCCTTGACACTGCCGCAATGCTTGAAAGCGCCTCTCCCCTAAAGCCCATGCTCTGCAGGCTCAGCAGGTCTGATATATTGCTTATTTTGCTTGTGGCGTGCCTTAGAAAGGCGTTTTTAACCTGTGACTTTTCTATCCCCGAACCGTCATCTGTCACGCGGATAAACTCAATGCCGCCTTCCTTTATTTCTACTGTGACCGCCCTTGCGCCCGCGTCCATCGCGTTCTCCACAAGCTCCTTGACTACGCTTGCGGGGTGCTCTACTACCTCGCCTGCGGCAATTTTGTCTATTGTGCTGTTGTCAAGTATATGTATTTCCGCCATTTTTGCATTACCCCAATTCCTGAACTATAAAGAAAACCTGTTTTTCACTTTATTCTGCAGCCTGTAAAGGGTGTTCAGCGCGTCGAGCGGCGTAAGCGTGGAAATATCAATCTCGCTCAGCTCGTTTATTATATCCTCGTCCTTTACCGTGTCCAAAAGTGACATCTGCCCCATGTCCACATCGTCATAATGCTTTGCCTTTTTCCTGTCGCTCTTTAAATCAACCGTGATGCTCTGCACCTTCTGCGTAATGTCGTTGTCGCTTAGCTGCTCCGCTATCTCCTTTGCGCGGTCTATCACCATATCCGGCACTCCCGCAAGCTTTGCAACCTGTATGCCATAGCTGCGGTCCGCGCCGCCCTTTATGATTTTCCTCAAAAATACTATGTCGTCGCCCTTTTCCTTTACGGCTATGCAATAATTGTTGACATTGCTTATCTTTCCCTCAAGCTCCGTGAGTTCGTGGTAGTGGGTTGCAAAAAGCGTCTTTGCGCCGAGAAGCTTTTTGTTGCTGATATGCTCTATAACAGCCCACGCAATGCTCAGTCCGTCATATGTCGATGTACCGCGTCCTATCTCGTCAAGCACGAGAAGGCTCTTGGGGGTGGCGTTGCGAAGTATGTTCGCCACTTCGTTCATCTCTACCATAAACGTACTCTGCCCGCTCGCAAGGTCGTCCGACGCGCCCACACGCGTAAAAATCCTGTCAACTATGCCGATGTCGGCGCTCTTTGCAGGCACAAAGCTGCCCAGCTGCGCCATAAGCACGATAAGCGCAGACTGGCGCATATATGTAGATTTTCCCGCCATATTCGGGCCTGTAATAACCGATATGCAATGGCTGCCGTTGTTTAGATATGTGTCGTTTGCTACAAACATATCGTGGTCAATCATTTTTTCCACTACGGGGTGGCGTCCGTCCTTTATGTCTATTACGCCCTTGTCATTCAACGATGGTCTGACGTAATGGTTCTGCTCCGCGACTACGGAAAGCGACGCGAACACGTCAAGCCTTGCGACTGCTTTTGCCGTCTTTTGTATGCGCTCTAGCTGCGAGGCTATGTCATCCCTTATTTTGCAGAACATGTCGTACTCGAGGGTGTTCAGCTTGTCCTCGGCGTTCAGTATAGTGTCCTCGAGCTCTTTTAGCTTGGGCGTGGTATAGCGCTCCGCGTTTACTAGCGTCTGTTTTCTGACATAATCGTCGGGCACCATATCCTTAAACGAATTTGTCACTTCAAAATAGTAGCCGAATACCTTGTTGTATTTTATCTTGAGGTTTTTGATGCCTGTGCGCTCCCTGTCCTCCTCCTCGAGCTTGGCAAGCCAGTTTTTGCCCTCGGTTTTTGCCGTGCGCAGCCTGTCTATATCCGCATCAAACCCCTCTCTTATAATGCCGCCCTCCCTGATTAGCATCGGCGGCTCGTCACATATTGAATTTTTTATGAGTTCGCACAAATCCTCCAGACCGTCTATCTGCTCGTCAATTTCATGCAGAAGCCGTGCGTCAAGGTCACGGAGTACGGTTTTTATATGCGGCAGCATTTCCATTGAGCTTGCAAACGCTATCAAATCGCGCGGATTTGCCGATTTGTAGCTTACCTTGCCGAGAAGCCTCTCCATATCATAAATCGGATTGAGGTACTCTCTTATCTCATCCCTCGATACCGTATTTTTACAGAGCTGCTCGATTGTGTCAAGCCTGTCATTTATTTCTTCTATATCTACAAGCGGCTGCTCGATATCGTTCCTAAGCTGCCTTGCGCCCATTGCCGTCTTTGTCTTGTCAAGCACCCACAGGAGCGAACCGCGTTTTTGTTTCTCGCGCAGCGTCTCCGTAAGCTCTAAGTTTCTCCTTGTAGCGCTGTCTATCAGCATAAAACGGCTTGCAAGGTACGGCGTGATGTGCGTGATATGCGAAAGCTCCGTCTTCTGCGTGTCCAGCAGGTATTTCATTGCCGCGCCTGCGGAAATCATCCCTATCGGGAAATCATCAAGCCCCAAGCCCTTCAGCGAGCTTACCTTAAAATGCTCCATAAGGCACTTTCTGCACGCGTCATCATCAAAGTACCACGGCTCAAGCGAATATACTGCCATTTTCAGGCGGTTTTTAAGGCTTTCCAAATCAAAGCCGCTCATTATAAAGGCGTCGTTGCATATGATTTCTGACGGCATATATTTGTAAAGCTCGTCCGTAAGCTTGGCAAGCGTGTCAACCTCGGTCATATAAAAATCGCCTGTGGTGACGTCAGCGACTGATACGCCTATTTTGTTCTGGAAATATGCAATGCACATCAGGTAGTTGTTTTTTGACTCCTCTAGTGATTGCAGATTTATGTTTGTGCCTGGCGTGACTATGCGCGTCACCTCACGCTTTACAAGCCCTTTGGCAAGCTTGGGATCCTCGGTCTGGTCGCATATTGCCACTTTATAGCCCTTGTCCACAAGTCTTGTCAGGTAATTGTCCACCGCGTGGTACGGCACTCCGCACATTGGCGCCCTTTCCTCAAGCCCGCAGTCCTTGCCCGTAAGCGTAAGCTCCAGCTCCTTTGAGACGGTCTTAGCGTCGTCAAAAAACATTTCATAAAAGTCACCGAGTCTGTAAAAAAGTATGCAGTCACTGTACTGTTTTTTTGTCTCAATATACTGCTGCATCATCGGTGTCAGTCCCGCCATTGTGTTTAACCTCGCCTTTCTGTATTTTAATGCCTTGCGGCATTTTCCGCTGCTGATATTTATATGATTTTATCGCCTTTTGCTTTTAAACAATCCATTATATTTTATCACAAATAAATATTTTTTCAAAGAGATGAAATTAATTTTTTATATAGTTTACTATTTATTTTTGTATTTAGCGCCGAAGTGTGCTATAATAGCCAAAGAAATAATCTGCATATTTGCTTTAGTCTATTTTTATAAAGGAGTAAAATACTGCTATGGATATTATTATAGTAGGCTGCGGAAAGGTTGGCTACACCCTTGTGGAGCAGCTTAGCAGCGAGGAGCACAATATTGTCGTTATCGACGAAAATCCCAGCAAACTGCAATATCTCACCGAAAAGCTTGACGTCATCTGCATTGTCGGCAACGGCATCAACCATGAAACCCTGCTTGACGCGGGCATTGAGACTGCCGATCTTCTTATCGCCGTCACGGGCGACGACGAGAAAAACCTGCTGTGCTGCGTGGTCGCCAAAAAGACAGGCCACTGCCACACCATCGCGCGCGTGCGCAATCCCATTTACAATGATGAAGTAGAGTTCCTAAAAAAAGAATTTGGCCTTGCCATGATTATAAATCCCGAGCAGACCGCGGCAAACGAGATTTCAAGGATATTCCAGTTCCCGACGGCGATACGCGTAGACTCCTTTGCAAAGGGACATTTTGAGCTGCTGCACTTTAAAATTGCCGCGGGTTCTCCGCTTATCGGCTTAAAGCTTTTAAACCTCCACTCAGCATTTCACACAAATGTACTCGTGTGCATTGTTATGCGCGGCGACGAGGTAATCATTCCAAACGGTAATTTTGAATTTAAGGAAAACGACATTGTTTCCATCGCGTCACAGCGCCACCATGCGATTGAGTTTTTCAGAAAAATAGGCATTATGAAGACAAAGGTTGAAAACGCCATTCTCGCAGGCGGAGGAAAGATTTCATATTATCTTGCGAGGGCGCTTCTGCAGTCGGGAACACGCGTAACCATAATCGACATAGATCGTGCACGCTGTGAACATCTTGCGTCTATTCTGCCCGATGCTACTATCATATGCGGCGATGCTACTGACCAAGACTTACTGATGCAGGAGGGCTTGGACCACGTAGATGGCTTTGCGGCGCTCACGGGACTTGACGAGGAAAATATCCTGCTGTCGCTCTACACCAACAAGGTTTCAAATGCAAAAACCGTCACAAAGGTAAACCGAATTACATTTAACTCCGTCATAAACGAGCTTAACCTCGGCAGCGTCATTTACCCGAGGATTATCACGGCGGACTACATATTGAAGTATGTGCGCTCTACAAACAACCCAAAGGACAGCAACGTGGAAACGCTCTACAAGCTGGCGGGCGGCAAGGCGGAGGCGCTTGAATTTATCATCAAGGCGGATTCTCCGATTACAGGCACTCCGCTGCAAAACCTGCATTTCCGCAAAAACACATTGATATGCTGCATATACCGCAACGGCAAGGTGATTCTTCCAAGCGGCCAAAGCGTCATTAAAAAGGGCGATTCCGTGCTTGTGGTGATATCTGGCTACCGTATTTCCGATATTCTTGAAACCTTGGAGGATTAAGCGGCTATGAACTATTTTATGGTGCTGTACATACTTGGATATATATTGAAATTCGAGGGGCTGTTTTTGCTGCTGCCTGCGCTTGTGGGGCTTATATACCGCGAATACGCGGGCTTTTCATATCTTGCCGTGGCAGGGGTATGTTATCTTTTAGGGCTGCTTTTAAACAGGAAAAAGCCGTCGTCGCACAATCTCTATACGCGCGAGGGTTTCGTTACCGTGGCGCTTAGCTGGATTGTAATGAGTATTTTCGGTGCGCTGCCGTTTGTGCTGACGGGCGATATTCCGTCATATGTTGACGCGCTGTTTGAAACAATATCGGGTTTTACCACTACGGGCTCAAGTATTTTGACTGATGTTGAGGCACTTTCACACACAAGCCTTTTCTGGCGGAGCTTTACCCACTGGGTGGGCGGCATGGGCGTTTTTGTGTTTATTATGGCTGTGCTGCCACTGATGGGCGGCTCGACTATGAATTTGATGAAGGCGGAAAGCCCTGGTCCTTCCGTAAGCAAATTTGTGCCGAGGGTAAAGGATACTGCAAAGATTCTCTACGGCATTTACATTGCCATCACATTTTGCGAGATTATAATATTATGCGCCCTTGGAATGCCGCTTTTTGACTCGCTCACCACAAGCTTTGGCACTGTGGGCACGGGCGGCTTTGGCATAAAAAACAGCAGCATTGCGGCGTATTCTCCCGCTATTCAGTACACCGTGACTGTATTTATGATTTTGAGCGGTGTCAATTATACGCTTTATTTCTGCATACTGTCAAAGCGGTTTAAGGAGGCTTTTAAGCTTGAGGAGGTGCGCTGGTATTTCTTCATTATTTTGGCGGCGGCGCTTGTGATTATCTGCAATACGCGCCATATGTACCCTACGCTTGAGGAGGCTGCGCGCCATGCGTTTTTCCAAGTCGGCTCCATAATCACGACTACGGGATATGCCACTACTGACTTTGATTTGTGGCCTGAGATGTCAAAGATGATACTTGTGATACTGATGTTTGTCGGTGCATGCGCGGGAAGTACGGGCGGCGGCATCAAGGTGTCGCGTGTGCTTATCATGTTTAAGACTATCAGGAAGGAGCTCTCGCTTATAATCCATCCCCGAGAGGTGCGCAGAATACGAATGGACTCGCATGTGATTGAGCATGATACTGTGCGCTCGGTCAATGTGTTTATTGCGATTTATTTTGTGCTAATGCTTGCGTCTTCCCTGCTTATCAGCGTAGACGGGTTGAATTTTACAAGCAACTTTACTGCTGTGGTTTCCGCGATAAATAATATAGGCCCGGGGCTTTCGCTCGTCGGACCTACTCAGAATTTTTCTGTATTTTCGGCTTTCTCAAAGCTTGTGCTTATGTTTGACATGCTTGCGGGAAGGCTTGAAATGTTCCCTATGATGGTAATGCTTATGCCTACCACATGGAAAAAGCGTTAGGCTTTCACAATTGATGTTAAGTCATCTCGCCCAAATAATAAAAGCCGCATGCCTCGGTAAGCTTTACGTTTACAATTTTTCCTATAAGCTCTTTGCTGCCTTTGAAGTGTACTATTGTATTATTTGACATTCTGCCTGTGACAAGCGCAGCGTCATGTTCGTTTTGCTCCTCCACTAATACGCTGTGCGTTTCGCCTGTAAGCCTGCCGACGCGGTTTCTGGCTGTTTCCTGCACTGCCTTTAGGAGCCTGTCGAAATTCGCTTTTATCTCCTCGTCGCTTGCGGAGTTTGGCATACTGGCGGCGGGAGTGCCTGTCCTTTTTGAGTATATGAAGGTAAAGGCGTTATCATAGCCGACTTCTCTTACTACTTCAATGGTTTCATCTACGTCTGCGGCTGTTTCGCCAGGGAAGCCTACGATTATGTCTGTAGTCAATGATATGTCGGGTATTGCGTCTCTAATTTTATGCGCAAGCGCAAGATACTGCTCTTTTGTATAATTGCGGTTCATTGCCTTTAAAATACGCGTAGAGCCTGACTGCAGCGGCAGGTGCAGATGGCGGCAGATTTTTCTGGAATTTTTCATAACCTCTATAAGCTCGTCTGACAAATCCTTTGGGTGCGAGGTCATAAAGCGTATTCTTTCCAGCCCTTCTATCTTTTCAACTTCGCGTAAAAGCTGCGCAAAGCTCATTGGCTCATCTAGCGTCTTGCCGTATGAATTTACGTTTTGCCCCAGCAGCATCACTTCTATTACTCCCTCGGACACAAGCTTTTCAATCTCCATGATTATATCCTTGGGCTCACGGCTGCGCTCGCGTCCGCGCACATACGGGACAATGCAATAACTGCAGAAATTATTGCAGCCGTACATTATGTTTACTCCCGATTTGAAGGAATACTTGCGTTCCGCGGGCAAATCCTCGACAATTTTGTCCGTGTCCTTCCAGATATCTATAATCATACCATCTGAGCTGTACATCGCTACCACAAGCTCGGCAAATTTATAAATGTTGTGAGTGCCGAAAATTAAATCGACAAAGGAGTAGCTTTTCCTGATTTTTTCAATAACCGACGGCTCCTGCATCATGCAGCCGCATAGGGCGACCTTTTTGTGCGGATTTTTTTTCTTCATGCTGTGGATTAGCCCTAGTCTTCCATAGACGCGCTGGTTTGCGTTATCGCGGACTGTGCAGGTATTGTAGAATACCAGGTCCGCCTCCTCGCTGTCGATTATCTCAAAGCCTATGTTTTTGAGTATGCCTATAAGCTTTTCGCTGTCTTTGGCGTTCATCTGGCAGCCGAAGGTTTCACCGTCAGCGGTAAGGCGGTGTCCCAGTTTTTGACTTTCACGGTCAACTATCTCTCGCGCCTTCTTGATAAAATAGTATTGGCGCATTGGCTCGTCTGCGGGTATGCCGCCTTCTAAATCTATTTTCGCTAATATTGTTTCAAGCTCATCATTTTTAATCATTTACCTTTTTACTCCATTAATTTAAGTATTTTTTCTGTCCGCAGCATTCTGCGGGATATTGCTTGCCAACATTTTAAATGCCGCTGTAATAGCGGCATTTAATTCAAAAAGTACACAACCTGCTTTGCTGCATCACGAATTTGATGTCTTATTAGTCTATAAGCATTTCATGGAGAATATTGTATAAATCTCCTCGTGTTTCATCATTGTTGGTATAGTCTCTTGTTATAGCCGATGCTCCTGATGCCGAGGATACAGTCGAAATGCATTTAAACTGTCCCCACGGCAGCAGGCTTGTGTCATTGTAATATGCCTCCCATATGGTTTTATCATTCCATTTGTATTTGCCGTACAGCTTATTATCGTCCTTTGAATAATAAAATGAAACTGGGTTTGCGGAATAATATATCATTACAGGACGCTCCTCATAATATGTATATATCTCCTTGCCATCTGCGTCAAATATTTCAGGCACGCCGTCACCCGTGACATCTTTAAGCCCAAATGACGCGCTATACGACTCCATAAATTGGAGCTGCATTCTGTATGCCTCCGTAAGCTTGTCAAGGTTATCAAGCGCTTTCTGCTTTGCCGTCTTTTCTGGCTTAACTTGCGTCACCAGATATGGTCCTGGAATATAATACGCGCCGTCCAAGTCAACGCGAAAAAAGCCATTGTCCGTAATGCCCGTAACGCGGACATTAATAAAACGGTCGAGATATACGACAACAGGCGAAAATACATCCGGCTGCGCATATACGGGCGTGCCTGACGTCGAATAAAGCTCTATTGTCGCTATTGGCGTTACCTCAAAGGCATATGACTTTGTCGGCCGGCTCATCGCTATGAGTACAGTAAGCGCAGCTGTCATTATCCAAAAGCCTTTTATCCTTTTTTTCATACCTTTTTCCCTCCGAATTGCATTAACCAATATCCCTAAAATGAAACTCTTTTCTGCCTGATGCATAATCATCAACTATATGACCGTTTCCGTACAGTCTGTACTTGTATGTCAAAAGACCGTCGAGCCCTACGGGGCCTCTGGCGTGGATTTTGCCTGTGCTGATGCCTACCTCCGCTCCAAAGCCGTATCTGAAGCCGTCCGCAAAGCGCGTCGAGCAGTTCTGGTACACTCCCGCCGAATCAACCATCTGCATAAAATGCTCCGCCGCCGCCGTGTCCTCGGTAATAATGCAGTCTGTATGGTGCGAGCCGTACTTGTTTATATGGTCTATTGCCTCGTCAATGTCTTCCACCGTCTTTGCGGAAATAATCAGGTCCAGGTATTCAGTGGCAAAATCATCATCTGTGGCTGTCTTGCAGTCATATTTATCGCTTATGTCCCTGCTTGCACGCAGCTCAATCCGATGCGACTTAAACGCTTCGTTTAATTTTGGCATAAGCCTGTCTGCCGCGTCCTTGTGGACTAAAAGCGTCTCTACCGCATTGCAGGCGGCTGTGTACTGTGTCTTTGCATCTATTATGATTGGAATTGCCTTGTCTATGTCAAAATCCTTGTCAACATATATGTGGCATATGCCGTCAGCGTGCCCCATTACAGGGATTTTGGTATTGTTCATTATGTACTGGACAAACGAGTTTGAGCCGCGCGGGATAATGAGGTCTACGGACTCATGACAATCAAGCAGCTCTGATATTTCATCTCTAAGCTCCGCCTGAAACAGACAGTTTTGCGGCAGGCCGCTTTGTATTGCCGCATTGTAAATCAGGGAAAACAGCACCTTGTTTGTGTGCTTTGTCTCGCTGCCGCCCTTTAAAATCGCGCAATTCCCACTTTTGATGCAAAGCGACGCTATCTGCACAAGCGCATCTGGACGCGCCTCAAAAATCACTCCGATAACGCCTATCGGGCAGGCTTCCTTTACAAGCGTAAGCCCCTCGTCAAGCTCGCGCACAAGCAGCTTTTCAAACACTCTGTCTGGAAGTGAGATTAAATTGTTTATGCCCTTTACAGCGTCATCAAGCTTTTGGGCGGTAAATTTCAAACGTTTTACTACTGCGTCGGGGATATTGTTCTGTGCCGCCTCCGCTAAGTCCTTTTTATTTTCCTCAAAAATCTCCGCCTGATTTTCCACAAGCGATTTTGCAATAGCCGCAAGCGCCGCATTTCTTGCCTGTGCGGACTGCGCCGCCATCTTAGGGCTGTCGAGCTTCATAGCCGCCGCTTTTTCCTTGATTGTCATATTGGTAAAAGCCTCCGTGTTAATATTCTATATTAAAAATCAAAAACTGATAAGTTTATACTCTCAGTGTATGTATGATTATTTCCTCAGTCACTACCTTGTCCATTTTTATGTCATGCGCCTCGTGCGGCAGCTCGTCAAGTATCTGGCAGGAAAACGCAAGCGCTATTGTGGAAATCTGCCTTTTGCTTGACAAATATTTGTCGTAAAAGCCTTTTCCATAGCCAAGCCTGTAGCCCTGCGTGTCAAACGCGGCTCCTGGAATTATTGCCAATGTGTCCTCGTTTTTGTCAAGCCTGTATATATTTTTTATGTCCTCTCTCGGCTCCAGTATTCCCTTGTAGCCTCTTGTAAGCTGGCTTGTGCTTGTCACCCTGTAAAATTCCATAGTGTTCGTGAGGCTGTCAACCTTTGGCAGATATACTCTTTTTTTGTGTAAAACAGCATCATCAAATATGCCGCGTGTCATGACCTCACGGCAATAATCCGCATACAACAGGACATTTTCTGCCTCCTTGTATTCCGCAGTCTGCAAAACCTTCTGTACTATGGCGCTGCTTTTTGCGTTGAAATCCCCGTCGCTTAGATTGGAGCGCAATGCCAGAATTCTTTTTCTGATTTCAGATTTTGTTTCCATATTTTACACCGTATCTGTCATAGTCTTGTCTTTTATTATACTTTATTATAATAGAAATATTCGCTTGGCGCAACCAGATTGCGGCTTATTTTAAATATTTCTAATGAGTCTGCCTTTTTCCAAATTTGTCGCCCAGATTTGTGATTGTGCCGTCTTTTTCCTGTATTGATATATTGTCGAGCTGTCCTTTCAGGTTTTGGCGGATATTTGCGATGTATTCAGCGCGAAGACTAGCCTGTTCTTCCTTTTCCTCCGCCGTAAGTCCCTCCGCCTTTGATTTGTGGTACAGCTCGTTAATCCGCTTTATCTTTTCATCTAAGCCCATAGATTTCTCCCATTCTTATTTATACTCCTTAATGCTTTAACCAAAACTCCGCACAAGCGCAATCTCCTTTTTATATCCTTCATCGTCATTCGGTGTTTCCAGTATAAACGGCTTATCCTTCAAAAGGGGGTGTGTTGCCACAGCCTTTAGCGCTTCAAGCCCAATCTCACCCTCGCCAATCTTCTGGTGCCTGTCCTTGTGCGAGCCGCAGACATTCATGCTGTCGTTGAAGTGAACCGCTTTAAGCCTGTCAAGTCCGATAACGCGGTCAAATTCCTGCAAAACCCCGTCGAGGTCATTCACGATATCGTACCCGCCGTCCCACACATGGCAGGTATCAAAGCATACCCCCACCTTGTCAGGCAGTTTTATCAGGTCAAGTATCGCCCTAAGCTCCTCAAAGCTTCTGCCGACCTCCGAGCCCTTGCCTGCCATAGTTTCAAGCAGCACGGTTGTCGTATATTCAGGCTTTAAAGCGTCATTGACCGCCTCCGCAATAACAGGTATCGCCGCGTCAGCCCCCTGCCCTACGTGTGAGCCTGGGTGGAAATTATAATAATTGTTCGGAAGATACTCCATTCGCTGTAAATCTTCATTTAACACATTCCATGAAAATTTCCGTATATCCTCCTTTGCCGCGCAGACATTCATTGTGTACGGCGCGTGCGCTACAAGCTTGCCAAAATTGTTGTCCTCCATAAGCTTGAGAAGTTTTTTAGCGTCCTCCTCGTCAATAGCCTTTGCCGCACCTCCGCGAGGATTCCTTGTGAAAAACGCAAACGTATTTGCGCCCAGTTTTAGCGCTTCTTTTCCCATATTCTCAAAGCCTTTTGATGATGACAAATGATTTCCTATAAACATGCTTACCCTCATTTCTGTGATTTTTGTTCAAATTATTCAAATTATAAATATCATTTAATAAACGCCTCTATTTGTGAAGGTTATCTACAAACTCCGCCACATTAAAGCCATCATCCTTGTTTGCCTTAAAAATGGTGCCGTAATTCCTGCCCTCCATGATACGGTGAATCACGCGCACGTCCTTTCCGTTTGCGATAACCATATCCGCGCCTGAATAAGTCGCGATTTTTGCCGCCGTAAGCTTTGTCTCCATGCCGCCCGTACCGACGCTGCTGCCTGTAGAGCCCTTTCCCATGCTGATAAGCTCATCTGTAAGCTCGTCTACGCGCTCTATAAATTCAGCCTTTGGATTTTTGCGCGGATCGTCTGTGTATAGCCCGTTTATGTCTGAAAGCAGAATCAGCAGATCCGCGCCTATAAGCGCGGTTATTATAGCCGAGAGCGTATCATTGTCGCCTACCACGTCATCAAGTTCAAATGTAGATATCGTGTCATTTTCATTCACTATCGGAATAACGCCAAGCTTTAAAAGCTCATTAAACGTATTCTGCGCGTTAGTCCTGTTTAACTCGGCAACAATCGTCTGGCGCGCCATAAGTATCTGCGCCGCCTGATGATTATATTCCGAAAAAATCCTCTGATATGTAGCCATAAGCATAGCCTGTCCTATTGCCGCGCACGCCTGCTTTTCTGAAGTAGAATTCGCCGCCTTCATGTGCAGCGCGCGCCTGCCGCAGCCTATCGCGCCCGAAGTCACAAGAATGACATCTTTCCCCTGATTCCTGATATTGCAAAGCTCACGCACCAGTATATCCATCTTTATGTAATCCAAATCGCCCGTCTCTGGGTGCTGAAGCGACGACGAGCCAATCTTCACCACAATACGCTTTTTATCCCTCAATCTCTTACGCAATTCTTCCACTTTTACGCCTCCGTATGTCAATATTAAATATTTTTTATTCTAATTCATTTTAATACGCTTGTCTATACCTCTCCGCAATTCTTTCCGCCGCCAAAATCCCGTCCATTGCCGCCGAGGTTATCCCTCCCGCGTATCCCGCGCCTTCTCCGCATGGATAAAGTCCCCTCAAAACAGGGCACTGCAGCGTATCATCACGAGGTATGCGTATCGGCGAGGAAGTCCTGCTCTCTATGCCTGCCAAAATAGCCTTTTCGCCCGCAAAGCCTTCAATCGCCCTGTCAAACTGCTCCATACCCTCAATAAAAGCGTCCTCACACTCCGCAGGCAAAAGTCCCCTCAAATTTGTAAAATCATAGCCACCCTTTATGCATGGCAAAAATAGTTTGTCCTCCTCTGATGCCTGATTTTTCACATAATCCCCGAAATACTGTACAGGCACCCTGCCACCGCACAGACTATACGCCATCTCCTCCAAACGCCTCTGGAACTCCATTCCCGCAAGCGCGCCTTTGCCCGCAAAATCCCCTGGCGTCACCTGAACAATTATCGCGCTGTTTGCATTGGGACTTGTACGTCCCGAATAGCTCATTCCGTTTACCGCAAGACGTTTTTCTTCACTCGACGCATTCACCACATATCCCCCAGGACACATGCAGAATGAATACACCCCACGCCCGCTGCTCGTCTTTGCCGTGAGCTTATATGGCGCGGCAGGCAGCAAATCAGCATATTCTTCGCCATACATCCGTTCATTTATAAAGCTCTGTTTATGCTCAACACGCAAGCCGACTGCAAACGCCTTCGCCTCCATTGGAATATTGATTTTATGCAGATATTCAAAGGTATCACGCGCACTGTGCCCGATTGCAAGCACAAGCTGCTCCGTTTCGAGCTCCTCACTTTCGTTTATCACCACAGCCTTTACTTTGCCGTTATCGGTTTTTATTGACGTCATCTTTACGCCAAAAATGACACTTCCATCATTTTTTATGATTTCATCGCGCATTGACGCCACTACCTTTTTCAAAACGTCTGTGCCTATATGCGGCTTGCTCTCATACAAGATTTCCCTTGGCGCTCCGTGCTTTACAAATATGCGCAGAACCTCCCTGTTTCTGCCGTTTTTATCCTTCACAAGCGTGTTGAGCTTACCGTCTGAGAATGTGCCCGCTCCGCCCTCGCCAAACTGTACGTTTGAATTTGGCTTAAGGATGCCTCCGTTCCAAAATGCCTCCACATCTTTCGTGCGTGTCTCGACATCATATCCGCGCTCTATAATTATCGGCTTATATCCGTTTACCGCAAGCATATAGCCGCAAAATAATCCCGCTGGTCCCATTCCTACTATTACAGGTCTGTGGCGCATTTCCTCAGCGCCTGCGCTTGGGAACTTATAGTTGGCTGTGCTTGAAATACAAATATTGTTGTTCCTGCAGCGTTTTACCAGCTTTTCCTCGCGCTCCATGCTGCCAAGCCCCAGCTCCAGTGTATATACGTTAAAAAGCCTTGGCTTTTTTCTAGCATCTATTGAATGTCTGGTTATTTCAAGCGTTTTGATATCAGATGCATTTATGCCAAGCTGCTTTGCCGCCTTTCTCCTTAATATCTCCTCACTGTCAATAATGTCGCTTGTGCCAAGCCGTTCTCTGCCGCGCACTTGATTTTTGTCGAGAATAATTTCACTCTTTAGCTGATTAATCGTTATCATTTGCCGCGTTCCTTCCTGCTATAACGCCAGTTGTCCATGCCCATTGCAGGTTGTATCCCCCGCATATGCCGTCGCAGTCAAGCAGCTCGCCAACTATATACACATTTGGAGCCTTAAGCGACCTAAAACAGTCCGACACTTCTCCAAGCGGCACTCCGCCGCTGCATACCTGCGCATTGTCAAAAGAATTTGCCGACGTTATCTTTACCCTGAAATGCTTTAACTCGTCAATATATTTCCTAACCCTTTTCTCGCCCGCGTCAGAAACCGTCTGACGCGAGTCAAGCTTATGTCTGCGGCAGATTAATGACGCTATCTTTTTATGTACCATGCCGCCAAGCAGCGCCTCTACCGTCTTTCCGCCATATCTTTCTTCGAGCGGACCGCCAAGGTCTTTTTCTGACACCTGTGTCATAAAATTGATTTCCGCCTCGCACTTCTTCTTTTCATGCAGAGCCCTTGCCGCAAGCCTGCTGAACTGAAAAACGGGTATTCCCGATATGCCATAATCAGTAAGCTGCAGCTCGCCCTCCTCGCAAGCCGCTTTTTTACCGTCTATATAAAGCGCAATTCCCGCCTGCGCGCGCACTCCCGCGACAGACTTAAAAAAATCGCCCTCGCACCTAAGCTGCACAAGCGCTGGCAATGGCGTTACAATGCTGTGTCCAAGCCCTTTGGCAAGCGCATACCCCGAACCATCCGAGCCCGTTGACGGCGCAGCTTTCCCGCCTGCCGCAAGTATAAGCCTATCACCTCTGACAGAACGCAGATTGCTCACATCAGCATTTGTAATTATCTTTACGCCAAGCTGCGCGCACTCACTTCTAAGCGCATCAAGCACACACGATGCCTGCTCTGAAACAGGGTAAATGCCACCGTCACGCTTTTCCTTTGTGAATACTCCTATATCCCTGAAAAATTTTACGGTGTCATCTGCGCCAAAACGTTCAAGCGCATTATATATCTTTTTAAGCGACATCTCGTCGCTGCTGAAATATTTCCCATAAAAACCGCTCACATTTGTCAGATTGCAACGCCCGTTGCCAGTCATAAGAATTTTTTTGCCCACTCTGTCCTTATGCTCCAAAACCGTAACCTCAGCGCCGCCCCGCGCCGCCATAACCGCCGCCACAAGACCGCTCGCGCCGCCGCCTATTACCGTTATCCTTCTTGCCATATATAATTTCTCCCATATCATTCCTTAATGGCTTTTTTAACTGCTGTACGATTCAAGAAAATGGTACACCTGCACTTCATTTTCCATATATTTTCCTTCAACAATCTCCTGCGCAACGTCTTCGGGCAAATCCTGCAATGTAATTCCAGTCCTGAAATACAAGGTTTTTTTATCACTCTTGTAAATACGCACCTCTCCGTCAACCTCCAAAATGTAATAGCCGCCCTGCTGCTCAGCCGTATCATAAATCCTCAAAATTTTTATTCTTTCAGGCGAAAACAGCTCCAAATGCTGCGACTTAAAACCGTCCTCGCTTTCATCAAGCTGCATAATGCTTCCGTCAAGCCTCAAAGCCGCCTCAAGCTGCGCGCGGTTCAACCCCACATATTTTTCAGGGAGTTTCGCCTCCACCATCGAAACAGTCCCGTCCTTCTGGTCAATATTTTCATAAACGCACATAGTATCCGCCGTCGTAGTCATACTCATGCTCTGCGCCTGTGACGCTCCAGCCTCATCATAATCATCAGCCTCTTTGTCATCAGTCAAGTCACTCTGTGGCGCCTCCTGCCCCGTTTCACCATTACCATCGGAAAAACCATCCATAGTATGCCTTCCCCACAAAAGCGCAACAACAGCCACAACCGCAACAACAGCCGCACATACAAAAAATAAGCCAATCATATATCGTTTCTTCATCATCAGCCTCCACCGCCAGTTTGTAAACCATTTGGGCCTCTTTGATATAGTATCAGCCTATTTTCCATTTTTTATTCACGCAAAAATCTTCCTGCCGCTCATAAACACATGCAAGGCATTACCGCAAAACACTCCACAGCCAGCCATACACTAGCCCCGAGTGTTTTATACACCCCATGAAGACCATTGGAAAGCGTCGGCACTTAGCGAAATAAGCTGTAAAAGCGTAGCTCCTTTTACAGCGTCATTGAGCTTAGTGTCCGCTACGCTTTACACTGAGCGAAAGCGAGTCTGAATGGGGTGTATAAAACGCTCGGGGCGGCCTGCTGCCAATAAATCACATAAGCCGTAACTTCTTCGCCACCCCAATCACTATACCGCCACACGGCATTCTCCGCAAATCATACTCCGAAACCCCTTTCAGCAGCAGCAGTGCCACAAAATATACCACCGCCCCAAGCGCAATGCAAATCAGCACCGTAAGCACATTCCCGACAGCTCCCGAAAGCAGCATTCCAAGCACCCCAATCACCACGCCCATAACCACAGACGCTATCGCAGGCACGGCAAAAGTACGCACGCACTCCTGCTTATACCTCAAATATTTCCTTATGGCAAGCGAATTTAAAACGCACACAATCACCGCAAACAAAATATTCGCATACACTACCGCATTTATCCCCCAGTCAAGCTCCAGCATGCCATACAGCGCCGCAATGTGTATCACAAGCGCAATCGCCGCATTCCTCACAGGTATCTGCATCTTATTAATCCCCTGCAGTACCCCGTTAGTAAGCGTAGACATCGTATAAAATACCACAGATATAGAGCCCAGATGAAGCAGATTAACCGCCATATCTATCTCGCCCCTGAAAAGCATAGTGATAATCGGCCTTGCCAGCACGGTAAGCCCCACCGCGCTCGGTATCGCGACAATCATCGTAAAGCGCATAGCCTGTCCTATCTTTTCTTTCGCCTGCGAGTATTCCTCCCTCACCATAAGCCCCGTAAGCACGGGCACAATAGACGAACACATAGCGTTTGCAAGCGCAATCGGCACATTCACAAGCACCCTGTATTTCCCCGAATACACGCCCCAGTTGTACGCCTTTATGTCCTCCAAGCCCTTCTGTATCATCACATCATTGTAAATCCTGATGTCAATTACATTGCTGAGGTTATAAACCGTAGTGCTCAAAAGCACAGGAAAAATCGTGAGAAGTATCAGTTTGAAAATCTGACCGTAGCTGTCAGTCCTTCCAGGCTTTTCACGCTTTATCTGCCGTCTCAGCTTTGTCTTGTACATGGAAAATATAAAGAGCAAAAACGCAAGCCCCACTACCGCGCCCACGACAGGACCTATAGACGCTCCCGCCGCTCCATACGACGGCGCATAATCCTCATCATGGTACAAAACCCCTGCCATTTCACCGTAATTAAACAGGATATAAGAGCCCGCAATGCTTCCAATCAGCACAAAGACCTGCTCTAAAATCTGCGAAATCGCCGTAGGCGTCATAGTGCCAAGCCCCTGAAAATATCCCCTGAACACGCCCATGACAGACACTATCAAAAGCGCTGGACCAAGCACCTTTAGGGCAAGCGCGCTCATAGGCTCAAGCATAACGTCCGCCGCGAGGAAATCTCCAAAAAATTCGCATACAAAAAACGTAATGCCGCCCGTCACTATGGCAAAAATCAAAGCGCACTGAAACGCCCTCTCCGCGCTCCTGTACTGCCGTTTGTTCAGCTTTGACGAAACCACCTTTGACACCGCAAGCGGCAGGCTGTAGCACGATATAATCAGCATCATCGCGTAAACCTCATACGCCGCCGAATAAAATCCGTTTCCCTTATCGCCTATGATATGCTCCATAGGAAAACGCCTTGCTATGCCTATAATCCTCGACAGCACGCCCGCCATCGCAAGTATGCTTCCCTGTACAATAAAATTAGACTTTTTCTTCATTATCAAATCTCCTATGTCATCTAAAACAGCCTAAGCAAATCCGAACCTCTCAATGATTTGCGCGCGTAATCCCAAGCCTCTGCAGTATTTCCTCCTGCTTTTTCTCCATGACAGCCGCCTCATCTGCCTCCATATGGTCATACCCGAAAAGATGCAGCATACTGTGCGCCACCAAAAAGGCATACTCCCTGAGCGGCGAATGTCCGTACTCCTCTGCCTGCTCATACACCTTTTCAATGGAAATAACAATAGTCCCAAGGCACAGCTCCCCGCTGTCAGGGTTAAAATAATCAGCCTCACTATCCTCAAGCCTTGAAAAATCAGCGGGGCTTTCATAATCTACATTTGGAAACGAAAGCACGTCTGTAGGGCGGTCAACATTTCTGTATTCCTTATTCATCGCGTGTATATTTTCATTGTCCGTGAGCAGCACGCTCACCTCCGCCTCATACGGACAGTTTTCATATTCAATAGCCTCCTCAATCACCTGCGTGGCAATCTTTTCCGCGTCAAACGGCAGCTCCAGCTTTGTCTCATTCTCTACGTAAAAAGTCATAATATAAATTCTCTCCCGCATAAATTCTTTCAAAATCGCCTATATCTGAAAGCGAAATGTCGCTGCGGCTCAACACGCCGCTGTCTATTTTCCTTTTTATAATTGCTTGCACCAGCTCGGCATAGTCAATGTCCTCGCTGCTTTTGTCCTCTTTTGCCTTGCCATTCAGATACATAAGCGCAGCCACGACGCTGTCCGCGATATATACGGCAGCTGTCTCACGCATTTTAATGGGGCGGTTTTTGTAGTTATACTCCTGCAGCAGCTGTACCGCTTTGGGCGGAAACTTGTACTTTTTACAGATTTCCTCAAGCGTTTTGCCTTTCTTATTACATTCGGCAACTATTATCCTATGGTAATAGCCTCCGTTTTTTGCCAAGTCAACGTCCATATGAAGCATTCTCGCCGTTTTTTCCGCAAAATGCGCCGTATGTATCGCATTGTAATACAGCTGCCTGTCCTCCGTCTTATACTTTGCAAGCAGCTTAAATTCCTGGTCGTTTATTGCCAGATATTTGCCCTTCTCCTTGTCAACCACTGCGGCGCAGTAAAACCTTAATACCGCAAGCATACATATATATGTGATAAACACATTTACAATAGGCACGATAAATATTTCCACGGACAAAGCGCCCTTGTTCTGAAATACCGTCTTTGCAGTCAGGCTGACAATGTATATCAGCATCGCTATAAACATCGGTATGCCTGTCCTGTATTCGTCGTCAAGCTTTTCAAACAGTATGGCGAAAATGCAACCCGTAAGGAAACACAGCGCAAACACCAAAATATCGGCAGACGCAAGATACACGCATATGCTGATAAGCCCCGCATACGCCGCAATCCCTGTCACGGTATTTGAAAACAGCGCAAGCGCAAGCGCAACGGACGGCACAGCCCAGCCAGATTCGGGTATTGACGGCAATATGCAGCAGACTGCCGCGCCAAACAGGAACACAAGCACAAACCTCGCGTAATGCCCCCCATTGTCATAATGCAGCTCCCCGTATATGTCCGACTGTATCAGTGAAAATATGACTGCCCCAAGGTATGCAGCCGATATAACTATTAATGTAAAAATGTCCCTAAAAGATTTTCCATAAAGGTACGCCGCTCCCCCTATCAAAGAGACGGAAACCAAAAGCATGATGATTATAAGCAATGCCTTCTGCCATTTGGCTTCTTCCTTTTTTTTCATACGTTGTTTACCTCTTATTTATGTCAGTTTTATTTTTTTATCTTGTCCTTCTTTTTAGACTGTCTGCCTTTATCATGTTTTCTGACACTCGTGTCATTTATTTTTCTTTCATAGTCCTCATATGCATTGACAATCTTCTGTACCAGCGGATGCCTTACTACGTCACTGCTTGTCATCTTTATAAAGCCTATGTCATCTATCCTGCTAAGCACCCGCTCCGCCACGTCAAGCCCTGACAATACGCCAGGCGCTAAGTCCTTCTGCGACGCATCACCCGTGATTACCACCTTTGAGCCGAAGCCTATACGCGTAAGAAACATTTTCATCTGCGCGGGCGTGGTATTCTGCGCTTCGTCAAGAATTATAAACGCGTTGTCAAGAGTCCTGCCTCGCATATATGCAAGCGGCGCGACCTCTATAAGCCCCTTCTCCATATTTTTCTGAAAGCTCTCTGCCCCCATTATCTGATAGAGCGCGTCATAGAGCGGACGAAGATACGGGTCTATCTTGCTCTGCAAATCGCCTGGCAAAAATCCGAGCTTCTCTCCCGCCTCTATCGCGGGGCGCGTGAGAATAATGCGCTCTACCTCGTGATTTTTAAACGCCGTTATCGCTATCGCCATTGCAAGGTATGTCTTGCCCGTGCCCGCGGGACCAAGCCCGAACACTATCATCTTGTCGCGTATGGCGTCAATATATTTTTTCTGTCCTATGGTCTTTGGCTTTATGGGCTTGCCAAGCACGGTATGGCATATGCAGTCAGTGTCCATTTCAAGAATGGCGTCATCACTGTTTTCATGCGAAAGCTCAAGCGCATATGAAACATTCTGCTCCTGTATCATATTGCCGCGCTTTGAAAGCTCCGCAAGCTCCTTTATCAGCTTTGCCGCTTTCTCTACGCTCTCCCTTTCGCCCGATATGCGCACCTCGCCGTTTCTGTCCGTGATGATTACGCCCAAGTCACTTTCTATCTGCTTGATGTATGTGTCGTTACTGCCGAAAATATTCTGCATATGCTCCGACTCTATCTGTATGCCCAACTGAAAATTCTCCAACTTCGCCCTCCGCCTTTATGTCCTACTGAGATGCCGCCTCCTGTATCTGTTGCGCCTCGTCAGTTATCTGTATATCAACGGCACTGCCCGTCGGCTTTATCGCCGTGATATCTCCCTGCATTTTCATACTATTCCTATTCTTTACTATTTTAACATTTTTTTCAACAATTTGTACCCCTTTTTCCTCTAATTCTGAAATAAATTTTTCAAAGTTGTCAGACAATATTGTTTTCATCTCATCCGTTGTATGCGCAAGATATTTTAAAGAGTATTCTTTTCTGTTAATTCTTCCATAGTAGATTGGAAGGTATATGTTGTCAAGCAAAACAAGCTGGTGTTTTTGTGTCAGGGTTTCATACAAATCCGTCTTGCTCTTATGAAATAAGTCATAAACCAGAAGCCCGTCAACGTGAAAGCCGAACGCCTCAAAAAATCCCACGTCAGCGTCATTTCCCGTGTAAAAAAGCACAGGATAGCTCTTTGATACCTCGTCTTTATAAATAATCGGCGCTTTTATCCAAATATCCGCGTCAGCGTCATAAATCTGGTAATCAGTGATTACCTGCTCCTCGTTGTAGACAGGCACGCTCCCCTCCACAAGCACCTGACCTTTTACAACCGTATCGCCTGCTTTCACCTTTGGCACACCGTTGCGCGTCACTATCGAGATTATTACGCCCTCGTCTTCGGATATAATGTCCGTGCCCCTTGTCTGCGTCTTTTTCGGCTCTGTCTTTTCGTTCTCCTTTACCTCGACGCAAAGCTTTGTGCCCTCAAAATAAATTGATGTCCATGTCACGTTCGGGAACGCTTCCCGCAGGCGTTTCTCCTTTTCCTCGCAGTTTATTTCGCTCTTTTTTATCCCATAATGTATGTTTTGGCTATTGAGGAAATCGGTGAGCTCATTGTCGCTGACCTGCAGGTTGCCGATATACTCAATCGCCCAGACGTAATTTGTGACAAGGTTCAGCATTATCAAGCACAAGATAACCCCTGCAAAAAAAATAATCCTTTTTTTCATAAAAGGAATGTAAAACGGCACTCCGCTTTTGCGGATTACCTTTGCCCTTGTCCCTGTTTTTTTCAGAAGCGGCGGAAGCTTAAAAAAGTCTGACGCGTACATATTACAGATGCATATGTCATTTTCGCGCCTGATGCCCCAAAGATAAATGTCGTGTGTCCTGCACATATTGAAAAAACGCTCCAGATAGTCGCCGCCGAGCTTTACTGAAATGCAGCCCTTGACAAAACGCACCCAATTATTCTGCATGAGCCTCACCTCATTGCTTCTCTTACTACCTTCACCTCATTAATCTGCCCCGATATTTTCATGTCCTCGTTTGAATAGTATTCTATCGCCAGATTGTCGCCGCATATGCAGTATTTTATTTTATGACCTTTTATGATTATTTCGTGGCAGGTATAGGAGACTATTCCCTTGAAATTTTCTATGAAAATATCCGATTTGCCTATCATATGCAGAAGCGTGGCGTTCACCACCATATCCTTTGGCAGTGAAAACGTGTCGGCAAAGCGCTCCCCTGCGTCAGCTATATCCTTCTTGAAAATGTCGCGTCTAGTCATATCGGCACCATAAAAAATGAAGTATAGGTTTCTATACTTCATTTTATGTCTTTTAGCCGTTCACTATTCCCTTTATGAGAGGCTTTTTTGTGACAGGCGTGTCATTTATTGTGTATGCCGCAAGGAATCGCGCCTTTGCGGCGGCAAGCTTTTCGCTGTCGTTTGCGTGGATTGTCGCAAGGGACTCGCCTTTTTTCACGGCGTCTCCGACTTTTTTATGCAGCACAAGCCCTACGGACAAGTCTATGCTGCTCTCCTTTGTCTCGCGCCCGCCGCCAAGTATGAGCGAGCATATACCTATCTCGTCGCAGACTATTTTTTGTATGTAACCGTCGCTTGGCGAGGGTATTTCTTCTATAATAGATGCCTGCGGAAGCCTTTCGGGGTGGTACACGAGCTCACCGTCGCCGCCCTGCGCCGCTACAAATTCGGCAAGCTTCTTCAGGGCGCTCCCGTCCTCAATGCAGCCGATAAGCTTTTTCCTCGCTTCGTCAACGCTCTGCGCCTTGCCCGCCGCAAGCGCCATATATGAGCCAAGCGTCAAGCAAAGCTCCTCAAAGTCCTTTGGTCCCCTGCCGTTTAATGTGTCGATTGCCTCTCGCACCTCCAAGGCGTTTCCTACGGCAAAGCCAAGCGGCTGGTCCATATCAGACACGACAGCCACGGTGTCGCGCCCTGCGCCCTTTCCGAGCCTTACCATCTCACGCGCAAGCTCAAAGGAATCCTCCTCCTTTTTCATAAACGCGCCGCTGCCCGTCTTTACGTCAAGGACTATCGCGTCTGCCCCAGCCGCAAGCTTTTTGCTCATTATTGATGAAGCGATGAGAGACATGTTGTCTACCGTCGCCGTCACATCCCTCAGAGCGTAAAGCTTTTTGTCCGCAGGCGCAAGCTCTGCTGTCTGCCCCATTATGGCTATGCCGATTTTGTTTACATTGTCCTTAAACTGCTGTTCTGAAATTTCCGTGGAAAAGCCTGTAAAGCTCTCGAGCTTGTCTATCGTGCCGCCCGTATGCCCTAATCCGCGCCCGCTCATCTTGGCTACAGGCACGCCAAGCGCCGCGACCATGGGCGTGAGCGCAAGCGAGGTCTTGTCGCCTACGCCGCCTGTTGAGTGCTTGTCAACCTTTATGCCGTTTATGTCGCTCAAATCAAGCATATCGCCGCTCTTTGCCATTTCCATTGTGAGTGCTAAGGTTTCATCCTCGTTCATTCCCTGAAAATAAATCGCCATCATCATGGCGGACATCTGGTAGTCAGGGATTTCGCCTAAGGTAAAACCTTTTATCATAAAGCGTATTTCTTCGGTGCTAAGCGCGCCGCCGTTTCGTTTTTTCATTATAAGGTCGTACATTCTCATGTGATTGTGCTCCTTTCTTTAAAACTTTTGATATTCAAACTTGTGCCGCCTTTCCTCCTTCAATTCGTCCAGAGACATATCCGTAGCTGGAATTGCCCCAATCAAAGACCGCACTACTGACTTGATATCCACCTTTTCTGTCTCTTGTTCCTCCGTTGGAAAAATAAGAGCCTCCAATTTTTGATTTTTAAAAGTTTCTGGCAATGTCATAATATCCATCACCTCACCATGCAAAATATTTCTGCTTTTCTGTGTAGCATGTTTCCTCTCAATAATAAGATATCTTCATTATACGAAAAACTCACTATATTTACAATAAATTTCCCATGAAATTTTTCATTATGTATCTGCGTCTTTGCGTAATAATAAAAAACGCTATAAGGCATATGTGCGCCCTATAGCATTTTTCTATATAAGAAATTTATTATTCACGCGCTTCGGGAAGCCGCGTTCTGAACATAAGACTGCTGAACTTTTTCCAGCTGAACGGGATAAGCGGATAGAGATAGCTCTGCCCTGATACCATTTTGTTTGTGACAATGGCGGTAAAGAAAAGCGCCACCCCGATAATATATCCCCAGAACTGGAAAAGCGCGGTCAGTATCAGATTGATGATACGGAAAAACTTAATCGCATACCCAAGTTCATAGCTTGGATGCGTGTAGTTTGCAATTGCTACAAATGCCATATAAAGCATTACCTCCGCATTGAACCACCCGCTGCTCACACTGAACTCGCCCAGTATCAGCGCCGCCATGACGCTGAGCGGCGTGGAAAGCATATTCGGCGTGTTGACCGCGGCAAGCCTCAGACCGTCTATCGCAAGCTCCAGTATCAAAAACTGCCAAATCAGTGGCACATGGACTTCCTCCTTTACTACAATAAAGTCAAGCGATGGTGGAATCCAGTCGGGATTTTGCATCAAAAGCAGAAAAGTCGGTGTGATAAAATACGTCAAAATCAGTATTAAAAATCTCGACAGTCGCAAATATGAACCCGTTATCGGCGGGAAGTAAAAATCGTCCGCCTCCTGCACCATATCAAATACGCTGATAGGCAAAATCATTGCCGACGGCGAATTGTCCACTAGGATAATAATGCTTCCCTCCAAAATCTGCGCAGCCGCCGCGTCAGGGCGTTCTGTATATTTAAATTTTGGGAACGGATTGTACCATTTTGAAGTGTAAAGGCACTCCGCCAGGCTTTCCTGATTGAGCGTGAGCGCGTCAACCTTGAGGCTTTTTATGCGGTCGCGTATTTTCCCCAGAAATTTCTTGTCCACGCGGCTGTCCATATAGCACAGGGCAATGTCTGTCTTTGACGCCTTGCCTGCGCTTAGCATTTCTACTCTGAGGTCAGTGCTGCGTATGCGCCGCCTGATGAGTGCGGTATTGAATACGACCGTTTCCACAAAACCGTCTTTTGAACCGCGAAGCACCTTGTCCTTTTCGGGCTCGGAAACACCCCTCGCGGGATAAGTCCGCGAATCAATCAGAATACATTCGTCAAAACCTTCTATAATCACGGCAAACACACCGCTCAAAATATTAGTCGTGATTTCCTCAAAGTCATTTGTCAGGCTCACCTCGACATACGGCATCAGCTTGTTGAAATCCTCCGCCGTCGCGGGCATATCCTGCGCCTTTAAACCCATTAGAAACTGCAGAAGTTTTTGCATAAGCGCATCTTTGCAAAATCCGTCTATAAAGTAAAAGCAGGCGTTTTTTTCGCCGATCAGGATATCCCTGCTCACTATGTCAAAGCTTTCGCCTATATGCAGGCTGCCGCTTAAATGCTGTTTATTTTCCTCAAAACTCTGATACATTTTGTTTCCTCCGCGTTTTAAACGATTGATAGTAATATAACCGATTTTTGAAAATTTATGTGTTTTTCTTCGTTTTTTTGAACAGTATGCCCGCCCGCGTCATAATATGTTAGTAAATGTAAAAACAAGGAGAAAAAGCTATGCAGGAATGGAAACAACCGCAGATGCCGTATCTGGAGCAGATGCCTATAGCGATGGGCTATGTTCCATGGCAGAAAAACTGTACGATGTATGAAAATCTTGATGAAGGCTATAAAACAGGGACTATTTTTCCCATATTGAATAAGCCGTTTACGGGAAGGAGAAAAGGATATGGACTATAATAAACAGCAATGCGGCTGCGGAAAAGACCGCAAAAAATTACTCTGCGAAATAGGAAAAGTGGACTTTGCGCTAAAGGACTTAAACCTTTACCTTGACACCCACCCATACGACCAGCAGGCGCTTGACGCATTTGGCAGGTACAACAGCATTAAAAAGCAACTCACTATGGAATATACCGAGAATTTCGGGCCTATCGTGCTTGATATGCTTGAAGACAACTGTCAGGAGTGGAAATGGGCTTTGCAGGATTGGCCTTGGGAAAGGGGGTATTATTAATGTGGAACTATGAAAAGCGGCTGCAGTTTCCCGTAAACATCACGCAGACAAACCCGAAAATCGCGCAGATCATCATTACGCAGTACGGCGGTCCCGACGGGGAGCTGAGCGCGTCAATGCGCTATCTCGCGCAGAGGTACACAATGCCTTATAATGCCGTGACCGGTGTTTTGACGGACATCGGCACTGAGGAACTTGCGCATTTTGAGATGATATGCGCAATCGTTTACCAGCTTACAAAAAATCTCACGCCAGAAGAATTGAAGGCGTCAGGGTTTGACAAATATTATGTAGACCATACATTAGCGCTTTGGCCGCAGGCGGCGGGCGGAATACCGTTTAACGCGTGTGAGTTCCAGTCTAAGGGCGATCCTGTTACTGACCTTTATGAGGATATGGCGGCTGAACAGAAGGCACGGACGACATACGACAATATATTAAGGCTTGTAAAAGATGCGGAAGTCGCAGAACCGATAAAGTTCCTAAGGCAGAGGGAAATTGTGCATTTTCAGCGGTTTGGGGAATCTCTGCGCATAGTGCAGGATAACCTTGACTGCAAGAACTTCTACGCGTTTAACCCTGAGTTTGACTAAACACTTATATAAATAAAAATCAAAGGTCAGTGTACGCTTGTGCATTGACCCTTTGATATTATATATTTTATACTATCTGTACACATCCTTCAGATGATTAATTCATCGCTGGCGTTTCTTTTCATTTTGTCATATATAATTCATACACTTGCTATAGATTTACGTTTCAACGCTCTGCGCCGATTAATCTCTTTTTCTGCTTCTTTTCCAGAATTGTTGTAATATGCTACCTTCTCCTCTACAGTCATATCCTTTGTTTTTTCATAGTTCTGCTCTCTAATCTTATGGATATCCTCAATAGTAAAATCAGGACTGATAACCAATGCTTCCATAATCACTCCTCGCTTTCTAATAATACGGATGGATTGACAATATCTATTCCTTTGTAGCCCTCCAGATTAGTAATTGCCCTTATTCCCCTAATTGTCTTAATGTTTACGATATGCTTAAAATTCCATGATATAATGCAATCACAAGCATTGACAACAGCAGCAGCTATGTGTTGGCAATCATCAAAACTTTTAGGTCTCAGTATACCCATATCTATAATTTTCTGTGCAAGTTCTACAATCTCCGCGTTAATTTCCAATTTTGTATACTCAATATCGCTTAAATAATCATACAATATATTTCGCTTGCTCTCAGTACATTTCTCTATTTCGTCCAATGTTACCTGCGAAAGATATATGTCATATTTTCCATTAACAAAATCTTTCCATAGTTCCAATGTATCCTTCATGCGCTCCGGTGCATCTTCCTGTGAAAGATAACTGATAACCGATGTATCTAAATATACCTTTAATTTTCGCATAAAGCGTTACTCCTATTCCGCCAAATCTTTTTTAAGTTTCTATAATGTTCTAAATATAATATACACTTTGTATGTTGAAATTTCAATTACTTTCTATGAGTACATACTTTAGTGACGAAAATATTCCTCTACTACCATAACCAAATTCAGGAGCAGACACGAAAACGCAACTATACTGTCCCCGTAGTCCCGAACCCTCCGCGGTTTTCACCTGTCAGCTCGTCTACTTCCTCAAATGTAATATCAGGCTGCTGCTCCATTATACGGAACTGGCATATACGGTCATTGAAATGCACTTCTGTGTCACGCATCGCATAGACGGGCACAAACCACTGGTCGTCGTTGCCGCAATATCCGCCCTTGCCCGTCTCGCGGTCAGGACCGTCCACCACGCCCTGATGATTTACCTGAATAAGCCCGTAATTTTTATACGTAGAGCTTCTCGGCACGACATGCGCCTCATAGCCGCGCGGCAGCTCCATAGCTATGCCAAGCGGTATAAGGCGGAACTCGCCCTTTTTCATAACTACGTCCTCCGCGGCGCGCAGGTCAATCCAGTTGCCCTTTGTTATCTTCTCCAGTTTTTGCAGATTTTCATTGAAATATTTTATTTTTATATTCATCTTAATCCTCCATTCTTGATGCACTAATCCTCTATCCCGCTTTTAGCAGCTTGACTATTTCCTCATTTTGCTGCAACAAACCCATAATACAACATTTTTCTCCAAAGCGCAACAATTCTCGATTTTTACATAATATAATCATATAAAATCCATAATGAAAGCGTGATTAATCATGATAAAAACATCAGGTTTTAACTGTTGCGGCGGCAGTTACGCCTCACAGCCCCAATTCAGCAGCAACACTCTTAAATATTTAAGCTGTTTTCAAGGCACTTTGGACAAAATGATACGTGAAATGTCCGGCGCGCAGCTCACCGACAGCATTTCACACAATTTCATCACACAGATGATACCCCACCATCAGGCGGCAATCGAAATGTCGCGAAACCTGCTGCAGTACACTACCCTTATACCACTACAGGACATTGCGCTCGGCATTATCTCCGAGCAGACAAAAAGCATTGAAAATATGAAAGAAATCCTGTGCAAGTGCTCTGACAGCTTAAACTCCGCACAGGATTTGAAACAGTATCAAATGAACTTCAAAGAGATTACGGGCGTCATGTTCTCGGGAATGAAAAATGCTGCTATGTCAAACAGTATAAACGTCAGCTTCATGAATGAAATGATACCGCATCACAAAGGGGCGGTCGAAATGTCGCAGAGCGCCCTCTGCTTTCCAATCTGTTCAGGTTTAAAGCCTATACTTAACGCGATAATCGTTTCACAGAAAAAAGGTATTCAGCAGATGGAAACGCTGCTTTACGACATAAATAAATGTATGCAATGTTAAATGTTTCCTACTCGCTGAAACGTATCCGCTCAATTAACGGCTCCCTTTTGGCTGTTCTGCCAAGCGCCGCAGCCAAAAGCATCTGAACGCCAAACAGTACCGCAGCTATCACGACTGCCGCCGTTATCGGATAGTGGTAGCTGCTTATGCCAAATATCTGCTTGTGCTTTGCCCATAAAAATATCGGATAGCCAATCGCACTTCCCACACCAATTGAAACAATGAGCGTTCCCGCCATGTAAAACATTCCCTCAAGGCAGAGCATTTTTACAAGCTGCGTGTCTGTCATGCCTGCTGTCTGCATCATTCCTATATCCTTTTTCCTTAAGTGGACACTGTTTATCATTGTATTTACAACGTTCATAAGGCATATGACGCTCAATATCCCGAGGAACATATAGCACACCATATTCATCATGCGCAGACTTTTTACCCACATATCATAAACCTCCCGCCATGTTTCTATATTTACTGTGTCCGTTTCGGGCAAAAGCGCTTTTATCGCACTGTAAACCTCCTCATCATAATCTGACGATGCAAAAATATTTACGCGGTATTGTTTTTCTCCTCCGCAAAGCTTTTCCAAGCCATCATAAGCCATTGCGAAAAAATCTCCCATAAAGCTGTACCTCGGCTCTATCATTGCGGCTATTTCAAGCTCCTTTTCATAAACCCGCTCACCGTCGTCTATCGCAAACACAAGCTTATCTCCCACCTGTAAATCAAACCAATAAAGCGCACTTGTATTCATTATAACTTTATCGCCTGATTTCAGTTCGTCATATGTGACACTTCCGTCAACTATCGCGTTTTCCATTGTGTCCGCATATTCCTCCGGAATGCCCAGGATATCATAGTAATCGTCTACCTCGCTGCCCAGTTCTTCACATTTTGTACATACCTTTCCAAAAACAGAAGCCTTTTCAACTCCGTTGATTTTTTCAAGCTTTTCCACAAGCTCATCATTCAGCGGATTGTCATGTATCAGATTTCTCCAGTCGCGTTCGGGATGCTCCATGTCGTCAAAGCTTATGTTAAGATACAGCATATACTGTCCCAAGAGGTCATTGTCCGCGCTGTCTCTTGGTGTCGCGCAGGAAAGGACTGTGGCGACAGCCATAACAAAAATGCCCGTGACGCTCATTGACACTATTGTCACAATGCTGTTTTTCCCGTTCCCCGTAATGTATATTTTGGCAAGCGTTGAGAGCCTGATATCCGTATAGCTTCTGCGTCTGCCCCTGTGGGATATGACACGCGTGTCGTTATATCGTATCGCCTCTGTTTCCGACACGCGTGATGCTTTCCGCATCGGCATAAGCAGGGAAATATAAACTGTGGCAAATGTGACTGCTATGTCAAGAGCATAAATCCATCCGTGGTAAAATGCCATTTCGCCGCCATAAAGTATCTTCTTTATTTCAGCGCTGTATATATCTTCGGAATAAAGCTGATAAAACCATAGAAAGCACTGTTTTGACAGTAATGTTGCCGCAAGAAGTCCTATTGGAACGGCTATCGCCGCTACGCACAAGCCTTCGCGCAGGATTATCTGTTTAAGCTGGCGCTTCTCCGCGCCTAATGCGCGCAGCTTCCCAAGCTCCCTGATCCTTTCCGCCATTCCTACATAGTAAATGCTGTATATTGTGATAATACCCGCAGCAACTACAATAATCATTATGATTGCGATGCCTGCCACAAAGGAAGGATCTACATAGTTTGCATATAAATATTGCTTGTTTATCACTATATCGCCCTGCGGTATGCCAAGCTCGTCGGCTATATTTTCTATGCTGTCTTTCACATCATCGTAATAGGCATTTTCATCATTGCCTGTCTGAAACAGGAAACGATAGCGTATCTGCTGCTGCGGGATTTCTTTTTCCATGAAATCCGCGGATATAAGCGCACTGTAAAGCCCGTTTTGACTGTTTTCGGGCTGTGTCTCGCTTTCTGACACTTCTGTCGTTTCTGTTTCCGCTATAAAGCCTGCAATCACAAAGCTTTTTTCCTGCGCGTAGTCTAATGTTCCATTTCTTTCAAGCTGAAATTTCAGATTTACTGTGTCACCTAATCGTGCCTCTGTTCCTAATGCTTTAAGCATTGAGTGCGTTACAGCTATCTCGTCCTCTGCGTTTGGAAGATGCCCTTCTTCAAGCCGCATATTGTATAATTCGGCACACTCCGTATCAATATATGTCAGTATTATCGTTGACGGCTCAGCTCCGCTTACGTAGCCTATATCGCTTCTTAGTCCGTACCGTGCAATGCCGTGGTGTGCCGAGAGCTTTTTGACAAGGGCGCTGTCTACATTTCTGTACTGTGCATGGTATTTAGCATAATATCTGTTTATTATTTCAAACTGCGTGTTTATCAGGTTCACTCCGACTGTGGGCAGGATAAAGAGCAGCACTGACGTCAGGAAAATCGCAATTCCTGTGATAATGTTGCGGTTTCTGTAATATTTCATGTTTTTGAAGGATATTTGGGTTATCATGGTTTACCTCTCGATTTTCAATCTTTCACTCATTAATAGCGCCGTCTGTGATGAGCAGAGTCTTGTCCGCCATCTGCGCGATCGTCTGGTCGTGCGTTATCATTACTAAGGTCTGACCGTACTCGTTTACGCATGTTTTAAGCAGGCTCATCACTTCAAGCTCTGTCTGAGAGTCGAGGTTTCCGGTCGGCTCATCGGCTAGGATTATCGCGGGCTCTACGGCGAGAGCTCTTGCTATTGCCGTGCGCTGTTTTTGACCGCCTGAAAGCGTACTCGGCAGGGAATTTTTCTTGTCAGAAATCCCGATTTTCTCCAAAATATCGGTTATATGCGCCTCATTGGCGCGCCTGTGGTCCAAGCCGAGCGGGAGCACGACATTTTCCCATACGGTGAGCGACGGTATTAAATTGTAATCCTGAAATATAAAACCAATTTTCCTTCGGCGGAACTGCGCGAGCTTATCGCTTTTCAGTGAAAAAATATCAGTGCCGTCGATAAAGACTTTGCCTGAGTCGGGGCGTTCCAAGCCGCCTATCAGATGCAGAAGCGTGGATTTGCCTGAACCCGAACGTCCCACGATTGCCGTAAACCTGCCGCGCTCAATTTCTGCGCTTGTGTGGTCTACCGCCTTTACGACTGTCTCTCCTGTGCTGTAGTATTTTACCAAGTCTTGGATTTTTAGAATTGTGCTCATATGAAATACCTCGTTTTTCTTTGATTGTGTGCGATAATGATTTATATGTTGTATGTAAGAAAGTATATCATATGAGTATTACAAAAGACTTACAGAAAGTGTTACAGTTTTGTAATTTTTAGAATGTCGTGAATAAAAGAACCCCCCTATAAAAGCTGGGTATGCTTTATATAGGGGTGGTTTTTAAGAAATTTTCTGAAGCTTTTCGCTGTGCTCTGTCACGACTTTTTTGAGAAGCTCTGTATCGTCAAAATTGGCTTCCATTCTGTCAGCGTATTTTTTATAACGGTCGTATGTACTTGTGTAGCAGGCTTCTATTGTATTTAAGCGTGGAAGAAGGACGTTTTCTTGGAATAGTTTTACATTACGCACTTCGTTTCTAACTTCCTGTATGCTGTCTTCTATCGGTTTCAATCTTGAGTCCAGTTTTTTATCCATCATGTTTGAAATAGCCAGTAATAATTCATTATCAATCATAGTATTCTGCTCCTTTGTTTGTGCTGTTGTTTAGTCGTGTATGTATTGTAACAAAGATTTCGCCACATGTAAAGCATTCCATACATTAAAATTAACCTTTTTTATCCGCTTTGCACAGGCAAAGTAATCCGAAAAGTCGTCCCGCCGCTTGGGTTTGGCATCGCCATTATAGCGCCCTTTTCGTCTTCCAAAATCCTGCGGGCAATATAAAGACCGACACCTGCGCCCTCTTTGGCATAATCCGATGCTCCCTTTCCTCTGTAAAAACGCTTGAAAATATTGTTAAGCTCATCTCGCGATATGCCTATTCCGCTGTCTGAAATGTCAATCACAACAAGCGTTGGAAGTCTTTTTGCGCTCACTAAAATGCGTGTCCCCTCCGCGGAATACTTTACCGCGTTGTCAATCACGTTTGAAATCGCCTCTTTAGTCCAGCGCTTATCGCAAAGTACCTTGCAATCCTTTTCCAGTTCGGCATCTATAGTGATATTTTTCGCATGGGCTTTCATAAATATCTCGCTGACAGCGTCCGCTACAACCTCTGCCATATCGTTTTCCCTGACATCAAGCTGTATCATATGGCTTTCAAGCCTTGAAAGACGCACAAGCTCGCCAACTAATGTTTCAAGCTTATTTAATTCCCGTTTCTCCTGTAATATAAATTCCTTTCTCTCGCTCTCTGAAAGGTTTTCGCCGACAGCAAGCTCATAACTCATTTTCAATGATGAAAGCGGCGTCTTTAACTGGTGTGAAATATCCGTTATCAGGCGCTTTGTGCTTTCTTCCTCCTCGCTCAGGTGCTCTTTCAAATCGGCAAAGTAAACGCCTGTTTCATGCAATTCTTCTTCCAACGCCTCAAAATCATCCAACTCTGCCATAAATGTCCTGTCAAAATCCCCTGCCCTAAGTCCTTTTAACTGCGTACATATGCTGTCAATTTCCTTCAAAAGCGTTTTATTTTTAACATTCTCATTATATAACTCACAAACATACAAAAAAATACATACTACCACCAATACTGATATGCAAAAAAACCACAGCCACAAAACCGTCTTATCCGCAGTACTTTTATAATATCCAAAATTTTCTTCAATCGTGTCCGCAAGCTGCGGGTATATGATACACATTTCATCTTCCTGCAAAGCCCTTATGTCAGAAATATGCGCTGAAAAAACACAAAAGCATGCCGACAGAACCACAGCAGATACAACATATATAATCAAATATTTTATCACTAATATAATCACCTTATTTTCGCCGCTAAATCTTGCTATTAAAATATTCCTGCGAAACCTGCAACTGTTTCTTCAATATTTCCTGCCACATTTTTGTGTGTATCTCGCCTGAACCCTTAGAAACTTTAGTCAATCTGATTTTTCCATCAGGATCTGTTTTTCTGTAAAAATAGTGGTCAGTATCTTTATATAATTCCCATCCGTCCCTGTCACAAAACCGCTTTAGTTCTTTCCATCTTGGCATTGAATAATTTCTCCAATCTGTTTAGCATCGTCTATAATCAGCGCTTTGAAAATATATGGAATATGGCTTTTCCTATTGGCGCTCTGAGAGTAAACGGCATAGTTATTGTAATAATCAACTGAATATTCTAAAATAGACTGTGCAAGCTTAAATCTGGCAGCATCTTCATCCTCACCGTTTTCCACGAGATCTATTTCATTTAATGATAAGGTTACTGTTCCGTCTTCTTCAATCCATTTCTGAGCAGTAAATTTATAGATATCCAAAATATTTTTCATAGTTTCCAAACTTGAAAACCACATTTTATCCCTTGTCCGCTTGATGAACTTAGGTTTTTCGTGTATCACGCTGTCGCAAACCGCGCTCCATTCTTTCCTTACATTTGTAGCCTGTTCCATTAACATATCCATCATCTCCCTTGATACCTCCATAATATCAAAAAGTGTACATTATGTCAACAATGTACACTTTTATTATATGAAGCAATCGTCAAAACATTCACAAAAATACCATACAAAACTATAGTAAACGACATATTTTTTTCGTGCTTAAATATGTTGAAAATGCTGCAGAATCTATACCTTTTAAACAGTTAAGCACAAGAAATAATGTCGTTTACTATAATATAATTTCATTGTTTTGCCACAAATCCGCTTGTAATTTTATTCTGAATTTTTAACTTGTTATCACGCTTTTGTAACACTTTTTGTCCATATATAGCCTAATCCCCTGACGTTTGAGATGCAGTCCGTGCCAAGCTTGCTCTTTAACCTGCTGATATTGACCGTCACAGTATTGTCATCGACAAACTGTCCGTCAAGCCCCCACACCTTTTCCAAAATGCTCTCCTTGGAAACTATGTGTTCCGCGTTTTCCATAAGGCACAGCAACAGCTTTATCTCTGTCCTGCTTAAATTTAACTCATCGCCATCCCGCTTCACGCGCATTTCATCAGGACAAACCTCAAGCCCTCCACAGCGGTACACCGTCTGCACCTGCGCGCCGCCCAGCCTTCGCATCAGCGCATTTACCTTTGAAACAAGGACATTCACGGAAAAGGGCTTGGTGATATAGTCGTCCGCCCCCGAATCGTAGCCGTTCACTATGTCAAGCTCCGTGTCAAGCGCGGTCAGATATATAAGATATACCTCGCTTTCCGCGCGCACCCATCTGCCAAATTCAAGCCCGTTTTCATGGGGAAGTGAAATGTCGCTTATCACCATATCGATATGCTCACGCCTGAATATGCCGCGTGCCGTATCTGCATCAAAAGCTGAAAATATACGATACCCTTCCTTTTCAAGCTTTACCGACAGCCCTCTGTTCAAGCCCTCGTCATCTTCCAATATAAGTATTGTCCTCATACGCTCGGAACGGTTATCTTCCCCGTAATGGCAGCCGCCGCGGCTGACTTTGGCGACGCAAGATAAATCTGAACCTTTGATGTACCCATGCGTCCAAGGAAATTTCTGTTGTTTGTGGCGACAACCGTTTCACCGTCGGTCAGAATGCCGCCTGTCCTGCCGCAGCACAGTCCGCAGCTTGGATGCGTGATTATCGCGCCTGCCTCGGCAAGTATTGCCATAGTGCCGTTTTCAACCGCCTGCCTGTAAATAGTGCGGCTTGCGGGCGTCACTATGAGTTTTACAAACGGCGCGACATGTTTTCCTTTTAAAATCTCCGCTGCCGCCATCAAGTCTTCCAAGCGCCCGTTCGTGCATGAGCCTATAAAGACTTGGTCTATCTCTTTTCCCGCAAGCTCCGATACTGGCTTTACATTGTCAACATTTGAAGGACACGCCATTACAGGAACGAAGTCCTCCGCGCGGTAATTTATCACTTGGCAATACTGCGCGTCACTGTCGCCGACAAGCGCCCTCTCCTTGTCCGTAAGCTTGATATTGCAATACTCCGCCGTCTTTTCATCGGGTGAAAACAGGGCGCACTTTGCTCCCGCCTCAACTGCCATATTTGACATCGACATTCTTGACGCTACTGTCATATTTTCGACTGTATCGCCTGTAAATTCAAGCGCCTTGTAAGTTGCGCCGTCCGCGCCCAAGTCGCCTATAAGCCTAAGGATAATGTCCTTTGCCATAACATTATTCGGAAGTTTGCCTGTGATATTGACCTTTATCGTTTCAGGCACTTTTATCCAAAGCGTGCCTGTGCCGAGTATGCTTGCCATTTCCGTGTAGCCTATCCCCGACGAAAACGCGCCGACGCAGCCGTATGTAGTCGTATGGCTGTCAGTGCCGAAAACGACATCTCCCGGTTTTACATATCCCGCCTCTGTCATAAGCTGGTGGCAGATGCCGTCTGCGCGGTGGATATTTTTCATACCGTACTTTTCCACGAACTCATTGCCGATGCGGAAATGCCTTGTGTCGTCTACCTGGCTTGCGGGCACAAGATGGTCATAGATAAGCACTGCCTTGTCGGGATCCCATATCTTTGAAAAGCCCATCTCCTCAAATTTTGACGCCACAAACGGAATAAATATGTCATGTATCATGACGCGGTCAACATTTACTGTCACGATGTCGCCCGCTTTTGCGTCTATGCCTGTGTTGTTTTTGATGATTTTTTGTATGATCGTTGCTCCCATTTTTCTTCTCCGTTTCTGTTTGATTATATTGTGTTCATGCGGCTGATTGTGGTATTATAGTGTCAGAACTACAATACTCAACCAAGCGGGGTGTTTTTATGCTTGCAAAAATTGTATTAGTCATAAGCGGTCTGATTATGGTAATATCATTTGGAATAGCCGTTCTTAGCAACAACTATGAAATGCCGATAACTGTCGGCGCTGTAAGCGGAATAATCTGGCTTATCGCTGATTTAGCCGTAGCCATTAGCGCAATCCGTGAATTGGTGCGCGGAAAAAAATAATCGGCTAACCCAGCCCGTTTAATTTGCGCATAGCCTTGACAAGACCGCCCGCGTTTATTATGTCCACAAGGTTTTGCGGAAGTGACGCGATAGGATATTTTCTGCCTTTGTGTTCTATTGCCTCGTTGATTGTTACCGTGATTTCGTCGCCCTCGCTTACATTGTCGCGAAGGTCGCTGTTTTCAATCAGCAGCAGCCCGTTGTTTATTGAGTTTCTGAAAAATATTCTTGCGAAGGATTTTGCAATCACGCACTTTATTCCGAGCGCTTTTATTATTTCGGGCGCCTGTTCCCTTGATGAACCGCAGCCAAAATTTTTTCCCGCTACGATTATATCGCCTTCCTTGATTTTCTCCGCCAGCTCAGGGCGCAATGGCGAAAACGCATACGGCGCCATATCCTGAACTGTTTTAAGGGCAAGGTACTCTGTCGGTATGATTATATCCGTGTCTATGTCATCGCCCAATACCCATATTTTTCCTGTAAATTTGTCCATTTTTGCCTCCTGTTCTTACTGCTGTTTATATAAGCAATCCTCTTAAATTCCTAACCTTTAAGCCCCCGCGACTGCCTGTCCATATCTTCTACCACGATGTCATATATCTCACCCAATGTCGCGCAATACTCCAGCACCTTCCACGGCTCGTTTGTATGAAAATGTATTTTTACCACTTCTTCGTCTCCAACTGCCAAAAGACAATCGCCCTTGAAATTATTATTGAAGTAATCGCTTATCTCATCTTCGTCAAGATTATCCCCTTCGATTAATAGCTGCGTATCATATTTAAATTCCATTACTCACCCATTCCCTTCTCAATATCACCTATTGTACCATATAATTTCCCGTTATTCCACTCAAAATGGCTAAAATATAAAAACTAAAATACAGAGACATTATCATTTCTTCCTTATAATAAGCAGCTTATTATCACCCTTTTGAAATTCATACTCTGTTGTAACAATCCCAACTTCATAATCCCTCTGAAAATATTCTATCACGCTTTTAATCATCTCCGTCTTGTTCGCGTCTAAATCAACAATCGGGAAAATCCTTATTTCCTTGCAGACTCTAAGCATTTCTGTCATTGCGGCAATATGAAAATCATATCCAAGCGACGTGTACATTAAAAGGAAATGCGAGCTTAATCCAATATCAAAACAGTCCTCCCCATACGGCAGCCTGTCCGGCAGCTCGTGAAATATGTACCGCCCCTGCGCCCTGCCTTTCTCGTAATCAGCCAGAAATTTTCTCATAGCAGACATACGGATATTTTCAAGCTCGTCTAAGCTTTTGATGTTCTTCCACACATAATTGTCCATATTTTCACGCATCTGCTGCATAACTGTGACGCGCACCTCCTCAATCCGCCTTTCTATTTCGGATTTTGAAAACTGGTATATTACATCAAATGATGTCACATTTCCATTTCTTTCAGTCATTTCACAGTTAAAGCAGGCGGGACCGTCGCCGAAACCTGCAATTTTCTTTGACATATCACTGTCATTCAAACGAAACATCAATTTGTATTCTTCCATATTTCTGCCCCACGGCACAACACTGTCAAGCTTAAACGCCATTTTTCACTCCTCCAATATATCCGTCAGAATTATTTCCGCTTAAAATCTATCCAGCCATAATTTCTCAGCTCCGCCCGAAATGCATTCCTTCGGGAATACTTATCCTTGTACGATGTCATAATCCTCTGCTTTGCGCCTGTATCTCCAAGCGACTCCTGCGCTTCGCCGAGAGCCGCAATATATGCCGCGCACTCTCCGTAATAATTTCTGCGGTTTGCCTCTATAATTCCATCTGTCCGTTTTTCAATCAAGGCAACTATTTTCTTTACCGCACGTTTTTCCAAATCAGGCTCCATCGGCATAACGGCCTTCCATTCCAGAAACAGTTCATGAAATAAGTCGTTTTCACTTATATCCTTATGCTCAATCATACCTCTCCAATATTCTTCCGCAGAAAAATTCATCGCCTCTTTGACGATTTCCACCATTTTAACCGCTCCCTTGCCACTCTGCCAGTCATCATTGAGATACAGCAAAAACAGCGCAATTCCCTGTTTCATAAATGTCCCTGTCCAGCCCAGCGCTTTAGTGCAGTTCAAGCCTTTCGACAACACCTTATCAAACTGTCCGTTTAAAAATTCGAGCATCAAAATCATATTTTTGTCTGGGCTGTTTTCCTCTCTCTCTGAATGTTGGCGGTCGCTGTACATGCTATTATAAGAAATATTGCTTTTGCCGCTGCCAAATGTTTTATGTACTCTGCGCAGCGCTTCCCTTTTTTCCTTGTCATATTCATGCAGCAACGCACGAAGATAGTTGACCGCAGACGTGTCGGACTCATAGGCGGCAAAATAGCAGTTTCTCACCATAAACGGCTCCATGCCCGCTTTCTCCATACACTCCGCTGTCTTTAAAGCCACTCTGCTGCGTATAATATATTTTTGAGGGATTTTCTTTACGGCCTCCATTCCCAACGCAATCATGTCATGCACATCATCAAACTTCCCGCTTTCCAAAAGGCTCATATACAAGCCTGGATGAATGTCCGCATATTTTTCCGCATAGGAAGATGCGGCAGAAACATCATTCAGCAGACCGACAGCCTCCAAAATAAGACGTTCAGCAGCATAATTCATCTTTGTGCCAAGATATGTAATCCAAAGCGGCAAAAAATCCTGAAAATCAGGCAGTTCATCATCTCCATGCTGCATAACTGCTTCCAGTGTAATCTCAGTCGTTTTAACGTTTGTAATAATGTCAAATAACATCTCAGGGCGCTTCTTCGGCGCTGCCGCATTGTATGCGCAATATGCCGTATCAAGGGCAATCCTTCTTAAATCACGCTCCACAAGCTCATGCCTCACCATGTCTTCAATAGAAATTTCTTCATCGCCATACTCGCTTTCACACAAAATCTCCATCGAAAACAACTGTTTTCCGATTTCAAAACCTTCTTTATATTTTTCCATGTCCATGCAGGCATGGACAAAATCGCACGCCTGCTCGAGCGTATCTGAAACGCCGCTGCTGTCCGTATAATAAAACTCGTCCTCTCCGCTGTCATACCAGTCGTCATATTCCTCATTCAGTATGCTTTCTATCGTTATTTCCTGTGAATCTATCAGCTTTAGGTTTTCCCTGACAAGATTATACATTTCCTTAAAATCATCACCTGCCACATTTGCCGCAGCTTTCTTCCCGACATCTTTTGCCGCCTTTAAGCGCTCCAAAAAATCCTCCCTGTAACGCTCTGGCATAATCCGACCTATATCATGTACAAAAGAGCTTAGCTGCTCTGCTGAATATTGCGCCGTAATTGAATCCGTCTGTCTTAAAAAATTTGTCAAATTCATAATCTGTTTCCTTTCGCAAAAAATTCATTGCTTAGCCAAAAGCTTCCATAAATTTCATTCATTTGCCACCCCTAAACAACTGTTTAACCCAAGTCTTAAATTTATCCCATATGCCCCTCGCTGACATTGCTTTCGGCAATGTGTTCTTTAATGCATCTGTTTTTGCATTTTCTGATTCTAATGGCTCCATTTTTGCAGACGTTTCCGACACTACCTGCCCATTTTCATATAATGATGCTGTGGATTTTGGCTCAATATTTTTAGTTTCCAAATGCTTATGCCAGTCATACCCTTCTATATATAAAAGGATTCCAGGCAAGTATGGCGGATAGTGCTTCTGCTTATGAAATTCCGAGGTTATGTATCTTTCATGGTCATTTATCATCACATAATTATTATGGCGAAGCGTATATTTACCTTTCCCGTCAGCCCTTATAAGCCATGTATCCTCCTTGTACATGACTTGGAGCTCATCAACTGAAACCATATGCAGCTTTGCCTCTCCGCTGCCCAGAAAGCTTTCAAGAGCTTTATTACTTACCCTTCCATTTTCAAAAAAACGCATGTACCAGCCAAATCTTTTTGTATCGTTTTGTATTGCGTTTCGCACATAAATTTTTCTTCTGCAATATTGGCAGATTTCTCTATCCTGTGGTAATTTTTCTGACGCCCCAAAATCCCAATATTCAATCTTGGCTACCTGCCAGCAGGTTTTGTCATGCACCAGATTGTCACTTTTTGAATATACAAAACGGATTTTATTGTCATCAAGCGCACTTGCTTTTTTGCTTATCATGCGCTGTTTTTCCAAATCAATTTCCCGTCCCTTGTATTCAATTGTATAATAATTTCCTATTCTGGCTGTCCGTGAAGGATTTTCCATAAGAGACAGGTCAACCATTCCATTTATCGCGGCTTGCGCAGCTTTATCGCTTATATTTCCCTTGTAGGCACTCTTATATATTTCTCTGCTAATCTGACGCCAGTATTTATTAAAATTACCCTCTGTCAGATATATTTTTTGCCTGGCTTCCGATATATTACAAGGAACCTTCGACAGCCTATCCGCTATGCTGTCGATTATGTAAATACGAGCATCTTCAAACGTCTCTTTGTTTTCGCAATACTCCTGCTGGTCTTTAAGCTTTCCCGCATACGGCACAAAGGTATATCCCTCCAGCTCGTCACAAAAGACATATTTGCCGCTGTCCGAAAACTGTTCTTCATTCCAATACAGCTTAAAATAATACCTTTCGCTGTTTGTAGCAGGTTTTAAATCCGACATACGCAATCTCCTCTGTGTAAAAAAGCTAATTCTTATTATTGCGCGATTTTGGAAAAAATTCTGCAATACAAGAAAAATCTGAAAAAAAGCCAAGCAATACCTACATATGCCTGGCTTTTTATCTGCATATTTTAAAGCATATCCTTTACAGCAAATCCGCCGTAGCAATCTCACCCTTTATCGCGGAAGCCGTTACGGTTGCCGCTGAAGCCAGATACACGAACGAATCCTTATGCCCCGCGCGGCCTTTAAAATTGCGCGTGCCCGTGCTGATAAGCACTTCATTCTCGCCTATCACGCCCTGGCAGCTCCCCCAGCATACGCTGCAGTTCGGGTTCATCACGATTGCGCCCGCCTCCATAAATGTCTCTATTATTCCTTCCTCAAGCGCCTGCTTATACACAGCCGCGCTCGCTGGAACTACGAGGAAGCGCACAAGCGGATGCACCTTTTTACCCTTTATCAGCTCTGCCCCGACTCTCAAATCCTCTATGCGCCCGTTGTTGCAGGAGCCGAGAAACGCCTCGTCAATATGCGTTCCCACACATTCCTTGGCGTCAACAACGCTGTCCACAAAATGCGGCTTGGCGACAATCGGCTTTATCGTCGAAAGGTCAATGTCATACACCTTGGCAAAAACCGCATCATCATCACTCTTAAAGCTGTACTTAGGCTTACGGCCATGCGCTTTCAGGTATTCAAGCGTAATGTCGTCAACCTCCATAAGCGCCGTCTTTGCCCCTGCCTCAACGCAAAGATTACATATGGCAATCCTGTCGCTCATATTCAAGGTTTTAAGCCCTTCCCCGCCAAACTCCATAGCCATATAGTTCGCGCCGTTTGCGCCAATCATGCCTATGATGGAAAGTATCAAATCCCTCGCATATACTCCGTCATTTAATTTGCCCTTCAAATTAAATTTAAGCGTCTCTGGCACTAAAAGCCAAGATTTTCCTGTCACCATCGCGTAGAGATAATCCGTACAGCCCACGCCAGTGCCAAACGCTCCAACTGCCCCATACGCGCAGGTATGGCTGTCTGCCCCAAAAATAAGCTCGCCTGACGTGACATGATTTTCCATCATCACTTGATGGCATACGCCCGCGCCCTCATAAAATTTAATGCCGTGCTCCTTTGCAAAATCGCGCATTTTTTTGTGTGACGCCGCTGTCTTTACGCTGTCACAGGGCACATTGTGATCCACAATCCACACAAGCTTATTCACATCAGCTATATGCGGGTTTTTGAGTTTATTGTACATATCTATCGTTAAATGCGTGGTGCCGTCGTTGCTCATAAGGCGGTCAAGCTCCACTGTATGTATGTCGCCCGCCTTGACAGTCTCCATGCCTGCTGCGGCGGCAATGATTTTTTCCGCGATTGTCATTCCCATTGTAATTTCCTCCATATAAATTTCATGTTTCTAAGTAAGCCTTAAATCTAGTCGCTCCTGTATTACTTATATACTGTAACCAAACATTTCTCGTTATTTAAGACTATTTTATAACCAATCCCTTATAATTAATCCTTATTTAAAGACGCAATCAGACCGCCTTGGTCAAGTATGCCCTTCATATACGCGGGAAGCTTGGTACATTCGTATTCTTTGCCGTTTACGCGCACAATGCCTTCTTCCATTGAAAGCTCCATATCGTCACCCGCGCTCACATTGTCATACAAATCCTTGCATACAATTACTGGAAGTCCTATGTTAATCGCATTCCTGTAAAAAATTCTCGCAAAAGATTTAGCAACCACAGCTTTCACCCCAAGCGCCTTCAGCACGCTCGGCGCCTGCTCGCGCGATGAACCGCAGCCAAAATTCTCCGAAGCGACAACATAGTCACCTTCCTTCACAGCGCTTGCAAAATCAGCGTCAAGCGACTCAAAAGCATGCATCTTCATCTCATCAATCGTCGGAAACAAAAGATACTGCGACGCAATTATCTGGTCTGTATCAACGTCCTGATTAAACTTAAAAATTTTCCCCATTCTAATCCCTCCATGCAACTTCATCGGCTCAAATAAATATTGTGAAACTTAATACTTCTTTTTATTTTTCCATAAATAGTGCCGCCAAGTTATACTTAGTTTACCATAATAAATGCCAATATACAATCTTTTCTGCATTTTTAAATCAAACGCGCCCATAAGTTGCCAAAAAGCAACGTCCGATTGATAGAAATACGCGGAGAATTTTATTATAATATACACATACTACAACAGGCGACGGCAACATAAATTAAATTTATACCTGCGCCAAAACCACATGTACGCAAAAAGGAGAATTTTTATGAAGCTTTCAGAAAAACTAATAGAACTGCGTAAAGCCGCAAAAATGACGCAGGAGGAGCTTGCAGACATATGCGGCGTGAGCAGACAGTCTATCTCAAAATGGGAAGCTGACATCGCACTGCCTGAGCTTGATAAACTGTTGATTTTGGGACAGACATTTAATTGTCCGATTGATATTTTAGTTAAAGACGAGCTGTCGCTAAACAGCATAAAGGAAACCCACCTTTGCGGCAATAATGCCATAGCCGAAAAGAAAAATGAGCTCTACGAGGGCATACTCATCAAGGAAAGTATTGATGACGACAGTATTTTGGACTTTATCACAGTACACAAAATCGAGCTGTGGCACGCGGGCGGAAAGCCAAAATACTGGACTGCCCTGTTTTTTACAAGCTCAAAGCGTGATTTCCCAAGCCTTATCTCAAAAGTGATGATTGCCGACGCAGCCAAAGGCGGAAATTGGTTTGTTGACTTTAAAGCCGCTAATGAAAAATATATTGTCTTCAGAAACAAAATTTTAAAATACCATATTGGCAATCAGGCTGAAAAGGATTATGTCTGCCATGAATGTAGAAAACAAGGCATTACAGATGCCGAAATGAATTGGACTGAATAATTTATACGCTTGCTGAAATACAAGATACCGTTAAAAAATTTTAATCATCTTTGAATGGAGTGTGTTATGAAAGTTATGCTGACTTCCGCAGGCTTGGAAACTGAAAGCCTGAAAAACTTTTTTGTAAAACTTATCCGCAAGGATATGATGTGCGTAAAAGCCTTATTTATCCCCACTGCCGCTGTTGACGCAGACGCAATTGCTGTACTTCCAAAATGTATGAATGATCTGCTGAAATGCGGCATACCTGTAAAAAATATCACAGTATGCGACCTCCACGCAGGAATGACATATGATGAAATAATACAGTATGATGTTGTGTATATATGCGGCGGCAGAACAGAATACCTTCTCCAAAGAATAAACGAAACAGGTTTTAATAAAACTTTAATGGCATATATCAACGCAGACAAACTAGTCATAGGCGTCAGTGCAGGCAGCGTTATATTTGCTGGCAACCTTACAAATAATCTGGGCTTGATTGACACAAAGCTTGACGTACACTGTCCTGACGGCGAGCAAAAAGGCAAAACGACTTTCCCCTTAAAGGCAAACATCAGACTCACAAACATACAGGCAATGCTGATTTACGACACCGAAGATGCTGAAATCATCGAATAATCAATAATCCTTCCTGTGCCCTTGTCAATACTTATCCGTAAATCCCGATATATCATGCTGCGGCACATTCCCATCTGTGCCGCTTGGGCTGCCTGTACCATATATACCGCCTGCATTATACGTATTACCTGTATTTGCACTGCTGCCGCTGTCAACCCCAGTGCCAGCATTATAGACCGTCTGACCTGCTGCGGCGCTGTCTGTAACCACAGCGGCAGCAGGCTTTTTGTGGCACATATAAATAATAACGCTGACTATGATAAGTAAAATGGCAATTCCCAAAACAAAAGCCACATTGCTTCCAATCAACACAGAACCACCCATTATTTCATTTGCCGTATTGTCAAAGACCCTTTCAAACATATCATCTGTCGATAAATCCGTGTACCAGTAGTTGTCAATATTATCCCAGAAAATATCCACAGCCTCATCATCCATCACAGCATCTGCCTCATACCCGCTCACATAACACATATACCCCACATCATTGTCCGCATCCTCCTCTGCAAAGTAGACAAACAAAAATGCATTTTCTTTAAAGCCTTCCGTTTCAAAATAATCAACAGCCCAGTCCTCCTTTTGTGCGTCATTCCTTAAAGCCTTATCATAGCTCCTCAGATACACAATAGGCTGCACCCCTGTCTTTTCCCAGAAATTCTTTAATCCCGCCTCTGCTGCCCGCTCATCGTCAAACCAGCCAAGCTCATCAAGAATACAGTCATCAACATACGGCGGACAATCCTTAATCTTAGTCCGCTTTATCGCACTCGCGCCTCCGCTGCCTTCAAATATCTGTCCAAAAATAAAGACCGCCTCTATCAAAAAAATAAATACTATGGCAAAACCAATAATCCCCGCAATCCTGCCCACTCTGCCAATACTGCCGCCAGAGCCGTCATTCCGATAACTGTATGAGCCGCCATAAACACGACCATAAACACGCCCGTGACTATAGCTTCTCCTATAACTATTACTACGCCTTACACTGCTGCTCGATGACCTATGACTACTTGACGACCTATGGCTGCTTGACGACCTGCTCACATGATGCCCACCACTGCAATGCGACGAATGATGTCCTCCCGAACCAGCTCTACCCATTTTTATCCTCTCCCTCCATTATTTAACAAAATATAGACGTCTGCACAACATACCCTAAACCAACCGAATTTATCCAAAATATACAAAAATCGTGTTAATGTACCATATCATATATAGTTACATTCCCTCCACACAAACAACACCACTTATTTTACACATCTCTCCCAAATTCCACATTACCAAATAAAGCTCCTCAAATACTTATTAAAAAATAATTAATTACAAAACCAAAATTCCACCAACAACCAGAAACTGCCTGATATAATGCCGCACCACGCCTTGGTCGGGAATGTGCAATTTTCTTATGCAATGCTCAAAACCAAGCGGCAAAATCGGCACGGACGCCGATTTTAGTCGGGCGGCGACACGGACGTCGCCTCACGACGGCCGCGACCGCCTTAAAACACCTAAATGCATTGCATTAGAAAATTTCACATTCCCAGCCACCGCACGGCGCGGCATTATATCAGGCAGTTTCGTCCTCCTTTCAATTCTCCCCCATCTGCCCCATCAACCCTTTCACCTTCACCAAATAACTCCCCACCAAAATCACATCAGCCCCCAACCAAGCCATAATATCAGCAAAGAAAATCCCATCCTGCCCCACAAGCCTAGGCAAAATAAGCGCCGTAGCCGTCCTCATCACAAACTCCGCCACCCCCGACATCATAGGCAGCACCGTATCTCCCATACCCTGAATAGCCGACCGCGTCACATGCAAAATATAAAGTATCGGCAGACACGCACTCATCACAGCCAGATAAAAATACGCCACCTCAAGCGTCTGCTCAAACACCTCCGCCGAACCCGAAATAAACAGCCCCAAAATCAACTTTCCAAAAATCAGCATAACCGCCGCAATAATAACAGACGTCACAATCGCAATCCCAACCGCCGCGCGCACTCCCTTACGCACGCGCTCCACCTTGCCCGCGCCCAGATTCTGCCCCACATAAGTAACCATCGCATACCCATATGAAGTCGCCGCTATCTCAAGCAGCCCATAAAGCTTGTTCGTCGCCGTAAATCCCGCGATAAAAATAACGCCAAAGCCATTCACCACCGACTGGACAATCATACCGCCCACAGAAATAATCGCATTCTGAAAAGCCATCGGAAGCCCCAAAAACATAAGCTTTCCCGTCATATCCTTATGAAGCCCAAAATCCGACCTTTCAAACGAAAGCATCTCTATTTTCCTGATATGATAAATACAGAAAACGCTCGAAACAAGCTGCGCAATCAGCGTCGCCGCAGCCGCGCCCGCAATTCCCCAGTGAAATACCATCACAAAAAGCAAATCAAGCGCAATATTGGTAAACGATGCCACAATCATAGCATTAAGCGGTGTCTTTCCATCGCCAAGCGAACGCAGAATGCTTGCAAGCAGATTGTAAAGCATCACTATCGGAATACCCATAAACATTATCCTAAGATACAGCAGCGAACCGCCGATAATGTCATCAGGCGTCTTCAAAACCCTAAGCACAGGCTCGGCAAGAAGCTGTCCCAGCGCCACAAGCGCGATAACCGCCAATACAGATAGACATACCGAATTGCCAACAACACGCCTGAGCCTTTTTTCATGCCCCGCCCCAAACTCCTGCGCCATCATTATTCCAAAGCCCTGCGTAAATCCCTGTATAACGCCAAGCATAAGCCAGTTAAACCAGTCAGACGCGCCAAGCGCCGCAAGCGCATTGACGCCAAGCACCTTTCCGACAACCATAGTATCAACCACGGTATAAAGCTGCTGGAATACATTGCCTGTCATAAGCGACAGCGCAAACGACAATATCAGAGGCGCCGGCTTTCCCTCCGTCATATTTTTAACTCTTGAACTCATAGCAATCCCCCAATACCGTTTATCATCTCAAATAAATGTGAAATACCCCAAATCAACACGAAAACAGCCCGACCAATCAGCCGGGCAGCTTTAGCATTTAATTTCTCAGACAGAGCCATTCACGATATTTTCATAATAATATCAGTCTTTATTTATGTATTTATCGGCATCAGACACCACATTATACACATCAATCCTCTGCAGGTCAATCTCGGGCATACCGATAAACAGTCCCCCGTATTCAAATGTATCAGGCTTTTTCTCAATCCTGACAATCTCTATAAACGCATGAATAATCTCCTTAGTCCAAATAGTCAGATACGCCTCATATACAGTCCCCATATCAAGCAGCTCATCACAGTAAAAACCTATGCCTGTCCTGGACACATTCATAACCTCAACATTGATTTCTTCCTGTTCGCCAGAAGCTACACGCTTAACCAGCAGCTTTGACCTTAACTCTGTTCTCTTGCTACTTCTTCTCTCTACCATAACACCTCTGCTCCTTTGTCCGTGTTCGGAATAATAACTAACTTTAGTTTATCCCAATAAGCAGAATATGTCAACTTATAAACATAGCATCACCAAAAGAAAAAAATCTGTATTTCTCCTCAACTGCCGTTTTGTACGCGTTAAGCACATTCTCACGTCCCGCAAGCGCGGACACAAGCATTATAAGCGTTGACTCTGGCAGATGAAAATTAGTTATCAGCTTGTCAAGCACCTTGAATTTATAGCTGGGATAAATAAAAATCTCCGTATTACCACTGCCTGCCCGCACTCTGCCCGATTCGTCAGCCGCGCTCTCCACGGTGCGGCAGCTGGTAGTGCCTACGCATATTACGCTGCCGCCTGCCGCCTTTGTGCTGTTGATAATCTGCGCCGCCTCATCAGTCACCTCATAATATTCCGAATGCATATGGTGGTTTAAAAGATTGTCCTCCTTCACAGGGCGAAACGTGCCAAGCCCCACATGCAGCGTGACATAAGCTATTTTTACGCCCTTGTCCTCGACCTTTTTTAAAAGCTCCTTAGTAAAATGAAGTCCTGCCGTCGGCGCGGCGGCAGAGCCTTCATATTTAGCATAGACTGTCTGATAACGGTTTTTATCCGCAAGCTTATGCGTGATATACGGTGGCAAGGGCATCTCGCCAAGCCTGTCCAAAACCTCCTCAAAAATGCCCTCATATGAAAACTTTATCAGCCTGTTGCCTTCATCTGCTATTTCAATGACTTCGCCAGTCAAAGCACCGCCGCCAAAGCTTATTACAGCGCCGACTCTCGCCTTTTTCCCAGGTCTTACCAAGGTTTCCCACACATCATTTTCACGTCTTTTGAGCAAAAGCACCTCTATAGCCGCACCTGTTTCTGTCTTTACGCCCATTAGCCGTGCGGGTATTACCTTGGTATTGTTTAGCACAAGGCAGTCACCCGCATTGAGATAATCAAGTATGTCTGAAAATACCTTATGCTCGACCGCCCCCGTCTTCCTGTCCAAAACCATAAGCCTTGACGCCGACCTGTCTTCAAGTGGATCTTGGGCTATAAGCTCCTCGGGAAGCTCAAAGTAAAAATCCTTCTTTAGCAATTCTTCCATATTATCCCCTAAGCTCTATTCCCAGCGCTTCCAAGCCGTTCAAGATCTTCTTCATAGCAGCCGACACGTCATTGTCCTCCAATGTCCTGTCCTTTGCCCTGAATGTGATCGAGTATGCGACCGACTTAAAGCCAGGCTTAATCTGCGCGCCCTCATAGATGTCAAACAGCTGGTAGTCCTCAAGTATCTTGCCTCCACGCTGATCAATCACGTCTTCAATATCGCCCACAAGCACCTTTTTAGGCACTACCATACTGATATCGCGCGACACGGCGGGGTATTTCGCAATGCCCTCATATTTTCTGTCAAACGATGCAAGCTTAACTACTTCCGGCATATCAAGCACTGCCACATAAACCTTTGTATCCATGTCGTAGTTGTCCGCCACATCAGGGTGAAGCTCGCCCAAAAATCCGACAACAATATCATCATATTTTACAAGCGCCTGACGCCCTGGGTGCAAAAAGCTCTTTCCTGCATTTGGATCATATTTAGGCTTTTTACGCATGCCGATGCTCTCAAAAAATTCCTCGATAACGCCCTTCATTGTAAAGAAATCGCCGTCGCCGTACATTCCAAGTGTAAACTGCATTCTCTCATCAGGATAATCTACTACAGGTACGCTCTTTGGAATATAAATATTTCCAAGCTCGTACAGACGCACATTTTTGTTTCTTCTATTATAATTAGTTGACAGTGATGTCAGAATTCCGTTCAGCGAAATAGTCCTCATAATTGAAAAGTCCTCGCCCAGCGGATTGGAAATAGTCACTGTCTGCCTAAGCGGGCTGTCCGCAGGGATAAACAGCTTGTCAAATACCTTGGGGCTTTCAAACGAATAGCACATGCCCTGTGAAAATCCGCAGTATTCCGCTATGTCCCTTGCTTTCTCCTCGATTCTAAGCTTAAAGGTAAGCTTGCCCGTCGTAGCCTCTCCGCTCGGAAGCGTCGTCGGTATCTTGTCATATCCGTGGAATCTTGCGACCTCCTCCGCAATATCCGCAAAGCACTCTATATCCTGTCTGAACGACGGTGCGGTCAGCATATTTGTATTCTCATCATATGCGATTTCAAGCCTTTCAAATATTTCAAGCATTTCCTCTCTCGAAATATCCGTGCCAAGAAACTTATTTATCTTTTCGGGCTCAAACGCAACCTGCCTAAGCTCCTTCAAAGGCACTTTGACATCAACCATGCCGTCTACGACCTCGCCGCAGCCAAACAGCTCGATAAGCTGGCACGCCCTGTTTATCGCGTCCTCCGCGTTTCTGGGGTCAAGGCCTTTTTCAAAAATGCCTGACGCCTCAGTCCTAAGCCCGATACGCTTTGCTGATTTCCTGATATTCGCGCCGTTAAACGTAGCCGCCTCAAAAAGCACGGTTTTCACGTCGTCGGTGATTTTTGAATTTTCGCCGCCCATAATGCCCGCTATGCCTATCTCCTTTTCGGCGTCGCAAATCATAAGCACGTCTGAGTCAAGCTTTCTCATCTGCCCGTCAAGCGTCTGGAACTCGTCGCCGTCATTGGCGCGCCTTACTATTATCTTATTTCCCGCCACAGTGCTTAAATCAAACGCGTGCATGGGCTGGCCGTATTCCATCATCACATAGTTTGTAATGTCCACCAGATTGTTGATGGGTCTGATGCCGCTCGCCGCAAGCCTTCTCTGCATCCATTCGGGCGAGGGCGCGATTTTGATGTTTTTGCAGACTCTTGCGCAATAACGCGGGCATAGATCCGTGTCCTTTACTTCTACAGAAATATAATTGTTTACGTCGTCACCGCTCCCTTTAATCTCCACTACAGGCGGCACAAACGGCTTTCTGAAGGTAGCCGCCGCCTCTCTTGCTATGCCCAGTACGCTGTAACAGTCAACGCGGTTTGAAGTTACCTCATACTCGACAACCGTATCATGAAGTCCCAGCGCCTCTACAGCGTCAATGCCGAGCTCAACCTCTTTTTTGAATACATAAACTCCGTTTTCAGGCGCTTCAGGGTACATATCCCTGCTCGAACCAAGCTCCTCGATAGAGCACATCATGCCGTTTGACTCTACTCCGCGCAGCTTTCCAGCCTTGATTTTTATGCCGTTTTCTGGCAGGGGACCACCGTCGTGTCCGCCCGCGACTTTTCCTCCGTCAAGCACTACAGGCACATAGTCGCCCTCGCTTAAATTCGGCGCGCCAGTCACAATCTGTATTGTTTCTGCGCCTACATTTACCTGGCAGATTATAAGCTTGTCAGCGTCAGGGTGGCGCTCTATCTTGTCAATGCGCCCTACTACTATTTTTTCAAGGTTTTTGTCAAGGCGCTCATGCCCCTCGACCTTTGTGCCCGAAAGCGTCATAGCGTCGCAGTATTCCTTGTCGCCGCACGAAAGCTCAGGCACATATTCTTTAATCCAAGATAACGGTGTGTTCATTTTAATTCTCTCCTATCTATCCATTATTAGAACTGCTTTAAGAACCTTATATCATTTTCATAAAGCAGGCGCATATCGTCAATCTCATATTTGAGCAGCGCAATTCTCTCCAAGCCTACGCCAAATGCAAAGCCCGAATACTCCTCGGGGTCTATGTTGCACATACGGAGTACCTTTGGATGCACCATTCCGCAGCCAAGGATTTCGATCCAGCCCTCGCCCTTGCAGAAACGGCATCCGCTGCCGCCGCACTTAAAGCACGAAACGTCCATCTCCGCGGACGGCTCCGTAAACGGGAAATGATGCGGTCTGAATTTTACCTTTGTGTCCTCGCCGAAAAGCTCCTTTGCAAACTCCGCAAGCGTACCTTTTAAATCCGCAAAGGTTATGTTTTTGTCAACCACAAGCCCCTCTATCTGGTGGAAAGACGGCGAATGTGTCGCGTCAACCTCATCTGCCCTGAACACGCGCCCCGGGGCAATCATTCTAATCGGGAGCCTGCCTTTTTCCATCTCATGTATCTGTACGCCTGACGTCTGAGTCCTGAGCAGGATATCACCGTTTACATAAAATGTGTCCTGTTCGTCCTTTGCGGGGTGGTCTGCGGGAATATTAAGAGCCTCAAAATTGTAATAGTCCTTTTCAACCTCAGGACCTTCCACAACCTCATAGCCCATTCCTATGAAAATGCGCTCCACTTCCTCAAGCGCTATAGTGTTTGGGTGTCTGTGTCCCATGTTGCTTTTTTGCGACGGAAGTGTCACATCTATAACCTCCGCCGCCATTTTTGCCTCGCGAAGCTTCCTCTCCATATTTGTCTTTGCCTCATCGAGAACCTTCTCGATTTCTTCTCTCGCCTCGTTCACAAGCTGACCTACTTTTGGTCTGTCCTCGGGGGCTACGTCCTTCATGCTCTTTAAAACCGCCGTAAGCTCGCCCTTTTTACCAAGAAAATTGACGCGGACTTCATTTAATTTGTCAAGCGCCTCGCTCTCATTAATCTGGCGGATTGCCTCCGCCTTGAGCTTTTCTAACCTTTCCTTCATCAATAAATCCTCCATTCTCGCATATTGATTACTTAACCATAAAATATAAAAATCCCTCACAGCCTAACACACTAAGCTGCAAGGGACGAATAAACCGCGGTACCACCCTGATTTAAGGCATTTTTACAAAAATGCCCTACACTCATTGGCGGCGTAACGTGCCGACACGTTCTTTCCTACAATGTGAGTTTTACGCACACATTTCAAAAAGACTGCTCTGGTGGGAAATTCGCCGTTATGCCTGAACTGTAGGAGGCTTACAGCCGATGACCCCCATTCTCTGGCAGAAAGCATAGCGCTACTTTGCACCTTCACCGCATTTGTCTTATTATTCTATTTAAAATCATTTAAAACATCTAAGAAACATCTTATGCCATTAAGCTGGAAATGTCAAGGAATAATTTTACATATTATTTTCACAAATCCCTCAAATCAATAATAGTCAAAAATCCCTTGAATTGCATCTGCTATATTAATCATTTCTGAATAAGGGATTTCACCTGTCCTTTTATATCCCCTGCATCGTAAATCGACCATCCTTACCTGCTCACACATGACAATTCCATTCACGCTTTCTGAATTTATCGCAATATGCAGCGGGGTCAAATACGTCCTACAGGCTCTCCCCAGTCAAACTCATCATACGGCTCAAGCCTTCCGCCATATTCCTGTGCGCGTTCTTCCAAAGTCATGTGTTTAAACCCTGCTTTTTTTAACACAATACTCCCATCAACGACCTCCACATCAAGAATGTCATTATTTTGTATTCCAGCTAAAGAAAGCAGTTCCTTTGGCAGCCTTACTCCTTGGCTGTTTCCCCATGCTTTTATTTGTGTAGTCATTGGCGGCACCCCTCTCTGAAATGGAGACTATGTATATACATGGTATAAACATAGCCTCATATTTCTGTCAACATAAATTTTACTATTGCATATACGGAATCTTATCAAAATACTCATATTCTGAAACGCCGTCAATATAAAGCGTCCTTCCGCTTTCTGACTGTTCTATGGAAAAATCAATCTCGCCGTTGTCTCCTGTAAACTCGATGCCGCCTTTGCCGTCATCCTTGACGATTTCAAAATATGCCTTATCCTTATTGTTTGTGCCCGTGATATAAAGCTTCGTGCCGACCGCAAGCTTATTTTCCCCGCCGCTTTGCACTACGGGCAGCTCCTTCATTACTGTCATGACATACTGCGATTCAAGCGTGACATACTGCTTATCAGTATTTCTATAAAATATCTCCTCTGTCTGCTCAAGCTTTCCGTCATCCGTAAGCTTATATATCATATTGGAAAAATACGTGCCTAAAATATTCAAATCCACGCTAAAGCTAAGCTTGTCTGTACCTACATTTTCACCGATCACCCTAGAATCCACAAGCTCGTCGCACTTTGTGACATTTCCGCCCGTGATCTCATAGACAAAGGAATTTTTATCTGCGGAAACAATCATAAAAATCCTGCCCTGCGCATTTCTCACCACATACGCGCCCTGAAAATATCCGCTGTTTGAGACCTGTTCGCTCGCCGTTCCAGCGACTATCAGCACCTCGCTTGCGTCATACTCATTATTTATCGAATTGATCGAAACCTCTCCGCTCTCTCCGAGAAACGCCGACATATCCATATTTGCGGAAACGCCTGCCACAAGTTCACCCTTAGGCGCAAGGTATTTTTCATTCATATATTTGCCAAACTGGGAATACGGCAATGTGACAACCGCCTGCCCCATCACGTACGGTCCTACCTCATAGGTCTGGAACACAATGACAATTCCCGTCGCGTTCAGAAACCAGCTAGGCTCATACTCTCCGCCAAACGTACTGCCCACAGTCTCGGCATATTCTGGGAAAAGTCCGTCGCCATAATCCTCATCAAGCTTGTCTGTCACATACGGCACTGCCTCTGCGCGAAAGCCCTCCATATCAGTGATTATATCCTCAAACTTTAATTCGCTGCCGCTTTCCACATCGACCGTATATCCGTAAGTAGCATAATTGCCATGCGCCCCTCCCCAATACTCATAATCCATATTCGAAAAGCTTATGACACTGCTGTCACTTCTCTCAAGGCTGGCTGTCTTGTCCATATAGTAAGTCGGAAACTGCGAAACATCATAGTCCTCCAATTCCTTCATTCCCTGAAGATGATTTTGCGCCTCCTCCGTCATTTCGTCTAATGTATCAGTATTGTCTTTTCCATAATAGCCCTCGACAGTTTTCTTCAAGGCATCAAACCCATCAGAAGTAATCTCAACAATCGCATGGCTTTCCGTCATAATCAGGACTTTTCCTGTGTCGTCATATATTTCCTTTCTCTCGCTCTGTTTTATTGAAACCGCAGGCGCCTTTGCCTGCCCTTCCTCTGCATCCAAAGTCTCCGCGCTTTCATCTGTCTGCGCCTGTCCATCATCAGTCTGCTCCTTTGATGCTTCCTTAGTTTCTTCACTGTCATCATTTTCTGTGTCAGCCCCGTTAAACTCAATAGTTTCGTGGCTGTCTTCGTCTGCCTTTGACGCTCCCTGCAAAGAACAGCCGCCCAGCGCCAATATGCCTGTTAAGGCTAACGTTAAAAATCTAATATTGTTTTTCATAATCTTTATACTCCAAATCCATAATGCAAAATCCATACTAATGTTTTTTATCGTTCGCTTAAATTGCGTTCTATACCACAGTTTCCACGATTACCTTATCTCCCGCCTTGATTTCCTTCACTCCGACTTCCTTATTTTTGTTGAAATTAAAGCTGAGCATATAACCCTTGTCCTTATGGTAATAGTCTAAATATTCCGCAAGCTGGCGCTCGCCTCTCTCATTGTATTCGCTGCCATGCCATATTTTAAGCTCTACTATAAACTGCTCGCCCTGATAATCCACGATTACGTCTGTGCGCCTCTCGTCGCGTGTCTGCGCTTCAATGTAATAGTTGCCTGCGCCGTTGATAATAGGCTTTAAATATATAAGAAAAATCTTCCGCCCCTGCTTTTCGATAAAACCCTCATCTTTCTGTCCGTAAATTTCCGTGAAGTATTCGGCGAATTTTTTCAGGACAAGCTCCATATTGAGTCTATTGTCCTTTATGAAACCTATTCTGTCGCTGCCGCCCCGCGCGTAGACATCGCTGCGGATTGCTTCCTTTGCCATAAACATATTTAAAAGACACATTTCGAACATTCTGTTCGCAATCGCTACATGACCGTTTTCTTCTTTTAGATAGCCAAACATATGCCCTAAGCTTATTGATTTTTCTTCAAGGCTGAACGGTATCTTTTTGCCGCAATATATGATGTCCTCGGCTATTTTACATAAATCCGGGTATGCGTCAAGCTGCTTTGCCATGCTTTCAAACAGCAGAGTGCCCTCCTTCAATATCTGCTTTACCGCCGCCGCCACGCCCTCCTTTATCCACGCGCCGCTTAAAGTGCCAAATGCGCCGCTGTACGGCAGTTCTTCATCAATGCACTTGCAGATTGACGATACAAGCACTGGATAGCCTGATGTGTATTGGTATATCTCCTCTGCTATTTTTTGTATATCCATGCCTGTGCGGTTGTCGGCTTCGTATTCGTCAAGCATTGACGCAATCTGAGCCGCTGAAAAATTCATATCTATGTTAAATTTCGCCGCTATGTTCCATGGACTGTTGTACTGGTGCTCCGACTCGGGGCGCAGCTTTAGCTTTAAATTTTTAATGTCATATACTCCCGCCAGAATTACGGAATGAAAAATCGGCATCTTGTCACGGTTAAGATAGTAACTTCTAAGCTGTGCCAGAAAATCTATAAACACCTGATTGTTTGAAGCGCTGTCCACCTCGTCTATCATCATTACGATTGGGCGGGGACTTTTTTCGCACATACCGCTTAGACTGATAAACAGCTCCTTTAAGCCTTCCTTTTCTCCGCCAAATTTTTTCAATGCTTCAAGCGCTTCGCCGCCATCAAGCTTCATTATATTAAATTCCCTGATAATCATTTCCGCCAATGCCTGTGAAAATGTTAATTCATCTGCAAAATCTTCTGTGCTGAGCTGCTGGAAGTCGAGCGACAGCACAAGATAATCGTCCTTCAGATATTCCTCCAGCGCCCGCAAGGTGGTGGTTTTGCCGTACTGGCGTCCCCTGTTGATTACAAAATAACTGCCATAATCCACAAAATCATCCTTAATCTTTTTCAGCCTGCTGTCAAGCCTTACCATATAATGCCTCATAGGAATACATGAACCTGTCACATTAAATCTGCGCTTCATCTATCCTGCCTCCTGTAAAAATCATTTTCGACAAAACAATTTTAACATTATAACAAAGAGATGTAAATATATGGTTTAATATCTTAACATTTTCCAACCTCAACCTCCCGCTCAAAAATCCACTTATTCACCAGCGCCCCGCAGAAAAATATATACATGCAGAAATACAGCCATATCATCACAATAATTATCGTAGTAAGGCTGCCATACATCGCAAACCCGTCAAAATAATCTATATAAACGGAAAACGCAAACGAGTAAAGTGTCCAGAACACTGACGTAAAAACCGCCCCTGGATAATGCTCGCGCCACGAAAGCTGGTTATTTGGCAGCAGGCTGTACATAGTGCAAAAAACCACGGAAATCATTCCCGCGACAAAGACATGGCGCAGACCGCCAAACACACGCCACAGCGTTTCAGCAAAGCCGCCGTCAGGAATAAGCATTTTCGCCACGGTATTTCCAAACACCAGTATGCCTATGGACAATACCAGCGCAAACAGCAGAAACACGGTGTAAAACGCCGCCTTAAGCCTGAGCACTATATAATTCCGCGATTCCTCAACCTCATATATATGGTTCAAGCCCCGTATCAGCGCAAGCATTCCCTTTGACGCCGACCACACAATAACTACGGCAGAAAATGACAGTAGTGTCATATTACTTCTGTGATAGCTGTCCACAATCCCCATCAGAAAGCTGTACACGCGCTCGGGTATTACCGCCTGAGAAATATTTACCATATCCTTCTGCGCAATCGCCCCATGCGGCAAAAGCCCGCTCACCAGCATTATCATAGGAATAATGGACAAAAACAAAAAGAACGCAGCGCCCGAGGCGTAGACTGCGACCTCCGCCTCGGCAACACTTCTGCGTATCTGTTTTTGGAATCTGTATAATCTCGTGCCAAAAGGTATATCCGACATTCTAAAAGCTCCCATCTGATATGGCTTCTATACTGCTCTTATAATAATATGCCAATATCTGCTCCGCCGTGAAACCCTTTTGCGCCAGACATTTTGCGCCGTTCTGCGACATTCCCGCGCCATGCCCCAATCCAGCCCCGCGTATTACTATACCTTTTAGATTATTCCCCTTTTCCGCGCTTTTATCAAAGCTTTTTTCTATGTAAAAATATGCGCTTGGCAGGATATTCCCAACTGTGAAGGCATTCCCGTCGTTTTTTATCACGATATCGCCTGTAAAGGCAAGCGCCTGCCGTATGCTGTTCTGCGTGCGCACGTTTACGGTAAAATTCGGCGTTTCTATGATAAGACTCGATACAAGCCCGCTTTTCTGGCGCGTCAGCACGCGTATGTCGTTTATCTGTGTTTCCTCCGCCAGCTTATCCGCGCCTAAAAGCTTTGACCTAATCCGCACATTGTAGGGCTGTGACTGGTACATTGAGTAAAGGCGCGTAAAAAGCTGTTTTACCGTGTCCGCATCAAAATTTTTTATATATTCCCATCGGTACCACGGCTCACTGTATTCGATATCCTCGGGATTGCCGCTGTCTATGTATTCCTTGTATTTCTGCTCGCTCTCGTTGCTGTTTTCCGCGAAAATGTCCTCGCCTGTTTCAATCATATAGTCATCTTCGCTCTGCGTAAATATGCCGTCGCTCCACGCACCGTTCCCCGCACTGTAGCCGCCTGACGTGGAATAGTAAAAGCTTTGAATAAGCGTGCCGTCATGCAGCAGCACCAAGTCTCTTGTCGCGTCAACGGCATTTTTCGCCTCATCTGTTTCGGGGATATTCATATACACTTGAAATGTCGTGCTGTCGTCAACATGCGCCCGCCACTGCGGATAGGTATATTCCCTTTTGTGGAAATAAGCATATGTTCTCGCGCCTATTGCCTGCGCCTTCTGCGCCTCAATCGGATATGACGACGGCATTTCACTTGGCACTACGCCGTAAAGGTATTCCTCGACTGTAAGCTCATTTACTACGACTATCCCGCTGTCCGTACCGTAACACTCGATAGTTCCTCTGTACTGCGCATCGCCGTTTCGCTTTACATTAAGCAAGCGTATTCTGCCGTTTCCGCTGCCACTATTTTCGCTGATGCCATTTTCATTTTCGCTGCCACCGTTTTCACTGCTGCCGTTCTCATTTTCGCTGCCGCCGTTTTCACTGCTGCCGTTCTCATTTTCGCTGCCGCCACTGACGCTTCGTATGATTAGCGTGTTCCCCGCAAGGCTTTCGGCTGTAATCAGACACTCCTCGTTGGGTGAAAAAATCCTGCTTTTGCTGCCAAGCCTTATCTCCAACCCTTCCGTTCCTGACAGCCTTATTTCCTTATGGAAAATATCATCAAAATTTTCCGTCTTGATAAGCACCCTTATATTGCGGTCAAATGGGAGCGTTTCCATCTGTGCGGGCGTTTCCGTGATGTTTGCGGCTTGGCTTTCGGTCTGTGTTTTTTCATTTAGTTTCGCGTCTTCGCCGTTTTGCCCTTTGTCCTCTTTCTCAAGCCGAGCCGTTTCTTTCGGATTGTCCTTTCCGTTGAGCGTCACGGCGCACTGGTATATGCCGACTGCGATTATTACCCACAGCACTGCAATCAAAAGCCGCCTGCCCTTGTTGAGATTGATTTTTATACCGATACCTCCGCTGTTTAAGATAACACAAAAAGCAGCCCAAAGGCTGCTCTTTCTTTAGTGTCTCTCCAAAATGCCGTCTCCTGTATTTTGACTCCTAGCCAATGCTAGGTGGGCAACCGCAACCATCTCGCTGTCTTCCCCTAGCCGTAATGGGGGGCATGACATTAATCAGGCAATGTAGGAATCCCGTTTAAAGTGATGTAGGTTCAAAATGACAAGAGTAATCGCACATTTCAGATTAACTATAGTATAACCTATGTCAGCCAAAATATCAACCTGCAAAGCATAATCAAGTTTACTAAGATTTGGCTGTAAAATTTTGTTAAATTATATATGAATATTTACGGCAAGGTTATAAGACTGTCATTCCTTCTTTAAAATCAAGTGATGATACTTAATCATGATAGTGGACTTATTCTTTACAAACTCTCTGGGCATTGTGCACAGCTGGCTTATAAAATAGTCTGTGTACCTGTATTTATACCGCAGGGCATGGGGGCTTAACTCCTTATCAGGCTTCCAGTTCAGCACAACATGCTTAGGATAAAAAAGCGCCTCGCCAACGCACAAATCATTATCGTAACAGTAAAACCTCGTTATTGACATAAATAAAATCCTCCATTTTAAGCCAGTATATCACCGCACTCCATAAGCGTTCTGTTTTCCATTGTTTCAGGCTTAAGTTCCGAACACCTGACATAAAATGAAATTACGCTTTATAACACTTGCCTGCCTTAAGAACTTATACGCCTCCCCTTTCATTTATTTTACTATATTACAGCATACATCGTCAATACAAATAATGTCTCTCCGTTACTTTATCCATTACTTTTGAATATGCCATTTCAGCACCACCTTGAACAAATCGCCGTCAACATAAATCTCCATCTTTCCATTCATCAAATCCATAAGGCTCTTGGCTATGGAAAGACCGAGCCCGTGTCCCTCCGTGTTTCTCGACTTGTCTCCTCTCACAAAGCGCTCCTGCAGCTCGTCGCCGTTTATGTTCAGAGGAAATTTTGACATATTTCTAAATATTATCGAAATATCCTCGTCCGTAGTTTCCAAATTTACATACACTCTTGAATTAGGCTGGGCGTATTTGCAGATATTATTCATTAGGTTGTCAACCACGCGCCACAGATGCCTGCCGTCTGCCGTGATATACACTTTATCGTCGGGCTTGCTGACAATCAGCTCCAAACCCGCCGCTGAAAGCCTTTCCTCAAACTCGCCGACTGTCTGAGTCAAAAACACTCCCGCCTCAATCTGCTCATTTTCGACTTCAAGATTACCTGTCGACGCCTTTGACGCCTCAACCAAGTCCTCTGTAAGCTTTTTAAGCTTTGCCGACTGCCGTTCAAGTACCTCGAGATACTCGACCGCCTTTTCGTTTTCCAAATGCTCTTTTTCAAGCAAATCGACATAATTTATTATGGAAGTCAGCGGCGTCTTAATGTCGTGCGATACATTGGTGATAAGCTCTGTCTTTAAGCGCTCGCTTTTCATGCGCTCGTCTACCGCCTTTGACATTCCATCGCTGATTTTGTTCAAGTTTTCGGCATGCTTTCTGCATTCCCAAAACATTTTTTCAGTGCTTATTTTGTACTGTAAATCGCCGTCTGCAAGGCGTCTGCTGCCTTCTTGAAGTCCTTTAAGCTGCAGCGCAAGCCATATGAATACCACAAAAATAATTACCTTTTCAATGAACCACAGTATAACCAAAATGTCCATTTCATGCCAGCATATGCTGATAGCAATAAGCTCCACGACTGATACTGCCGCGAGCGTGGCGATGACCTTCCATAGCAGTCTGATATTTCTGGCAAGTATTGACGCTACTTTTCCCAGAGCCTTATAGACCGAGTAGCATATGCTGTCGCGCCACCATTTTCCCGCGCGCACCCTTACTGTCAGACTGAGCAGGAAAGCGCACAATATGCCCGCCATAACAAGCGCTGCTGCCATTGAAACATCTATCCCAAGCATAACATATCTGCTGTCAAGTTCAAAAACAATATCTACGGCTAAAACGAGCGCCATGCCAGCCGCTATGACTATAGCGGTCAAAACCTCCAGAGGCATACGATCGATTATCGGGAGCTTTACCACGGTATCGCTGTTTTTGCGATAGCCCGCTGAATATACAAGGAAGAAAAATGACGCTAATGTCATAATTATTCCAGCTATAAACATATATATTGCTATATATCTCATGTTGTATGCCGTTCTCAGCATATATTTGCGCTGTTCATACTGGCTGTCGCTGTTCAGGTTTGCATTGATTTCAGACTCAGACGGCACTATTGAAACTACCCAGTAGTTTTCACTCTCATCAGCCATATTTACTATCAGAGTGTAATTTTCATCAAGATAATATCCAGGGCTGTCCTTAAAACTCTGCTTTGCGATATTTTTTGCATTTATCAGCTTAATCCCCGAAGCATCAATCCACCTTATGTTGTCCATAGTCAGCATGCCCCAGCATTTATAATTAAATGATGTGCCGTTGAGTTTGTCAAAAGTAATCCTGCCTTCTTCGTCACCCATAAGCAGAGTCTCTATGCTGTCACTCTCCGCTTTTTCGCTGCCGCTGTGTGCGTCTCGTATGATGTTCTCATCAGTTTCTTCGATTTCTTCGGTATCTTCAATTTCTTCGGCTCCTTCCATTTCACCTGGTTCACCATAGTAGGTTACTTCTTCTTCAGTTCCTCCGCTTTCCCATACACTATTAAATATATATGCCTTCTCGTCAAAATCATAGCTGTACGCATAATTGCGCTCTATCCCGTCGGCAGGACTTGTATAGGCAAGCGTCACGCTCTGAACTGGATAATACCTTTGTGTTTCGCTTACGTAGTAGTAAAAAATACCGCCCGTCGTATCATAACATACGCTGTCCGCATAAAAGCCCTTCCAGTCGCCTGATGTCGCCTCGGCGTTATTCTCCGACACGCTTCCGCCATCGGAATAAACCCCCGCCTTAAAAACGTTGTCACTATCCAGATAATCCTCATAATAACCCCTGCTCTTTATAGTGTAATCGCCATTACTGTTAAAATAGCATCTTATCTGCGTCAGCATCAGCCCATTTGGATTATCCGCGATTTTGTCCAAATCAGCCTGCGAAAAATTGTCCGACACATAGCTGTCCCTGCTTGAAAGCTCAATGTCTTTTAGAGTATCTGCCTTGACAATGCCGTATTTGAAATTTCTGTCCAAAACCCTGTCTCCCCAGCCTTTAATATCACGTGAAAATGCCCTGCTGCTATTCACACTGTTTAAAACGCCATAATTCTCATCTATCACCTGTTTATATGACTGCGTGTAGCAGTTGCCATCAACCGCCATAATCGTCAGCGCTCCGCCTGCGACTGCCGCGCCTATGCCCACAATGAACGCAATCCATGCGATAAGCTTTGCCATGATTGAGCCTCTTATCTTTTTCATAATCTTTTAACTCCTTTCATTTTTATTCTCCGCCTCAATTTTATACCCGCGCCCCCAGACTGATTTCAGGTATCTCGGCTCTGCGGGCGAATACTCCAGCTTTTCCCTTATATGCCTGATATGTACCGCGACCGTGTTTTCCGTGCCGTATGGATTATCCTTCCATACCTTTTTATATATCTGCGCGGGCGAAAATACTTCGTTGGGACTTTGCATCAAAAGCTTTAGTATATCGTATTCCGTCGGCGTGAGCGCCACTTTTTCGCCGTCAAGCGTGACCTCCTTTGTCTTGTCGTCAAGCTCTATGCCGCCTATGATGAGCGCCTCTTTTGAATTTTTATCGGGATTTGACGCGCTCCCGCCAAGCTGCATATAGCGCCTTAGCTGCGACTTCACACGCGCCTGCAGCTCCACAGGATTAAAAGGCTTTGTCACATAGTCGTCAGCGCCGATATTGAGCCCAAGCACTTTGTCGGTGTCCTCACTTTTTGCCGTCAGCATTATCACGGGGACATTGCTTGTCTCCCGCAGCTTTACCATTGCTGAAATGCCGTCAAGCACGGGCATCATTATGTCCATTATCACAAGGTGGATTTCTTCCCTTTCGAGGATTTCGAGCGCTTCCTTTCCGTCGTATGCCTCATATACCCTGTAACCCTCCGACGTCAGGTAAATTCTGAGCGCCGATACTATATCCTTTTCGTCATCACATACCAGTATGCTGTACATATTAACCTCCGTAAATGGCTGGCTGAGCTCACTGCCAGCCGATTTTCTTTTATCATGATAAGGCTAGTATACAAGTATTTTTATTAATTTCCAACTGGGAAAATGTTTAAGATTTTTTTAAGATGAAATTTAAAAAATTATAGATTTTACTTGGAAAATTAAGCCACAATATGACTGCTTTTTTAATAAAAAAGATGCCTCAATTGGAGAATATACTTAGTTCGGAAACCGATATTTTATTTTGGAAGGACAGAATCAAACACGCTGAATTGCACAAAAAGGATTTTATCTCAGATAATACATTTTACAATTATCTGGAACAGCTACCTTCTATCATTGCAAATCCAGATTATTTAAGCGTTCATCCAAAAGACAGCAGTATTTCCTTTATCAAAAGCTTTTCTTCACATGTTGCTGTCGCCATTAGGATTTCTGCTGCTGGGGCGTTGTCTTTTCGCACCATGTATCCAATTACGGATGCACAACTAACCCATTACATTGAGAATAACAGGGCATGGGCATGGAATAAAAAATAAAATATCTTGACTTTATATCAAAATATTGTATAATAAAGTTACCAGATGAGTAAACTATATTGAATGAAATCTGAGGACGGAACAGGCAGCCGTCACGCCTTATAGGTCTTAAAAGAGATGTGGATTGTCACCCACCTATTTCATTCAGAGCTGCAGGCAGGTAACTTCGGTTATCTGCCTTTTGTTTTATACCCCCAGTAATCATTTGATATAAAAGCAACGCATAATAGTACCTCCTATAATTGAAAAAGCTCTAGGGTTCGGTCATTCTCATATGCTGAGAGACGTACAACCTAGAGCATTATTAATATGTAACCTCTGTTACAATTATATATTATATGCAAAAGGTTTCTTCGTCAATCATTTTTTGATAATTCGTACTATTATAAAAAATACGCAATTACAATGCATAAATTAAAAACCGCCCAAAAGCTCTAATGGTTGCACTCCCGAATTAAGGCGTAGCGTTTTTAAGCTCATCTGTGCTTATAAAGATTGCCCTGATATGCATAATACCAGAAGCCTTCATGAAGTATATTATTTTACTCAGAATGACACATTAACTATCCATAATAGTAAAAATTTTTTGATAATTAAATTAATAATTAATTTCCAATGTCTGAACCTTTTCCTCCTGTCCTTTTACTCTCGCAACAATTGTACATATGCCATGCTCACTGCTTGGCACTGAAAAATATGGATTTGACGAAAAATCCTGATACATTCTTGTGTCCTCGTCTTCTACAGTAAGCAATATGCGGTACTCCATATCCTGCGGGCGGTTTGCCGCCACTTTATAGGCTGTTGCATCTATGCCGACATCCGTGCCGTCAAAATCCACCTGATATATGCCGTAAATCTGCGGTTTTGATGACAGAAGCTTTTCTGCGTATGTTGGGTAAAAATATTTTTCATTTTCTTCTGGCGTGCCAGACATTACCTTCCAGAACATATCAGTATAAATATCTGCCCCGTTTACATTCAAATGACCTATATCCATAAAATTTTCAGTTTTTTGAATTGGCAGATAGTTTTCCCTGCACAAATTAAAATCATAGTAATCTATTCCGTATTCTTCTGCTATTTGCCTAAGCTGGCTTACATAATTGTCATAATTTTCCGTTGATAATACCTGCAGCTCGTATATTGGCGAACTGAAAAGCGTTATCCCTATACCATTATTTTGACAGTATTTTATTATCTTTTTCAAATACTTCTCGGCATCATCAGTCATAGGATTTTTTTCCATTCTGTATTCATCTGTCCAGCGCAATTCTTTCTGCGCAAGCTGTCTTGTCCTATAATAAAAACCTTTATCGGCATAATATAAAATATCGCCATCATTTTTAGTTGAATAAATATAATTTTTATAATCGTCAGTTTCTTTTTTGTCAATTGTATCTTTAATATAAATATAATTGAATAATTGACTTCTGTATTTAATAAATGGAAATAATGTTTCCCCATATAGAGACGGCTCACTCATAGTAAGCATATAATGCAGCTTGTTGCCAGATATTTTCATAAAATTTATAGTGTTTTGATTTGCGCCAACATTACCACTATCATAATAAATCCCACCGCTTCCTGTAGACTGCACATAATACATTTCCAAATAAACGTGCTTTATGTCGTGCCTTTTATCTGCTTCCTTAAGCAAATGGTAAGAACCATTGAATTTTTGTGAACCGGATGACAGATTAAAATTATTTTCTCCATTTAACTTATCCAGCTTAAATGGATTTATGTCACAATATACATGTGATGAACCCAAATAGAGATAGTCAATATTTTCTTCCTCATTATAATAATTGTGCCACAAAATCCTGCCCCATTCGTCATAGCCTGCATATATATAATTGAAAAAAGTAACCCCCGCCCTAAACACAAAAGCAAACAGCAATAAAAAAACAATCCGCTTAACATTTTTCCCGTACTTGCTATAAAACCTTCTAAAACTGAAAATAAATGAACTCACTCGTATCATACTCCGTTCCATAACACCCAAACAGCATAATCACAAAAATCAGCCCTGCCTCCGCTAATAGCCTGAACCACCATTCCTGACTTAACAACACTTTTGCCATATCAGTTCCCTTATATTTATGGTAATCCACATACCCCAGAGCCAAGATTGCCACAACAAGCACCTTGAAATATTCCCTGCTCACTCCCAACCCATAAATAGAGCCGTCAAACATCGCAATCCAGTCAAACTGCAGCATCTTTCCTATTATATCCAAAGCATCAGACATCTGTCCCGCCCTGAAAAATATCCATGCAAAGCAGACAAGCCCAAATGTAACGACACGCCTTAAAACCCTCCTGCTGAAACAGTTTGCGCTTTCCCCAGCATCGCCAAAAAGCTTTTTAACCATTTCCTTTATTCGTTTAAAACAGTCTTCAAAAATCTGGTAAATTCCATTTAGCAGACCCCATACTATAAACGCCACAGACGCGCCATGCCAAAGTCCGCTTACGGCAAACACCGCCAATAAATTTTCCTGCTTTCTCAATGCCCCTTTTCGGTTGCCGCCCAGCGGTATATAGAGATAATCCCTAAACCACCCCGACAGCGATATGTGCCATCTGCGCCAGAACTCCTTGACGCTCTGCGAAAAATACGGCGCATTGAAGTTGTCCATCAGCTCTATTCCAAGGAAACGCGCCGCTCCTCTGGCAATCACAGAATATCCGTAAAAATCACAATATATCTGTATTGCAAAGAAAAATGTCGCCGCAACCACCAAAAAGCCCTTATATTCATCAGGATTTCCGTACACAGTATTTACAATAATCGCCGCTCTGTCCGCAATAACCACCTTTAGAAAAAATCCCCACAGCATAAGCACAAAGCCGCGGCGAAAATTTTCATAGTCGAACTTTTTGGGCGTATACAGCTGTACCAGCAGATTTTTGGAGCGTTCAATCGGACCTGCGACAAGCTGCGGGAAAAATGATATAAACAGTGCATACCTGAAAAAGTTCTTTTCTGCGTATATATCTCCCCTGTACACATCAATCAGATAACCAAGAGCCTGCAGAGTATAAAACGAAATTCCCACAGGCAGCACAATGCTATGCTCCCAGGTAAGCTGCCCCAAATGCAGAATACCGAGCACCCTGTTTATATTTATCACAGCAAAATCACGATACTTAAAAAATCCAAGTATTCCAAGGCATACAAAAAGACATCCGACAAGGCACAGCTTTCTTTTTAGCTCACAATTTTTTTCACTGCCTTTTGTATCTTTCAGCTTATCTAATATCAATCCCGATACGTATGTAACAAACGTGCATGAAAACAACAGCAAGACATAAAGCGGATTCCAATTCATATAAAAATAATAGCTTGCCGCCAAAAGCCACATATATCTTGCCTTATGGGGAAGTATATAGTACACAAACACAACTATCGGAAAAAATATGATAAATTCTACAGAATTAAAAATCACAGGTTACAGCTCCTCATTTGCATATTTTAGTATTTAACCTAAAACAGATTATTAATATAAAACAGATTTTAACCTGTTTCAGGTTAAAAGTCAATACCCTAAAACAGGTTAGCTATAATATGCATAAACCTTTTGAAATTAATGCAAAATATACAAAATTCAGCATAATCCAGCCACAGTCAGTTATGAGGCAATATGCCGCTTATTTTGTATGTTCTGTTCAGATTTTGAAATTATTAAATAAATTTTTCAGACGTTTGAATATAAATGGAGATAGAAATGAGGCAATATATGTATCCACGCTTACGTAACCTGCGCGAAGACAAAGACTTGTCACAGACACAAATGGCAAAAATATTAGGCATGTCGCAAACCGGATATTCCAAATACGAAACCGGCGAAAACGACATACCTACTTCGATTTTAATAAAGCTTGCCCACTACCACAATACAAGCGTTGACTATCTCTTAGGGCTTACTGACAAAAAAGCGCCCTACAATTAAAGAAAAACTGCCGCTTCCACCGTTTAATTTACATTTCGGCAAAAGCGGCAGCTTATTTATTTTATTCTAAGCCCTTTATTACACAAATTAGCACTGCTCTACGAGCTTCTTCAAAGCTGCAAGCGCCTCATCAGGAAGCTTGTCATAGCCTTCCTTCTTTGTAGCGAAGTCCTCAACAGCCTTTACGCGGTTCTGCATAGCGTTCTTTAATGCAGCCTTGTACTCAGAATTGTTCAAATCAGGAGTAAAGTCAGCTGTCTTGCCAGACCAGTCATACATAATCTCGATATCGTCAAAGTTGCCCCACTTCTCGAATTTAGCCTTTCCTTCAACGATAGTCTCAAGAATGCCTAATGTGTCGGCGGGTTTAACCTTTGTGCCCATGAAGTCGCCTGTATTTACGATATAGCATGCAACGTTCTTCTCCTCAACGAGCTTCTTGAACTTCTCATAGTCGTTTACGAGAGGATATGTCCTAAACGGGTTAGCGTAAGGAACGATTCTCAAAGCGTTGAGGTCTGTGCCTGCTGCAACACGCTCTGCTGTAGAAGTCTTTGTTGCAAGCGTAGCGCCCATAACTGATGCAAGAGCAGCGCCCTTTAACTTAACTACAGGAGGGATTGTCGGATCCTTCATAATCCAGAAGATAGCGTTTACGGGAGCGTCAATCTTATCTACGCGGTTAGGAGACCACAGCTTAGACTTGATGGCACGTCCATTGCCATTTCTGATATCCTCTGTTACAAGCTGAATCTTGCCGTTCTCGTCAAGAGTAGCTGAGCAGTTCTGAGCTGACAGGAGATACTCATTGTCAGGGCAGCCTGTAGGATAGTCAGCCGTCTTATCAAAATAAGTAGGCTCAAGCGCTATAGATGCGCAGGTATCAGTATTGATGATGAATGCGTCGTCATGAAGCACAGTGATAGGATACTTGCCGCCATGCTTAGCATGTGTCAAAGTAGACTTGCCTGAACCTGAAAGTCCGTAAACAGATGCAACGAACTTAGAGCCGTCAGGAAGTGTATACTCTTTCTGTCCGCCGTGGCATGCTGCGTAACCATTTCTGTTTGCAAGCGCCCACGCCATTGTAAGTGTGCCTTTCTTGTGCTCGCCGAAATATCTCATACCGAGGATTGCTGCGCAGTTCTGGTTTGTATCAAAATAGCAAAGTGTAAGAGGGTCACTTAAGCAGCTGTAGTCAACGTCAGGAGCGTCATGAGGAGCCCACTGAGGGTCAGAGAAGATATAGATATCAGGCTCTTTTCCGTCGCCTACAGGTCTTGATTTCTTGTACATCTTTACATACTCGTCTGACATATACTGGAAGTTAATCATCCAGTTATAAAGGATATTCTCCTCGCCTTCGGGAATGAGAAGGTGTGCCTTTACCATAAACTCGGGATCAAGTCCTACGAAGCACTCTGCATGATACATTGTCTTCCAGCGTGTCTCATATACAGCGTCCATTACGACCTTATCAAGCTTAGCCTCGTCAACGCCAGGCTCGCCCTTGATGCGGCGCGCTGCTGCATAACGACCTGTTACTGCGCCGTCGTTGAACAGGAGAACCTTTGCGTCTTTTTCAAGACCGAAGGTCTCGCCGTCTTTTACGGGCATATCCGTAACGATTGTTCCTGGAGAGTTTTTAGCTAATTCATACGCCTCTTTCAAGGTGTTTACCTTTACTACGTTATTTCCGTAGAATGCTGCTTCGATGATAGAACGTGTCTTAGAAAATCCTACTTTTCCCGCACCAATCTCAGAAATGGGATAATACGCTTTTGTTGACATATAAAATCCTCCTTAAAATATAATTGTTTATTGCTTTATGAGCGGTACATATACTATAAGCCGCACATTTGTTAATATTATCTCAAAGTTGCTGAAAAATGTCAATAAAATTAGTGTAAACTAAATTAAAAATTGTGTAATTTTTGGGAGTTTTTCATTTTTTTGCCATGGAGTTGGAGGCTGATTTTTTTTGGTATGTGTGCATGAAGGGCGCCCGCTCAGGGTTATATATCCCATTCAGACCCGCTTGCGCTTAGTGGAAGGCGTAGCGGTACTAAGCTCAATGGCGCTGTAAAAGGAGCTACGCTTTTACAGCTTATTTCGCTAAGTACCGACGCCTTCCAAAGGTCTTCATGGGATATATAACCCTGAACGGGCTAGTGTATTGGCTTGCTTTACGTTTTTTATGTATCTAAAATGCAATTTGTGGATTGTTTTATGTTTAGCAGGGGTTAAATGCTGCGTGTTGCCGCCTTTAGCTGGGCTAGGTCTTCTCCTTGGAAATAAGGGGAAAGCTTTTCAAATACGAGTTTGTGATAAGCATTCAAAAGCTTGATGTCTGACGGCTCCATGTATTGGGGGTCTATGGCATCAAGGTCTATGGGTACATATGTGAGATGCCTGAAGCCCATAAATTGTCCGTCGCCGTTTTTGAGTTCGTTGACGACTTCCAAAATATTTTCTATGCGTATGCCGTGGCTGCCTTCTATATATACGCCTGGCTCGTCAGATACTATCATGCCTGCTTCGAGAGCTGCTTCCGTCATTTCAGGTCTGAAACGCCATCTGATGTTCTGCGGTCCTTCGTGGACATTTAAAATATAGCCTATTCCGTGTCCTGTGCCGCATTTGTAGTCTATATAGCACTCCCAGAGGGGCTGTCTTGCCATGATGTCTACATTCCTGCCTGTGCAGCCGTACAGGAATTTTGCGTTTGCAAGGCGTAACATTCCGCAGACTGTCTTTGTAAAGTGCTTTTTCATATCATCTGTTATTGAACCAAGGGCTATGGTGCGTGTTACGTCTGTCGTAGCGCCCATGTACTGGCCGCCTGAATCGACCAGATATAAGCCTTCCGCCTTGATTTCAGCTTTATTTTCCTCTGTCGCCTCGTAGTGCATCATGGCAGCGTTCGCTCCGTATGCGCTGATTGTGTCAAATGAAAGCTCGATAAAGCCCTCTATCTCGCTGCGCATTTTGTCAAGCTTCTGCCCCACTGTGTACTCGTCCATATATTCCTTGCCGACATTGTTTTTCATATAGAAAAGGAATTTTGTAAGCGTGACGCTGTCAAGCAGATAGTATTTCCTGATATTTTCAAGCTCTGTCGGATTTTTGACAGACTTTAAAAGCTCCGTCGGGCTGTCCTTGTCTATTAGCTCTGCCCTGTCGCCTGCAAGCTTATACAGAAGATAGCTGGTATCTGCGCCTGCGCACCAGATTTTTCCATCTATACCGCATTTCTTTAGGAATGGCACTATCTCATCATATGCCCTGCACTCAACGCCCTGCTTTTTCAAATCATCTGTTATTTTATCTGTAAGCGCCTCCTTTTGAATAAACAAAACGGCGCTGTCCTCTGAAATAAACGTGTATGCAAGCGCTACAGGATTGCACGCCACATCATTTGCGCGTATATTGTAAAGCCACATAATATCGTCAAGCTTTGATATAAGCAAATGCTTTGCCTTCTCCTCTGACATTTTTGCGCGGACTTTGGCAAGCTTTTGTCCTGCGTTCTCGCCGCAAAGCTCATCAGGCACAGCCCACACCTTACTCAAGGGCATCTTTGGTCTGTCGCTCCAAAGCTCATCTGCTATGTCCTTGTCACAGGCAAACCGCACATCCCTTCCCTCAAAAATTTTCTCAAGCTCTATGCCAAGCTTTGCAGACATCACTCTGCCGTCAAAGCCTATTGTCTGCCCGTTTTTGACTTTTTTATCAAGGTATTCCTTTATGTCTGGCACGCCCTCCTCGTCCATTCTGTAAAGCACAATGCCTGAACCTTCAAGCTCGCGCTCCGCCTGCACGAAATACCTGCCGTCTGTCCAAAGCCCCGCCTCGTCCCCGCTGACGACAAGCGTGCCGTTTGAGCCTGTAAAGCCTGACAGGAACTCCCTCACCTTGAAATACCCGTCAACATACTCTGAACCGTGAAAATCAGCTGTCGGCACTATGTAAAAGTCAATATTTTCACGCTTTAACAAATTTTTTAAACCATCTATTCTTTCTTTAGCCTTGCTCATTGCATTACTATCTCCTATCTGCCTGCTTTATCATAATTTTAATTAATATAATAAAACTTTAGTTTCACACCATCACTTAAACACACTATTTTTTAAGATTCCGCTACACGAAACATAAAATCATTATAAAAATTCCCAACTTTAACATTTTTCCGTGTAAGATTAGAAATTCTTCTCCAACTATTATTTATTTCATATACAAATTCAAGTCAAAAATTCCATATTATATTTTCAAACACATTAAAAAACTCCAAGGCGGCAAAATACACCGCCTAAGAGTTTCACAGCATTTTAATATCCTTGCGCCTCTGCGCCTTTAAGCATGCCCACAGCCGAAGACGTGCCAATCCTGTCGCAGCCCGCCTCGAGGAACATTATCAAATCCTCCTTGGTCTTCACGCCGCCCGCCGCTTTCATCTTTACGCCAGCTCCTATATGCTGCTTAAAGAGCCTGATGTCCTCGATAGTCGCCCCGCCTGTGCCAAAGCCTGTGGATGTCTTGATGTAATCCGCGCCAGCGTTTGTGACCGCCTTGCACATGGCGATTTTTTCCTCCTCCGTCAAAAAGCAGGTCTCGATAATCACCTTTAAAATATGTCCCTTGCACGCCTTTTTGAGAGTGCGTATCTCCTCCTCAACCTTGTCATAGTCGCCGTTTTTGACATCGCTGATATTGACAACCATATCAATCTCATTACACCCGTCGGCAAGCGCCTGCTCAATCTCTGCCGCCTTTGCCGCAGTCACGCTGTAGCCCAGCGGAAAACCGACAACCGTACATATATTTATTTTGTCCCCGTACTTGTCGTTCACCCTCTTTATGTATGCGGGCGGTATGCAGACCGATGCCGTCTGATACTCTATCGCCTCGTCGCAAAGCTTCTCAATGTCTTCCCACTTTGCAAACGGCTTTAACAGTGTATGGTCTATGTGGCTCAAAATTTCCTTGTCTGTCATGTCTTTTCTCCTCTCTAAACTCTATTTTCCTTAAAATCCTCACTTCTTTTTATCATCAAGTCCCACCAGATACTTTTTCTGCGCCTGCATAAGTATCATGCCGTAAATAATAATAACAGCTATTATCACAAGATTTATCAGCGTGTCGAGCATCGGTCTCTGTGACAGCACACCAAGCGCGCCAATCCCTCCGCTGACAAACAACACAATCCCCGTCGCCAGCGTAAACGGAAAAGTAAATTTTATAAATCCCTTTGGATCTTTAGCTCTGCTGATTGGAAAGCCCTTTCCCACCAGCATTTCGGGGATTTTCCCGCTTATGTTCATCTGAACAGCCCAGTACATCATATACACGCCGCAAGCCATTATAAGTATTCTGAATATTGTCACAAGGTCCATTGTTCCCAACCTCACTTATATTTTAGTAGATATCCGCAAACTAACCTCCACAGGCACATTAAATCCCAAGGAATTTCATAACAACTGCTTTCATATCCTCTTTGCCACAGACCGTATTATGCAGGACAGGCGCGGTCCTTATCTCCTCAATGGCTCTTGGAACCTTGACATTTGCAAGCTTTGAAAGCTCATCGGCAAGCTCAAAGTCGCCCATTGAGTCATATTTTTTGTCAATCGCGTTCATCACACTGCGCGTAAATTTAAACGGACTTGCGGTAGACGCAACTACAGTCTTTGTATTGTCGCCTGTCGCAGCCTTGTATTTATTCAAAACTGTCGCAGCCACAGCCGTATGCGTGTCAATAACATATCCTGTCTTTTCATATAAAGTCTTTATTGTTTCCGCCGTCTCCTGCTCTGTCGCGTAGCCTCCGCAGAAGTCAGTCATAGCGTTTTTCATATCGCGTGTTATTTCATATTTTCCCCGCTTTGAAAGGCTGTTCATAAATGCGGCGTTTTTGTCAGCGTCACAGCCTGCCGCCATATAAATAAGCCTTTCCAGATTGCTTGAAATCAGTATGTCCATAGAAGGCGAGCTTGTGAGTATAAACTCCCTGTTTTTGTCATAAATGCCTGTCTCAAAGAAATCATACAGCACCTTGTTTTCGTTTGAGGCGCATATGAGCTTCGCGATAGGCACTCCCATATGCTTTGCAAAATAAGCCGCAAGGATATTGCCAAAGTTGCCCGTGGGAACTACGACATTAATCTTTTCGCCGTTTTCAAGCCTGCCCTCCTTAAAAAGCTGGGCATAAGCGTACACATAGTAAACGACCTGCGGTACAAGCCTGCCTATATTAATTGAATTGGCGGAAGAAAACTGAAAGCCTGCGTCAGCCATCTGCTTTTCAAGCGCTTTGTCACCAAAAAGCTGTTTTACGCCTGTCTGCGCGTCGTCAAAATTTCCCGTAATGCCTACTACAAAGGTATTGTCGCCCTTCTGCGTCACCATCTGCTTTTCCTGGATAGGGCTTACGCCGTTCTTTGGGTAAAATACTATGATTTTCGTGCCTTTTACATCTGCAAAGCCCGCAAGCGCCGCCTTGCCCGTATCTCCGCTTGTCGCGGTCAGGATTACTATTTCATTACTTACATTATTTTTTCTTGCAGACGTAATCAGCAGATGAGGCAGGATTGAAAGCGCCATATCCTTGAACGCTATAGTCGCTCCGTGGAAAAGCTCCAGATAATACGCACCGTCAGCCTCCACAAGCGGCGTCATGACCTCCGTGTCAAATTTGCTGTCATACGCCTTATTGATACAGTCCTTTAGCTCCTCCTGTGTAAAATCAGTCAGAAACAGCTTCATTACCTCATACGCCGTCTCCTGATATGTCATATGTGAAAACTCCTCAAGGCTCTTGTCTAGCGTCGGTATGGACTCTGGCACATACAGCCCGCCGTCCTCGGCAAGTCCTTTCAGGATAGCCTGAGATGCCTTTACTGGTTTGCTTTTGCTTCGCGTGCTTTGATAGAACAATTCCATTTTCATTTCTCCTCTTACTTATATTCGGGCAGAAAGCCCCCTGCCACTCAATTTTTCAATTTGACAATTAAGTATAGCACAGTATTTTTGTATCTGCAACAAAGAATACGCCATAACCATTCTGTTAAAAGCCTTACTGGTACTCCCCCACATTCGACGCATCAACCCGCTCAAACGGAACCCACACATACTTGCCGTCATCAGACACGTCAAAGCCGCTTGCCGACGCCGACTGACCTCCTGCCAGAGCAACCGCTACCATCACTCCCGCTTCTCCCTGACCTGCCGCCGACTGGTACACCGTAAACGCCATATCGCCGTCAGCTATCGCCGCGCAACCGTCAGCCGTCGCGTCAACTCCCATAATCGGGAAAGACGAAGGATCTATCCCCTCATCTCTGCATGCGGCTATAATGCCAAGCGCCATCGAATCGTTATTGCAGATAACACAGTCATACGGCACGCCAAGGCTTAAGAATATCTTGAACATATCCGCCGCCTTGTCCGTACTCCAGTCTGCATAGTCCTCAAACACGATATTTACGTTTTTGCCGCTGTCCGCAAATGTATTTTTTACCGCCTCTGTCCTGCCCTTTGTGGCGGAATGGTTTTTTTCTCCCTTGAAAATAAGCACATTAATCTCGTTTTTTGCGCTCAGCTTTTCAAGCGCGTACTCCGCCTGAAACGTACCTGCGACAAGCTCGTCTGAACCTACAAACATATATTTATCCGCCTCAAGCCTCTTGTCGTCAGGACAGCTGTTCATAAATACGATTGGAATATCGCCTGCGCTCTCCTCCAGCTGCACCGCCGTATCCGTGTCCACGGGACAGCACAGAACCGCGTCATACCCCTGCTCCTGCGCCGTGCGTATCTGCTGTACCTGCGCCTCTATAGAGCCCTGCGCGTCCGCTACGTCCAGCGTAGCTCCTATCTGCGCCGCCGTGTCCTGCGCCGCCTGCGCCAACGTAGCGCGGAAAGTATCTGAACCGTCGGAAACCGTCATCAAAAGCTTTTTCCCCGAGCCCGAAACCGACGAGCCCGAAGAAGCGCCCGAAGAAGACTGCCCGCAGCCCGAAAGCATTACCGCCGCCGCAAGCATCAGGCCGAATATCTTTTTTAAATTTCTTTTCATTTGCCCTGTCCTCCTATATCTTGAAAATATTAATCTGCTCTGTAAGCTCATTTGACGACTGCGTAAGCTTTTTCGACTCCTCCGCCACAGCCTCGCTGTTGTTCGTGATGCTTCTTGCGTGCTCCACCATAGTGTCAGACGTAGCGGAAATTTCCTCTGAGCTTGCCGCCTGCTCCTGTGAAATAGCCGCAACGTTTGTCGCAACATCATCAACCTGCTCTACCTTCTGTATCATTGACTGCACAAGTTCATTTGCTATGCCGATATTGTCATATATTTTGTCAAAAGTGCCAAGCGCCGTACTTATAAGCGCGCTGCTGTTGTTTATGCTCTCCACGCTGCCATCGGAAAGCTCGACGCAATTGCCCACATACTCGTTTATCTGCCTGATTAAGCCCTCAATTGTCTTGACGGAATCCGAGCTGGTCTGCGCAAGCTTGCCTATCTGCGTCGCCACGACCGCAAAGCCCCTGCCCGACTCACCCGCTCTCGCCGCCTCAATCGAAGCGTTAAGCGAAAGAAGGTTAGTCTCCTCCGCAATGTCAGCAATAACAGTTGTTATGTTTGTAATCTCGCCCGATGCCGCGCCTACCTTGTCGATAGCCTCCTTCAAATGCTCAATCGAAGAATTAATGCTGCTCATGGCATTTCCGACCTGGTTCATATCGTACCTGCCCTGCCGTGAAATTTCCACTGTCTCATTCATCTTCGCGTTTACCTTGGCGCTGTCGTCACGCGTCTCAGAAACCACCGCCGCAAGCTGCGTCGCATGGTCTGCAATCTCACCTATCGACGCTGAAAGCTGCGTCACAGTCTGGTTAAGCTCCTCCATGGAAAGATTCTGCAGGCTGCTCGCCTCATTCATCTGTTTTGAAACGTCATAGCTCTCATCAGCCTGGTTTCTGAGCCTGTCGGAAACATTATGTATCGACGCAATCATATTCCGCATTGAAAGCACGAATTTTTCCACGCCGCGGCTCATCATGCCGATTTCGTCAGAGCCCGAAGCATTTACCGAAATCGTAAAATCGCCGTCCGTCATTCTCGTGATAGCGCCCGTAAGCTCCTTTACAGGCTTGATAACCATATTCACCACGCGCTCAATTATGACGGCAAGGAGAATAACGCTCACAATGCCTATTATGAGCATGACATTCCTTACCTGATTGACACTCGCGTACACAATCGAAGTCGGTATGTATGACACCAGAATCCAGTCCGTGCCGTCTATCTTTTCAAATACGGTGAGATTGCCGTCTATTTGGGCATCTGAATAATCCCTCTGCTCAAGCTTCTGCGCCACTCCGCTCAAAAAGCTGTCCCCGCTTGACTCGCTAAGCTGCGTGGAAATAAGGCTTGTGTCCCTGTGGGCAAGTATCGTATTATTCGACGTGCTCACAAGAAACGCCTGCGCGTTCTTCATCTCTATAAGGCTGTTTACGATGATGCTTATCCTCTGCAGCGTCATATCAGCTGAAATTACGCGCTGCCTGCCTGAGCCGTCATTTAAAATGCCCGAAGCGCTGACTACCGCCGTGCCGTCCTCGTTTGAGTATGCGCTCGTAAATCCCATATTTATTCGGGTAAGCCCCTCCCTATACCACACTGATTCCGCAGGATTTGCGTCTGTCTTTGACGAGCCCTCCGCCGTGATAAGATTGCCCTGCGCGTCAGCGACATAGATGCCGTCAGGGTAATTTGCATTATATCCGAAATATTGGTTAAGAATATTCTGCAGCTGCGCGTCCGAAGGCTTTGTGCCCTCAATATTCTGCTTTACAGCCTGAAAAGCCGCAAGATTTTCATTGAGCCATGCCTCAATTTCATTTGCCTGGTTTTCGATAGATGAGCTTAGCAAATCCTCTGAATTGTCCGTAATGATATTTTTGGAAATCATATACGAAACCATTGTAAGCAAAGCCACTATCACTATTACTACGGGCAGAATAATTCCCAAGAGCTTTGTCTTTATTGACAAGCCTTTCTTTTGAACCTCGTTTTCCATACCGTGCCTCCATTTCCCTTAGTTTTTTTGTTATGTCTGGCTTATATTTTATCATTTAATTACAGCCGTTTCAATATTCCTCAATAAATTTGCACAAAAAAATATAATTTTTGTTTTCCTTTTTGTAGATTGTGTGTTACACTATATATATATGCTGATTTATTTTTTCAAAATGTATAACAAATTTTAAGATTTTACGGGGAGGTACATAATGCTAAAAAAACGTGTTTCAGCCAATGTGGCGCCTAACAACGATATGGAGCTTTTAATGCAGGCTATGGACAGGGTGATAAGCGGTCAGTATGACGATATAGACACTTCCGCTTTCGCAGATCCGTCATGCGGACAGAAGTTCAACGAGGTTATCCATGCCTTTAAGCGCTCTAACAACAACTTTGTAATGCGCTTAAACGATGCCATGGAGTCAATCGGCGACAATTCATATGTTAAGAAAACTCTCGACCAGGTCAATTCGCAGTCGGAGTCTATTTCAAATATGGAGGTTTCCGGGCAGAATCTCGAAAATTCCATTGAAAATATCTCAAGCAACATGGCGCACATACGCGAAAATACCCACGAAATGTTAAACGTGGTAAAAAACAGCGCTGACAACATGAATGAAAGCATTAAAGTCGTAAACGAATCCTCCGAGCGCATTTCCAAGATAAACGGCGAGGTTCAGAAGTTCCAGGAGAAGATTGACAAAATCGGCGAGATTGTAAACCTTGTAAAGCAGGTCGCAAACCGAAGCAATCTGCTTGCGCTTAACGCTTCCATTGAGGCTGCAAGGGCGGGCGAAGCAGGCAAAGGCTTTGCCGTAGTCGCAGACCAAGTGCGCCAGCTTTCAAACAATACCGCGGAATCCGCAGAGGATATCGTCAAGCAGGTTACTGAGCTTAGAAATGACATAAACGTGCTTGCCACGTCAATGGACGACACCACCGCCAAGCTCGAGGAGGGCAACTCGCGTGTCGAGGCATCTCTTACAGACGTCGAAAAGATGACAAGCCAGATGATGGTAATCAAAGAAAAAATTGACAATGTATTTGAGGATATTGATACACAGACAAATGTTACAAGGGATTTCACAAAGCAGATTTCAAACATCTCCGAAAGCTACGTGGAGCTTGCCAAGGACTGTATGGAGCAGGGTACTCACATCTTCCAGATCGGGCGTTATATCGATACTGCCAGAAGCGATATGGTGCGCGGTTTTGCGGAGATTACCCAGCAGGACTGGCTGCGCGTGTTTGAGATAGACCACTTTATCCTGATGTGGCGCGTTTACAACAACGCCGTTAATTTTGAACATCTCAAGGTTACGCAGCTCAACAATCCCGAAAGCTGCAAGATTGGCAAATGGATTGCCGCCCAGAAAAATCCTTCTATCACAAACAGTTCCGAATTTGCCACATTGAAGCGCGCGCATCTTGACGTGCATAAATGGGCTACAAAGTCCTGGGAGGCAAAGGAAGAAGGCAACACAGAGCTTGCGCTTGAATACTTCCAGAAAACATATGACGCATTCTTTGTATATCAGAAGGCTATACACGGCATGCAGGACTTGCTCCGAAGGCTTGGCGATACTGAAAAGACAGAGATTGTTATTTTCAGAAAATAAGCGGTTACAAATTCCCACTGCTTAGCGCAGGGCATTATTGAAATTATATATCATTTCCATATCATGATTTTGAGTATCACAGAAGGCATGCAAAATGACGCAGTCGTGTTTTGTATGCCTTTTATCTGTAACTTTTATATTATTTCAGGAGGGATATTAGTTTGCTTTCAGTCATTGCAAATTGGGGCTATATGGCTTTTACGCTATTTATGATGGGATACTTGTTTTCACATATTATAAAGAAAATATCAGGATATGAAATTAAAAGCATAAGCGGCATTATATCCGCGGGCATTGTCGCGGCAACCGTGTATTCCCAAATTTTCAGCTGTTTTCATAAGGTCGGCGCTGCGGCGAATGTTATAATGCTGTCTGTCTGTATTGCAGCATTTGCAGCGCTGCGCAAAGGCGTATTCAGCTGCCTTGCGGAAAATATGCGACATGTCTCCCGTTTTATCAGGCTTGGCATTCCCGTGCTTATATTAATATGGGCTTTCTGCGCCTCACGCGGATATATGCATTATGACTCAGACCTTTATCATGCGCAAAGCATACGCTGGATAGAAGAATACGGCGTTGTGAAGGGGCTTGGAAACATACATTTACGGTTTGCATACAACAGCTCCTTCTTCGCCCTGTCAGCGCTTTACAGCATGAGGTTTTTAGGCTGTCAGTCATTGCACGCAGTAAACGGATTTTTGACATTGATGTTAAGCGTAGAGGTTTTAGGGCTGTCAAGGCTTCCCAAGCTTAAAAAAATAAGGCTCTCCGACTTTGCAAGGCTGGCGGCATTCTACTATCTCACCACCATATATGGCGAAATAACGTCTCCCGCCTCTGATTACGCGATTATGTGCGCCGTGTTTTTTATTATAATCAAATGGCTTTCCCTGACAGAAGAAAACACGAAAAGCGCCGCTCCCTATGCCCTAATATGCGTGGGCTGCGTGTACGCGATAACCTTAAAGCTTACCGCAGGGTTCATACTTCTGCTTGTGGTAAAGCCTGCCTGTATGCTCATAAAAGAAAAACGGTGGAAAGATATCGTGATATATATATTTATGGGAGTGGCTGTCATCCTGCCTTGGATTATCCGAAATATCATTATTTCCGGCTATCTATTATATCCGTTTCCTGAGCTTGACATTTTCAATGTTGATTGGAAAATCCCCGCGGAAATGGCGGCCATTGATGCGGCGGAAATAAAGACATGGGGGCGCGGCTTATACAATTCCGCGCTGGTAAATCTGCCGATAACTGATTGGTTCCCGCACTGGTTTTCGGAAACGCTTCCCGCATTAGGAAAGCTTTTTATTGTACTGGACATACTATGTATAATACTGCTTATCGCAGCGGCTGCACTCAAACCGATAAGAACAGCTGTCCTGACACCCGACAATTGCCTGGCGATAGCCGCCGTAGCTGCCTCATACATATTCTGGCAGCTTTCAGCTCCGCTTCTCAGGTACGGATACGCATATGTTCTTCTTATGATTTTTTTAACAGTAGGAATATTGGCAGGTCAATTATGCGGCAAAAAGGCTTTTTGGAAAGTATTCATAGCCTTTTTAGCGCTGTTCTCAGCCGTCAAATTTATTGCGCTTGCAAGGCACATAAATATCGAACTCAAAAAACCATACTATGTAAAACAGCAGGATTACGGCGTATATGAACTTGACAGCTTTGAAATAAACGGCGCGCGCTTCTATTACCCGCAAAGCGGAGACAAAGTCGGATATGACGCATTTCCCGCAATACCGCGGAAAATGAGCATAAGCTTAATCGGAGCTGATATCGCCGATGGCTTTAAATCAGCATCCGATTAAGCAGACTGTCAGATATTCCTTTGATTGCTCAAATACCTTATGCAGACGCCGTTTGCATGAAGTATGTCGCCCTCGAGCTTTCTTGAAAATACTATCTTGCTGTTTTTGTCCTTTATTATCTCGACATCATCATCACTGCTGTTGACAATCACCTCAAGCGTCTCGCCCCACCCCATTTTCTGGAACTGCACAATCCTCGGATTGGCGTAGTCCGACGGGAAATGGAAGTTGCGCTCACGCATAAGCGGTTCTTCCCTGCGCAGCTTTATAAGCTGTTTTGTGAGTGAAATCTGCTCATTGTACTTGCCCTGCTCTATGTCCTCCCACGGCATACAACGGCGGCAATCAGGGTCGTAGCTTCCCTCCATTCCTATCTCAGTGCCGTAATATATGCACACGCTGCCAGGCATAGTAAACAGCAGCGCAAGCAGACAGTTGTACTCGTCGAGCCCGCTTGTCACGTTTTTAAGGCGAATCGTGTCGTGCGAGTCAAGCATATTGAAAAGCACGTCGTTTGTCTGCTGCATATAGTTTGTATAGCAGCGGTTTATCATAAATTCAAAGTCCTCTCCCGTGAGGCTCTTGTCTATGAAAAAGTCCTTCATGCTACCCGCGAGCGGATAATTCATTACAGAGTCGTACTCGTCGCCCCTAAGCCAAGGAATAGCGTCATGCCATATCTCGCCAAGAAGATAGATTTCAGGATTTATCGCTTTTAAAGCTTTTCGCAGCTCTTTGCAGAAGGTGTGCGAAACCTCGTTTGCAACGTCCATGCGTATGCCGTCTATGCCGTATTTTTTCACCCAGCCGCATGCGACGCCGATAAGATAATCGCGGACTGCCTTGTTGTTTGTGTTGAGCTTTGGCATTGAGTCAAAAAACGCAAACGTATAGAGCTGCCCTTTCTTCGCCGCGTCCCACTTGTCGGAAAACGGGAACTCGTTTATCATAAACCAGTCAAAATATTCTGACTCCCTGCCATTTTTAAGCACATCCTGCCACGGCTTGAAAAAATATCCGCTGTGATTGAAAACCGCGTCTATCATAACCCTTATGCCGCGCTTATGCGCCTCGTCAACAAAGCGTTTCATAGTCGCGTCGTCGCCAAAATGGGGGTCTATCTTCTCATAGTCAGTCGTATCATACTTGTGGTTTGACGGCGATTCGTTAATCGGCGTAGTGTAAATGCCTGTAATGCCTAAATCCTGCAGGTAGTCAAGCTTGTCTATAATTCCCTGTATGTCGCCGCCGTAAAAATCCCTGTGCCCTACCCCGCCCTCGCATTTCCAGGGCTTTGTATTTTCAGGATTTATGGAAGCGTCGCCGTTGCAGAACCTGTCTGGGAAAATCTGATACCATACCGTATCATTTACCCAACTCGGCACACGGTTGACATCACTTGGATTAAGCCACGGCATAGTAAAGCACTGGCGGCTGCGCCCTTTGAGGTTCATCTGCTCCTCGCTCACGAAGCCGTCCTCAAAGTAGTACCATTTCTCGCTGTCCGTCACAAGCTCAAAGTAATATTTCAGCCGCTTAAACTGCGGATTTATTGTCGTAGTCCACCAAATCTGGTATTTAAGCCTTTTCTTAAACGGCACATTTGCCTTGTCGCCTGTCCACTCCTCGCCGCCGCCGAGTATGCCGTTTGCAAACGGGTCGCCGTATATGATGTTTACTTCCCTGACATCATAGCCAGTCTTTAAATTGATGATGAGCTGGTTTTCATCAAGCATGTAGCAGTAATTGTCTATTGTCCTGTGATAAACTGACGCAAATTCCATAAATGCAAACCTGTCCTTTCTTAATGTGTTCCAGTGTATCAGCTGACCTGCCTTAAATTATGCTTTATACTGTTTAAAAATAGATAATTTCAAAGGTTTTATAAAAAGTACAAATCCCGAATATGTTTAACTATTTCAAACAGTTAAGGCATTACTGATACACGGAACAAGCCTCAAAAGTTTTTGGAAAACGTTTTCCGCCGTGTTTTTTTATTAGGCTTCCAACTCCTTGGTAATTGGAAGCCCTTTGATATTTATATTATACATAACTATTTACAGTTCTGCAACTGTATTTTTATTTATTTTTAATTTTGCCGCCTTCTCTTACAATGGTGCATGCACGTCCTGCAAACAACCTTGATTGATTTGCAGCATACCCTTGATTTTTCCATATTTTATGTATATAATTTTCTTAACAGTATATCGTCTGTACGTCTGTACCAATGGAAATACATTAAAAATGAATGGAGAAAAGCTATGAAATGTATTCAAAACGATTTTCAAGGGTTAAAGCCGCAATACCCTATTGAGGAGCTGTGCGACATAAACACGGCATTGTTTATAGATATAGAAACCACAGGGCTTTATGCAAAGAGCTCTAATCTGTATATGATTGGCTGCGCTTACTATGAGGCTGACTGCTGGCGCTCTGTTCAGTGGCTTGCGGTAAATTATGATGACGAGGAAAATGTCTTAAAGGCGTTTGCGGAATTTGCCGCGTCTTACCGTTACCTGATACATTTTAACGGCAACCGATTTGACATTCCATACCTCACCGCCAAGCTTGAGCAATATGAGATTTCCTTTGATTTCAGCAATCTCGAGGGCATTGATATTTACAAGCGCATCGCCCCGTATAAGTCGTTTTTAAAGCTTCCCGACTGCAGACAAAAAACAATCGAAAATTTTATAAACATCTCGCGCGAGGACACTTCCAGCGGCGGCGAGCTAATCGACGTTTACCATGATTATGTGCTCACGCGCGACGCTGAAAAAGAGCATTTTCTCCTGCTGCACAATGAGGAGGATTTGCGCGGCATGTTCGATATAATATCCGTGCTTTCAGTGTTTGACCTTTTTCACAAGCCTGTAAAGGTCACGAAGGTTCAGGCAAATTATTATAAGGATTCCAAGCAAAATCAAAAGCCTGAAATAATTATGAACCTAAAGCTTCCATCCGCGCTTCCCGTGGAAATATCCTACAGCGCAAACGACTGCTATTTTAAAGGCTTGGGCAGGGAGGGAAAGCTCAGAGTGCCTATTTACGAGGAGGAAATGAAGTATTTTTACTCTAATTACAAGGACTACTACTATCTTCCCAAGGAGGATATCGCTTTACATAAATCAGTCGCGGCGTTTGTCGATAAGGAATACCGCCGCCCTGCCAAGGCGCGTAACTGCTACACCAGAAAAGCATCATCATATCTGCCGCAATGGGATTTTGTGTTTACTCCGTTTTTCAAGCGCGATTATGATGACAAGCAGATATTCTTTGAGCTTACCGACGAGTTTAAGACGCAGCGCGAATCCTTTAACAAATACGCCCAGCATATATTAAATATGATGCTTTAATCAAGCGGCGCACTCCACAGCTTTCTGCAGATTCATACGATTGCAATAGAAAATACGCGTCCAACGACTCGTATTCAGCGCAATAGGGCGCAATGGGGCTATCGCAATAAGGATTAGGCATACAAGATATAGCATAATATTTAATCAAACGATACTGTATTTTTCACTTATGTTTCTCGGTGCGACAGCCCCGTATCTATAAGCCAAAAAAATCGACATACCCAACAAATACATTGGTTATGCCGATTTTATTATTCATTACAACAAAAAAACCGCAAAACGTATTTTATATTGTTTTCTTGTTTTCATTCATTAACTGCCAAGCGCCGCGTCATTCTATTTGCACTTAACATAGAAGAAAGAATTTTTCCTCTCATAGTTAATCTCTTTATAATTCATAATCTGCTCCGTGCTGCCGATAAACAGAATACCCTCTGGCTTTAACGACGCGTTAAACTTGCGGAATACCTCGTCCTTTGCCTCCTCAGTAAAGTATATAAGCACATTCCTGCACACTATCAAATCGCACTTGTCAGGGTATGTATCCTTCAAAAGATTGTGCTGCTTAAACTGCACTCTCGCCTTAATCTCATTTGAAATCTGGTAAGACGGGCCTACCTTTGTAAAGTATTTCTTCTTAAATTCATCAGGCACCGCCGCAATGCTCTTTTCATTGTAAAGCCCGAGCTTTGCCTTCTCTATAACCTGTTTGTCAATATCCGTAGCGATAATGTTTATCTGATTTAACGGTATAAATTTGGAAAACGCCATAACAAGCGAATACGGCTCGTCGCCTGTAGAACACGCCGCGCTCCATATCTTGAGGTTTTTGCCGAACTTGCTGATAAGCTCGGGGATAATCTCCTTGTCCATAAGCCGCCACTGCTCGGGGTTTCTGTAAAATTCTGATACGTTGATAGTAAGATAATTTACAAAGTCGTCAAATACCGTCTTGTCGTCACGCAATTTAGCTACAAACTTGTCATAGCCTACTACCTTATGCTTTGCTATAAGCGTGTCAATGCGGCGTTTCATCTGCTTTTCCTTGTATGCGTTCAGGTCAATCTTTGTTAATGCAAAAACCTCTTTTTTGAAATATTCATAATCATATGCCATATGAAAGTATTCCCCTTTCGCTTTATTATCATATTAGGCGTATAAAACTTCCTCTCGCAGCTGCCTATGCCATTGCGCATTTGCCGTATGCCATATATAAATATACACAAATTGCACTAGAAACTTTTTGTTTCTAGTGCATTGTATTTCAAGTAACTCTTAATTATTCGTTGTTTTCCTCTGCTTCCTGCTTTGCGATGACTGCGTCGATATCTACAGATACAGCCTCCGCGTCATCTTCCTTGTCATTCTTGGGAGCTTCTTTTGCCTCGGGTGCAAGCAGCGCCTTAATGCTGAGGCTTATCTTCTTGCTCTCCTCATTAAAGTCAACGACCTTTGCCGTAACCTCCTGCCCTACTGCCAGTACATCGGAAGGCTTCTCGATATGCTCCTTTGCAATCTGCGATACGTGAAGCAGCGCATCAATACCAGGCTCAAGCTCGATAAACGCGCCAAAATCAGTCATTCTGGCAACCTTGCCTGTCACCACATTGCCTGACGCATACTTAGATGCCGCATTCTTCCAAGGATTTGAATCGTCAAATTTAAGCGAAAGCGCAACCTTAGTGCCGTCGATATCCTTAATCAATACCTTTAAATTCTCGCCAACCTTGAATACCTTCTTGGGATTTTCAACACGTCCCCAGGACATCTCTGAGATATGGAGCAGACCGTCTACGCCGCCAAGGTCGATAAACGCGCCAAAGTCAGTCACGTTCTTTACAGTGCCTTCAACAATGTCGCCTACGCTGATTCTCTCAAACAGCTCCTTCTGAAGCTCCGCCTTCTTAGCAACGATAAGCTGCTTGCGGTCGCCGATATATCTTCTCCTCTTGGGATTATACTCGCTGATTACGAACTCAATCTCCTGTCCCGCATATTTATTCAAATCTCTCTCGTACACATCTGAAACAAGGCTTGCGGGAATGAAAATCCTTACCTCGTCAACTACTACGCTTAAACCGCCGTCAAGCACCTGGGATACCTTTGCCTTGAGTACCTCCTTGTTGTTGTACGCTTCCTCAATCCTCTTGTTGCCTCTGTCAGCCGCAAGACGCTTGTAGGTGAGAAGCACCTGTCCCTCACCGTCGTTTACTTTAAGAACCTTAACCTCCATCTTGTCATCAGGCTTTACGATAGTTGTAAGGTCTACATTCGGCTCATTGGTGTATTCGCTGCGCGTAAGGATACCGTCTGACTTGTAACCGATATTAAGTACGATTTCTTCGGGCTTAACATCGATGACTGTACCTTCAATTACCTCTCCTGTATGAATAGTTTTTAATGATTCTTCTAACATTTGTTCAAAAGTTAACTCTGACATAATTTTGAACCTCCTCAATTATTTTGTTTGGGGTAGAAGCCCCCGCTGTGATGCCTACCATTTTTACAGAATTAGGTAATTCTATTGTTCGCAGGTCCTCCAGTGTTTGTATATAGTAGGTATGCTCACACCCGTTTTTGCAAAGCTCGTACAGCTTACGTGTATTGGAGCTGTGAGCGCCGCCTATAACAATCATAACATCAGCCTTGGCTGCAAGCCTGCTCGCCTCCGTCTGACGTTCTTGCGTTGCGTTGCATATAGTATTCGCAACAATTATATCATAACCTTTTTTTTGAAAAATTTCAACTAATTCTTGAAATTTCTTGTAGTTAAATGTCGTTTGGGACACAATACACAGCTTTTCACCCTCTTTTGCCTTGAAATCCTGCGCCTGCTCACGCGATTCTATCACATAAGCAACTGTTTGTGTCCAGCCCTTGATGCCCTCAACCTCGGGGTGTCCGTCGTTTCCGATAATGATTATGCTGCGCCCGTTTGATGATTCCTTTTCGACTATATTGTGTATGCGCTTTACAAACGGACAGGTCGCGTCGATGCATTCAAGCCCTTTTTCTTCTATCAGGCCGCATATTTCCCTTGACACTCCGTGCGCGCGTATAATCACCCTGCCGCTTTTTAGCTCCAAAAGCTCCTCGCGGCTCTCCAGAACCTTTACGCCCTTTTTGCGCAAGTCCTTTACTACTTCCTCATTATGCACTATATCGCCATATGTATATATGTCGCCGCCTGACGCCGCCTGCTCATATACGGTGTCCACCGCACGCTTTACGCCAAAGCAAAAGCCTGACGCTTTAGCCAAAACCACTTCCAATTGGCACGCCCTCCTGTTATCTGCACATATTTATGATGGCGTCAGCTACTTCATCTATCGTCATATCCGATGAATCCAAAAGTACAGCGTCGTCCGCCTGACGCAGCGGCGAAATATCCCTGTGCATGTCGCGGTAATCCCTGTCTATAATGTCCTTCTCAATGACATCAAGCTCACAGGGCTCGCCCTTTGCCTTTAACTCCTCGCTGCGCCTTACTGCCCTCACATGGCTGCTTGCCGTGAGATAAACCTTTACGTCGGCGTCGGGCAGGACACAGGTGCCGATATCCCTTCCGTCCATCACTACGTTTTCCTTTTTGGCAAGCGCACGCTGCAGCTCGACAAGCTTTTCGCGCACGTCTTTGTTTACGCTGCTTTGAGAGGTCATTTTGCTTACCTCCTCCGTGCGTATCAGACCGTTTACGTTGCGACCGTTGAGCCATACTATCTGCTCGCCGTTTTCGTAGCTGATTGTCACATCAGCTTCCTTTACCGCGCTGCTGATTTTGTCCTGCTCGTCCGCGCTTATTCCCTTTTCAATCAAAAACAGTGCAATCGCCCTGTACATCGCGCCTGTATCAACATATATAAATCCCTTCTTTTTTGCGATAAGCTTTGCTATTGTGCTTTTTCCCGCTCCCGCAGGACCGTCAATCGCTATACTGTAGCTCATTTTTCTAATTTCCTTCCTTATAATTTATTTCTCAAGCTCTGGCAGACTCCGCCGCCGACTCGCCCGCAAGATGCCCCGTAGACCATGCAATCTGCAGGTTAAACCCGCCCGTAAGCGCGTCTAAGTCAAGCACCTCGCCCGCAAAATAAAGCCCCTTTACAAGCTTTGATTCCATAGTGGAGGGATTTATCTCCTTGAGCTCCACTCCGCCTTTGGTAATAATCGCCTCATCATACCCACGCACTCCCGTTACCGTAAGCTCCATATGCTTTATCGCCTTAACAAAGCGCTCGCGCTCCTCCTTCGTGACCTCGTTTACCTTTTTATCAGGATTAATCCCCGCAAGCCTTGGCATAACGGGTATAAGCTTTGCAGGAAAAAGGCTTGTAATCGCATTTTTAAACTGCTTGTTTTTGCTGCTGTCAAATTCCCTCAGTATGCGCCTGTCCAGCTGCTCGTCAGTAAGCGCCGGTTTTAAATCTATGTAAAGCTTTGCCTTTTTACAGCCCTTATGCACAAAATAGCTGCTTGCGCTCAATATCAGCGGTCCGCTGACGCCGTAATGAGTAAAAAGCATCTCGCCAAAATCTGAAAAAATCTGCTTTCCGCCGTCTTCTACGACTGCCTGTACATTTTTCAGCGAAAGTCCCTGAAGTTCATGGCACCATTCCTCACTGACCGAAAACGGCACAAGCGCGGGTGAAAGCTCCGTGACCTTGTGGCCGCACGCCTGCGCGAAACGGTAGCCGTCGCCTGTAGAGCCTGTACGCTCATACGAGATGCCGCCTGTCGCCACTATGACGCTCTCGGCGTTTATCACATGTGTTTTCTTTGACTGCCTGTCAAAGTATTCAACCCCGACTGCCTTTTTATTCTGCTTTGATTTTAATTTTGCTTTTGAAGTTTTATCATCTTCTGGATTTTCAGCCAAATCCGCAAGCTGCACCCGTTTAACCTCACTGTTAAGCAGGATTTCCACTCCGAATCTCCTAAGCTCATGCTCCAACGCCTTTATAACATCCGAACTGTGGTCCGATACTGGGAATACACGCTGCCCGCGCTCTATTTTAAGCTTACAGCCTGCCTCCTCAAAAAAATTCATAACAGCGCTGTTGTCAAAGCCATAAACTGCGCTGTATAAAAATTTTGAATGTTCCGTTATGCTGCCGAAAAGCTCACCTGTCTCGCAGGCGTTTGTCACATTGCACCTGCCCTTTCCCGTGATAAAAAGCTTTTTGCCAAGCTTCTCATTTTTTTCTATAATTATAACCCTGCCACTGCCTTTGCTTCTTTTTGCAGCCGCTATTGCCGCCATCATTCCCGCCGCGCCGCCGCCTATTACCGCGATATTGCCACTGCTCAATTCTTTTTCCTTCTTTTCTGCTCCATCTGCCCCTGAAGCGGCAGCATCAGCATATCATCATCTATAAAATTAATCTCGTCTTTTAAATATACCTGATAATTGTCCCATGCGTATTCAAGCGATTCAAGATTTCTTTTCACGTCATCAGGGCGTTTAAGGCAAAGCGCAACTACAAGCGCGTTTATAAGGCTTAGCGGCGCTACAAGCGAATCCACTATCGAAACCATATCGCTCCTCGCCATAAGGTTGCACGAGGAATACAGGCACATAGGCGAATGTATCGTGTCCGTGATTGTTATTACTTTTGCGTTTTTATCGTTTGCAAGCTCCATCGCCTTTAATGTCCTCATTGAGTACCGCGGAAAGCTTATCCCGATAATCGCGTCCTTTGAGTCGATCCTCAGCATCTGCTCAAAAATTTCCGAAGTGCTTGTTGATGAAAGCAGGTACACATCTCCGCGTATCATATTGAGGTAAAAATGCATAAATTCCGCAAGAGGCTTGCAGCTCCTGATGCCTATGATGTACACGCGCTTTGCGTTTAATATAATGTCCACCGCCGTTTCAAATGCCTGCGGATCTACATGCTCTATTGTATCGTCTATCTTTTCTATATCTGCGTTTAAAACTGATGTCAAAATTTCAGACTGCGTGCTTTTGCCGTATTTCGCCCCGATTTTCTGGATTGAGTTGAGCTTGTTTTTCACCCACTCAGCCAAGTCGTCCTGAAACTCTGGATAGCCCTCATAGCCAAGGGCATAAGCAAAGCGCACCACAGTAGACTCGCTTATGCCGACTGTCTTTCCAAGCTTTGCCGCCGTCATAAACGCTGCCTGCTCATAGTGGTCTATAATAAAGGTTGCAATCTTTTTGTGGCCTTTGCTCATTTTATTGTATTTTTCGTTTATCCGTGATATGATGTCATATCCTTCTTTGATGTCATATCTTTCTTCCATGTGCAGACCTCAACTTTTCACATTTGTTAAACCTGTCCCGTATCTGTATATTTGCATTTTCTGCCGCCCTTTACGCGCAGCCCTTATATATATCCTGCAAAAATTCTACGGTTTCCTCCTGCGTAAGGTCATAATCCCCCGTGAGCGCCATGCATGCGCACCCGTAAATAAATATCCACATCTTCATAAACAGCCCGCTCGGGTTTTTGCACCCGTTTTCCGCCGCCCTGTTTATCTCCTTTGTGACAGCCCCGCTCTTTCCGTTTAAAAGCTCGTACAGGCTCTTGTTTCCTCTTTTATCCGACTGGAAAAGCAGCTTAAAAAGCTCGCTCTGCTCCTTCGCGTAATTTATATAAGCAAGCCCAAGATGTATAAACGGCGTATCAATCTCAGACTTGAAGCTTTCATAGTAATCATTGAATGTATCTGTCGCTTTCTGGTATATGTCTGTATAAAGCTCATTCATATTTGAATAAACCCTGAAAATCGGCTGCGTCGAACAGCCTATGCGCGTGGCAAGCTTTCTCGCCGTCACGCTGTCTATCCCTTCCTCTCTGGCCAAGTCAAAGGCAGTTTCCAAAATTTTTTCCTTTGTTATTTGTTCTTTCCTTGCCATAGTATAACCTCCTACTCCCCTATAGGCTACCCTCGCCCTTTGCAGGCTAAAAACAGTATCGGGTTAAGGAACTTAACCCGATACTGACCTTCACCCGTTTTATACGGGATAAGCTCCATTTTTTGTATCAGCCTGCGACATATCAACCTTTTCCTGCTGAGCCTGACGATACTTAAAGAATTCTGTAGCAACCTGCGGGAACAATGCGTATGACAATACGTCCTCGTCCTGCTGTTTCCACTCCTTCATTTCTTCCTCAATCTTAGCTAACTCATTAGGAATATTATCTGCGGGACGGCAGGTGATGATGTGTGCCTTCTCCTCATCGGAAAGCACCTTATCCTGCACCTCTTTGTTGAAGGGCTTGACAGTCTGGCCATACTCGCCGCGAAGAACCGCCTTTGTCTCCTTTGTAGCCATCTTGTAGCGCTCGCCCATAAGCACGTTAAATACCGCCTGCGTGCCGACGATCTGAGATGACGGCGTAACAAGGGGAGGCTCACCAAGGTCTTTACGCACTCTGGGGATTTCCTCAAGCACTTCATAATATTTATCCTCGGCGTTCTGCTCTTTAAGCTGGCTGACCATATTTGAAAGCATACCGCCTGGCACCTGATAAAGCAATGTCTTGATATCAACGCCAAGCACCTTGGGATTAAGCAGCCCGTTCTTTAAACACTCCTCTCTGTAGGGACGGAAATGCTCCGCAATCTGAGCGAGAAGATTCTGGTCAAAGCCTGTGTCATACGGAGTGCCCTTGAAGGTCTCCACCATAACCTCTGTAGCAGGCTGAGATGTGCCGAGCGCAAACGGAGAAATCGCACAGTCAATGACGTCTACGCCAGCCTCTACCGCTTTCAGGTAAGTCATTGAAGCCACACCCGAAGTATAGTGCGTGTGGAGCTGGATAGGAAGCTTTGTCGAAGACTTCATAGCCTTGATAAGCTCCTCAGCCTTGTAAGGCACGAGCAAACCTGCCATATCCTTGATACAGATAGAATCAGCGCCCATCTCCTCAATGTCATGAGCCATCTTCATCCAGTATTCAAGCGTATAGGCATCGCCCAGAGTATAGGAAAGCGCAACCTGCGCGTGTCCCCTGCCCTCTCTCTTTTTGATAGCGTTTGCGGCGTTTACCGCACACTGCAAATTTCTCAAATCGTTAAAGCAGTCAAAAATACGGATTATATCAATGCCGTTTGCGATAGACTTTTCAACGAACTCTGTAACAACATCGTCCGCATAATGACGGTAGCCAAGGATATTCTGGCCTCTGAAAAGCATCTGGAGCTTTGTGTTCTTAACCTTATCCCTGATTTTCCTAAGTCTCTCCCATGGGTCTTCCTTTAAGAAACGAAGTGACGCATCAAATGTAGCGCCGCCCCAGCACTCCAGTGAGTGATAGCCGACCTTATCCATTGTTTCAAGAATGGGGAGCATAAGCTCCGTCGGCATTCTTGTCGCTATTAATGACTGATGGGAATCGCGGAGCACTGTCTCGGTAATCCCAACAGGTTTTTTAACTGTTTCTGACATTTTTATTCCTCCTTGTTTTTTTTAATACAAGCTCCTCTATCGAGCAGAGGAATTTTCCTCCTTATATTTTGAAGAAAAATGATTAATCAATAACACAATTTATTTTTTAGGTATGCTTAAAATACCCCAAAGATTGCCATAAACGTACCCGCGGCTACCGCTGTGCCGATAACGCCCGCCACATTAGGTCCCATAGCGTGCATGAGCAGGAAGTTGGTAGGGTCTGCCTCCGCGCCGACCTTCTGTGAAACTCGCGCCGCCATAGGAACCGCCGAAACTCCAGCCGAACCAATCAAAGGATTTACCTTGCCCTTCGTGGCAATGCACATAAGCTTGCCAAACAGCACGCCCGCCGCCGTGCCAAACGCAAATGCCGCAAGTCCTAAAATAACTATCTTAATCGTATCCCAGTTCAAAAACGCTTCCGCGCTTGTCGTAGCGCCTACTGACGTGCCAAGCAGGATAACAACGATATACATAAGCGCGTTTGACGCCGTATCCGTGAGCTGCCTTACCACGCCTGACTCCCTAAAGAGATTGCCAAGCATAAGCATGCCTACAAGCGGGGCTGTAGTGGGAAGTATCAGGCACACGACTATCGTAACAACTATCGGGAATAAAATCTTTTCAAGCTTTGTTACAGGGCGAAGCTGCGCCATCTTGATTTTTCTCTCTTTTTCAGTAGTGAGAGCTTTCATTATAGGCGGCTGGATAAGCGGTACCAGCGCCATATATGAATATGCCGCTACTGCGATAGGTCCAAGCAGACCTGTCTGTCCAAGCTTTCCCGCAAGGAATATAGATGTAGGACCATCAGCGCCGCCGATTATTGATACTGCCGCTGCCGCTTTATCATTGAAGCCCATAGCGATAGCCCCAAAGTATGCGGCGAATATGCCAAACTGCGCCGCCGCGCCGAGCAGGAAGCTCTTGGGATTGGCAATCAAAGGACCGAAATCCGTCATAGCCCCAACGCCCATAAATATGAGCGAGGGAAGGATTGCCCACTCGTCAAGCAGATAGAAATAATACAGCAATCCGCCCGCTGTACCGTCCTCGCCGATAGGCGCGATAATATCAGGATAAATATTGACAAGCAGCATACCGAAAGCTATCGGAGTTAAAAGCAGCGGCTCAAAGCCCTTTGCAATAGCAAGGTATAAAAATACGCAAGCAACGCCAATCATGATTACATTGCCAAAACTAATGTTGAAAAACGCCGTCTGGTGTATCAGATTGTTCAATGTTTCTGCTATATAAGACATTTTGTTGACCTCCTATAGTATTTAAAGGTTTTCTTTTAATTCAATGTCGCAAGTACAGCGCCAGCCTCTACAGCATCGCCTACCGCCACATTGACGCTCGCTACAGTACCGTCCTGCGGAGCTACTACAGGAATTTCCATCTTCATGGCTTCTACGATTACTACTGTATCGCCTTTCTTGACAGCCTGGCCTACATTAGCTTCAATCTTGAATACCTTGCCTGCCGCGCCTGCCTCAATCTTAACGCTTCCCTGTGCACCTGACGCCGCTGCCTTGGGAGCTGCAGGAGCCGCCTTCGGCGCTGCTTTAGGAGCAGCCTTCGGCGCCGCCGCAGGAGCGCCCGTCCCCGCGCCCTCCTCTACTACTACATCATATACGTTTCCATTTACGGTAATTGTATAATTTTTCATTTTTTCTCTCCTTCTGCCGATTGTTGGCTATTATTTTTTTTCATTATTAATTAGTTATTAATTTAACCAGGGAAAAACGCTGCCCTTGCGTTTTTCGAAACATTTAGAAATTCTTCACGAAGCAGCCATTGCTGCTGAGTGATTAGAATTTCTTAATGTTTTTTCCAACCTCCATTACTTGCTCTCTTAATGCTTCTTACCTGGAAGCCTTCTGTACTTGTACCTTCATACGCCGCAATCGCCGCAGCTATAACCGCCACAAGCTCCTCGTCATCAGAAAGCTCCTCCTCTGCCTGAGGCTGTTCAATTACAGGTGTTGGCGCAGGGGCGGGCGCAGATGCCTGTGCCTGCTCATTCTTCTTTTCGCGGTTTGTCACAAATTTGTTAATTCTTTCAAACTGCGCTATGATAATGCTTATCAGAATCAGTACGACAAATACCGTGCCCATGCCAAGCAGAGTATTGAGCGCCGCGCCTTCCATAAGCGAGCCAAATGTTTCGTCAACATTTAAAGTGCATGACTCCATTGAAAGGAAGATATCATTTGAAAAGATAAGCTCTACCTTGCCGTTTTTATTTGCGCCTGTGACATTTACCGTAACCGTAATCGTGTCCTCGTCAAATTCAGCGGAAACATCGCCTATCGCGGAAATACCGCCCATATCCTCAATACCTGACTTGAACGAAGTAATCGCAGACCTTACGGCTGTCCCTTCGGTTCTGTATCCGCTCTGCTCAAACAGCGCTGAAAGCTCGACATTATCGTAATTGTCAAGAAATTCGTCAGCCTGGCCTTCATTCACTATCGACTCAAATACTGTTATGATATCACTTACACGCTGCTTAGCAACATCTATTTTGTTCTGCTGAACCTCCGAAACGGTTTCTTCTGCGCCGCATGCCGTCAATGCAAAAACACAGGTAAGCATTAATAATGCCTTTATGATTTTTTTCATAATTAACGTTCACCCTTTCCTAGACTGTGCCGTGTTTCTTAGAGGGGCGCTGCGCTCTCTTTGTGTAGAGCATTTCAAAAGCGCCTATCACATATTTTCTTGTATCGGCAGCCTCGATAATCTGGTCTACATAGCCTCTCCTTGCCGCTCCTGCCGCGCTTGTCTGCAATGCAGCGTACTCCTTAGCCTTTTCATTGATAACATCAGCGCCTTGTCCCTCATACATAATCTTTGCGGCAAGCGTCGCATCCATAGAGCCTATCTCCGCGTCAGCCCACGCGATAGTGATATCCGCGCCGATAGCCTTTGAGTTCATAGCGACGTACGCGCTGCCGTATGCCTTGCCGATGATTACATTTACCTTTGGCACTGTAGCGTTTGCAAATGCGTAGGTGAGCTTTGCCACTGCCTTGGCAATGCGCTTTTCGCTGCACATTGTAGCCTTGTAGCCCTTTACGTTGGTAAGCGAAAGCACGGGAATGTTGAAAGCGTCGCAAAAGCTTATAAATTCGGAAGCCTTCTCGCAGCCCTCCGCTGACAGTACAGCGTCAAACTTCTCGTCCACTTCACCCTCCGCATTGTAAACCTCCGTGCGGTTTGCCACACAGCCGACTGTAATGCCGTTAAGCTTTATAAAGCCTGTCACCATATCCTTTGCGTAATTCTCCTTTACTTCAAAGAAGGCATTATTGTCCGCAATATTTGAAAGCGCAATGGAAGTATCCCCAACGCAGTTTGCAAGGTCAGCGCATACTCTGTTTAAATCGTCCGTACATTCAGTGTCTGACGCATCGTCCATATTGTTGGCAGGAAGTAAAGATACAAGCTCTCTTATCTTTGCAAAAATCTCCGCCTCATCAGCGACAACGTCAACTATGCCGCTCTCCTTGCTCTGGAAATCGGCGCTTGAAGAATCGCATTTTGAGATATTGTTGCCGTCAAGCGCATTTGGTGAGTTTACGAAAAGCTTTGCCTTTGAGCCCTCCATAAAGGTGAAGTCGGTAAGTGTTGGAATAAGCGCAAGACCGCCGCCGCAGCTTCCGAATACCGCCGTAATCTGCGGGATTACCCCTGATGCAAGCGTCTGTTTGAGATATATCTCGCCAAACGCATTCAGCGCATCCGTTGCTTCCTGAAGCCTAAGACCTGCCGAATCGATAAGACCGATAACGGGCGCCCCTGTCTTTAAGGCAAGGTCATAGAGACCGACAATCTTTTTAGCGTGCATCTCGCCTACTGAGCCGTTCAGCACTGAAGCGTCCTGGCTATACACATATACAAGATTGCCGTTGATAACTCCGTATCCCGTCACTACGCCGTCGGAAGGAGTTTCGGTTTGTTTCAGATTGAAATCAGTGGCTCTCGCCGTAACAAGCGCGCCAATTTCAACGAAACTGCTTTCATCAAGTAAAGATTCAATTCTTTTACTTGCCAGACTTGAAGTTGTACTCATTTTATAACCTCCATTTTTATATTTAAAAATAAAATAAAAATTTCATTACGCAATTTTTTCAAAATATTCCAAAAATTACGTCATTTCCAGTATAGCACAGATTAATCAATACGCCTAGTAAAATTTAATATTTTTTGTTATTTTATTTTGAAAAATTTTATTTTTTACAGTGTCCAATGCATAAACACCTGCCTGATGCACCAGTCAATGTCTATCTTCTCCCTATTTTCCGTGATTACAAGATCAAGCCGTTTTAACTCCTCGTTTCCGACACAATAGCTTATATGGCCTGCCCTGTCGCCTGCCTTTACGGGAGCGCTGAGTTCCTTTACTTTATGAAGGGTTACTGTTATTTTTTCATCATCCCTGAGCAATATTTTGTCCGTATTTGAAACATTTCCTTCATTTTTTCCATTTTCCGCGTTTTCATGCTCCAAAAGCTCAACATCTGCAAGCACTGTTTCATTTATGGCATTGCCTTTCGCCCCGTGTATCGGTATGGGCTCTAAGGTCTGCTTTGGGAGCGGCGCCTCGTCAAGCGACCTGAAATCGTAGTTTGCAAGCCCGTATTCCATGAGCGTCCTCGTGTCGCTCCATTTGTAGGTTTTATGGCTGGGCCAGCCGCAGGCAAGCAAGGCTACGACAAGCGTTTTTCCGTCACGCTGCAGAGCGCCGACATAGCAATAGCCAGCCTTGTTCGTAAAGCCTGTTTTGCCTGAGAGCGCGCCCTGCATCATTGACAAAAAAGCGTTATGGTTTGTACAGCTAAAGCTTCTTTTGCCCGATATGTCTGTAAAGGAATATGAGGGAGTGCGTGTTATTTCCAGAAACTGCTCTTTTTGAGGGGATTTTGTGATACAGTACGACATTATCAGCGCCAGGTCATGCGCCGTCGTACAGTGAAATTTGTCGCCGTCCGTGGCGTCAAGTCCGTTTGGCGTAATAAAATATGTGTCCTTGCAGCCTATTTCCCGCGCCTTTTTGTTCATCATTGACGCAAATTTTTCTACGCTGCCGCCTACATGCTCCGCTATCGCCACGGCGCTGTCATTGTGCGACTCCAGCATAAGGGAATATGTCAGGTCCTTTAGCCTGTACTGCTCCCCTTCCCTTATGTTCAGCTGCACGTCGGGCATTGACGCCGCATAAGAGGACACCTCTACAGTGTCCTCAAGATTGGCGTTTTCAAGCGTCACTATAAGCGTCATTATCTTTGTCGTGCTTGCCATGGCAAGCTGCTCGCTGCCGTCGCGCTCAAAAAGCACGCGCCCTGTGTCTGCGTCCATAAGCACTGCCGCCTTTGCGTACAGCTTTAAGTCAGGCGTCTGGGCATAGGCATTTTGCGAGGGCGAACTTACGCAGCCCAGTGTCAATGTTAAAACTACGGCAAGCAATAACAGTCGTTTTTTTATTATATCCATATATTTTTATTTTCCTTTTATAAATGAAGGTTTTAATAAAAATATATGTCCGCTACGGCTCAAATAGCCCTGCCGCAGCTTAATGTACTGCTCAATATTGTACCCGAAACGCAAAGCAAGTCACAGCGCCCCCGCCTTATAAGGGCTGAAAATCTGACGCTGGGTGCTTGCACCATGGGCAGATGAAGTCGTCGGGAAGGATGTCTCCCTCATATATGTAGCCGCACACAGTGCAGATAAAGCCTTTTTTCTGAGCCTCGGCGGCCTTGGGCGCAGATTTGATGTTTTTCTGGTAAAAGCTGTATGATACCGACTCGTCCTCGCCCAGGACATCAGCGTCTGTCACATCAGCTATAAAAAGCGTGTGCGTGCCTAAATCAACCGTGGAAAGTACCTTTGCGGAAATATAGGCGTTTGTTTCCTCCGTGATATAAATAAGCCCGTTTTCAGAGCGTTTAAAGCTTATCTGCTCCGCCTTGTCCACGTCTTTGCCGCTTTGAAAGCCCCAGTGCTTGTAGGTGTCAAATTTTGATTTTTCAGTAAGAATTGACACGTTGAATACGCCTGTGCGCTGTATCATGTCATGCGTGTAGTTGCCCTTATTTACGGCTACCGCTATGCGGTTCGGCTCAGACGTGACCTGGCAAACCGTGTTTACGATACAGCCGTTATCCTTTTCACCCTCCTTCGCCGTAAGTATATACAAACCATATGTTATTTTGTGCATCGCGTTTTTATTCATAAAAATTCCTCCTTGCCTTATTTGCTTTTTCTTATTTGTTTTTTCTTATTTGTCCTTTTTCAGACGTTCTTCAATTGCGTTTACCACTGTTTCAAGCACTTTGACGCGCGCATAATACTTGTCGTTGCCTTCCACGATTACCCAGGGTGCGTTCGCCGTTGACGTCTTTACAAGCATATCGTCAACCGCCTGCTCATAAAGCTCCCATTTTTCGCGGTTGCGCCAGTCCTCGTCTGTAATCTTCCAGCTCTTTTCGGGATTGTCCTGCCTGTCCTTGAAACGGCGCGCCTGCTCGTCCTTGTCTATGTGCAGCCAGAATTTAATCACTATCGCGCCATGGTTTACAAGCTGCTGCTCCATTTCGTTCATTTCCTTGTACGCGCGCTGCCAGTCCTGCGTAGAGCAGAATCCCTCTATGCGCTCCACCATAACCCTTCCGTACCATGTCCTGTCAAAAATGGCGATGTGCCCGTCTTTTGGCATTTTTGTCCAGAAACGCCACAGATAATGATGTGCGCGCTCTATATCGTTGGGTGAGCTTGTTGGATTTACCGCATAACCCCTCGGATCAAGCGCCCTCGTAAGACGCTTTATCGCGCCGCCCTTACCGCCAGCGTCCCAGCCCTCAAAGGCAAGCACTACGGGTATGCGCTCCGCATAAAGTCTGCCGTGCAGGAGTTTTAGGCGTTTCTGCAATTCATCAACGCGTTTTTCGTATTCCTTTTTGCTGAGTTTCTTTGAAAGGTCTACCTTTTTTAGTACGCTGTCATTTAAGCTTGCACCGTTAAATTTGCCGTCTATCTCTGGCTTTGCGAGTGATTTTTCCTTTTTGCGGCGCTCCTTAAAAGCGTTGACTACAGTGGTTAATATCTTCACTGTGGCAAACCGCTCATCATCAGCTTCCACGATTGTCCAGGGAGCGTATTCCGTGTCCGTCTTGGTAAGCATTTCGTCCGCCATTTCCAGATACTTGTCAAAATGCTTGTTTCTGTCCATATCGTTTTCTGTCACGCGCCATTTTGTCGCTTTCTTTTCCATCAGCTTTTTAAAGCGTTTCTTCTGCTCCTGCTCTGATATGTCGAGGAAAAATTTTATGAGCATAGTGCCGCCGTCGGTAAGCTGTTTTTCAAAGCTCTTTATGTCCTCCAAAACTATGGGGATGTCCTTTTTAGGCGTTTTTTTGTCGTATCTGTCCACCAGAAGCTTTCTGTACCAGCTCCTGTCAAATACGGCTATCCTGCCCTTCTCGGGCGTCTTTGTCCAGAAACGCCACAAAAACGGGTGCATTGCCTCCTCACTTGTCTCCGCGTCTGTGGAGTACACCGTGAATCCTCTCGGGTCAAGCGCCTCTATCAGGCGGTTTATCTGAGTGCCCTTGCCTGCCGCGCCAAAGCCCTCAAAAACAATCATCACAGGCACGCCCATATTTTTGAGGTCTCTTTGGAGCTGGGCAAGCTTTGGCTCAAGCTCAGCCATTTTCGCCTTGTACTCCTTTTTGCCAAGCGACTTTGTCAAATCAATTTTCTCTAACATAGCAACCCCTTTTCCGCGCATGCTTCTGCGCAATAAAATTAATTGTTTCCAGTTTCATTATTTACCTGCTACGCTTTTTATATCTATATTGCCTGACTGTGGTGCACAGCAAATTTTTCCATTATTATAGTAAAATTATGCAGAATACCTATATTTACTATGCAACTTTATTAAATAATTGTCAACCCACATTTTAATCATCTTCTTACTGTTATAAAGTCACGAACCACCAGACCTGCTGGTGGTTCGTGATTTTGTTATTTTGTTTCTATTTCTATATGTATCGGCTACAATACATATTTATGATTTATTTAAGATAAGAAAGCGCTTCTTCCTCTGAAAGATTGTAATTCTTTTGCAATGCTTCCTTAATTTCAGGATTTCCTAGGTTCAGGCTGCGAAGCATTTCAACTGCTACTTTAATTGCGCGTTCTGTGACGCGTTCTGTCGTTTCCCGCTCGACTCGTTCTGTTGTTTCCTTTTCAACACGTTCTGTTGTTTCTTTGCGTTCCTGCAATACTGCTGTATTTACTACTTCTTCGATTTCTGGTTTCATTATCTCCATCAATGCCTGACACATATCCTCATCCCCCATCTTTAATTCTTCCACTACATTTTTGTTTGCCAATGCGCTCACTTCAAATATGGCGTCTATCAGTTCCCGCTCATTCTTACTTCTTACATTCCTTGAGTATTCGATGGCTCTTGCCATTTCCTGCTTTGTCACCTTATCCGACAGCAGATTAAACCACTCGTGGTTCTCATGGGTAAGCTCTTTTCCTACCATTATCTGTGTCGGAAACTTTAACCCGCTTTCTATGTAATATATCCCTTTGTATGGATTTGATACCATGTAGCTGTTTTCTTCAAAATACTTGAATAATCCAATGGGCTTTGATTCGCGTATCAGCGTGACGGACACTTCATCAAACTTTACTGCATCAATGCCTTCGCCATATGCCTTATATAAATGGGCATACCCCTGTGTCTTTGCCACATCATCTATTGACAGTGAATCTTTCGCTGATTTGTATTCGATTATGTTGTACTTCCTAAAGAATTTTCCTATCTCATTCTTTATGACTACATTCTTTTTCTTTTTGATTACCAGACAATCTATCAGCAGGGGTTTTCTGTTAAGGTTATGTTCTCTTTCAAATTCCAAGTCGTCCTTATTCTCCAAAAGCTCCATTTCAAGAGCCGCTGCAAATGCGGGATGCCACTGCAGCTTCTGTTTCTTTTCTGCCTCTTGTTTCTCTTTTGCCATTCTGTTCCCCTTATAGTATTTTATTAATCTATAATTTTAGTATATCCTTTACAAATTCTGATGTAAAGAATCTTTTGTTTATTTTACTAAATTTTTCATTTATAATCTCTACTGTATGCAATGTGGGAACTGGAAATTTGCTTATCCAGCTTGAGAAATGTAAAGTTCTTATTTACTGCCACTTGCGTTTCCTGTCCTCATCATACAGACCCCAGTGCCTTTCTACTCCGTCGTCGTCGCTTTTCCAGTATTCGTCGAACGCCTCAAAGATAAACGCTACTATTTTATTATCATCAAGATATTTATTAAGCTCTGTGATGTAGCGTTTCTGGTTCTCAACGGATATATTTTTGGAGTCAATTTTGGAAGATGTCCCTCCTGTCGCCCAGCCTGCCTCTGTAAATATTATCTGTTTGTCGGGGAAAAATGCTTTCATATCGTCATAATGTCTTTTATTAAAGTCAAGCGCTTCGTTGATTGTTTTTCCTGCCCACAGCGGATAACTGTGTATGGATATGATATCGAGCATATTTCCAAGTTCTTTTAATTCTTTCCATTCAAGGTATCCTTCATTATATGTTACGGCTTGTTTGACTGAGGCTTTTAGTGTCTGGGCAAAATACATGAGTCTTTCGACGGGGACAATTTCTGTGCCCCATGAGGGTGTGTTTTCATTGCCGATAGATACTGCCTGAAGTACGTCTTCGTTTTCGTTTGCGAGTTTGATAAGTTTTTTTAGTTCATTTTCGTTATGTTTTTTGTTGTTTTCAAGTTCCTCATTGGAGAAGTTTTGCGTGCCTGATGAGCTGTTGGGGTTATTGCGCTCGGGTTTGGGATCTATGCCTATCATGCAGGTCATGGTGAGTTTTAGTTCGCGGATTGCGGATATTACGTATTCGGCGTGTTGGTTGGGATCGTACATTCTTATGTAGCGGTAGCCTTCTTGGTTTAAAATTTGTATATCTTCTTTTATCTGCTCATAGCTTGGGCATATGCCTGTCTTTGGGCTTTGACCTTTCCTGTAGCCTGAGTAGCAGATTGCTTTTGCGTATTTTAGTATTTCTTTCATGTTTTATGCCCCTCTCTGTGTTATATTTATATAGGTAATTGTGGAATGTTTTCTAAACCGTTCGAATTTAGTCAAAATATATAAAAACGCAGTGCGGTGCTGCGCAAGGCACTGCTTATTTTATATATTTCGCCTAAATTCTACGTTATCGAATAGGACTTAAAAAATCCTTTGTGTTTGGTAATTGCGGAACGTGTTTTCAACCGTCCGAGTTTGTGCGAAATATACAAAACCGCGACTTGGTGCGCGATGCGAATCGTCGCTTGTTTTGTATATTTCACCCAAACTCTACGTTATCGAAATAAAGTCCCGTAAATATCTCTATATACATTCCGCTGACAACATATGATACAATTGCTTAGCCAAGCTCTACTAAGATTTCATTATCTGCATTTTCGTCAAGGCTCAAAATCTCCTTCCTTGAAATTACAGAATTTTTCATATTTGAATATTCTTTTCCGTTGATGCTGACTTTCTTTATGCTGTAGCTACCATATTCGCGTTTGTCCTTATTTATGTAAGTGACGATTATGCTCCTGCCTGAAAATTTGCATTTGACGCTTGCTTTTCCTTCGTTGTCAAACTGCTCTGCCAGAAGCTTTGGCGACAGCATGAGGTTTCCGTTTAGTCCTTTTATGCCGTATATTTCTGTCAGCACTGTGAGCAGCAGCCAGCTTGCCGCGCCTGTGAGGTAATGATACACGCCTCTGCCGTTTGGCATGAAGTATTCGGGAATGCCTGGATAGATGCGTGAATGTTCTATGTCGCCTGCGTGGCTGTAGAGGCTGTTTATGACTTTATAGCCTTCTTTGATGAAGCCACGTTCATAAAGCGCTTTTGCGTACATAACCGCCATATGGCTGAATACTGCGCCATTTTCCTTTTGTCCGTATGCAAAGCCGAACATGCGCCCCATATTAAGCTTAACCTCGTGAAAATCAGTGTTAAGCCTGTAGCCTCCGACTGACGGCTCATACAGATATTTGTCGGCTGCTTTTACAATGCTTTTTGTCTGCTCATCTGATGCGACGCCTGACATAATGGCGAATACTTGGCTTGTGAGCATAATCTGTGAATTGCCGTTTGACGCGGCGCGTTCGAGCTGCTGTCCGTCATTATCGTAATAGCCGTTAAACCAGCCTGTTGTGCTGTCTTCGCTAAGCCATTCCTGCCGCTGCACGTTTTCTGTTATCCAGTCTGCTTTGCCTGAAAGATTTTCAATTAGTTTGTCAATAGCGATTTCGTCCTTTTCGCCGCTTACTTCATGGCTGCATGTGTCAGAGTATTTTTTCAGCAGCGACTGCTTTGCGGAGACGTTATCATAGCACCAGTCCTTATCGCCCAAAAGCATTGATATTTCTTTCAATATTGATACCTTTTCAATGCCTAAAAGCTCCTTTGCCGCAGAAAGCACCTCGCACAACTGACGCATATTCCTGCCGTACATCATTGTAAACGCTACGCTCTCTCCGCGCTCCTTTGCCATATCAAGCGCGTCATTCCAGTCTGCTCCGCGTATGCGGATATGGTTGTGCTCGCCGACGTCATAGAATGAAGTCAGAAGCTCGACTAAAATATGCTCCAGCACTGTCCCTTTGTATTCCTTTGCAAAGGGGTCCATCTGGTTACAACCCTGCTGCTCATTCCACAGCTCGTCAGCCGCCTCGCCCCTGCATATGATTTTATCTTTAAAATAAGGTATCTCCTCGAACAAAAAGCCGTAGTCGCCTGTCTCGTCAAGATAGAGCTTTGTCGTGATAAACGGCCATACGCCGTGGTCCATCCACACGCGCGCTATGCCGTTCCTGTCCGCGATAAACTCTCCCTGCCCGCTGCCTATAATTGTCGCGTTTGTTCCGTCAATTCTCACGCCGCAGAAATTGTTGCGCAGCATTTCCCTTACGCCGTCGGGGTTCATAAGCAGCAGCGCAAGACAGTCCTGCCACAAATCGCGCCAGCCCCTGCCGCCTTTTCCGTAATCATGGTGCGGCAGAAATGAGCAACCGTAAATTCTCCTCAATACAGGCTGGAAATTAACCCAGTAAATCCACTTGTCAAAATATTTATCCGCCGAGCTGTAGCTGATATTATTTATCTCTCTCCAATGTTTTTTCGTATCTTCGAGCAAATCGTCAAATGCGCCTTCGCCAAGCAGCTTTACCGTGTCTGCTTCAAGCTCCTCCACTGTCCCGTCGCCATACGAAAGCGCCATAATAAAGGTAATGCTTTCCCCTGCTTTCACAATTACGGGGGCAAATTCCAAACCGCCCATGGCCTCGTAGCCGTCTATCTCCTGCCCTGACGCCGTCACGGGAAGCGCCCCGTCTGTCACCGCACGCGGATTTTCAAAGCTACCGCCTTCACCTATAAAATCATCAACTGTCGGATAAAAGCCGACTGGCCGCTCTCCGCCGCAGCTTCCAAACACGCCGTACACAACCTGATTTATCTTGTGTCCCCTCTCGTCAAAGGTCAGCGTCGGGTTCACCGCCACGCCGTAGCCCATTGTATATATCCTGTTCAGCATGCTTGTGACGTTTCTGTGGTCGCGGATGTTGTCAGCGCTTCTGCCATAGATAGGCACGGCGCATATGCCCTGTATGCTCCTTGGCGTGTCCGCGCAGTTTTTTATGACTATCTTAGTCAATTCTGTTTTCATGCCTCTGTACGGCACAAATGAGGTTATCTCGCTTTCAAGCTGCAGCTTATCTGATTTGCGGCGCACAGTCTGGTACAAAAGACCAGCCTCCAAGCTTGTTTTTTCTTTGTCCTTCTTAAATTTTTCCGCCTGCTGTCCAGAGCTTACTCCTGTCGCGGACCAGTATTCTCCGCCGTCAAGCTTTACCCAGAAATTCCTTGTCGATTTATTGTTATGTAAGCTCTCGCAGGTCACAGGCTCCAGCAGAAATGTATTCTGGCTTGTCTTGCTGTCGCCGCCAAGCTCAGGCGTAATGCTGCCCATCACGCCCGTCTCACCCGCAATCGGAAAATACAGGTAGCTTAGCTGCTCTGGATTTTCCAGTCTGAATCCGCCATAATTGTCAATAAATTCTATTTTTTTCATTGAAATCCTCCGTTTCTTAAATTAAACTGATATAAACTGCCAAACAACTGCAAATGCGCAATGCCATGATACGCAATATAATGACGCTCATATCTGATTTGCCATCAATATCTGATTGCCGTATCACAACCTGCTGTTGTGGTTATTATATAGATACTTTCGTATTGCATACATCATTTTAATGTCTTAAATATAATGATATTGACATCGTTTCAAAAATTTTGAAATTTTTTTATATATTATTTGCCATAATATCAAAATAATGCTATCTTATAATCAGCACATTAAAATAGTACGGAGGGATTGTTATGGATATACAGAAAGAATGGTACAAAGATGAATTTATACAGCACGAAATAGCCAGGGCACACCGCCCCATAGAAGACGAATTTAATTTTTATATCGCTGTTTCAGAGGGAAATATCGAAGCCGTGACGGAAAACCTTTCCTCGCACACCTTCACAAATCCAAACGGAATGGGCATTCTCTCGGAAAATTCCCTGCAGAACATCAGGTATCATTTTGTCATCACCGCCGCCCTTATCACGCGCTACTGCGTGGACAAGGGAATGGAGCAGGAAAGGGCGTACAGCCTGAGCGATTTTTACATAAGGAAAATGGATTCCTGCAAAAGCATTACGGAAATAGAGGAAATACACCAAAATATGAGCCTTGACTTCTGCAACAAAATGCTCACCCTGAAAAAAAGCCAGATACTGTCAAAGCCGATTGTGCTGTGCATGGACTATATTTACAGCCATATACACAGTCGCATCACCCTAAAGCAGCTTGCAGATCATGTAAAGCTCTCGGAAAGCTATTTGTCAAAGCTGTTTTTTAAGGAAATCGGTATGTCCATAAGCGAATACATCATGCTGCAGAAGCTTGAAAAGGCAAAAAACCTGCTGTGCTATTCGGACTACAGCGCCACTGACATAGCCAATTATCTCGCCTTTTCGTCACAAAGCCACTTTATACAGGTGTTTAAGAAATACGAGGGCATAACCCCCGCAAAGTACCGCGATAAGCATTTCAGAAACAACTGGGAAGACGCGTTTACTCATTGAGCTTTTTTCTTAGATACGTAGTCAGCATATCAAGCCCTGCGATGTTTTCGCCACCGCGCGGTATAATGATGTCTGCATATTTTTTTGACGGCTCGACAAACTCCTCATGCATCGGCTTTACAGTCTGGCTGTATTGGTCGATAATGGACTCTATGCTGCGCCCGCGTTCCGCCATGTCACGCTTTATGCGGCGCATCAGACGCTCATCCGCGTCAGTATCGACAAAAATTTTTATGTCCATCAAATCCCTAAGCTCACGGTTTTCAAGCACCAGTATGCCCTCCATAATGATGACAGGCTTAGGCTCTATCTTTACCGTTTCTTTTGAGCGGTTGTGTATGCGGTAGTCATATACGGGCATATCTATGCTGTAGCCTTTGATAAGCCTACGTATGTCCTCCGCCATCTTGTCGGACTCAAATGAATCGGGGTGGTCATAGTTCAGCCTGCAGCGCTCCTCATAGGGCATTTCATCATGCGCTTTATAGTAGCTGTCATGGCTTATGACGGCAATCCCATCTCCGAAATACTCTCTCAGTTTTTTGATGATTGTGGTCTTGCCTGACGCCGAGCCGCCCGCCACGCCAAGCACGCATATCTTTCCCTCGCGCATACTAATCCCCCCATTCTTGACGCACAGTGTGAAAAATTTATTTTTCACACTAATCCCCAATTCTTGATGTACATGCGAATTTGTGACTAAGCACAAATTTAAATATCAACCTTTAAATCCGCCTCCTCCTCAGCCTGCTTTTTGAAATCTTCAAGCTGGTCGGGATTGAGCGTAGGCAGGTCGCCGAGCGATTTGACGCCGAATGTTCTCAAAAACTCCTCCGTCGTGCCGAAAAGCAGCGGACGCCCTGGGGCATCGAGCCTGCCAAGCTCCTGTATGAGATTATATTCCATCAGGCGGTTTATCGCATGGTCGCTGCTTACGCCCCTTATCTTCTCAACCTCAAGCCTTGTCACTGGCTGCTTGTACGCTATTATTGACAGGGTTTCCAAAAGCGTGTCCGACATGACGTATTTTCGCGGCGCTTTTGCCACTTTTATCAGATATTCGTACAGTTCGGGCTTAGTGCAGAGCTGAAAGGCGTTGTCGAGCTCCACTATGCATATTCCCCTGTCCTCTTTTTCATATTTGATGTTCATGTCGGCGATTATCGCGCGTATTTCTATCTCTGTCATTTCAAGCACATAGGCAAGCTTTGACATTTCCACGGAATCGCCCATTGCAAAAAGCACAGCCTCAATAACCGCTTCTATTTTATCCTTATCCAAATATATACACAACCTTTCAGCTATACCAAATATAAGCCTCCTGCCTTGAAAGCTCACAGGCTAAATCCGAATTTTTAAATGCATCTATGCCATTGGCTTATGGCGGTTATCCGCACTTATGCTGCAATGCTTGATGTGATTATTATGTCGGAGAAGGTGTCCTCCTGCTCTATTTCAATGATGCCCTGCTTCATCATTTCCAGCACTGCGAGAAATGTCACTATCACTTCCATTTTGCTGCCCTGGCGCTCCAAAAGCTTTCTAAAGCTGAAACGCTTATGGTTTCTGACATATTCTTCTATGTAGCCTTGCTTTTCTTCGAGATTTATTTCGTCTTTCTCTATCGTGCCAAATTTGCTTCTGATGGGATCTATCTTGTCCTCCTGACGTTTAATCGCCTGCTTGAAAATCTCGTGGAGCTTTGCAAGCGTCATGTCGCCTATAAGCTCCGCGTAATCTATCGGATACTGGTAATCCTGCACCTCCTTGGGGAGCATGGGCTTTTTGTACCAGCTTTTGGCAGCGTCTACCTGCTTGTCCCTAAGTTCAATCGCCATATACTTATACATTTTGTATTCCAACAGCTTTTGGACAAGCTCGGCTCTTGGATCTTCCTCCTCGCCTTCCTCGTTTACCTCCTTTGGCAGCAACATTCGGCATTTTATGTCGAGGAGTGTCGCCGCCATGACTAGAAACTCGCTCATTATGTTCATGTCCTCTGTTTCCATCTGCTTGATGTAATCGAGGTACTGCTCTGTTATCACGACTATTGGAATGTCGTATATGTCTATTTTGTTTTTTTCTATAAGGTGAAGCAGAAGGTCAAGAGGACCTTCAAATACTTCAAGCTTTACGGATATTGCCATTTTTTTCAATCCTTTGTCTGCAGTTTTTATCAGCGCTTTTTTTATTCTACATAAATTTTGGAAAAAGTGCAAGGCAAACTGTTGTTTTTGGTTATGTTGTTTTTAATGAGTGTGTGATTAATGCGGTCGCCCGAGCAGGATATATATCCCATTCAGACCCGCTTGCGCTTAGTGGGAAGCGTAGCGGACACTAAGTTCGGCTGCGCCGTAAAAGGAGCTACGCTTTTACGGCTCGTCTCACTAAGTGCCGACGCTCCCCAAAGGTCTTCATGGGATATATATCCTGCTCGGGCTAGGGTTTTGGCGTGTCCTATGTTTCAGCAGGTTTTTCAGCAGGTTTTATTGTAACGGCGTGGAGTTCTGCGGGGTTGAAAAACCTTAACGGAATGGTGTGTGAGCCTATGCCTCTGCTGAGGAGCATTGTTGAATTTTTTTCTTTGAATATGCCTCCGTCGTATTTGGGGAAAAGTCTGTATGAGGGGGCTATTACTCCGCCGAGGACTGGAAGGCGCATGATGCCGCCGTGAATGTGTCCCGAGAGAACCAAGTCTGCGCCCCAGTCGGAGTATTCTTCAAAATAATCGGGATTGTGCGCGATAAGTATATTGCAGCGTCCACGGCGCGGCTTTCCTATTGTAGTGTTTAAGTAATCTTCTGCCATGGGCTTTTTTCTGAAATGCGCGAAATATTCCAAATCAAGCTCAAGCCCCGTGAGGGCTATATTGTAATCGGAAAGTATGACACACTCATTTTCAAGCATAGTGACATTTGGGCTGTCAATGCTTTTTTTGAGCACGTCAAACATATCTCCAAAATCCTCACGGCGGCTTTTTATTTTTGTTTCGTGGTTGCCCATTCCGTAATATATGTGGTAATGCTTACTGAGCGTGTTTACAAGCTCGATTGCGGGCGTCATGTCCTCTTTTTCCCTTGAGGTCACTAAGTCGCCCGCGATCAATATAAAATCGGGATTTATATTTTCTATTGCATTTATAAGCTTGTCGTTTTTCTTTCCGTATATCTTGTTGTGGAGGTCTGAGATAAGCACAAAGCGACATTCCTTTGCGATATTCGGAAGCTCAAATTCTTCCTTTACCACAACAAACCTGTTGCCGTCAATGACTCCGACTGTAAGCAGTCCTATGCCTGCCGCTATCACAGCCACAGCTATTATCCAAAATATATTGCCCATTAAAATGACCTTTCTATAAATATGCATGCTGCCATTTGCCCCTTTACTTAGCGTTTACACGGCAGGCAATGCTAATCAGCGGCTTTAACGGCTGTCCGCCATTGGGCAGAACATACCGCTTTTTATAATAATTGGCAGCTTACAGCATGTATTCCATCATAAGCCTTTTCAGGTAATCAAAATAATACGCCTTCTCCACGCCTTTTACTGTGCGCAGGGGTACGCTGCCTATTATGTTTCCGTTTAATTTGTACACAATCCGCCCTGCCGCCGTGCCCTCGTCTACTGGCGCTATAAGCTCATCGCCGTACTCAAAGCTTTTTTCAATCTGGGTAAAATCCGCGCCTGTCGTGTCAAGATACCTAAACGTCTTTTCGGGAGCAAGCTCCACGTAATCCTCCTTGCCGCCCTTTACCGCTATAGGTGAAAGCTTATTTTCGCTCTCGTCTACATAAAGCCGTGTCATGGCAAAGCCGTATTCCAAAAGGCTCTGCGCCTCTGAGAATCTTGCCTTATGATCAGGCGCGCCCATTATCACGGCTATAAGGTTGATATCGTCTTTGCTTGCCGTCGCGCTAAAACAGTACTTTGCGAGGTTTGTGGAGCCTGTTTTCAGCCCTGTGGTCCACTGGTACTGTTTCAACAGCTTGTTGGTGCTTGACAGCGTAAATGGCGTGCTGCCCCTTCCTGTGACGTGCGTGATATCCTCCTGCCATATTTTCGTGTAATTATATACCTGAGGATATTTTGTAATCAGCTCCCTTGACATTATCGCCACATCCCTTGCCGTAGTATGGTGCTCCATATCATTTGAAAGCCCGCAGCAGTCGACAAAATGAGTGTTAGTCATTCCAAGCTGCGCCGCTTTTTCATTCATCTGGTTTACAAAGTCCGCCTCACTCCCCGCAAGAAACTCAGCCATGGCAACAGACGCGTCATTTCCGCTTGCCACGGCAATACACTTTATAAGCGTGTCAACCGTCTGTACCTCGCCAGCCTCCAAAAACACCTGCGAACCGCCCATAGACATGGCGTACTCGCTTGTTACAACCTCGTCCTCAAGCTTTATCCTGCCGTTCTCCAGCGCCTCAAACGTAAGCAGCAGCGTCATTATTTTCGTGATGCTTGCGGGGCTCCTCACCTCATCAGGATTTTTCTCAAACAGGACTGTGCCTGTCGTCGCCTCCACAAGTATAGCTGACGGAGACGTTATCTCAGGTCCTTCCGCCCTGACGACAAGCGTATCAGACGCTGCTATCTGCAATGCCAACGTCAACGCCATCAGTATGCAAAATAATCTTTTCCTAAACCACATAGGCATCCCTCTATCGGTTTTACTACCATTTATTAAGAAATCTATGCGGTTTTTGCCTTTCTTATGCAATATGGACGGCATTTAAGCTGCCGCCCACAATGAATTTTACAATACTGACTGCCTTTGGTTTACTTCCTTCTGAGCCTATGGTAAAGCTCTGAAAGCTCCTCCCTTTTTTCATCGCTTATTTTCACGGACATGGCAAAATGATAGCAGAAGTCAAACAGCGCCATGACGAATATCAGCGTGATTGTCTTAATCCCCCACGAATGAGGGTATTTGTCTACAAAGCTCATAACCTTGTCAAACAAAAACGTGATGATTATGACGGCATACACTCCCCATGCAAGCGTGCTTTCAAGGCACACAACGCCTTTGTAATTGCAGAACTTGTCGTTATAATCCCACCATACCTCGCCGAAAAGCTTAATCATAAGCTTAGCCACCAGAAACTCAAATACCGTGGCAAGCAGCGCCCCTGCCAGATACAAAAGCACTATGTGATCCGCAAACGGATGAAGAAGTATGTACCCCGCCGTAGCCCCAAAACCGTATATGGGACAGAACGGTCCCGTCATAAATCCCCTGTTTGTGAGCTTTTTGTTGCAGAATGACATATATATCGACTCAACCACCCAGCCTATAATGCTGAACAAGAAAAAGCACGCTACAAGATGATACAGGTCATATCCTGCAATCTCAATATTCTTTAACATAACTAATCTCTCCCTTACATTTTCATGCTGACTGTCATCAGCTATCAGCTGAAACGCTACCCTTGCGTCTTGCTGTCCAGCCCGTTTAACTGACATTCAGATGAAAAAATCCTTGACAAATGCCAAGGATTTCACTTCATTAATTATATTTACGCTTCCTAGCTGCTTCAGACTTCTTCTTACGTTTTACGCTTGGCTTCTCATAATGCTCTCTCTTGCGGATTTCCTGCTGGATTCCTGCCTTCGCACAGCTTCTCTTAAATCTGCGTAAAGCGCTGTCCAAAGTTTCGTTTTCTTTAACGATTACATTTGACATACTATCACACCTAACCTCCCTCCAGCCCTAATTATCGTGTGCCAGACTGTTCGGGTTTAATAATTGCACATTTAAGATTATAACATATATTTATGATACGTCAACACTTTTTTTCAAAAAAGGAAAATTTTTTCACGTTTTTTTACGCATTATACCAATAATATATCTTATATTCCCCATTGACAAGATGCAGGAACACATACTTGTCAATAGCATCAACATAGTCCTCGCTGCCCGCCCTGTGTATGTACTGTGTAAATGAAATGTGGCATGAGAAAATTTCAGGCGTATGCGCATAAAACTCTCCCACCTGGACATCTTCAAAATCAATGCCGCCCCCCGCGTTTACCATCCATCTGTCGCCGCTCATAGCCACAATCTCCGAGTACACCTTTGAGCTTGTGTCATAATAGCCTTTTATGCTGTCCAGGCTTACATTCTCGGCAGCCTGTATATACGCGGCGTACCCTTCAATCGCCTTTGTCACAGGCTCCGTGTATTCCGCGGCAAGCTGCCCGCTGTATGCAAGGCTGCTGGTATATGTATTTGTCTCGTCATCAAATGAAACTTCAGCGGCCGTACCGTCCGGCGCGGATACCTTTACCTCGCCAGGCGCTTTATCAAGCCCCGTTATGGTATATACCGAATACTCAATGCCGGGAACGTCTGACGGGCAATACTGCAGAATATCCTCCTGCATGTAAGTCGATGTCACAAGCTCCTTTGAAAGCGCGCTTCCGTCCAGCTCTACCGTATATGAGGAAGGCGCTTTGACTGTATATGACGACAGCTCCTTTAAATATTCATCTGTGTTTAAATATAAGTCCATATGCGAATATTCGTATGTGTCATACCCATGCTTTGTCTTGGCATCAGCTGTAGTAAGCACTATTGCCGCAAGCTGCTTCTGCCCTGCCTTTACGATATATTTAACCTCATTTTCGTCATCTGACGAGCCTGCCGCGTATGTAAGCCTGCTGTCGCCTATCTCATTTTTAAGATATTCTATCAATTCATCGGTTCCAGCCTCGCCTGCCTCATAGTTCGAGTCTGCAAGCAGGGAATTATAGTCAATCGGCTGGAAATACTGTGCAAATACCTCCGCCGCGACATACCTTGGCTGGGCGGCCTCATACTCTGCAAGCCTGCTTCTGACAAGCTGCATGGAAAGAACTATGGCAAAAATCACGGCAGCCGTCACTGTCAGATATATCAGGTAAAAAACAGGAATTTTTGCAATTTTATTTCCATTTTTCTTTTTTCCCTTTTTTTTCATATGTGCTCCCTCTTTTCATTATTCAGGCTTTACAAGAAAATATGTCGGTATATGGCGCGGCTTAGTAAACGCCTTGTATTTGTTTGTCAGTCCCTGTTTTTGATATTCGTCGAGTTCTGAAGCGGCAATGCCGTATTTTGTATAGTAATCCCTGTAGTACATCATTGCGGAGGAGCCGCCGTCAAGCATTCCTGCCACTACCGCTCCTTCTGATACAAGCAGGTCTATAAGGTCGTTTTTTGTCGCTCCAAGGCTGCTTGCGCTTCTTCCGTCTGTCACCAGTAAAATAACGGCTCCGTCTGCTCTCTGGCCTATAGCCGTGCGCTGGGACATGCCTACGTTATTTTCCGAGTAATACAGCGTGACATTTTCATTGTCGTTTGTAATTAGCACATTTCCCGTCTGAAACGAGACCGCGTCTCTCATTCCAAGCGCGTCCGCTTCTGCCTTTGTTATCGATTCGACCGCGTGAAGCACGTTATTGCTGTCAAAGCCTATAAAAGTACGCCTGAGACCGTCATTCCATACGCAGCTCCCCTTTGAATATGTTAAGCCTACGGGGGTGTTGCCTGTCCCATGGCCGTTTGTGTCCTCAAATTCGCCGCCGTTGATTGCCGCTATGGCATTTTCACGCTCTACTATGTCAAATATGCGCGCGCCTATCTGCCCGCTTTTGTAATCGCTTGACGTGCCTACATACACGCGCGACGGATCCTTTACAATAAGCATATATGCCTTATATGTAGCGCCGCTGTATGTCTTGTAAATCATGCCGTCTATAGCGCTGTCCCATTCATCTGCGGGAGTCTCCTGCGTCTTTTCCTCATCTGAGTCCGCCTTGAATGCGCCCATGGCAATAACCTCCTCCTGCACATTGGCGCTTTTTTCGCAGATTTCATCTACAAGGGCATCGTCTAGAAACAGTCCTGGCAGCCACTTAGTCGCGCTCGCCTGCATAGCCGAAAGCACTACTCTGTCACGCATTGCAGGGCTTGGTCCCGTCAAAAGCGTGTAGCAGAGGGCGGCAAGCGTAAACAGCAGGATAAATATTATGGTAAAAAATACAAGCGCTGTCCTGCCTATAACTGTTGACGCACGCAGACCGTTATTCCTTTTTTTCTTTTTTGTACTGTTTGATTTCATAATAATCCTCCATGCCGCTTTAGCGGTTCATCATCAGTTTTTGTCCGTAAATACCCAGCTGCGCTGCACGCGAAAGCTTACTATAAAAAGTATGGTGTCTATCAGAGCCTTCCACAATGTACGCCCAAGCTGGCCTGTTTTCATAGCGTGCGACAATGCGTACACGCTGAGCCATGATATAAGCATTACAGGCACCGCAAGGCATACATATTTTGCAAACGTCTTTATAAAACCCGAGCGGTTGTCAAATACAAACCTTTTATTTAATGCAAAATTTACAATTGATGAAACCACCCTTGCCGCCACTGTTGAAAACAGTACCGCAATCCTGCCCCCGCCCGTAAAGATAAACTGTCCAAGCAAATAAAACATCAGAATATCAACCACTGCTGACGCAAGGGAATTGGCGGCGTATTTAAAAATTAATCCATACACGCGTATTGAGTCACGTATCGGGCGAAAATGCGTCGCGCTGTTGTCGTCAAAATAAAGAGTTTCTATTTTGACTTCTCGGTATGGTATCTTATGACCGCCAATGAAAATCAGCATATTTGTTTCGTATTCGTACCTAGTTCCCTTTATTTCAAGCATTTCGCTTACGTATTCGGCAGGTATGGCGCGCAGGCCTGTCTGCGTGTCAGAAATGCCCATACCGAAAAACAAACGGAATACGAGCGATGTCGCTTTGTTGCCAAAACGGCTTTTAGGCGGGACATTCTCAAGCCCGAAATCCCGACAGCCCAGCACTATGGCGTGCCTGTCACGCATCATCTCCTCTGCGCAGCTTATAATATCCTCTATCTTGTGCTGACCGTCTGCGTCGGCAGTTACTACGCCGTCGCTGCCCTGCCTGTTCTCCAGAAAATATGTGAATGCGGTTTTTAGCGCCGCGCCTTTTCCGAGGTTTTTATTATGAGTTAGGAGCGCTACTTCGGAATGCTTTTGTTCAAGCTCAATAAAATGTTTTTTATACTCCGCATCGCTTCCGTCATCAACAAGGATAATATCCCCAATGCCTGCATCAATGGCGTTTTGAATAGTCTGTGAAAGCTTTTCATCTGGATTGAGAGACGGGATTATGAGAGTGAAATTATAATTTTTCATATCGCTTTCCTATTTTTTATTAATCATCTGTTCTACGTTTTCTAAATTCTACATCACTGAATACGCTTTCGCAAACACCTGTTATATCAAATACTGTAATCAGTTAAAAATACTTTTATCCGAATTTTCATCAAAAATATTTGCATATTGAAATATATGATACTGTTCAAATTGGTCTTTTATTCCCTCCAAAATATTTTTGGCATCATATGAATAATACTGTCCATCAACAATATATCCCCATATGCATTGACTGCGCTGACGCTATCCTGTAAATCATAAAGAAATGAAAAATGTGGAGGTACATCCATTTGCGCGGTTTCAAGAAGTATAGCCGAGAGGAAATTCAAGCTTGTAAGTTCATATACTGTTTCTTCGCTTTCATAATTTTTCCATATGAAAAACGGAACCTTATATTTCTCTATAGAGTCACTTGCGACACCAATTTCATTATAAAATTCATCTGACATACGCGGCTGATGATCTCCATAAAATAACAATCTTCTCATCATAGTTCATGAAATAATTTATAAATGTTTCCAATGCCTCATCACTTATATGTATTAATGAAAGATATTGATTCAAATCTTCATAATCATTATTTAAATTTTCAACCTCTACATCGGATTCAAAGCCATCATATACATATCCTCCATGATTCTGCATTGTAATTCCATATACAAATAGCGGATTGTCGTCTTTATTCTCAAATAAAGATATAATTTTCGACTGATAACTGAAAAAATAGCTGTTAATATAATCCTTTTCCTATTAAATGAATATTTTATCCTCATATATCATCTTCTCCAAATACTTCTTCCATGCTTCTTATAATCAAATTTCTGTTACCAGCCCATAAGATTATCTTTACATTCCTTTATTGTATAATCAATAAACTTCATTTTGTCTGTTTTGAAAATATCCTCATCTGTCTGCGTCAACAGATTTTTAGCCTTTGTCAAAAAATCAATGCCCTTATTATAATCACCAAGCAATTTATATGTGTAGCCTATATTTTTCAGAACATTCACTTTTGCATGCATACCTATGAAAGCTTTTTTATTTATCAAAGCCTCCGCCTTCAAAAAACTCTTCAAGGCATTTGAATAATCACACTTTGCCAACAAGCATGCGCCTTTATCATTCCATAGCAATGCCTTGTAACATTCTTCTGCAGCATTCTCATCAATAAGCAGGCACGTCTGGGTATATATATCAACCGCCTTATCATAATTTCCCATGCATGCATATGCCCATGCAAGCTTATCACTTGCTCTATATTTTTCATAGAAGCATAAATTAATCCCGCCATAATATGAAATCAAACGATTAAAGGTGCTTATTGCATCAGCATATTTTCCCGCTTCAATATATATATTTCCATACAGGTATTCAAACATAAAGTCTTGTTCATTATGTTTCCGAGCAATCTTTTTAAAATTTTTCTTTATCAAAGACATAATTTCAAAAGAAGTTCCGTAATCTCCTAAATGGCTATATGCTATTGCTAATATATGATACCTTTCACATTCTCTTGCAGTAATATCAGAATGAGGCATACTGATATAAATCCGTTTACAAACCCTTTCAACAAGCAAAGCCGTTTCTTCCGTACAATATTCATATATGCCATTCCACGTTGTAATCAGTTCAAACAGCTCATTAATAGAAACATTTTCTACTCCTCTTTTTTCTATTCCTTTCCGCAAAGTCATAAAACGATCCATTTCAGTTTTAATATTGCCTGTAAAATCATCCATTTTCAGTTCCATAATAGATACTTCTTCATACGATTTAAAATCGAAATGATTCATAATGCAGGAATACAAATCTATGGCGTGCCGGCTCATCAGAACAGCAAAATAATTTTGCATTCCAAACACCCAGACCTTATTCATAGAAAGCAATTGATCACGCATATAATTCAGCCTTCGGATATAATCTTCATCGCCTAACTCAATACCGCAAAGCTGCAGATTACATATAACAATTACTCTACATTCTTCATGACCTTCTAAAAGTTTACGCATCTTCACAGCGCTATCCGGCATAAGGTCATGGCTGACCATAGCCATATTTAATATATAACATTTTTTTTGTGTTTCCTGCTTTAATCGCCTTGCAATGTCTATCTGGAATACTGGACTATCCGCGCGAAAAAGACATATCCCCGCGCTCGTATCATTAACAGCAAATCGCAGCATGCCATATTGCTCATTATTATACTGCTCCCAATTATCCATAGCATGCCCCCCATAAATCAATTTAGCCTTCCGTGTTCTTTCAGCCACTTTTCGACTAACGGATGCAAATCACACCATTTCTGCCCATTATATTCAAGCACTGCCCCCACCTGCAATAATCTTGTTATCATACTAGATGTAGACACATGCTTTTCTCCATTATATATCTTCTTCATAATAGGTATCATATTCGCATCATATCTGCCATTAAGATCGGACTCCAAATTATCCAAAGCAACTTGCGCATCTTCCAGCGAGATTGTCTGAGCTAACCTCATCCTGGCCCGATTAGCCGCTTTAGATATACAGCGAAACAAGTCTCTAATATATCCTCCTGTCTGTGCTATAAGCTTATCCAGAACTCCCTCGTCAAACAGGCTTTCATTCGCACGTTTCCTTACAATTTGCTTCATAGTATCTATGCCTTCTGTATATCCATCAATGTACCTATTATTTTCCCACTTGCGCAGCTTTATCATAGGCAGCTTTTCAGGATTTGGAAACCATATAGTAATGTCGCTATACTCTGGCGTATAAGTGAGCGCTATGGGAAAGGTCACAATAAGATGCACATTTAGCAATGAAAAACGTGCGCCGTTTTCTTTAAAAATTTTTCTTGCCTGCTCCAAAGGTATTTTATCTAATCCGTCCAAAATAACTAAAGGGACTTTTTTCTTCCCCATTCCATCAGCTTTATTAGATATTTCCCATATAATCCTCTGTATTTTGTTCACTAGCTCGCTGCTTCTTGGTTCGATACGATTTCTAATCTGCCGCCTTGACTCTGAGCCATTTTTAATAATTCCTTTTATCTCAGTAAATACTTTAATCAATCCCCGAATTCCAGCTTCTGCCGAAGCGCCGCCCGATATGCTTGATTCTTCCTGCCTGCCTTCGGTCTTTATTATCTCAATTTCGTCTTTCCAATAGCTATGAATTTCGCTTATTAATGAAGCATCTATATCAATGTCATTTTCATCAGCAGCCTTTACCAATAAATCCAACACAAAAAACAAGACATCTGTATATTCAATATCTGCTGAGTCTAACTCCAAATCGCAACGTCCAAAGCATGATACAAAGCCCATATTCTGAGTCTTTTGAAAAAGCTGAAAAAGCTCTGTCGTCTTGCCACATCCCGGGTGACCGACAAACAATATATGCTGAACAACTTCTTTGCTGTCTTCCAATTTAAGAGAAAGGCTTTTCACAAAATCTGAAAAATCATCACCAGTCCTTGCATGCGCCGTTTCCTGATAAAACTCTCTAAGCTCCGATGGCGTCGTAAGCGGTGTTGATGCAAACGCATCCTGCATTTGTGATAACTCTGTTGCCCGTATGCACATGATAATTCTCCTCTCGCAGGTTTACTATAATTATAATATAGCATATATGCTCAAATGCCCTATTTTTCATTAAGAAGCTGCCGCACTAAGTAAAATATATACAAGATATTATTAAATAACATATTCTTAGTGCGACACCCTCACTATTCATATGCCACTATTTTACTTAATCTGCCCCTCCAGCACGCCTTTAACTTCCTCCACAGCCTTATCTATCCCTTCAGGATTCTTGCCGCCTGCCTGCGCCATATTGGGGCGTCCGCCGCCTCCGCCGCCAACCGTAGCCGCAATTGCTTTTATGAGATTGCCCGCATGCGCGCCCTTTGCCATAGCGCCCTCTGTCGCCATAGCTACGAGATTGACCTTGCCGTCAACGCCTGACGCAAGCACTACCACGCCCTCGCCAAGCTTACCCTTTAACTGGTCGCCTAAGTCCCTCAGCCCGTTCATATCCACACCGTCAACACGCGCAGCGAGAAGCTTTACACCCTTTATTTCCACAACCTTGTCCATAACATCGCCAAGCGCGTCCTTCGCAGCCTTGCTCTTTAACGACTCATTCTCGCCCTGCAGCGCCTTGACCTCCGCCATTAGATGCTCAAGCCTTTCAGTAAGCGCAGACGGCGTAGTCTTTACAATCTTTGCGCACTTTTCAAGCTCCGCCTCCAAGTTCTTATAATACTTAAAAACGCCATTGCCTGTAAGCGCCTCTATTCTCCTCACGCCCGATGCCACTCCGCTTTCAGATACAATCTTAAACGCCATAATCGCACCCGTATTGCCTACATGAGTGCCGCCGCAAAGCTCTGTAGAGAAATCTCCCATTTTTACCACTCTTACAGTCTCACCGTACTTTTCGCCAAAAAGTGCCATCGCGCCTGTCTTTTTGGCTTCTTCAAGCGTCATTACCTCTGTTTTTACGTCCAGATTATTCGCAATCTGCTCTATCACCATCTGCTCTACCTTTTCAAGCTCCTCTGCCGTCATAGCCTGAAAATGCGTAAAGTCAAACCTAAGCCTGTCCTCGTTTACAAATGATCCCGCCTGCTCTACATGAGTGCCAAGCACTGTCCTAAGCGCTTTCTGCAGAAGATGCGTCGCGCTGTGGTTTTTGCATGTGTCCGCGCGCTTCGCCTCGTTTACGCTGAGCGTGACATTGTCGCCCATCTTAAACATTCCCTTTGTGACAACGCCCACATGGCCTACCTTGCCTCCGAGAAGCTTAATCGTGTCCTTTACCTCAAACTCCGCGCTGTCGCCCAGAGTGATAATGCCTGTGTCTGCCTCCTGACCGCCCATTGTAGCGTAAAACGGCGTTTCCTCCACTATAATCGTGCCCGCCTGTCCGTCAGTGAGCGCCTCGACTACCTCGTCCTCCGTGGTAAGCGCCGTCACCTTTGAAGTGTATGTAAGCTTATCATAGCCTACAAAGCTGGTGGTTATCGAAGGATCAAGCGACTCGTAAACCGTCACGTCAGCGCCCATGTAATTCGTCTCCTTGCGCGCCTTTCTGGCGGTTTCCTTCTGCTCCTTCATTGCTGCCTTAAAGCCGTCCTCATCTACTCCAAAGCCCTTCTCCTCCAATATCTCTATCGTAAGGTCAAGCGGGAAGCCATAAGTGTCATAAAGCCTGAATGCGTCAGCGCCGTCAAGCGTCTTTTTGCCCTCTTTATTGAGCTTATCTTCCATATCAGCCAGAATGCCAAGCCCCTGATCGATAGTCTTGCTGAACTTATCCTCCTCCTGTACAAGCACATTGAAGATAAAGTCCTTCTTTTCTTCAAGCTCGGGATAGCCGTCCTTGCACTCATCAATTACAGTCTGAGCAACTTTTGTAAGGAATTTGCCTTCAATGCCAAGAAGCCTTCCATGCCTTGCCACACGCCTGATAAGACGCCTGAGCACATAGCCCCTGCCCTCGTTTGACGGAAGTATTCCGTCTGAAATCATAAAAGTTGACGAACGCATATGATCCGTGATAAGCCTTATGGAAACGTCTTTTTTCTCATCGGCAAGATACTCTGCGCCCGCAATCTCGCAGATTTTATCACGGATAGCCTTCATGGTGTTGATGTCAAATACCGTGTCAACGTCCTGCACCACTACGGCAAGGCGCTCCAAGCCCATTCCCGTATCTATATTTTTCTGTGCAAGCTCCTCATAATGTCCATGTCCGTCACCGTCAAACTGTGTAAATACGTTGTTCCAGACCTCCATAAAACGGTCGCAGTCACAGCCCACCTTGCAATCAGGCTTCCCGCAGCCATATTTTATGCCCCTGTCATAGTAAATCTCCGAGCAAGGTCCGCACGGTCCTGCGCCATGCTCCCAGAAATTATCGCACTCGCCAGTCTCAGGATCGCGGTAAAAACGCGTAATCTTCTCTGCAGGCACGCCAATCTGCTTTGTCCAGATTTCAAAAGCCTCGTCATCTTCACTGTAAATCGAAGGATAAAGCCTCTCAGGATCTAAGCCGACTACCTTTGTAAGAAACTCCCAGCTCCACGCAAGCGACTCTTTCTTAAAATAATCGCCAAAGGAGAAATTGCCAAGCATCTCAAAAAACGTAAGGTGCCTTGCAGTCTTGCCCACATTGTCAATATCGCCCGTCCTGACACACTTCTGGCATGTGGTGACGCGCCTTCTCGGCGGTATCTCCTGCCCCGTAAAATATGGCTTTAACGGCGCCATACCTGAATTGATTATCAATAAGCTGTTGTCATTGTGGGGCACCAGCGAAAAGCTTTTCATCGCAAGATGCTCCTTGCTCTCAAAAAATTCAAGGAACATGCGCCTAAGCTCGTTTACTCCGTATTTTTTCACAACCTTTTCCTCCAATTTTCATACAGATATTATATTTGTTCACATAACCGCAAGCCGCAAAATTGCAAACCTTCTATGCAGTCATATACGTTAAGGCTAAAATGTAAACTTGTCATCAAAGTAAGCGTCAAGCTCATCAATCTTCACGCGCACCTGCTCCATAGAATCGCGGAAGCGCACCGTCACGGCATTGTCATTTTCAGACTCAAAATCATATGTCACGCAGAACGGCGTGCCTATCTCGTCCTGACGGCGGTATCTCTTTCCGATATTTCCCCTGTCGTCAAACTCGCAGTTGTACTTCTTTGAAAGCTGTGCGTAAATCTTCTCCGCGCCCTCGTTAAGCTTTTTGCTGAGCGGGAGCACGCCAATCTTGACAGGAGCAAGCGCAGGGTGGAAACGGAGCACTGTCCTCATATCTCCCTCGCCTAAATCCTCCTCGTCGTATGCCGCGCAGAGGAACGCAAGCACTACTCTGTCCGCGCCAAGCGACGGCTCTATAACATACGGTATGTATTTTTCCTTCTTTTCATCATCAAAGTATGTCAAATCCTGCCCCGACGTATTCTGGTGCTGCGTAAGGTCGTAGTCTGTCCTGTCCGCAATGCCCCAAAGCTCGCCCCAGCCAAACGGGAACAGAAACTCAATATCAGTCGTCGCCTTTGAGTAGAATGAAAGCTCCTCCTTCTCATGGTCGCGCACACGCATCTCATCTTCCTTCATTCCAAGGCTCTTTAGCCAGTCAATGCAGAACTGTTTCCAGTATGCAAACCACTCCAAATCCGTATCAGGCTCACAGAAAAATTCAAGCTCCATCTGCTCAAACTCCCTTGTCCTGAAAGTAAAGTTGCCCGGCGTTATCTCATTTCTAAACGACTTTCCAATCTGGCCTATGCCAAACGGTATCTTTTTCCTCGATGTCCTCTGCACGTTTTTAAAATTCACGAAAATGCCTTGTGCAGTTTCTGGTCTCAAATATACTGTGTTTTTAGCGTCCTCTGTAACGCCCTGGAAAGTCTTAAACATAAGGTTAAACTGTCTGATATCCGTAAAATTGTGCTTGCCGCACGAAGGACACGGCACATTGTTGTCCTCGATAAACTTTTTCATCTTTTCCTGTGGCCAGCCGTCTATAGAGCCGTCAAGCGCGATATTGTTCTCTGCGGCATAATCCTCTATAATCTTATCGGCGCGGAAACGCTCATGGCACTCCTTGCAGTCCATAAGAGGATCAGAAAATCCGCCAAGATGTCCTGACGCAACCCACGTCTGCGGATTCATAAGAATGGCACAGTCAACGCCTACATTATATGGATTTTCCGTGATAAACTTCTGCCACCATGCCTTTTTTACATTGTTTTTAAGCTCTACGCCAAGGTTTCCGTAATCCCATGTGTTTGCCAGCCCGCCGTAAATCTCCGAGCCAGGATATACAAACCCTCTCGCCTTTGAAAGATTAACAATTTTGTCAAGTGTCTTTTCCATAGTAATTTCTCCTCTATATTTTTTAGTTTTTATAATAATATCTTACATTTTTTATTCAATAACATATGTTAAAAAACTGTTATTTAAAGACAATCACTCCCATACCCTCTGAAAGCGTAAAATTAGCGCTTTTCTTACCGACAGCCGTAACGCCTTCGCTCACATACAGTATTTCATCAAAGCAATTAATCCTGAGCGGAGAAACAATCGGCTCATCATCATCTGCTGCCGTTCTCTCAAAAATCATGATATGGTTTTCCCCCATATTTAATATATCCTGTTTTGATATTGTCTCAACCTTATCCGCCGCAGCCGCGCTTAGAATATAATCCAATCCATACCCTTCCGCATACGCCTCCTGTATCGTGCCGACAAAAAAATCCTCATTATTAAAGCCCGCATATGCCTTGTAATCGCCGTACTCCATCTCAACGTTTATTTTTCCGTCAGAAGCCTTGCACGATTTTAACGTTATCTTAGCTGAAGGCGACTCTGCGCTGTATTCGCTTACAGCCTCGTCTATCATAGACTTTAGCCCCGCCTCATCATAGTATTCCTCCCCAAAATCCTCGACAATCCTGCCCTCAACAGTACCGTCCTTTTTCACGGAAATAGCTGAAAGCTCCTTGCTGTCAACTGTGCCCTCCTCCTGCGCGCCGTTTTTGCCGCACGCCGTAAGAGCCAGTGCGCACACTGCAAAAAGAATTGCGGCATATGCCCCTGACTTAAAAATTTTTTTCATAAAAATCCTCCCATACCGCCATATTTCCCGCACCATTTTTATATTATAAACATACTATTCCATATTTTCAAGTATTTCAAGACTTTTAAAATTTTTGTCAAAGCGGCTGCTGCACAGGCTTTTGCAGAACTGCCTTAGTTCGTCTACAGCCTCATCTGTCACCTTAAAGGAAAAAAGCTTTTCGGGCTGTGTTTTTATTATGTAGTCAACCGTATAGGCTGCCGTATCGCCAAGCCCCTTGATTTTTCCGTCATACCCCATCTCACCGTTGATGGCAATGGCTTTAATCTCAAAAATGCACCTCACAAGCCGATTGTCAAAGCTTGGCGACAAAAGCGCCCTCAATGCCTGATATAAGAGCTTTAACATCTGCGTTTCGTCAATGTTTTCCCTTGCATAATAATCGCATATCTCAAGAAAATACATTCCATAATACGCCCCAACGTAATCCTGCCTTAATTCCTCAAAATAGTTTGTAATCTCCGCCTCCGACAGACTGTATGAGCTCCTCCCCTCATAAAGCTTAAACTGCCCGAAGGAAAACGGATTTGTCGGCGCCATAAGGCGGTTGTTTGGCTTTCTCGCAAGCTTGGCAAACGCTGATATTTTCCCGCGCTCCTTTGTCAAAATAACGACACGCCTGTCATATTCACCTATCGGCTCTGATTTTATTACTATCCCTGTTAATGTTAGAAATTCCTGCATATTCAAATTTGCGTATATCCTCCGACTTGCCAATGTCGCTTTTCATTGGCGGCAGCTTTTTATATGCCAGGTAATCGCATATCTGCCCCGTCTGCATAAATCGGTCCCATTCCTCATCGTACATTCCCGTCATATCCTTTCCATGTAATTTTATGCTGCCGCCCGCTTCGTTTTTGCCTGCGCGGAAAGCATTTTTTATCACATAGATAGGTTGTGCTTATGAGCCAAATTTATTCATTTTCTTTTTGGTAATAGCCAAAATTTCTGATGAGATAATCACTGTCGCGCCAGTCTTTTTTAACCTTCACCCACAGCTGCAGATTCACCTGTTTTTCAAGCAAATCCTCTATCTCAGGACGCGCCAGCGAGCCGATTTTTTTTAGCATTGCGCCGCCTTTTCCTATAATAATCCCCTTGTGTGAATCCTTCTCGCAAATAATAGTAGCGTCAATGTTGACCATCTTTTTTGTGTACTTCATATTTTCCACAACCACCGCCACGCCATGCGGAATTTCCTCATCAATGCTGCGCAGCACCTTCTCACGGACCAGCTCCGCCACAATCTGCCGAGTCGGCTGGTCAGTAATCGTGTCCTCATCATAAAATGCAGGTCCATAAGGAAGATATTTCATAATCTGTTCTATCAGAGTATCCGTATTCTCGCCCTTCAATGCCGACACAGGGACAATCTCCGCAAAATCAAGCTGCTTCCTGTACGCGTCAATATACCCCAAAAGCTGCTCCCTCTTAACAGTGTCCACCTTGTTTATCACAAGAATAATCGGCGCCTTTACGCGTTTCAGCTGTTCTATTATATGCTGCTCTCCCGCCCCAATATAATCTGTCGGCTCCACAAGCCACAAAACCACGTCAACGCCTTTTAAGCTCTTTTCCGCAATATTCACCATATAATCGCCCAGCTTATTTTTCGCCTTATGTATCCCCGGCGTATCCACAAACACTATCTGCCCCTCATCCGACGTATAAACCGTCTGTATGCGGTTCCTGGTAGTCTGCGGCTTCCTCGACGTAATAGCAATCTTCTGCCCAATAAGCCGATTCATCAACGTCGACTTCCCCACATTCGGCCTGCCTATAAGCGCCGCAAAACCCGATTTGTATTTTGGATTATTTTCACTCATCTGCATTTCCTCTTAATTTTATAACCTTTATAACCGCTTTATACAACCATCACCATTATTATCTATTCATATGTCTATGCATTTACGAACCCCATTCAATAACGTAGAATTTAGTCAAAATATATAAAATCAGCGACGTTTCGCATCGCGCACCAAGTCGCGATTTTATATATTTTGACTAAATTCGGACGGCTGCCAAAACCTCCCACAATAACATTTTTTTCATAAATTATTATACAACGTAGAATTTGGGCGAAATATACAAAATAAGCGACGATTCGCACTGCGCACTAGTCGCGTTTTTGTATATTTCGCACAAATTCGGTCGGCAGAAAACACCTAATGAAACAACGGCTCAATCACCCCAAACAGTTCCTTATTCTCCTCAATCGCCTGTCCATTCCCCACAACACAGACAACCTCCTGCTCAATAATCGCATCAACATAACCCGCCAATCTCCTAATATCCTCCGCCGTACACCCCAGCACCTCATCTCTCTCCCTCTGCACCTCCAAAACATCAAGATTCGTAAGATAAGCACTTGACGAACGGCTACCTTTCTGCGACGGCGTAAGCGGCACATCCAATTCACTAACCGCCCCTATAATATACTTCGTCATCTCTTTCTCATCCGCATCAAAATTCCTTAAATAATCCCCCGTACCCTCATACACATCTACCGTCTTTTTAAGGTTAGGGTCACGATACGACACAAGATAACTGTCGCCAGTCTTTCCAAAACTGCACATACAGCCATATGCCCCGCCCTTCACACGAATATTGCTCCACAAATAATCATACCCCAGTATAACCTTCAACACCCTAAGCGCGCCCGTATATTTAAAATCAGTCCCACTCATATAATTACCCGCACGGCACACATACTGTATCTGCGCCGAAGTCGAAAATGCCTCATTGCGTTTCAGCGTTTCAATGCCAAACAACTCCTTCTTCACCGCGCCAGTATAAAGACTGTCCCTCAGCGCAGGCATAAGCCCCTCAAGACACTCATACCCCTCCTCTGTCGCGGTAATATCAACCATAAGATTTTCAGGTCTGAAAATACTCCTCGTAAGCTCGCCAAGCTTCTCAATCAGCTCCTTTTTGCGCCCCTCAAAATCCGCCGTAAGCTCCTCCAAAAGCCTGTAGCATGGGATACCATTCACAAGCTCCGACACCGCAGCCGTCTCGCTGAAATATGACATTGCCCTGATTGCCGCAAGCGCATGCCCGCCCGACGTCATACTGCCCTGCATCCTTGATTTAAGCTCCTCCAAAATTTCAAGTATGCGCTCCTCGTCATCAAACTTCGACCTCGTCATTATTTCCTCTAAAAGCCCAAACGCCGCCCCAAGCTCGTCATACATCGCCTTTGTCTTGACTTCAAAGGTCAATTTGTATTCATCAAGCTTTTTGGCATTGACATAGGTATTCACAGAGCTCACAATACCGCCCGTATGGATATTCATTTCATTGTAAAGCGAACCAAAATCATAATTCTGCGTATCGACATAGCCAAGCACGTTTTTCAGTATTCCAATATATTTAAACAGCTCATACGGAATCTGCGACGCGTCAAAAATAAGCTTTACATAGCCTATCCCGTTTGTCTCTATATTGTGGAAAAGCACATTTACACCGCCTGCATGCCTTACCTCGTTTACAAAGCCGTCCGACTTTTTCTTCATATCCGAACGCTTGAGCATAGGCAGCTTTGCCAAATCCTCCGCCGAATCTTCCTTTTCCTGATATTCCCTTAGCGCGCGCGTATTTTCCACAATTTCATCAATCTGCGCGCTGTCAAGACTGTTCTTGTACGCCTCAAGCTTATCCGCAAGCTCTTTTTCCGTCTTTTCGGTAAGCCCTGCGCTGGGCGACAGCACTACTATTGTCTTGTGCGTGTTGTTTATAAGATATTTTTCAATAAGCCTCTCATAGTAGTCCGTATCTATCTTTTCCCTTAAAAGCTTAAATACGTCAAGCGCTTCAATCATATCAAACGGCATATTGTCGTCATACAGCCACGAATCAAGCATCTGCAGACCATACATAAGCCCCTTGGGATATGAGCCGAAATCCGCCTCCCTGTACTTAAACTCGTACATATTCAGTCCCGCAAGCAGAGCCTTTTTGTCAATGCCCTCTTTTACAAGGCGTTTAAGCTCCTCCTCTATCGCCGCGACAAACTCATCCTTCTGCGAAGCGTTCGCATTTTTTGCCACGATTGAAAAATAAGGCTGATATACACCATTGTCATAGACCGAGTAAACCTCCGTACCTATATTTTTACGGATAAGCGCAAGCTTTAGCGGTGCCGCAGATGATGAGCAGATTGCATACTCCAAAATCTGCATGGCAAAATAAAGCTCCTTGTCGCGACTTGTACCCACCACAGCATTGTATGAAAGATAAGTGTTGTTTTCAAGGCTTTCGTCGTCCGTAATAGGGTACTCCTTTTGTATCTCTATCGGCTTTTCAAATGGCTTTTGCAGCCTAAGAGCGGAGTCAATCTCCAGACGGTCAAATTTACTTAAATAATGCTCATCAATCCACTCAAGCTTCTCCGCCATATCCATATCGCCATATAGATAAATATAACTGTTTGACGGGTGATAATAACGCCTGTGGAAATCAAGGAACTGCTCATAAGTAAGGCTTGGTATGTCCTTAGGATCGCCGCCCGACTCCACGCCGTATGCCGTATCTGGGAAAAGCGAATTAAAGCTTTCCCTGTCATTAATCTCGTCAGGCGATGAAAACGCGCCCTTCATCTCATTGTAAACTACGCCGTTTATCGTAAGCGGGCTGTCAGCGCTCTCCATCTCATAGTGCCAGCCCTCCTGCATAAATATCTTTTTTTCATTGTAAATATTCGGATAAAAAACTGCGTCAAGATAGACGTGCATAAGGTTTTGGAAATCCTTGCCATTGCAGCTTGCCACAGGATATACCGTCTTGTCGCTGTATGTCATAGCATTCAAAAAAGTGTTAAGCGAGCCCTTGACAAGCTCCACAAACGGATCCTTTAGCGGAAACTCCCTTGAACCGCAAAGCACTGAATGTTCTATAATATGCGCCACTCCCGTAGAGTCCGCAGGCGGGGTACGGAAACCGATATTGAACACCTTGTTCTCATCATCATTGCTGATAAGCGCAATCCGCGCGCCCGTCTTTTTGTGCCTTAAAAGATACCCTGTCGATTTGATGTCGTCTATCTGCCTTTTCTCTATAAGCTCGTAATTTTTTAATTCTTCAATATTTTTCATTGTAAACCTCTCCATTGTATTATTATGTAATTTTAAAATGTATCCGAAATTGTCCGAATTTATGTAAAAATATACAAATCCGCGGCTAAATACCAATACAGTAAGCTGCGTGCAAGGCACTCTTATTCCTTATATTTTATACAAATCCTATGCCGCCAGCCAGACCGCCACAATTGCCTGATTTATATGCTTATCGTCATAAGCGCAAGCTTAGATATGGAAATCTCCTCTATGCGCGCCTTCTGCGCCTTCACCATCTCGCGGTACTCACCACAAAACTTCCCTATAGGGCAGACCTTATGCACCCATTTGACACTCTGCTTCCCCAGCAGATTTTTCTTCTGCGCCTGATAGCTAACCCTTATGTTCATTTTAAGCTGCTCAAAAATTCTATAGCTAAACTCCTGCTCCGAAATCCTCAAAATATGCTCCGAAACCTTCTCATCAAGCACCGCGTCCTTTTCAATATGCGTATTAATTATCGCCTTGAATTTAAAAGGCACGTCCTCCCTCTCCATAAGCTCGCCATAGGTAAGCTCCCTTCCAAAGTAAATACAATTCATATCCTGAATCACATACTTGAAATCGTCATATTTATTTGCCATTATTCCCCTCATCCTACCGTCAACAGCCATTTACAAGCCAAAACCACACATCAGCCAAAATCCTGCCCGAAAAACCTAATCTTCAATTCTCGCCCTCTATATACTCAATATTATTTGCCGAAAATTTAACAGCCTCCCGCACCTCGTCTTCGCCAATACCCATCTCGTCCGCAACCTCCTTCACAGTCACCTTGCGCAAAAGACTATCATAAAGCTCCTTAGCCTTGTCATTCACATCATTAACCTTCGCAAGAACATTCTCCCCCGCCTGCCTGCTGTCCGCGTTTTCACTGATATACTCCTCCATAGCATCCATAATCATCTTGCCAATAAAACCCTCAACCTCGTCAACACCCTCAACACATTCAAGCATAGTCACCGCCATCGCAACCGCAACATTGCCCTCGCCAATCAAATCCTCAACAAGCGCCCCCTGCCCCGCATAAAGCCTCGATATCTCCACCACATTCGGCAAAAACAATTTAACCAACCGCTCCCTCGCCGCATTGTCTCCCGCAAGAGCCGACATCATCACCGCGCGCTTCTCCCCATCCGAAACCCTCGGCAGCTCCTTCAGCTCATCAAGATACATATTAAGAAAATTCACATCATCATCCGAAAGATTTTCCTCCGAATCATTCACTTCATCAATACTTATCTTATTATTCTTAAGATAATCATGTATCAACAAAAGCTGCGCCTTTTCAAGCTTCCACTCCCCAAAAGCCTCACTAATCTGCTCACTCGTCAACATATTCCCCTGCAGCCGCGCCGTCTCCCTCAACTGCTCCAACGCCTCCGCAAACGCCCGCTGATCTAATTCCATCTACATCACCTTATTACTTTTTACATTCAAAATTAATCTAATCCACTTCACCAATTAATTATCCAAGCATTCTCAAAAACCTAGCCCGAGAAGGGGCATATTTCCCCTAAGGACCTTGGGAAACGTCGGCACTTAGCGAAATAAGCTGTAAAAGCGTAGCTCCTTTTACAGCGCCATTGAGCTTAGTACCGCTACGTTTCCCACTGAGCGCAAGCGATGTCCGCAGGGGAAATATGCCCCTTCTCGGGCGACCGCTTAATACATACCTTACTTCACATGCGTATGTGTAAACAAATGATCCTGACAATACTCATAATTCCCATTACACTTCGAACAAAACCGAAACTCCGCCTCCGGATTATCCTCACTATTCTTCCCGCAAATCGCACACTTATGCTTAGATATCGCCACCGGCCTAGCCCTCTTAACCTCCCTCTTATACTCATGCCGCCTCCTAACCTGCTTCGGCGACATCCTCATCCGCAAACTGCTGCGCGTAAGGAAGAAAAACACCACAAAATTAAGCAGCGACGCCGCAATAACAATCTTTCCAATAATAATACTCTGCAAAAATTCCACCAAAAGCAGCACCGCATACGCCACACCCAGCCATTTCACCTTTATAGGCAGAATAAACATCAAAAGCACCTGAACGTTCGGAAAAGTCGCCGCAAACCCCAAGAAAATCGACATATTTATATAATACGTACTAAAATAAAGCGCAACACTTGAAAAATACGCCTCAGGTCCGCTTATCTGCAGCACAGCATTTATATCCGTAATCGGCAGATAACTTATCCCCATAACAACAAAACTGCCAATCACCGTAAACAGCATACCCATAAACAAATACAAATTATAATAAAACGTCCCCCACGTGCGCTCAAGGTTCGTACCTATTGAATAATAAAAGTACAGCATAATAATTGTCCAGAAATCAAGCCTTGACGGCGGCACCAAGATCCACGTCACTATGCGCCAAATCTGCCCATGAAGAATAAGATACGGATTTAGTGTCAGATAATTCAAAAACATCGGATTTATCATATTCATAAGATAACCGCACGCATAGCACAGTATCAGATACAGCGAAATATTCGGTATGGCATATTTGCCGAATTTTCTTTCCAGTTTATACAAAAAATTCATTATTATAATCATTTCCTTTCTGACGCAGGCAGACTATTATTTTTTATAAGCAGCAAAGCCGCAAAATCTCTTATTTGTTCTTTATTTGCCTTTTTATTCGCCCGCATACATTGATTATTTACCATATTTAAACATTGTACCATTCATAACCCAAAAAGTAAACCAATTTCACGCCGATTATCATTTTTGATTATCATTTTAATATGAAATGCTGCATATTTTTTTATAATTTCCTTATTTTTTCAGCATTTGTTTTATTGCCTTTTTCTAAACACTGTCGTATAATAGCAAATGTATGTAAAAATTATCGAATTATGCTGATATCATCTATATAAATACGCAGCCTGTCTATAGGTTGCAGCGTCTTTACCTGCCATAACTGTCTCGGCGCTTGTGCATTTTGCCGTCAACAGTTTGCGGGTACACTAGGAATGGAGGATTTTGAATGGAAAAAGAGTTCTACACGCTCGGCATTGATATTGGTTCCACTACAGTAAAGGTGGCGATACTTGACGCCTCGCATAACTTATTATTCTCTGATTACAAAAGACATTATGCAAACATCAGGGAAACTCTTTCTTCACTTTTAAATGATGCTTATTCTAAGCTTGGAAATATTACACTCCACCCAATGATTACAGGCTCTGGCGGACTCACGCTTGCCAACCACTTGGGTGTTCCTTTTGTGCAGGAGGTAATTTCCGTTTCCACGGCGCTTTCGGAGCTTGCGCCAAAGACAGACGTGGCTATCGAGCTTGGCGGCGAGGACGCCAAAATCATATATTTTGAGGGCGGAAATGTCGAACAGCGCATGAACGGCATATGCGCAGGCGGTACAGGCTCTTTTATCGACCAGATGGCGTCGCTTATCCAGACCGACGCGTCGGGATTAAACGAATATGCCAAAAATTACCATTCGCTCTACACTATTGCCGCGCGCTGCGGCGTTTTCGCAAAGACTGATATACAGCCGCTTATAAACGAGGGCGCGACAAAGGAGGATTTGTCCGCGTCTATTTTCCAGGCAGTCGTAAACCAGACAATAAGCGGACTAGCCTGCGGCAAGCCTATACGCGGACACGTGGCGTTTCTTGGAGGACCGCTCCACTTTTTGTCCGAGCTTCGGGCGGCGTTTATACGCACATTGAAGCTTGATGATGAGCATATCATAAACACTGAAAATTCGCACCTTTTTGCCGCTATCGGCTCGGCGCTCAACGCAAAGGAAGACGTTTCCTTTACCATGAAGGAAATGGCTGATAAACTTTCCTCTGACATAAAAATGGAATTTGAAGTGGCGCGCATGGAACCGCTTTTTGCTGACGAAAACGAATACAATGCTTTTAAAGAAAGGCACGGCTCTCACCATGTCAAAAACGCGGAATTAAAAAATTATCACGGCAACTGCTTTTTGGGTATTGACGCGGGCTCTACCACTACCAAAATCGCTGTAGTCGCGGAAGACGGCACGCTGCTCTACTCTTTCTACAGCAACAACAACGGCAGCCCCCTGAATACCGCAATTAAGTCCATTCAGGAAATATATTCGCTGCTGCCAAGCGACGCCCATATTGTACGCTCATGCTCAACAGGCTACGGCGAGGCGCTTTTCAAGGCGGCGTTTATGCTTGACGAGGGCGAGGTTGAAACGGTCGCCCATTACTATGCCGCCGCATTCTTTAACCCTGACGTTGACTGTATAATAGATATCGGCGGACAGGATATGAAGTGCATCAAGATCAAAAATCAGACTGTCGATTCCGTACAGCTAAACGAGGCATGCTCATCAGGCTGCGGCTCATTTATTGAGACCTTCGCAAAATCGCTGAATTACACAGTGGAGGATTTTGCAAAGGCGGCGCTGTTTGCAAAGCATCCGATTGACCTTGGCACGCGCTGCACAGTATTTATGAACTCAAAGGTTAAGCAGGCGCAGAAGGAGGGCGCGGAGGTTTCCGATATTTCGGCGGGACTTGCCTATTCTGTAATAAAAAATGCCTTATTTAAGGTCATAAAGGTATCTGACGCAAGCGAGCTTGGCAAAAACATAGTAGTCCAGGGCGGCACTTTTTACAATGATGCCGTGCTTAGAAGCTTTGAAAAGATTGCGGGCTGCGATGCTATAAGACCTGACATCGCGGGCATAATGGGCGCTTTCGGCGCGGCGCTTATCGCAAGGGAGCGCTATCAGCTTGCTCCCGAAGCTGAAAGCACTATGCTCAATATCGAGCAAATCAACGCTCTCAGCTTTAACACCTCGCTTGTAAAATGCAAGGGCTGCACAAACTCATGCCGTCTTACTGTAAATAAATTTTCCGACGGCAGAAGCTACATATCAGGCAACCGCTGCGAAAAAGGGCTTGGCAAGGCAAAGACAAACAGCGATATCCCAAATCTGTTTGACTATAAGCTAAAACGCCTGTTTTCTTATGAGCCGCTTTCTGAAAGTGAAGCCGTGCGCGGCAAGGTCGGCATACCCCGCGTGCTGAATATGTACGAAAATTATCCGTTCTGGTTTACGTTTTTTACAAAGCTAAAATATCAGGTAGTGCTCTCACCCGTTTCAAACAGGAAGATTTACGAAATGGGCATCGAGTCGATACCAAGCGAGTCCGAGTGCTACCCTGCAAAGCTTGCCCACGGACACATAGAATGGCTTATCAAAGAAGGCGTGGATTTCATATTCTATCCTGCGCTGTTTTATGAAAGAAATGAGTTTGATGAGGCTAACAACCACTACAACTGCCCTATCGTGACATCATACTCTGAAAACATCAAAAATAATGTCGAGGCAATCGGACGCGGAGAAGTTGTCTTCAAAAATCCGTTTATGTCGTTTAGGGAGCCTTCGCTTATCGCACAGTCGCTCGCAAAGGAATTTCCTGATATTCCCTCTGACGAGCTTAAAGCTGCCGTTGACGCAGGCTGGGCTGAACTTGGCGCGGCACGCAATGATATGTACAAAAAGGGTGAGGAGGTCATCGCTTACCTCGAAAAGAACCATAAGCGCGGCATTGTGCTTGCGGGACGCCCGTACCACATTGATCCTGAGATTAACCACGGAATACCTGAGCTAATCACGTCTTATGGCATTGCCGTATTGACGGAGGACTCAGTTTCGCACCTTGCAAAGCCAGAGCGCCCGCTTATCGTGTCCGACCAGTGGATGTACCATTCAAGGCTTTATGCCGCCGCAAGCTATGTCAAGACGCGCGACGATTTAGACTTAATACAGCTTAATTCCTTCGGCTGCGGGCTTGACGCTGTCACGACCGACCAAGTCAACGATATTTTGAGCGGCTCGGGCAAGATTTACACATGCCTTAAAATTGACGAGGTAAACAACCTCGGCGCGGCGCGCATAAGAATACGCTCTCTGCTGTCCGCTATCCGCGTAAAGGAGCAAAGACATCAGGAGCGCACCATAAATTCAAGCAAAATGAACAGAGTGCTTTTCACAAAGGAAATGCGCAAAAATTACACAATTTTATGCCCGCAGATGTCACCGATTCACTTTGACCTGCTGGAGCCCACCTTCAGGCGCTGCGGCTACAATCTAGTCGTGCTGAATAACGACAACCACAACAGCGTTGATGTAGGTCTTAAATACGTAAACAACGACGCCTGCTACCCATCGCTTCTGGTAGTCGGACAGATTATGGAGGCTGTGCTTTCGGGAAAATACGACACCGACAAGCTTGCCGTAGTAATGTCGCAGACAGGCGGCGGCTGCCGCGCTACAAACTATATCGGCTTTATACGCCGCGCGCTCGCCAAGGCAGGCTACGGACATATTCCCGTCATTTCAATAAACCTGTCAAAGCTTGAAAGCAACCCTGGCTTTAAGCTCACTCCTATGCTGCTGCTGCGCGCCATATACGCCGTAAACTTCGGCGACATATTTATGCGCTGCGTATATAGAATGCGCCCATATGAGGCAGAAAAAGGCGCAGTAGACAGAGTACATAAAAAATGGATTGATAAATGCTGCGAATTTCTTGGACGCAAATATCTGTCATTCTCTGTTTACAAAAAAATGTGCAGGGAAATGATTTCGGAGTTTGACTCAATACCTACGCTTGACATAAAGAAGCCGCGCGTCGGCGTCGTCGGGGAAATACTTGTGAAGTTCTCTCCCGCCGCCAACAACCACCTTGTGGAGCTATTGGAGCACGAAGGCGCGGAGGCTGTAGTTCCCGACCTGATGGACTTTATGTTCTATTGCTTTTACAATCAGCTGTACAAAGCAGAAAACCTCGGCACAAGCAAAAAGGGCGCTGAAATAAGCAGGATCGGCATAAAGGCAATCCAAATGCTCAGAAAGCCTATGAGCGAGGCATTCGCCGCAAGCAGACATTTCACGCCGCCCGCCGACATTTACGAAACAGCCAAAAACGCCGCCGAAATCGTATCACTCGGCAACCAGACAGGCGAAGGCTGGTTCCTGACAGGCGAAATGCTGGAGCTCATACATAACGATACGCCAAATATCATATGCACACAGCCCTTCGGCTGCCTGCCAAATCATGTAGTCGGTAAAGGAGTTATCAAGGAGTTGAGAAAGCGCCACCCCGAGGCAAACATAGTCGCCATAGACTATGATCCAGGCGCATCAGAGGTAAACCAGCTTAACCGCATAAAGCTTATGCTGTCTACCGCACAGAAAAACCTTAATAAAGCAATTGCAGCAGAAAGGAACGCAGCGCAGGAAACCGCTGCCAAGTCCGCAAACGAAAACTCGCACATAAGCGAAAACTCGCGGACATCTAACACCACTGATATCGCAAAACAGCGCGCAAACAAAGCCCGCAACGCTGCCGCCGCCAAAAACGCCGAGAAGAAAAAGCAACATTCAAAAAATAATGCCGCTAACAAATCGGCATAATTAAACACCCACACAATTAATAAATGCAGGAAAAATAAAAACTGAAATACATTTCAACAACCCAACATAGTCAAACACCCGCAGCGCACAGCTGCGGGGCATTTGACCTACACAACCCAGGCTCATTACATATATAAAAATCCCCATTCCCTATCCGCGAAACCAATTTCCTGTGATTCTCCAGAAAGGAAACAGGGATTTTTATTTTTTTGCCAATAACCAGAGCCAGCCTGATATAATGTCTGCAAGCCATTAGTGGGAATGCGCAATTTTCTTATGCAATGCTCAATACCAAGTGGTAAAATCGGCACGGATGCCGATTTTAGTCGGGCGGCGACACGGACGTCGCCTCCCGACGACCACGACCTCATTAATACACCTACACGCATTGCATTAGAAAATTTCGCATTCCCACTACAGGCGCAGCAGACATTATATCTGGCTGGCTCGTCCTCATTCACCTCCCCCAAAACACACTACCCTTTAACATACTTTAATATATACCAATCCACCCTCCTCATAACTACCGCCGTCAATACCGTTACTCCCGTAACCAAAACTATATACCCTATATTTATCTCCACCCCACTTCTCTCATACAATCTCGCAATTATATCCAACCAGCAAAATTGATACAAATATATCTCCGTAGAATACCCAGTCAAAAATAATATTACCGCTCCAACGACAGGTATTTTCCTAATATCAACAATAGAAACCATAACCGTCACAACCGTCATAATACAAATTCCCATAATATTTTTCAATATAACGCCACCTAAAAAACTATCCCTCGGAAGCGCAAGCGATACACAACAGACAGCCGCAACACACACAAGCAATATACAATAAATCACAATATGCTTATTTAATCTGTTCATAATACTTTCAAAATATTCACTCATCAATATTCCAAACGGAAAACTAAATGAACTAATATAATAAGCCTGACTCCATCCCGCCCATTCACCATATTTATAAAAATATAAAGTAATCACCGCCACCAGAAATGTAAGAAAAAATAAAGTAATATTTCTGACAATGCTTTTATCAATAAACCGAAATACCATATAAAACATTATATAAAAAACTATCATTTCATATATGTACCAATTAAATTCACCAAAAAAAGACAGGCGTATATTTAATTTTTCATTTAATATAACTGCTTTCAAAATATGATAGATAACCTGATTTAAAACCGCAAACAAAAATAATACAACTACTTTATTTTTAATAAAATTTTTAAGATAATTCTGCCTTGTCCTAAAATTATAAGTAAGGCTAATCCCCGATACAAAAAAGAAAAAGCACACCCCTACCATATTAAATTTATGTATTATAAAAAATGGCAATATTTCCTTTTCAAACCTCTGACTACAATGACCAATAACTATAAGAATCGCAAAAAGCCCCCTAAGCATATTCAGTCTTGATATAACTTCCTCTTTGTTAATCTGAATCACCATCTATATTCCTCCGCTTCGGCAAAAACCTATACTTTTTTGCCGATATGTTTTTGCGGTATATAATGGTGAAATTGCACAAAAACTTTATTGACTTTAACCCACTTATATCGTAAAATAAGAACAGTGTATGACATTTTGCACAATACAATTTTTGAGCAAAAATGTATGCATTTTTGCTCAAAAATTTATTCTACTAATAATAATTTCTACTAATAACCAGAGCCAGCCTGATATAATGTCTGCTGCGCCTGTAGTGGGAATGCGTAATTTTCTTATGCAATGCTCGATACCAAGTGGTAAAATCGGCACGGACGCCGATTTTAGTCGGGCGGCGACACGGATGTCACCTCCCGACGACCACGACCTCATTAATACACCTACACGCATTGCATTAGAAAATTTCGCATTCCCACTACAGGCGCAGCAGACATTATATCTGACTGGCTCGTCCTCATTCACCTCCCCCTCCCAATCTCAACATAAAAAAACCTCGGAACCAGCCAAACACCGACTACCCCCGAGGCACATTTTATTTATCCCTAATCTTTTTAACTAAATCGCCACAATACCCTATAATCACACATAAACAACCAGTACTTCTTACCTTACAGCTCACAATTATTAACAGTCCTAGGGAACGGAATAACATCCCTGATATTCCCCATCCCTGTCAAATACATCACACACCTTTCAAACCCAAGCCCAAAGCCCGCATGCCGTGCGCTGCCATACCTTCTAAGGTCAAGATAAAAATCATAATCTTCCGCCTTCAAGCCGCACTCTGCCATTCTCTTTTCAAGCACCTCAAGCTTATCCTCTCTCTGGCTGCCCCCGATAATCTCTCCAATCCCAGGCACAAGACAATCCATAGCCGCCACAGTCTTACCATCATCATTAAGCTTCATATAAAACGCCTTAATCTCCTTAGGATAATCCGTCACAAACACAGGACGCCCAAAAAGCTTTTCAGTAAGATACCTCTCATGCTCCGTCTGCAAATCGCATCCCCATGATACCTTGTACTCAAACTCATCATTATGCTTTGCAAGTTCCTCTATTGCGTCAGTATAAGTTATATGCCCAAACTCCGAGCCCGCCACATGCTTTAATCTCTCAATCAGCCCCTTGTCCACAAACTGGTTAAAGAACGCCATCTCCTCAGGCGCATTTTCAAGCACATAGTTGATAATGTATTTAAGCATGCTCTCCGCAAGCATCATATCATCCTTCAAATCAGCAAACGCAATCTCAGGCTCTATCATCCAAAACTCCGCCGCGTGGCGCGTAGTATTGGAATTTTCCGCGCGGAAAGTAGGTCCGAAAGTATATATGTTCTTAAACGCCATGGCATATGTCTCGCCGTTGAGCTGCCCGCTTACCGTGAGATTAGTCGGCTTGTTGAAAAAGTCCTTTGCATAGTCAACCTTGCCGTCAGCCGTCGTCGGAATGTTTGCCAAGTCAAGCGTCGTCACCTGAAACATCTCGCCCGCGCCCTCACAGTCGCTTCCCGTTATCAGCGGCGTATGGACATACACAAAATCCCTCTCCTGGAAAAACTTGTGTATCGCATACGCGCACAAAGAGCGCACCCTGAAAACCGCCTGAAACGTGTTTGTACGCGGTCTTAAATGAGATATGGTCCTAAGATACTCAAAGCTGTGGCGCTTTTTCTGCAAAGGATAATCAGGCGTGGAGTCGCCCTCTATCTCCACTCCCGTTGCCTGCAGCTCAAACGGCTGCTTCGCCTCAGGCGTAAGCGTCACAATGCCAGTCGCAATTATCGCCGCGCCTACGTTCAGCCTTGAAATATCGGCGAAATTGCCCAGCTTATCGCTGTACACCACCTGCAGCGGCTCAAAAAACGTGCCGTCGTTCACCACCAGAAAGCCAAAAGTCTTTGAGTCCCTCTTGCTCCTAAGCCAGCCGCCGATTGTAACCTCCTTGTCCGCATATTCCTTGTAATTGTGGTATAGCTCTCGTATGTTTATCATTTTTTCCTCCATATTTTTATTATTTTAATATAAAAAAGTCCTCTCACTTGCTTTCCATTATACCTTATTAAAGGCTATGTACGCAATTGTGTTTGGACTTTTTCTTAAAATATTTTTGTAAATTTTTACAGTCTCTCTGAAATGCCTTTTACTGCGCGTTCTGCATCTGGGCAACCTGTATAAGCTCGGATATTTCCATTCCAGACTGTTCTACAGCCGTGCGAAGCTCATTCAGCTCCTCCATCTTCTGCATTTCCAGAAGCTCGTTCAGCTCATCACGCTCCTTCTTCATTCTAAGCGAAAGCGCGTCAATCAGCTCCTCCTTCTGCGCAATCTTTTCCTGTAATGATTTTTTGACTCCTCGTGCCATTTCTGCCTCCTTGTCCATTATATTTTTGTTGAGTAAATGTTTTGTACTATATTATATGGACAAGAATGGAAAAATATTCATACTTTTCCAGTTTATATAAAATATTTCCTACCATTCATACTGCGTATTCTCGTACACGTTATTAATCCCCTGTTTCAGAGCACAACTCATATCTAAAAACACGCTCACACATTCCTAATTGCCTTATACTTTATATTTGCATATGCTACTCCACGACATTCACATATCAATTCATAAATACTTAATTTTAGATGCTCCAACCATATTTCCAATAGCTTCCTCAACAGCCGCATTTAATGTTTTTCCATGCTCCATCGCATACACAGCAATATTCCGATGAAGTTCAGGACTAATCCGTACATTAAAAGTGCCTTTATATGGTTGTTCTGGCTCGATATTCCGTTCCTTACAATCATTCAGGTACGCATCTATTACTTCTTTAAAATCCTGCTCAAGCTCCTTAACCGAATTTCCTTCATACGACAGCAAAGACTTTATTCCAATTACTTTTCCAAAAAGGCAGCCGTCTTCTTTGAAATATTCTACTGTCCCATTATAATTCCGGTATGATAAAAGATTACTCATAATAAACCATCCTTTCGCAATTTCTCTATTACCTGGTCTAATACAGCCATATACTGCCTCTAAATCGCCATAACCGAAAAAGATGGCGCGGGAATTTCTCGCCCTAACATATTTGCCGTCTCAATCCATTCTTGAATGATAACTTTCGCGTTTTTAACTGCTTCATCAGGCGTCTTGCCATCTGCCATACAGCCTGGTAAATCTGGTACAGAAACAAGATAGGCATTGTCTTCTTCCGAAAAAGAAATAATCATTGAATAGTTTGGCATATTTGCTTCCTCCATTATAGCCCATATTTATTAAACATCAATCTTATATACCTTCTATATTATTTTAATAGGTGATTTTGTGTTTGTGCCACACCACCGTACATGCCGTTCGGCATACGGCGGTTCAACATGGGTTGCTGCCATTTCACGGACGGCTATGGGCAAGGCTGACGTTAAATTCGCATAATTACTGGGATATTCTTCCTGTACAAGCAGCTTCATGGAAAGGCGGGCATGCTGGTTCAGCCCCAGTGTCAGGCGGAATTCCTCTACTTCTAAAAGACCTTCGGCGCAAGCTCTATCTACAGTTCCTTATATGTAATAACAGCCATTTTTCGATTGCTCTTGATTATGGTATTTAGTTTTCAAGAATAGAAATCAACTCCGTTTCAAAATTCGGATTTTTGATTTTCTGAAAGTGTCCGCCAAATTGTTCAAATTCGATATATTCACTTCCCAATATTCGTATATACAAATACGTTTTTCCGTTATCGTGCCAATCTGCTAATATCGTATAGGCTTTATCTGGCAGTACGCCAGTAATGGTGGAAGAAAGCCGCCGTGTATATGAATTTTCTTTCAGCAGATTCTTGAGAAGCTCTATCTGACTGGCTTCTAAATTGTATTCCTGAATCTCGCCACGACCGCCATTATCGTTAACCGTGACCGTAACGGAACATTCATCAGAAAGTCTGTTTACATTTCTGATTTCTCTGCCACTAATATGGAAAAAAGAATAAATGAAACCGAATATTACTGCCACAACAACAATCGGTATTATTTTTTTTAATCTTTTCATTTTATTTGTTCTCTCATATAAATACATTTCCAAGAATGATTGTACCGCAAAATTAAATTTTAATACTTCTAAAAACAAATATTAAAACCCAAAGTTAGGGCTAGATATCAACCGTATAAGGCTCTTTTCTCACTAATTTTACTACACCATTTTTTAATTTTTACTAAACCATTACAACACCAATTCACCGTAAAATGATGTAAATTTATGAAGTTTTACGTAAAACCAAATTCCCTTCAATATCACATAAAACCTTGACTTTTCAACAATTCCCTACCACTCATACGGCGTATTTTGGTACACGTAGTAATCAATCCAATTGGTATAAAGATTATTGCTATGCGACCTCCACTGCAGATGCGGCTTCTGCGTCGCGTCGTCGTTTGGATAATAGTTTCTCGGCATATGTATCGGAAGCCCCTTTGCCAAATCGCGCTTATACTCCGCGTCAAGCGTGTATCTGTCATATTCGGGATGCCCGTTTACAAAAATCTTCTTTCCGTTTTCAGCGTATGCCAAAAATACACCCGCTTCCTCGGACTCGGCAAGCACGGTAATCTCTGGACAATTATGTATATCCGCGGCAGGCGTTTCCGTGTGGCGGCTGTGCGGCGCTAAGAAGTAATCGTCAAAGCCACGCACAAGGGGCACTTTCCTGTTCTGCACCTTATGATTGTACAAGCCGAAAAGCTTCTCTGGTAGCAGACGTTTCTGAATACCGTAATAATGGTAAAACCCCGCCTGCGCCCCCCAGCAGATATGGAGCGTGGAAGTAACCTTCTCGTCAGCCCAGTCCATAATCGCGCAAAGCTCGTCCCAGTAATCGACCTCCTCAAAGGCAATATCCTCAACTGGCGCGCCCGTGATAATCATGCCGTCGAAACGCTTATATTTTATGTCATCAAATGTCGTGTAAAATCGGTTCAAATGGTTGGCGGAAGTATTGAGCGACACATGGCTTTTAACCATTAAAAATGTCACGTCAACCTGCAGCGGTGTATTTGAAAGCGCGCGCAAAAGCTGCAGCTCCGTGTCCTGCTTTACGGGCATAAGATTTAGTATGCACACCTGCAGCGGGCGGATATCCTGATGTATCGCCCTGTTTTCGTCCATCACGAATATATTTTCATTTTCAAGAATTTCCTTTGCAGGCAGCGCATTTTGTACTTTTATAGGCATATCAACTGTTCTCCTTTACATCTATTTCCAAATATTCCCTCATAAAGCTCTCCTCCGTGACAATCGGAATGCCAAGCTCCTTCGCCTTTTTGTTCTTTGAGGAATTTGACGCTATATCATTGTTAATCAGGCAGACTGTCTTGGAGGTAACGCTGCCTGTGACCTTGCCTCCCTTGCTTTCGATTAAATCCTTCAGCTCATTTCTGCTGCCAAAGTGCACAAGGCTCCCAGTGACTACAAACGCCTTGCCTTCAAGCGTCTGCTCACCGCTGCTTTCCTCCTTGACAATGTTTACCTCCTTCAAAAGCCTGTCAAGCCGCTCGTTGTTCTGCGGCACGGCAAAATAATCGACAAACGCCTTGCCTATCACTTCCCCGATGCCGTCTATCTCGCTAAGCTCCTCGACATCAGCGTGCCTCATATTATCAAGCTCATAGTCGTAATGCCTGCATATAACCTTTGCGTTTGCAAGTCCAATGTTGGCTATCCCAAGGCTATAGATAAGCTTGGGCAGCGTCACGTCTTTTGCCGCGTTTATGCTCTCCATAAGGCGCTGGTACGATTTTTCGCCAAAGCCCTCCATTGCCACAATTTCATCATAGTGCTTATCAAGATGAAAAATATCACTGTATTCGTGAATAAAGCCCTTTGCTATAAATTTTTCAAGCGTCGCCTCGGATAAGCCGTCTATATTGAGCGCATCGCGGCTTACAAAAAGAGTAAACGACTTTATTTTTTTTGCCTCGCAATTCGGATTTACGCAATATAAGGACTGCACGTCATTTACTGCCTTTACCTGCGTTTCGCCGCCGCATACGGGACAGATTTTTGGTATTTCTACATTATCGCTTTTTGTCAGGTTCTCCGCAATCTGCGGAATTATCATATTCGCCTTATATACCGTAATCCTGTCGCCAATTCCAAGCTTTAGCCCGCGCAGAATGCTGATGTTGTGGACAGACGCGCGGCTTACCGTAGTGCCTTCAAGCTCAACGGGTTCAAATATCGCGACTGGATTGATAAGTCCCGTGCGGCTTGGGCTCCACTCTATCTCGCGAAGCGTCGTTTCCTGTATCTCATCAGCCCATTTAAACGCAATCGAATCCCGCGGGAATTTTGCCGTGCGCCCCAATGAACGCCCATATTCTATGTCATCATAAATAAGCACCAAACCGTCAGAGGGCACGTCATAGGTCTTGATTTTTTCCTCATACTGCGCCACGGCGTCAACAATATTTTCAGGATTAACCCTTACATATTCTACCACGTCAAAGCCCTGCTGTTTTAAAAATTCAAACTGCTTTTCCCTTGAATTTTGAAAATCCACGCCCTCGGCGCGCACAAGCGAAAAGGCGTAAAACTGTACGTTTCTCTCTGCCGTTATCTGGTTGTTAAGCTGTCGCACTGAGCCTGAACAGAGGTTGCGCGGATTTTTGTATTTTGCCTCGATATCCTCAATACGGCTGTTTATTTCCTCAAAATCCCTGTAAGTGATAACAGCCTCCCCGCGCAGAATAAGCTCACCCTGATGCCTGATGCGCAGCGGAATATTCTTAAATACCTTTGCATTGTTTGTGATAACCTCGCCTACCTCGCCGTTTCCACGCGTGACCGCCTTTTGCAGCTCACCATTCTGATAGGTAAGCACTATAGTCAGCCCGTCAAGCTTCCAGCTAAGGAGCCCCTCCCTGCCGTTCAGCCACTCCGCAAGCGCCTCCCTATCCTTTGTCTTGTCAAGCGACAGCATCGGAGCTTCGTGCGCCTCTTTGGGCAAATCGTCAACTGCCTCATAGCCCACGCTGACAGTCGGGCTGCCCGTGAGCACCATTCCCATTTTCTTTTCAAGCGCGGCAAGCTCGTCGTAAAGCGCATCATATTCAAGATTGCTCATAATCTCCGTGTCCTCTGAATAGTATGCCTTTGATGCCGCCCTAAGCTTTTCGACAAGCTCTTTCATTCTATGTAAATCCGTTTCCATAAAATTAACTTCCCCCCGTTATTTTTAACCAGCGTCATTATTGCCGCTCATGCCGCACTGCCTGTAAAGAGCTGCAAGCTCATCGCCCGTTATCTCCCTATATTCCCCGCTCTTTAAGTCTCCAAGCTTTATGTTCATCACACGCACTCTGACAAGCGATTTAATGTCATAGCCAAAACATTGGCACATTCGCCTTATCTGCCTGTTTAGCCCCTGCGTCAGCACTATGCGGAATGTGCATTTGCCAAGCCGCTCCACTGTGCATTTGCGCGTCGTGCATTCCAGTTCCTTCAAATATACGCCGTTTCCCATTTTTTTTATAAAATCGTCTGTCAGCGCTTTGTCAGTCTTTACAATGTATTCTTTTTCGTGGCGGTTTGCACCTTTCATCATCTGCTGGATAAGCCCGCCGTCGTTTGTCATTATAATAAGCCCCTCTGAATCCTTGTCAAGACGCCCCGCGTAAGTAAGGCGGATTGGATAATTTATTGCGTCAGCAATCGTCTTTTCGGCATATTTGTCCCTCTCCGTGCAGGTAACTCCCCTCGGCTTATTATAGGCAAGCACGACTGTAGCAGCTTTCGGGCGGATATGTTTATCATTTACCTTGACAGTATCATTTTCACTGACCTTCATTCCGCTCTCGGCAATTTTGCCGTTTACCGTGACCTCCCCCGCCTCAATAAGCCTGTCCGCTTCCCTGCGCGAGCATACGCCACACTCAGCTATATATTTGTTTAATCTTATCATACCAATCCCCAACTGCTTTAGCGGCTCAAAGCATATCAAAAACGCTGCATTTGCCCTATGTCTATAAAAATTTTTTCAGGCAGCCTATGCTCTTTTCCTCAAAATCCATAAGCTCGCGCGCAATCTCCATAGATGTCTCTCCTGAATTGCCGTGGCGGTTGACTGCCTTCCACATGCGCGTAATATTTCTGTTGCTTCCGTCAATCATAAGCTCCGCAATTTTGCCGCTGCTGCAATTGGCAAGCGTATTGAGGTGAATGCTCCCTGAAAGCATCATATCCTCCACTGCGCTCTTGCTGTAGCTGTCGGCATTGCTGTTTTGAAGCCTGTCCGTCGCCTTGTTTTGTATCACGGAATAAGCCAGCCGCTCTCTTGAAAGCTCCTTGGAAAGCTCATCATTGCGCACCTTGCCGAACATAGTGTCAATCGCTTTTATGGCAATTCCCGTGTCCTTCTGAACTTCCCTTAAAATTTCCAAATCGTCCTTTTTCATAGCTACCTCTTTTCCACGCCGCCCGTAACAGCATATACGCTTACACGCGCCGCGCAAATCTGCAATAGCTATAGTTTTCCCCTATTCCTCGTTTATTATTCCCGCCAATATCTGAAAATACCGCATTAACGGCATTTATACTAAAAACCCATGCATACACAATGTCCACATGGGTTTAGCAATTCAATTATTCAAAATATTCAGACTTCACATAGCCGTTTTGTCCTTTGTAATCAATTCTGTACCACTCTCCTAAATCTTCAAGGAGGTTGTATGTATTGCCCGCCTCAACCAGCCCAATCTTGTCCGCTGTCTGGCTTGCGGCGTTCCTGACATTTACGTTTGTCGTAGCCTTTACCTGTTTGACTACTGCGCCCGCAGCCTCCGAAGAAACCACCTCAAGGTAATCGCTCTTTATATACGCCTCTTTTCCCTCAAAGATAACCTTGCTCCAGCCGTTTACCCTCTGCTCAACGCGCGTAAGCTCCGTGCCTGCCGTTGCGCGCCCTATTTTGTCCGCCTCCTCGCTGTCCGATGAACGCACATTAACGGTATCTGTAGTCTTTACAAGCTCATTTACTGTCTTGTTCTCTAATATTTCCTCCGACTGCGGCTCTCCTGACTGCGTTTCCTGCTCTGTAGTTTTTTCTGTGCCTTCCTCTGACTGAGTCTCCGCACCTTGTTCCTCCGAATCCTGCATTTCAAGCTGTGCAAGCGCTACGCCGACAGAGCTTTTTACCTGTGCGGGAAGCTCGTCCATAAATGTCTTCAGCCCGTCATCAGATGCAATCACTTCCGCATAATTGACATCTACCCTTTTATAAAGGTCTACAACGTCCTTCTGGCAGGTCACGAGGTCAAACACCGCCTTGACGCTCTCCTCCATATCCCCGTCAATAACTAAGCTTCCGTCGTCCTTTGCGTACACATAAAAAGCGTTAAGCCCTGGGGCTTTGTTATCCACTCCGTTAAATTTGACAAAAAATGTCACATACACAAAATAACTGTTTTCATCCATGCTCTTTTTTGTGTAACAGGTCAAATCGTCATACGATTCAATAAACTCGCTTCTCTTTTCAAATATAATGCGCTGGGTATCGTTAATCTCATCGCACAGCTCAGATACGGTATTCATTTCGCCGTCGGCAAGCGCCCGATAATACCTGTTCATCAGTTCGTTTATTTCAGGATATGCATTTGTCTCAAGCGGCTCATCAGGAAGCGCCACCGTTTCCTGCTCATCAGACCCTTCCTCAGCGTTTACCGACGCCTCCTCAGCATCAGAGTTTTTCCTTGTTGCAATTAATGAAATAACCACAGCCAAAACGATAACGCAGGCTGCCGCTGGAAGCACCACCTTGAGCGCAGAAAAGCCTAAAATCTTAAAATCCTTCGCTTCAAGCTTTTTTAAGGCAGACTTCCCTGTCTTCTTAACGTCATCAAGCTTACCGCTGACAGACTTGACAACATCTGCTCCTTTATTGCTGCTTTGGTTCTTTTTACCGCCTGTCCTGTTTTTAGACTTGTTATTTTTTTTATTGCTCATTTTCTGCTCCGTTCTTTGCAAACAATAAAAAACACGCTTTGCGGGCTTTCTATTGTCATGAATAAAAATCATACATATAAAATAAGGAATGCACCCGACAGGAATCGAACCTGCATTAAAGGCGTCGGAGGCCTTCGTTCTATCCATTAGACTACGGGTGCAAAATGTGAGAAGAAATTCTAATCACTCACGCCAATGGGCGTTTCGCGAAGAATTTCTAAGTCTCACATATGAGAAGAAATTCTAATCACTCACGCCAATGGGCGTTTCGCGAAGAATTTCTAAATCTCACATAGAAAAACGCAAATGACGGCGTATTTCTGGCGTGATATATTACAAAATTGTTACATCACGTTTGTAATATTACCACATTTATTCAGATTTGTCTATAGATTAATAAATTTTATAAATGCCTTTATTTTCTATATTGCCAATATGCCTCTTTACCTTGCCATCAGCGGGGATTCAGCCTTCATTGCGGTACTGGACAGGCGTCATTCCGAGCTTTTTTTTGAATGTACGGTTGAAATGCTCGACATTTGGGTAGCCGACCGCATCGGCTATATTTTCAACAGTCATACTACCGTTCCTGAGAAGCGTCTTAGCCTTTTTCAATCTGATATTAGTCAGAATGTCGTTGAAGGTTTTTCCAGACTTTTCGTGTATATACTTGCTCACGTAAGGCTCTGACAGGTGAAAATGCTCCGCAAGCTCACTGAGCGTAACCTCACGGTAGCGCGACTGCATGTAATTCATAATGTCCATCAGGCGCTCATCATTGCACGCCTCGCTGCTCTGCAGCTCGGGAAGCTTGTTGACGCTGACGCACAGCGCATGTATCGATGCCTTGATTATATCATCGTCAAAGCCCACGCCCCAGTATTTCCTGCCATTGCATGTCACACTCACATATGCGATTGCCTTTGATGACGAGCCCTTTGTAAGCGCGTGTTCTTCATAATCCGAAAGCTGGTAGCTTATGCCAAAATACTGCTTTATCGTGTTGCTCACCGCGTCAAGGCGCCCGTTGCCGTTTGCGTCAACCACTGTCCTTTTGTCGCCGCAGGTTATGGTCGCCTCCGCCATTATGCCGTCCACCTGCTTAAAGTGGCACTCATTTATCTGGAAATGCGGCATAATGTCCACGTAATTCTCACAGAAAATATCATAAACCCACTTAGGCGAAAGCTCCTTGTGCTCCTGATCTGACACACTCTTTACAAGATAGCCCACCTCCTCTCGCATAGCATCGGGAAGCGATATGCCAAAATTCTGCTTTAATATGTAGTTCACGCCACCCTTGCCAGACTGGCTGTTTATGCGTATGACATCGGCGTCATAATTTCTACCGACATCCTTCGGATCTATAGGAAGATACGGTACTGTCCATTTATTGCTCTTGCGGTCCTCTCGCCACTGCATACCCTTTGCAATAGCGTCCTGGTGAGAGCCTGAAAACGCCGTAAAAACAAGGTCGCCCGCATACGGCTGCCTGTCATGGACTGTCATTCTTGTAAGCTTTTCATATTTTCTGCGGATTTCGGGCATATTTGAAAAATCAAGCTTCGGATCAACACCGTATGAAAACATATTCATTGCCACCGTGATGATGTCAACATTTCCCGTGCGCTCGCCGTTGCCAAACAAAGTACCCTCCACACGGTCCGCGCCCGCAAGCACGCCAAGCTCCGTATCGCTTACGCCGCAGCCCCTGTCGTTGTGCGGGTGTATGCTCAGCACTACATTTTCCCTGTATTTGAGGTTTTTGCTAAGATACTCTATCTGCGACGCGAAAACATGGGGCATAGCCGTCTCAACCGTAGCGGGAATGTTTATGATAGCCTTTCTATCTGCGCTCGGCTGCCATACGTCCAGCACGGCGTTGCACACCTCAAGCGCATACTCTACCTCAGTGCCGTGAAAGCTTTCAGGGCTGTACTCAAATGAAAAATTCCCGTCTGTCTCGTCCGCAAGCGTCTTTAAAAGCTCCGCCCCGTCCACCGCAAGCTTTTTGATTGCTTCCTTGTCTTTTTTGAATACCTGCTCGCGCTGCGCCACTGAGGTTGAATTATAGAGATGTATAACCGCCTTGGGCGCTCCCTTTATCGCCTCAAAGGTCTTTCTGATGATGTGCTCCCTTGCCTGCGTAAGCACCTGTACCGTGACATCATCTGGTATCATATTGCGCTCTATAAGCGCGCGCATAAATTCATATTCCGTGTCTGACGCGGCAGGAAAGCCGACCTCAATCTCCTTAAAGCCTATGTCTATAAGCATCTGGAAAAATTCCAGCTTTTCATCAAGGCTCATAGGCTCAATAAGCGCCTGATTGCCGTCTCTTAAATCGACTGAGCACCATATGGGCGGCGCGTCTATGGCGTCCTTTTTCACCCAGTCATATGTCATCTCAGGCGGCATAAAATATGCCTTCTGATATTTATCTGCGTTCTTCATATTTTTATTTTCCCCTTTCATTATGCCTTGGTAGTTTAGTAGTTAATTTAACATATATTGCGCCGCAAAGCAATGATTAAAATTAATCATTTTCGTTGATTTTTTTTATCTTTCAGTGTAATTCTCTCCATAGAGGCTTTCTTAATGCATCGTTTGCCTGGCGCTGCTTTGCCATTTTATCATATCTGCTCTATTTGTTTTGCCAGCTGGTTTTGCACGTTTTTCGCGTTTTATCAAAAAAGGGGATTGAATCCGCATATCATTCAATCCCCTTCTCGCATTATCCAATACTCTTTTTACTTGTTAGCAATCGCCGCCTGCGCCGCAGCCAGTCTCGCAATAGGCACGCGGAACGGTGAGCAGGATACATAGTCAAGCCCAATCTTATGGCAGAACTCTACTGACGAAGGATCTCCGCCATGCTCTCCGCAGATGCCGACATGAAGCTTAGGATTTACAGGCTTGCCGAGTTTGATTGAAAGCTCCATAAGCTTGCCTACGCCTGTCTGGTCAAGCTTAGCAAACGGATCGTTCTCGAAAATCTTCCTGTCGTAGTAAGCATTTAAGAACTTGCCCGCATCATCACGCGAGAAGCCGAATGTCATCTGTGTAAGGTCATTTGTGCCAAAGCAGAAGAAATCAGCCTCTGTCGCTATCTCGTCAGCCGTAAGCGCAGCCCTTGGTATCTCTATCATTGTGCCTACCTCGTAATCAAGCTTAACGCCTGCCGCCGCAATTTCTGCGTCTGCCGTCTCAACAACAATCTTCTTTACATATTTAAGCTCCTTAACCTCACATACAAGCGGAATCATAATCTCTGGCTTAACCTTCCAGTCGGAATGAGCCTTCTGAACATTGATAGCCGCACGGATAACAGCCTTTGTCTGCATTTTGGCAATCTCAGGATAAGTTACAGCCAGACGGCAGCCCCTGTGTCCCATCATAGGATTAAATTCATGAAGCGAAGAAATAATATTCTTTATTTCCTCAACAGATTTTCCCTGGGCGTCAGCAAGCTTCTTGATGTCCTCCTCCTCTGTAGGTACAAACTCATGAAGGGGCGGATCAAGGAAACGTATTGTAACAGGGTTGCCCTCAAGAGCTTCATAGAGCGCTTCAAAATCGCCCTGCTGATAAGGAAGAATCTTCTCAAGAGCCGCTTCCCTCTCCTCTACAGTGTCAGAGCAGATCATCTCTCTGAACGCCGCAATCCTGTTTTCATCAAAGAACATATGCTCTGTACGGCAAAGACCGATGCCCTCCGCGCCAAGCTCACGCGCTTTCTTAGCGTCCGCGGGAGTATCAGCGTTTGTCCTTACCTTTAATGTCCTGTACTTGTCAGCCCAGTCCATGATCCTGCCAAACTCACCCGCAATCGTAGCGTCAACCGTAGGTATCTCGCCATCATATATATTACCCGTAGAGCCGTCAAGCGAAATGTAATCGCCCTCATGATATTCCTTGCCTGCCAAAGTAAACTTCTTGTTTTCCTCGTCCATAGCAATATCACCGCAGCCAGATACGCAGCATGCGCCCATACCGCGCGCAACTACAGCAGCATGGGAAGTCATACCGCCGCGCACCGTAAGAATACCCTGTGCGGCTTTCATTCCCGTAATATCCTCCGGAGATGTCTCAAGGCGGACAAGCACTACCTTTTCGCCTCTTGCATGCCAGCTTTCAGCGTCCTCCGCCGAAAATACAATCTTGCCGCATGCGGCGCCCGGAGACGCGCCAAGCCCCTTTCCTACAGGCGTTGCCTTCTTTAAAGCGGCAGCGTCAAACTGAGGGTGAAGCAATGTGTCAAGATTACGAGGATCAATCATAGCGACAGCTTCCTCCTCTGTCCTCATTCCCTCGTCAACCAAATCGCAGGCAATCTTTAACGCTGCCTGAGCTGTCCTCTTGCCGTTTCTTGTCTGGAGCATAAAGAGCTTTCTGTCCTGAATGGTGAACTCCATATCCTGCATATCCCTGTAATGGCTTTCAAGCGTAGCGCATACATTCTTAAACTGCTCAAATACCTCGGGCATAACCTCCGCCATCTTAGCGATAGGCATAGGAGTGCGGACACCTGCCACTACGTCCTCGCCCTGGGCGTTCATAAGGAACTCACCCATAAGCTTCTTCTCGCCTGTAGCCGGATCTCTTGTAAACGCAACGCCTGTGCCTGACTCATCAGACCAGTTGCCGAATGCCATCTCCTGAACATTTACAGCCGTACCCCATGAATAAGGGATATCATTGTCGCGGCGGTAAACATTTGCGCGGGGATTATCCCATGAACGGAATACCGCCTTGACAGCGCCCATAAGCTGTTCCTTGGGATCATCAGGGAAATCCTGCCCAATTTTTGACTTGTACTCAGCCTTAAACTGGTTTGCAAGCTCCTTTAAATCGTCAGCCGTAAGATCAACGTCCTGTGTAACGCCTCTATCAGCCTTCATTTTATCAATGAGCTCCTCAAAATATTTCTTGCCCACTTCCATAACTACATCTGAATACATCTGAATAAATCTTCTGTAGCAGTCACGCGCCCATCTCTCATTGCCCGTCTTTCTGGCAACTACCTCTACAACCTGCTCATTGAGGCCCAGGTTAAGGATTGTATCCATCATACCAGGCATTGACGCTCTCGCGCCTGAACGAACCGACACAAGCAGAGGATTTTCCAAATCGCCGAACTTCTTGCCTGTAATCTCCTCCATCTTTACAATATACTCATTGATCTGTGACTGAATTTCATCGTTAATCTGTCTGCCGTCCTCGTAATACTGTGTGCAGGCTTCCGTAGTGATAGTGAAGCCTTGGGGTACGGGCAGTCCCAAATTTGTCATCTCAGCGAGGTTTGCGCCCTTGCCGCCGAGAAGCTCACGCATGTTTGCATTGCCTTCTGTAAATAGATACACCCATTTTTTCATCTACCTGAACTCTCCTTTTCTATTAGTTGAATCGGCTTCCAAACACTCTTTTTGTCAGCCGCTGTAACAATGATAAACATAATATATTCAATTGTCAAGAATTTATCAAAGAAAAATTTCAAAAAATTGCCAAAAATTTAACATTCAGCATTTATATATCCTATCATTAGCATTATCATAGAAATAAACGGAATATGAAAGCACTTCCTCCTCCTCAACCTGAGTGTCATTTACCTCTTTTATCATCTGCTTTATGTTCTCCGCGTCATCATTTTCATCTGTTGGAAGAAGCAGCACCTCATGAATTGACGAGGGAATTATATATAAGCTACTGTCTACAGCCGCGGAAAAATTTTTGAGCAAATCAGGATAAAGCATGCATGCCGCCCCCTGCAGCCTACTCTTATTACTGAGCACATATAAAGGCACGTCATTATGAGCGCTGTCCTGCGCTGGCATAATCTCAGATATTACATCGCCCATGCTCTTTATCTCATACCTGTTTAAAATCGGCGTATTGCGCTTCGCGTCATTATAAATCTCATTCAGCGTTATGCCCCATATTTTCATGTGGGCATTATGAATGAGGATTGTCGCGCTGCCAAAACAGTCACTTTCCAAAAGGAACTGAAAAACTATTGACAAATCATGAAATTCAATATGAGGTATGTCACTTAAAAGCTCCCTGTTTTTTTCAGTATTGATGAGCTTATACACTATCCTTTTCCTTACAGCCTTATAATTCAGGAAATATTCCATGTCTATATTGCAGGCTGGCTTATTGCTTTTGTAAACTGAAATTATTTCACTTACGATCTCCTCCAAATCCGCCCTGCCGTTTTCATACGCCTCATAGTATGCGTCCAAATAAATCGTAGGGGAAATATTGCCTTCTCCCTGCGTCACTGTAAGTCCGCAGAGTTTTACCCCGTTATTCTTTATTATGTCATTTAAACGGACAAAACATTCATTGCCTGTCCTTCTTTCCACTTCATCTCTCACTATCGCCTTAAAACTTGTAAATTCCATAGACATCCCTTTCTGTTAATTATTCATACTCTTACGCTCCCCTCGCGAAAATGTCCTATTTTATGCAATAAAAAAGACAACGCGAAAAAAGCTGTTATTTTTTCCCGTTGTCTTATTATGTTTATAGCTTATATTTCAGAATTATGCCCTTATACCCTTGAAAGGTACTCGCCTGTTCTTGTGTCAATCTTGATTACGTCGTCAGTATTCACGAACAAAGGCACCGCCACAACCGCGCCCGTCTCAACCGTCGCGGGCTTTGTAGCGCCTGTAGCCGTATCGCCCTTAAAACCAGGCTCTGTATCGGTAATCTTTAACTCCACAAACAAGGGTGGCTCGATAGCAAATACATTTCCATTGTGCGAGCAGACCTTAACCATCTCATTTTCCTTGACAAACTTAAGCGCATCGCCCACGCTGTCAGCATTAAGTCCAATCTGCTCGTAATTTTCCGTATCCATAAAATAATACAAATCCCCATCCTGATAGAGATACTGCATATCCTTCCTGTCGATACGCGCCTGCGGGCATTTCTCCGTAGGTCTGAAAGTCTTCTCAACTACTCCGCCATTGATTATGTTTTTGAGCTTTGTCCTTACGAACGCTGCGCCCTTTCCAGGCTTAACATGCTGGAACTCAATAATCTGATAGATGTTTCCTTCAAACTCTATCGTGATGCCGTTTCTGAAATCTCCTGCTGATATCATAGATAATCCTCCTAATATTCTCTTTTCACATTTGCAATCCTTTGTCCATTTTATAACAAATTGGAACACATTTCAACTATTATTTTTTACATCTCGAAAATTTTATTAATTTTATCTTATTTTTACTTCAAAATTTACTTCTTATCTTCCATTTCACTATCCGCACTGCCCGCCTTATCCGCGCTGTCCTGTGTCTTTACGGCAGGCGTTTCCTGCACGGCACCGTTTATCGGCTGATGCATCGGCGGCATTTGAGGCGCAGGGGGCATTGGCATCTGGGGTGGCATGCCCATGCGCTGCCTTCTTTTCCGTTCCTGCTTTGCCTGCTTTTTCATCTGCCTTATTTCAGGCGGCTGTGTCCTTCTTATTATAAATATTATCAAAAGAACAATCGGCGTAAATATCAATATAATCGGTATCAGCCTTATGACAAAAAACAGCAACCACTCCAGTATGTTCCAGAATGATTCCCAGCTTTCTTTGACAGTGTTTGAAAGCCTGTCCGTGAATTTAAAGGTGTTCTTTACCTCCGTATATCTGCGCACCTCCTCCACGCTCAATGTCACTGTAGAATACGATACGTTGGTGTCCATTACGGCGAGCTGGCTTTTGTAGACATTTATCTCTTTCTGCACTTCGGTAAGCCTTGTCTCTATGGCTATCATGTCCTCAATGCTGTATGCATTTTCCATCATGTCAAGCAGGCGCTCCTCCTGTATTCTGCTTGACTCGAGCAATGCAGCGGTTTCATAGTAGGACTTTGTTATGTTCTCCACCTGCGAATTTTTTGATGTTATCTTTTCCTCGCCCTCTATCGCATTTATAAATTCCTCATATTTTTGTGACGGCACGCGCACTGTCATATCCATATGCATTGTGCCTGCCGATTCCGTATCGTTCATGTACCAGCTAGTGTTGGAATCCCATTCATACTCGCTCTCTACAAAGCCCCCGCACTCCTTGATGCGGCTGCGCAGATTCGATATTGTCGCCGCGTAGTCAAGCGTTTCTATGGAAAGACTGCCTGTGTAAACCAGCTTTTGGCTTATGTCTGGCTGCGCGTTTTCAGACAGGCTGGCATCTTCCCCTGCTGCTGGCGCTTCATTTTCGCTCTCATAGCCATCGTAATCATATGAATATGATGAGCCTATGCCCTGTGTGACGGCAGCATCTTCCATCGCTGCCCCCGATGAATTAGTGTCCGCGCTCGTATATGAATCTGAACTTGCCCCGCATCCTGCCATTAAAGATACTGGCAATATTATTGTCGCTATCATTATTGCCATGCGTCTTTTCATAAATTTCCTCCTCCCTGTTCGTTACATTCAGGTAATTGCAAAATATCACTTATTTCCCTAAAATAAAGTCTATTGCCATAATATATCCGTCAAGCCCTTTGCCGTAAATCTGATGGTCGCACGCCGCTTTTGTCACGGAGTTTTTTCTAAATTCTTCCCTTTTTGTAATATCCGAAATATGTATCTCAACCTTCGGCACTTCAATGCTTGCAAGCGCGTCGCGTATCGCATATGAATAGTGCGTGTACGCTCCTGGATTTATGACTATGCCCTGCGTGCCGTCAAAATATGCCGCCTGTATTCTGTCGATTATCGCTCCCTCGTGGTTTGACTGGAAGCACTCTATCTCGCAATTCTCAGCCTTTGCCTTCTCCTGTATCATATTTACAAGGTAATTATAATCCTGTGTGCCGTATATGCCTTTTTCCCTTATGCCGAGAAAATTAAGGTTTGGTCCGTTTATAACTAAAAGTTTCATATTGTTAATAATCCTTTCTGGTTTTTATTATTACTTAGGTAATTGGGAAACATGTTTTAAACCGTCTGAATTTAATTCTGTAAATGCCTATTTTATTATTGCTCGTGATTGGCAAATATGCTCTAATGCGTTTAAATTTGCCAAAAAATTTCATATCCAAATTATGATTTTTTTATACTGTCCGCTATAGCTTCCGCAAGCTCCGTCTGGCTCATCTCATCTGTATCAAAGCTAAGCTCCGCTGCCGCCTCATACGTGTCTGCTCTCTGTGCTAGCATTTCCTTTATGCGTTCAAGCGGATTTTCGCATTGCAAGAGCGGTCTTGAAGTGTCATATTTTACCCTTTCATAAATTGTCTCAGGAGCAGCCTTTAGATAAACTACCATTCCAAGCTTTTGCAAAAGCGCCCTGTTTTCCTCGCGCACGGGCATGCCGCCGCCTGTAGAAATGACAAGCCTGTCACTTTTTTTGTCAAGAAGCTGTTTCAAGAGCGCTGTCTCCATGTCCCTAAAGCCCTGCTCGCCGTCTGTGGCAAATATCTCGCTTATGGTACGGTTTTGCTGCTGCTCTATGAGCTCATCTGTGTCGGTAAATGTATAGCCCAAAAGCTTTGCAAGGCATTTACCTATTGTAGTCTTGCCGCAGCCCATATATCCGATTAAAATTATATTATCGCGTTTCATGTTTTCTCCCTTATTCAGAAAAATTACTATTTCCGAAATTTTTCCAAACATTTAAAAAGCCTTAAACAACATCTTCTGCCGTCTTAAAGCTATTTAACGTTTTGTCTGTTTTTCAATAGCTCATATGCCTTATCCGCGATTTCATTCGGCACCTTGCAGCCGTTCCACAGCTCAAAGGCATCAACCGCCTGATATAAAAGCATTTTCAAGCCGTTATGCGCTGGCGCGCCGCTCTGGCGTACAAGCTTCATAAACTTTGTCTCCCACGGCGTATAAATAAGGTCATACCCTACCTTAACGCAGCCATAAAAGGACATATCCTCAATGACAGCCGCGTCAACATTTGGGAAAAGCCCTACGCTGGTGCATTGTATTACAATATATTTTTTTTCGCCGTTTTGGGAAAGGCTGCCATATTCGCCAAGCGGCATCGGCGCTATGCAGTCGGTATTGAGCGCTTTATTCACCTCATCTGCTATCGCTACAGCCTTTTCCACGCTCCTGTTTAAAAGGTACGCCTTTTTCACATTGTATGAAGCGCACATAAAAGCCACTGCGCGCCCTACCCCGCCTGCACCAAGTATTATGACCTCCTCGCCGTCAATGAAAACGCCGTCGCTCCTCATAGCGCGCTCCAGCCCTGAAATGTCGGTATTATAGCCTTTGTAGCCGCCGTCAACGCGTACAAGCGTATTGACCGCGCCGATATTTTTTGCGCGCGCATCTATATCTGCAAGATAATTTATCACGTCATTTTTATACGGCACTGTGACATTCATTCCGAGTATGTTTAATCCATACGCGCCCTTTACAGCCGCGCCAAGCTCCCCGCTGTCCACAAAAAACGGCACATACACCATATCAATGCCAAGGCTTTCCGCAATAAAATTATGTATCTGGGGCGACATCGTGTGCTCTACAGGATTGCCGATAAGCCCGCATGTGCGTGTCTTTCCATTTATTGTCATCTTCAAATTTTCCTTTCATTTATGCTGCATTTAGATAATTACAGAATTTTACACAGAAGCGTAGAATTTAGAGTGCATTTCGCAATTATCCAATCATTTATAATATCATTTTTAAATGCTGCAAAAACAGCAGCGCAGCTAGTCTCTGCCGCCGATTTGCTTCCTGCATCTTCTATTATAAAAGAACAGCACAATTTTCTCAAGATACCGTTTCAAAACAATCTGAATTTCTTCCTTGGGGTGAATTGGCTTCACAAGTATTGAATATATGCCCGCCCTATTTGCCCCCCACACGTCGGTAAAAATCTGGTCGCCTACAAAAAGCGTGCTGTGGGCGTCTGTCCTCATTCTTTGCATTGCCGCCCTGTAATTTCTGGGATTGGGCTTTCCTGCCTTGAAAATATAAGGCGCGCCGACGGCATCACAAAACATTTTAACCCTCGGCTCTTTATTGTTTGAAATTATAATTACCTCATAGCCGATTGACCTAAGCTCGTCAAAAAGCTTTATTGCCCTGTCGTCGGCGGGCGCGCCATGCGGCACAAGCGTATTGTCTATGTCAAAAATAATTCCTCTGCTGCCGTTTTCATAAAATCCCTTAAAATCAATATCGTAAGCAGACGCCATATATTGTTTTGGATAAAAAGCCTCAAGCATAAAATTTCTCCTAAAAATCAATTATATTTGCCGCCTCAAGCAAAAGCTTAGTGTAGCTGCTTTGGGGGCTTTTGTATATATCGTCAACATATCCCTGTTCAAGGATTACCCCGCCGCGCATAATCATCACCCTGTCGCACATCTGATAAACCACTCGCAGGTCATGTGATATAAAAAGTATTGAAAGTCCCATTTCCTTGTGGAGTTTCAAGAGCAGCCTTATAATCTGCGACTGGATTGTCACGTCAAGCGCCGAAACAGGCTCGTCCGCAATCAGAAAATCCGTGCCGCACAAAAGCGCTGCAGCTATCGCTATGCGCTGTCTCTGACCTCCTGAAAGCTCCGACGGATAATGCTCCTTGATTCTTGCGTCAAGACCGACTTTTTCAAGCATTTCCTCGACCTTCTCCTGCCTTTGCGTATGGTTTAGCCTGCCCTTGCCTTTTTTCATGCGCATAGGCTCCTCCAATATCCAGCCGATTTTTTTTGACGGATTGAGCGAGCTGTACGGATCCTGGAATACCATCTGGGGATTGGGACAGTCAAGGCTTATGCTGCCGTCATAGTGTCGCTGCATTCCAAGTACCGCTTTTGCAAGCGTCGTCTTTCCGCAGCCGCTTTCGCCTACGAGTCCTAAAATCTCGCCCTTTTTCATGCTAAAAGAAATGTCCTTCAGCACATGCTGCTTTTTATTATAATATACATTTAAACTGTTTATTTCCAGTATGTTTTCTGTGTCCATGACAATATCCCCATACAGAGCCTTTAAACTTTAAATCATAAAATAAAGGCTTTGAATTTAAAACCAGCTATAGTCTTGTACAATTAGTTTTTCACAATCAGAGCTTTGGCTTTTCAAGCTTTGGAATGGCATTTATGAGCTCGCGGGTATATTCCTGTCTGGGGTTATTGAAAATCTCGTCAGCCACGCCCTCCTCTACTTCCTCGCCGTCGTGCATTACAAGTATTCTGCCGCATATGCTTTTTACAAGGCTCAAATCGTGCGATATGAATAAAATAGATGTTTTCTGTTCTCTATTCAGCCGCTGCAAAAGCTTTACTATCTGCAGCTGTATTGTGACATCAAGCGCTGTCGTCGGCTCATCAGCGATAAGGAGCTTTGGCGCGCATATCATAGCCGCCGCTATCATCACGCGCTGGCGCATGCCGCCCGACAGCTCATGCGGATATTTTTTGTAAATAAGCTCGGGATTGTCAAGCTCTACGTTTTTTAAGCTTTCAATCACAAGCTTATAGCGCTCCGCCTTGCCGATTTCAGGCTTGTGTATTTTAAGGCTTTCCTCCACCTGCCAGCCTATGCGCTTTGTAGGATTGAGTGATGTCATCGGCTCCTGAAAAATGACACCAATGTCATTTCCCTGTATTTTTCTAAGCTCAGAACGCTTCGCGCTTAAAAGCTCTTTTTTATCAAAAATTATTTCCCCGCTTGTAGTCACGTCATGGCGGCGCAGAAGCCCCGCTATAGCCATCGCCGTCATGGATTTACCCGAGCCCGACTCGCCCACTATTCCCAGTATTTCACCATATTTTAATGTCATATTTATGTTTCTGACAATATGCTCGGGAGCATCATGGTCGTGAAATTCTATATTCAGATTTTTGACCTCTAACAAAATATCGCTCATATTTTACCACTGTTTTCTGAATTTAAAATTTGGAAGTTTCTATTTTCCTATGTTTATTCACTGTTTTATTGAAATAATGACAGACTTCTCCGCTTATATCAATCAGCATTTATCCGAATAGGCAGACATCAGGCTGCCCACAAGTGAACAGGCATCTTCATCATTACAGTTAATTTTTCAGCCCGTCCGCCAAAAGTGAAAAACCAAGCACGAGCAAAATTATCATAAGCCCCGTAAACACAGCATAATTTGGCGCTGAAAACAGATATCCCTGCGCTTCTGAAAGCATACTACCCAAACTTGCATCAGGCGGCTGCACACCAATGCCAAGATAGCTCATTCCCGCCTCCGCAAGCACGGCGTTATTAAAGCCTATCATTATTGATGAAAGCAGCACTGTCATTGTATTAGGAAGGATATGCACAAAGATTATCCGCATGTGCGGCACTCCCGCAAGCCGCGCGCTTTTCACATAGTCCATCTCGCGGTACTTGATGAACTCGCCGCGCACTATACGCGCAAAGCTCGGCACAAACGCTATGCCAAGCGCAAGCACGACGTTGTATTTCCCCGTACCGAAAAGACTGATAAACACAAGCGCAAGGAGTATGCTCGGAAATGCAAACACCACATCATTTATGCGCATGACAACCTCATCAAGCCAGCCGCCGAAATACCCTGTGACAGCCCCAATAACCACGCCGCTTACCACTCCGATAACCACAGTCGCAAACGCTATAATGAAAGTATTGCCCATTCCCTTAAGCACACGCGAAAAAATATCCCTTCCAAAGTTATCACAGCCCATAAGATGCGACAGACTCGGTGCCGCCAACTTGGCGCTGCTGTCCATTTTTGTCGGATCATACGGAGTATAAAAAAATCCTAGTATTATCAAAAACAGCATAATGGAAGTAATCACAAGACCGATTATTAAGTTTGCAGAATATTTTTTCTTGGAATACTTTTTCCCAATTTGCATATGATTTAATTCCTCTTTTATAATTGTGTTAAGCAGGTCGCTCGAAGATGTTCATATACACATGAAGATAAACGAAACTTAGAATTTCTTAGGCGTTGTCTTTTAACGCCTTAGAAACTCTTTTCGTTTTGCTTGCACTCCGTGGTAAGCGTAGCGGACACTAAACTCAACTGCGCTGTAAAAGGAGCTACGCTTTTACAGCTTGTTTCGTTAAGTGCCGACGCTCCCCAAGGGTCTTCATGGGTATATGAACATCTTCGAGCTAGTGTATTGGCACTCATCTGTTTTTGGGGCGTTTAAAAATTTTATTGTTTTTATTACTTGCTTAGACTATTCTTCTGCGCCGATATCCGCGGGTCTACTATCTGATAAATGATATCCACACAAAAATTCGTAACAATCACCACCAACGCTATAAGCACGATTATAGCCTCCACCACAGGATAATCCCTGTATGATATGGAAGTCAAAAGTATGCGCCCTATGCCCGGAATATTAAACACCTGCTCTATTACAATGCTCCCCACAATCATATCCGCAAGCGTCATTCCCCACAATGTTATCACAGGGAGCATAGCGTTTCTGAGCACATGGCGGTAAAGCACCTTGCTTGTGTTATTTCCCTTGCTGTAGGCTGTCCTCACATAATCCTTGCCCGCCTCCTCAATGCACGAGCCGCGCAAAAGCTTGACCGACATTGCAATTTTGGGCAACGCAATCGCTATGCAGGGAAATATCATATATAATATAAAGCCTCCCAAATCCGTTTCATACGAAACAAATCCGCCCGGCGTAAATATCTTAAAAATTAGTCCAAATATATAGGTAATCAAAATCCCCATAAAGAAATGCGGCACAGACATCATTACCTGATTTACCACTATTATAAGCCTGTCCACGCCCTTACCTTTATGCTTGGCTGAATATATGCCGACAGGCACGGACACTCCCGCCATTATAATAAATGCCGTCACTGCCATCACTACATTGATAGGCAGCTTTGACAAAATCATCTCCGACACTGGCACATTGTATTTATAAGAAATGCCAAAATCGCCCCTGACAAAGCCGGTAAGCCAGTCCGCGTATCTTTCCATAAAAGGTCTGTTGAGCCCAAGCTCCTCGCGCACAGCCTCGATGCGTTCAGGAGTGGCATCTGTTCCAAGCGACGCAAGCGCAGCGTCCCCCGGTATTATGTCAAATGCAAGATAGACGAGGAATGAAATGCATAAAAGCGTTATCAGCGTCGTCGCAAGCTTTTTTAAAACATATCTCATACCTCGTCTACCTCTTTTCACTAATATGCGCCCGCCTACAATAGCAATTTTACTTAAAAATAAACGGAACAGCATACTAAAAATTTTTGAAAAGTCTAACAGTTTCCTAATTATATAGCTTATCGGAAGCTATCCTTTACTTCCGATAAAAGGCGCGCCCTATGCACCGCAAATCTAATTATAAAAAACTATCCTCTGCTTTTTACAATACATTTATTCTACTGCATAAAGCTTTGAAAAATCCTGAATGTATAAAGGATAAAATTCATAACCGGCATATTTTTTACTTATCGCGACAAGCTCGCACAAATCCTGAATGTACACATTTGCCGCCGTGTCTGTAAGTATTTTCTCGCACTCCTTGTAATACTCCGTTGCCAAATCGTCGTCAAGGACTGCCTCCGCTGACAGCGCATTTTTATAAGCCGCGTCGTAATCAGGGTTATTGTAGTTTGTAAAATTGTTGCTTGCTGTTGACTGGAAACGGCTCAGCATAGCGCCCGCCGTAAGCGTAGACGCGTCAACACCGACTACTGTAGCCTCAAAGTCACGCGCACCGTACACGTCGCTCAGCCAAGTCTCCCACTCGATAAGCTCAATATTCATAGTCACGCCAATAGCCTTGTACTGCTCCGCCAGAACCTGCGCCGTATCAATATGCTGCTGATAGTTTGACGGCACCTTTGCCGTAAACTCAAAGCCGTCAGCATAGCCAGCCTCCGCAAGCAGCTCCTTTGCTTTCTCTACGTCAGTCGCATATACGTCGTTTAACTCATCCATATAGTATTTCCCAAATGTCGGGAACATACTGCTGCCTACAGGCGTACCCTTGCCGTCGGAAACAAAGTCCAAAATCTCCTGCTTGTTTACCGCATAGCTCAAAGCCTGACGCACAAGCTCGTTGTCAAACGGCTCTACGTCATTGTTTAAGTACATGCCCTGTACAAGATTCATAGTGCCTTCAAGTATGTTGAAATTATCGCCAAGCTCTGCCGCCTGCGCCGTAGTCACTCTGGCAACCATATCCACCGCGCCGCCTTCAAGGTTCATCACGATAGCGTCAGCATCGGCAAGCACCTTTAAATTAACGGTCTTTATATGCGCGGGCTCTCCCCAGTAATCGTCAAAGCGCTCCAATACTACATTTTCCTGCAGCGAACGCGACACAAACTTATATGGACCAGTACCTACAGGATTTGTCTCAAGGTCAGCCACATCAGCGGGAACGATAGCCGCCTCAATAGTGGCGCATATTGCGATAAACACGCTGCTTGCTTCCTTTAATGTGACAACAACAGTCTTGTCATCAGGCGTCTCGACGCTTGCAATATTAGAAAACGCCGATATAACAGGCTCTCCCCCGTTCAAACCGGCGCATTTTTCAATCGAATATTTCACGTCTGCAACCGTTACGGGATTTCCGTTGTGGAACTTGATGCCGTCTCTCAATGTGAAGGTATAAACCAAACCGTCTTCCGACATTGTATAGCCGCTTGCCACAGCAGGATTGAGATTGCCGTCGCTGTCAGGCTTGTATAAGCCCTCGTAGATATTGAACAGTATCTCCTGTGTGCCTGAACCGTTTGCAAGGTTAGGATCAAGGCTGTTCAAATCCTGCGGAATGCCTATAGTAATCTGCGAATCGGCATCATCTGTCGTCGGCTGCGCCTCTGTCTGAGCTTGTGTCTGCGAGCTCTCAGAGCTTTCATCCGTCGAAACAGTCGCATTTTGTGTAGAGTCTCCATCAGCCTTATCACCTGCGCATCCGCCCAGTGCAATAGTCAGTGTAAGCAACATACTTACGAAAAGAACCTTTGGTTTTGTGTGTTCTCTCTTAGTCATGTCTTTACTCCTTTTCTTATTCTTTCTATATTCAGTTGTCGATGCGTCGGGTATAGTCTGCCGCTTTTTAATGCAGTACTATCCCTCAGCTTTGATAATTGTATATAATATCTATCAAAAAAGCAATATGTATTTCAAAATATTATTGTACTTTTATTTGTCCAATACTTTTTTGAGCTCGTCCATAAATGTATTGATGTCCTTAAATTCACGGTACACAGAGGCGAAGCGCACATATGCTACCGCGTCCAAGTCCTTCAGCTTATTCATAACAAGCTCGCCAATCACCTGGCTTGGCACTTCCTTTTCCTCCCTGCCAAAGACCTCAGTTTCCACCTCGTCGACAAGCTTATTTATTTTGTCTATGCTCACGGGTCTTTTGTGGCAGGCACGCAAAATTCCGCCCTCGATTTTAGTCCTGTCATATGCCTCTCTGTTGTTGTCCTTCTTAATGACAATAAGGGGAATGGTTTCCACTTTTTCATATGTAGTGAAACGCTTGTCACACTCGTCGCAGACACGCCGCCTGCGGATTGAGCTGCCGTCCTCAGCTGGTCTTGAATCTATAACTCTCGTATTTTCACAGTTGCAAAATGGACACTTCATAATCTGTATGCCTCCTTACGCGTACTCATGCAAAATTTCCGCACATATATGATAATGATTTGTATGTAAATTTAATGAATTTTCTTACAATTCAGTATACGTGAAGATTGGGGCAATGTCAACTACAATACGCTTATTTGCAAACTCATATCTCTGTAAAATCAAAAGCTGTACCCATGATATTACGTGGCAAAGCATCATATATCCACCAATATAATATCAGGTCCAATCTGCTTAATGCACTTATACGGAATGACAATCACTGAATCGTCTGTAAACATACTCCAAAAGCCCTTGCAGCCTGGCACCATAATCTTGCATATGCAACCGCCGCACTCGTCGATTTCCAGATTGCAGATATGGCCTAATCTCTTGCAGTCCTTTATGCTTATAACCTCTTTCTTTTTCAATTCACTATACAGCAATCTAACGCCCCCTTAAAAGCAATCGCTTTTATATCATATGCGACAGCTCCCAGATATGCGACAGCACCGTCAGAAATTATACAATAAAAAAGGATTCCCAAATCTGCCCACACAGCAAATCTGAAAATCCTTATATCATCATTATACGTTCAATGCCACATCAGCCACATCGACAACTTCCTCAGCCGAATTGGCAAGAAGTATCATATAATTACCCGCATCGACCTTAAAACCGCCGCTCTCCTCGTCATAGTATGCAAAGGCATCTTCCCTTAGCTCGACTTTAACCTGCTTAGTTTCTCCTGCCTCAAGCCAGACCTTCTCAAATGCCTTAAGCTCCTTTGCAGCCTTCTTTACCTTCGGAAGCTTATCAGCCACGTATATCTGCGCCACCTGCGCGCCCGCTCTGCCGCCAATATTTGAAATATTGAACGTCACCTCGACAAGCTTATTCTCACGAGTACACTCAGCCACCCTTGCCGACAGCCCTGTCATTACAAACTCAGTATATGAAAGCCCATAGCCAAACGGAAACGCCGTCTTGACATCATACGTGTCATAATACCTGTAGCCTACAAAAATACCTTCTCCATAATTTACGCTGTCGCCCCCAGGAAACTCTCCAAGCGCCACAGCAGGACAGTCCTTATCGCTTACAGGGAATGTCTCAGGAAGCCTTCCCGAAGGATTGACCTCGCCGAAAATAACCTCCGCAAGCGCCGCTCCGCCTTCCATGCCCGCATACCAGCTGCATACAAGAGCCTTTGCCTTGTCCACCCATGCGCTCATATCCACTGGCGAGCCCGTCTGCATTATGACAACCGTGTCAGGTCTTATGTCCAAAAGCTTCGATATAAGCTCATCCTGTCCATACGGGAGTTTCAGGCTTTCGCGGTCCTGCCCCTCAGTATCATAATCATGCGTAAGCCCTCCGACAAAAATCACGGCATCCGCATCCTTTGCCGCTTCAAGCGCCTCTGCCGCATATTCGTCATTCTTTTCCTTCTGGCGCTTAATCTTTTCATCATCTGCAAGCTTTCTTTCAGGCTCGGGACTTGCGTTTAAGCTGTCCGCCTGCCCATTCTCATCATTGCCCACATTTGCCCAGATATTTCCTACGTCTTCATTGTAGTACCCAGGCTTATAAACAATCTGCGTATTGCCGCCAAGCAACATATTTATGCCCATAAGCGGCGTTATCTCATAAAGCGCCTTTATCTCCGCGCTGCCGCCGCCAGGCGCATGGCATCTGTTGGCATTCTCGCCTATTACCAGAAGCTTTTTTATCTTCTTTTTATCAAGCGGCAGTATATTTTCATCATTTTTAAGCAGGACTACCGATTCCCTCGCGGTCTGGCGCAGCGCCTCCTTGTCGTGGTAATCGTTGTATGCGCCGCTCTTTCGCTCGCCGTCAAGCATATGGAGCTCATTCATCACATGGAGAATGTGTCTTACCTTTTCGTCAAGCTTTTCCACGGCAAGCTCCCTGTCAATTTCGCCGCTCTCTATCATTTTGAGCAACGGATTTGCAAGATAATATTCATCAAAATTGTCTGTGACTGACATTTCCATGTCAAGCCCGTTTATAAGCGCCTCTTTTGTGTCATGCACCCCGCCCCAGTCGGAAACGGCAATGCCCTCAAAGCCCCACTCATCGCGCAAAATCTTGTTTAGAAGATAGTCATTGTGACAGCAGTACGATCCTCTGAGCTTATTGTATGCGCCCATTATCCCTTTTGCCTTGCCCTTCTTTACAGCCGCCTCAAACGCGGGCAAATAAATCTCCCTGAGCGCCCTCTCGCTTACTTCGACATCTACCTCCAAACGCTTTGTTTCCTGATTGTTCAGTGCAAAATGCTTCACGCACGCCGAAACGTCATTTTCCTCAATGCCCTTTACAAGCGGGACTACAAACTCCGATGTCAGATACGGATCTTCGCCCATATACTCAAAGCTGCGCCCGCATCTGGGATCGCGCATTATATTTATTCCTGGCGCGAGTATCATATCCTTGCCGCGACCTCTTGCCTCCTTGCCTAGAATCTGCCCTGTCTTGTAGGCAAGCTCCCTATTCCATGTCGCCGCAAGCGCAGTATTGCTCGGCAGATACGAGACGCTGTCATATGAAAGCCCTATTTCCCTCCATATATTTTTCTTAAAGTCCTTTCGCACCCCCATAGGACCGTCTGATGTTATAAACGGCGGTATGCCAAGCCGCTCTACCCCCTTCGTGGAAAAAAGCCCGTTTCCATGAACCATATCCGCCTTTTCCTGCAAAGTAAGCTGACTGATTAGTTCCTCAATCCTTTCACTTGTCATATATGCTCTCCTTCTCTATATTATCTATTTTTGTCTGCCTGACTTTACAGCTCGCAAATCACGGCGCCCTATTGCTTATCAGGACTTGATTTCTTTGCCATGCGAAAACGTACCGCAAAATTAACCGCCACAGCCGCAACAAACATGACAATGCCAAGCACCTGAGATACGGCAATGCCTGTATGCGGTATCAGCAACTGATCCGTGCGAAGCCCCTCTATGAAAAATCTGCCGATTCCATATCCCCCAAGATATATCAGGCACATCTGACCGTTATATTTCTTGTATTTATGATAAAAAAACATAAACGCCAGCAGACACAGATTCCACATGCCTTCATACAGAAAGGTAGGATGAACCTGAATAAAATTCACGTCGCCCATAGCCGCCATGCCTTCAAGGTGCGACTGGGCTATATCCCATGACCTCACAGCCTCCACAGGCAGCCTCATAGCGAAAAGATTGTCAGTGTAGCCGCCAAACGCCTCACGGTTGAAAAAATTGCCCCATCTGCCGATAATCTGCCCCAGCACCAGACCATATACGCCGCAGTCGCCAATCTGATACGGTGATATCTTTTTTACCTTTGAATAAACGAAAAGCGTCGCAAACGCGCCTATCACAGCCCCATAAATTGCCATGCCGCCCTGACGCGTGTTGAAAATGCTGAGCAAATCGTCCTTATATAAATCCCATGAGAAAACGACATAGTATATTCGCGCGCCTATTATCGAAAAAATCACGGCATATATCGCAAAGTCCCATATTATATCAGGATCAAGCCCTTCCCATTTAGCAATCCGCGCAGCAAGCAGAATGCCAAGCCCCACGCCGATTCCTATAATCAGTCCATAAAGCGCAATCCGAAAGCCGAATATATAAAAGCTCTTTGGCACATTTTCAAGATAAATCCCCAAGTGTGGAAATGCAATGTCTGTTGAGTTCATTTTCTACCTCTTTTTTTCTTACCGATTATGAACAATGCGATATTTTTCAAGCCGTTAAAACAGGATTTTTACAAACACCCGTCCACTGAGCTGATTAAATTACCCGCAGCATCCGCCATATGCCCGTGCGGGCATGATGTTTAAGTTATTGCATGCTGGCAGCAGTCCTATACATTAAACCTAAATAATATCACATCTCCGTCTTTGACAACATAGTCCTTGCCCTCCAAGCCTACAAGCCCTTTGTCCCTCGCCGCGGCAAGCGAACCGTTTTCGAGCAGATCCTTATAATTCACAACCTCGGCGCGGATAAAGCCACGTTCAAAATCGGTATGTATTTTGCCTGCAGCCTGCGGTGCCTTCGTGCCAAGCTTGATTGTCCATGCGCGGCACTCATCCTCGCCCGCCGTGAGAAAGCTTATCAGCCCCAGCAGACGGTAGCTTGCCGCTATAAGCTTGTCCAAGCCTGACTCCTTTAATCCCAAATCTTCAAGAAACATCTGCTTTTCATCATCGTCAAGCTCCGCTATCTCCTGCTCTATCTGAGCGCAGATTACGAATACCTCAAACCCTTCCTTTGCCGCATACTCGCGTACCGCCTTCACTCCATCGTTGCCTGCGCCGTCATCAGCAAGATCATCCTCGGCAACATTTGCCGCAAAAATGACAGGCTTGTCAGTAAGCAGGTTGTATCCGTTCCGCCATGCTGTCTCTTCCTCATCGTCCGTGACAAAGCTCTTGGCAAGCTTTCCTTCCTCAAGATGCGCCTTAATCCTTTCCGCAAGCGCAAGCTCCTTCGCCTGTGCCTTGTCGTTCTTTGCCCCACGCGATACCTTTGCTATACGTCGTTCAAGTATCTCAATATCCGAAAAAATAAGCTCCAGATTGATTGTCTCAATGTCCCTTAGCGGATCAATGTTGCCGTCAACGTGTACTATGTTTGAATCCTCAAAGCACCTTACCACATGTACTATAGCGTCAACCTCCCTGATGTTTGCAAGGAACTGGTTGCCAAGCCCCTCGCCCTTTGACGCTCCCTTTACAAGCCCTGCAATGTCCACAAACTCAATTACCGCAGGAGTTACCTTTTTTGTATTGTACAGGTCGCCGAGCAGCTTAATACGCTCGTCAGGAACAGCCACTACGCCTATGTTCGGATCGATTGTGCAGAACGGGTAATTTGCCGACTCCGCGCCCGCCTTTGTCAGTGAATTAAAAAGAGTACTCTTGCCTACGTTGGGGAGCCCAACTATGCCCAATTTCATATCTACATATACCTATCCAGAAAGCCTTTATTTACAAAGGATTCTGCCTTTCTATATTTTTACTGCATGAATTTTGTATCTTTTTCAAACAAATAATTAAACTGAATATTTGTATTATACCACAATTGACATAATATGGGAACTATTATTTTCTATACGTCTTATATTCGTCTTATATTTACGTTTCACATTTGCTTTATCTCCAATTATTGCCACATAATAAAAAGAAGCCAGCTGCACATCACTGACTTCCTTTCATATATCATTCTGCAAATTTTATTTCCTCATTAATTAAATCTGCAAATGCATCCGACATACAACATAGCATTGCTGCCCGATATCTTCCCACCGTTTATATTTTCTCACGGAAAGTAGCGCATATAGTGTCACGGCTTGTATCGGCGTTGCTGCCCTTGATGTCCACATGCTCTGCGCTGCAGCGGTAGTCCGCATTGTATATGCACTTCACTACCTCACAGTCAATGCTTATCGTAGGGCTTGGGTGGGAAATCGCGCTCGTGTACACGTCGCCGCTTCGCTTGTGAAAGCTCTCGCAGCACGTATTCTCACAGTCGCAGGCATGCTTGCCGCCTACCTGAATATCTCCCTTGCAGCAGCATTTGTCCTTATTATAAGAACAGCTTACAGCTCCACAGTTTAAATTTGTCATGGCATACCTCATTTCTGCGCGGCGTTTTTATATAAGAGCAGTGAGCGCCGCGCTGCCACAGCTCCTATGTTTAAGTCCAAAACATGAACTTATACGTAGTATGCGCCATGGCAAGCCTGAGTATGCGTCTTTTTTATTTTGATTTAAAAAATTTACAACCACTCAGCATTTTTATTGCCGTATGCATCAAACCCTGCAGACATCACAATGCGATTTGATTTATAAATGCCTTATTCGCCCTGCACGTTCTCTTTCCTGATAGTCTTATTCCGTATCTCCTCGCACACCGCCGCGATAAAGCTGTCAAGGCTCTTTGCGCCCTCGTCGCCCTCAAAACGGCTACGGACTGATACAGTGTGGTTTTCCTCCTCCTGCTGCCCTACAACAAGCATATACGGCAGCTTGTCAAGCCTTGCCTCGCGTATCTTGAAGCCTATCTTTTCAGAACGGTTGTCGCATGTCGCGCTTATTCCCGCCTTTACAAGCTCCTTCCTTACCTCCTCGGCATACGCCTCATACTTGTCCGAAATAGGAAGCACTCTCACCTGTTCAGGACACAGCCATGTCGGGAACTTGCCCGCGTATTTCTCGACAAGCCATGCAAGCGTCCTCTCATAGCACCCCATTGATGTCCTGTGGATAATGTACGGGCGCACTTTGTCGCCGTTCTGGTCGATAAAATACATATCAAACTGCTCGGCAAGCAGGGCATCCCACTGTATCGTAATCATAGTGTCCTCTTTGCCGTACACGTTCTTCGCGTTTATGTCAACCTTCGGTCCGTAAAACGCAGCCTCGCCCACGTCCTCAACAAACGGGATTTCAAGCTCCGTCAGAATATCCCTGATGTGCTGCTCCGTCTGTTCCCAGACCTCTGGCTCGCCGATGTATTTCCCGCGGTTATTCGGATCCCATTTTGAAAGATGATATGTCACATCCTCCTCCACGCCAAGCGTCGTCAGACAATACTTTGCAAGCGCAAGGCAGCCCTTAAACTCCTCCACCATCTGGTCGGGGCGCACGATCAAGTGTCCCTCGGAAATAGTAAACTGGCGCACTCTCGTAAGCCCGTGCATCTCGCCCGAATCCTCATTTCTGAAAAGCGTAGACGTCTCGCCGTAGCGCAGCGGCAAATCCCTGTAGGAATGTTGCGTCGCCTTATATACATAGTATTGGAAAGGACATGTCATAGGACGCAGCGCGAAGACCTCCTTGTCTGTCTCCTCATCGCCCATCACAAACATTCCTTCCTTGTAATGATCCCAATGCCCAGAAATCTTGTACAAATCACTCTTTGCCATAAGCGGCGTCTTTGTCCTGATGTAGCCCCACTCGTTGTCCTCCAAGTCCTCTATCCAGCGCTGCATTTTCTGTATGATTTTAGCGCCCTTTGGCATCAGAAGCGGAAGCCCCTGACCGATAACGTCCACAGTCGTGAAAAGCTCCATCTCGCGCCCAAGCTTATTGTGGTCGCGGCGTTTTGCGTCCTCCAGCTTTTCAAGATGCTCGGCAAGCTCCTCCTTTTTGTTGAAAGCCGTGCCGTAAATACGCTGCAGACGCGCCTTGTTTGAATCGCCCCTCCAGTATGCCATTGAAGACGAAGTAAGCTTAAACGCTTTTACTCCCTTCGTGCTCATCAGATGAGGTCCCGCGCACAGGTCTACAAAACCACCTTGATCGTAAAAGCTTATCTCGGCGTCCTCTGGCAAATCTTGGATAAGCTCTACCTTATAAGGCTCGCTCTTTTCCTCCATAAATTTGACTGCCTCCTGTCTTGGCAGAGTAAAGCGCGTAATTTCATGCCCTTCCTTGATGATTTTTTTCATCTCAGCTTCAATCCTGTCCAAGTCCTCCCTTGAAAACGGCTCTGAGTCGAAATCATAATAAAAGCCGTCCTCGATTGCAGGTCCTATCGTAACCTTCGCATTGGGGAAAAGGCGTTTTACCGCCTCTGCGAGTATGTGTGACGCCGTGTGGCGTATCACTTTTAATGCTTTTGCGTCTGTCGCCGTGATAATGTTTAGCTCGCAGTCCTTGTCAAGCACTGTCCTCAAATCCATAAGCTCTCCGTCAACCTCGCCCGCGCATGCCACGCGCGCAAGCCCCTCGCTTATGTCAGAGGCTATGTCTATTATTGATTTAGCCTCGCCGTATTCTTTTACCGAACCGTCTTTTAATGTAATCTTCATTTTCTCTCCTCCATTTCATTTAATTTCCTTGCTAATTCTTCCATTCCCTTTTCTCCTTTCAAACATAAAAAATCCCATACACTACTTTTCGTAATGCATGGGACGAATTACCGCGGTTCCACCCTGCTTGCCTGCGCTGAAACTAATGCGCAGACCACTCATGATTGTAACGTAATCAACGGGCTTGATTAAAGCCGCTCAGAGGTGGTTTTCAAATATCTTGCGCAAGGACGCTTTCAGCCGCGGCACGCCTTATGCCATATCGCACAGACACGCCATGCATCCCTCTCTGGTACGCTGCAATATTTTACTCGTCTCGTCACTGTGTTGTCTTTATTTTTTGATTTATAGGGCTATTTTATCCCTAAAAAATCATATTGTAAAGAGGTTTTTTCTGTAAATTTTTATTTATATAAATTTTCACTTATTTTTCCCGCAGCATTTTTTGTATTTCTTGCCGCTACCACACGGACACGGATCGTTTGGATAAATTTTAGCTTCCTTTACTATAGTCGTAGACGACTTCTGCTCCTTGTATAGCTCCTTGCGCTTTGCCTCGTCAAAAATCGGATGCCACTCCTCAAGATTATAAAGCCAGTCCGCCTCTGCCGCAACCATATTTTTGTAAAGCAGCTCCTTGTCAAACGCAAGGCTTACCTGCGTGTTCTCGTCCATCTCCTCGATAGGGTTTGGCGTCTTCAAGCTCTCGTTTATGCCGTCGAGAAAGCCCGTCATTGTCATAATGTCAATATTATATTTTTCAGCAAGCTCCTTTACAGTGCCCTTTACTTCCTCATCAGGGTTTGTCAAAAGCTGCTGATAGATTTCCTTTTCCTTCTGAAAATAGTCAATCCAAAGCTTCTGGAGCTTATTTTTGTCAGCCTGGTCGTTATACGCCATCGCTCTCCACTGGTCTAATAATGTATTTTTCTCTGACATACCTTTACATCCTTTCGTTTTATCAATCACCGCACCAGCAGGCACTGATACAGCGGACTGTAAATAGTATATTACAAAGTTTGCAGAAAGTCAAAGGGAACGCTTGCATTTATTGCAAATTATTATTATAATTTTATTTAATTTGGAATATTATTTTGTTTTATTTTAGTTTTAAACGAATAATTGAATTGCAAAAATGCTATTTAAACAATGCGAATAGGATTTTTCAGACGCCTATTGAGGTTTTTGGTTTTTTAATGCAACGGAGGTTTTTATGAAAGCAGCTTTAAAAAGGATTGTGGCTATAATTGCGCTTGCGGCTATTGCCGCTTTGATTATCGCATATGTTGTTTCCGCGTTTCTGGCTGACAGCGGCGAAGCTGGAAACAGATTTTTCGGGCTGTTTTTCGGGATTATCGCCATCCCGATACTGGCTTGGCTTTTGATGTTCTGCATTGAGAGGCTGCCTGACAGGAAAAACCATGATAACAGTGACGAATCTAAATAGCGCACTCCCCGTCAAATATTAAGCTCCTTTTTTATCTGATGCAAATATCCTTCTAATTCATCCTTTGTCTGTGGCTCTTTTTTGATAAACTCGTTACTAGTTCTCATCAAGCAATCATAAAATTTTCTGTTATCAACAAATATAATAGTATCTTGTTCTACCGCAGGTTTCCAAAAATATAACGTTACATATCCTTCCCTATAATCTTCATCATTAGGATCAAATGAACATGAAATATACTCGTTTCCCTGCCCCTTATATTCTGCCATTCTTTTAATAGCGCTTATTTGTAGCTTATCTAAAAACCAAATATTTTCTATGTAGTAGTTTAAATACTTGTCTACATCATTTGATACTTGCATTTGCATGGTTTCCAATCCCCAATCTAACATTTGTCTATTAGAAATAATAGCTGGATCGTAAATTGTTTTTGGAGCTGATAAGGTAAAGCTTACACTTGCCAAGAACTCAAAAAATTATATTTCTTTTGGCATTGCATAATTAAACATCTCGTTAGATGCGCTTGTCCAAACATTAAATTCCGTCCATGGTCCCACATACAGCAGGCAATTATTCTTGGCTGCAATTGTTACCCCCTCATCTCCTGACCATGCGCAGTCACCGCTCAAATTTATAACAGGAATGTTTTCATCAGTTGTGCTATAATTATCAAATTCATACGTTCCCAAATTTATATATTTCAAAATAGATATTGGATCTTTTTCAAAATCTTTTATGATGTCCTGAGGGATATCTTCGCATAAGTCTGGTACAATTCTGGTATAATCCTCATAATATCTTCTTAATGCCTCACATATCTTTACTAAAAATTCCCTGTCAAGATTATTCAAATACTCAATATTTTTTTCAACATAGTCAAGTGAAATATCTTTTTTAAACCATGCTTCAATTTCATAGCCAAAAATATCCGCATAAAATGTACCTACCATATATCCAACTTCATTTTCATATATATCTTTTATCATTTATTATATCCCTCCATTATGGCATTCACTAATTTACAGATTCTATGTTATATATAGACTTTCCGTATATAACATTTGTACAATGCCATTATTTTAAATATACTATGCCTCAAGACATCATCGTTTGCAGATTATTGTTATTTTCTGGGCAAAAACATTATACACCAAAAAAAGCTTGATGTCTTTAGTTTTAAGCCATTTTCCTTCTGAAAATAGTCAATCCAAAGCTTCTGGAGCTTATTTTGTCAGCTTGACCGTTATACGCCATTGCTCTCCACTGGTTTAATAATGTATTTTTCTCTGACATACTTTTGCTTTGATTATCGCATATGTCGTTTCCTCGTTTCTGGCTGACAGCGGCGAGGCAGGAAACAGATTTTTCGGGCTGTTTTTCGGGATTATTGCCATTTCGATACTGGCTTGGCTTTTGATGTTCTGCATTGAGAAATTGCCTGACAGGAAAAAACATGATAATAGTGACGAATCTAAATAGCACACTCCCCGTCAATCCGAAAGCAAATCTCCACCTTTGCCCCATTTGTTTTCTTTGAATTTGAAAGCCGTATCCAGCCTCCATGCCTTTTCGCTGTCGTCTTGGCAAAAAACAGACCGATACCGTAATGACCGCCGCCTCTGCTTTCATCATCCATAAAAAACTGTTCCGTTCCATGCAGCAGCGCTTCCTTTGTGAATCCGCTGCCCGCATCTTCCACCGTAAACACCATCTCCTGCCCTTGCTCCACAATATAAATGCCCACCGCTCCTCCTTGCGCCGTATTCTCCGCCGCATTTTTTACAACATTCATAACAGCCCTCACCACCTGTTCATAAGCCACGCTTATCGTTTCGCTGACATACTGCTCTTTCCAGTTAATCCTGATATGGCAAACCTCCGCCAATCCCAAAGCCTGATTTTTTATGTCGCCAAGTAGAACACTTGTCCTTATTTTCTCAAAATTGTATTGATATCCAAATGACGACCTTGTCATTTCTATCAAGGTCTGTAAATAGCTTAATATCTGATATGCGCTGCCTGATATATAATCGGCATATTTTTTCTGCTCCTTGGTCAGCTCTGTCTCATAAAGGAGCTCTGCATTTCCCCTCACGACGCTCAACGGCGTCTTTATGTCATGCGCCAATGCGGACATCTGCCTGCTTTTTTCCTGCTCAGTCTTCCATTGACATTCAAGTGAAAGCTTTAGGGCATTTCTCATCTCATCTATTGATTTCAAACAGTCGTCAATCTCCTTCACGCCGCAATATGATACCTCATACTCAAGATTTTGTTTTTTAATTTCCCCCGCCGCAATCATTATCGGCTTGATTTTCCGCTTTATTTTTTTGCCAAAATACACCGATGAGAGCAAAATAATCGCTATCCCGCCCAACACTACTGCAAATGTCATCAAATTCTGCGGCTCTATGAAATGCTCCCTTAAAAACGCGGACTGATACTGCGGCGTCAGACCGTATCGCAGCACAATGCATCCGTCCGAACGCGGAACCACCTTATAAAATCCAACGCCTGACACAGCCTTATGATTAGCGGCATTCCTTGCGGCTTCGATAGAATCCGTTGGCATATTTCCGCTAAGCACAGCCCCGTCCTCAGAAAACACAGCATAATAACAAAGCGGCGGTATAATGTCCTGTGTCACTTCAACCGCGCTTTGAAGTGTATCATAGGATTCATTAATCTTTTTTTCCGCGTAATTGGCAGGATATATACTGCCTGTATTCACAAGGATATTAAATAAAATAATCGTGCCCGCTCCCAAGGCTGCCAGCGCGCAAAGCATACCCATAACATATCTAAAAAAAATCCCGCCCAGCGAAGTGTTACCCTTCTTTTTTATTCTTCCCATTTGTACCCAATCCCCCAGACTGTTTTTATCGGCATACAGTTAAAGCCTGAAAACTTCATCCTTATATTTTTTATGTGGGTTGTGATTGTGCTGTCGTTGCTCTCGCTGTCAAATCCAAATACCTTCTCCAAAATCTGCTCCTTTGAAAATACCTGCCCGCGATTTCTTGCAAGAAACTCGCAGATTTCATATTCAGCCCTTGTAAGCGGTATTTCCTTATCATCTATCACAGCCTGTTTTGATGATAAATGGAAACAGACGCCCCCGACAGCCATTTTAACGGAATGTTCCCGACGCTCGCGCCTAAGGTGAGCGGATATTCTCGCCCGCAGCTCCATAACGCCAAACGGCTTGCAGATATAATCATCAGCCCCCAATGCCAAGCCCTTTACCAGACTGCTTTCTTCCGTTTTTGCAGTGAGAAACAAAACAGGACAGTCAACAAGCCTCCTGATTTTTGAACATAATGCAAATCCGTCTGTTTCAGGCATCATGATATCCAGCAAAATCAAATCATAAGCATTAAGCTTCCCCATATCTATTTCATGCATGCCGCATGCTTTTGTAACAAAGTGACCATCCTTGCCCAAAATTACCTCTACCATCTCAAGAATCGCCATATCATCATCAACTGCCAAAATCCTTGCCATATTTCCTCTCATTTCTCCTTATTCCAAGGCTTTGCTTTCTTCCCAATACGCCGTCCGAAATAAATAATATACCATACTAAGCGCTGTAAACGCAACAGCTATCGGCATTACAGCACTCATTTCATCTGCCGCTTTATATTCTCCCATCAAAATACGCAAATAAGTGTACGGTATTCTGCCTGTCCACGAAGCAGGCAAGTATTTCCAGACAAGCTTTCCCAAATTTGTAAGCATCAGCGCACTTACAAGCCCAAAAATAATTCCCGCTCCAACCGACACCCCTTTCCCAAATCGAAAAGCCAGAAGCATCTGCCATATATAAAGCGGAATACTGCTGCACCACATTATAAACGCCGTATTTATGTATGCTGCCGAGCTAATCGGGCTGCCGCCTTGTATTTTGCAAAAACCAAACCAAAATACCGCTGTTGTCAATGCGACTGAAAGCAGGCTTAATATAAGCAAAAGCACCAGCTTAGACAAAAAAGCCGACATTTTCCGTGGGAGAGCGAGCATATTTTGACACGCGCCCGCATTCTGCTCCTGTTCCGTTACGCTTGCCGTAAATATCCCAATCAAGGCGGGAAAGCCCGCTCCGACTGTCTGGAAAAAGCCAATTAGCTTTTCATTCACGCTCCAGCCCGAAAAGGCATAGTATGCCAAAAAACACCCGCTCGTTACAAGCGGAATTATAATGTGCGCATATACTATAGGAAGTCCTTCAAGTTTAAGCAAATCCGCATAAAGATTTCTTATAAACATTTCTATTTTCCCTCTCTGTTATCGAACCAATTTAAAAACAAAAGCGTCGCAAGGATAAACCATACGGCAGACAGGCATATGCCTACAGGGACTACTCCCATATTCAAAAGCGGACTTCCTGCCTCCGCTCTGATACCGTTTGGCAGTATATGAAGCAGCGGACACAAAATCCGCATAGGAACCGCCGAAGCAAAAAAATACCATTTCCCCGTCTGAACGGCAATCGTACCGCCAACCGTCAGAAACAGACATACCAGTAATTCTGCAGCCATTCCAAAGCGTATGCTCAAAAACAAAAACAACGGTATCTCCCACAGCTGCACAGCCGTAAGTGCCAATACCGCAGCCGCCGCTCCGCCCTGCGGAACGCTTGTAGTCAATAAAACTCCGCCCAACGCGGCGCCTGCAAATATAACAGCATTTGACACCAAAACCGTACATCCCATATAAATGATTTTGCCCATCATCAGTTTCCTTTTTCCAATCGGAAGCGTCACCAGATTATAATACCCTGTTTTCCTCTCTCCCGCTATGGAAATATAGCAGACAACCGCCAGCATTACAGGCAGCAGCAACGTATACCACCAGTTCCACACGCTTTCTGCATATGCGTTTGCCATTCCCATAGTCAGTACAAATGCCAATACAAATGTAATTAACGGAAACGCCAATACAAACGCGCGCCCCATCGACCTCCCTGTTTTCATATATTCTGCTTTTACAATATTAAACATAGTTCTTACCGCCCCCCTCGCTTTTTTTGACGACTTTCATAAACAGCTCCTCCAGATTTTCCCCATGCTCCAGCGCCCCCTCATACCCAAGGACACCGCCCGAAATAATTCCTGCATAATCCGCAAGCAGTTGAACCTCCGAAAGAATATGGCTTGAAAGTATGACCGTAATCCCTTGAGCCGAAAATGAGCGTATCAGCCTGCGAAGCTCATCTATTCCTATCGGATCCAGCCCATTCATAGGCTCATCCAGTATCAAGAGCCTTGGCTCGCCCAACAGCGCCATTGCAATGCCAAGCCGCTGCTTCATTCCCAATGAAAACCTCCCAGCCTTCTTCTTTTCTGTATTTTCCAAAGCTACAGTATGCAATACCCCATCAATTCTTTTTTTATCCGCGCCAATCAGCAATGACCGAACTTTCAGATTTTCCCTCGCGGACAAATTTTCATAAATTGGCGGGCTTTCAATCAATGCCCCGATTTCAGACAATGCCGCCCTGTCCCATGGTCGTTTGTCGAAGTAGATTTCTCCTGATGTCGGTTTTAAAATTCCCGTAATCATTTTCAATATTGTGGATTTCCCCGCTCCGTTCGGACCAAGAAGCCCGTAGATTTTTCCCTTTGGTACATTCAATGAAACATTGTCAACTGCCCTTTGTTTACCGAAAGCCTTGCAAAGTCCATTGGTTTGTAGCAACATTTCCATATTTTCCCTCATTTCCGCGCTGCAAGCGCTTTTATAAACTGACTTACAAGGGAAAGAATAGCATGGAAAAATGAAGATTTGATAAAGAATGAACGTATAAAATAAAAAGAAGTTAGTCACCCAATTTACTAACTTCTTTTAAATATTTTTGTTTTTTCTGTCACTATATGTATCGGCAGCAATATACATTTAAGATATGCTACATATACAAAAGTGCTTCCCGCTCCGATAATCCATAATTCTTTTGCAATGCCTCTTTGATTTCAGAATCATTTATATTCATATTGCGCAGCATATTGACTGCTATTTTTATTTTTTCTTTTGCGACCTCCTTGGCGACCTCATTTGCCCGCTCATTCGCCATATCCTCAGCATATGTCCTCATTATCTGCTCATCATCAAATAGGCTCATCATAATCGTCACAACCTCCTTTTCCTTACTGGAAAGATATTCGCGCAAAACATTCCTGTCCTTGCATATCCTGATTGTTTCTTTTATCATAAATTCCGTAAGACCATACAGCTTTCTTTGTTCATTGAATACCTTGCAAAAGCTTATGTATTGACTGATTATATCATTTGTATCTTTTTCATATATAACTCTTGCCTTTATTTCGATATCAATATCCATTCCGCCAAAAAATTCTTTTGACAGCGAAACCATATCAGGCTTATCTCCTCTATCACCTATATAAATGATATACAGTTCAGGTTTAGGCATTCTGACTGCCTTACTTTTGTACAAGCTTTGCTCTGTTCGCTCAAAATACTCGCGGTAGCTCTGGGCTAAATACAAAAGCATTCTGACTAAAACATTTACTGTCCATGAAGCCTGTGCCTCTACCAATATCAATAGCTTGCTACCACTTACGGCTAAGCCCAAATCATTATATAAATTGTCTGTCAGGACATTGTCTATTGTCACAATATCCAATTCATCCTCCGTAATATCTGTATCTTCCGGATGCAGAGTTTTATACAACTTTAACAGGTTTTTCTTGTCTTGAAAAAGGTCTAAAAACACGCTGTTCTTTGCGGTACGTTTTACTTTTATTTCTTTCGTCATTTAATACTCCCTTTTATCATACCCTGTTTTGCTAAAGTTATTATATTACCTATATGTGGCGCTGTAAAGCGTTTTCCTTCATACAGTAAAATAAATAATATCTCCAGCAGGCTCTACCTCGCCCCTTTATCATACGGAATCCCTTCCGCTTTTGGCGCCTGAGAGTTCTTAGACGTAAACGCCAAAATTATCATCGAAGCAATAAACGGCATCATATCATAAATATTTTTCGACAAATGCAGGTTTGACAAAAACGTCGCGTCGGCAATATTTGCAAGCGACTTGAAAATAGCAAAGAACACCGCCGCCCCCGCGATTCTAAAGGGCTTCCACTGACCGAAAATCATAACGGCAAGCGCAAGAAAGCCAAATCCAGTAACGCCCACCTCGAAATTCCAAGTAGACACCGACGGCACTATATAGGCAAACCCGCCAAGTCCTCCCAAAAACCCCGAAATCATCACGCCCGCATAGCGCCATTTGTAAACATTTATGCCCACAGAGTCCGCCGCCTGCGGATGCTCGCCGCACGAGCGCAGGCGCAACCCGTACTTAGTCTTGTACAAAAACACATACGCAACAATCAGCAATATAACGCCGATAATCAGGAAAATATTATAAGTCAGTGGTCCCGCATTGAAGATAAACTCCGTATTGGAATACGAAAGCTTTGACGACGCCGAGCCGTTGCCTCCTGCCGCCGCGTTGTTGTACGCCTTGACGATAACCACTGCCGCCGCCGTGGCAAGCATATTAAGCGCTGTACCGCCGATTGTCTGGTCCGCCTTTAATGTTATCGCCGAAAAGCCAAGCAGCAGCGAATAAAGCACTCCCGCTATCGCGCTTGCAAGTATCGACACTAGCACAAGCGCCGCCGCAGGCATTTTCCCGCCAAACAGCACCAGCACGATAATTCCCGCAAGCCCGCCTATCGCCATAATACCTTCAAGCGCAATGTTGATAACACCGCTACGCTCCGAAAACATTCCGCCAAGCGCTACAAGCATCAAAACCACAGCATAAAGCAATGTATATTTAAGAAGCAAAAACATTATGCATCAGCCTCCTTTCCGTCCGCGCCATTGTCCGTCGGGTCATTTTCAGCCTTTTTCTTTTTCCTGCCCGATACCGCATTAATCACCACGCCCTTAAAGAGCATTACAAACGCGCACAGATAAATGATTACGGCTATAATCACATCTGCAATCTCAGGCTGGAAATATTTCGTCGGCAGATACCCGCCCCCCACAGTTATGTGCGATACAAAAAGCGCCGCAAATATAACGCCAATCGGATTGCTGAGCGCAAGCAGCGCGACAGGTATGCCATTAAAGCCCATCGCAGGCAGCGCCGTGCTTACCTGCGGATTCCACTCCGCCACGCCTGACAGATAATAAAGCCCCGCGCCTATCCCCGAAAGCGCGCCCGCAATAGTCATCGAAAGCACGATATTTCGCTTTTCATTTATGCCCGCGTACCTCGCCGCCTCTTTGTTGTGCCCGCACGCTTTGAGCTCATATCCGAATGTCGTTTTATTTATGATAATGTAAATGATTATCGCCGCCGCTATCGCTATGAATATCGCAATCGTAGTCGATTTCGTCTTAAAAAGCTGGTTCATGCCAAGGTCGGGAATAACTGACTGCGGCGACACATTTCTCAGACTGTAAGTCTTTGTCGTCTTTAAATCGTACATATTGCCCAGCGCGCCCCTGTAAATTATCTCGTTCACGGCGTACAGCCCAATCCAGTTGAACATAATAGCCGTGATAACCTCATTTACATTGAAATACGCCTTGAAAATGCCTGGAATCGCTCCCCAGACCGCGCCAAACAGCATAGCCGCCAGAAGGCACACATACCAGGGCATATGGAGAACAAGCGCAAAATACAGGGCTCCAAGCGCGCCAAGCGTATATTGCCCCGCCGCGCCGATATTAAACAAACCCGTCTTAAACGCAAACGCCACGGAAAGCCCCGTCATAATAAGCGGAGCCGTCTGCGAAAGCACAGTGCCTATTCCCTTTGGCATAAGGTAAAAGCCGCCCTTTATGATACGGCTGAAACCGTCAAGCGCATTTTCGCTGTTTATCCCGTACAAAATCACAAGCCCCACCAAAAGCCCGATTATTATACAGATAAGCGATGCCGCCACAGACGTAACGCCCGACGAAAAATTTAATCTGCTCTTTTTATTTTTCATACCTTACCCCCTGTTTTTACGCTGTAGTTCTCTTAGCGCCTGCCATATAAAGACCAAGTTCCTCAACTGTCGTCTTTTCAGGATCAAGCTCGCCTACAAGCTCACCCTCGTACATTACCAGTATTCTGTCCGATACATCCATTACCTCGTCAAGCTCCAGCGACACAAGCAGCACTGCCTTTCCCTTGTCGCGCTGCGCTACAAGCTGTTTATGGATATATTCAATTGCGCCGACATCAAGCCCTCTTGTCGGCTGCACTGCCACAAGCAAATCTGGGTTTTTGTCTATCTCACGCGCAATTATCGCCTTCTGCTGGTTGCCGCCCGACATACTGCGCGCTATAGTCACAGGTCCCTGACCGCTCCTCACGTCGTACTGCTCGATAAGCCTTTCCGCATACTCCCTTACCGCGCCCTGCTTTATAAAGCCCGCTTTCTGGAAATCGCTCTCCCAGTAGCGCTGCAGCACCATATTCTGTTCAAGCGTATAGTCAAGCACCAGCCCATGCTTATGCCTGTCCTCGGGGATATGGCTCATGCCGCTCTTTGAACGCTCCCTGATGCTTGCCTTGGAGATATCCGCGCCGTCAAACCAGACTGTCCCTGAGCTGATTTTTTCAAGCCCCGTGAGCGCGTGGACAAGCTCTGTCTGACCGTTGCCGTCAATGCCCGCGATACATACAATCTCGCCCCTATGCACCTCAAACGACACGTTTTTCACAGCGTTATTTTTATGTACCTTGCTCGGCACTGTCATATTCTCTACCTTTAAGACCGTTTCCTTTACATTGGCGGGCTTTTTGTCAACCTTGAAGCTTACATTGCGCCCTACCATCATTCGGGAAAGCTCCTCCTTGGTAGTGTCCTTTATGTTTACCGTGCCTATGCACTTTCCCTTTCTGAGTATAGTGCAGCGGTCGGAAATTGCCATAATCTCATTGAGCTTGTGCGTGATGAAAAGAATTGATTTTCCCTCGTTTGCAAGGTTCTTCATTATCTTCATAAGCTCGTCAATCTCCTGCGGCGTAAGCACCGCCGTAGGCTCGTCGAAAATAAGGATTTCGTTGTCACGGTAAAGCATCTTCAAAATCTCCGTGCGCTGCTGCATGCCTACCGTGATATCCGAAACCAGAGCGTCGGGATTGACCTTTAAGCCGTATTTATCGCTGAGCGCCGTCACCTTTTCGCGCGCGCCCTTTTTGCTCAAAAACAGCCCCTTGGTAGGTTCAATGCCAAGGATAATGTTATCTAACACGGAAAAACATTCCACCAGCTTGAAATGCTGGTGCACCATGCCGATATTCAATGCGTTCGCATCGTTTGGATTGTTAATTTTTACTTCCTTTCCGTTCTTTTTTATCATGCCGCTCGTCGGCTGATAAAGTCCGAAAAGAATACTCATAAGCGTAGATTTGCCCGCCCCGTTTTCGCCGAGCAAGGCGTGAATCTCCCCTTTTTTCAGTTGTAAGGTAACATTATCATTAGCCTTGATTCCTGGAAATTCCTTTGTGATGTTCAACATCTCAATAATGTACTCGCTATTTCCCATCCCTGCCTCTTTTCCGCGCTGACTATGCGCATGTTTAGAAAAAGGGGAAAGGCATTCAGAACCCTTCCCCTTATCCATTTCATCATAACTTCTATGATTCCCTTATGTTTTGGATTTGATTAGTCAATGTAGCTTACCGTCACGCCTTCGCCGACCTCGGGCTGGTTCTCAGTATCGTTTGAAATCGCGATGCTGCCGTCCTTGATGCCGTCAAGAAGCGTATTGTACTCGTCCTTTGTAAATGTCTTGAATGCCCATGAATCGCCGTCTGTAGGAAGTCCGATATAATCGCCGTCCGCAAGACCAAGATTCTGAATCTGTCCGCCGATAGATGACCAGTTGCCTGTAAAGCAAGCGTCAAGCTTGTCCACTACAGTAGAAGTAAGTCCCTTCATAGCTGATGTAAGCACGGGGTTGTAAGCATTGCCCTCGCCTACTGAATGCTGGTCAACGTCTACACCAATAATCATGCCGTCGTAGTTGAGCGCTGCTTCCATAGCTGATGTATAGATACCGCCGCCGCATGCAAATACAATCTCTGTGCCATCTGCATACCAGCTCTCCATCTTAGCCGTGATGTTAGCGTCGCCGTAGAACTGTCCGCCGTATGTGTACTTAACCTCTACCTCTGCGCCAAGCTCCTGAGCCGCGTCATTAATGCCCTGTACATAACCGTAGCCGTACCTGATAACCGCGGGCACCGCCATACCGCCGAGGAAGCCAAGCTTTGTGTAGCCGTCCTTAACTGCGGCATATCCTGCAAGGTAGCCTGCCTGCTCCTCGCTGAACGTGCAGGCATAAGCGTTAGGCTCGATAGGCGCTGTCATGTCGCCCTCAGAAACGTCAACCGCGATAAAGTTCACATCGGGATATGTCGTCTGAACCTCTGAAAGCGTCTCGCCGAATAAGTAGCCTGGAAGCACTACTACAGTAGCGCCCTCGCTTACGGCAAGGTCTATCTGATTGATTCTCTCCTCTGTGCTGTCCTCTGTAGGCTGATAGTATGTGTACTCAATGCCATGAGCGTCACCGTACTGCTGTACGCCTTCCCATGTAGCCTGGTTGAAGGACTCGTCATCAATAGTGCCTACATCCGTGACAAGAGCAATCTTGCCCTCGACTGTAACTTCAGACTCTGCTGCCGCCTCTGTGGAAGCTTCCTGTGTCTGAGTGTCTGCCGATGCTTCTGTAGTGGGTGTAGTTTCTGTGTTGGCTGGCGTATCAGTAGCAGGCGTAGCATTTGAGCCGCCGCATGCTGTCAGTGACACTGCCATGGCAGATGCCAGCATAAGTGATAATGTTTTCTTTTTCATAAATTCTCCTCCTTATAAAGAAAAACAACAACCTAAAGCGCCGTCCGACGCCTCTTTGCGCGATTGCTCACGCTTTACCACTACATACTAGCACATTTGCACGAAAATATCAATTAAGAATGTTAAAATATTTACTTTTGTTTGAAAATTTGGGAGATTGTGCAAGAAAATGTACGAAATTAGAGCGGATAATGGAAATATAAAAAAGACTATACGTTTTTTGTATAGTCTTTTTTTCACGTTTCATTTAGTTTTTCATATTCATCAAACAAATCTAAAATTTCGATTATATTTTTCCACTACTTCTTCAATGGACTCTCCCGATAAATAATATCCTCCCTAGACGGTCCGTTGCTGATGTGTGTTATCGGATAGCCTATATGCTCCTCGATAAACTCCACATACCTGCGGCAATTCTCAGGCAACTCCTCGTACTTCTTTATGCCGCGTATCTCGCATTTCCAGCCAGGGAGCTTTTCAAATACAGGCTTAGCCTTTTCGAGCTTTGACGTGACAGGAAACTGTGTCGTGACTTCTCCGTCAATCTCGTAGCCCGTACATACGGGGATTTCATCAAGATAGCCCAGCACGTCAAGCACTGTAAAACATACATCGGTAGTGCCCTGCATACGGCAGCCGTACTTTGATGCCACACAGTCAAACCAGCCCATTCTCCTAGGGCGTCCCGTAGTCGCACCGTACTCGCCCCCGTCGCCACCTCTGCGCCTGAGCTCCTCCGCCTCGTCGCCGAAAATTTCAGACACAAACGCGCCTGCGCCGACTGCGGACGAATATGCCTTGCACACCGTATAAATCTCCTTTATCTCATAAGGCGGAAGTCCCGCGCCGATAGCGCCGTATGCCGCCAGCGTAGATGATGATGTAACCATGGGATAAATGCCGTGGTCGGGATCTTTTAGCGTGCCAAGCTGTCCTTCGAGCAGAATTTCCTTGCCCGCGTTTATGGCGTCATACAGATATGTAGCGACATCGCATACATACGGCTCAATCATGTCTCTATATTCATGCAGAGTGGACAAAAGCTCATCCGTGTCAATGAGCGGCTTGTGGTATAAATGCTCCAGAATAACATTCTTCTGCTCCGCAACGCGCTTAACCTTTTCCTGTAAAATCTCCTCGTCAAAAAGCTCGCTGACCTGAAAACCAATCTTTGCGTATTTATCAGAATAAAACGGCGCTATGCCTGATTTCGTAGAGCCGAACGACTTGCCGCCAAGCCTTTCCTCCTCGTACTGGTCAAACAGCACATGATAAGGCATCACTATCTGCGCCCTGTCCGACACAAGGATTTTGGGCATTGGGACATTCCTGTCCGTGATTGACTTGATTTCCTTCATAAGCACAGGAATGTTAAGCGCCACGCCATTGCCGATAATGTTTGTCGTATGGCTGTAAAATACGCCTGACGGAAGCGTGTGCAGCGCAAATTTGCCGTAATTGTTTACTATCGTATGCCCCGCGTTCGCCCCGCCCTGAAAGCGTATGATGATATCCGCCTTCTGTGCAAGCATATCCGTGATTTTGCCTTTTCCCTCGTCGCCCCAATTAGCTCCTACTACCGCCTTAACCATTGTCATACCTCCGCGTCTTTATATATTTGATGCAGCTACCTTCACTTCGTTTCGGTATAAATTATCCACACCGTTTTTTATAATACATCTTTTTTCCCGATATGTAAACAATAGAAAACACACTTTACAAATTTTCTGTAACGGTTCAGCCTTCGATTTCACTCCCACGCTTGATACACACAAAATGCCCCAAAGCCGCATTTGGACACTGAACTATTACAATTTTCCATTGTCGTAAATAAAAATCAGACAGAAATATCGGCTTTAACGCCAAGCTCCGCCTTGTTTGCCTCCAATACGGGTTTGACGACTTTGTTTAAAAAGTTCTCCACTTGCAGCGGCGCGCGTCCGACATATTTTGAGGGCTCCATTGCCGCCTGAAGCTCCTCGAGTGTCAAATTAAATTCGCTGTCCGCAGCGATAAGCTCAAGCAGGTTGTTATCCTTGCCCTCAACCTTAACATTTCTCCCCGCTTCCATTGAAAGCTTTCTAATCTTCTCATGCAGCTCCTGACGGTTGCCGCCGTTCTTTACAGCATCCATCATGATATTCTCTGTCGCCATAAACGGAAGCTCCGCAAGCATATGCTTTCTGATAACCTTATCATATACCACAAGTCCGTCCACAACATTTAAACAGAGGTCAAGAATACCGTCCACGGCAAGAAAGCCCTCAGGGATAGAAAGGCGCTTATTTGCCGAATCGTCAAGCGTTCTCTCAAACCACTGTGTCGCTGAGGTTATCGCGGGATTGAGCGCGTCTATCATCACATAGCGCGAAAGCGACGCGATACGCTCAGAGCGCATAGGATTTCGTTTGTATGCCATTGCTGACGAGCCTATTTGGTTCTTCTCAAACGGTTCTTCCACTTCTTTTAAGTGTTGCAAAAGTCTTATGTCGTTTGACATTTTATGCGCGCTCGCCGCAATTCCCGCAAGCACATTTGCCACTCTCGTGTCCACCTTGCGCGAATATGTCTGTCCCGATACGGCATAGCACTTCTCAAAGCCCATTTTTTCGGCAATCATGGGATCTATTTTGTCTATCGTCTCATTATCGCCATTGAAAAGCTCGAGAAAGCTTGCCTGTGTGCCTGTCGTACCTTTTGAGCCTAAGAGCTTCAGGCTGCCTGTCACATACTCCAAATCCTCCAAATCCATGAGAAACTCCTGCAGCCAAAGCGTAGCGCGCTTCCCGACTGTCGTAGGCTGCGCGGGCTGGAAATGCGTAAACGCAAGCGTAGGCAGATCCTTGTATTTGTCCGCAAAACGCGCAAGCTCATCAATAACGCTCACAAGCTTTTTATGCACAAGCTTCAGCGCCTCGCGCATCACGATAATATCCGTGTTGTCGCCGACATAGCATGAGGTAGCCCCCAGATGTATAATGCCCGCCGCCTTCGGACACTGCTGCCCGTATGCGTAAACATGGCTCATTACATCATGGCGCACAAGCTTTTCGCGCTCCCGCGCCACATCATAATTTATGTCCTCCGCGTGCGCTTTCAGCTCGTCAATCTGCTCCTGCGTAATTACAGGCTTTCCGTTTTCGCTGAGTCCCAGCTCCATCTCCGTCTCGGCAAGCGCGATCCAAAGCCGCCTCCAAGTTCTGAATTTCATGTCCTGTGAAAATATGTACTGCATTTCCTTGCTCGCGTACCGCTCCGAAAGCGGGCTTGTGTACCTGTCTGTGCTCATATTTTACCTCTCTCCATATCCATTTTAAATATTGTGAAATGTATTCCAAACTATCTGAATCTTATGACTGTAAGCCTTAGCAGCGCCTAATGCTGCTTAATCCCTTGAGAAATTTTAACAGATGCTTTTTACGCATCATACTCGCCGCGTATATCCTCCTTGGGCGGCTCTATCGGGTACTTGCCGTTGAAACACCCCTTGCAGATATTCAGTCCGCCCACCATATCTTCAAGGCGTGATATGTCCAGATAGGCAAGCGTGTCCGCCCCGATAATTTTCCTTATGTCCTCGACAGTCCTGTTGTAAGCGATAAGCTGCTCCCTTGCGGGTACATCCGTGCCGAAATAGCACGGCCACAAAAACGGCGGCGAGCTTATCCGCACATGAACCTCACGCGCACCCGCTTCGCGGAGCATTCTCACTATCCTGTCTGATGTCGTGCCGCGCACGATTGAGTCGTCTATCATAATAACGCGCTTGTTATCGACCGCTTCTTTTAAGACATTGAGCTTTACCTTGACGCTCGACTCCCTGCTGCTCTGCTTTGGCTTTATAAATGTCCTGCCAACATAGCTGTTTTTTACAAAAGCCGTGCCGTATGGTATGCCCGACTGCAGCGAATACCCAAGCGCGGCGGCATTTCCCGATTCAGGCACGCCAACAACCAAATCAGCCTCCACAGGGGAATCAATCGCAAGGAAACGCCCTGCCTGTATGCGCGAGGAATACACGTTCACGCCGTCAATCCTGCTGTCTGGTCTTGCGAAATAAATATACTCAAATACGCATCTTGCCTGCTCATTTTTAGGCAGGGCTCTTGTCATATCTGAAATAATTCCACTCTCGGGCGTGATCGTCACAGTCTCACCTGGCAGCACGTCCCTTACAAATTCCGCGCCTATAGTGTCAAGCGCGCATGACTCAGAGGCAAGAATATAGCTGTTCTCGCGCTTTCCAATGCAGAGCGGCTTAAAGCCATATGGATCTCGCGCGCCGATAAGCTTTCGCGGGCTCATAACCACAAGCGAGTACGCGCCTTTTATCTTATTGCACGCCCTGTTTACCGCTTCCTCAACCGTCTTTGAATTGAGGCGTTCGCGCGCGATGTGGTACGCGATTACCTCCGAATCTATAGTCGTCTGAAAAATCGCGCCCGTGTACTCCAAGTCGTGGCGAAGCTCAGCTGCGTTTATAAGGTTTCCGTTGTGCGCAAGCGCAAGCGTGCCCTTTACATAATTTAAAACCAGCGGCTGCGCATTTTCACGCGTAGACGCTCCTGCCGTGGAATAGCGCACATGACCTACGCCAATGTCACCCTCCATGCTTTCAAGTCCGTCCTGCGTAAAAACTTCGTTAACAAGCCCCATGCCTTTATGCGACAGCACCTTGCGCACGGGACCGTTTGTGTCGCTCACCGCAATGCCGCAGCTTTCCTGTCCTCTGTGCTGCAGCGCAAAAAGCCCGTAATAAATAGTTGATGCCACGTCGTTTCCGTCAAAATCGTAAATGCCGAAAACTCCGCACTCCTCCCTCAGCCCTGTTTCCGCAAGACAGTCATAAATTTTTTCGTCATACATAACTTTCTCCCCTATTTTTGCCCTGTAAAGCCTTAACCCTCACTCAAATCCTAATAAAAAACGCTGCCCTTGCGTTTTTTTAAACATTTAGGAAGTCTTAGGCGATGCCTTTTATCGCCTTAGAGTTCCTTAATGTTTTGCCTTTGCGTTTTTCTAAACATTTAGGAAATCTTAGGCGATGTACTTTATCGCCTTAGAGTTCCTTAATGTTTTTTCCTGTAAGAAGTGAATACGCTTCCTTATACTTATCAATAGTCTTTGCAACTACATCATCAGGGAGCAGATAGCCGCTGTCGGGATTTGCCTTTAGCCAGTCCCTTACAAACTGCTTATCAAACGACGGCTGCCCCTTGCCCGCCTCATAGCCTTCAAGCGGCCAGAAACGCGAGCTGTCAGGCGTGAGCATCTCGTCGCCGAGAACTACATTCCCGTTTTCATCAAGTCCGAACTCAAATTTGGTATCAGCGATTATTATTCCCTTGCTCAAAGCATACTCCGCACATTTCTTATAAAGCGCTATTGTAGCGTCCTTTATCTTCTGCGCATACTCGCGTCCCTTTTCGGGATAAATCTTTTCAAGCACTTCTACACTCTGCTCAAATGAGATATTTTCGTCATGCAGCCCCAGCTCCGCCTTTGTGCTCGGCGTGTAAATCGGCTCAGGGAGCTTCTGCGACTCCTGAAGACCCTCTGGAAGCTTTATGCCGCATACCGTACCGTCTTTCTGGTAGCTTGCCCAACCGCTGCCCGTTATGTAGCCGCGCACAATGCACTCAATAGGGAGCATTTCAAGCTTGCGGCACATCATGCTGCTGCCCTCAAACCGCTCATTCTGGAAAAATTCAGGCATATCCTTTGTATCGGTTGAAATCATATGGTTCGGTATAATGTCCTTTGTGAAATCAAACCAAAATTTGGACATCTGCGTAAGCACAGCGCCCTTGCCCGTAATTTTGTTTTTAAGAATAACGTCAAACGCCGATATCCTGTCTGTCGCCGCTATGATAAGGTTATCCCCTATATCATAAACCTCGCGTACCTTTCCCTCTTTAATCGGTGTAAACTGCTGCATTTTAATTCCTCCTTTATATATTTAAAATAAACTTTCTGTTGGCATGGAGGAATTTTCCTCCTTTTTATATTTAAAATAAACTTTCTTCACCCTTTACGCCAGCGCCTTCTCATACTCCGACACAATATTCACTATACTCTTTGCATACTCAGGATACTGCGCCACTATATCCTTCACCTCGTCCTGCGCCTCCTGCGCTGCCTGCGCGTTGTATTCCATCTGCTTTCTGAGCTTCTGCCGCCTAAGTATAAGGTTGTGGCGTATCTCAACCATTTCCTTGCTGTCTATAAGCGCCTGCGCCTGATGAATCCATATCGCGGGATCATGTATCTCGTGACGTCTGAGCAGCTTTATCAGCGAGCTTTGATTAATCTCCATATCCTGCTCCATCTGCTGCTCCTGCTCGCGCGCCTTGTTCTCCTGAAGATATTTGTCCCAGAGCTTGTTGAGCTCCGCGGAGCTATTTACGTCATATTTCACATAGAGGTATTCAAGCAGGTTTGTATTGTTCACGTAGCGTATCTTGACCGTGTTCTGCAAAAGCACAAGCTTGTTGATGGTCTTTTCCACCCTTATAAGCTCCCTCTGCGAATCGTGGTACTTGACATACATAAGCGTGATGGCAAACGCCGAAATCAGTATCGCTATCACATAGCCAAGCTCCACGTCAAGCTTAAGCGCAGCGCCCAGAACGGCGAGCAGCATCGCAAGGAAAACCATTGACGCCACGCATATCGCCGTTATGCCCTTCATATTCTGCTGTGAGTTGATAAGCTCATTCCTGCGGAAATTGTAGGCGTGGCGCTCACCGTCAAGCCTGCCGAGATCCTTCTTTACAAGCACCTGGTACTCCTCCGCCTCCTTTAGCCTGTCGTAGCCCTCGGGCATGTACTGCTCTATACGCTCCATATGAGTGTATTCCTCCTCGCTCATAATCATGCGCTTTTTCCTGAGCCTTTCCCTGCTGCCCTCTATCTCCACTATAGCCTTGGCGTACTTTTTCACCTTTTCCATTGTTTCCTCTGGAAATGCCTCTATCTCCTCCATATCCTTTAAATATGAAGTGACAAGCTCATACTCGCCGCCAAGCGTGTCAAGCTCGTTTGACGCCTCCGATATCTGTTCAAGGCAGGCGGTTATATAATTTTCGCGCTGCGTCTGGTCATGGAAATCTACGTCTTCACGCCTTAAACTGGCATTTTCCCACTCGGGATTGTATTCGTCTTCGCTAAATTCTTTTTTTTTCCTAAACAGTCCCTTTAGCCGCCCCAATAGTCCCATTGATGTATCCGCCTCCTTCTTGTAAGATTGTAAGATTATAAAATATAAAATCACGCAGACATTTTTGCAGCCTGTCTTAACAGCCGCCTAAATCCAGCTAAAGCTGCGTCTGCCGCTTATAATCGTATTTTAGCTGCGTGATAAGGCTGTCTGCCTGACAATAATAATTTTCCATATCGCCGCAGGCTTTATACTCCGCAAGCTGCGCAAGCGTTTCTTTTTCCTTTGAAGACTGCCATTTTTGCTCGGCATCGGCGCACAGCTCCTCCGCGCGCGCAAAATCCTCCGCCCACTCGGGATTTTCACGTTTAAAGCCGCCATAAGCATAGTCAGTCATCGACTTTCTGCAGGCAATGATGTAAGCAAGCCTTATCTGCCTGTCTGGATTCAGCAGATACGCCTCATAATAGTAGTCCGCCGCAATGTCATACGCAAAGTCCAGCGCGTAAAGAGAGGCGACATTGTAATACATCAGCGCCCTGTTTGCCGTATCGCGCATCGGTATGTAATCCGCAAGCTCCGCATATATCACAAGCGCCTGCCTGAAACGCCCCTGACGGTAAAAATACTCCGCCTGCTTTTTGTAGCGCTCAAGCATGGTAAGGCTTGACTGCTCCTTCAATACCACCTCTATCTGCCTTATTGTTTTGTCATCATACATTCCCGTTTTTTCAAGTATCGTAGTCACAAACGCCGCGGCTGACACGCGCTTTCTCACATAGACCTCCAGCTCGTCGGCAAGCTCCGCAAGACCGCACTCCGTCCTTATCCACTCGACAAGCTCCGCCGTGACTATGGAATCGTCGATTAGGCGCACCTTGTCCATAAAATAATAGCACAGTTCTTCGATGGAATACAGATTGACATCTGAAAGCTTCACATAAAATGGTGTTTTTGCATAATTTCCTACGCACAAGCAGACATTGTTCATTACCTTGCTCCTGTAAATAACATTTGTTATGATATAACCTCAATCGGCAGACATTCCCGCCAAAGCTTTCCTGTAGACGGAAATATCTCGCCAAAGCCCTTATCCTTTATCTCTATCCACACCGCCTGCGGATCATTCATGTAAAATTTCAGCCCTATGCGGTTCGTCTTGTTACCCCTCACGCTGAGCCCTTCAAGCGAAATATTGGCTATCCTTGTCCTGCTCCCGTCAATCGGCGTTATCGTAAGAGAGAGGGTGTTATTTTTTACCAGCATGACGTCAAATTCCTTTGCGACATCATACCAGCTCGTGCCCGCATTCAAAATAGGAAAATAAATCTCCTCCTGCCCTCTGTCGCACTTCATGCCTATATTGGCGCGGAGCTTGTCATCAGAAAGGTAGATATATTCGCCCGAAAGCGTAGACGGCAACATTCTCTCCCTCGCCCCGTAGCATGCGCCCTTGCTGAAAAGGTTGTTGCCCTGAAACACCCGCCTGCCGCGGCAAAGATACCTCAAAGACTCCCTGCACCAGTCCTTTGAAAAATAATCTCCAAGCAGAAATACCGAGGTTACGACACGCTCCTCACAATGCCCACGCGATATTTCAAGAAGCCGAGAATCCAGCTGCCTGTAGAGCTCCGCCCTTTTGTCATTTCCCATGCTCTTAATATCAGGCTGGCTCATCTGCGGGAAATTGTCCGTCTCTATAAAGCATGCCACTGGGTTCGTGTTGCGGTTCATCTGTAAAATATGGCTTTTTATGCCTGTTTTCGTATAGTCATACAAAAGCACGTCATGTATCCACATCTCCTGCGGCTGGTGTATTATATACTGGAAAAAACAGTCCTCGTGGTTCAAAAAATACAGCTCCGCCTTTTTGGGCGGTATATTTTCCATTGCTTCCCTGATTGTCTGCATAAGCCCTGGCTGCATTTCGTCCATTGTGAAGGCAACCGCGCCTATATCCTCCTGACGTATGTGCGCCGACAAAAGGGAGAGCGATTTTCTGATGTAAATTTCAAGCAGAGCCTTAGCGTCATACTCCTCCCCGCCTATGCTCACGCTGCCCTGATTTTCCGCAAGCTCGACGAGCCTGTCCGCCAGTACGCCATTGCCTTCACTGGCATTTTTTACGGCATCGCTGCCTATAGTCCAGCTTACATGCCCGTCGCCCTCAGGCTTTCCGCACAAAAGCATGGGTATATTGTACTGCTCCTCGCCCATGACCATGCTCAAAGTGTCGGGCATACTCTGATCCGCCCTGCAATAACTTATCTGCGAATATTCATGCCCCAGCTCAAAGCCGATTACCACCTTATTGCGCTTTGAAAACTCGTCTATCGCCTTATCAATAAACATTGTCTATAACAATCCCCCATGATGCTGAATCGGCTAAAACAGCCGCCACTCCCTCTTTTTGACATGTCCGCGCTGCTCACGATGCCCAGCGCCAGCACTAGCTAAGCACCTTAAACAGCTCGCGCGCGCAAAAATCCTGATAAAGATATTCCTCCGTAAGCTTTTCAGCCGTAACGCTGTCCTGCAGGCTTATGCTTACCATTATATCGTTTAAAACATTAAATCTGCTGTATGACGCCCCGCCACTCTGCGCGTCTCCGAAAAGCGTGTCGCTCTGTGTGATATGCTCGCTCGGCGGCTCCCCGTTCTCCGAATAGCTTTCCGTGATGTAATACTGCAGCGCCTCGCCGCTGAAAAGCCTGAATATGCTCACATAGATGCCGTCGTACATCTCGCGCATCTCCTGAATTTCGTAGCTTTCCGCGCCCTGCTCCTTTTTTTCGCCGCTGCGCTGACCAGAATTTTCATCATAAAAATCGTCATATGCGTAGTGTATATGCACTTTGCCTTTTGGCGCGCCCTTGTACTCTACAAAAAAGCAGCTTTTGAAATAATGCAGCGACGGCACTGTATCTGCAAGCCTTGCATAAAACGGGAAAAATCTGTCCGCGCGCAGAAACTCTCTGACTATCGCCTTCAATGCCTGCGGCTCAAGTCTTTTTAAATACTGCTCGTTTTCTGCGGCGTATTTCAGTATCGCAAGCTTGTACGCCTCATCAGCCGCCCCCGACATATACGCCTCATAAAGCCTGTCAAAAATCCCCGCGTCAACAATCGCGTCATACACAAAATAGTCATATGCCGCGCTCTTTAGCAGGTCATTCACAAGCTCTGTGTCACAGCCGTCACATTCGGCATACGCAAGCAGAATTTCATCTTTTTCCTGCAGGTTTGCGCCCGTGTACCTGATTTGCTTTAAAATGCGGTGCATTATATCCCTTGTGTCAAGCTCAAGCTCAAGCGCCACGCGCCATAAATCCTTTAACTCCGATACCCTTCCCTCATAATGCCGCATTAAATAACACAGGATATTTTCATCATAACGCATGTTTTTATATACATGGTAAGATACCGCTACAAGAAATTCGTCATATTCATCAGGTTTCATGACTATGCGCTTGCTTATGAGCCTCGCAAGCACCTTGATATTTACGCCTGAAACGCCATAAAGCCTTAACCACGCATATGCCTTGTCAAACATGCCGCGCGACACAAGATAGCGTATGACCTCCGCCCTCTCCTGCGCCTCCATTCCGCCCGCCTCAATGTCCTCGAGAAACGCGTCAAGCTCGCCTATCCTGTCATTATCATAGTAAAACCGCATCAGCTTTGTGCGTATTTCCTTTTTGAAGTCCTCCACGACCTGCTCAGACTCCGCAAGACTCTTAAAACGCCTGAAATTATCCTCTGTAATAGTGATATAATTTTTTTCAAGCTCGCACAGATATATGTCAAAGCTTAGCCGCCCTTTCATATATCCGCTCACGTTTGATACAAATCTGTCAGGCTGCATAAGCTGCTCGTTTTCATACGCTATGCTTTTTGTAAAGCGGTTTCCCTCGTCGTCCTGCAGAAAAAGCTTGTACTCATTTCCGTAAATCGGGAGCATGCAGACATTATCGGTTATCGGGTATGCGCTCTCCCCGCTCAGCTTCTCGTGGATTATCACCACATTTTTCACACGCGGACTGTCCACATATATTCTGTGCATAAATAAAAGCGGCGTCAGCGCATACGCTGTATCGTCAGATACCATGCGCGGAGTAATCACATTCTGGTAAAGATACGCTATGTTTTCATTTATGCGCCCCGACTTTATGGAATCAAGCACAAACCGCTCAATCGCTATGTGGTAGCTCTGCTCCAAATCAGGATATTTGTCGGCATTTTTTACGACATATGCGTACAAAAAAGCATTCAGCCCATAGTCCAGCGTGCTCTGGTACGCAAAATACATCAGCACCATGCGCGGTATCTCTATGTTTTTATCCATTATCCCGCCGTATTTGTCAAATTCAATCGACATCATATAGTATTCATAAAGCTTCGTCACTCTCACGGAATACTCCACCCCAAGCGCATACCAGCCGAAAAATTCCGCGCCCTTCTTATCGCCCAGTATGAGCTGGCGGCATATCTCGGCAACTGTCTGGGGCGATTGCCCCACATCATACGCCTCGCACAAAATGCGGTACAAGAGGGGCGAATATTCTTTTTTGCGCGCTGCAAGATATTGAAGCTGTTCTATGAGATTTGAGGTCAAAACGCCGTACTTTGCGGCATGCCAGAGCACATTCTCCTCAAAAGCGTCAAGCTTAAGCAAAAATGTGGGATTTTCGTGCAGCAAGAGCACCGCCTCGCACATTATCACGGGGCTTGAACAGCCTGCCTTGAAAAGCTCCTCTATAAACTGCCACTTGTAATCGCCGCGCCGCGAAAAGCTCTCGTCCAAATCAATCATAAACCATGCAAGCTTCCACTGCGTCGGATTGTTCGCGTAGGCGTTTTCGATAACGCCAAGCACCTCCTGTATATAGTCATCATCTCTGTTGTACAGTGTGGTAAGGTAGAGGTAATAACAGTATTCCACCGACTCCGCGCCTGCGGAATATGCCTGCTGGCGCACATTGTCAAGCAGCCATTTTGCCTCGTTGAACCGCTCCTTGTCAATTAACAGCTGCACCTGCAAAAGCCCTGTGAGCGGATTGTCCTCGTCAAGCTCCTTCAGGATTTCCATTTCGCATGTTATTTTATCAATGAGCTGCTCGCGCGGATATTTATTGTAGCGCATATCTATGTAGTATCGGGTAAGTTTTAATAGCAGCTGTTCTTTTTGTTTTTCCCTGTCATGGCGCTCGCTTACGCGCTCCATCATTATATCAATCGGAATGACATAGTCCCTGCTTGCGTCCGCAAAAACAACACTGCCGTTATTTAATCCCTTATGCAGCCGCGTAGCATCTATCTCGATTTTAAAATCACATATGTTTTCATTAAAGCTGCCATTGTCAATTATCTCATACGGAAGTTTTATGAATTCCCCCTCCGCGCGTACACGCAGATATGTATAGCCCCAGCCTTCACGCGTTATTTTTATGCTGCGCCATGTGTTCAGCTGTATGTCCTCAAGCGCAAGGCTTTCTATGCTGAAGCTGTATATAACTGGTGTTTTTTTATTTGCCTCTATCAGAAACTCCTCGACATTTTGGGAATTGCCTGCATTGCGTGACAAGCCTGCATATGATAAGCGCATATTTTTGTCGTGCTTATTCAAAACTGTGGCAAATTCAGGCATATAAAAGAGCTCTACGGCTTCCGCCCAGTCTGCTTTGGCAAGGTTTGTAAAATGAAACAGGTTTCTTACTTCACCCAGAGAGCATTGGAGTAGTGATTTTTGGACAATGATATTGTACGGTATTGTGTATTCGCCGTAATTGCTGATGATGACAAGCTCGCCTTTTACCGTGTTGCCTGCCGCGACGTTTGAGATGTCGAAAAAATACCCGATTTCAGCCTCCTGCCCCCTGAACTGACTGGCGGCAAGACGCATTCTGGTATCAGACGAGTATATTTCCCCTTCCGCATATCTGTCCGTGGCATGGATAATAAAGCTGCCTTCTATCAGCTCATTCGGTTTTGCCTTGACTTCAATTTTCTCGTGGGAAAATTCCAGATAGCCCATTGCTTTGCTCCTAAAAAACATCATTATATTTTAGTATATCAAATTTTTGGGCGTAAGACAACAAAAAAAGTATAGAAAGAATTTTGCTAAAGGCTTAGCTCATTATCTCTAAAAAATCTCTTATATTCTCACTTATATTTCCCTTAAAAACAGCCGAACCCGTGACTATCACATTGGCGCCTGCGTCAAGGTTTTGTTTCAGATTTTCAAGGCGCACGCCGCCGTCTATCTCTATTTTTACATCGGGATATTTACTGTCCACGATTTCACGCAGCGCCCTGATTTTGTCCAAGCATTTTGTCATGTACTTCTGCCCCCCAAAGCCAGGCTGCACAGTCATTATAAGCACCATATCAACCAGATAAATATACGGCAGGACAGCGTCTATGGGCGTATCAGGATTGACGGCAAGCCCGGTTTTCGCGCCGAGCTGCCTGATTTTTTGCAGAGTCTGCTCAATACAGTCACATGCCTCCACATGGATAGTCACGCCGTCAGCGCCAAGCCTGATAAACTCCTCGATATATCTTTCCGGTCTTTCCACCATCATATGTACGTCAAGGAAAAGATCTGTACGCTTCCTCACGCTCGCCAAAACAGGCATGCCAAAAGAGATAGACGGCACAAACATTCCGTCCATCACATCTATATGGACATATTGAGCGCCCGAACTGTTTACCACGTCAAGCTGCTCTCCAAGCCTGCAGAAGTCTGCCGCTAAAATTGACGGCGCCAAGTAATTCATTTTAGTATTTTCTCCTTTCATTCCCCTTAAGCTCCTCGTAAAGCATTGCATAATTGCCGTATCTCACATGACTTATATATCCGCTGGCAACCGCTTCCTTTACCCCGCAATGCGGCTCATTAATATGAGCGCAAGTCAAAAATTTGCACTTATCCTTATATGGGGCAAATTCAGGGTAAAAGTCCTTTAATTCTCCCTTTTCCACATCAAACAATGACAATGAGCTAAACCCGGGGGTATCCATAATGTAAGTATTTTCAGCTATCGAAATCAGCTCTGAATGTCTTGTAGTATGTTTTCCACGCTCTATTTTCGCGCTTATGGCTCCTGTCTCCATTATTTTATTGTTTTGAATACAGTTTACTATTGATGATTTGCCTACGCCGCTTGGTCCCGCCAGCGCTGTAGTTTTTTTGCTGAGCGCCTCCTGCAGCTCCCTTATGCCTTCTTTTTTTAATGCGCTCGCAAACATTACCCTGCAGCCGCTGTTTTCATAGATAGCGGCTACGCGTCTGCGCTCATCAGCATTTGACATATCGCTCTTGTTAAAGCATATGATACAGTCAAGCCCCTGCTGGCGCATCATTATCAGAAAGCGGTCAAGCAGATTAAAATTCGGCTCAGGCTTTGCCATAGCAAATATCAGCAGCGCCTGGTCTATATTGGCTACGGCGGGGCGTATCAGTGTACTTTTACGCGGAAATATGTCAATTATATTTCCCTCCATATCCTTTGTGTCCGTGACTTCAATTTCCACGCTGTCGCCCACAAGCGGCTTAATTTTTTCCCTGCGGAATATTCCCTTTGCTTTGCACTGGTACAATTCGCCGTCTATCGTATGAACATAGTAAAAGCCCGCTATGCCTTTTATGATTTTCCCCTGCATTAAGCTTACTCGTCCTTTATAAACTCTACGTTCTGGTCAACGCGTGTAGGCACTTGGTTTATCTGCGTCGTCTGTCTGCCGTCCGCGTCAACTACGGGCTCCTCCACGCTTTTCAGATATACTATCGTTACAACCCCGTATGCTGACGGGCTTTCAAATCCGCTGAGATTAATCGACACAGGAAAAGATGTCACATTGTTTGCCGCCCAAAGCTGCTGTACGCGGTCTCCCGTAAAAAGCAGCACCTGTGCGTCTCCGCCGATGTAATCCTCCGGCGCCTGAATTGTAAGATTGCAGCTGTAGGTCGATACCTCCCTGCCAATGCTCACCTTTAAGTCAACCGTCGTACCCTCGCTTACGTCCGTGCCCTCCTCATAGCTCTGATAGCATATCTGCCCCTCGGGATATTCGCTGTATGTCTCCTCTACATTGCCTACAACAAGCCCCGCAGCCTCCAGCACGCTTTCTGCAGCCTCCCGTGTATATCCTGTCACTCCAGGCATACGCACTTCTACGCTCTCGCTCCCCTTGCTTATCACAATATTAACCTCTGACTCCAATGCAGCGATTGTGTTCCCGTCAGGGGACTGCGATATTACTATTCCCTTTTCATATTCTGTTGAATACTCGTCGCTTTTTGCCACTTTAAATCCGTTGTTTGTAAGGCTTGCCGTTGCCTCCGCCTCGGTATATCCTACCACCGAGGGCACATTCACGCCGTCAGCGCCCGCGCTTACAGTAAGCACAATCGTGGTGTTCATAAGGATTTTATCATTTGCAAGCACCTCTGTGCCGTCCTCCAGCGATGCGGAAATAACATGCTCCTTTTCATAATCCGTGGACTCAATATATCTTGTAAGGTATCCTAAACCATTGTCATTGAGCGCCTGCTTTACTTCGCTAACATCTTTATCCAAAAACTCAGGCATAACGGCGCGCGCCGCATTATCGCCGCTGTCTGCCTTATTTTCCGCCACTGAATCAATCTGTGAGAAAAATCCCGTCGCCTGTCCGACAAAATAAAGCAGAATACAGCCGATAACAACCGCCGCAATGACTGTGAGCACAGTAGTCACGCGCTCCACCTTTGGATTGTAGTCATATTCATTGCGTGACGAATATGAACGCCCGCTTTCATAATCAAGCCTGCCCATATTTTGGCGGTTAATCGTCTCCTGCGGATATTCGTCTGGCTCTAAATATTCGTACTCCCTGTTTTTCCTTGATGAGCCTTTTTTGCCCGACTTATTCTTACTTGAATTTTTCTGAGACGAGGTATTTTTGGCATTTGAATTTTTTTTGTTTCTGCCTGATGAGCTTTGGCTGTTGTGCCTTGTGCCTTGCTGCCTGTCCTGATATTCATATTCCTGGCTGCCATATGCATCATAGCCCTGATTATCATACCCTTCCTGACCGCCATAGCCCTGGTCATCATAGCCCTGATTGTCATAGCCACTGTTGTCATAGCCTTGCCCGCCATAGCCTTGTGTATCATAGCCTGCGGAATTATAGCCGTAGCCCTGCGCATCATATGAACTGTCATAGCCATAGTTGCCGTCATAATTGCCTGCTCCGCCATGCATGGGCTTTTCCTGATTTGGTATTGCCTCCAAATCCTCCTCGTCAGCGTATGCCTCACGCTTTGGCACTCTGTCCTCCCACACTGTCTCCAATACGGCTGGCATCGGCTCTATATGCGCCTCCTGCTGCTGCACTGCTGAATGCTGCGGCGGCACTACTCTTGTCTGCCCAGCCTCGTCTGCCGTATCAACCTGCGCTATCACATCATCTGGCCTTATAAGCGAATGCTTTAAGTCCTTTATCATATCGCCCATATTCTGGTATCTTCTGTCAGGGCTTTTCTGAGTGCACTTCATCACGATATTTTCAACGCTCACTGGTATCTCGGGAACAAATTCCCTCGGAGTGGGCATCGGATCCTGAATATGCTTTATCGCAATCGCGACAGTGGTGTCGCCGTTAAACGGCACTCTGCCCGTGAGCATTTCAAAAAGGGTGATGCCAAGTGAATAAATATCGCTCTTTTCATCTGAAAATCCTCCCCTTGCCTGCTCTGGCGAAGTATAATGCACCGAGCCCATCACATTTGAAGTGATAGTGTTGCTTGAAGCCGCCTTGGCTATGCCAAAATCAGTTACCTTTACCTTTCCTTCCTTTGAAATAATGATGTTCTGCGGCTTTATGTCCCTGTGGATAATGTGATTGTTATGCGCCGCCTCTATGCCCATAGCCACTTGAATGGCGATGCTTATCGCCTCCTTGGTGGTCAGGCGCGATTTCTTTTCTATATATTTTTTGAGGGTGATGCCCTCGACAAGCTCCATTACTATGTAGTGTATTCCGTCCTCCTCGCCGACATCATAGACGTTGACTATATTAGGGTGCATAAGCCCCGCCGCTGCCTGCGCTTCTACCCTGAACTTTGATACAAAATTTTTGTTTTCGATAAATTCCTGCTTTAAGACCTTGACCGCGACAAGCCTGTTGAGCTTCTGGTCCTTTGCTTTATATACATCGGACATGCCGCCTGTGCCTATTTTTTCAAGTATCTCGTAGCGGCCGCCTACGAGCATTCCTAACTTAATCATTCTGACCTCCAAACGGTTCTACAAGAACCACTGCTATATTGTCACGCCCGCCGTTTTCGTTGGCAGCGTCTATCAGTCCCCTGCCTGCTTCGCTTATGTCATTGCTGCGTTCTATAATCTGGTGTATCTCGTCATCGCTAAGCATATTCGTAAGACCGTCTGTGCATAACAGCAGCTTCTCGCTCTCCCCTATAAAAACCTCAAAGAAGTCCACAAGAACATATTTCTTCACTCCCACAGCGCGCGTGATAATATTCTTATCCGGATGCGTGCGCGCCGCCTCCCTGTCAATGCCGCCGAGATTAACCATCTCCTCAACCAAAGAATGGTCTGTCGTTATCTGCGTGATAAAATCATTGACTATATATAACCTGCTGTCTCCCACGTTTGCCACTGTGACGACATCATCACGGCAGGTCGCTATTACCAGAGTAGTGCCCATGCCAAACAATGCCTCGTCCTCGCGTGAAAGCTTGTAAATATAGGCATTTGCAGCATCTACGGCCCTCTGTATGATATTTTCAGGATCCGCGTCGTCACTGATGCTTTTTATCACTTCTACAACCTTTTCTACTGCGTGCTTCGAGGCGTAATCACCTGCCCTGTGCCCTCCCATGCCGTCGGCGACAACAAAAAGATTGGGTAAATTACCAACTGGCTCGCTTGATGCAAAAATGTAATCTTCGTTTATTTCCCGTTTTTTCCCAACATCAGTCATAGCAAATAACTTCACTGGTTTTCCTCCAATCCTTTTGTATTTTATGATATTCCCTCGATAGATTAATTATTTCCATATCTATCAATAATAACATATAAATAAAAAAAGGGCAATAGGCGCGAATTGTTTTTTGTCCAGTACATAAAAACGCACAGCTGTATCTGCCATTCATACAATGGCAGATACAGCTGTGCGTCCTCGCCCTTCCTAAAACCCTAACTTTTTATAAATGTCAAAACAGTCAAACGTAGCAAAATAATCCTTCGGCGTCTCAGCCCTCCTAATCAGCTGTACGCTTCCGTCCTCCTTCAGGAGCAGCTCCGCCGACTTTAATTTGCCGTTGTAATTATATCCCATAGAATACCCATGCGCCCCTGTATCATGAATCGCCAGATAATCTCCGATTTCAACCTTGGGCAGCATTCTGTCAACCGCAAACTTGTCATTATTCTCGCAAAGCGAACCCGTCACATCATATTTATGATCGCAGGGCTCATTTTCCTTGCCAAGCACTGTGATGTGATGGTAAGCCCCGTACATCGCGGGACGCATAAGATTGACCGCGCACGCATCAACGCCTATGTACTCCTTATGCGTGTGCTTTTCATGAATCGCCTTGGTGACAAGGTGTCCAAACGGCGCCATCATAAAGCGGCCGAGTTCAGTATAAATCGCCACATCGCCCATTCCTGCAGGCGCAAGCACCTCCTCATACACCTTCCTTACGCTCTCTCCAATGACACGAATGTCATTTTTTTCCTGCTCAGGTCTGTAGGGAACTCCGATACCGCCCGAAAGATTTATAAATCTTATGTCCGCGCCAGTCTCCTTTTTCAGCTTAACCGCCACCTCAAAAAGTGTCCTCGCAAGCGTAGGATAATATTCATTTGTCACGGTATTGCTTGCCAGAAACGCGTGTATGCCAAAATGCTTCACGCCCTTTGCCATTAACACCCTAAATCCTTCAAAAAGCTGCTCCGTGGTAAAGCCATATTTTGCGTCTCCGGGATTATCCATTATATCAGTGCTGATTTTAAACACTCCGCCAGGATTGTAGCGGCACGAAATAGTTTCAGGGAGCTTACCCAGCGTCTTTTCCAGAAATTCTATATGCGTAAAATCATCTAAATTTATTGTCGCCCCTATCTTGTAAGCATATTCAAACTCCTCCGCGGGCGTATCGTTTGATGAAAACATAATATCGCCGCCAGGCACTCCCATAGCGTGGCTAAGCATAAGCTCCGTCAATGACGAGCAGTCGCAGCCACATCCGTAATCGCGCAGAATATCTATCAGAAACGGATTTGGCGTAGCCTTTACTGCAAAATATTCCTTAAAGCCCTTATTCCACGAAAACGCTTCCTTGAGCGCCTTGGCATTCTCGCGTATGCCCTTTTCATCATAAATGTGGAAAGGCGTCGGATAAGTCTTTACAATCTCCTCTATCTGCTCCTTCGTCACAAATGCCTCTTTTTTCATTATAAAATCCTCCATCCAATATAATATCTTTATATTTTATTTTAACTTCTGCCCTGTAAGCTCGATAAGCTTTATCTCATTTCTAAGGGAATCCTTAAAAACATTTACAAAATTTTTCTGCGCACAGTAAAGCGCGCTGTCCGTCTCAGCGCCTGTCATCTCGCCAGTAAGCACAAACTCTGAATCCACTATGAGCCGAAGCTGCCTGTCATTTTTCCCTGTGACGTACACTGTCGCGCCTGAAAGCTCATTCTCCAGGGGTTCGCTTATTAATAGCACTACTTTCTTTCCTCTTTTTATCAGGCTCTCCAGCGGCTGCCTTAGCTCGTCAAGGCAATCCACAGGCAGGGAAATATATACTCTGTACTGGACAGCCTCCAGCATATTGTAAATCTTATCCATTATATGCCTTGGCGCGCTGATTGTGATATAGCCCTCGCAGCAGGCGCTAAGCTTTGGCATATCCGCCACAAGCTCATGCATTAATTTTTCAAGGCTGCGGATTTTGTTGCTGCAGAAATCCTCGGGCGCTGCAGCAGTGTATTTGTTTGTCCCGCCCTCAAGCAGGTACGCCGCGCCCTTGTCCACAAGCCCTGCCAGCGCGCTGTACACGTTTGAGCGCGAGATGCCCGTCATCTTCGCGGCTTCATAGCCTGACACGGCGCTGTTTCGCACAAGGCATAGATAAATGCTCGCCTCCTGCCGCGTCAACCCGAACTGCACAAGCTTTCCTATCAATGCTTCCGTCACTGAATTTTCCATTTTAATTCCTCGTTACCCGCTTATATGGCGGTGAAAAACTGATGCCTGTAAAGCCTTCATCTCCATATCCGCAATAGTGGTACTTAACAGGAACACTATACTATATGTCTGCGAAATTGTCAAGCGCATACGAGACTTATATTTGTTTGACATTACAACAACAAAAGGCTGCATGCTAATTTCAATTTATTAGCATGTAGCCCCCTTTTAATGTTGTATTATACTCCTAACCTATCCTATGCGTTTATTATACAGATAATTACTGATTGAAACAATCCCCGTTACTCTCAATCCATCCATCTTTCAATCCAGTCATTACTTTCTTCTCCAAACATAGATAACTCGTCCTTCCAGAAAGTAAATAAATACATTTTTCCATCATCCATGCCACAAGCCCAATATGTACCAACTTTAAGACCACCAATATCATATGTTTGAACAAAATATGGATCAGAGCCATCAGATGCATGAAATGCGCCGCCACCATATTCTTCTTCCCATACATCCCAATCAAAATTAGCAGCTGTTTGTGGCGTAAAAGCACTGGCTTCTTCCGCAATCCACACAAAGTAATTTCCATATGTTGTAATAAATCTTGCCAATGCGCTTTCAGGATGATCTGATATATACTGAGCTACTTCAGCCTTATAATCGTCTATACCAGCAGCATCATAACCCAGCCTTGTCTCATCAGTGTAAAGATAAGTTTCACCATACGGTCCTACTTCTTTTTTCATTTCACTGGCATAACGAATTTCGCCAGATGCCGCATCGGTATATTTATTCAACACTGCCGCCTGATAACCATTACTGTTTTCAAAAAGGAAATATCCTTCACCTGTCTGTGGATTTTGGACAACTAATCTAGGTATTTGCACTGCCGTGGCATCAGTTGTCTGCTGTATCGTGTCTGTCGTCTGCGTTGTCTCGGTCGTTTGTGTTGTTTCTGTCGTCTGCGTTGTCTCGGTTGTCTGTGTAATATCAACATCAGGTATAATCAAAGTCTGGTTTGCCCAAATCATATTTGGATCTTTAATCTGTTCCTTATTGCTCTCATAAATGTCCTCCCACTTGTCTGAATCATCATAAAACTGTTTTGCAATCTTGCTTAAATTATCGCCTGTCTTGGTAGTGTATGTACTGTCCGCAAAAACCGTCATGCCTGACATCAGAACTGTCATCGCAGCAGCAACCGCCGTCGTTCTTTTGAAAAGTTCTTTTTTCTTCATTGTCTTTTACCTCATTCCTTCTTAAATTTTATTTGACATTAAAATGTCCATATTACCAGCGCACCACTCATGTTTTGCAAAATAGCTTGCCCGAATCTTCATCTGCTGCGTTGTCATCAATCAGTATGGCTACAGCTACGCTCCATTCCTTCGCCTTACACATGAAAGATTCTTTCTGCGTTATTTTGCTTAAAATAAACAGTGCGGCACACTCATATATTTTATTATACCCCCCCCCCGTATGGATTTGTCAACATTTTTTTTGCTTTTTCTTTTTGTTTTTTCTTTTTGTTTTCACATTTATTTTCGTTTTTTTCGGCTTTTCACCAAATATGTTTGATTTATCCTTAATTTACCTATATAATATTATTAATGGTTATCCATAAACATTATTTTATATTAGGAGGTAATTGTAATTATGTTTGAACCAAATTTAAGTATGTTTTCTTTATCAGGCAAGACTGCGGTCGTGACTGGCGCGAATACAGGCTTGGGACAGGGCATCTGCGTAGCGTTTGCAAAGGCGGGAGCTAACGTTGTCGGCGTGGCAAGGCGCAGCTGCGAGGAAACGGCGGACAAAATCGCCGCGTTTGAGGGAAGCTTTAAGGAAGTTATCGCTGATATGTCAGATATAAATGTTATACCGCACATCGCGGAGGAGGCAAAAAAAGCATTTGGGCGCGTTGACATTCTTGTAAACAACGCAGGCATAATCAAAAGATGTGATGCCGTAGACGTCACTATGGAAGACTGGGATTCCGTAATTGACTTAAATGAAAAAATGGTATTTTTCCTCTGCCAGACTTTCGCGAAGGAATGGATTGCCGACGGCAAGGGCGGTAAAATCATAAATATCGCTTCTATGCTCAGCTATCAGGGCGGCATACGCGTTCCCGCTTATACATCAAGCAAGAGCGCCGTACTCGGACTTACAAGGGCGCTTGCAAATGAATGGGCATCCCACAACATAAATGTAAACGCCATAGCGCCAGGCTATATGGCTACCCACAATACCGACAATCTCCGCAGCGACGAACAGCGCAGCGAAGAAATACTCGGCCGCATACCCGCGGGACGCTGGGGCACTCCCGAAGATGTAGCAGGCGCCGCTATTTTCCTTGCTTCTGACGCTGCCGCGTATGTTCACGGATTTACTATTGCCGTAGACGGCGGCTGGCTTGCAAGATAACTATTTTTATATTATCACAAAACAACAGGACTGCCGCATCAAGAAAAGTCAAATTCTTGATGCGGCAGCCCTGATTTTTATATATTCTCAATCTGCCAGTCTATCGGTTCTACTCCGTTTTTCTCCAGAAACGCATTTGCCTGACTGAAATGCTTACAGCCGAAAAATCCGCGGTGTGCTGACAACGGGCTTGGGTGTGGAGCCTTCAAAATCAGATGCTTAGGATTAGTAAGCATCGGTATCTTGCTCTGCGCAGGCTTCCCCCACAGCAGATACACAATCGGTCTGTCCTGAGCGTTTACAGCCTGTATGACCGCGTCGGTAAACTGCTCCCAGCCGTGCCCCTGATGTGAATTTGCCTGATGCGCGCGCACTGTGAGAACCGTATTAAGCAAAAGCACGCCCTGATCCGCCCATTTTTTCAGATAACCGTTATTTGGTATGTAGCAACCTAAATCATCATGAAGCTCTTTATATATATTCTGCAGAGACGGCGGTATCTCCTTCTGGCTCGGCAGCACGGAAAAGCTAAGACCGTGCGCCTGATTTACATTGTGATAAGGATCCTGCCCCAGCAGAAGCACCTTGACCTTGCTAAGCGGCGTAAAATGAAACGCATTAAAAATATCGTCTGCGGGCGGATATATCACTGCTTTGCTGTATTCGTCCTTCACAAACGTAAAAAGCTCCCTGTAATACGGCTTGCTGAATTCCCCCTGTATCGCCGCAAGCCAGTCATTGTTTATCATTGCCATATTAAATCCTCCCGTATCTCTCTTTAACGGTCTGTATATTCATATTTCCCGAATTACAATATATTTTAAATATTTATCCGCAAATGCGAACTCAAACTTCGACGACTTCTAAAATCTGACTGGCACGCCCTTTTCACGCAGATACTTTTTGACTTCTGCAATCTCAAGCTTCTTAAAATGAAACAGCGATGCCGCAAGCGCCGCGTCCGCCCTGCCCGCGTCAAGCGCCTCATAAAAATGCTCAAGCTTTCCCGCGCCGCCCGACGCTATGACGGGTATCGACACATTCTCCGAAACTGTCCGCGTAAGCTCTATGTCATATCCGTTTTTAGTGCCGTCACAGTCCATACTTGTCAAAAGTATCTCGCCCGCGCCCAGCTCATTTGCCTTTATCGCCCATTCGACCGCGTCAATTCCCATATCCACGCGCCCGCCGTTTTTGAAAATATTCCAGCCCGAGCCGTCCGCCCTGCGCTTGGCATCTATAGCCACCACCACGCACTGGCTTCCAAATTTATCAGCCGCCTCGCTTATAAGCGCAGGATTCATAATCGCGGCGCTGTTTACCGCTACCTTGTCCGCTCCCTCGCGCAAAATAGCCTTGAAATCGTCAACTGTCCGTATGCCGCCGCCGACCGTAAACGGTATAAAGACCTTCTCCGCCACCCTGCGCACCATATCGACCTTTGTGGCGCGGTTGTCAGACGATGCCGTTATGTCGAGGAAAACCACCTCGTCAGCTCCCGCCTTATCATATGCCGCCGCTATCTCCACTGGATCGCCCGCATCTACAAGATTTACGAAATTTACTCCCTTCACCACCCTGCCGTTATTCACATCAAGGCACGGAATAATTCTCTTGGTAAGCATCAGTCCACCTCCAGCTCAATGAAATTCTTCAAAATTTTAAGTCCGACCGCTGAGCTTTTTTCGGGGTGGAACTGGCAGGCAAAAACATTGTCCTTCTCAACCGATGCGTGGATAAGCGTGGCGTACTCCGTCGTCGCCGTCACTATATCAGGCTCGTCCGCCTTCAAATAATACGAATGTACAAAATACACATAAGCGCCCTCGTCGATTCCATTAAAAAGCCTGCCCTTGTTTGGAAATCTGAGAGAATTCCAGCCTATCTGTGGCACCTTTAAACCTTTATCAGGAATATGCAGGATTTTGCCCTTCAGTATGCCAAGTCCTTCAACGCCCTGCGCCTCCTCGCTTTCCTCAAACAACAGCTGGAGCCCGAGGCATATGCCTAAAAACGGCGTTTTATTTTTCACCACGCGCTTTATAACGTCCACAAGTCCATAAGCCCTTAGCTTTTCCATAGCGTCGCCAAACGCGCCTACCCCAGGCAATATCACTTTATCCGCGCGCAATATAGTTTCCTTGTCTCTTGTAATGACTGCCTGACTGCCAAGTGATAGTATTGCTTTCTCTACGCTTTTTATATTGCCAGCGTCATAGTCGATAATCGCTATCATTGCTTTTATTCTCCTTAAAATAGCCTGTTATCATTGTTTTAGCCATCTTTGCCAACTATGTTAGTTTCATTTTGTCGTACTTTATGCCACTCTGTTACATTTTATTTAGCACTCTAATACGTAAATAATTAGTAAAACAAATTTTTTACTAATTAGGACAATCTGCTTGCTACAGCATTTATTTCTTCTAACTGCTTTTCATTTGGTACACATATCAAATACTCTAAGTCCTGTCCACGACAAAATATATAGCATATGATAACAATGCTGGCTATATGCATACATAGTGTACCACATTAAGGATAATTTTTCAACATTGACTTATCGCCCCTGTAGCCTGTATTCGGATCCTTTGACTGTGTAGGATGCCCGTTGTTTGCATGGCATGTCGAAACACATCCATGCGTGCTGATGTCAGAGTATATTTCCTCTGCTTGCCCGTGTCTGATTTCAGCTCACATATAACCTGTGTTTCCTGTTGCATTACCATTTATATCTGTCGGCTGCAGCATCCATCCCATCTTATGGTCATATGGACTATCCACCCACCAGAAAATATCTCTTATATTATCCCAGAGGACTGATAAGTAAATTTGTTTTCCTACAGCGTTATACTGACTACGGAGTGCATTAATAAAACCATCTGGATCCGCATCATATCCACCAGAAACAGGCGTTACTGCTGTCGCAAAATTACTATTAAAAGAGAATGTCTGATAACGCTCGAAGCTCTCACCTGTTATAGCAGAATAGTAATTAGGTAATGTTGTTACATAATTAGTCATTGATGTATCTATCTTACAAGTAACAGCTGCTGCGGCGCATACTGTTATAAACGTATCTGATTCATCACGATTTAAATACTTGAGATACTTTTTAATCGAATCACGGTATTTATTATCACATAACTTATTTATTACCAATAAGAAATCAAGATACCTTAATGCATTACCATAAGAATCTGCTTCCTGAGAAACAAACTTATTCAAACAGTCATCAACGTCTCCTGACTGCTCCCATAATGCAACAAAGTCATTAACTCCACCTTCCAAAGCACTTTTGTTCTGATCTGCTAAAGCCATAACAAGATCTACGTCTAAAGTACCTGACTTAAAAGCTTCGTAATACGCCTCATTACTCTTAATCTTACTAAATACAACATCTACATTATAAGAAGAATGTTGAGAGCCACCCTTACGAATAGCATAATAAGTCTTAACATATGTTTCAGAAGACCTAGTACCTCGCTGTCCAAGAGCTCTATACTTCTTATTTGGAGTTGATTCACCTTTCTTACGCAATCGTATAAGTGCAAGATTTCCAACATTACTAAGTGCCGACATTTCTTCTGGGTGCGAATAAAGATACTGGTCTGTTATAGATACACGATACTCACTCCAATAATCGTTACTTCCCTCAGACAATGCTGCATTATGTGCTTCTATCTGGCTACGATACTCCTGAGCCGTATTATCCACCTCTAACATCCCAATAACGACAGCCTGGCTATCAATCGGCAGTATATCTCCCGCTGAGTCTGCTGGTGAATTAACTGGTTCTGACTCAGTGTTTCCATTTACATGTGCTTCACCACTATCATAATCCTCTTCACCTGCGAATACGCCTTCAAACGGTGCTAATACGAATGTGATAATTAATAACAGACTGACTAGAAATTTAAATATTCGCTTATGTTTATACTTCATTTTTATCATCTCCCTGCTGATTTAAATTTATATTAAAGACTTTAGTTGCTTCAGCACACTTCACAAAAATTATAATAATTAAAAATCAAATTCCGTCATTTCTTCTATTGATTTTAAAGATTTAATCATTTATAATACTATATACTTATTTTTACTACATAATACAGTACTTAGAGTACTGCAATAAACTAAATTTTGTTACTTTCATTGTCTTAACAGTACTCATAGTACCTATGAGAGAATGGAGGTGACAGTCATGGAGCTTATACTTCCTGCAATACGTCTTGTTTGCAAAATCATTAGCTTAATAATATTATTAAGCAAACTAAGACAAAGGAAGGTTAAAGAGAACAAAAGAATAGTCATCTGTATAGTGATAACTATTCAAAAGTAAAAGTAGTAGTGGCTAGCTCCGTAAGCGGCTAGTTATTACTTATGCACCAGAAATGTTGTATAAACCGTAGCCTATGTATAATATACGGATTAAATTTACCATGTACTGCTCCCTCCATTACCCCCTCATATCTATATAAGACACTTACACTACTGAAGTTGCAAGTATTTTATATCTTTATCTGGCTTTCTTTACACATCTTTCAATATAATTATCTTATATTCTTAAGTTTTCGATTTGATTTAAAGATTCCAAATGCACCTCTCCTCACTAATTTAAATTTTGATTCGATTTTAAAAGCTTTAATTGCATAACAAAAAGAAGTTAGAGAATCAATCGTCTAACTTCTTTTTGTCTGCTTTATTCTTTTATTCTACTGATTAAAAATCAACACCAAAGTAAAATGTAGAACCTGGTATATGCGCACCATGATTACTGTTATACGAAGCTATGCTTTTAATCTCTTTCTGCGTAAGCGTAGGTGCCTGTGCTCCAGGTGTGACAGGAAGTACAAATAAGCCGACTGTTACGGTGTTAGAAACTACTACAGTATCGTCGTCATCATCAACTGCACCAACCTCAATTACGGCTGAACCAGCTTTCGCCCCATGAATTACTAAATTAGTAGGAATATCTTTATCTTTTACTAAATCACTCATATACCCGTTGCCCTTCCAAGTACCATCATTTAATAAATCTGTTTCAGTAACAACGGCTGCGAATGTCCTTTGCGGTATGTCGAACTCATCTCTACCTAAATCAGCCCATGGGTTATTAACAGGGAACGCTACGCTCTGTCCCTCGTATATAATAATCGTATATGTACCATCTCCATTACTTACTATCTGCGGATCAGGATTGCCTTCTGTGTCGTGGTCTATTACCCAAGTGCCAAAGAAGTCAAACTTCGTAGGGTCTGCTACTGTAGGCGTCAGCACTTCCTCTGCCAGCTCTGCCGCGTTATATGCATCAGGCAGCTCCTCTGCATATGCTGTCACACCGCTCATAGATGACGCTGTCACCACTGCTGCCGACAGGAGCGCTGTTATCTTTGCTGCTGTTATCTTGTCTAACGTGTTAATCTTCATAATATCTACCTCCGTTTTATTTTTGCTTGTTTATTATTTGTTTACTGTTTTTACTTCTTCTATTATTATATGTATCGGCTACGGTACATATTTAGGATTTATTTAAGATAAGAAAGTGCTTCTTCTTCTGAAAGATTGTAGTCTTCCATCAGTGTCATTTTAATATTTAAATCACTTGTATTAAAACGCCTTAAACTTTTGACTGCTACCCTAATCGCACGTTCTGTCGTTTCTCTTTCAACGCGTTCTGTTGTTTCCCTAACTGCTGTATCAACCACTTCTTCGATTTCCGGTTTCATTATCTCCATCAATGCCTGACACATATTCTCATCTCCCATCTTTAATTAGTATTTACTTGAGATAAGAAAGTGCTTCTTCCTCTGAAAGTTTGTAATTCTTTTTCAATGCTTCCTTAATTTCAACATCTCCTAAGTTTAGGCTACGAAGCATTTCAACTGCTACTTTAATCGCGCGTTCTGTAACGCGTTCTGTGGTTTCCTTGCGTTCCTGCAATACTGCTGCATTTACCGCTGTATCTACTGCCTTATTAACCGCTTCTTCAATCTCGGGCTTCATTATCTCCATCAATGCCTGACACATATCCTCATCTCCCATCTTTAATTCTTCCACTATATTTTTGTTCGCCAATGCACTCACTTCAAATATGGCATCTATCAGTTCCCGCTCATTCTTACTTCTTACCTTCCTCGAATATTCAATGGCTCTTGTCATTTCCTGCTTTGTCACCTTATCAGACAGCAGATTAAACCACTCGTGGTTCTCATGGTTAAGCTCTTTTCCTATGATTATCTGTGTCGGAAACTTTAAACCGCTTTTTATATAATATATCCCCTTGTATGGATTTGATACAATGTACTTGTTTTCTTCAAAATACTTGAATAATCCAACGGGCTTTGATTCGCGTATCAGTGTTACTGACACTTCATCAAACTTTACTGCATTAACGCTTTCGCCATATGCCTTATATAAGTGTGCGTATCCTTGCGTCTTTGCCACATCATCTATGGACAGTGAATCCCTCGCTGATTTGTATTCGATTATGTTGTGCTTCCTAAAGAATTTTCCTATCTCGTTCTTTATGACTACATCCTTTTTCTTTTTTATTACCAGACAATCTATCAGCAGGGGCTTTCTGTTAAGGTTATGCTCCCTCTCGAATTCCAAGTCGTCCTTATTTTCCAGAAGCTCCATTTCAAGGGCTGCCACAAATGCGGGATGCCACTGGAGCTTTTGTTTCTTTTCTGCCTCTTGTTTCTCTTTTGCCATTCTGTTCCCCTTATAGTGCCTTGTTTATTGTTTCTATTTCTTCTATATAATAAATAATAACATACGTATCAGCTACGGTACATATTTAGGATTTATTTAAGATAAGAAAGTGCCTCTTCCTCTGAAAGATTATAATTCTTTTGCAATGCTTTCTTAATTTCATCATTTCCTAAATTCAGGCTGTGAAGCATTTCAACTGCTACTTTAATCGCACGTTCCGTGGTTTCTCTACGTTCCTGCAATCTTATCTCATCAATTTCTGGTTTCATTATCTCCATCAATGCCTGACACATATCCTCATCTCCCATCTTTAATTCTTCCACCACATTCTTGTTTGCCATCGCGCTCACTTCAAATATGGCATCTATCAGTTCCCTTTCGTTCTTGCTCCTTACATTCCTTGAATATTCGATGGCTCTTGCCATTTCCTGTTTTGTCACTTTATCAGACAGCAGATTAAACCACTTGTGGTTCTCATGGGTAAGCTCTTTTCCTATGATTATCTGTGTCGGAAACTTTAACCCGCTTTCTATATAATATATCCCTTTGTATGGATTTGATACCGTGTAGCTGTTTTCTTCAAAATACTTGAATAATCCAATTGGCTTTGATTCGCGTATCAGTGTAGCTGACACTTCATCAAACCTTATTGCATTAACGCTTTCGCCATATGCCTTATATAAGTGTGCATATCCCTGTGTCTTTGCCACATCATCTATGGACAGTGAATCTCTCGCTGATTTGTATTCGATTATGTTGTGCTTCCTAAAGAACTTTCCTATCTCGTTCTTTATGACTACATCCTTTTTCTTTTTTATTACCAGACAATCTATCAGCAAGGGCTTTCTGTTAAGGTTATGTTCCCTCTCGAATTCCAAATCGTCCTTATTTTCCAGAAGCTCCATTTCAAGGGCTGCCGCAAATGCGGGATGCCACTGCAGCTTCTGTTTCTTTTCCGCCCCTTGTTTCTCTTTTGCCATTCTGTTCCCCTTATAGTATTTTATTTATTATTGCTTTTCATTTTCATGCATACCAACTATGCGCTTTCATTATAATCTCTATTTAATCCATTGTAAAGAACCGTTTCCCCAAAATGCATAAATCCTCCATTATACGCTCATCATCAAACAGGCAAGCCTTGACTTTACTAGTCAAGGCTGCCGCTGCCATTGATAATGTCATTGAGTGCCATAGAATACGAAAGCGGATCCGCTATCTGCAAAAGCTCTCTTGCCTCCGTCTCGTCAATGCCATAATCATCCAAAAGTATGCCGCGTATCTCGTCCATTATAGCGTCAACCTCATCCAGCACCCCATACTGCTCGGCATCAGTATTGATATAATCATAAGTTTCAAAGCTTTCTATAAGCGCGTTCAAAGCCTCAAGCTCGCGCCCCATCTTCAAATTTGTTTTATAGGAATCATACTTGCGCTCCATCCTCAGTATTGTCTCGCTTCTGCCCTTGATAATGTCATCCGAGGAGTCAAGCTCCATTCCATATGTAGAGCGGTAGGCTGTCATATAATCGCCATTGTAATATGCCCTTCTTGCCTTCTGCAGATACCCCTGGTCAGACAAAATATTTGTCGCCACAAAAATAGCGCCGAACACAGTAGCACCGAATACTGCCCCCGCCATAATTTTCTTTGGAGGTATGCGCTTGATAGGCGGTTTGGCTGCCTCCTTTGCGCGCTTAGCAGCAAGCTTAGCCTCCTTTGCCGCTTTCTTTTCCTTCTTCTTCTGCTCAGCCTCGGCTGCCTTAGCCTTCTTTGCGGCTTCCTTCTCCTCAGCCTTTGCCTTTTTAGCCTCCTCCTTGGCTGCCTTTTCTTCTTCCTTTTTAGTCTGGTTCTCCTGCTTTTTTGCCTCCTTCGCAGCCTTTTCGGCAGCAAGCTCCTCCTCTGTAGGCTCGGGCACTAAATCCTCAGTGAGCATATTGAAGAATTTGCCCATTGCGCCTGGCTTTTTCTCAGTTTTTTCTTCAATAATGCCTGCTTCTTCTTCTCCCTCTGTTTCTTCTCCGCCTTTTTTCTTTTTCTTAGAGGTTTTCTTTTTCTTGGCTTTTTCCTTCTTGGGCTTCGCCTTTTCAGCCTCCTCCGCCTTTTTATTTTCAACGCGCTTAACTACGTCAAGGTTCTGGACAGGAGGAGCGCCCTCGTCGCTGTCGTCCATATCCATTTTGCCCGCATTTACAAATTCCGCCTCATTGTCCGCCATTTTATGCAGCAAATCCATCATGTCATCCTGAACTGGCTCACCGCCAAATATACTATTTATATTTATCTTAGCCAATTCAGGATCAGACTCTGCATCTGTCCCTATGTCCGTCTCTGGCACCATATCAAGCATATTCAGCACATCGCTAATCACAGCGTCCGCGTCTTCATTCTTAGGCGCGCCATCCGCGGCTTTGCTGTCATCGCTCTTAGCTGAAATATCAGGCATGTCAAGGGTTTCGATATCAGGTATGTCAACTGAGAAATCATCGTCATCTTCGTCTTGCGAATCCTCCTCCACTGCCATATCAGCGCCACTTAAATCCATATCCGAATCCGTAATATCATCTAAGCTAAGCTCTCCGTCAGCGCCGCCGCTGCTTATCGGAGCCTCACTCTCATCATGCTTAAAATCATCAATGCTTACATCATCAATATTAAGCTCCTCCTCTGCCCCTGCCATATCAGCGTCCGCCGCGCCGCCGTCAATTGCCGATGCCAATACAGGCTCAGGCTCAATATCGCCCACGCCGATATCTGCCCCCAAATCCAGCTCGTCTATGCTTATATCGTCTGTATTTAACTCTCCCGCAAGCTCAGTTTCCGTCGTCGACTGTATCGCCTCGTCAAGTCCGTCAATGCTTATATCACTGACGCTGTCCTCGCCGATACTCTCTATATCCGCTGTCACAGCTTCTCCATTATCCTCCACAGCACCGCCGTCCTCGCTGCCAATATCCGTGTCCGTCGTGCCGCCGTCCCCGCTGCTATTGCCCGCGTCTTCTGTTTTGCTGTCCTCACCATCATCATCAAGAACCTGTGACAGCAAAGCCGAAATCTCATCTTGGCTTAGCCTGCCCTCTGCAAAGCCACTCCCTCCACTTACCGAAGTCTCTGGAATTTCCACCGCGGCAGCATCGACCTCATGAAGCTCTATGTCTGACAGCTCATTGTCTGACAGCTCAATCTCAGGCTCAGGCTCGGTCTCCGGCATTTCAAGAGTTGAAAACCCATACTCGGTCTCCGCCGGCGTTTCAAGCGTGTCCAGCTTTATTTCCCCATCATTCACAACTTCATCATCAGATTTTTCCTGCTGTGGTTCGGTTATAGATTTAAGCAAATTGTCCAGGTAGTTTTCCTCTGTACTCATTATCAGCCCTCCGCTAAATTAATTATTTTAGTCCGATAAACAGCAGCCCTGCAAAAAATCCACTGAATTCATTGCGATACTGACGCCCTTATCTCCCAAGTCCTTTGTCATCTGGTATAATGTTTCATTTATCCTGAAAAAGTCCGCTTTTTTGTTGTAAAAGGCAGCCTTTTCAAACGGCCATCTTATAATGTCAGGCATTCCAAGCCCTACGCCAAGCTCCAATATGCAAAGCTTCCTATTTAAAGTAAGCTTTAGCCATTCTGTGTATGCCTCCCACTGCGCCTTATAGCCTTCCTCATTATATTTGCCCTCGCATACCACATTGTTAAATACAAGCGGCTCACCGCAAACAGGGCATCTCGGCTGCGCGGACATAAGCTCTTTGTCATTGTCCGTCTCCAGCGCCCGCCTGATACTCTCCATATACCCGCCTGTCTCGTGCAGCAAAGTCCCACATTCCTTGCCGCTGCACTGAAGCCTGTCATAGCTTCCGCAGGGCTCTACAATGCGCTTTGTGTCAAAATCAGCCTTTTTAATTTTTCCGTCAATGCAGGTAGTCACAATAAAGTAATTTTTGTCCTTTATCAGCCTGCACAAGCCCGCATATGCCTGCTCAACGCGCTCGTCTGCATGCTCCATAATATAAAGCTTCTCTATATACGGCACTATCCATTCAAGGCTGCGGTTTCTGTCCGCTCTGTCTAAAACACTTATAAGCCTTGGAAATTTTTCAATATCTCCAAAGCTTTCGTTAAATTCCTCGCCAATACCTACTAAAACCGCATCGGCATCGTTTATTTTCTGCGCAAGCAGCTTTTGTTTTTGAATTAACTCCGTTCTGTCCATCGCGACTCCAAAAAGCCAAAGCTTTATAAAAGCCGGGCTATTCACCCGGCTCTCTCTTTGTTATTTTGAAAGTAACTGGTCAATAACCTTAACAAGATTTCCTATTTCAGGCTTTGACAGCTGTGCGTCTGCACCTAAATCCTCGCCCTTCTTTCTCATTTCATCATTAACCAATGATGAGAAGATGATAACGGGTATCTGTTTTGTCGTATCATCTGATTTAACAAGCTTCGTCAAGCGGTGTCCGTCCATAAGCGGCATCTCAATATCAGTGATAAGGAGCTTAACATCATCATCAAGAGTTCCCGCATCCCTGCACTTTGTTATGTACTCCCAGGCTTCCTCGCCGTTCTCTGTCTTGACAATATTGTCATAACCCGCTTTCCTAAGTGAATCGCAGATAAGCTTCCTAAGAAGTGACGAATCCTCCGCTATAAGAATAGGAATACTCGTCTCCTCCCTCACGCCAAGAGCATCTATCTCTGTAACCTTCAAGCCGGTTTCAGGATTGATGTCCGTGATAATCTTTTCAAAGTCAAGAATGATAATAAGCTTGCCGTCTATCTTGATAATGCCTGTGGAAATGCCGTCCTCCGCCGTAGTAACCGTAGCGCCGGGCTTAATAATATCCACCCACGAAACTCTGTGAATACCGATAACCGAGTCAACATGGAAAGCAATGTCAAGCTTGTTAAAGCTTGTGATAATAAATAATCCGCCAGGATTTGACTGTCCTCTCTGCAGACAGTTGCGCAAGTCAATCGCCGTAATCATGTCATCACGCGGCATGAAAATACCCTCTACGCTCGGATGCGCATTGGGAACGGGCGTTATAGGCTGATAAGGAATAATCTCTCTGATTTTAGCTACGTTAATGCCATAAGAGTTTCCATCCACCACAAATTCCAATACCTCTAGTTCGTTTGTTCCGTTCTCTAAGAGAATCTTAGTTTCCATATTAACCTCCATTCTGGCAGACCATTGTCTATGTAATACTGCTGCGCATATATTTATCCAATGCAACTATCCAGCGCCCTGTCGCTTATGGGAAACAAAGAAAGTGTAAAGCTGTACACTGAACAATTACTATCTGATTATCATTATAACATATGTATAGTGAAATTTTCAAATATTTTCAGATAATTTTTGACATTTTCTATATTTTTTTATTATAAAATCAAAAAACTACCTTAATTGTATATCGAAACTGCCCGAGCCAGACGAAATATGCATAGTGAGCGTCTCGATATCGGAGTCATCCATGTCGGCTATTTCCGCAACAGCGACAACCTCCTTCACCTCTCCCGAATGAATCGTGTCAATATATGATGCGATGTCATCGGGCAGAAGCGTACTCATCACCTTTGCCGATTTATCGTTTACATTTACTCTAATGCTCAAATTCCTGTCAAAAAGATTGCACTCGGCGTCAGCGCCTGTCGCGCTCTCTATGTCAAAATGCACTACAAGCAGCTTTCTGCCCTGTGCGGCTGTAACGCTGAAACCGCTGCTGTCCTGGGGATATGAGCCGCAAATTTCAAACGACTGGTATTTGATTGCCACGCCGTCTATGCCAAGCAGCTGCGCTATGTCCGCCTCGTCCGTCAAAAGCACTTCAACGCCTGTCTGAGTCTCCGGCTGCGTCTGTCCGTCGCTTGACGCCTGCCCATCCGCTTGCCCCTGTCCGTCACCTGAGGGCTGTGTGTCTGAACCTGTCCCGCCCGCGTTCGCTTCCGTTTCCGCCGTCTCAGGGCTTTCCTCCGTTTCCGCCTCCATAAGGCTCTCCTGCAGAAGCGCATCAGCAAGCACTCTGTCGTCAGCAAGCCTGTAATTATAATTTGACGAATATTTTAGCAAAAGCCTTGCTGAATACTCCGAAATCATCTCTGTCTGCTCGTCTGTCAAATCGGGCATTGCGTCAATGCAGCCTGTAAGAAGTACAGACGATATCGCCAAAAGCCCAATGGCTTTAATCTTTTTCAAAAAAAACACCTCCGTTTATTTGGTTTCAAGCTCAAACCAAAACTCTACGCCATTTGTATAATTAATGACACCATACTGCTGGTTCATTGAATCCATAATCGCCTTTACGATAGACAGCCCTACACCGCTGCCGCCGTATTCTCTCGTGCGCGCCTTGTCCACCTTGTAAAACTTTTCCCATATATGCTCAATCGATGCCTCTGGAATCGGCTCGCCCGTGTTGAACACGCTGATCCGCACCTTGTTCTTTGCCGCGCTGTCTATGCGGTATTTTATTTCTATTATCTTCTCGCCGCTTACATGGTTTATGGCATTGCTGAAAAAGTTCCTCACGACCTCCTCAACCTTAAACTCATCCGCCCACACATAAATCGGCTCCGAATTGTCCACATTTAATTTTATGCCGTTCTGGCTGATAAGTATATCGGCAGAATGTAAAAAATTCTGAATAAGGGCGACTATGTCAAACCTTTCCATAGTCACTACGTCATTTCCACATTCAAGCTCGTTGAGGTCAAGCAGCTTTCGCACCATATTGTTCATCTTGCCTGCCTCGTCGATTATCACGTCACAGTAAAAGTCCCTGCTCTCCTCGTCATTGTCGTTTATGCCTTCCTTCAAGCCCTCCGCATAACCCTGTATCAGCGCAATCGGCGTCTTTAGCTCATGCGAAACGTTTGACAGGAATTCCTTGCGCATCTCATCTATCTGCTCTTTTTTCTCTATGTCGCGCTTCAGCTCATTATTGGCGGTTTTAAGCTCTGAAATGGTCTTCTCCAGAGTGCTTGAAAGCTCGTTCATGTGTTCTCCAAGCAAATCTATCTCATTTTTGCCGCGGCTTACATATTTTGTCTCAAAATCAAGGTTCGTCATTTTTTCGGATATGTCTTTTAGCTGCATTATCGGCTTTGTGATGCTCGTCGTGACAAACAGTATAATGACAGCGCTGATAAGCGTCGCCGCTATGCCGATATACGCCAAAAAACGGTTGGCTATCTTGACGCTGTCGCGTATGCCCTCAAGCGGCGAGCGCACCATAAAAAGGTTGCCGTTGTCAAGCACTCCCCACATTTCAAGATACTCCGTGCCCGTACCCATATCCATCGCCGTGGCTATAAAGTAATTGTCATTTTCCTCAAGATATTCCAAATCCTGGCTGGGATTGAAAAAATTGTCGTAAAGCCTGCGCATAAGTATCTCTGTATAGCGCGAGCTTGACTTTATCGTCGTCGATTCCGCGTCTATGACAAGCACGCTGATATTATACATATCACAGATTTTGCGCAGTTCAATGTCAAACTCCTCCGACGCGATATCGCCGCTCAAAGTCGCCTTGTTTATGCTCTCGTATGCGTCGCTTATAACGTCTTCCTTATTATTTATATAAAAGCTTTCAAGGAAAAAATTGTTTATCACCCAGCAGAGAGCCAGCGTACCCATCATAACGACTATAAATACAAGGGCAATCTGCTGTTTTATGGAATATTTCATAGATGCCACCTATATTTCCAGCTTATAGCCCATTCCCCACACTGTCTTTATCAAATTGCCTTTTTCTCCCATCTTGCTGCGGAGCTTTTTCACATGCGTGTCGATTGTCCTGGCATCGCCAAAATAGTCGTAGTTCCATACGCTATTCAGTATTTTTTCACGTGAAAGCGCTATGCCCTTATTCTCCACAAAAAACGTCAGAAGCTCAAATTCCTTAAAGCTTAAATCAATCTGCTCACCGTCTATAGTCACTACGTGCGCCGCCTTGTCTATGACTATCCCGCCGCACTCGATAGTCTCATCGCCCGCAAGCTGGTTTGTGCGCCTGAGTATTGCCTCCACGCGCGCCACCAGTATTTTGGGGCTGAACGGCTTGGATATATATTCATCCACCCCGAGTTCAAATCCCTGCAGCTCGTCACGCTCGTCTCCCCTTGCGGTAAGCATTATGATTGGCACCTTTGAATATCCCCTTATCTCACGGCACACCTGCCAGCCGTCAAGCTTAGGCATCATCACGTCAAGTATGATAAGCGCTATGTCCTGATTTTCAAAGAAAATATCAAGCGCCTCGCTGCCGTCGCCCGCCTCCAGCACCTCATAATCCTGCTTTACGAGGAAATCCTTTACAAGCTTTCTCATTCTGCTCTCGTCATCGACTACCAATATTTTAAGCTTATTTACATTACTCATCAATCAAAAGCTCTCTTTCCTTTTCGCGTATAACCTGCTCGCGCTCTGAAAGCTGCTGCTCCCAGTAGGCATATTTGTCCTTCAGGGCTCTTTCATAGTTGAGGACTGTAGGGGTTGAGCCCTTGTATGCTATGACGAACATAATCACCACCAGCAAAAGCAGCACCGCGTTTGCGCATAATGACAACCGCTTGGTAATAAGCTCCTTTTTGGGCGGCTGCGCGCGCCTTGCCTGGCTTGACGCCTTTACCTTTTCCACTGCGGGAGCCGTGCTTTCCCTGACATTGTACACTCCCTGCACAGGGATATTGGGCAGCTCCTCTGGCAAATCAGGCTTGTCCATAAGGCTAACCTGCAGCTTTTTAAGGAACGCGTAGCCTACAGGCGTCTTAAATACGCGGTTTTCCACAGCCTTTTTATATACGGCGTAAATCATATTTGTATTATTATAATCAAGCCTGCCTTCAAGGTTTTTAATTCTTAGCGCCTCTGCTCTCGCAAGCTGCGCGTCATTTTCCGTGCCGAATTGAAAACCCTCAACCGCTAAATCCGTTTTATCTGCCATTCAAGCAACCCTGCCTTTATATATCCTCTATAATCTTGTATGTGTCAGCATAAAGTTCTTCAAGCTGCGCCATTTCAGCCCCAATGTCCATATTCTGACCTCTAAGCTTTTCTACCATAGGTATGAGGAGCTCGTAAATCCTGTTTATGCCGAGGTTTGAAACAAAGCCCTTCATGGTATGCGCCGCCTTAAACGCCTCGTTGCAGTTGCCGTCGGAATACGCTTCCTTTAGCTTTTCAAAGCTTGAATCGTCAAGAAATTTTTTCAGGCACTTTTTATAAAGCGCCTCGTTGTTAAGGAAGCGGCGCATTGTGCCGTCTATGTCAAAGCCCTTGCTCTCCAAAAATTCTTTTTCGCTTTTTTCCATATATAAATCCCCCTTGCGCAGCCATTCATTTCATCTTATGGATTTAGTACGAATCCTGCATCAGACCGCTCACGTCCAAAATCAAGGCTATGCTTCCGTCGCCAAGCTGCGTGCAGCCTGAAATGCCATGCACCTTCTTCACATATGAAGGTATCGGCTTTACGACTATCTCCTGTGTGCCTATAAGCTCGTCAATCAGTACGCAGAGCGTATTGTTCTCATATTCAAGCAGCAGCATGACGCCGTCCTCTATATTCGTCACGGCGCCTTTTAGATTGTACTTCTGGCTGAGCCTGAGTATCGGATAACACTCGCCGCGTATCATTATGTATTCCTCGCCGTTTGGCTCATGTATAAGCTTATCCTCGGTAACTCTTATAAATTCCTTGATTGCGGATGTTTCCATGACGAATTTCGTATTTCCGTTGCGCATCACAATGCCGTCGATAATCGCCATCGTAAGAGGGATTTTCATTGTCATGGTCGTGCCCTCGCCCTCTACCGAGTCGATGTCAAGCACGCCGCCGATCTTCTGTATATTTTTGACAACTACATCCATGCCTACGCCGCGCCCTGAAAATTCCGTAACCTTCTCCTTTGTGGAAAAACCGGGATATGTGATAAACTGGAAAATTTCCTTATCGCTGTACTCGCTCTCCACGCGGTTGTCGGGGAGAATGCCGTTTTCCCATGCTTTTTTGTAAAGCTTGTTGCGGCTGAGACCTTTACCGTTGTCTTTGACGGATATCCATACTTTACCGCCCTCGTTTTTCGCCTCAAGCGTAACCTTGGCTTTTTCCGTCTTGCCTGATGCCGCCCTCTCCTCCTTTGTCTCTATGCCGTGATCTACGGAATTGCGTACAAGGTGCATGAGCGGATCGGAAATATTTTCGATAATATTCTTGTCAACCTCTGTAGTGTCGCCTATCATCTCAAATTCGATATCCTTGTTGAGCTTTCTTGACATATCGAATACGGTCCTGTTCATCTTCTGGAATGTGTTTGTCAATGGCATCATGCGCATCGACATGATAAGCTCCTGCATCTCCGTCGTAATCTTGGAAAGCTGTGACGCCGCTTTCTGGAAGTTTGACAGGTCAAGGTTTGGCACCTGCAGATCAGGGTTCTGGAGCACGACAGACTCCGCTATAACCATCTCGCCCATAAGGTTCATAAGCTGGTTCATCTTCTCTATATTCACGCTCATAAATGACTGTTTATGCTCTTTTTTCTTTTTGGGCTTTGTAATCTGCTTTGCCTTGCCCGCTTCCTTTTGAATGACGTAATCGCCTGGCTGCGGCTCTGTTTTGGCGCTGTCCGCGCTCTGCGCAGCCTCCGCCTCCTGCTCGGTGGGCGCGACACTTATGGGCGCGTCTGAAAAGCCCATGTCAAACTCCTGCCTGCTGCACTCGGATATGTCAATGGTCTTAATCTCGGAAGTAGTGTCAAGCAGCTCGCGGAGCTTTTCTTCCGTGAAATTGCCACGCACAAGCATGCGGAAACCGTCCTCAAGTATAACATTTGAGGAGTCCTCGTTTGTCAGTATGTCATCGGGCGAATAATGCAGATTTTCCGTATATTCCTTCAGCGCGTATGTCGCCGAATACGCGCGCAGGTTGCACATCTGCGTGTCCGAATTGTAGGTGATTCTTATGCGGAAGCACTTTTCGTCGCCTGAAACCTGCGGCGCGATGTAAAACTGGTTTGGTCCCAGATTTATGCTGCCACTCTGCGCCTTTGGAGCCTCCGCCGACTTTGTTTCCGTCTTTGCCGGGGGCTGCGTCTGAGCAGTCCCGCCCGAATCGCCTTTAAGCCGTCCGAGAAAGCCGTCCATCAGCGCCATAAGCTCAGAGTTATCCCCGTCAGGATCGTTTCCGTCCTTTATTTTTTCCATCTCGCCGTTTATAAAATCAAGCACCTGAAAAATAATATCGGTAAGCTCAATATGCGGCTCGTCTATGCCGAGATTTTCCCTGAGATAATAAAATATATCTTCCAGCTTATGCGACACCTTCATAATGTTGTCATACATCATGACGCCTGATGAGCCCTTTATTGTGTGCATTATCCTGAATATTTCATTGATATTGTTTTCGTCAAACGCATCGTCGTCCTTTGTTTCAAGTATGATTTCCTCAAGCTTTTCCAAAAGCTGCCCGTTTTCATACAGATACATGTCCACCATGCTGTCTACGCTAAATTCTTCAGCCATTCCGGCACTCCTTCCGCTTCAAAAGCCTTTTATCATAATTAATATTTTATATCCAATCCGCACAATAGTCAATCTTTTGTTTGAGTTTCCGCTCTATTGCATATCCAAACGCGTAAAAAATGAATTTTGGAACCTCATAAATACGCTTTAAGCAAGAATGCCATAGGGCATATGGCGGACTAATTTCTACTGCGGGCATTTTAAGCCTTTGGAAATTTTTGCTTTCATAAAACTATTCTGTTCAACGTTTCAAAGTATTGCACGGCACAACCACCGTCAATGCGCCTTTTTCGTATTTGACCGTTATCTTTCCGCGAATACTGTTATATGTACATTCAAACTCTTTTATAAACCCGCTGCATGAAGGGGAAACGGTTATCGTTTTAAAGCCGTCGCTGCTTTTTATTCCCGCGATTTCAGTGAAAAACCATTCCATGATATGTCCCATCATGTCGTGGTTGCGGCTTCGCGCATCGTCGCGCCAGAACTCTGGCAGGGTGGTTTCCCCCATGTTTACGAACCGCAGATATGAAGGGTGGTTTTCCTTTAAAATCATATCGTAGATTATATCGTTCCCGCCCGCCTCCGAAAGCGCGCGCAGGATATAGACAAGCCCGATTTCGCCACATTCAAGGTGTTTTCCCCTGCTTGCACCCAGAAGCGCGTTTTGCACGTCCGCTTTTCTTTCTTTTGGCACAAGTCCGAAGCAGAGCGGTATCGCCTGATTTGCCTGCGTGATTTTGCCCGTTTCGTAATCACGGTAGCCGATGTCCGTAAGCAGTGACTTATTGTAGAGCGTCTTAACTTCCCGCGCCTGTACGCTAAATCTGTCCTCTTTTCCGAGAATTTCCGCAATCTCTGCCATTGTCATAAGGTCGTGATAGTAAAATGCCGTTTCGATATTCTCGCGGCTTGCGCCCTTGTTCTGCGCTATGCCCCAGTCGCCTAAGCCTGCGCGGATAAACCTTTCATCGCCTGTTTTGCCGTACAGACGGTTGTAGTCGTTATACTGGCGCGTCAGGTATTCTATATATTTTTCCGCGCTTTCGTAATTTTCCTCAAGCACCCGCTTATTCCCGTAAAAACGGTACTGCTCATACGCGGCGAGAATGATTGAGCTGCCCCATGGGATGATGTCCCAGAAGCTGCCCTCGCCGCCGTCGTACAGAAATTTCGCATAGCGCGGCGCAATCGACGGGATTAAGCCGCTTTTGTATTCGTGGTAAAATCCGCTTTTGTCCGTGTCAAATTCGCCGTCCGCATACTGCGCGTCGCGCATATCGGCAGCTATTTTTGACCAAAGCGTATCAACGTCCTTGTTGTACATAACCGCCCGCGCCATCAGATGGTTCGGTTCAAGCCAACCGAGCTTTTCAATCGTCGGGCAGTCTGTGTGAAGGTGGTTTAGGTTGCTCTCGATTGCTTTTAATACCAGAGCGTAAATTTTATTTATCCGCTCGTCCGAGCAGTGGAAATATCCGACGTCCTCAGCAGATGAGGTTGTGAAATACGCTTTAAAATCAATTATCTGCCCATACTCCGCGCCCTCTATTTTGTACCACCGCGCGCCGTTTACCGAAAATTTCTGTTCAAACTCGTCCTCGCCGCCGCTTAGCGTAAGCTCCGAATACGCGTCTATCGTCTGTGATATGCCGCCGTCCGCTGCAAGCTTTTCAGCAGGCATCAGCTTCACTTTCTGTCCCCGCCTGCCCTTAATTTTCAGATAAAACTGTGCCGACATATTTTGTCCGAAATCAAAAACCATACGCTCCCTGTCAACGCTTTGCGGTTCATAGCAATATTTATGTACCACTGGCGGATAATCAGACGGAAGGATTTTCCCTTTCGGGGCGCTTACGGTTTTTGCCGCCGTCCAATTGTACTCAACCGTATTGTCAATGTCCTCGCTACCGTAAATATCGGCAAGCGTTGTTTTTGAGCGGCTTACCTCCCACGAAGTATCGGTTGTGACATATTCATCACCAATTTTAAGCTGCGCCAGCACTGCAAGGCATTCGCCGAACGGCTCATAGCCTTTATCCATAGTATAAAAATATCTTGTCCCCCCGCCGTCGTCGCCGATATACCAGCCGTTTACGGCTTCTATCGTTATCTCATTTTCTCCTTTGGAAATGAGGTTCGTTACATCATAAGTTGAATAGTGGACTCGCTTATTAAAATCCGTCTGGCTGCCTTCATACGCATACGGGCTTATTTTTTTGCCATTTATCTTAACCTCGAACTGGCCAGGTACGCATATGGAAACAACCGCTTTTTCACCGCCGCGCGCATTAAACAGCTTTCGCGCGATAAACGGCTTTTTTGTGCCGTTTCCTATCCAGACGCCGCGCCACTTGCGGACTCCAGAGATAAAATACACCTTTTCCGAGGTTTCCCTGACATCGTTTTGATCCCATACGGTAACTGTGAAATTGTATTCGGACTGCTCCATGAGAGCAATGGATACCTGAATATTGTTTTGCTCCGCTGATATGACTTTGCCTGTTGAATATATGAGATCGTCATCGTTGAATATATCAATCTGATACGCGGTCTGAGTATCGTCTCCCGCTCCGTATTTCCACATAAATACAGGGGCATTTTCAACACCCGTCTGTGTATAATAATTCTGGATTTTACAATTTATCGGTTTCATATCCGCCACCCTTTCATCAACAACTTTTTTTCATCGAATTAGCTGTATTAGCAAATTTGTAGTTCAAACCAAAATGCGCATTTATTTCTGTTGTCAACGCCAAATTTCGCTCCATGCGCTGTTAAAATTTCTTTTGCAATGGACAGTCCCAGCCCTGAAACGACGGTTTTGTTCTTCCTGTTCCTTGCGGTGTAGTAGCGATCCCAGATATGTGGGAGTTCCTCATCCGTGATTCCCTTGCCATAGTCTGTCACCTCAAACCGCGCGGAGCCGTCCACTGCTGTCAACGACACATTAATCTTTTTGCTTTCATCAGTGTGGTTTACAGCGTTGTCGATGAAATTATAGACAACCCGCTTAATCTGCACCTTGTCCGCAGATACGGTGATGCCGTCCATAATATCCGCCTCAATCACGAAACCGTTCTGCTCACAGAAAGGAGCAAACTGCCCGACCACATCCCGAACCGCGCGGCTCAGGTCTATAATGCCGTACTCCTGCGGCGCACTGTCTGACTGCATAGCAGAAAAATCCAATATTTCATTAACAAGCGCCGTGAGCCTGTCTGCCTCGCGAATGATGACGTCCAAGTCCTTTTCACGCTTTTTTGCATCGCTCCACGAAATTTCTTTGACCATCTCCGCGTATCCCTTAATCATTGTGAGGGGCGTCCTCAAATCGTGTGACACGTTGGCGAGGAATTCTCGTTGGGCATTTTGAGCCTTTTCCAAACTCAGCGCCGTCTCGCCCAGCGTGTCTGACAGTTCATCAAGTTCCGTGCAAAAGCCCTTCGGAAGTTCCGGGTGGAAGTTACCCCCGGCAATCTCCCTCGCGGAATCGGCTATTTTCTCTATCGGCTTTTCAAACCGTCTGGAAATAACCCAGGCAAGGACAAAACCCAAAATCAGGGACAGGACAGATACCCATACAAGCTGGAGCCGCAATATCCGGACTGTCCCGCCTACCGTGCCGAGAGGCATACTGACGTAAAGAATATTTCCGTTGCCCAGAACGTTTCCCGCCACATAAGCCGTGTTGTCCTCCGTGACAAAGCCGACACTGTTCGAACCAGTCTCTTTGAGCTTTGCAATGAGCGGTTCATAACTGTACGGCAGATTCCGCAGCGCGCCTTTTTCCCAATTCAAGACCTTATCAGAGGAAAGGTAGGGATTCCCATTTTGCTGTTTCGTCTGGCTGGAGCTTCCGTAGAGGTTCTTATATTCGTCGGCGCTGTATAGGATATTTCCCTCGGCATCCGTTACGAACACAAGCAGGGAGTTTTCCGTCGCCGTTTCGTCAATCACATCATAGAAATCCGCGTTTAAAGAATGTTCCGCCATTTTCTCTGCTTCTTTTTCTGCGCCGCGGATTGCCATATCGTTATAAAAGCCCTGCAAAAAAACTGTCTGCAAAAGCCAAAGCACAAGAAAGATGACGGCGGAAAAAAGAACAAACCACAGCCACAGCTTTACGCCGAAGGATTTACGCTTTTTCATCGAACCGATACCCCGTTCCCCGCAAAGTTACTATACACTTCCGATAAGGTCCTAACTTGCCGCGCAGCAGCTTGATCTGCCAGTCCACCGTGCGGTCGTCGCCGAAATAGTCATACCCCCCATACGGCGTTCAGAATGTTTTCCCGAGTAAGCGCGATTCCTTTGTTCTGCACGAAATAGACAAGCAGCTCGTATTCCTTCGCGGTCAACTCTGTCTTCACCCCATCAACAAAGACCTCGTGAGCCAGCGTATCAATTCGTATGCCCTGTATCACGATTTCAGCTTTCGTCCTGCCGGAGATATTTCTTGCAAGAACCGCCTTGACTCGCGCCATCAGTTCACGAGGCGAAAATGGCTTTACCACATAATCATCAATGCCCAATTCAAAACCCATCAGCTTGTCATACTCCGTACCCAGTGCGGACAGCATTATAACGGGCGTTTGCTTCTGTTTGCGGATTTCTTTGCAGGCAGTAAACCCGTCCATTTCGGGCATCATAATATCAAGGATAATCAGATCATAATCGTTTTCACTGCATAGACGCACTGCTTCTTTGCCGTTGTCCGCCGTATCGATGGTATGACCTTCATGCTCAGCAAAACGGGAAATAAGTTCTACAATGTCCTTTTCGTCATCGACAGCCAATAGATAAGCCATGATTTTCCTCCCATACAGCACAAAATGCAAACCGCCACTTGGACGGTTTGCCGTTTTGCGCATTTTGCTTTTTGTTACTTGTGATAGCTATTGCCGCGCTGCTGACCAAGCAGGTAACTGTAGCCTGACATATCCTGTGTGCTGTCCGCATCACCGCTCTGCTGGTAAGACGCGCCTCTCTGCTGGCCGAGCACATAGCTGTAAGATGCCGCAGCTTCCTCAGACCATGGCGTTTCCCCAATACCGTTTTCAGCCAAGAAGGCTTCCTGCTCGTTTTCGGGGAGCTCCCGAGCCTTCTCATACAATTCGTTGCGATTAGCGCTGTTCTGCTGTCCGGTATGATAACTGTACGCATCAGATTCAGCGGCAAATGCGGTCACGCATCCCAACGACAGCGCAAGTGATGCTGCGACAGCGGATAGTACAATTGTTTTCTTCTTCATAGCTTATTCCACCTTTCATGATTCTGGCTTCCGCCAGTGGTTATAGGATAAACCATAAATAAGGAATGTACGTGGCGGTTATTTGGAATCTGTGTGGAATAAATCCCTCCTGTCCAGTTTTTATGAATCATCAATTTGTTTTACTGATATTGTACCATAATCACGCTCATTTTCCTAATGCATTTTCATTTGTTTTTCCCATATATTTTTGTTTACTCCTTATTCATAAGTAAACGAATGTAAAAATTTTTTCAGTCTTTCCGTCTTGGGATTTTCAAAAAATTCCTTTGGCTCTCCTTCTTCGATAATCCTGCCGCCGTCTATAAATACCATGCGGTCTGCTGCAGCTTTTGCGAATTGAAGCTCATGGGTTACGATAATCATTGTACGCCCTTCTTTTGCCAAATCCAGCACTACCTCCAATACCTCTCTTACCATTTCAGGATCGAGCGCTGCCGTGATTTCGTCCATAAGCAAAATCTCCGGATTCATCATGAGCGCCCTGACGATTGCCACCCTCTGTTTCTGGCCGCCTGAAAGCTGTCTTGGGTAATTATCCTTTTTTGAGAGCAGCCCTACTCTTTCCAGAAGGTGGAGCGCTTCCTTTTCAGCTTCTTTGCGATTCATTTTTTTCACTCTGACAGGCGCCAGTACAAGATTCTGCAGGATTGTCTTGTGCGGAAACAGCTCGTAGCTTTGGAAAACCATTCCGATTTTTTCTCTTACTTTGCTCAGTTTTTTGTCATGCGGGTTGATAGCCTTTCCGTCAAGCGCCACTTCTCCGTCATCTATTATTTCAAGCGCGTTTATGCACCTTAAAAGCGTACTTTTCCCGCATCCCGACGGGCCTACTATCACTACCACTTCACCACTCTTGACCTTTAGGCTCAAGTTATCCAGCACGACAAGATCGCCATATTTTTTACTAATGCCATTGATATTCAAAATTTCGTTCATCCTAATCACCCATTCTTTACATATCTGCGAATTTGTGTCCTAAACACAAATTTGCGTGTGAAAAATTTATTTCTCACACTGTCCCCCATTCTTGATGCACCCAGCAGATACTATGCCTCCCATTTTCTTTCAAGATATCTTGAAAGCATGCTGATCGGCCAGCATACGGCGAAATACAGGACAAATACAGTAAAATATATGCCAAAAGCCGCATTCGGATAATTTTTGCGGTTTGCTTCGATAATCTGCTGTCCTACCTTTAAGACCTCTACAATGCCAATCATCATAATCAGGCTTGTAGTCTTAATCATTCTGGTAATCAAGTTAATTGACAGCGGGAGCATTCTCCTTATAATCTGCGGAATGATAATATAAACAAGCGTCTGGTGATAAGTCAGTCCAAGCGCAAGACTGCTCTCGTACTGGGCAGGCGGTATGCCCGAAAGCGCCCCACGCACAAGGTCAGCCATTTCCGCAGAGCCCCAAAAGGAAAATACGATTATTGAAGCTGCCTCTGCGGAGATGTTTACGCCTAAAGCCTTTGTAGTCCCGAAGTAGGCGATGAACAGCAGCACCAGCTGGGGCATAATCCTGACAATTTCAAGGTATGCCCTTAGAATCTTTTTAATCAGCGGATGCCTGTCATTCATTAAGCTTCCAAACACTGTCCCCATAATCAGGCTTATGCATACAGATATCAGGCTGATTTTAAGCGCGACAGCAAGCCCCCCAAGAAGCCTTATCATGTTATTTCCCTTTAACAATACTTCAAATCCCATCTTTTATTCTCCAAACATTTTATGCCTTGCTTTTCTTTCAAGCACGCTGCCTGCCGCCGACACGGGGACAAGCATTATGATATAAAACACGACAAGCATAAAAAGCGCCTCTGTCGTATCGTAGTAAAGCCCAATAAGATCCTTTGCCGTAAACATCAAATCCATAAGGCTGATTGCCGAAAAAACGCTGGTTTCCTTTAACAGAAAAATTACGTTTGCCACGACTGCAGGCACGCTCAAGACCAAAGCCTCTGGAAATATTACCAGCCAAAAAGCCTGAAAATGTGTCATTCCGAGCGCTTCAGCACTCTCCGCCTGTGACGCGGGGACTGCATTAAGGCTGCTTCTCAAAGCCTCCGACATATAGCTGCCACCAAGAAGCCCAATGCCGACAATGCCGCACGTTTCGGCAGAAATGGCAAATCCCAGCTTAGGCATTCCAAAATATACAAAAAACAGCTGTACAAGCAGCGGCGTGTTGCGGAATATTTCGACATATGCGCCCGCAATGCGCGAGAGCACAGGAAGCTTAAAATACATTGTGAATGCTGAAACAATCCCTATCGCAGCCGATAATAAAATCCCCAGCCAGCCGATTCTCAATGTAAGCAGGAACGCCTCGGCGTATCTTGGAAAATACGAAATTAAAACATCTACATTCATGAATATTACCGCTTTCTGTGGTCAAGTTTTTTTGATATTTTCATGCCGACAGTCTGTATGATCTGAAAAATTATAATCAGCAGAATTACCGTGATAACCATAATATCCGTCTGCCATCTGTAATATCCGTAACGTACTGCGATATCTCCCAGACCGCCGCCGCCGACAGTTCCCGACATTGCTGAATATCCTAAAAGCAGCCCTGTCGTGATTGTAAAGCCCGTAATAAGTGATGTCTTTGCCTCAACCAGAAGCACCCTGCAGATAATCTGCATATTGCTTGCTCCCATGGCTTTAGCCGCTTCAATAACGCCCGCGTCAACGTCTGTCAGGGAGGCTTCCACCACTCTTGCGATATATGGCGCGGCGCATACGACGAGCGGCACGATCGTAGCCGTTGAGCCGTAGCTTTGCCCTACGAGCAGCCTTGTAAACGGAATTAGCAATATAAGCAGAATGAGAAACGGAATACTCCTTATAATATTGCATATAAAATCAAGCGCACGATAGAGCGGCATGCACGGTCTTAATCCGTTTTTCCCTGAAACATATAATAAAATCCCAAGCGGAAGCCCGATAACATATCCGATAATCACAGAGCCAAGCGTCATGTATAGGGTTTCTCCTATTCCGCTTATAAGCATTGCTATTACGTTCTCATTCATTTTCATGCACCTCCGTCACGGTAAGCCCCGCATTTTTTAATTCAAGGATAATATCCTCCTGCTGATTGCTGTTGTCGGGCAATCCAAGAATCATCTCGCCGACTGCCTTGCCGCCGACATTTTGGGTTTCGGCTTTGAGAATGTTTATGGGAATTTGCAGCTTTAAGATCAAATTGGCGATCACTGGCTCATAGGCTGAGTTTTCCCTGAAAACAATTCTTATCCTGCGCCCTTCCTCCAGTTTTTCCAGCGGTTTGTAAGAAACCTTTTTCCCTGATAAAAGCTCTCTTGCCGCGTCTGATTTCGGGGCGCTGAAGATTTCCTCCACAAGCCCTTCCTCAACCAGTCTTCCGTTGTCTATAATCGCCACTTTTTTACAAATGTCAGTCACTACGGACATCTGATGCGTTATGATCACTACGGTTATGCCAAGTTTTTCGTTGATTTCCCTTATCAATTCCAGAATAGAGCCTGTCGTCTGCGGATCTAGCGCACTTGTCGCCTCATCACATAAGAGAAGCTGTGGATCTGTCGCAAGCGCACGGGCTATTGCGACACGCTGTTTTTGTCCGCCCGATAATTGGGAAGGATAAGCTTTTGCCTTATCTTCAAGCTTTACAAGTCCGAGAAGCTCCAATGCCCGTTTTTTTGCCTCCTTGCGCTTAGTGCCGTTTATCTCTAATGGAAAGCATACATTGTCGATAACGTTTTTCTGCTCGAGGAGGTTAAAGTTTTGGAAAATCATCCCGATTCGCGAGCGCATCCTGCGCAGCTCACGCTCCGAGAGAGTTCCGAGGTCAACGCCATCAATATATACGCTTCCGTCTGTCGGTTTTTCCAAAAAATTGATGGAACGTACAAGGGTGCTTTTCCCCGCGCCCGACATTCCGATAACTCCGAATATATCTCCCTTTTCAATCGTCAGGCACACGTTGCTGAGCGCCGTGACGGTATGCCCTTCTATATCAAAATTTTTCGTAAGATTTTTTATCTCAACTGCAGCCATAGCCCACCACCTTATATAATAGGGAGAGACTTTTACGCCTCTCCCTGTTTTTCATTACTGTTCCTCAAAGAAAATCACAGCTCCGTCATATGTGTCCTCAATAAACTTCTTAATGTCGTCGGATTTAAGAACCGTAACCAATGCCTTTATCTTGTCTGTATTCTCATTTCCCTCCTTAACTCCGATAATGTTCACATAGGTCTGCGCCGCGATGGAGTCGTTTGCCTCATATGCAATGGAATCCTTGCTTACTGAATATCCCGCTTCAAGCGCGTAATTGCCGTTTAATACGACGTATTCGACTTCATCAATAACTCTTGCAACCTGCGCGGCTTCAAGCTCCACAAACTCGATATTGTGCGGGTTGTCTTTGATGTCATTTACCGTGGCTGTAAGCCCTGCGCCGTCGTTTAATGTGAGAAGCCCGTTATCCTGCAGGAGAAGAAGCGCCCTCGCTTCATTTGTGGTGTCATTGGGGATTGCTATCTTGTCTCCGTCTGATATCTCGTCTAAGCTTTTCTTTGTACCAGGATATATTCCGAAAGGCTCATAGTGGATTCCTCCAGCGCTCACGATATGTGTCCCCTGCTCCTCATTGAAGCTTTCCAGATAAGGAATGTGCTGCATATAGTTTGCGTCAAATTCTCCAGATTCCACTACCAGATTTGGCTGGACATAATCCTCAAATTCCACTATGTCAAGCTCATATCCGTAATCCTTGAGTATTTCCGCCGCTTTTTGCAATATCTCCGCATGCGGAATAGGTGATGCGGCAATCTTTATAGTCTCGCCGTTTCCAGGTACAATGTCAAGCGCGGCTGTTTCCGTTTCTGATGATTGTGCTGAAGTATCAGACTGAGCGGGCTTTCCGCCCTCTACGACAAGCGTATCTTCATATTCTGCGCCATATGTATCAAGCAGCGTCGCTTCATAGTCGGTATGGAAAAACTGTTCACTGCCTAATGCTTCAATCTCGCTGTTCAGCCACTCAAGAAGCGAGCTGTTTCCCTTTGAAACTGCTGGAGCTATGGTGTCCTGGCTTCCTAGCGAGGGGATTCCTACTACATAGCCTTCATTTTCAAGTGAGTATGCGATTACCTCAGTATTGTCGTTTGCCCATGCTACGCCAGTACCGTTTTCAAATGCTGTCTTGGCGGAGGCATAGGTATCGAACTTCTGAAGCTTTATGTCGGGATAATTCTTTTCCAGATATGTTTCCGCCGTAGTTCCTGAAATCACGATTATCTGGTCGTCTGGTGAAATCTGGTCTAAATCTTCAATAACATTGTCCTCATGTGAAACAACGCCGAGCGCCACATTCATATAAGGAAGCGCGAAATCAACTTTTTCCGCCCTCTCATCTGTCACTGTAAAGTTTGCGAGTACAATGTCCACTTTGCCAGTTTCAAGATATTCAACCCTGCTTGCCGCTTCGGTCGATACATAATTGATGTTTACTCCGAGGTCTTCTCCGATTCTGTTGGCAAAGTACACGTCATATCCCTGATAATCGCCATTTTCATCGACATATCCGAAAGGATTTTTGTCTGAGAAAACGCCGATATTAATCTCGCCACTGTCTTTAATCTCATCAACGGTTCTGTAAACCCTGTTTGAAGCGTCTGACGTATTGTCTGCTTCCTGGCTCTGCGTTTGCGTCTGCCCGCAGCCTGTGAGTACGGATATTCCTACTCCCAAAGTCAGCGCTCCTGTAATAAGTTTCCTGAAAATGCTCTTTTTCATAATGCTCTCCTCTTTTCCTCTTTTTAAATGATTAGGTAATTGCGAAACGTGTTCTAAACCGTCTGATTTTTTTCGCATATGCCTATCTTTTAAATAATATTTGTTCTGCCTAATATACTGTGCCCTTCATACAACAAAAACATGTATTTCTCAAAATCTGCACCTCCTTCGCCTTTGTTGTGATTATCATATCACTAAGATTTGGTTTTGAAAATTCGGTTGATTTTATCGTTAGTGATAAGTTTTGGTTATCGCTACTATAATTCCTTATACTTTAAAAGCTCCTCAACATATTTTTTCCCGTATGCGGACAATGTAATTCCTTTCCGTGTAATGTAGCCTATGATAAGCGGATCCTCCTCTTTGAGCTTTATGGACACCAGCCCTTTCAAAATCGCGTCATCACCCGAAAGCATTCCCGAGCCGACAGAGTACCCCCCAAGCTCTGCGATAATCTCCATCGTGGTCGCGCGGTCGTCAGACTTTATCATCTTGTCGAAATCATAATCCGCCATTGCCTCCTCAGTGAGGTAAAAGCTGCCGTCATTCGTCTGGTCAAATGAAACGCAGGGGTATTCCTTCAGCTCCGCCAGCGATATTGTCTTGCGGTTGGCAAACTTGTGGTTTTTCCATACGTAAATATATGTATCGCGCTTCATCAGCGGCACAAATTCAAGCTGGTAATCCTTAAACAGCTTCTTAATCACATTTTCATTTGAGCTGGAAAATGATATAATGCCTATTTCGCTTTTTAAGCTTTGCACGTCCTCTAACACTTCTTTTGTCTTTGTTTCGTGTATGGAAAACACATATTTTTCAGGCTCCATGCTCCGTATGGTATCAGTGAATGCCTTTATGGAAAAATTGTAATGCTGCGTGGATACGGAAAATCTTTCCTTGCCGCTGTCCTTTGACAGATACCTGTCCTCCAGAATTTCATACTGCCCTACCGCTTTTTGGGCATAGGAAATAAACTCCCTTCCCTCATCAGTCAGGGAGATTCCCTTATTTGTCCTCTCGAAAATCAGTATTCCCAGTTCTTCTTCAAGCTCGTGAATGCTTGCTGAAAGCGCTGGCTGTGATATATAGAGTCTTGTTGAGGCCTCCCTCATTGAAGATGAATTTGCCACTGCAAGCACGTATTTTATCTGATTGATATTCATTGCGTTATGTTCTCCAATATTTTATATTTGCCTGCCATATGCACTGCGTATTAGATAACTGCCTTTTGCGCAGCCCACATAGAAAAACAGCGGATGCTGTGCATCCGCAATTATTTCGCTTTTCATAGTACGCCTATAGATTTTATTATAGATATAAAATAAATTCTCGTCAATTATTTTTTTGCATACAAACGTTTACCTTTTCCATCGTCTTCTCCTATTTTGTAAAGTAATCTATATTTTCATATAAGTTTTGTTATTCGCATAATTCATATACACTCCTTCGTTACATTCATATGCAGGGCAAAAAGCCGCCCTCCCTGTTCTCCCACTGTACTGGCGCAAAGTCCCAAACCTTTGATTATCTGACACGGCATAAATTACTATACTGTTCTAATGTGTTTTTCCATTCCCATATCTTCTTTTCAGATATTTTATTCAAACTAACCCTATAGTTATTGGGATTGCAATAATAATCATATGGGGTAAATCCACTAAATTCACTAAAACCTTTATTTAGTTCCATCCATATGTCCCCCTTGTACTCATACAAAAATATACCATATTTTTCAGCGCTTAAAAATAATGCCCCCTCCATAAATTCAATCTCACTGGAATGTTTTTCTACATACGCCGTATCATAATAATAATATTCCTGCCATTTCCCAATTTTTCCAAAAAGAGAATCTAGCTTTAGGCTTGGAATATTGCAAATTCGACCTAATATATTCTCTATAAATATGTATATATAATCCTCATATATTTCTTTTTCCTGTTCATTGGTTACAAACATTAACTTACACATAGTAAATCTGTTTATATTACGGCTATCAAACCTTAATTTAAAACCACAATTTTCTGACAAGCTTAAATATATCAATTTCTGCTTCCCTTTCTCACAATACATCCATAAAATTCTTTTCATATGGTTGTTTGCTTCACTTGTTTAAAAATCTAAAATAATATTCATAACACTGTCGTCAACTTGAACAATCATATCAAAGTCCCCTATTATGTCACGCCAGCGCTCTGCAATTTCTTTAAATTCGGCTTCTCGCCAAACATCGATTTCGTATTCTTCCTTGAAGAACTCAAAGAGAGCCAAAAATACCTATCATTGACATAACATATTTCCCCTTTCCAAACTTGAGGCAGAGACACGCGCCTGCCCACATCCCACAGATTCGGAATGTCTCTCCCATCTCCATCTGAAAAAACAAGAACACTTCACAGCCCACATAAACACTGAGGCTGCGAAGTGTTCTGCTTTTATGAACTGTCAAAAATAGAATTATATCATATCCTTTATGATATCAAAAAGCGGCTCATTTCCTCTAAAAATGCCCTCTCCTGCCATTGAATACGCCCTCATCAGGTATTCCTTTGCATTTTTCTCATCTTGGAGAAATACAAAACACTTACCAATGCACATATTTATATATGGGTTGGAATAATCGTAATTATATGCGTCAAAGTAATAGTTTTTGGCATTTTCATATTCTTTTTTCCAAAAACAGCAGTCCCCAAGCCCCGCATATGCATTCCGGTAATACCGTTCTATCTCGTCACTTTCAAAATCATCTATTTTATCAAGCCCCTGCAGATATAATTCTTCAGCTTCCTCATATTTTCCTTTGTTCAGTGCTTCATCCGCCTTATCAATCAGCTTGTCAGCCGGTAATTTACTCTTTGATTTTGCGGTTTTTCTCTTTCCCTGTACAAGCTCCTTGTATATTCGGTTTTCTTTTTGCATCATACAGCCACGGCTTCCGCCTTTTTCCAACGAACGTGCAAAAAGTTCTTTGGCAATATCTATGTCACCCTTTGCATATGCCAGCCTTCCAGCCAAAAATTCCCTGTCATCTGAATCTGCCCTGTCTAAATCGCATATAAATAATATACCTAAAAACTTTTCTGCATAATCAAACTGTTTCGTTTCTATGCCATACTTTACAAAACCTATTACAACCCACCAACTCATTGGATGTTTATATTTTGGTTCTGGCAGCAAATCCCAAGCGTCCCTAAGTATCTTCCACGCTTCATCGTGTTTTCCCTTCTCAAACATAGATGTCCATTTGTTTTCCATATCAAATATTAAATCTTCAAATTCTCTTTCTGTCATACTATTACCTCCTTGTGTACCTTTGTTAACCTGCTTTACCTCATAAACTAAAAAGTTTCCTCTTGTATGTGCCTTTATGAAATTTTTCCGATACTTTAGTCATAATTATCACGACAGCCCCCGTTTTGTTTTATTTCAAATACGAGAGAGCCTCCTGCTCTGGTATGCCGTAATCCTCCACCAGCGCTGTTTTAATGTCGGCATCACTGGCATTAAAACGGCGCAGGCTTTTGACTGCTGCCTTTATTGTACGTTCAGCAGTTTCCTTCTCTACTCGTTCAGCGGTTTCCTTCTCTACTCGTTCAGCGGTTTCCTTCTCTACTCGTTCGGCGGTTTCCTTTTCTACGCGTTCAGCGGTCTTCCTGCATTCCTGCAGTACCGCCATAGTCACTATTTCATCAATCTCTGGTTTCATTATCTCCATCAGCGCCTGGCACATAGCCTCATCTCCTCTCACAAGTTCTTCGACTACCTCTTTATTGGCTGCTACGCTTACTTCAAATATGGCATCTATCAGGTTTCTTTCTTCCTGGCTTTCCGTGTTTCTGGAATACTCTATGGCATAAGTTTATTATACCGTTATAGTTCTGGGGTTGTAAAGAATAAATTGAAGGAAACTGTCAAAACTTATTATGCGGTTGGCAAACTTGTGGTTTTTCCATGGAATAATACTTTTATGCCCTTTTACCGCAGTCTTTACTTTTTCCTTAATTATTACAAACCACAACAAACCGCAGCAATTTTTTTGTCAATCTTTTCTAAAACTTTTGACGCATAATGCGACTCCCAATATTAATTTTCCATTAATTCGCTTTCTTTATTTGACTTTTTAACTGTTTGTAATTATAATAGGATTGTTAATAAAATTGTAATAAAAACGTAAAGGAATGAAAGATTTATGAAAAAAACTGTCTACACGCGTTCATTAATCCTAATGTTTTTGTTTGCGATGATTATAGCGCCAGCCACGGTATCTGCAGAGGAGGAATTTCCTGTGCCGCTGCCTGCGCCAACCACCCAAAGCGCAACTATACAGCCGCTTACAGGCGCATCGCTCTCTGCAGATGTCCTTCCTGCAAGCCTTACCGAGGAGCTGTACACTTATCTTGTTGACAGCTTTACCGTAGGGCTCATTGATGTTGACAAGTACAATCAGATATTAAACAGCGGAATGATTTCCGAGAACGCGTTTTTTTCAAATTCCGTGTTTGTGGGAGATTCGATTACCGTAGGCTTCAAGCAGTATTGTGAAAAGCACAGCGATTCGATAAAAACCGACACGACATATTTTCTAGCCAGGGTAAGCTGCTCCGCCACAGTGGCAATATCAGAAAACGCCCTGACAAAGCACTCAAACGTAATGCCGCTTTTCAACGGAAAGGCTGAATACGTGGAAAACGCAATCGCGCAGATGACCGACGTAAACAAGGTTTTCATCTGCTTTGGCGTAAATGATTTGGGCATAACCTCACCTGAAAAATATGTCCAAAATATGCAGACGCTTGTTTCACGCATACTTGAAAAAAGACCTGACGTACAGATACACATAATATCAATTCCCTGCGTAATGTCCGACGTATCCTCAAGCGGCCTTAATAATTACAATATTCAAGTCGCCAATCTGCTTTTGCAGAATGTGTGCCAGGCGTCAGGGTGGGGCTATGTAAATCTTTCAGAATACCTGATGGGCGATGATATGGGGCTGCGCCCAGAATATACCTCCGACCACTATGTCCATGAAAACAGCAAAGCTTACGAGGTGTGGAACAAGGTGCTGAAAAGCTACGCATTTGCTGAAATAACCAAATAAACCCCGAGCGGAAATATTTGCGCATATATTAAAAGGGCAGGGGCAGTCCCCTGCTCTATTTTAATTTTGAGAAATTCATAAAGCCCTCGTCCGAGCTCTGTTTAGATGAGGCAAGGCTGACTGGAACAAACTTTTTGTTATCCTTTATGGCGTTTTCAAGGGCTTGCCTGCCTGAATGCAGCGTCCATGCGCCATTTTGCTCATCTACTAAAATCCCGTCAGCGCTGCTTTCTGCAGTTTCCCCAGCAGCTGGCATTTTTATTGATGAGGGATTGAGCTCCATTAGCCTTTCAAAAGCGCCATCTTGATACTCCCCAAGCCTTGAAAGTATCTCGTCGGCAAGCTCCAGCGGAGCTGCAGCGGTGCTCTCTATAACCAGATTGTAGTTGCTCATGTCATAATAATCTATGCCGTATATTTCCTTGTAACGCACTGTTTCAAGCCGCTGCCTGTTAATAAGCGCTTTTCTGCACTCCTCCTGCGAATTGTAGGATTCTGAGTTGGCGCGGACACTGTCATTATATACTCTGCGGCTCGCTTCATCTATATCGGTGATGACGAAAACCTTGAAGCTTTTTGGCGCAAAGTGCCACGCAAGGCGCGAGTCAAACACTATCCTGTCTTTTTCCTCGCCCATTTTTGCGGTAGTGTCATCTATCATCTTGTCGACGGAGCGGTCGCCCCTGCTTGCCGCCTCATTTACCTGTTTATTAAACTCCTCGACAGACAAACCCTTGTCCATCGCAAGCTGCCTGAATATCCGCCCTGTAGAAAATATTTCATAGCCCCTCTCCTTAAGGATTTTGGCTATGCTCGATTTACCGCTGCCAAGATTGCCCGTGATTGTGATGTTCATATTACTCCCCCATTCCTGATAAATTAAATTTATCATAGCATTTTTCGGCATATATTTCAATATTTTCAATTTGACTTTTCTGGCTGGTCTGATTGGTAAAAAGTGATGAAAGAAATGTTTAATAATTTTGATGAATTTTGATTCAAAAATTTTCAAGAATTTTTAAACATTTTCTTGACTTTCTTTAGGTTTTCTGATATTATTTCTATACTCTGATTAATCAGGGGTAGTAAAGGTTTCGACAGGGAATCTGAAGATGGAGAAGCAAGTCGCAGGCATGCGTTAAATCCACAATTAAAATTAAACGCTGAAGATAATTTAGCACTCGCAGCCTAATGGCTGCTGTCTGGCCTAACGCACCTACACGCTGGGATTCAGGCATCGATTATGTAGGAAACGACGTATGCAAAGCTTTGAGCATATGGGCGTATTATGAAGCTACCGACTTTATAGGGGTGTTGGTTCGCCTATCCAGAAGGGAAATGGGCTTGCCCGAAACAATCAGCTAAGCTTGTAGAAGTACATGGGATGGTTTTTTGGACACGGGTTCGACTCCCGTCTACTCCAGTTAAAAGAATGCTTGAAAATGTAATGTTTTCGGCATTCTTTTTTACTTTTATAGACTGAAAGTGCCATTTCAAACCATTTTAAACCGTTTAAAATCATATGAATTGTGGTCAAAATTGTGGTCAAAATATATTTATAAAATGTCAAGACAAATCAGATTATTTAATAATTAAAATTCGTTTTAGATTTGAGTTTTAGTAAAAATAATAAAATTGAAAATGTAAAGCGAATAACTCTGATAATTCTATGCAAGTCGAAAAAATAATCCCTGCCGCGCATCACTTTAAAATCAGATAAAGATATTCCGTCATTAGCACGGAATCCTCAAAACTCTCAGCCCAATACTCCTCCATACCGTCAATGTTATGACCTATCATGCGTATAAACAAAGAAAGATACTCCTCTATTTCCCTTTCGAAAAGCCTACGCTTTAAAATTATTTCCTTTATGAAAACTGACACTCTTGTCATAACATATTCAAACACTATCCCTTGAAATATTTCCGTAAGATATTCCAAACCCTCGCTTATGCAGTCACCATAAATCTCAGAAACAATTACATCTCCATAAAAGGCGCTGTCATTATTCCATCGTTTCTTAAACTCCTGCCATTCGCCTAATAACAAATCCGCTTCTTTGCCGCCAGCATCTATACTTTCCACAAACTCTGCTATATCATAAAGATACGGCTTGTACATCGGCTCTTCCCTGTAAAGCTGTATCATATCAAGCAAAGTCTGCAAAACCTCAATAAATGCGCCCTTTTCGTCATATTCCTCGCCAGCCCATAAATTGGCAAGCTCCTTTAATTCTGCCTCATCGCTGTAAATATTCATTACACGGCAAATCTCATCATCTTCTTCACATTCAAGACATTCACGCAAAAACGAAAAGCTTAACAGGATTTTTTCCTCCAAGCCAAACCCTTGACCTAAAAAGAGCTTAATAACAGTATTCCTTATCTGATATTCTATCGGAAGCTTATCATTTTCAGGCAGCCTGCGCACTGCCCCTTTTCCAAGATTCCCGCTGTCTTCTCTAATCAGCCGCAACACCTCGGGACAGCCGCCTGACAGAGAATATTCTATTATATCAAGTTCTTCTATTTCATTATATTTTCTGGGAAACCTTGCGCATGTTTCTGAAAGCATCTCCTCACCGTGGCGTTTTACGATTTCGCACAAACCATTTTCATCAAGCAATACGCAAGTCTGACAGGAATTTTGTTTCATCTGCCGAACTGTCTCGCCATCATTTTTATGAACATCAGTATAATCACACAGATACCTTGTTTCCCTATCGCTATGCCACTTTTCATAGCTCTCGTCTTCAACCCTTACAGTCCAGCCACCGCAGCAGGTCAGCCTGCATTTATCAGCAGTACACTTAAAGCTGTCAAATATATTGTTTTTATACATAAAAATCCTTACTCTATTGATTTTTTCTCCATACCGCCCATAAACAGTTAAAAGTTAAAATAACACACGAAAAACGCCGCCCTTGCGTTTTTCTAAACATTTAGAAAGTCTTAGGCGGCGTCTTTTGCCGCCTTAGAGTTTCTTAATGTTTTTTTTACATCCTGTCAGGTGCCGAAAAGCCAAGAAGACTTATAGCCGTCTCCAGCACATCCCTTGTGAGCGCAAGCAGCGCAATCCACCCTGCTTTTCTCTGCGCGTCTCCCTCGTCAAGAATTTTTGTTTCATGGTAAAAATGGTTAAACGCATTCGCCAGCTCGTAAATATAAGCACACACCTTATGTGGCGCTGTCTCATCATATGCCGCCTCAATGCTTGAATTATATTTTGCAAGCGCAAGCATAAGCTGTTTCTCGCTCTCATTTGCAGGCGCGTTTATATTGTTTTTAACCGCCTCAACGTCGCCGCCCTTCTCGGCATACTTTTTGAGGATAGACTTGATGCGCACAATAGTGTACAAAATGTACGGTCCCGTATCGCCCTCAAACGAGGTAAATCGGTCTATGTCAAAAATATAGTCCTTGCTCGCCTGATTTGACAAATCGCCGTACTTCAATGCCGCAAGCCCTACCACCTGCGCCGTCTGTACCGCCTCATCATCTGAAACGTCACGGTTCTGCTTAATCTTTTCAAGCATCTCAGCGTTTACCTCTTTTATAAGGTTTTCAAGCCGCATTACGCCGCCGTCGCGAGTCTTGAATGGCTTGCCGTCTTTGCCATTCATAGTGCCGCACCCCAAAAATTGAAGTTTGGTTTCCTCCTTTACAAGCTTTGTCTTGCGCGCACAGCGGAACACCTGCTCAAAATAAAGCTCCTGCCGCTTGTCCGTCAGGTAAATTATCCTGTCAGGCTTATTCTGCTCCATCCGCATCATTATAGTCGCAAGGTCTGTCGTATTGTAGAGCGCCGCGCCGTCAGACTTCAAAATCATGCAGGGCGGTATCTCTTTTGTGTCCGTATCTTCCTTGACGTCAACCACAAGGGCGCCTTCGCTGATGTACGCATACCCGCCTTTTTTCATATAGTCAACCATGCCAGGGATTAAGTCATGCACCGTGGATTCGCCGTTCCACAGGTCAAACTCGACATCAAGATTTCCGTAATTTTTTTTCAAATCCGTGACAGATACATTAAAAATATGCTGCCAAAGGGCACGATACCCTCTCACACCGCTCTGCAGCTTGTAAGTACACGCCATAGCGTCTGCCTTGTACTCCTCATCTTCCTTTGAGCGCTTGCTCGCGTAAGGATAGATTTCTTCAAGCTCCGCAATCGTAAACGGCGGCTCTGTCGGATATTCGCCCGTATAATTTTCATCAAAATAAACAAGCTCAGGCTTACGCTGCTTCAGCTCGTTTATGACTAGCCCCATAGGCTGCCCCCAGTCGCCAAGATGTACATCGCCTATAACATGATGTCCCGCGTAACGCGCTATGCGCTTTATGCTTTCTCCGATAATCGCTGGACGCAAGTGCCCTACGTGAAGGGGCTTTGCTATATTGGCTCCGCCGTAGTCTATTATTATCTCCAGCGGATTTTTTGTTTCCTCAAAGCCGTATTTTTCCTCGGCTCTCATTCCCTTTATAAAGCTTCCGACAAAATCTCCCTTTAATGTAAGGTTCAAAAAGCCAGGGGCGACAGCCTCAGCTTTATCGTATATTTTGCTGCCGCTTAATTTTGCCGCTACATCATTTGCAATCATAATCGGGGCTTTTTTGTATTTTTTTGCGGCTGCCATCGCTCCGTTGCACTGGTACTCGCACAGGTCAGGCCTGTTTGAAAGCGTCACCCTGCCAAGCTCGCGCTCATATCCTGCCGCCTCAAACGCATCCTTCATTTCCTCCGAAATTAAATCCAATAATTTTTTCATTTCCTTAAACCTTCCTTATTCATGCCGTAATAATGCCCATCAATCACATTATCCGCAATTTGTATGTGCTTAATATAATACTTGTTTTTTCAACCAATTTCAACCTTTTTGCTGGAATATTGCATAAAATCCCGTAAAATAGGTTCATTCGCTGTCCCTTTTTGAGTATGCGCAGCCACAATAATTCTGCCTGTAAAGCCCGTACTCCGCCGAAAGCTCTATTGAGCGTTTGTAGCCGTTTTTCTTTTTGAAATCCGATGGCAGCCAGCTGATACTGTACTCCCCAGAAAGCCTTTTGCCTATTTCGTTGAGCTTCTGCGCGTTTTTCAGCGGGCTGATTGTGAGCGTAGTCGCAAAATAATCAAAGCGGCCTGCTGCCGCACGGCGCGCCGTCTCCCTAAGCCTAAGCTCATAGCACTTAAAACATCTCTCGCCGCCTTCGGGGCACTGCTCAAGGCCTTTTGCAATGTCATAAAACTCCTGCGGCGCATAATCGCCTTCAACAACGCCTATCTCAAAGCCCTTTGCCAGTCCGTCTTTTATCAGCCTGTTGTACTCGGCAATAAGCCTTTTTTGCTCTGCGACACGCTTTAAGTATTCGCTTTCCATTGATATATTGGGATTGTAAAAAAAAACCGTAATGCGAAAAAATTTCCGCAGATATTCAAGCACATAGCTGCTGCACGGCGCACAGCAGCTATGCAGAAAAAGACGCGGTGTTTTATTTTCCGTGACAAGCTTCTCTATCAGCCCGTCCAGTTCTTTTTGATAATTTATGGTGTTACTGCCCATATGAATTTAGTTCCTCTTTTATTTTAATAATATTAAAAAATATTTATGAAGTCATTCTTATTTCTTTTCTCCGCTTAATGCCACGCCCAAAATTGTCGGAAAACCCAAGATACATGGAAATATATATCTTTCATAATCTATGGCATTACATGGACCTGCCAATGCTGTCAAAATAAGAACAATATACACACCTGCAAAAACAAATCCTGCTTTATCCTTATTTATAATTTTTAAAAATAAGCATATAATCGGTATCCACACATAAAAAGCGCTTGTCATAAAAATATTAAGCATCGGAAGCCTTGTCCACAAAATATCATATAATGAAATTAAATCTCTTGCCCATATATGAATATCATCATAAATATTGCTAAATGCAAAATAGCCGTCTCGATTAGCATTCTGCATACTTCCTTCACTTGTTCTGTACAATTTTAATATATCATTAACAACTGGATAAAAATAACCATAAATATTATTCATTGTAGCTGTTGCATATGTTTCAGGATGCTTAAAAAACATTATGAACCATGTCCTAAAATATTCAATAAGCTCCTCACCGCCTGCCCCAACTCTAAAAGTGTCCTTAACGGGATCAGAAACAGTGCCTGAATACACATCTCCTAACGCATCGTAGTGCAAAACACCATCGATGGCATTTCTCTCCTCTGGCGTCACTTCTTCATCATGGTACTTAACATATCTTGCCGTCTGCTGGAACGGTATAGAAAGCGCCTCCCTTACGCTCCCGCCAGTTATCCCGCACATTGGCAACAGTACATTTCCATATATAATGTAAACACCCGCTAAAACGGCTATACACATACATATTTTTCTGCGGTAATCCTTATAAATAAGCAGAACAACAATCAGGGTAAAAATTACAACGAATATCCCGTTTTTCCGCATTAAAAATATAGACACAGCCAGCCCTGTGATTATACATATTTTATTTATTGTAAAATGCCCTTTGGAAATTATACATTCTTTATGTATTATTATTCCAAATAAAAGTATAAAATCCGCAAATAGTGTATCCTTAGTAATCATTATGGCATATTTAGGAATCCAAGGACACAATGAATAAAACAGCATTGCTGCAATAGCCATTGGCGTATTTTTTAATTGCCTTGCGCAGTATATACAGCTGTATGATAAAACTAATGCGCTTATAATACACTGAAACATTGCGCACAAAAATATGCCCTGATTATCTACCCCCCCCCTGTATCTAATAAATTTAAGCACTGCGCCGATAAATAAAGTATATGCAACCGAGTGATGATTTGTTATATATACATCCTCATTTACTAAATCAACAGTATTTATAAGACCTGTCGGATAGTTATATGACATATATATAATATCTTCACTGTCACCCATAAACATTGCCGGATAATATGCCCAGATTGACGGAAGCCATGCCAATAACAGAATTACCGCAATAATTATTAATGAATGGTTCTTTTCAAATATTGAAATTTTAAAATTATTGTATATAATCTGCCTGCTGCCATATTTAACTGACACAAAATTAATCATATAATAAAAGAACAAAGCATATCCAAAAACAGCAATAAATGTCTTTAAACTTTGGACTATTCCCTTATTCAATAAGTCTATCGCGCCATATTGGTAAAAGCACCCGCCAATAACTATGCTTAATGACAGCATAATCGAAAGAACCGTGCTTAAAATCCTTGTTCTGACTGAATTAATGCCAATATCTGCCTTTTTATAAAATATAAACAGCAATATAAGCATTAAAATACTTGCCAATGACACTGTATCAAATGATAATATCAATCTGTTGATGCTTGACATAAGAGAATAAATTTTTTGAAAGCCTTCTTGCGCTGCTTCGTCTGTAACAATGCAAAAGTTTATGGAAAATGCAATCGAAGTTATAAATGCCAGCAAAATTACCTTAATATTATTTTTTAACATTATTTAACACCTCGTGTTATTATAAAATATAGGTAATCAAAAAAGAAAGTCTTTACATATTTTCCGCCAAATCAATACGATGCCCGAAACATTGCGCCAATCTTGACAGTTCTTCAAGCTTGTCCCTTCTGCAGGGAAACATCACATACGAATCGCTGTCTATATCAAACGCCGCCAGCACACAGCCTGATGCCTTCCACTTTTCATCAAACGTTTCACACCACTGCGGGACTGACTGCTCCCCATCAAGCAAGTTTCCCTCAATCTCCATCTGCAATGCGTCAATTCCCTTCAAGGCGGAAACGGCGCTGATAAAATCTTCCTTTTCTTCCTTATAATCACATTCGCATACATATCCGTAGTTTATTAATATGTCTATGCAGCCTATCCATTTTAAAAGGCTTGTTTCCTCCTCGCCCGATATGCCTCTCTCCTGATAATAACTGACATGACTGTCATAATATTCCGCCGTATTTTCCACGCACTGGCGAGCCTGCTCAAAAATTTCCACATTGCCGAAACTTACAATTTTTACAATATCAAGCAGACAGTCATTTAAATGTTCCGCCTGCATCGGCTGTACGCTTTTCTTTTTAAATTTATCAAATATTCCCATATTTTATCTCCACTTTTAATAATTTCCAACCCATATCATTGTTATGTTATCACACCTGGACGTGATTTGTCTACTGCCTTTCCTTAAAGTTGCAAAACCACACAAACGGACATATCCGACAATTGCCAAATATGCCCGTTAATCGTCCTGTTGTTCATTTTATTTTATATATGTAAAATTCATTAATTTTACGACATTTCTTTATAAGTCATTTATGCGTAATCAAAGCAGCCTATCCAAATATCCGTCCATAGCCCTCATACATCTCAGCTTTTTCGCATATCTGCACAGCTTGTTTATATCCTTGTCAGGTCGTTTTAGATAATTGGCAAGAACCTCTGTTTCCTCAATGCCGAGCCTGTTTCTGTAGCCGATTATATCCGCCACGGTCTTTTCTATGTCATATATCTTCACACGCTGATTGCAGACCTCTATCTGCGTCACTCCCGTTTCAAGCCTCGCCTCCTCAAAATACCTGAGCTTGATACGCGGTCTTATAGGCAGCGTAGAAATATTTTTTTTCTGCTCCACAGCCACGTCTATGCTTTCAGGCTTTTTCATGCAAAGCCCATAATACGCCGCCGCGCTCAAAAGGCAAATAACCCCGTCAGGCACATAAGCGTATGCATAAATAAAATCTGAATTTTCCCCCTCATAGCCTGTATTTTCGTAAGTGGAATTATGCAGCTTGACAAGCTGCCCCCTTGCCACCATATTCCTCACCATATACGCCGAATATCCCAGCTTATTTAATTCCGACATAAAAAAGATTTTCTTGTCGCTTGAAATAGCATATGTATCCATATTTTCCCATTCCTCCGCCTTTGTAATTTTTTCCTTATCACCCGTTCTTAGCCCATTCTACACCACCATTGCTAAAAAGTTGCATAATAGTTGTATCATAGTTGTAAACTTTTCATATGCCTTTTCAATATTTTCTGCATCTTCCAGACACCTGACACATCTGTCATTAATTCCTGCCGAATTTAAAACAATAAAAAACCTCTAAAGCAATGTTCCCCACCGCCCTAGAGGTTTTCTTAACGCATTTTACAGCTCCGCAATATTCACCAGCGTAAGCGCACTGTCATTCTTATTCTCCAAGCTCGTCGCAAGCGCCTTTGCCGTGTCAAGCGCCGTCAGGCAGTTCACGCCCGTCTCAATCGAAGTCCTCCTGATAAGGAACCCGTCCCTAGACTTATCGCGCCCCTGCGTCGGCGTATCTATCACAAGGTCAATTTTATGCCCCAAAATCAAGTCCATCACAGTAGGCGACTCCTGATGAATCTTATTAACCTTTCTCGCCTTGACGCCCGCGTCATTAAGCGCCTTCGCCGTACTCCTCGTCGCATAGATAGTATATCCAAGCTTTTCAAAACGCCTTCCTATCTCGATAGCCTCGCCCTTGTCAGCATCTTTCACTGTAATAATCATCTGCTTATGCTTAGGCAAATCTATTCCCGCGCCCAAAAACGCCTTGTAAAGCGCCTCATTAAATGTCTTTGCAATGCCAAGGCACTCGCCCGTGGATTTCATCTCAGGACCAAGGCTAATCTCCGCGCCCCTTATCTTTTCAAATGAGAACACAGGCATCTTGATTGCGACATAGCCCGCTTCCTTCTGCAGTCCAGGCTCATAGCCAAGCTCACGTATCGTCTTGCCGATAATAACCTCCGTCGCCAAGTCCACAATAGGTATTCCCGTAACCTTGCTTATATACGGCACAGTCCTTGACGAACGCGGGTTGACCTCAATCACAAAGACCTCGTCGCCCACAGCGATAAACTGAATATTTATCAGTCCCTTTACATGCAAAGCCTTGGCAAGCCGCCTTGTATATTCCGCGATAGTCTCCTTTACCTTAACGCTGATAGTATGCGCAGGATATACCGAAATGGAATCGCCCGAATGAACGCCTGTCCTCTCTATATGCTCCATAATTCCTGGTATGAGAATATCCGTACCGTCACACACAGCGTCAACTTCAAGCTCCTTGCCCTGCAGATATTTGTCAACCAAAATCGGGTGATCCTGCGCGATGCGGTTGATAATCTCCATAAATTCCTCAATTTCCTCATCGGAAATGGCTATCTGCATACCCTGTCCGCCAAGCACATATGAAGGACGCACAAGCACGGGATAGCCAAGCCTGTTTGCAACCTCCTTTGCTTCCTCCGCCGTGTACACAGTGCCGCCTGCCGCACGCGGTATCTTCGTTTCTTCAAGTATTTTGTCAAAAAGCTCCCTGTCCTCCGCCGCGTCAACGTCCTCCGCCTTTGTGCCAAGGATAGGCACTCCCATTTTCATAAGGCTCTCCGTAAGCTTAATTGCCGTCTGCCCGCCAAACTGCACCACAGCCCCGTCAGGCTTTTCGATGTTTACAATATTCTCAACATCTTCAGGCGTAAGCGGCTCAAAATAAAGCTTGTCCGCAATGTCAAAATCCGTACTCACAGTTTCAGGATTGTTATTTATTATTATTGTCTCATAACCCGCCTTTGCAAACGCCCATGTCGCGTGAACAGAGCAATAGTCAAATTCAATGCCCTGCCCTATGCGGATAGGTCCAGAACCAAGCACCAGCACTTTTTTAGGCGGATTTGTCTCCACAGCCTCATTCTCGCCGTCAAAGCATGAATAGTAATACGGCGTAGACGCCTCAAATTCTGCCGCACAGGTATCAACCATCTTAAACACCGCCACAATGTTGTTTTTGTAGCGCATATCCTTGATTTCGCCCTCGCTTTTGCCTGAGAGCCTTGCAATCACATTGTCGGGAAACTCAATCCGCTTTGCCTCCTTTAAAAGTTCCACGGTAAGCTCCTCGCTTTCCAGCCTATGCTCCATCTCCACAATTATGGCAAGCTTGTCAATAAACCATTTGTCTATTTTCGTCTTATCATAAATAGTATTGTAATCAATGCCGCGGCGCAGCGCCTCCGCAATTACATAAATCCTCTGGTCGTCAACCCTATCCATGCGCTTCAAAAGCGCCTTATCATCAAGCTCCGTAAAATCATAGCTTCTAAGACAGTCAACATGCTGCTCGAGCGAACGGATAGCCTTCATGAGCGCGCCTTCAAAATTAGTGCATATGCTCATCACTTCGCCCGTCGCTTTCATCTGCGTAGTGAGCGTCCTCTTTGCAGTAATAAACTTGTCAAACGGAAGGCGCGGCATCTTGACTACGCAATAGTCGAGCGTCGGCTCAAAGCTGGCATAAGTCTTTCCCGTAATCGCATTTTTAATCTCATCAAGCGTATAGCCAAGCGCGATTTTCGCCGCCACCTTGGCAATCGGATACCCTGTCGCCTTTGACGCAAGCGCAGACGAACGGCTGACGCGCGGATTTACCTCGATAACACAGTATTCAAAGCTCGTCGGGTGAAGCGCAAACTGCACATTGCAGCCTCCCGTAATGTTAAGCTCCGATATGATATTGAGCGCCGAAGTCCTGAGCATCTGGTATTCCTTGTCACTCAAAGTCTGCGAAGGCGCAACTACTATGCTGTCGCCCGTATGCACGCCTACAGGATCGATATTTTCCATGTTGCAGACTGTAATGCAGTTGCCCGCGCTGTCGCGCATTACCTCATACTCAATCTCTTTCCAGCCCGCAATACACCTCTCCACCAATACCTGCCCGACACGCGAAAGACGCAGACCGTTTTCAAGGATTTCCTCAAGCTCCACCTGATTGTGGGCTATACCGCCGCCGCTCCCGCCAAGCGTATAAGCAGGGCGCAGCACCACAGGATAGCCAATAGTATTTGTAAAAGCGACACCATCGTCAACATTTTCAACCACAAGAGACGCCGCGCAGGGCTCTCCGATTTTTTCCATCGTGTCCTTAAATTCCTGCCTGTCCTCAGCCTTTTTGATAGTAGCCGCGGTAGTGCCCAAAAGCTTTACATTATGCGAGGCAAGAAAACCGCTCTCCTCAAGCTCCATTCCAAGGTTAAGCCCCGCCTGTCCGCCAAGCGTCGGTAAAATCGAATCAGGCTTTTCCTTCTCGATAATCTGCTCCAAAACCTTGACCGTAAGCGGCTCTATGTACACCTTATCCGCAATATCCCTGTCCGTCATTATCGTCGCGGGATTAGAGTTGACAAGCACTACCTCAATGCCTTCCTCTTTGAGCGAACGGCACGCCTGAGTGCCCGCATAGTCAAACTCCGCCGCCTGTCCGATCACTATAGGACCTGAGCCTATAACCATTACTTTTTTTACATTAGGATTTTTAGGCATTACCGCGCACCTCCATCATCTCAATAAATCTGTCAAACAAATATCCCGAATCCTGCGGTCCGCAGCACGCCTCGGGGTGAAACTGCACGGTGAAAATATTTTTCCCCGTATAGTTTAGCCCCTCATTAGTGCCGTCATTCACGTTGATAAACGCAGGCGTGGCAACCTTCGGATCAAGCTTGTCCATATCAACCACATATCCGTGGTTTTGAGATGAAATATACACTCTCCCAGTCGCCAGATCCTTTACAGGGTGATTGCCCCCCCTATGCCCGTACTTCATCTTATATGTATCAGCCCCCGTCGCCAGCGCCATAAGCTGATGCCCCAGACAGATTGCAAATATAGGTATATCGGAATCATAAAGCTTTTTAATCTCTTTAATTATTGACGCACACTCCTTCGGATCTCCAGGACCGTTTGAAAGCATGATCCCATCGGGCGCATCGGCAATGATTTCCTCCGCGCTCGTAACAGCAGGATAAACCGTCACGTCACAGCCCCTTATTTTAAGCGAGTAAGCGATATTGCCCTTAGTCCCAAGGTCAAGAAGTGCAACCTTTTTCCCCGCTCCATTGAGCTTTTTTACAAGCGACGGCTTCATCTCACGCTTTCCCGCCTTATAATCCGTCTCCGAAAATTTCGCGCTCCCCGACAAAGCGCCGTTCTCATCAAGACTCTTTGAACCTTTTAGCTGATACTTTTCCTTGCAGGTGACTTTTTCCACCACCTTGCCTGTCGTGTACGCTTTCAGCTTAGGAATAACCTCATCAAGCGAATAATTTTCATTTGTGGTAATCATTCCGTTCATTGTCCCTTTTTCGCGAAGTATCTTGGTAAGCGCCCTAGTATCAATCCCCGCAATCCCAGCGACGCCATTCTCCACCAAAAACTGCTGTATAGAATAATCCGCCCTGAAATTACTGTAATTTCTCGACAGCTCCCTCACTATAAAACCATCACACCAAGGCTTTGCAGACTCCATATCGTCCCTGCAAATGCCATAATTTCCTATCAAAGGATAAGTCATACACACAGCCTGCCCCGCATAAGAGGGATCCGTCAAAACCTCCAGATACCCCGCCATAGACGTATTAAAAACTATCTCGCTAATCACTTCCCTGTCAGCCCCGATATGAGTCCCCTCAAACACAGTGCCGTCCTCCAATATCAAAAATGCCCTCATAGCAGCCCTCCCGAAACTCTCCACATAAATTCGCACAAATTAATTAATTATATCATACGCCCATACAATATATCAAGCCTTGAATTAATATATCCCCCGAATCTGCGCAAACAAATCCAAGTCGCTCTGCGTAAGCTTCATATTGGTATTATATTCCTTTCCGTCAGGGCTGACCACCTTCACCTCTATAATAGTCCCGTCGCCTATAGCGTCGCGCCCCACCGCCTGCATAAAGGGCATAAACTTAGGGTGATTTTTTGTAAAATTATCCCAAGCCCCCTTAATCTTCATCATAACTGAAAAATCCACCATAACCTATATCCTCCTATTTTAGCTTTTAAGCATTTTTTCAGAGAAAAAGTACCGCCGTCAGCGATACTTTTAACCTGCCGCACAGTTATGTCTCCGCCTCCCACTGCTGCAAAACAGAAACAAACGCTGGTATAAGCTGCTTTTTCCTCGAAACAAGATTTTTAAGCTCAAACTTATTCATAGACTTTGGAAGCCTGAACGCCTCGCGCACAAGCTCCTGCGCCCTCTCCCCAAAGCACAAAAGCTCCGTCTTCTCATACACAATATTCGTCAGCATAAAGAAACACATATCCACAGAAAGACTTGGCAGCTGCTCCTTTATATAAGGCACGATTTTTTCCTTAATCTCATCAAGCTCAATGCTGTTCATCGAATTAATCTGCCCCACGCCGAAATTAAAGCCGTTCACTGAAAACGTCTTATAATCCTGCTCAAAAATCTTATCCGCGTCTTTATCGCTCAGATTGCTCCCCGCGCCAAACATATCAATCGCAAATTCCTCAATCTCAACCCCGCATATCTCAGCAAGCTTTTTCGCAGCGTCCTTGTCAACGTCAGTGACAGTAGGCGAATGGAACATAAGCGTATCCGAAAGAATTGCCGACATCATAAGCCCCGCTATATTCTGGGGTATCTCCACGCCCCTCTCCTGATACATCTGATAAATAATCGTAGCCGTACAGCCAAGCGGCTGATTGCGGAAATACACAGGCGACACAGTCTCAAGAGTGCCTATCCTATGGTGATCCACTATCTCCAGAATATCGGCAAACTCAATGCCGTCAACAGTCTGAGAAAGCTCATTGTGGTCTACCAAAATCAGGCTCTTTTTCCTCAAATTCATCAAATTACGTCTGGAAATCATTCCGACATAATTGTCCTCCTCGTCAAGCACTGGAAAATCATGGTGGCGCTTCTTTTTCATGATAGCACGTATATCCTCCGTCTTGTCGGTAATCCTGAAAGTCGCAAGCTTTTCCTTTTTCATGAAAAAGCCGATTGGCATACTCTGGTTTATAAGCCTCGCCACGGTAAACGTGTCATACGGCGTATTTATAATAATGCAATTGTGCTCCCTCGCAAATATCTGTATCGTCTTTGAAACCTTAGCGCCCATAGTGACGACAACGCACGCCGCGCCCATCTCTATGGCACAGAGCTGCGTCTCATAGCGGTTGCCCAAAATAACCATATCACCGTTGTGTATATAATCCTCGAGCACGTCAGGGTTCGCCGTCGCGATCACCACTTCCCCGCTGTCAAAATATCCGCTCTCATCGCCTACTATCATCTTAGCATCAAGCGTTTCAAGAATATTCCTATAAGAAGTCTTTGCCGTAGACAAAATACAGTTATCGTAAACGTCCATATAAGCATTTGCTATGTCGCCGATAGTAATGATACCCGTAAGCTTACCGCCGTCAATAACAGGTAGCGTAACATCACCTCGGTCGCGCATCAAATGCCACGCCTTTGAAAGCGATATGTCGTCAGTGACTCCCTGCACCTCATTCATATCTATATCGCGCACATCAGTCATAACGTCGTGAAGATACATCGGAGCCCCCGTGCGGAACGCATTAAGCACATACTGTGTCTCCTGATTTATCTGCCCCGCCCTCGCAGGAATATACAGACAGCCGTCGTTGCATTTGTTTTTCAGATAAGCGTAAGCAATTGCTGAGCATATAGAGTCCGTATCGGGATTTTTATGCCCTACAATATACACAGATCTTTTATTAGCCGTATTAGTAGTATCCATATTGCCAGCCAGCCTTTCAATTTTATATTTTTTATCATTTAATTGCCGCATATTAACGCCTGTGTCCTTATTCTGTATTGATTCAGGACTATTCTTCATGCACAGACTTTATCTTATGTGATATAATAGCTAGGTTGTTAATGCAAAAATACATACATATACATACATAGAAAGGATTTATATGAGTACCAAAAATGCAAGCAAAACAGTGAAAATAGACAATATGCGCATGAAAGACATAATCGCACAGCTGACAGACATTATATATTTGTTATGCGACGCGAAAGGAAATGATACTATGATAATTTTAAATCAATTCACAAATCTTTCTGCCGAAGAACGCAATAGTCTTAATCTTGTATTTTCACACGATGTCTGTAAATAATTATTAAAATAGCCCCGAACAGATTTTTATAATTCTGGTCGGGGCATCTTCAACCCTTTAGCCTTATTAGTATAAGCTGGTTCCTGATGCGTATCCGTCGATTACATAATAAGCCATATTCTCATCAAGCTTTATATATACCTCAATGTCCTTAATTGAATCAACAGAATGTCCTTCAGCCGCGTAAGCTGCCTTTACCTTTTCAACAAGACTGTCCATAGATAAATCAGCCCTGCCGTTTACCTGTAAAACAATCTTCTCTGAAGAAGCCTTTGCCGCTTTCGCCCTTGTTGTCTTCTCCGCAGCTGCCTTTGCAGGCTTTGCGGGCTTTGCTGCTTTTACCGCCTTCTCCTCAGCCGCCTTTACGGGCTTTTCCGCTGCAGCTGCCTTATCAGCTTCAACAGGCTTTGCCGCTTCCTTAACTGCGTCAGCAGGCTTAACCTCCTCAACGCTCTTAGGCGCCTCCTCGGTCTTTACAGGCGCTGGCGCCTTCACAGCGCTTATTGTCTTTGCCGCTGCTTTCTTCTCAACTTTTTTTGCTACTGTTTTTGCTTTTGCCATAGTATTTCACTCCTATTACTATTCTTAATTGTTTAACTTGTTATAACCCTGCATTTTTCCTCATATTGTTTCCATTATATTTATGAAAAATGCTTTTCTGTAATTACACCATTAGAATACCACATAAATCTTTATATTTCAATTTATTTAACTAAAGTTTATGAAAAAGTTGCAAAAAGATTAATTTTTCATACTCTTTGTTGACAAATATGTCTAAAACAAAACTGTAAAATATATCCTCCTGAATATTTTATCAAACTATACACATACTATTGCAAAGGAGGAGATAATTATGCGTAATAAGTTTTTAGATTGTTTAGCACTAACAATTGCCATCATTGGCGCTGTCAATTGGGGGTTAATAGGCTTTTTCGATTTTAACCTGGTTGCAACCGTATTCGGAAGCATGTCATGGTTATCACGAATTATTTACGCACTTGTAGGAATATGCGGTCTGTACCTCATATTATTCTACACTCGTCTTGGCGATACAGCAAGCGAAGCCTAATCTTCCTTTACCTCAAATGAGAATTTCCAACGATTCTCATTTGAGGTTTTTTTATTGCTTCCATATCTAAATTACTGCTGATAAAAAATCTGCGCAATGGGCGAATCTTTATCCAATATAATCGTCTTGTTTCCACCCGCGACTGAATTTTTGACAGCATCAAGGCTCCTTGTATAGCTGTAAAAATCTGCGCGCATCTCATCGCTATAAGCTGAAGCCATAATCTCCATATATTCCGCCTCACCCTCGGCTTTTAATATTTCCGCCTCCTTCTGAGCCTCTGAAATAAGAAGGGCGGTTTCCTTATCCGTAGAGTTTCTTATCACCTGTGCCTCGGAATTTCCCTCCGCCGTATATGTGGCAGCGATATTTTCACGCTCCGAAATCATTCGTTCAAAGACAGCGCCTTTATTATCCTCTGGCAAATCCAAAAGCTTAATCTCAACTGTCGTTATCTCAATTCCATACTGATTTATGGAGTCAAGATTTGCCACGATTAAATCAGTAAGCTCCTGACCCCTCGCCGCGATTATATCAGTCTGCGTCATGCTGCTTATCACATTTTTAATCGCATTATATACAGCCACATTTATTCTCGCCTCAGCGCCTGACGATGAGGTATTCAAAGTCTGCGCGAAAACCCTCGGCTCAGTCACCCGCCAAAGCACAAAGCTGTCAACTATCATTGATTTCTTGTCCTTTGTAATTACATCAGACTTCGCAATATCATAAAGCATAAGCTCCTTTGTCACAGTGTCCCTCTCCTGTACAAAGGGTATCTTAAAATAAAGCCCTGGTTCAGAAATAACTCTCTCAATCTTTCCAAACTCACGCACCAGTCCGTATTGGTTTTCTTTGATAATAAATAATGAATTGATAATAGTAATCACGACAGCCGCCGCAATTATCACGCCTGCTATCTTAACCAAATTTTTCTTCATTTTACTTCTCCATTCAAATGTATTCTTAGTCGGCGTCTTTTGCTGCCTTAAAATTTCTTAATGTTTTGGCTAGTTTGTAATATTTTCCAACTGCAGCTCATCTAAGTAAAGCGTCTTATTTAACGTGCCGCTCCCATCATCAATTATAAGCTCAACCTCAGGGAGAACCTCCTCCATCGCCTCATAAAACATACGCTGCTTTGTGACAAGCGGATTTTTTATATACTCCTCATACATCTTTTCAAATCTGACCTGCTGCGCTGTAGCCTCATTTATTCGCTCCTGTTTAGCAGCCTCAGCCTCCTGAACTATCTGGTCCGCCTGCGCATTAGCCTCGGGCAGCTTTTCATTTCTGTATTTATTGGCATTGTTTATAGCCGTCTCCTTGCCCTGCTTAGCTGTCTCAACCGCCTTAAACGCCTCTATAACCTCCTGCGTAGGCGGCTCCGCGTCCTGCATTGAAATGTTTACAAGCATCAGCCCAATATCCTGCTGTTCAAGCTTCTGCGTAATCATTTCCTTTATGGCAGCCTGTATTTCGCTCTTTCCCGTAGTAATAACATCATCAACATTGTAATTGCTTATTATATTCCTTATGCATGCCTGCGAAATATTTTTCAGTATTGCGCTCGGCTCGCGCGAGCTGTAAAGATATTTTATCGGATCAGATACCTTATACTCCACATAAAAATCAACATTTACAAAATTGAAATCCGAAGTAATCATCAACGATTCCTCTGATACGGATTCCTGTGACTCAGCCTCATTCTCCGAAGATCTGTATCCGATTGGGAAGCCAAGAATCGTCGTATTCACCTTTGTAACCCTCTGCACAAACGGGATTTTAAAATGCAGTCCCGATGTAACTACATTACCTGCTTTCCCAAAAGTTGTAACAACTCCCTGCTCTTGTTCACCTATTGAATACACTGATTCATACGACAGCAATGCTACGATTATAATAATTATCGGCAATATTACAATGTGCCCGCTGAATTTATATGTCTTTTTTCCGTTATTGTTTGAGCTTGCTCCTCCTGCCGAGTTATCAGCCCTAAATTCTCTAAAGTTCTCCGCCATTATTTTCTCCCTTTCCGCGCTGTATTCCGCTCATTATCACTTCTGCTTTAAAATCTCCAGCAGATATCTCCACATTCTCTCCGTAGATGATATGCTAAGCTTTTCCTCTGTTGTATGGATATCATAAATATTAGGTCCATACGACACACAATCCAACCCTGGAAGTTTTGCTATCATAATACCACATTCCAGTCCCGCGTGTAATGCTTCAACCTGAACATCTTCTCCAAACATTCTTTTATAAATGTCCACCATCTGCGCCCTCAGCTTAGAGTCAGGATCAAACTGCCAGCCAGGGTAATCACCATAAGCCTTGGTACGTCCTCCAAAGACTCTTGCCAGAGTTTCAACCTGTTTTTTAACTTTTAGTTTTGATGATTCTATAGAGCTTCTTATCGCACAGCTTGCGATTAACTCTGTATCAGATAAAACGAGCACGCCCAAATTCAAAGAAGTTTCAACCAATCCCTCTATATCCGCGCTCATTGCCACAATACCATTAGGAAAAAGCGTCAAAAAATCTAGCACTTTTGCGGTACTCTCTCTATCCATTACTGACACTTCTGTCATATTTTCCTTCTGCACTTTAATAAAAATATTTTTTTCCTTCGAGGCATATTCATTTTTTAAATCAGTTTCAATTTTCAAAATTTCATCATAAAACTTCTGCTCGCAATCCTCTGATATACAAATCAATGCCTCTGCCCTTCTTGGAATAGCATTGTCCTTTTCACCTCCAGCTGCAGATACTAATTGAACAGGTATTACTTCGCATATCTGCTGCAATGCCATACCTAATATTTTTATTGCATTACCGCGCTCCTTATTTATCTCCGTGCCCGAATGACCACCCTGCAAACCGCCTGTCTCTACCTTTAAAAATAGTCCCTTCTTTTCCTCTCTTGTGACAGGTATATGGGAATCAATTCTCACGCCGCCTGCACAGCTTGTAAGAAGTACTCCCTCCTCCTCAGAATCAATGTTAAGCATGCGCCTTGCCTTTAACATAGACAAGTCAATTGCCGTTGCTCCCTCCATTCCAGTTTCCTCATCAGTTGTAATAACAGCCTCTATACGCGGGTGAGGAATGCTGTCGTCCTCCAAAACAGCCAAAATATAAGCTACAGCAATTCCATCATCACCGCCTAGGCTTGTTCCTTCTGCATATACATAATCACCGCTTACCTTGAGCCTTAACGGATCCTTCTCCAAATTTATATCACAATCATCCTTCTTTACCGCAACCATATCCATATGCCCTTGCAAAATTATAGGCATAGTTTCTTCATATCCATTAGAGGCTTCCTTTATAATTATAATATTGTTACTCTTATCTCTTATATTATATAGCCCCTTATCTATGGCAAATTGCTCTAAATACCTGCTTATTCCATCTAAATTTCCCGAGCCATGCGGTATTTTGCATAGCTCCTCAAAATAATAAAACACACGCTCAGGCTCAAGTCCCTCTAATATTCTCATCTTAATCTCCTCCATTCCGCTTATAAAATTTATATGCAACTCAACAATAATAATCAGCTTTATAGCAAAAAAAGCATTGCTTGGCATAACCCTCAACAACGCTTTGTAAATATTATCATTTATTATCTTCTGCTATCAACGATATTATTTCCTTTCATATTATCATTGACTTATTCCCTCAAAACCGAATACAGTCTACTCTATTCAATATATTCTCTTCCCTATACCCTTTTTATCCATACTTACTCTTCCTGCCTCCAGGATAAGCTTTCGGCCTATCAGCAGCATTTAGCTGAGCACATCT
>CANQPM010000001.1 GCA_947625775.1 uncultured Lachnospiraceae bacterium | reverse complement strand
TAAAAAGAAATCCTGATATAAAGTATGGAATTTACAAGGCTTTATATCAGGATTTTTTATGTCTATACCATAGATGGTAGTTTTACCATGTCTTTTAAAACTGTGTGCAGGCAAAGCCCAGCCCCATGCATCTATATAAACGGTAAAATATTTAATTTATTAAATGATATATCAGGAGGAAAGCTATTTATGAACGACAGCGAAATTGTAAAACAGTACAGAAAGTATGAGCCATTTTTCGGCAACTGGCATATCAAACGCTTTATCGGCGAAGGAGGATTTGCAAAGGTATTTGAAATCGTGAGAAATGACTTTGGCACTGAATATACGTCCGCCCTGAAAATAATCACGGTTTCAAAAACAAAAACCGAAATCCAGGCTATGAAAAGCGAAGGCATGAGCGATGCGGAGATCAAAAGCAGCCTCTACGGCATAGTTGAGGACACGGTAAAGGAAATCCAGCTCATGTACAAGCTCAAAGGCAACGGCAATATCGTAGGCTACGAGGATCACGCAGTAATGGAGCATGAGGACGGCTTGGGCTGGGACATACTTATAAAAATGGAGTGCCTGACCTCGCTTGACGCATACATACAGCAGCAGGGCGGCAAAATAGCAAAGCGCGACATAATCAAAATCGGCATAGGCATCTGCAAGGCGCTGGAGGCGTGCCAGAAATACAACATAATCCACCGCGACATAAAATCGGACAACATCTTCGTGTCGGCGGACGGGGAATTTAAGCTCGGCGACTTCGGCATTGCGAGGATAATAGAGCGCAAGGACATGGAGCTTTCCAAAAAAGGCACGTCAGCGTATATGGCGCCCGAAGTCTACAAGGGGCAGACATATACGTCGGCTGTGGACATATATTCGCTTGGAATAGTCCTATACCGCCTGATGAATAACAACCGCGCGCCGTTCCTGCCCGATTATCCAAACCCAGTGAGCCTTGATGACCGCGACCGTGCGCTGATGAAGCGCATGAGCGGGGAAAAGATGCCGCGCCCGAAACAGGTGGAGAAATGCCGTCTCACGGAGATAGCCATGAAAGCATGCGCCTACCGTCCCGAGGAACGCTACTCAAGCCCCGTGTCAATGCGGCAGGAGCTGGAAGCGATTCTCTACGACAGGAACGACATGACGACAGGCGATACGGTTATGATATACGATGCCGACAGAAACTATACCACCGCGTCATACAGCCAGAGCGGCAGCTTTGGTGTCCCGAGGGATGCCGAGGCGACAGAGGTGTTAAGGGATGAAACGGGCAAAGCAGCCGCAGGAAGCAGCGCCATACAGCCAGAGGAGGGCGGCGTAAAAATCCTGTGCAGAAAATGCGGGAATGCCATAAGCCGCGACCTGCCATTCTGCCCTATGTGCGGCGCTGTACAGCCAGAGGAGGGCGGCGTAAAAATCCTGTGCAAAAAATGCGGGAATGCCATAAGCCGTGATGTGCCGTTCTGCCCTATATGCGGCGCAAGCCAGCGTGATGACAATGCGGCAAAAAAATTACGCCTGAAAAAATGGATGCCGATAGCAGCCGCGGCGCTTGCTGCAATAATCGTCGCAGCTGTGATTGTCACAGTGAAACTGACGTCGGATGAGAGTGAAGATATGTATGTGGAAAATACAACGGAAGCTGATACGTCCGACACAGAAGAAAGCACAGCAGAAGAAACAGATACAGGCGAAACAGCCGCGTCAGAAGCGTCATCAGAGGAAACATCATCTGCGGGGACTAAATCAGAAACAGAAAATAATGACATAAAAGCATGGGAAGAAAATATCCTTATTGCTGACAGCGAAAAAGTTATCGGTGAAATTGACGAAAATTCAAAAGTTCTTGGCTCAGACATTGCGAGGAAGGATATTGTCACAGTCACATTTTTGGACACTCTTGATGATATGCCCGATAATGCGTGGGATGTATCGCAGGATAAAAACGAAAAAGTCATGGCATGGACAGCCGGAGCAGATGGCGGCTATGACCTGTTTATCGGCGCGGAAGGAGGCGTGGCGGCGAATGAAGACTCAAAAGAGTTATTCGCGCACTACACCAATCTTCAGCATGTAAACTTAAACGGCTGCTTTCATACAGAAACCGCCTCTGATATGTCACGGATGTTCGATGATTGCGGAAATTTGTCTGAGCTGGATTTGAGTACTTTTGATACGTCAAATGTTAAGGGCATGAGATCGATGTTTTATGGCTGCGAGAAGCTGGAGAAGCTGGATGTAAGCAGCTTTGATACATCCAATGCGGAAAGCATGCACGCAATGTTCTATAATTGCGCCAATCTGGCGGAAGTTGATGTAAGCGGTTTTGATACGGCTAAAGTAACAAATATGCGTAGTATGTTTAGTAAATGTGGCAGCATAAAAGAATTAGACGTAAGCGGTTTCGACACCTCCAATGTTGAAACCATGAGAACTATGTTTAATGAGTGCAACAGCTTAAAAATTTTGAATGTAAGCGGCTTCAATACCTCAAATGTGGGAAATATGTGTGGAATGTTTTGGGACTGCAGCGGTTTGACAGAATTGGATGTAAGCGGCTTTAACACATCAGAAGTGACAGATATGTCATATATGTTTTATAATTGCAGCGGTTTAACAGAATTGGATGTAAGCAATTTTAACACATCAAAGGTGACGGATATGTCATATATGTTTGGAAAGTGTGAAAACATCGCAGAATTAAACGTAAGCGGTTTTGATACGTCAAATGTAGAAAGTATGAGTTCTATGTATAGCAACTGTGGCATAACAGAATTAGACGTAAGCGGCTTTAACACATCAAAAGTGACAGGCATGTCATTTATGTTTAATGGATGTAAAAATTTAAAGGTTCTTGACGTAAGCGGTTTTGACACATCAAATGTAGAAAACATGACGCAGATGTTCTGTCGGTGCAAGAGTCTTACAGAATTAGACATAAGCGGCTTTGATACATCAAGCCTCACGGAAGCAAAAAATATGTTTTACGGCTGCAAAAGTCTGCCAGACCCGGATGTCAGTAATTTTGCCACAGACATAGCAGAAACAATGGGCATAGGCAAATACGACTGATACTGCGGCTGCCCAAGCGGAAATTTTAGCTGTCAGCTGCAGTCCGCATTGGAAAGCTGCGTAAAAAGCGAAAGGCACTACGCCTGAGGCTGTAAAAGCAGTTGCAGAGAGGGATTTATTGTGGTTTGATACCAGTTTAAACAAGACAGTGCAAAACTTTCAGGAAGATGGATTTGTTATAGTGGAATAAATTTCCCGCGCACCTTGAAAATTCCATACTTTATATCAGAAACCGCTTTTATTCGCGTGTTATTTGTGCTAATATTGTAGCATATACAGCGGGCTGCGGAGGGCGTTTGCTGTAATGTAAATGATTTAGTATGTTGCTTGGATAGTACATTTAAAGCACATTCAATGGAGGGCATAGGCATGGCGAGGAAAGTCAGCATAGGGATACAGGATTTTTGCAAGTTGCGCGAGGCAGGGTGTTTTTATGTGGACAAGACAGATTTTATAAGGGAGTGGTGGGAAAAAAATGATGACGTCACTCTCATCACGCGTCCGCGCCGTTTCGGCAAGACGCTCACCATGAGCATGTTGGAATGTTTCTTTTCCATAAAATATGCAGGACGCGGCGACCTGTTTGAAGGGCTTTCCATATGGCAGGATGAGAAATACCGCCAGATGCAGGGGACATATCCCGTCATTTATCTGAGTTTTTCCGAGATAAAGGAAGAAAACTGTAAAGCGGCGAAAGAAAAAATGTACCAGCTTATAATCAGCCTCTATGCGCAATATTCATTCGTGAGAAACAGCAGTGCTATGGAAAATTCGGATAAACAGATTTTTGACATGGTATCGCCGGATATGAATGATGCTGTTGCAACAATGGCTGTTAAGCGTCTGTCCGAGTTCCTTTTCAAATATTATGGAAAAAAAGCAATAATAATATTAGACGAGTACGACACGCCAATGCAGGAGTCATTGTCTTTTGCAAGGCAAAAGCCAAATGTAGACGGCTACTGGAACGAATTTGTCTCATTTACAAGAAGCCTGTTCAATTCGACATTCAAGACAAACCCATGGCTTGAACGCGGCATAATGACAGGCATCACCCGCGTAAGCAAGGAATCAATCTTTTCTGACTTGAACAATTTAAAGGTAGTGACGACAACCTCCGACGAATATGCAGATGCCTTTGGCTTTACCGAAACAGAGGTATTTGACGCGATGGACGAACTGGGGCTGACAAACAAAAACGGCGTCAAGCGCTGGTATGACGGCTTTACATTCGGCAATAAGACCGACATTTACAATCCATGGTCAATAATAAACTATCTGGACAGCGGGAAATTCGGCACATATTGGGCGGACACAAGCTCGAACAGCCTCATAAACAAGCTCGTGCAGGAGGCAAACGCGGACATTAAAAAAGATTTTGAAATCCTGCTTGACGGCGGGACAGTGAAAGCTGACATAGACGAGCAGATCGTCTACAGCCAGCTTGACGGCAGCGCAAAGACTTTGTGGAGCCTTATGCTCGCATCAGGGTATCTGCGCATTGATAAATACACAAGCTATGATGAGGATGAGGACGACACTGAAAGGGAATATGTGCTTGCGCTGACAAACAGGGAAGTGCGCAAAATGTTTGAGACAATGATAAAAGGCTGGTTTCAGGCGGCGGGCGGCTACAGCGATTTTATCAAGGCGCTGCTTTTGGGCGACATAGATGCGATGAACGATTATATGAATAAGGTATCGCTGCATACATTCAGCAGCTTTGACACAGGCGGCAGCCCGGACAGCGCAGAGCCCGAGCGTTTCTACCACGGCTTTGTCCTAGGGCTTATTGTCGAATTAAAAGACAGATACGTGATAACCTCAAACCGCGAGAGCGGATTTGGCAGATATGACATAATGCTAAAGCCGAAAAGCGAGGGAGGCAGTGCCATCATAATAGAATTTAAAGTATTTAACCCGCGCCGAGACAAATCGCTTGACGATACACTAAAAGCCGCGCTGCAGCAGATACGGGAGAAAAAATATGCCGCAGCCCTTACGGCGGAAGGCATCCCGCCAGAAAGGATATTCAGCTACGGTTTCGCTTTTAAAGGCAGGGAAGTCCTTATCGGGGAGTAAACATTCATCAGAAAGACCGACGGCAGACAATTATAAAAAGAAATCCTGATATAAAGTATGGAATTTACAAGGCTTTATATCAGGATTTTTTATGTCTATACCATAGATGGCAGGTTTACCAAGTCTTTTAAAACTGTGTGCAAGCAAAGCCCAGCCCCATGCATCTATATAAACGGTAAAATATTTAATTTATTAAATGATATATCAGGAGGAAAGCCATTTATGAACGACAGCGAAATTGTAAAACAGTACAGAAAGTATGAGCCATTTTTCAGCAACTGGCATATCAAACGCTTTATCGGCGAAGGATGATTTGCAAAGGTATTTCAGACACAGTAGAAACAATGAGCATCGGCAAATACTACTGATACTGCGGCTGCCCAAGCGGAAATTTTATTTTCCGACAATGGCAAAACCGCCAGCAGATGCCAAACATTCATCTGCTGGCGATTTTTACTTATCAGCTGTATGGAAAAAAGTTCCAGAAGCACACTCGCCCCTCTGCTATAATTTCTTTGAAAGCCCCTTTATATATGCCAGCACAAGCTGCCTGTCCTCATTGGAAAGCTGCGTAAAAAGTGAAAGGCACTGCGCCTGCTCGTCCGTCAGCCCGCCAAGGCTCTTGTCAGGCTCAAAAAAATCAGTGATGGAAATGCCAAAACCGCGGCAGAGCTTGTACAGAGTAGACAGCGAGGGCATATTCTGCTTGTTCATAAGCGTGCTTAGTGTAGAATACGTGATTCCAGAAGCCTTAGCAAGATGATATAAAGTCCACCCACGCTCGCCGCACAGCTCCCGAATCCGCTCAATAGGGTTTATTTCATTCATTGAATACCTCACCATAAAATAATTCAAAGTTATTATTCATCATATCGCATTTGACGGTAAACCGATAGATTATAATATTCGTTATATTTATGGCGTTTATTCATTATATATTATGCATTTTTAATATTGTTTTGCCTTATCGTGACAAAATCTCTGATAAAAATATATCCTGTTTCGCAGATTGCGCACATCTGTGAAACAGGATATTCCCAATACCAGTATGTCATTTTGCATAGACTTATAATTATTATAGCATTATTTTTTATGCGGCTCAACCGATTTTTGCGGATTTTTATCGATATATGTCTGTGCATATGTGAATTAACACGTGGGAAAAGGCACAATCGGACTACTTAAATAAAGAAATTTCAGCAGATTGTGCTTTTCGGGGTCAGATAAATGGTCAAAAATCGTTTGAAAAGTTGGAGGTAAAAAGATGGGCAGGCATGGCGAAAATATCAGGAAACGCAGTGATGGACGCTGGGAGGCGCGTTATGTGAAATATGATGAGGAGAAGGGAAAAAAGACTTGCCATTCAGTATATGGACACACATACGAGGAAGCAAAGTCAAAACGCGCTGCTGCACTTTTTATGGGTGAAAGGGAATATGCTGACAAGGATTCTTTTACCCAGAAAAGCGTCGCGCTTGCGGATGTGACTTTTGGAGCGACGGCTGAGGAATGGCTTGCCGCGTTAAAATCAAGACAGAAACAATCCACCTGTGAAAAATATGGGTTTATATACCGCAGCTTTCTCAAGGAAGCGATAGGAAATATCCCGCTGGAAATGATTACTGAAAAGCTTGTACAGCAAAAGCTGGCATCTGAAAGGATTACATCAGGCAGCATACAAAAAAGCATATTCTGCGTATTAAACAGAATTTTGCAGTATGCGTCAGAAAGGTATGGCACAGCGTTTCCTGAAATAAAAAGGCATACCGCGGTGGTATATGCAAATAAGGCAGAGACATTTACCAAGTCCGAACAGGCAATGCTGCTTTCTGTCCTATATGCCAAGATGGACCGTTTCAGTCTGGCAGTTCTGCTATGCCTGTTTACGGGGATTAGGCTTGGAGAACTGTGTGGATTGAAATGGACAGACATTGATTTTACAGGCAGGACACTCACCGTAAAACGGACAGTCCAACGTCTTTATGCGGAAGACCTCGGCACTAGGACGGCATTGATGCTTACCCCGCCCAAAAGTCATAATTCAAAACGTAAAATTCCGCTGCACGATGCTGTGATAAAACAGCTTATGAAATTTCAGGACGGAAAAGAGTATGTATTTGGCGGCGATAAGCCTCTCGACCCACGGACAATGCAGAACCATTATAAAAAGCTCTTGAAAGAGGCGGGTGTTTCTTATAAAAATTTTCATACCCTGCGCCACACTTATGCGACAAACTGCATTGAGGGCGGAGCGGACGTAAAATCGCTGAGCGAGATGCTCGGACATTCAAATGTGAAGATTACATTGAACTATTACGTACATCCGTCAATGGACACAAAGCGCATGTATGCGGACAGCCTATGTCATTTTTATGCGAGGCTTAATGGTCAGATTATGGGTGGAGCAGGCTGATAAAATGCTGCATTTACAATGGCTTGAGATACTTTTTCACAGATGTGCGCAATCTGCGAAATGCCTGTACCGGAACTATTATTTGCAGAAGAAGAGAATTTTATCAAGAAAAAATTTTGGAATAGAAAACTTCTTTATTAGCTGCTGTTACAAATAATTACAAGGTTTTGCATCGCAGAAAGTTATGGGAAGTTTGGGAGAAGAGAAAATAAACCATGGGAAAGATTATTGGTATTGACTTAGGAACTACAAACAGTTGCGTATCTGTTATGGAAAATGGAAAGCCGTCCGTTATTGCGAACCAGGAAGGGGCAAGAACCACACCGTCTATCGTGGCATTTACAAAGACAGGGGAGCGTCTGGTAGGTGAGCAGGCAAAGCGTCAGACAGTTATCAATGCAGGGAGAACCATCTCTACCATCAAGAGACATATGGGAATCGATTACAAGATCACAATTGATGACAAGCAGTATTCTCCGCAGCAGATTTCTGCAATGGTGATCCAGAAGTTAAAGGCAGATGCAGAGAGCTATCTGGGTGAGGGTGTGACGGGGGCAGTTATCACAGTTCCTGCTTACTTTAACGATGCACAGCGTCAGGCAACCAGGGATGCAGGGAAGATTGCTGGTATTGATGTAAAGCGTATCATCAGCGAGCCGACAGCCGCAGCTTTAACATATGCTCTGGATAATGAGAAAGAGCAGGTAATCATGGTATACGATTTAGGAGGCGGTAATTTCAGTGTGTCCATTATCCATATTGGAGACGGCGTAGTCGACGTTATGGCAACCAATGGGGATACCCATCTGGGGGGAGATGATTTCGATGAAAGAATTACCCAGTGGATGATAGACGAATTTAAGAAAGCAGAAGGCATAGACCTCTCGGATGATAAGATGGCGCTTCAGAGATTAAAGGAAGCAGCAGAGAGGGCAAAGAAAGAGCTGTCTTCCACAACAACCACCAATATTAACCTTCCGTTCATCACTGTAACCGTAGAAGGGCCGAAGCATTTTGACACGAACTTAACCAGAGCTAAATTTGACGAACTGACCTATGACCTGGTAGAGAGAACTGCAGTCCCGGTACAGAACGCAATGAAGGATGCAGGACTTACCAATGCAGACATCGGACAGGTGCTTTTGGTGGGCGGTTCCACCCGTATTCCGGCAGTTCAGGATAAGGTGAGACAGCTGACTGGCAAGGAACCCGGTAAATCCCTGCATCCGGATGAGTGTGTTGCAATCGGAGCTTCCATTCTGGGTGGCAGGCTGGCAGGAGATGCAGGCGCAAGTGAAATCTTACTGTTGGATGCAACCTCGCTGTCCCTGTCCATCGAAACCAAGGGCGGTCTTGCAACCAGAATGATTGAGAGAAACACCACCATCCCAACCAAGAAGAGCCTTGTATTCACCACTGTAGCGGATAACCAGACCGCAGTAGACATTAACATAGTACAGGGGGAAGGACAGTTCGCAAAGGAGAACCTGCTCCTCGGACGTTTACGCCTTGATGGTATCTCGCCTGCACGCCGCGGTGTCCCGCAGATTGAGATTACTTTTGATATTGATGGAAACAGTATCATAAATGCATCTGCAAAAGACCTGGGAACCGGAAAGGAGCAGCGCATCACCATCTCAGCTGGATCTGACCAGGGAGGCAGGCTGGCAGGAGATGCAGGCGCAGGTGAAATCCAAGTAGTGGATGCAATTCCGTTGGCACTATCTATAGAGACCAAGGGCGGTCTTGCCACCAGACTGATTGAGAGAAATACTCTCCCCCCGGTCAAGAAGAGTCAAGTATTCTCCACCGCATCGGATAATCAGACCGCAGTAGACATTCATGTAGTACAGGGTGAGAGAATATTTGCAAAGGATAACAAATTTCTCGGAGGATTCCGCTTGGATGGTATCTCACCTGCGCGCCGCGGTGTTCCGCAGATTGAGATTACTTTTGATATTGATGCAGACGGCATCGCAAATGTATCTGCAAAAGACCTCGAAACTGGAAAAGAGCAGTATATTACCATCCCAGTTGGTTTTGACATGTCGGAGGAAGAGTTTGAGAAGGCAGTAAAGGAGGCGGCTGAGTATGAGGCACGGGATAGAAAGAGAAAAGAAGCCGTCGAAGCGGGAAACGATGCAGATTCCTTTGCATTACAAACCTATTAAGAATGGAAGGTTAAAATGAATTGTATAAAATGCGGACGAGTTTTTATGGAAAATGAAAACTTCTGTCCAGGTTGTGGCACATGCGTGGAACAGCAGCTACACGCATTATCCGACAGATACCAGGAGGAAAAATTATGGCGGAATTAAAACAAGACGTAAATTTGGACGTAAAACCAAAGGATTTATTGAAAAAACTTAGCCTACAGGATCAGAAGCTGGAGATGGATATTCGTATTCCGGATAATTTCTATCAGACCATGCTGGAACAGCTTCTGGAAAGAGATTATCTTAACGAGACATCCAACCGGATATTCCGTGAGAATACTTCAAAATCAAGAGGGAAAATACATTGGCTGCAGATAACAAGGCTTCCGGTACACCCAAATGAAAATCAGAGCTACGATCTTTTATCGCGTTGGCAGGGGGTATTATCAAGCCTTCATGCATGGGATTATAGGCTGATTTTCCTTTTGCTGCGCAATCAAGGACAGACGAAGCTGTTTCTCGGGACAGTCTCATCGCGCAAAGAAGTGGCGGCTGAGGAAGCTATAGAGCAGATACGCGAGGCTGCTTTTGGTTCCATGCCGGGCATGGGACTTCACACGCTGAATAAATATGAAGCAGTCGATGAGGTTCATGTGCCGCTTGGGACAATGAATTACATAGGCGCGGTAACTGGCATACCATCATTTAGGGAAGATGAGAAGAAGGGGATGCTTCAGACACTGGATCAGTTAGCGTTCGGGATACAGGACATATACGGAACGGAAAAGGATTATGCCATGATTGTGATAGCTGATCCGATACGTGATGCTGAGATATCGGATATCATTTCGCGTTACAGGCGGCTTGGAAGCCAGATTCATACTGGAGTCCGCCTTACTGCAGGGCAGACCCTGCAGAGAGGGGAAAGTAAGTCAGAGGAAGGCACTTTGGCTGCAGGAATTAACGTTCTGTCAAATGTATTAGGTGCTATTGCAGGAAGTTGGTTAGGCGCAGGTCCAAACGTAGGATCAAGAATAGGCGGAATGATAGGCGGAATGATAGGTGGCGCATTTAGCAAGGAGAAACAGGTAAGCGTCGGCGGCTCGGCTTCTGCCAATCAAGAATTCTTGGACAAGTTTGCGGAATATGCGGAAATCGTTACAGATCATCATGTGGATAGGCTAAACGAAGGGAGAAATCTTGGGTTCTGGAATACTGGAATCTATGTGCTGGGAACATCACCCAAAGACGTAGTGACTGTTACAGGAATGCTTCGATCCGTATACTCTGGAGATCATTCTTATTTTGAACCTATCCGTCTGCATATGCTGCGAACGGACTCCAAAGCGCTTGAAATTGTCCGAAACAGGTTTGAATTGATTCCGATGGATGAAGCACCCACGCCAATACCGAAAGACGAACACAATCCAGTGGAGTTGACGGAAGAAAACTGGCATGTTTTCGGAAGGGTTTACCAGTATTTGAGCACTCCCATCAACACGTGGGAGCTAAGTCTGGCAACATCGCTGCCCAGACGGGACGTGCCCGGGCTTCGTTTCGTAAAGACAGCGGTGCGGTTTGCAAACAATCCGGCAGTAGTCCGAGGGGATAAGATCACGTTGGGCAATATCGTGGATACGGGAATTATTCAGAATACGACCTATGATATTGATGTCAATTCCCTGGTAAGACACGCACTGGTTGCTGGCGGGACGGGCAGTGGCAAATCCACCACCTGCAAGAGGATACTGGAGGAAGTCATTGGCAGGGACATACCGGTTATGGTTATCGAACCGGCAAAGGATGATTATGTACGCTGGGCCATGGAGCAGAATAAGCATCTGCCGGAGGAAAAGCGTTTTGCGATATATATGCCGGGCGTGACGGAGTTTGAGGGAATGCCAGTCGAGGAGCTGCATATCAATCCATACGAGCCTGCGTCCATGCCTGGGGTGGGAGTCAACCTGCTTCAGCATTGTGAGAATTTTGTCACGCTGCTAAACGCCTGCCTTCCTTCGGAAGAGGTCGTGCCCATACTTATTGAGGAAGTCGTGGAGGAAGTGATTCGGGATTTTGCGGAACGTAACGATTGTGATTACGAGGCAGAGAGTGTTAAGCCTTTGTCAAGTTACCCGACCATAGACATGATGCTCGAAAAGGCGGGAGAGGTCATGAGCCGCAAAACTTATGCAAATACCAACAGGGACAATCTGACGGAGGTATTGGTGACGAGGTTCAAGTCCTTGCGGCGTGGAATGAGGGGAAGAATCCTTAACGTCTCCAAGTCCACAGACTATGATCGGCTGTTTTCCGGCAATGTGATCATCAACATCAGCAGATTGTCAGGCAGTAAGGACAAGGCACTGGTCATGTCGCTTTTGGTGCAGGCGCTGTATGAATACAGGATGTCGCGCTATGCGAATGATGATGTTTACCGCAGTAAGGCACAGGAAAACCGACTTTTGCATTTGGCTTTGGTGGAAGAGGCTCACAATGTGCTTTTGAAGCCCCGTTCCCATGTGGGCGGAGGAAATCCGCAGGAGGCGGCCGCAGACCTATTCGACAACCTGTTGTCGGAAGTGCGTGGCTATGGACAAGGATTGGTCGTAGTGGATCAGGTTCCCACGAGATTGGTAGACGGTGCGGTTAAGAATACGAACTACAAGATAGTGCATAGGCTGACAGCACCGGATGACCAGGATATTATGGCTTCGTGCATGGCTCTGAGGGATGATCAAAAATACATGATTTCAGCATTGGAAAAAGGAAATGCGATCATTTGTGGAGACGAGGACGACGCTGCTGCATGGGTGCGTATCCCCGCACCCGGAGGAGAAATAAAATAACATATGTAGACATCGGAAGGAGGAAAAAGTATGTCCCTGGAGTTTATGGAAGATTTGGAGAACGTGGGCGAAGCCACAGAGAAACTTGGAGGGATTCGGGATTTTTTTGAAGGCTTGCTGAAAAAGGATTATATTGTGGGCGACCCGGAGGCAGATATGGAGAGTTGGCATATGCAGGATGGAGATGTGTCCTGTGCGGTAGTCTGCCAGGAATTCGTAGCGGAGGAACTTTTGGATAGGGAATTTACGGAAGCTGAGTTCTGCGCATATGCAGAGGAACATGGCTGGTATGACCCTGAGACGGGCACGGCTCCAAACGATGTGGGCAATATTCTTGAAAGCTTTGGGTTGGACGTGGAACGTAAACAAGGAGTGACTTTGTCGGAACTTTCTGATATGTTAGAAAGGGGAAAAAAAGTAATCTGTGGGGTCAATAATGAGGTGCTTGTCCATCCGGAGTGGGCAGAGATGCCAGGTGTGAGTGCCAACCATGCGGTTCAGGTAATCGGCATTGATTCCACCAACCCGGATGACATTCGGATTATTCTGAACGATCCCGGCGTACCCGATGGCAGGGGGATTTCCCACAGCTTAAATGAATTTATGTCGGCATGGGCTACCGGCGGTAATTATACAGTATCAGTAGAAAAGGAGTAATGGGATATGAAGAGCAGTGATTTGGTTAAAAATTTAGCGATGCATCCCGTATTGGCATCTGAGATGTCCATGCGGATGCAGATGGGATTGCCTTATCTGGAGAGAAGAAACGGAAAGCTTTGCATGAGTTTTAAGCCGCATAGGGAAGAATTTGAGCAGGGGAACATCGCCTACTACAAGCCGCAGTATGAAGTTGTATTTATCTATCCATTTAACCATATAGCGAAATTTGAAGTGTTGGCATATGTTAGCGAAGATGCCTCGGTTCGTGAACAGAATGACGAGATGAATTCATCCAAGATTGAGGATGGCAAGGGACAGGCATCACAGCCCGTCTGCCGGATAGAGGCTGAATATATGCTGCAGAGTGGAAAGCGTCTGCTTTCTGAACTTTTTGATGCTTGTGACCGCGTTCTTGACTTTCAAGAAAAGGATGGAAAGGTGTCCAATGTATCAATAACGAAGTATCAGAAGCTTTACTGGGATACCGTAGAGAAGCTCGGCCTGGCCGCAGTGTATGGGGATGGAACAGAATGACTTTGCTATGATTATGGAGTGATGTATCAGTGATGAGGAGAAAACGGATGGAAATATTAGATGTCATGATAGATAAAGCATTGTACGTTCTGGATCGCGTCAAGAAACGGCTGCTTCGTAACAGGCAGACAAAACCGTCTGCCAATGATGTGGAAGCGCAATTCTTGAAAGAATGGACATCTGTGCTTGCAGAATATGCGGAGGTGTTCAGCGGCCTTTATACCGGATTGGCGAAAGTGGCAGAGGGCGGGACAAAAAAGCAGGAGAAAGTGCTAAGAGAGTGGTTGATGCGCACCCATTACAAGTTTCATAGGAAGCGTCTGGAAGAAATCAGTCGGTCATGTCTGCAACCCGTAATAGAAGGCGGTACGAATGATGAATATGCGAAATGGGCCGGACTTTTATTGAATGCCGCAAGAAAAGCCGAAATCGAAAAAGATCGAACGGGATATGTGGTTCTTGACGAGTCGAGGGTGAATGCTTATGTGGAATGGAATGGCGGCGAATTATATCTTGGAGACAAGGTTGAGGTAATGATTCCGGCATGGTATCAAAAAGGAAACATATTAGAGCAGGGAAGTTGTAAAGCTGCTGAAAATGATTAGAGCAAACGCAGGACAGGATTGTTCTGGGAACGAGAGGTGACATAAATGTCTACAGAGCGTGTTATCGGAATAGATTTTGGGACAAGCACATCCGTTATGAGGGTCAAGCGGTATAAAGACGGAAAACCTTGTGGGGAAAAGCTGGCAGCAGATAGCGTTGTTTTCAATGGTTCTTTTCCTACAGTGCAAACCTTGATTCAAAAAGTGCTGGGAGGAAATACCTATTATGGTTTTGATGCCCAGGTAGGTAAGAGAAATGCCACTCTCTGCCAAAACTTTAAGATTGATCTGGAAAGCGCAGATGCAGGAAAGAAGGCGCAGGCGCAGTATCTCATAAAAGAGTTTTTGGCATATCTGTGTTCGGTATATAAGTCACAGAGCGAGGGCGGTCATCTGGGCGATGCAAATGACAAGGTGCGTACCTTGATCAGTTATCCGGTAAAATGGAGCGATGAGAGCAAGGCGTTCATGGTGCAGGCGGCGGTGGAAGCTGGCTTTGCCAATGTGGAAGGCATTGACGAGGCGCAGGCTGCCATTCATGCTGCGACTCTCCAGAGCGAGGACTATCTAAAAAGCCGAGAGTATCTTAAGCCTGGAGTTCCCTGCACAATCCTTTTAGTCGATATGGGAGCCGGAACTACGGATCTGGCATTGTGCCGCTATACACCGGGTGAGGTTTCACATACAGATGTTCTTGCCACATGGCCGAAGGAAGGGGAATTGTCGTTTGGAGGACAGGAAGTTGAGGGCATCCTGCAGGAATATGTCAAAGGAAAACTCTCGGAGGATAAGGCTGATACAATATTGAAAAGATGTGGAAGGGAAAAGTTTAAAATCTGGAAGGAAACCGTGGTATCGCCTGCTTTGGAAGAAGGGAATACCGTGGAGAGTTTTGCGGATATTGACCTGATTGCCGAGCTTCTTGAGGTAGATGTTGAGCCTTATGGATTAAACGCAGAGAGATTTGAAAAAATCGCAGAAGAATATTTAAGGAAGTTTCCGGTGTTGGTAAATGGCTGCCTGGAGTCAGCGGGCATAGATGGCGGTGAAGTGGAACTGGTGCTGCTTACCAGTGGCCATAGCCAATGGTATTTTGTGAAGGAGATGCTGGCAGGCAGGAAATCGGAAATATGCGGCAATCTGCTTCCACGTATTAAGGAGGATAGAGGGCGTATAATTCCTATTTCAAGACCGCATGAGACGGTTGCGCTGGGATTGGTCTATCAGCCTATATCGGCGGAGATTGTTGTTACCGAGAAGCGAGAATCTGAATTTGCTGAAAGGGTAACGGTAGACGCTAAGAGTGAAAAGACAGTGGCCGCAGAAGAAAAATGTGAACGAAAAGCAGGAAAGCATATCCGTAAGGACTTGGTTTCCATCTTAAATAAAGGAGATAGGGCGTTTCGTATCGCAATGCTGGATGCGGATAAGAATATCCACATGATAGCATTTGCCTACGATAAAAAGCGCGGAGTCAGTATTACGCTGGACACCGCGAATGACTGGGATAAGGCTGTCGCCTTTGGCAATATTTGTCCTCGTTTCTGTGATGGAATTAGAGAAAAATTTCTTTTGGGACAATGGGACATGGGTAAATGTGATGAAAATTCCCAAAAGTGGGCGGATGTGGTTTCGTGGAATGGCGAATATGGGGAAAGCGGTGGAAAGCCTCTTATTTCCAGCATTCCGTTTGGGTTGAGAAGAGATGGGACTGTGATTACGTCAAAACTGATGCCTAATGATACGGGGTACACTCGGCGTGATAATCTAATGAAAGAATTAAGTACATCATGGAATAATATTGAGGCAATTGATTACTGCAATGGTTGGCTGTTTGGATGGAAAGCGGATGATACACTGCTGGCTATGAAGTATAATCGGTTCGATGATAATGTTACACATTTCGATTTCAGACAAATGGCGGATGTTGGAATTTCACAGGAAAAGCTTGTAACTCTTGCAAAAGATGGAATCGTAAGAATTACGGGCAGCCAGATGGTCTATAGCGATGGTCGTTGGCGGCATATTGTCGCTATAAGCTGCTCATCACAGCACGGTATTATAGCTGGATTACGCAAGGACGGCAGGATAGCAGTGGATGGATGTGGTGAGGAGGAAAGAAGATATGTTGAGGGATGGGAAAATATAATATCGCTTAGAGTAGGAAAATATGGCATCATAGGACTACGAAATGATGGAACGGTACGGGCTACCAATCTGTATGAATGTCTGACGGAGAGTTGGGATTCCGTTGTGGCAATCTATAACTATGAGCATCTATGTACAGTGAATTATGATATCTGCGTTGTGGGAATTAGGCGGGATGGAACGGTAATCTGCTCCTGTGCATTTACAACAGGAGTAATTAGTACGTCCTTTAAGACGCAGAAAGATTATATACTTGATTGGAAATTATGGTAGCAATTAGTATCAAAGGAAATGAGCGAGGAGGTGCAGAGCATGTGCAACTTGAGTATGGGTGTTTTAAATAAAGGAATTTTGGTAGGTGAGATGAAAAAAGCCAAATCAACAGCGTATAAGCTTCAGGATAAGGGAATGTCCTGTGAGGAAATTGCGGATGCGGTTGAAGTTGATACGGATACAGTCCGTGAGTGGCTTGCGGAGCGCGAAGCGCTGCTTGTAAAATAGCGAGCGGAAGCCCATGCAGAAAATACAATATGGCAGTCTAATGGAAATGTGCGTGGGGTTCTGCGCACGTTCTTCATGTCATAAAATAAATGCAGATTGCTTATGGGCTTCCAAAACGGAAACAGATTAATTTATAGGATTTCTAAGGGCGCTCCAGGAGGAGCTGTGATATAATGCTCACGGCAGCAAAAAAGCATATCGGAGGTAACGCCATGGCATTTTTCAAATTTAAGTTAAAAAAACCATCTCCGCAGCCGCAAACGCCAATCCCACATTGCTGCCCGCTTGGCGACGATTACCGTCTGCTGTCTGACCAAGAGAGAAACGGCTTAGGCGGAGACGTTGATGCCAATATATGCCTTTTTCATGGGCAAAAGCTAATCCGCAGGATAACAGACAAAAACGGCATATTCCTTGATTTTCCAGGCGTAAAGCCAGGCGATTGGGAATGTGACCTTAATGGTTCAATAAGACCCCAAGTCAATTTTACAATAAGCTGCAAGCCGTTTCGCGAAGACGGTCTTGCAGAGTTTGAATGGCTGGTGCAGCCTGACGGCCGCTACTGGATGGACGAGGATGGCTTCGGCATGGAAAACGACGATGAAATTGTGCTGTACGCAAAGCTTGACAAGAAAGGCCGCTTTGTCACGCCGTTTATGTCAAAAGAGGATATGGAGAGAAAAAATAGTGAAAAATAGTGAAAAAATAATGGAATTGCGGCTTAAATAAGGTATAATAACAGCATACAATGATGATATGCAAAAGGAGGCGCAGGCAAATGTCTAACATTCTCAAAAACGGAAATGAGAAGGAAAAATATCTGGATTCAATCAGAGGCAGCCTGTTTGGCGGCGCCGTGGGCGACGCTTTGGGATATCCCATTGAATTTATGAGTGAAGACAGGATTTTTTCAATATACGGCAGACAGGGAATACAGGAATACGCTCTTGACAGCAGCAGCGGCAAGGCGCTTATATCGGACGATACGCAGATGTCGCTGTTTACGGCGGACGGCATACTTGTAGCTGATGCTTTGGGCGATTTAAGCAGCGCTTCGCACGCATACGCAGCAAAAGCATATATGGACTGGCTCATCACGCAGGAGCAGAGCTTTGGGCAGTTTCAGGATCAGCCGCAAAGGTTAAAGAAAGAGAGTATTTCGTGGCTTCTTGACGTGCCTGAGCTGTACAGCCGCAGAGCGCCTGGCATGACCTGCATATCAGCGCTTAGCAGGAAAAAAAGCGGCGGTGCTTTTGGCAGCATAGACAATCCGCTAAATGACAGCAAAGGCTGCGGCGGAATAATGCGCGTTGCGCCGCTGGCTCTGCGGCATGGGAATCGCGACAGCCTTGACAGCCTTGACAAGGAAGGGGCGCAAATCGCCGCCATCACTCATGGGCATCCCCTTGGCTACATGAGCGCGTCGGCGCTTGTGCATATTATCAGCCGAATTGTGTATCCGCGTCAGCAGATGTCGCTGAAGGAGATCGTGCTGGAGGCAAGGGATGCCATGGCGAGGGTGTTTGCGGGAGAGTCTTATCTTGGTACGCTTGTGCGATTGATTGACCTTTCCGTGGCTCTTTCCGAAAATCATGACGACGACCTTGCCAATATCCATCAGCTTGGCGAGGGCTGGGTGGCAGAGGAGACGCTTGCCATTTCCATATACTGTTCGCTCAGATACCAAAACAATTTTTCCGCGGGCATCATGGTAGCCGTAAACCATAAGGGCGACAGCGATTCCACGGGCGCGGTCACAGGCAATATCCTTGGCGCACTCTGCGGCTATAGCGCAATAGAGGAAAAATGGAAAGAAAATCTCGAGCTTTCAGACGTTATCCTCGAAATGGCAGATGACCTGTTCTATGTCTGCCACGCGGATGAATACGGTGATTATGAATATGACAGATGGATATGCAAATACGTGAAAATGCGGCGGAAACCTGATTTAGTCAAGGAAGCGCCGCAGACGCAGTTTATTGCCGTAAAAGGCGACATAACGAAAAACCATAATGTCACGGCAATCGTAAACGCTGCCAATACAAGCCTGCTCGGCGGCGGTGGGGTAGACGGCGCGATTCACCGTACGGCAGGACCAGAGCTTTTAGAAGAATGCAGACATTTGAGCGGGTGCGAGACAGGCAAGGCAAAAATGACAAAGGCATATAAGCTGCCATGTGACTACGTGATACACACGCCAGGACCAGTCTGGCGCGGAGGGCAAAAGAAAGAGCGCGAGCGCCTTGCCTCATGCTATCGTTCCTGTCTGGAGCTTGCCGTAAAAAACGGCATAAGAAGCATAGCGTTTCCGTCGATTTCTACAGGAATATACGGCTTCCCCATTGACGAGGCGGCAAAAATAGCCGTTGAAACATCAAAGGCATTTGTATCAGAACACCCTGGAGAGCTTGATGTGGTTAAATGGGTGCTGTTTGATGATATAACGTTTGCCGCTTACAAAGATGCAATAGAAAAATAAAAAGCGCCTGATTTTTACGCAGGTGAAAATGAATCGCCGAATGTTATAGAAAGCCGCTAAACGGCAGAATGAGAGGGAATCATGGACAAATCAAAATTTACAGCCCCAATTTCGCTGTCACAAATACAGATAACCGACTCCTTCTGGAAAAACGAAATGGAGCTTGTCCGCACGGAGGTTATCCCGTACCAGTGGGCGGCGCTGAACGACAGCGTGGAGGGTGCGGCGCCAAGCTATTGTATGCGCAATTTCAAAATCGCGGGCAAAATGAACAGGGAAAAGCAACAGAAAGGCGAGTCTTACATTGAGCCAAAATACACCTTCCGCGGCTTTGAGGCGCTTCCCGAAAATCCCGACAAGCTTGAGGACAAATTTTACGGCTTTGTTTTTCAGGACAGCGATTTTTCAAAATGGATAGAGGCGGTAGGATATTCACTCACGCAGCATCCCGACGCCAAGCTGGAAAAGCTTGCCGACAGCGCGATAGACATTGTCTGCGCGGCGCAGCAGGATGACGGCTATCTGGACACCTACTACATAATAAACGGCAAGGACAAAATTTTTACAAATCTGCGCGACCACCACGAGCTGTACTGTTTCGGACATCTTGCGGAGGGCGCTGTCGCATACTATCAGGCGACGGGCAAGGACAAGCTCCTTCGCGCGGCGGAGCGTTTTGCCGATTGCATATACAAGCATTTTGGCGCAGGCGAGGGTAAATGCAAGGGCTATCCAGGGCATGAGATAGCGGAAATGGCGCTTGTGCGTCTGTATGAGGTGACGGGCGATAAAAAATACCTCGAGCTTAGCCGCTTTTTCATAGACCAGAGGGGTACGAAGCCCTACTATTTTGATATGGAGGGGCACCCCGAGGAAAAAGGCGGCGCGGACGGGCTTCGCTATTTTTATCATCAGGCCCATCTGCCCGTGCGCGAGCAGACAGAGGCAGTAGGACACGCGGTGCGCGCCGTTTACCTTTACTCGGGAATGGCGGACGTTGCGCGATTGACGGGTGATGAGAGCCTTTTTGCCGCCTGCGGGCGACTATGGGACAATATTGTAAACAAAAAAATGTACATCACGGGCGCTATAGGCGCTACGCATATAGGCGAGGCATTTTCGTTTGAGTATGACCTGCCCAACGATACGGCGTATGCGGAAACCTGTGCCTCGATTGGACTGATATTTTTTGCGCGGAGAATGTTGGAGATAAAGCCCGACGCGAAATATGCAGACGTCATGGAGCGCGCTCTTTACAACGGTGTGCTGAGTGGCATGGCGCTTGACGGCAAGAGCTTTTTCTATGTAAATCCGCTGGAGGTAAATCCCGCAGCGTGCCGCAAAGACGAGCGCAAATTTCACGTCAAGCCCGTGCGCCAGAAGTGGTTCGGCTGCGCCTGCTGTCCGCCCAACATTGCGCGCCTCATAAGCTCTGTCGGCGCATATGCCTACACTGAAAATGACAATACGCTTTTTGTGCATCTTTATATAGGCGGAAAGCTTACAAAAAATATCGGCGGGAAAAATGTCAGCGTGGATATAAGCTCACAGCTTCCGTGGGAAGGTAATGTAGAGATAAAAGTGCGCGCCGAGCACACTAAATTCAGGCTTGCCCTGCGTATTCCCGACTGGTGCGCGGCGGGAGCGGAGGAAGTCTGCGGTGATAATGCCCAGCGCGGAAATATCTGTCTGCCTCTTGGCTGCAAAATTGAAAACGCAGACGAATTTAATATTGAGGAAAAAGACGGATATATTTACCTTTCAAAGCAATGGACAGACGAGGACACCGTAAGGCTTGAGTTTGCAATGAAGGCAATGCTTGTGAGCGCGTCAGCCGCCGTGCGGGAGGACATAGGAAAGGCAGCGCTCATAAGAGGACCGCTCGTATATTGTCTCGAAGAAAAAGACAATGGGAAAAATCTTCACCTGCTCTCAGTAAAGGCGAAAAACAGCTTTGAAATATCAGACTCAAAAATCGGAGATAACTATATAAAAAAGATTACGGTTCTGGGCGCAGCGCAGATAGCGGCAGATTGTACGGCGCTTTATAATCCTCTTGGCACGCTGCGTGAAAAAGATGTAACGCTCACATATGTGCCATACTACACTTGGGCAAACCGCGGCGAAAACGAGATGCAGGTCTGGACAAGAGTTAAATATAATTAAGAAAGGCAAGTCAAGCTAAAAAAATGCCAGCCCAAAATAACCTGCCAAAATAAGGCTGCGCCTCTAAGGACACTTTCCAAGTAAAAACTGGAAGTGTCCTGTTGTCATGTCAAAGATAAAATTTCGAGAAAAAATTCCCGCAAACATCTTGACATATTCAATTAAATTGCATACAATATAATTGCTAACTACAAAAAAGAAACGGCAGCAAAAAGGAGGAACCGCAAATGGGCGCAAGATACGACGCAGCCATCATAGGCACAGGTCCTGCAGGCTTGTCCGCAGCAGTCACACTGAAAATCAGAAACAAAAGCTTCATATTATTTGGCAGCAGCAGCCTGAGCGAGAAGGTTGAAAAAGCGCATGAGATAAACAACTATCTCGGACTTCCCGCAGTCACAGGCGCTGAGCTCGCAAAACGCTTTGATGAGCACCTAAAGCAGATGCAGATTGAAATTAACGAGGACAGAATCACAGGTGTGTACGCAATGGGTGATTACTACAGCCTCCAGTCAAAAAGCAATCAGAGCTATGAGGCGGACACGGTTATTCTCGCCACAGGCGTCAATTTTGGCAAGCCCTATGAGGGAGAGGAGAAATTTCTCGGCAGAGGCGTAAGCTATTGCGCCACCTGTGACGCGCCGCTTTACAAAAACAAAAAAGTGGCAATTATCGGCTTTAGCCCCAAAGAGGAGGCAGAGGCGGAATTTATGTTCGAGGTTGCCGCAGAAGTTTACTATATACCCGCATACAAGGAGCAGGTTTCGCTCAACGATAAAATTAAGGTAGTCAACGACACGCCACGCCGACGAGTACGGCATAACAAATATCCCCGCGATTATGGTCATGAAAGACGGCGAGGTAATGGACATGCAGGTAGGCTTTCAGCCAAAGGAAAATGTATGCAGCTTTATAGAACAATATTTATAGGGCAATATTTATAGGGTAACTTTTTAATCAACAATTGTCAGGAGGTAAAAGAAAATGAGCATTTATGATTTATCAGTACAGGCGGCAGACGGACACGAGATACCGCTTTCGGATTACAAGGGAAAGGTGCTGCTTATCGTGAACACGGCGACAGGCTGCGGATTTACGCCGCACTATGAGCCGATTGAAAAAATGTATGAGAAATACCACGAGCAGGGCTTTGAGGTAATCGACGTGCCCTGCAACCAGTTTGCGGGGCAGACGCCAGGGACAGACGATGAAATTCACGAGTTCTGTACGCTGAAATACAACACGCAGTTCCCGCAGATGAAAAAGTCCGATGTAAACGGCGAAAACGCTATCCCATTATTCAAGTACCTAAAGGAGCAGAAAGGCTTTGAAGGCTTTGGCAGCGGTCCTAAAGCGCTTGCGATGGCGACAATGCTCAAGACGATAGACAAAGACTACAAAAACAACCCCGAAATCAAGTGGAATTTCACTAAATTCGTAGTTGACCGCGAAGGCAATGTAGTCGCCCGCTTTGAGCCGACGCACAGCATGAAAAAGGTCGAGGAGTGCGTGGCGTCGCTGATGTAAGCAGGAGACAGCAAATTTTATATATTGGAAGTTTGGTGAAAACCGCCTCAGTCTGCAAAGCTGGGGCGGTTTGTTGACTTTACGCTTTTTATTTGTTAGACTGCAAGTATATAAGATTATTTTACCATTTCCCTTTCCTTCATTGAGGTCTTGATTGGCTCATCGGCAAACGGGAAGCTCCCATCCCGACACTTCCCAATCCTTTAGCGAATCGGATGATGTCAACAAAAACGATTTGTCTGGAAAAACATTAATTATGTGCTCCATTCTGCCATCCGACGAAAATGTGTATTGGAAATCAATCCTGTCTGCATGGATAGAGTACACCCAGACCGACGCAGCAGCGTATAAGTAAAGCTGGGTTTCGTCTTTCGACAGGCGAAAATGCAGCGCACCGCGAAGATTAGCGCAAATCTGCCACGGAATCACAATTGTTTTCTCTAAAACAATGTCTGGCAAAATGGAATAGACCAATATTTTATATTCGGCTGAGGTAATTTCAGGTCCGCTGTAATTCACTCCTCCGCATAGAAGATAGGCACGTCCAGACTCCCCCACAGCGCATTCTGCATAGCGTTCCGTATCAGTCAGCTTACACAGTTTTCTGTCCTGCGGCGAGTAAATAAGAATCGCCTGATAATTGAACACCGCAAAACGATTCTGCCCAATCTGAAAAATGCCGCAGCAGCCGCCGATTTTTCGTCTGTGGGTCTGTTTTGTCAGAACATTAAATTCGGTCAGGAAATCTGCATTGTGGTTTCCAATCAAGAATGTATCCGCACATAAAAGCCCCACATAATCCGCATAGCTGGGTACTTTTTCCCGATATGTTTCTACAATCTGCAGGCTGTCTCTCTGGAGCTTTATGATTCGCTTGTCCAAAAAAGCATAGATATAATCGTTTTCAAAATGGATACACCGGGTTCCGCTCCTTGTCAGGATGTTTGCAGCTTCTTCCCCCGTTTCAATCAAGAGTTTCCGAAACCGCATACTGGAATAAGTAGAAAATAATCCATCTGACACGTAAAAAGCCGATGGATCAATGGGATCTTCTGTGGGAGGCATAATCCCCTCTATATTATTTTTCATTTGCCTGGTCCACTTTTGACGAATCTCCATCGTTTTACTCCACCCCATATTCGTTTACTTCATGCACAGTTCCCTTTCCTTCATTGAGGTATTGAATGGCCTTTTTCAGTCTTGCCATATTTTCTTCGGAATAGAAAGAGTCAACATTTCTTTTAGGCTTTATTATATGCTGGGATAAAGAAAATATCAAGAGCTTTCCTTTACTCATTTGCACAGAGCTTTTTGAATCAAATAAAATACGAAAAGTGAATAAATTTTTGGAATACGGCAACAACATACCAATCTATCTAATCAAAATCACGAGTTCTGTACGCTGAAATACAACACGCAGTTCCCTCAGATGAAAAAATCCGATGTAAACGACGAAAACCGCCTCAGTCTGCAAAGCTGGGGCGGTTTGTTGACTTTACGCTTTTTATTTGTTAGACTGCAAGTATATAAGGTTATTTTACCATTCACGGAGGTGGTTTGTATGCATTGCAGAATAAATGCCGCCCTTGACAAAACAGGGCATAGTGAGAAAAATTTTTGTTGTCACATAAAAACAGGGCATAGTGAGAAGAATTTTTGCAGCCACATCAGTAAGAGCTTGCTGCCGCCTGTAATTATAGGCATTGTATTAAGCGTCGTATTTACAGCATTTTTGCTGAAATATGAAAAAAGACGGCAGAGCCTTGGCGACGCCTTTTGCTACGGACTGGAAGAAAGCAATATCACAATAACTGACATTAAATGGACAGAATTTTATAACTGGCGCAATGTATCGTTTAACATAAACGGACGCATTACAGTCAACGCTCCCCGTGATACGGATATAATTTTCAACGATATGCGCAGCCTAGACTGTATAAAGGAAATCAGCCGCGAGCATATGGCACATTCAGACGGAAATAAGCTTTTATATTATGACCGCATAACATACGAAATAGAAAATGGAAATATTGCGGCAACAGGAATATTAAAAGACAGGGATAACCCTATTATCGACGCCACCCGCGGCTGCAGGGTTGGCTTTATGCTGGCAGACGGAAAGGAATGTATTTTGGGCTATATACCTCCGTCAAGCGAAAGCTATAGTGAGTGGAGCGCGCAGCAAAGCTCTTATGCGGCGATTGATTTGACGCCATATCTGGGCGCCTTCAAAATAAGCCGCACATATGACAATGCCGCCTTAAAAAGCGCAAAAATAAGGTCAGACATCAGACTGTCAAGAAAAGACGGCGGGCTGTTGGACTGCATAATCGAAAATAACAGTCCCGAAAATTGGGAATACAAGGCTACCCTGCCAGCCCTCGAAATGTGGTATCAGGGCGTCTGGATAGAGCTCGAAACAGGCATTGCCTACAATTTGATGTCAGACATCTGTCTTAGTAAGGAAAGCAAAGCAATTACCGTACCCAAACAAGTAACAGACGCATATCCATACTTGTTTCCAGGAATTTATCGTCTGGTCGTCTATGGCGTCAATGATGACTGCGCCGTCTCTGAAAGCTTTGAGATATGAATGGAAAAATGACTTCACAGCCTCCGCAAAATAGATATTGTTGAAAAATCTGTGAAAATCCGTGAAAATCTGCAAAAAAGCATTGACATAATTATAATATTAGTGTACTATTTAACTAGTTCACTAAAACGCATATTCAATAAGCAAAGAATACAACCACCAATAGCTGCAATAAAAGCATTTCCACAACCATACGAAAAGAGGTGAATAAATTTTTGGAATACGACAACAACATACCAATCTATCTGCAGGTGATAGACCGCATAAAAAAAGATATGATACAGGGACATCTACCAATGGGTGAAAAGCTTCCCTCGACAAGGGAGCTTGCGCTCCAGTACAACATCAACCCCAACACGGCGGCGCGCATTTACAAGGAAATGGAGCAGCAGAAAATGTGTTTTACGAAAAGAGGACTCGGCACATTCGTGACGGAGAACCCTGAAATTTTCAACGCGATACGCGAGGATATGGCGCGCAAAAGACTGAACGGCTTTATAAGCGAGATGAAAGAGCTTGGCTATACAAAGGAGGAGTTAATTGAGGCGATTTCACAAAATTTTTAGCCCCACCACATTGTTCATTCAGCAAATATGAACGGCACGGCAGGATATGTATGCTTTGTCAGTAGCAAAATCAATGAAAAGAGCAAAATAAAACGGAGGAATTTCAATATGCTTAAATGTGAAAATTTGAGGAAAACTTACTTAAACAAAACAGCAGTAGATGACATAAGTGTCACAATTGAAAAAGGAAAAATCTACGCGCTTTTAGGACCAAACGGCAGCGGCAAGACTACCTTTATGAAAATGGTGGCAGGGCTTGTCAAGCCCTCAGGCGGGGAAATCCTGTACAAAGATGCGCCCATAGGCATCGTTTCAAAAAGCGAGGTAGCCTATATGTCCACGGAGCCGTATTTCTATTCATTTATGACAGTGGGCGGGGTTGGGAAATATTATAGCGAGTTTTTCAGTGACTTTGACATGGACTTATTCAAAAGCCTTCTTGCGGAAATGGAGCTTGACGCGGAAGAAAAAGTGACACATCTGTCGTCAGGCATGGCGGCAAAGCTGAAGGTCGCGGTCACAATCGCAAGAAAGGCAAAGCTCTATCTTTTAGACGAGCCGCTCAACGGCATAGACCTGATAGCGCGCGGGCATATAATCAAAGCAGTGCTCCGCGCCGCGGGTGAGGACAGCACTATTGTTATATCGAGCCATCTCGTAGACGAGCTTGAGGCGATAGTTGACAGCGTTATCTTCATCAAAAACGGCAGGAGTGTTATCGCAGGCGATGCCGAAAAGATAAGGGAGCAGCGTGGCAAGTCGATTGTGGAGCTGTATAAGGAGGTTTATTCATAGTGTGAAGATGTTCCAAAACACTAGGGCGGCATAAGACACCGCCAAAAAAATTTGCAAATGTCAGAAAAACTCAGAATGTGTGTTTTTCACAAAATGGGCCGTTAAGGCGGAATGAGAGGTATATTATGTTAAAACTGATGAAATATGAATTTAGGAAACAGGCGTTTTCAAAGCTGATAATTGCTGTGACTCTGGCGGCAATGCTTGTGCTTTACGCAGTGATGCTGATAAGGGGAAATGCCGACAGTGCAGGCATTACAATAGGTTTTATAGGAATGGCAATGTTTATCGCTGTAATTTTTGTGGCGTTTGAGTGCCTCAGCACTTATTCAAAGGATTTAAAGACAAAACAGAGCTATATGCTGTTTATGCTGCCAAAATCCCCGCGCAGCATACTTCTGTCCAAAATTCTTGCGTCGGCGGTACAGGTTATCGCGATATTGGTCGTATTTACGGTAGTAATGTTTATATGCACCGCCGCTTTTGTGGCAAGATTTGATGATATAGTGGCTTTTATAAATGATTTGTTGGATATACTTTTTAATGCTAAATTATCAGATATTATAAATATCCACATAGTTTTGAAGGGGATAATTCTCACCTTTACGCTCTGGCTTTTTCTCGTAACGCTTGCGCTGTTTGTGACGACGCTTGCCAATACAGTGATGAACGGCAGCAAATTTATGACATTTGTGTCAGTAATTGCGTATTTTGTATTCTCTGTGATTATTGATAAAATTGAGAGCGCCATAGCGTACTGTCTGCTGGGAAACACAGCGGGCGGGGGATTGTATATTCTTGTATGCACTGTATTCTACTTTATTGTGGACATAGCGCTTTTCTTTGCCACGGCATGGCTTATTGATAAAAAGCTGAGCGTGTGAGAAATATCGAAAATACTGCAGATATTACAATCAGGGTGTGGCGGCTGCCATGCCCTTTATCAATCTGCTGCAGCGCGGGAAAGCATGAAAATATGACACATTTGTCAGAAATAGGAACAGATAAGTGTTTGAAAGCGTTGCATTTTTCACTGCATAGTATTACACTATAAATATAGTACACAACAAGGGGATCAGATAATCAATGTGGCACAATAGCAGCCATTTGACACGGTATTTGTGGGGGGATAGATGATATGGGAGTACGTTATATAAGAAATGCGAGAGATTTTAGGGATGCTGTTTTACTCATAATTTTAGGTATTGCTGCTGTTATTGTGCTTTGCAACACGATTCCGCTAAAGAGCAGGATTGAAAAAACTTATACTGGTATCTTGTGGGAGTTTTACAATTTGGATGATTATACCGAGACAGAGATACGGATTAGCGGTGAGTACACCCGTTACCTGTTTCATCTGTTTCATGACCGAGACAAATTTGAAGGTTTGATTGTAATATCGGCGTTAGACTATACAAAGGATTACCTGATGATGCCCATAAATATTTCAAACAAGCCATATGAATTAAATAATATTTTATATCTGGATGCAGCAACGGGAGATTGCGAAATAATGTCGATTGCAGCAGCCCCCATGCTTACGGAAGGGGTATTTTTGCTTGGAAGAAACAGCAGTGATGACAGGCAGATAGCAGTATCCTATCCTGGAACGGACCGCGAGCAGGCTGTATTATGCGCACAAAAGCTGCTTCATAAAGACTTTAACATCTATTGATCTGTAACAATTTTAAAATTAGGTATGCCGCAGAATGTATTTTTGTTGATAATAGCGTAAAAAATCTTGAGGCGGCGGGTAAATTGTGAGCAAAAATATGACGCCGTTTTGGGATGCCAGCACACCATATTGTTTTCGCATGGAGTGATGGGGACGGATTCTGCCTCGGTCAGAAAGCCGTGGAAAAAATAAGACAGTAAATTTGACACTACCTAAAATCTGGAGGAAGCGCAGTGATGGGAAAAAACAATTTTATGACACTGATGTCACAAATATTTCTTGCGATTATATTATGTGCTATGACAGCAGGCTGCAGCGCTGTGAAGGCCAGTCCAATACAGGACAGTCCAATGCAGGCCAGTCCAATACAGGACAGTCCAATGCAGACGGCGGAAGAAGTGTCAGAGGAAACGGCGGCGGATGGGGAAAGCCTGACATCTGAAATAAATGCCAAAGCACAGGACGTTTATGTGACGGAGCGCGAGATTGATTTTATGTTTCCGTATGATTTGGAAGGCTGGAGCCTTGTGCTGCGTACAGAAAAAAATATGCAGGGAGAAATAACACACAGTCTGATAATTTATGACGGAAGCGGAAATGTCGCACAGGCTTTTGACTGTCCTATTGAGGCAGAGCGGCTTACATTTCGGTTTGACGGGCTGGCGGACTACGAGTGTCAATTGTACGACCAGTGGGAAGATTTGGAGGTATTTGCGGAAGATGCGGCAAAAACGGGAGCACAAGGGCTGCTTTATGTATGGGACAGCAGAATAAATGCTTTTGCAGAGGAACCGATAGAAATTCCGTACTATACAGAGGCACGCAGCGGTTATTACATGGTGGAGCAGGCAGAGGAAAACAGGGAGTTAAAGAACATTTATTATATAAATGTCAAAACAGGAGAACCCGTGAAGCTGCGTGACTGGGAACTGTCATGGGAGAATGGAGGACAGCGCACGGCGTGGCTGCGCATAGAGGATTGTTTGGAGCAGGCTGTTATTTATGAGGGTGAGGTTGAGCAGTATGCGCCAGCATATCCTGTGCATAAGGACTATTATGATGAGCTGCTTTGGCAGTATATGTATCGTTTGTATGATTACCAGCCGCAAGAAAAAATAACCGTATCAAATATGGCGTTGAGCGGTAAAGATGAGTGGGATTTGACGGATTATCCGCCGAAGGAATACGAAAGCAAGGATGCCGTCCTGTCTGAGTGCGGCTTTAAAGGAAAAGAGCCTTATTATCAGTACTATGATATGCTGGGACGGCTTGAATTGGAGATGTACTTAGACGAGGAAACTGGAAAAGGGTGTGGATTTTTGTACAGCTTCAATTTCAATTATGCGCTTGAACGGATAGTTTCCTGTTATGGGTTTATGTTTAACGGCGTGCAGACTAAAGAATGGGAGGATGACACGTATTCGTTGCTTGCTTATGATGGCATAGATGCTGCTAAACTGGAAGATGTCACGCAGGTTTCTTGTGACTATAAAGATGACGGAAAGCTGCTGAGCTACGAAGTCAGAGGAGTTACAGACTATGCTGATATAATCTGGAATGAGCAAATTCATGAGGAAAGCGCGGACGAAAGTCTTCTTTCCATAAAATGGTTTTACCGTGAAGACGGGACACTGTACCGCAGGGATTATTGGCATAATTCCCGCGTTTTTGGCACGAGTGCGCAGATGCAGATGACTTACTATGATGAGCTTGGAAGGGCGGCATACAGAAAGGAATACATTACGCACGGCATGGTATATTACTATTACATATATGAAGGAACTGGCGCAAAACCGAAATACTGCCTTATGGCGGACGAGGACCTTGGTGAATATTATATAACTATGGCTGTATTCCAATAGGTGGTATTTGGGATTGGTTTGAAAGATAATCAATTACAAAGACGAGGAAAATCAATGAATGAAAATCAAAGAGGCATCTTGATATCAGTAAGTGCAAATGATATAGTATATAAGGAGATTTGTCTTTGAAATAGAAAAGTTAGTTGTAAGCAGTAGTTGGTTAAATGTGAATATGCACATGTATGCTTGGCTGAAGATTAAAATAATAAGGTGGCGTTTGCTATGCGGTATTTAGGTAATAAGGAATCAATGCTTTGGTACATAGAAAATTTATTGCAAAGTGAGGGTTTGTTGAAAAAAGGGTTATCATTTTTTGATGCTTTTTGCGGTTCTGGTTCAGTTGCAGATTATTTTAAGCAATATTATGATATCATCATTAATGATAATCTTAAATGGTCTACAGTATATGCAAAGGGAAGAATATGTGCACCTGATTGTAAGTTTGAAAAGTTAGGATTTGATCCTTTTGAATTTTTTAATAATAATCAAGAAGTTATAGAAGGCTTCATTTATAAGAATTATTCACCAGGCGGTTCAGAGAGAATGTATTTTACTTCGGAAAACGCAGGGAGAATAGATTATTTTAGGCAGACAATAGAAAAATGGAAGGAATATGAATTAATTAATGATGATGAATATTGTTATTTATTAGCGTGTTTGATTGAGTCTGTTTCGGATGTGTCTAATACTGCTGGTGTATATGGTGCATTTTTGAAGAAATGGGACAGTAGGGCATTGAAGAACATTGTTTTTGATAAGGTTGATTTTCGCAATATAAAACATAATAATTTAACTGTCTATAATGCAAAAATAGAAGAAATTATAGAAAATGTCAATTGTGATATATTGTATTTAGATCCGCCATACACGCAAAATCAATATGGAACACAATACCATCTTTTGGAAACGTTGATTTTAGATGATAATCCGCCTATAAGCAAAGTTACGGGTTCACGAAGTACTGCTCCAATGAGATCAGATTGGTCAAAAGAATTGAAGGTTAATATCCTTTTTGATAAAATTTTAGCTAAGACAAAAGCTAAATACATTATTTTTAGTTATAATAATGATGGGTTTATGTCAAAAGAATACATAGAGGCTGCCTTAAAAAGATATGGGAAGCCAGAAACATTTAAATATCAAAAGATTTCGTATAAAAAGTATCAAAATTGGAAGTCTCAAAATGATGAGGAGCATTTTGAGTATTTATTTTTTGTTGAAAAACGTAATGCTGATGACATAGTGTTTGAGTCGCCGTTAAACTATATTGGCAGTAAAGCAAAGTTAATCAGAGATATAAAAACTAATATGCCAGAAGAAGTAGATGTTTTTGTTGATGCATTTGGAGGGGGATTCAATGTTGGCATAAATATAAATGATTGTGAAACGGTTGTATATAATGATCTGAATCATATTGTTAAGGCACTTATAGAGTCGTTTCGGAATATTGATACTTATCAATATCTTTTGTATGTTAAAAAGCTGGAATCAAAGTATGGATTAGAAAGAGGAAATGCAGAAGCATATTATGAATTAAGAGATTATTATAATTCACTACCTATTGAAAAAAGAGATCCAAGAATTTTATATACGCTTATTTTATATGGTTATCAGCAGCAGATACGATTTAATAGTCAATACAATTTTAATAATCCTGTAGGTATGCGTTGGTTTAATGATAAAGTATTAGAAAAAATGATTAGTTTTTCGCGTGTTATAAAAGAAAAGAATGTCGTTTTTATGTCTGGTAACTATGAAAAAATATCGCAAGTAGGAAAAAATAAAGCATTTGTATATATGGATCCGCCTTATACTTTGACGACAGGGGCTTACAATGATGGGAAAAGAGGGTTTAATGGATGGAATGATGAATTAGAAAACCAGTTATTCTTATATGCTAATAGTCTGACAGCACATAAAATTCCATTTATGCTGTCGTATGTAGTGCAGCATAAGGGAAAAACCAACAAGAAACTGCTAAAATGGATTGAAGAAAATGGATATAATCTTATTGAGTTGGGAGAAATAATAGGTATATCTGGGAGTAGAAGAAAGGAGGTTTTTGTAACTAATTATGATTTACTATGATAAACCGCATTTTATAATTAAAAAGAATTTGCAAAAATCGGCAAATACGGGCGAATATTTTAGCGATTTCATAACTGAAGATGTAATGAGTGATGTATGCAGAAGAATATGTGGAGAGACTGATTATACATATATTTTTGTAGATAATGATTATGAAGACGATTTAGTAGAACGCTCATATAATAAGGGACGAATGGCTTTGATGTTGTATAAGGATGTTGTGTCTTATATTTCTTTTTCAGAAAAAGAAATACGAGGACGCAATTCAAGTGTTCAGAGCGTGACTACAGCGTATAATATTTATTATATGAGTTCACATCCTAAGAAATCTTTATATTACTATTTTTTGGATTTGAATGGTAATCCAGAAACAGACTATATTTTTATGATGTACCGATTAATGAAAACGATAGGCTTTACGTTCCTTAATCCTGAAGCTATAACCCAGCGAATAGATGCATTTAATTCTGTTGAGGATATAATGACAGCGAGAAAGCTTAATTCGGACAGAAACAGTAGCAATAATTCAACATACATAACAAAAAGCAGTGCATTGCAAATTGATATTTATGGTAAAACATATGGAGCGAATAAATATGCTACAGGTATGATGTGTTATGCAATGGCGCTATTGGCTTCAAAGAAACAGAAATTGACATTATATGAGGTATTAGAGGGAGACCTCAAAGAATTGCCAAAGTCTTGTCTGGATGTTATTGCTAAAATGGGGAAAATAAAAGTTATTAAGACAGATATGCAATTGGAGAAAAAAGTATTTGAAGAAAATAACAGTTTACGTTCACCAAGATATTTGTTTAATCTTTTGGACAGATTAGGAACAAAGAGATGCGCACTATGTGAATGCGAAATACCAGAACTGATACAAGGCGCACACATATGGTCTGTAGCAGATATTAAAAAGCAGCCATTGACATTAGAAAAGAAATTATCTTATGCAACGGATGGACACAATGGATTATGGCTTTGTGAAAACCATCATAAAATGTTTGATGAGAATTTGATACGCATAAAACCTAATGGAAGAATATCATATCATTCTTCGGAAAATAGACATATATTGTTTATGAAAAAAATAACTTTAGTAGAAAAAATTAATGATGAATATATGTCTGAAAAATTTATAGAGTATTTAGAACAAAGGAATAGAGCAATAATATGATAGTGTGAAAGAGTATGGCATTTTGGAGAAAATCCGAATGCCTTTTGTTATACTTTGAATGGGATAATGTTTTTTAGAGATTGGAGATAAAAAGAACATTACTGGCAACCGCCAGTTGACAAAATTCCCCAAAGTGCGTCTTTGAGTTGGTTGTTACTCCCCCAAAAACATGCTATAATAATTTCGTTTTCAACGAAGTGAAAATGCATTGGATTTAAAAGGGGGATATTTTCAATGGACATTGCCAGCAAGATAAATTTGCTTAGAAATCAGATGAATATTTCACAGGCTGAATTGGCTGAGCGGCTGCATGTGAGCAGGCAGACGGTATCAAAATGGGAAACGGGCATGTCCTGTCCCGATATCAACAAGCTGCTTTCCATCAGCGACTTATTTAATGTGTCCTTAGATTATCTGGTAAGGGACAATAAGACATCTCAGCAGCCCGCCAATTTGGACAGGCTGGTGCTTAAATTTCTGGGCTCAGCGCAGGATATGGAGAAAATTTCCAGTGAACTTGTTGACATTATGAGAGACGGCGTTATTGACGACGATGAACGCGTGCGCATGCTCACAATCGTGGATAAGCTGAACGCGGTCTCGCGCATGATAGAGGTAATCAAAAACGCCTTAAACAGTGAAACTGACGAGTAAATCATATTAATCCGGCAATGCGCCTGAGCTGCAGACGAAAGCATGAGGCAATGGGAAGGGTGTTTCCTAAGGAATAATATTAAAAAGTAAGATTAGGGGAGGCAAAGCAGAATCATGGTAAAAAAAATAGAGTACACCCATAAGATATGGAATATGTCAGAAAATAACAATATTTGTTGTTTAATAGAAGAATTTGCGCAGGAGCCTGATACAGAATCAGAGATCTTTGAGGAAATTACTGACTGTATCTGGGATTCGGGGAGCTGCAAACCAATTTTTTATGCCGTTATACCATATCTTATTGAAATAGCATCAAATCTTGACTATAACGCTGCAAAAGATTTATGGTGTTACTTAGGAAGCTGGATTTCCGTACAAGACAAATATCGAAATGATATATCTGAGGATGTTTTAGAGTTATTTGATTTATCCTTAAAGACTGCCCAAAAAGAATGTATTCGTCAAATAGTTTCAGTTGAAAAAATAGAGACCGATGATGCACTATATCTTTATGCAGGATTGTTTGCGTTCGCAAAGCATAGGATTGGTTATATGACAATGGGCTCCTATAAGGATGATACTGTAGGTGTCTCTACAGCAAAATGCAGCTTAGGTCACTTGAATGATGTTATGGTTTATAATTCAGGAATTGTACCATTTGATCATGAAGAGTGTTCGCATGATGTGCCAATGGCAGAGTTTAAATCTTTTGAAGGAAATAGTGATCCTCAAAATCCATGGATAGATTTTTTGGATAAATTTGAAAATGTTCTAAATTATGGGGAAGTAAGTGAGGCAATAAAATCACATTTGCTCTTGGCAGAAAGCATTGTGAAGAGTGGCATAACATCTGAACTTCCAATGAGGTATGCTTTCTCTTTATATGGATGCTTATTATATTGCAACGGCTCCCATGACGAAGGCAAACGGATTTTACATGGATGGGACAAGATTATTTGCGATGAATGTGGGGAGGAATTTGTTTTTGCAGACGGGTGGTGTGAAGATATATGGTAAGGTGAAAAAGCTTTTTTATTGTAGTATGAGTATAGGAGGAAATCAGTTATGAAAAATTTTAAGGATTATACACCAGAAAAATATTCTTCATCGGATTTTAAGCAGATTGAGGAAGGAATTTATAAGACAAAAAGTCCGTATGAGAACGAGGATATATTTGTCACTTCACTTTCGTTTGAAATGGAGACGGAGTGCTACGGTGAAGAAGAAGGTTCTCCCCAAGATATCAGTCAGATACCGTTTGAGGATCTTCTGGACGAGTTTAATGTGTATGTTACCGATTTTTACGACGAACTGAACGAGCAGAGTGAAACGACGTGTTATCAGGAATTTGGCTCCGATGAAATAGAGGATATCCGAAAGCTGAGGACAATCATAGGAAAACGTTTTTATGCCGTTCCATGCACAGATGAAGAAGATGACGAAGAATATCGTGTAATAATCGAATAAAGACCGATAATAACTACTGCAATCACAACTGGATAACAACGGATTAAGATAATATAATATGCCGAATTTATCCATACGTCACAGCCAGATATTAAGAAATAATTTATACAATACAATTAAAAAAATGGAGGAAAAAACAATGAATCAGCAGCAGCTTAACGCCGCAAAAGAAAATATGCTCGAATGGCTGGCAAATCCGCAGGAGCTGGGAAAAGCGCCAAGCAAGCTCGAATGTGCGGGACAATTTGAGTACAGGGAAATGACCTATTATATTTTTAAGTTTAAGACAGGAATGTTTGGGAAATGGCTGCTTGGCGTAAGCGGCGGCTTTGAAGATGATGAGCTTGAGCCCTGCGGGCATACTTACAGCGAGATGCAGCCGTATAATGAGCCCTCCGCGCAGCAAGACTGTATAAAGATGATTGACACAATCGTAGCATACTGGCAGCAGCAGGCTCAAAAATTTTAACAAGCCATTAAAATATAGCATCTCTTAAAAAATTTTCCAGCCTGATGAGATTTTCCAGCGCGCTTTTTTGTCTAATGTATGCAGGACAAAAAAACAAAGGACGCTTTGGCAGCCTGCACAACACTGCTGCGCACAGGAGGTACTGCTGTAATGAAGCAGAACGAAATACAAAAACTGGCAGATCAGGCAAAAAGGCACGAGTACGACGCTTTCACGCAATTAATGCAATACTGTATGAAGGATATGTACAAGACCGCACTGGCAATCCTTATGAACGACGAGGACACCGCAGACGCCATACAGGACACGATTCTTGCCTGCTGGGAAAAGCTGCACACGCTTAAAAAGACGCAATACTTTAAAACGTGGCTCACGCGCATACTGATTAACAAATGCTATGACATACGCAGAAGACGCGCGCGCCTGACAAGCCTTGAGGATTATGACGAGCCCGCCTATGAGGGCGGCTGCAATCTTGAACTGAAAGAGGCGCTTGCCGCCCTTGATGAAAAGTACAGACTCGTAATACTCTTGTTTTACGGGGAGGGCTACAGCGTCTGCGAGATTGCAAAGCTTTTGAAAATTCCCAAAAGCACGGTCACGACACGGCTGCAGCGAGGCAGGGAAAAGCTCGCGAGGTATTATGAAACGTCTATGAACGGCAGGGAGGGTTTGAGATGAGCGTAAATGAACACGGCATTTTCTCGTCGGATATAGAATTGCCTGCGATTGTGCAGAAGAAAGCGGACACTGCCTTTTCGATGATTAAAAAGAAAGGGACAGGTTCTATGGAAAATTTTGAAAGGGAAAATCTTAAAAAGAAATCAAAAAATGCGAGGACATTCAAAAAACCGACAGCAGCTGTGGCAGCCGTATGCGTCTTGGCGCTTGGCGGGATAACCGCGCTTGCGGCGGGATATCATTACTGGAGCCGCAGCATGCGCGGGACACTCCAGGCAGATGAGACACAGCAGATAGAGCTGGTGCAGAGCGGCACTGCGGACATACTGGACACGCAGGACACAGACGATGTCGGCGGCGCGCCTGCGGAAATCAAGGAAGTCACGGTAGGGGGCGTCACGGTCAAGCCCATGGAGATAATCGCGGACAGCCATTTTGCCCATATATCATTCTCAATATCAGGCTATACGCTGGGTGAGCAGGTGGAGCCTAGCTTTGAGCATATGGACGCGGAATGTGAAGGAATGGCTGCAGTAAACGGCAGCTTTTACGACGGGATTGTTTCGGACAGCAGCGGCAAGCCCGTATATGACGACGGCACGCCGATTAAGCTTGACGACAGCGGCGCGGTGGTTTCGTATTATACTGACGACGACGGCACGCTCGAATACGTGATGACCTGCATATCAGCCTATGACCAGACAATTTTAGGCAAAACCATTCATGTGGAACTGGAAAACCTCGGCACGACATACCACGCAGACCATGAAACTGCGGTAAGCGGAAAATGGGAGTTTGACATTCCCGTCACTGAAAAAAATTCGGCAAAGACATACGCGCTTGGCGCATCAGTAGGCGATTCGGGCGCGACAGTGACTACAGTGGAGCTGTCCCCCATTTCCATAAAGGTAAACTATGATTTTCAAGGGGAAAAAGTGACGCAGGAGGGCTCAGATAAAAGCTGCACCAATCCGCCGCTTTTCTGCGGAGTGCGTTTAAAGGACGGCACAATGCTTCCATACCTTGCGGACGGCGGCTCCAGCGGATACACAGACGAAACAGCCGCGCATTATTACTTTATGTCAGCGTTTGACAGGGTAATTGACGTGGACAATGTAGACGCGCTGCTGTTCAGGAAAGCGGACGGCGCGCCAGAAGGGGATAATCTTTATATATTGCCGCTTGCGTAGATGCCAATAATCACGAACAAAACCAAAAATCTCCGCGGGTATATGGCCTGCGGAGATTTTTTCAAAATACTATGGAACACGCCGCGCTGTTATGGTACAATTAATCGGAGAGACCACGCAAACCGTATCACTATTCATCAGATTTAAACGGAGGAAACAAATGTACCAGATAATTGACGGCAAAAAAATATCACAGGAAATAAAAGACGAGCTGAAGGAAAAAGTCACGGCGCTCAAAGCCGAGGGCAAAAGCATCTGTCTTGCGGTAATCCAGGTGGGCAGCGATCCCGCCTCGAGCGTCTATGTCGGCAACAAGAAAAAAGCCTGCGCATACATAGGCATAGAGTCGCTTGCGTATGAGCTGCCCGAAGAAACCACGCAGGAGGAACTCCTTGCGCTTGTGCGCAAACTCAACGGCGACAGCAAAGTAAACGGCATACTTGTCCAGCTCCCGCTGCCAAAGCACATTGACGAGAACGCTGTGATTCAGACAATTTCCCCTGAAAAGGACGTTGACGGCTTCAATGAAAAAAACGTCGGAGCGCTCTGCGTCGGCAGCAAAGGCTTTGTGTCCTGCACGCCGCTTGGCATAATCCAGCTTTTAAAGCGTTCAGGCATAGAAATATCAGGAAAGCATTGCGTAGTTATCGGTCGCAGCAACATAGTCGGCAAGCCCATGTCCCTCCTTCTCCTGCGTGAAAACGGCACAGTCACGATATGCCATTCACGCACCCAAAACCTAAAGGAGATAACGAAGCAGGCGGACATTCTTATAGCGGCAGTCGGCAAGCCGAAATTCGTGGACGAAACCTTTGTCAAGGAAGGGGCGGCAGTAATCGACGTAGGAATACACCGCAATGAAAACAACAAGCTCTGCGGCGACGTGGACTTTGAAAAGGTCGCTCCGCACACGAGCGCGATAACCCCCGTGCCTGGCGGCGTAGGTCCTATGACCATAGCGATGCTTATGTATAACTGTGTGAGCAGCGTTGAATAAGGAAAATCCAATGAATGGTTCGTTTAAAATCAGCAGGTTTTTAAATGAACCATTTATATTTGCGTAAAAACAGAAACAAAAATTCAGAAAATAATCTTTTTGCAAGACAATTCTTGCTTAAAATCGCATATCACAGCATAAAAATCAGAAAATTCAGAAAATAATATACAAAATAACTGACATCAATTGTAGAAAACGCCAGTATTCAAAAAAATGAGAAAAACCTATTGCAATTATCTCATAAAGGTGCTAATATACAATTACAGAAACACAAGAGACACAGAAACATAAAAATAAGCTTTTGTATAAGCATTATATAGAGGCAGGTGCTATTCGGAAACTGCAAACACTTTCGATAAAGTGCAAAAGCAAAAAAGGAGGCGAGTCCCTTGGCACAGATTGAAACCTAAATCTAGCGACGATGAAATCCCTTAATTAAATATGAAAATGAGATAAATGCCAATCATTTATGAGATGAAAGTTCAGACAATATCTATCATATAAAAGTATTTTCGCCAGAGGCTTATAGATGAAGTTTATCAAGGGGCGCAGGCTCACAAAGGTAAATCTGATATAGGCGGTCGGCTGGTAAATATGAGTAGAATACAGTGGAGGGTATTTTATAAAAAGGTGAGTATTGGAGGGGCGGCAGCCGATTAAATGAAGCATAGAGGAAATTAAGCAGAGAGTTTCAGGTTAAGTGGTTAGATGTTAGGGAAATGAAATGATTTGTAAGAATCAATTGGTAGAATAAAGTTCGGCTGGGTGAAGAAAAGATGAGCCGAGAAAGAGGAAAAAAATTGGATATTGAATCACAATAGGGCGACCGTTATACCATTGTAAAAGGGGTATGGCGGTCGCTCTTATTGCAATTCCATTTCTTGTGTGCTACAATAGCAAAAGCTGGAAACTCCAGCGGCAAAATCATCAACGGTACATCAAGAATGGAGGAGCATACAATGGAAAAATTTAAGCAGTTTTTGAAGCGTAAGGACATCGAGATATCAGCTAAACGCTATGGAATAGATGCGCTTGGCGCTATGGCGCAGGGCTTGTTTGCGTCGCTGCTCATAGGCACGATTATATCGACAATCGGTGAGCAGCTTGGCATAGAGCTTCTCGTGGCAGTCGGAGGCTACGCTAAGGCAGTGACGGGCGAGGCGATGGCAGTCGCGATAGGTTATTCGCTGCACTGTCCGCCGCTTGTGCTGTTCTCATTGGCAGCAGTAGGACATGCGGCAAACGCGCTGGGCGGGGCGGGAGGTCCGCTTGCAGTGCTTATCATCGCGGTTATATCGGCGGAGTTTGGCAAGGCGGTTTCAAAGGAGACAAAGATTGACATAATCGTGACCCCGCTTGTCACTATAGTATTGGGCGCTTTGCTGTCAACCTTCTGCGCGCCCGCAATCGGCGCGGCGGCAAGCGCGGTCGGAGCGGCGATTATGTGGGCGACAGAGCTGCAGCCGTTCCTTATGGGCATAATAATTTCAGTGATAGTAGGCATAGCGCTCACATTGCCGATAAGCAGCGCGGCTATATGTGCGGCGCTCAGCCTTACGGGGCTTGCAGGCGGCGCGGCGCTTGCGGGATGCTGCGCGCAGATGGTAGGCTTTGCTGTTATGAGCTTTAAGGAAAACGGCTGGGGCGGGCTTTTTGCGCAGGGCATAGGCACGTCAATGCTCCAGATGGGAAATATCGTGAAAAAGCCGCGCATATGGCTGCCGCCAATTATAGCCTCGGCGATAACAGGCCCCATCGCGACCTGCCTTTTCCAGTTAAAAATGAACGGAGCGGCAGTTGCGTCAGGAATGGGCACCTGCGGTCTTGTAGGGCAAATCGGCGTTTACACGGGCTGGGTAAACGATATAGCGTCAGGCGCAAAGAGCGCGATTACTATTTGGGACTGGGCGGGACTTATCTGCATAAGCTTTGTGCTTCCCGCCGTATTTACATACCTTATAGGCGCGGGATTTAGGAAAATCGGCTGGATAAAGGAAAATGACTTAAAGCTGGAGCTCTAATTGCCAGCAAGCTCTATATGCTGTCCTGCCTCGCACAGCGGGCGCACAAAGCCGTTGCTTATGCGGTAGGCTTCGCCGTAGAGCGTGCCCTTTTCGTTATCCTTTATAAGAATATAGCTTCCGTCGGTGAGGGCGATAAACTCCCTGCCCTCGCTGTCGGCGCAGGCTATGTCGTCAATCATCTTCTGCCCGTCGAGCACCACGTCTTTAAGATAATCATAGTGGGGAATTATGTTGTAGTCGCTGAGCCCCAGTCCGACTATAAAACGCTGGTAATTCTTATCAAGGCTTTCGCCCTCAAGCTCAGGCATTGCGTAAACAAGGCTTGCGCAGTTCATTGTGCCCGCGCTTATGCCGATGACGATTCCGTCAAAATCCTCAATGCTCTCGGCAAGGTGTATTTTTTTGAAAAATCTGTTCTGCGTAGGCACATGCCCTCCCGAAAGGATAATTACATCATATTTTGAAAGGTCTTCCGCGGACATTTCATCTCTGCGGTAATCGTACACGTCAAAGCCCTCCACGGGCAGTCCGCTCATATTAAAGGCGGCGGTAAACGCCTTTGCGGAGAAATCGTTGCCGCTGTAATTGTCGGGCGCTGATGCGATAAAAAGCCCTCTCATACGCTCCTGCCAAAGCGCTCTGAGCTCCTCGACAAAGCCGTTTGAGCCGTCGAGAAATCCCTGCTTTTCCACTCCGTCTTCCCAGATAAGCCCTCCAGGGCTGCTTGTCAGAAATAAATTCATAATTAAGCTCCTGTTTAATAATCTATTATTTAATAGTTAATAGCTGCATAACAGTTTTTTGATGTGCATGGTACGCAAAAACACCGCCCCATATGAGTATTATCAGATATTTGTAAATGCCTGTTCATACAGCGCAGAAAACGTTTTACAATTACCTGATGAATATTATATGTAAGCGGTGAAAATATACGCGGGCGGTTATTTAACTGGTTTTGCGCCTGCTTTTTCCTGCATTCTCTCAACCCACGCCTTGAATTTGCCCTTTTTCTTTGCGGGAGCAGTATTTAAACCGCCCCTGATGCCCTTGACGCCTGTGATGTAAATGCCGCTTACTGTCGCCTTGACCTCTTTTTTGATGGGAATGCTGTCAAAAATAGAGGCATCGCATATAAGCGACATAATCTGCGGGCCTATTTTTGCCTTTACAATAGGGAACTTGGCGCGGCGCATATATTTTGGCGTCTGCTCAAGCACCATAGACGGCAGCCCTGCGTCTTTAAGCTTTAGCTTTTTCTTGTCAATTATAAGCATGCTTACCGTCTGCTTTGCCGCCTCGATTTGCGCCTCCTGCTCCGCCTGCTTTTTCTGCAGCTTTTTCCCCACGAAGTAAAGCACTACCACGAGCACGACCAAAACAATTAAGATTGTGATTAAAACCTTCGCTATTACTGGCATTTTATTTTACCTTACCCTTTCCACAATTTAATCTGTCCAGTATGCGGCATCGTTTACTCAATGAAACATAAGCGATGCGTCTGCTGGTTAAGATGATGTAAAAATTGTATCATTAATTTATTGAAAGTGCAAGAAAGTCTTTTATTTTAGGATTAATAATGATATAATTTGTTATTATTCAGATTTTTAATAGCATTAAGCACCAGTATGTGGAAACGAGGTAGATTATGAAAAGAAAATTGCTTATATTGTGCATTGCGGGCGCGGCGGCGCTGAGTCTTGGAGGCTGCAGCGGTAAACAGGCAGCGAAAGACGCAGAGGGCGGGAACGCGGTTTCACAGAGCGGAGAGGCGTCAGAGGAGACAAAGTCGGCAGACGACGCGGAAACATCAGAGGAAACGCAGCAGGCTGAAACAGAAACGGAAAAGGTAAGTGACAGACCTGATTATGTGGGCATTCAAGATTTGGACATTGAGGAATACGTGACTTTAAATGATTACGCAAATATGACAATAGAAGTGGCTAAGAGCGAGGTCACTGATGATGACATTAAAAGCATTATAGACAGCGAGCTTATGTATGCTACAAAGGGCGAGGTAAAGACGGGAGATACTGTCAATATCGACTATGTAGGAAAAAAAGACGGCGTGGCATTCGCGGGCGGCACGGCGAGCGGGTATGAGCTTGAAATTGGCTCGGGCACGTTTATTGACGGCTTTGAAGACGGGCTTATCGGGGTTTCAGTGGGAGACACGGTGGACTTGAATCTGACTTTTCCTGAAAATTACGGCAGCGCGGAGCTTGCGGGCAAAGACGTTGTATTTACGGTTACGGTGAACAACATTTTGCTTAACGGCGGATATGATTCGCTTACAGACGAGGACATCAAAAACTATGGAATGGCTTATGCGGATAAGGAGGAGCTTTGGGCAGCGGGCGAAAAGCTTGCAAATGAGAGGGCTGAAGCGGCATACGATGCCAGCGTGAGGTCAAGCGCGGTCAGCAATGTGCTGGAGCAGAGCACGGTAAATTCAATTCCAGAATATCTTGTCGAGGAGGAGGCTCAGAACTACCTCAATTATATGACAGAGCTTTGCCAGAGCGTGTATGACATTGATCTGGAGGGGTATGTCACAATGTACTACGGCATGGAAATGGACGACTTCAATTCAGAGGTCATGGATATGTCGCGCGAGGCTGTAAAGGGGTATCTTGTGTATGAGGCAATTGCAAGAGCCGAGGGCATCAATGTGACGCAGCAGGAGATTGAAAAGCGCGCCGATGAGGAAGCGGCGGAATACGGGTATTCGTCGGGCAGTGAGCTTATTGACGAGGTCGGATTTACCACATACAGAATGTATATAGTGCAGGGGCTTGTTTCAGACAGGCTGGGCGAGCTTGTGAAGGTTGAGGAAAAAAATTAAAAGGATTTAAGGCGACAAAGGACTTTGGATAAGAATTATGCATTTTGATACAGCAGGCGGACTGGAGTTAGGAGAGTTTCAAATGAAGAAATGGCTTAGAAGTATTGTGGCTGTGTCGCTGTGTGCCGCTGTATTGTGTACGGCGGCGGGGCAGGCGCATGCCACGCAGATAGATGACCTGAAACGCCAGAATGAGGAGGATCAGGAGCGGCTTGACGAAATAGAGGGTGAGCTTGACGAGCTTAAAGGCGAGCAGGAGGGAATCACTGACGAGATTACCATGCTGAGCGACCAGCTGGCGGAGATTATGGCGAGCATAAGTCTGCTGGAAGATGAAATTGAGCAGAAAAAAGCTGAAATCGTGCAGGCGCAGAGCGATCTTGAGGAGGCGCAGCGCGTTGAAGCCGAGCAGTACAAGAATATGAAGGCAAGGATAAAGTCGATGTACGAAAACGGCGAGGTGGACTACATTGACATAATTTTAAATTCTGGCTCAATGGAGGAGCTTTTAAACAAGGCTGACTATATAGAGAAGGTACACGCGTATGACAGGAAAATGCTTGAAAATTACCAGATAGCAAGGCAGAACGTGGAGGATTTGAAAACCAAGCTTGAGGAGGAGGAGTCCGAGCTCGAGGCGGCGCAGGGCGAGCTTGAGGAGGAAAGAGAGGGCGTCGAGGAGGCGCGCTCCGAGCTTGAAGCGATAAGCGCCGATTACGAGGTGCAGATAAGCAAGGCAAAGCAGCAGGCTGAGGTCTACAAGACGCAGATAAAGCAGAAGAACGCGCAGATTAAAAAGCTTGAGGAGGAGGAGCGCAAGCGCAAAGAGGAGGAAGCGAGAAAGGCTGCCGAGGAGGCGGCAAAGAAAAACGGCGGAAATGCCAATGCAAATACCGAAAATACGACGGCAGCAAAGCCTGTAGGCACGGCGACGGTGAATAAGGACGAGATTCTGGCGGCAAATGGCAGCGCAAAGGGCAAGGAAATCGCGATTTTTGCGTGTGGCTTTGTGGGCAATCCCTATGTCGCGGGAGGGACAAGCCTTACAAACGGCGCGGACTGTTCGGGCTTTACGCAGGCAGTCTACAAGCAGTTTGGCTACAGCATACCGCGCACGTCGTATTCGCAGAGAACGGCAGGCAGGGAGGTAAGCTACGCCGAGGCTGAGCCAGGCGACATCATCTGCTATCCAGGCCATGTGGCGATTTACATAGGCAATGGAAAGATAGTGCATGCCAGCACGGCAAAAACTGGAATTAAGATAGGCAATGCGCAGTATAGGGAGATATTGTGCGTGAGGAGGATATTGTAAAAAGCGTTTTTCAAGGCTGGCTGTTATATAAATTAAATAAAAGCAGCAAAACTGGCACGGTGGAAATTACACTGTGCCAGTTTTTTATGTATTTATTTTTGATTTGTATATTCTGCCTAATTTCTGCCAAAATTATTTTGGATATTTGCCATATTTCAATAATTAGTGATGTATGCTACAATATAGGAAACTGAAAAACTAAAATAAGTTTTTAAGTTTCCGACAGACAGAAATAACAGGGAAATCAAGGAAAATTAAAGAAATAAAAAACGTAATAAGGGGTGGTGTGATGAAATTAGACGAAATCCCAGTGATGAAGGAGCGTGTGATAAACGCTGCGGTTGAGGAGTTTGGCAAAAGCGGTCTGCGCTTTACTATGGACGATGTGGCAAAAAACCTTGGCATCAGCAAAAAAACGCTCTACAAAATTTACGACAGCAAGGAGGAAATGCTGCTTGACGTAGCGGACTACAGCTTTGCGGACATCAAAAAAAGCGAGCGCGAAATAGTAGACGACGAAAATCTGGACACACTTACTAAGATACGCAGAATAATGATAGTGCTGCCCGAGCGCTACCAGAACAGAGGGCTTAGCAAGCTTTATACCCTAAAGGACAAATACCCGTCAATCTATCAGAGAGTGACGACATACCTCTCTACGGACTGGGACGCCACAATCAGGCTTTTGGAGCAGGGAATAGAGGAAGGCGTGATACGCCCCGTTTCCATACCCGTACTCAGGGCTATGGTGGAAAGCACTTTCAAGGATTTTGTCAGCGACAGCGTGCTTGTGGAAAACGGCATTTCCTACGAGGACGCGCTTGACGAGATGATAGAGATAGTAATAAACGGAATAAAAGCCAATTGAAAAATTTGTTAGACAGCATAGTGTATTGGAATATTTTGATTAAATTTAGACGGCTTGGAACATCTTGGGCAATTATTTGAAATGAAATAATAAATAAATGAATGAATGGAGGAAAAATTATGGACCGCACAAGCAGTATCTTTGGAAACCAAATGAGCAGAAAGGTAGTAGCGAAGGCAAACCGCTCAAAGAAAAACAACATTAGAAAGTATGGCGACGACAGCACGCGGATATTAAAAACGGCAGTCAGGGATAACCCCTATATCGGAGACATGCTGGGCGTAAAAAACATACTGGTGGGCAGGAGCAAAAATCCCAATCCGCCCGCGCCCGAATTTGACACGGAAAAAGGCGTAGTTGTCGGCAATATCAGAATGGGCTTTGGGCACTACCGCATATCAATGGCGATAGCCTCCGCCGCTCATTCAATGGGATATACTCCGTACTGGCTTGATTTGAACTCATACAGCGATACAGTCTGCACCAAGCTGATAAGCGCGCAGAATGAGCTTTACTCATTGGGCTCGCGCATTTCGCAGAAAAGCAGGCTTTTTAACCGCTTTGTATGGGAGCCGATGAACTACGAGGGCTTCAGGCAGCTTTCATATAATGCGGTGGACCAGAGAAACGCTGAGCTTATGGCGCCTGTATATAGAGCGATACCGCGCGATATGCCTGTTATTGCCACTCACGTATGGCCCGCGCAGGCGGCAATCCATGCAGGCATGAAAAATGTGGTGAACTGTATTCCCGACAACTGGCCTATGGCGCTTCACTATGCCGAAGGAAGCCTTCACACGGTACAGACGCATTACGCTTATCAGGGATACCGCATCGGCAACGGCATGATGAAAAACAAGGTTGTAAATCCGATGCCTGCTGATTCGCTTTTATACACGGGACATTATATAGACCACGAGCTTGTGAGCAATATAGAGCTTGACTGCGAAAAGCGCGTGGAGAGGACAGTCACGGGCGAGCCTATGCGTTTCCTGCTCACGATAGGCGGCGCGGGAGCGCAGAAGGAGATATTTGCGGCTGTTATCAGATATCTTATTCCTCACGTAAAGGCGGGCCGCGCGGCAATATATGTGAATGTCGGCGACTACCGCAATGTCTGGGACGAGTTGAAAAATGAGAATGGCGGCATGAAGGAGCTTTGCACGGAGCACATGAACGACTGGGCTGATACGACGAAATTTGCTGAAAATGCCATAGGCGGTTCGGTGATGGGCATTCATGGCTTCTGGCATGAAAATATTTTTGAGGCTGTATATTGTACAAATCTGCTGATGAGGAGCGCAGACGTGCTTGTCACAAAGCCGAGCGAGCTTGCGTTTTATCCGATACCGAAGCTGTTTATAAAGCGCGTAGGCGGACATGAGCAATGGGGCGCGGTACACTCTGCCGAAATCGGAGACGGCACGCTTGAATGTCGCGACACAGCCCACACGATACAGATGCTGGAGCTTTTCCTCAAGGACAAGAGCTATTTGAGGAATATGTGCGCGGCGATTATGGAAAATAAGCGCATGGGAATGTATGACGGCGCTTATAAGGCGGTTGAGGCGGCATTTGAATTAAAGAAAAGCGGGCAGTAAGCGGCAGCGCGGAAATGGGGGGAACAGAAAATATGGATAGAGGTCTTTCTTTCAAGGAAAAAGCGACCTACGGGCTTGGTGCCGTGGGTAAGGATATGGTTTATATGCTTTCGGCGAGCTATATTCTGTATTATTATCAGGATATTCTGGGCGTAAGCGCTATCGCTATGGGGACTATTCTTATGATAGCGAGGATTTTTGACGCGTTTAATGACCCTATAATGGGCGTGATAGTGGCAAAGACGCGCACGAGATGGGGGAAATTCCGCCCGTGGCTGCTTATCGGCACGATTTTAAATTCGGTTATTTTGTACCTTATGTTTGCGGCGCCGCCCTCGCTTGACGGCAGGGGGCTTGTGGCGTATGCGGCTGTCACGTATATTGTGTGGGGCGTTACTTACACTATGATGGATATTCCGTACTGGTCTATGATACCTGCTTTTACAAGGAGCGGCAGCGAGCGCGAGGGGCTTACTACGCTTGCAAGGAGCTGCGCGGGCGTGGGCTCGGCGCTTATCACGATTATTACGATGCTGTGCGTGCCTGCGCTTGGCAGGGGCGATGAGCGTCTGGGCTTTAAGCTTTTTGCGCTTATTATAGCGGCGCTTTTCATAGTGTTTGTGTCTGTGGCGTGCGCTACGATTAAGGAGAAGTCCACTGTTGACGTGGAGTCGCCGTCGGTGGGGCAGATGTTCAAGGCGCTTTTGAGCAATGACCAGGCGATGACTGTGGTTATCACGATTGTGCTTATTAACTGTTCGCTTTACATTACTTCTAATCTGCTTATTTATTTCTTTAAGTATGATATTGCGGGGGAGAATTGGAATGCAAATTATACGCTGTTTAATGCGTTCGGCGGGGCGATACAGATACTTTCGATGATGATTTTTTATCCTGTGCTCAGGAAGTTTATAAGCTCGACTAAGGTGTTTTATGTGAGCGCGGTGATGGCAGTGGCAGGGTATGCGGTTTTGCTTGCGCTTATGTTTGGCAATGCGGATAATGTGTATGTGCTGCTTATTCCAGGGTTTTTTGTGTTTGCGGCGTTTGGCATGCTTACTGTGCTTACCACGGTGTTTTTGGCGAATACGGTTGACTATGGGGAATGGAAGAATGACAGGCGTGATGAGAGCGTTATCTTTTCGATGCAGACTTTTGTGGTGAAGCTTGCGAGCGGCGTGGCGGCGATGATTGCGTCAATCTGCCTGACGGTGAGCAATATTCAGAAGGATTCGGAGGAGATTGTCGGTGCGGCTGAGGCTGTGCAGGCTGGGGCGCAGAATATGGCGGTTCTGCGCATGACGATGACGGTGGTGCCGATTGTGGGGCTTGTTGTGGCGCTGGCTGTTTTTCATAAAAAATATATACTTTCCGAGAATAAGCTTGATGAGATATCTAGGTTGTTGAAGAAGTAATGCAAAATATGGAAGATTGAGAAATCGTTGGAGCGATAAGGAATGTGGGACGCAGCGGTTGCTGCGTCCTGTATTCTATGATGGAAAATAGAGGATATGAGTGGTATAATCAAAATGTGAAGGATATGAATAAATCGGTGGTTATCGGGAGGTTTCCTATGACTTATTATTTGGATAAAGCGGAAGTGCCTACAATTCCAGTGCCGCATGACTGTGTAATTAATGATATATCGTTTTCAAATGATTTTCTTGTTTTGGATTTTGAACAGGATATATCCAGACATGATTCTATTAAGGATATTCATTCAAACGCAAAGTCTTTGATTATAAAAATGCATTTGATTGATACTTTTGATGTTTATCAAATGAAAATACGGAAATTTCCGAAGTTTAAAAGATTTTATGTTGAAATTGATTTCAATAAATTAGCCGATCTTGTGAAACAGAAAAGAGTTGTATATCTTTATCATTATATTGCTTATCAGTCTTTGATTATAAACTTATACTACAATACGAATATTATCTTTAAGTTGCAGGCTGATTACATCGAGTACATTTGGAAAGAGTAATACAACTTCAAATTTGGAGGAAACATATGAGGTAAAAATATGCGAAACGACATTTTATGCAATTTACAGAAGGAAATATATGATAGGTGTCAAAGAGAAACAAACAAATTTGGAATGGGATGTTACTATCATATTGTTGCAGTGGTAAAAAATGCGGAAATTTTGGCAGAAAAATATGGAGCAGATAAAGAAGTTGTTTTGATTGCGGCTTGGTTACACGATATTGCTTCCATTACAGATTATAGTTTATATGATTTACATCATATATATGGGGCAGAAATGGCATACAGCATTTTAAAAGAATATGGTTACGATAGCGAAAAAATCCGTTTGGTACAAGAGTGCATTAAAAATCATAGGGGTAGTATAAATTTAGAGAAAAATAGTCTTGAAGAATTGTGTGTTGCTGATGCTGATGCAATTTCGCATTTTGATAGTGTCCCCAGTTTGTTGTATTTGGCATATGTTCAAAAAGAAATGGGGATTGAAGATGGTAAGGAGTTTGTAAAGAATAAACTGGCAAGAAGCTTTCAGAAATTATCTATAAAAAGCAAACAGCACTATCAGAATAAATATGAAAAAGTGATGGAAGTCTTAAATTGACAATTACAAATATAGTTAAGAAAAATGAGGGACACGCCGAGTGTATTCACAAGGTACGAGAAAACAATTATAATATCACAAAAGATATGACGCCACAGAAAAGGCGAGATTGTTATAATAAGCGTGGTATGGAAGTTCACAGACAAATACAGGAAAGAAAGTTGCAGAAAATATAATATTTATAACGGAAGTAGCAATGAATTATTATAAAGGCGGGGGTTATTGGCTACGCGGTCGCCCGCGCATAGCAATATATCCCATTCAGCCCCGCTTGCGCTTGGTGGAAAGCGTAGCGGTACTAAGCTCAGCGGCGCTGTAAAAGGAGCTACGCTTTTACAGCTTGCTTCGCTAAGTGCCGACGCTTCCCAAAGGGCTTCATGGGATATATTGCTATGCGCGGGCTGCTGTATTGCATAGATTTAAGTTAAAGATTGGTTCATGTAGATAGTGGCGAAACTCACAAAAATGGAATGTTAATTAAAGTTAGAAGATTGACAATGTATGTACCAAATATTATGATGGCAGAATGATGAAAATTGGAAATTTATTTAAAAAGGGGTGCTGTTATGGATAGCTCAATATTTGAAGACATTATGAAAAACTGTACTGAAAAGAAGGTTGTAAGCCGCTGTAAAAAGCTGATAAAGAAATCAGCGCTTACAAATATGGCGACGGCCACTACATTGTCGGAACTGGCGTATTGGCTTTACATCTATGGACATGAAGATGAAGCCCTGCAGGTGTGTGAATTTTCTCACATTAAGGAACCCGAACCGAACAAAATAAATTATAATGTATGGAGTTTTATACTTTATGTGTGGGGGCTGGAGGTTTATATTTACCGCAAACGTGGGGAGGAAGAAAAGGCAGCCGAAAGGATTGCCGCTATGGAGCGTATCTGGGCTACGCCGTCGGGTGTTTGGAATACGCCGGAAATTGCGGCGGCTCAGAATAGGTTGATTCACAGCCGCCTATCGTTTGATGATGCGATTTACCGTGAAAAATTCGAAGATGCAATCGCGGAAAACGATAAATCTGGGGCAAACGATTTGCGTTTTATTGCGTTGTATAATCTGATTGGTGAAGGCGCGACAGGACTGTGCCCTCAACTGGAGGAACGGAAAGATGAAGTGGAAAAGGTGATAACAGAGTATATGCAGGCGCTTCGATAAATTCTGTTTTGCGGAGTATATAAATGTTTGTGATGATACAATATACTCACATGATTTATATATATTTTGCCTAAATTGGATTTATTTGACGAAATTTCATGATTATATGATAAATTGTGGGGTAAAGGAGAGGGTGTGCTTTGATTAGGGTAGAAAAGCTTGGCGAGAATGAGGTTTTTATCTTGGAAACCGATAAGACGAGCTATGTGTTCATGGCAGATAAGGGCGGGAGCCTTGTGCAGCTTTATTATGGAGCGCGGCTGGGGCTGTGCGATTGTGGGGAGGCGCATGTGGAGGCTGATGCGGTTAGGCGGGCGGTCTTGGCGATGATGCCTAAGTATGTGAATCCTAATGGATGCAGTATTATAATGGACAATGACGAGCCAAATAAGTGCATAGACGATTTGCGCCTTGAAATGTCGTCACGCGGCAAGGGCGATATGAGGGAGCCGTTTGTGGAGCTTTTGTATGATGACGGCAGCAGGACGAGTGATTTTAGGTACAAAGGGTATCGTCTGAGTGAGGAAAGAGTGGCTCCCTGCGGGCTTCCGAGCGCGTATGATGACGCAGACGCGGACAGGGATTTTTCGCTTGTAGTAGAGCTCGCGGATAGAAACAGCGGCGCGGTTATGGAGCTTGTCTATAATGTTTACTGTGAGTGCGACTGTATTACGCGGTTTGCGCGGGTGATAAATAATGACAGCAGTGTCATAATTGTGAAACGGCTTATGAGCGCGCAGCTTGACCTTGATATGGGCGCGGCGAAGGTGGTTTCGTTCCATGGCGACTGGGCAAGGGAGATGAATAAGTCGGAGCTTGTCCTTAACGGGGGAAAGTACGTGAGCGATTCGTCTACGGGCTTTTCGTCAAACAAGGCAAATCCTTTTATTATGCTGTGCGGTTTGGAGACAGGCGAGGAGAGCGGGGAGTGCTATGCGGAAAACCTTATATATTCGGGCAATCACAGGGAATGTGTTGAGATTGGCGCTCATTGCAAGACGCGTCTGCTCACGGGCATAAATCCCGACTTTTTTGAGTGGCGGCTGGAGGCGGGTGAAAGCTTTTGCTCGCCAGAGGCGGTGCTTACGTATTCGGACACGGGGTATCAGGGAATAAGCGAAAATATGCACGGCTTTGTGCGCAGCCATATAGTGAGGGGCAAGTGGAAAAAGAAGGAGCGCCCTATTCTGATAAATTCGTGGGAGGCTATGTATTTTGACATAAGCGAGAGAAAGCTGCTGCAGCTTGCAAAGGCGGCGGCAGGCGTTGGCATAGAGCTTTTTGTGCTTGACGACGGCTGGTTTGGAAAACGCAACAGCGACACGACCTCACTTGGCGACTGGTACGACAACAAGGAAAAGCTCCCAAACGGCATAAAGGGGCTTAGTGAAAAAATAAGAAAGCTGGGGCTTGGGTTTGGTATATGGGTAGAGCCTGAGATGGTGAGCGAGGATTCAGACCTTTACAGGGAGCACCCCGACTGGGCGGTGGCAATTCCCCAAAAGGCGCATGCGCTTGGCAGAAATCAGATGCTGCTCGACCTTTCAAGGGACGAGGTGCAGGATTATATTATAGAGAGTATGTCTGATGTGTTCAGGCGCGGCGGCGTGTCGTATGTGAAATGGGATATGAACCGCCATATGTCTGATTATTACAGCAGGGCGCTTTCGGCGGAGCGGCAGGGCGAGTTTGCGCACAGATATATTCTGGGGCTTTACAGGGTGCTTGGGGAGCTCACTGAGAGATTTCCGAATATTTTGTTTGAGGCGTGCGCTTCCGGCGGAAACCGTTTTGATCTCGGAATGTTGTGCTTTATGCCGCAGATATGGGCGAGCGACAATACTGACGCGGTGAGCCGCGCAAATATCCAGAACGGCTACAGCTACGGCTATCCGCAGTCCGTAATAGGCGCGCATGTGTCGGGCTGTCCAAACCACCAGACGCTCAGAATTACCCCGCTTGAAACGCGCTTTAACATAGCGAGCGCTGGAATACTCGGCTATGAGTGCAATCTCTGCGATATGCCGTCAGACGAGCTTTCGCAGATAAAGGAGCAGATACGGCTTTACAAGGAATGGCGCAAGGTGCTGCAGTTTGGGCAGCTTTACAGGCTGGGGAGCGGCAGCAGGAAGGGCTCGATGTATGACAATGATACGGTGCGCTGGGAAATACTTTCATGGGACAGGAAAAAAGCTGTGGGAATAACGATGCAGAGCTTAGTCCTGCCGAACTTTTCACACAGGAGCTTTAGGACAAAGGGGCTTTGCGAGACGGCGGAGTATCATTTTTACAACAGAAAGCTCAAATATGACATACACAGAATGGGCGATTTGATAAACACGAGCGTGCCTGTGCACATTAAGCAAAATTCAGTTACGCACAATATTATATCAAAATTTGTAAAGCTTGACGGAGAAATTGAAGATTTTTCGCTTTTGGGTTCCATTTTGAACAAAAGTGGTGTACAATTATGTCAGAGTTATGCGGGCACGGGATTTAACCCGCAGACCGCCATATATCAGGACTTTGACAGCAGGCTTTACATGATTGAGGCAGTCGGGGACTGAGGGCAGGAAACAGGCAGCTGAAAACAAAGAGCTGGGAACAGGCAGCCGATTAATACGATAAGGAATGTGCATATGGAAAATATTACAGAGTACAAGCGCGATGCGCGCGGATATGTTGCATACTATGGCAAAGCGACCTTTAAAAACGGATTTATTTTTGCGGACGGCGACGAGACTTTTTACCATTTCATAGGGAAAAATTCGTGCTATTCAATGCTGGAGCTTCTCCACCCCAGTGACGTGGAGGGCTTTATGGATATAGTAAACCACCTTGACGAAGGACTCCAGTGCGGCATAGTGCGCATAAAGGACGCAGACGACCAGTATGTCGTGCTTTATATTGAGTGCCGTCTGAATGGCGTCGTGATGGGAGATTTCAAGTCCTTTGACATGGAATTTTGCAATTTTATGGCAATCAAGAACAGGTACACAAAATACATGGCGCTGGTAAAGAAGTACAGGGAATTTATGAGCCTTTCCACAAAAATGTTTTTTGAGTACACTTTTGCAACTGATGAGATGAATATTTACCGCTATGCCAATATCAAAAGCCAGACGCTGCTCAAAATGCCGCTTGACAGCATGCGCGGCAATATAGACGCATCAGCTGAGTTTACAAAAAAGCAGAAGGGCGAGTTTGAGGTGCTTTATGAGGCGCTGAAGAAGGGCTTGGACAGATTTGGCGCGGAGGTAGACGCGGGGCTTATAGTCAGCGGCGCGCAGGGGCGGTATGAAATAAAGGGCAGCACGCTTTACGAGAACAATTCGCGCACGATGGCGATAGGGCTTATAAATAACATTGACGCCAAGGAGGAGCAGACAAGCTACTATCTGACGGACAGCGCCATAGATCCAGGTACGGGAGTGCTGAACAAGCGCGCAATAAACGAATACGCGGTGGAAAAAATACAGGAGGACAAGCCGCTGTATCTTGCCATAATGGACGTTGACGACTTTAAGCGCGTGAACGACAGCTATGGGCATATGTTTGGCGATGAGGTTCTGCTGAAGGTATCGGAGATAATGCGCAGCGTTCTTGATTCGCGCGGAATGGTAGGGCGTTTTGGCGGTGATGAGTTTATGTGCGTGTTTGACGGTGTTTCGAGCGAGGAGGAGCTTAGGCGCATACTAAAGACGATTTCAAAGCATATACAGTGGGCTTATCAGGATATGAAGGATTCGCTCACGATCACTACCTCCGTAGGCGTGGCGAAATACCCTGATGACGGCGCAAACTATGAGGAGCTTTTCAAGAGGGCGGACAAGGCGCTGTACATAGCAAAGGCAAAGGGCAAAAACAGGTTTATCATATATGATGAGAAAAAGCATGGCAGCCTTGAGAGCGACACAAAAAATGACAGAAGTGTCGGAATCAAATCTATAGTGAGCGACCACAAAAAGGCGGAGGTTATGTCGCAGGTGACGCTTTCGCTGCACAGGGAGGGCGCATGCGCATTGAACAACGCTATGGAGATGCTAAGGAGTTATTTTGACATTGACGGCATAGCTGTTTTTGCTGGAAAAAATATGGAAAGAACGCTTTCGTCGGGAAGATACGTAAACCCGATCGGCAGGCTTTCATTTATTGAAAATCAGGCGTATCTGGATCTTTTTGATGAAAACGGAGTTTATGTCGAGAGCAATATCGCCCGCCTAAGCAACGCATTTCCCGACGCGCATAAGCTCTATGAGCTGCAGGAAACGCGTGAATTTGTGCAGTGTATGGCGTTTGACGGCGATAAGCCGAGGGCTGTGGTTTCGTTTGAATTTTTCAACAGAGCGCCTAAGCTGGGCGTGACGGATTTAGGCTTGATGATAATAGTCGGGAGACTTATGGCGGAGGTATCGTGCGGGCTTGCTTAGCCCGCGCTTTCGCTTTTATGCAGATATTTTTCACGAGTGGCAAGTCCTCCGCGGATATGGCGTTCAGATTTGTTTACGTCTAAGACGGCACGCGCCTGTCTGGCAAGCGAGGGATTTACCAGCATAAGGCGCGCCGTGACGTCTTTGTGCACGGTGGATTTGCTTATGCCAAAGGCTTTGGCTGTCTGTCTGACTGTAGCGTTATTTTCAATGATATACACAGCAATATTGATTGCTCTTTCTTCAATATAATCCTTCATAACCTGAAAAGGTTCTCCTTTTGAAAGCATTTGTACATTCTATGTGACGCGGCGCGGGATTATGAACGCATTAAGCCAATCAAAAAGTGATTTTTGAGCGTCTGGCGTCTGCGGCTGCGAAGGCGCATAAGGGTTGTGGCGGTTTTGGGAATGAGCGGAAACGGAGGTAAGCGTGGACACAAATATAAATAATATATTGTCAAAAATAGAAGAAAATGTCGCAAGGGTGGTAATCGGCAAGGAGGAGGTTACGCGCCTTATGCTCGCGGCGATAGCGGCTAACGGGCATGTGCTTTTGGAGGACGTGCCTGGCACGGGGAAAACCGTGCTTGCCAAAACGATTGCAAAGTCTATGGGGTGCAGGTTTGACAGGGTTCAGTTTACGCCCGACCTTCTCCCAAGCGATGTGACAGGACTGTCGTTTTTTAATCAGGAGAAGGGCGAATTTACTTTTAAGGAAGGACCTGTTTTTACAAATATACTTCTAGCTGACGAGATAAACAGGGCTACGCCGAGGACACAGTCGAGCCTGCTTGAATGTATGGCGGAGGGACAGGTTACTGTGGACAAGGTGACAAGAAGGCTTTCCGCGCCGTTTTTTGTTATAGCGACGCAGAATCCGATAGAGACCATAGGGTGTTTTCCGCTTCCCGAGGCGCAGCTTGACCGTTTTCTGATGAAGATAAGTATGGGAAATATGAGCGAAGCCGAGGAGCGCATGATGCTTGACCGTTTCATACATGACGAGCCGCTGGAGAGTGTGAGTGCGGTATGCACTGATGAGGAAATAAGGCGGCTGCAGTCGTGCTGCCGTGACGTGTATGTGCATGACGATTTGCGGGGATATATCGTGTCGCTTGTGCAGGCGACACGAAAGCATACGGGAACGGCGCTGCCGCAGGGCGTAAGCCCGAGAGGAACGCTTGCGCTGCTGAGCGCGTCACAGGGGTATGCGCTGGTGAACGGCAGGGATTATGTAGTGCCCGAGGACATTAAGGCAGTGGCGATTTATGTGTTGTGCCACAGGCTTGTGGGCGAGCTTGACGAGGCGCAGAAAAGGGCGTTTGTACAGGGGCTGCTTGACAGCGTGGCGCTGCCGACAGAGGATTGGACAAGAAGATGATAATATTTTTTCTGCTTGGCATATTTATTGCCACTTTTTTGTGGGAGCGGTACTACAGGCGGCATTGGGCGAAAAATATAACCGTAAGGCTGTGGTTTGGCGCTGATGCGCTTTATGCGGGCGAGTCCACAAAGCTGTATGAGGTTATAGAGAACAGAAAGGCTATGCCTGTGCCTGTGATCGAGGTGGGCTTCCATACATCTAAGGAGCTGGATTTTGCGGACACGGAGAATACGAATGTCAGCGATTATATATATAAGCGTGATATTTTCGCAGTGCTTGGCAGGCAGAAAATCACGCGTGAGATACCGCTTACCTGCAGGCGGCGGGGGCATTACGGCATTGAGGAGGCGGATTTAAACTCCTATGCGCTTTTTTACAGGAAGCATTTGATAAGCGCGCTTAATTGCAGCGCGGATATTTATGTCTATCCCAAAATGACAGATGTGTCAGAAATAATGGCTGTGTGCGAGCGCATGCTTGGGACAATGCAGTGCGCTAAACGGCTTTATGAAGATCCGTTTGCTTTCCGCACGATACGCGGCTATACGACTGACGATCCTATGAAGTCGATAAACTGGAAGGCGAGCGCTAAGACGGGCGAGCTGATGGTAAATACCTTTGACTCCGTGCTTTCACAGAAGGCGATGATTTACCTTGATGTTGAGGATAATGGGATTTTGAAGTATGAGGATTTGGTGGAGGAGAGCATTTCGGTAGCGGCTTCATTGTCGCGCAGGCTTATACGGCAGAATATAGAGGTGGGCTTTTGGTTTAATGGAAATATGGAGGACGGAAATTGTGACACGGGCTTTGCTCCGACAAGCCAAAAGAACAGGCTTATTGCATTGGAGCGTATGCTGGCGGATTACCGCGTGGAGAGTGGAAGCAGGGAGTACTGTGGCATTTTTGGAAAGGCTGCTGTGTCGGAGGACACGGTGCTTATATTTATTACGAAAAATTTGAATGATGAAGTGTTAAGGAGCATAAAGGGCTGTGCGGGCGAGAGGCAGGCGGTTGTGGTGTGTCCGGTGAGGCGCGGAATGGATAGGAATTATACGCGGACGCCGTTTGCGGACAGTAAAAATATCGTGCTGCATTACAGGGAAATGCAGTAGGCGGCTGCATAGTTATTAGCAAATAAATTTGAGGGGAGCTGTGGCGGGCTTGAATATAGCAAGGGGCATAAAGGGCTTTAAGAAAATAGTTGAATGGCTTCATGTTACGCTTATATTTGCGCTTTTTATTCCGCTGGCGTTTGCTATGGGAAGTCTCACGCAGCAGGGCGGCGCGGCGGCGCTTTATGTCAAATGTTTGATAATTGTGGCGCCTGTGGCTGTGACATCGCTTGCTTCAAAGCATGTAAAGACGCTTGCGGGCTATATCGGGATTTGCGCGTTGATGCTTGTCGCGCTTGCGCCTTTTTTATTTTTTCGGCGGGAATGGAAAACGGGCGATACGGTTTATGCTGTGGGGATAACTCTGGAGGCGCTGTTTATTGTAGGAAAGCAGTTTCATAACAGGCTGGTCAGGACTAGGGCAGAGAAGGACAACGATCCGTTTGCGGTGAACGGCAAAAGCTTTTTTGAGAGTCCGTCGCTTTCGTTTGTGTGGTATTTTGCCGTGATGTATGTGCTGGGGCTTGGCTTTAACTCAAAGAGCATGTGCGATTTGGCGTTTTTCAGCGCGATAGCTTATTTTTTTGTCGTGCTTGCGTACAGGTTTCTGGAAACTACAGGCGAGTATATTGAGCTTAATAAGCGCACGAAGGGAATACCAAAGAAACGCGTGTACGGAATAGGCGGCGCTATGATTTTAGCGTATGCGGTTCTGATTTTGGTTGCGATAGTCCCGTCTGTATTTATGGCAGGGTTTAGGCGGTACACGGATATACGGGAGTGGTTTGGCGAGACAGGGATTGTGCCTTATGAGGTGCACAGCGGGTTTGAATTTCAGGAAAGAGGCATGGGCGCGGAAAACGCTATGCTTGAGCTTATGGAGGCGGCGGAGCCTAATCCTAAACTCACAAAGATGTGGAATGGCTTGTTTTGGATAATTTGTGTGGTGGTCGGAGCGCTTGTGCTGTATGCCGTGGTAATGGCAGTGCGGCAGGTATTTGCGGATTTTAGGCGTGAGACAGACGACAACGGAGACAAGGTTGAGGAGCTTGAAGACGAGCCTGTTTACAAGGAGGAAATATTATCGCTTGTGAGGAAGCATACGGACAACAGTGAGGCGGCGCGCATAAGGCGGCAGTATAAAAGGACTATCAGAAAGCACAGAAAAGAGCTGCCCGCCCCATCTGAAACGCCGACAGAGCTTGAAAAAAATGCGGGGCTTTCAGATGATGAGGAGATGAAGGCGCTGCATGGGCGGTATGAGGAGGTAAGGTATAATCGGTTGGGCTGAGTAATGGCAGTGGTTGGGGAGACTGACAGAATGCTGCGGGTGATAAGCGTTAGACATACATGAAGTTTTTGCCGATGATAGGGAGATAGGCATAAAAATCTAGCGTTCCGCTCCAAGAGCGAGTACAAAAAGGAAAGATATTTCTTGAAACAGGATAAGGAGTGTTTGTAGGGAGTGTTTGTAATAAAAAACTATTGATAGATTGATAAATTGTTTATATAATGATTACTAAACACCTTGGCTTAAAGGAGTCATATATGAAAAAGAAAATTTTCGGAGCTTGCAAATATTTTTTGTATTCTGCTATATTCTGGGCATATGCTGCGGCGCATTTATATGTTATGTATCAAAACAAGCGGATTGCTTTTAATGGCACTGATGGACAAATGCAATATTTCCCCGCAATGCGGTATATCAGACAGCTTGTTATTGATTTTCTTGCAAATCACTCTTTTCCTTTTATTGAATGGACTCTGGCAATGGGAGAAGACACTATAGCAACATTAAATTATTATGGACTTGGGAATCCACTTTATATCTTTTCCGCTTTGGTCAGAGAAGATTTGCTTCCTTATTTTTTTAATTTTCTACTTTATTTACAGATTTATCTTGGCGGGATTGCATTTATCGCATTTGTACAAGCTCATAAGAAAGATAAAAGTCCGTTTGCATATGCTGTTGGGGCTTTGCTATACTCTTTCTCTGGTTTTACTTATCAATGCGAGCTGTATTACAATTTTGCGCATGCTATGATTTTCATTCCGCTTATGCTGCTGGGCACACAACGCTCAATTGTTGGAAAGAAGAAAGGCGTTCTTGGCGCAAGTGTTTTTTCCTTTGCGTTATGTGGATTTTTTTATTTATATATTGGCTCTCTATCGATTGCGGTATATACGATTTATATTCTTGCACAAAATAAGACAGCTTTCAAAAATTCAATATGTATTATAAAAAATTTGGTGTTGGAATATGCGGCAGGGCTTTGCCTTTCTGCTTTTATATTTATTCCTTCGGTACTTGGCTATCTTCAATGCAATAGAATTCCAAATGTTAAAATAAATTTATTTGCTTCTTTTTCAGAAATAAAAGAATTTTTTGTAAATGTCCTATACCCTCCGTATAGTAATCTCAATCAGGTGATGTCCGTCAGTACAATAGGCGTGTTTATGATTTTGTGGATACTGTCTGCTAAGGGCGTATTTAATGAAAAGAGAAATATTATTTTAATGTTTTTTTTATGTCTGTGTCCACCAGCCAGCGCTATTATGACTGGCGGGGGAGTATATAACCGATGGCATATTGTGTTTATACTGTATATTGCATATTTGATGGTAAAATTTTGGGATAAAATTCCGACATTATTACCCCCCCCGAAAGTATGTTCTGCCATGCTGATGGCTTTTTTAGTGGCATGTGGAAAAAGAATGTCTATATTAGACCATGAACGATTTCGAATTACAATATTCGGAAGCGTCATAATTGTAGGATTAACTGTCTTTATTCTGCCGTTTTTTCAAAAAATTAAAAAAGAAAAACTTGGCATGTTCATCTTATTTTTTGCTGTTGCAATAATAAATATACGCGGATGGCATGTTATGGCAAGTGACACGGCTCTTGATGAAATTGGGGAAGGAAATACCGTATCCGAACTGTCAAACAATATGGAAGGGGATTTTTACAGGATAGATTATCAGAGAACAGCCCAAGCCCCATATACTGCGATGAATGCAGGGTTTAGCCAAGGATATCATGGGGTTTCGGGTTATTTTAGCATATTAAATTCAAGTTATACAAGGGCGCTGAGAGAATGGAATGTCAATGAAACTGATGATTATCATACTTATGGGCTGCGTAGTAGGATGGCGCTGGAATCTTTATGCGCTGTCAAATATCTTATATTGGCAAATGATCCAGATTGGCAAGTTCCTTATGGCTGCGTACCTGTTCAGAATACCGCAGATAATGCATGGGTTCTGTATGAGAATCAATGCGTACTGCCGATAGTATATACATATAGGAATGTTTTTGATGAAAACGCCTATTCAAATATGACTGGTTTTGAAAAACAGCAAGTCATGCTTCAGGCTGCTGCCATAGAGGATTATTATGGGACTTTGGAAACTACCATTGATTACGATAACCAGTTGAAAAACATTCCATATACAATTACAGAAATTGATAAGGCAATCTTATATGATGGCATGATTACGGTACAGGATGGCGGTACAATTAAATTGTCTGCCCAGCTGCATAATAATTGTGAAAATTATTTGGTAACTAGATCGGGAAATTGTAAATTTAATGTTTTTGTGGAAGATGCTCCTTCCTCGCATTCGATAATAGTCACACAGTATGATAATGGAATGACTGGCGCTGATTTGGGGCAGGTGTATTGGAACAATCCGACAAATATAACGATATCATTTGCCGAAGGCGCTGTCATAAATATAAAGGATTTGGCATTGTGCTATTATGACTTTACAGGGTATAAGGATTATATTGCCCAAAGAAAAGAAGGGGTTATTGATACTCAGGTATCTGCCAATGCAATAGTGAGCAAATTAAATCTGAATGAGGATAATATTGTATGTATTGCTGTTCCGTACAGCAAAGGATGGAATGCCCAAATAGATGGAAAACCAACAAAAATATACAAAATAAATGATATGTTTATGGGTGTTGAAGTCAGCAAAGGAACACATTTATTAAAGCTTGATTACTGCACTGAGGGACTGAAATGCGGAACATTAATATCTTTGTTTACGCTGCTGTTGATTATTTTGGTATTCATAAAACATAGAAGGAGTATAAATCATAAATAATAACTGATTAATACAATAAGTTTATCTAATTGAACTGAAATGACATCTTACATTTATAAAGAATAAACGAAAAGAAAGCGGAATTATAACAAAATACAAAAAACATTTGCCTTTATCCGCATTTTAGATTATTATAAGAAAGTACACAAATCTTTCATCTAAACATTAATGGGACAGGTGAGTAAATGAATCGTAAGAAAAAGATGGGCGGCACGGAGGTTGCCTTCAGACCGCAGACCATTATAGAGGCGAGATATGATTTGGACCGTAGGCAGAATGATATACTTGACATTTTGCTTGGCATAGTCGGCGAAGGCGACGACACGGAGGAAAATACGCGCTATGAGATAAACATCAGCGACGTCAAGCACCTCTATAACCTGCAGGACGAGTCAAACGCATATTCTTATCTGCAGAAGGCAGTCAAGAAATTTGAGGGGCTCGGCTTCCGCTTGAAGGAGGACGAGGGCACGGACATATATTATCCGTGGTTCAGCAAGATAAAATACCAGAAAAAGCGCGGCGACGAGGGGCGCAGCAAGATAGTGCTAGACCTCCATCCCGAGGTAAAGGAAATGATAATTTCCGCAAAACAGGGCGCGTATTACCGCATTGAATACCCGCTGAACCTGACAAAAAAATATTCAAAAAGGCTTTACTATCTGCTAAAGGACAAGGAAAATTTCAACGGCGGCACATTTACAATCTCCTTCGACGAACTGAGGAAAATGATGAAGATACCCGACTCCTACGCAAACGGCAATGTCAAGCGCGAGATGCTTGACAAGTCCTATGAGGAGATTAACGGCAACACTGACATTTCCTTTGAGTATGAGCTGATATATGAAAAGCTGCCCAGCGGACAGCGCAGCATAGGCGCCGTGCGCTTCAAGGTAAAGAAAGTAAAGCGCAACAGAACAATAGTAGAGTATGAAACAATAGACAAAAACGGCAAATCCTTTATCGCTACCGAGGAGGAGCAGGACATCATAGATGTGATTGGCTGCTCGCTAAAGGAGGCGCGGGATATCCTGCGCACGGCAAAGGCAAACGACCGCACGCGGGAGCAGCTTTTTGAGATACTGGCATACACAATGAAAAAAGAGGCGGACAACAAGGTAGGCTATGCGCTTACCCTGCTGAAAAACGGCTTTAATGAGGGCGCGCAGGCAAAGGAAAATGAGCAGACAGGCGCTGTCAAAAAGGGCTCAAAGAAGAAGGAAGAAAACCTGTATTCGCAGATGGATTTTGACGACCTCGAAAAGCAGATTTTGTCGAATGGGTAAAGGGCAGTTTTTGCGGCGGATTTGAAAAAACGTGGAGGAGCTTGGATTTAATGGAGCGTGTTGTGGCAGACGGCATAGTAAGCGCATACGGCAGAAGGGTAGTCCTAAACGGCGTAAGCCTGTCGGCGGGCGCGGGGCAGTGCGTAGGAATTGTAGGCGCAAACGGCTGCGGCAAGTCCACGCTGCTAAATATCCTTTCAGGACTTCGTGACGCGGACAGGGGCGGGATATTTTTTGACGGAGCAAGGGCGGACAGGAGGACTTATAAAAGCTATACGGGGTATGTGCCGCAGGAAAGCAATCTGATACCGGAGCTGAGCGTAAAGGACAATCTGCTCATATGGTATCGCGACAGGCGTTTTTTGGAGCACGAGATAAATGAAGGCTTTTTAAAAACCCTCGGCATAGATAAGATGTGCCGCATGAAGGCGGGAAGGCTTTCGGGAGGCATGAAAAAGCGCGTGAGCATAGCCTGCGCTATGGCGGGAAAACCGCCTGTTTTAATTTTAGACGAGCCTGATGCGGCGCTTGATTTGCCCGCAAAGGCGGATATTAGGGGGTGGCTTTCAGGCTACAGGCAGTCGGGCGGTACGATTTTGATTGCGACGCACGAGGAAAGCGACCTTGATATATGTGATAGGATTTATGCCCTCAAAGGGGGAGGCTGCAGGGAGATAGACAGAAGCCTTAGAGGGGAAAAATTACTATATGAAATTCAGTAACTGGTTGTCAATAGGCAATTGCAGACATTTTACGGGAGGAAATTTGCAAATGCTTGACCAATGTTCAGAAACAAAAGGAGAAATGAAAAAGTGGAAGAAAACAACAATGTAACAGAAAACGGACAGCAGACGACAGCGTCTGGCGGCGTAAGCCTGGAGAAGCCTGCGCAGCCGCAGAATGGCAGCTATGGTCAGGCGTCGCAGCCGCAGTCCCAACAGCCGCAGCAGGGAGCATATGTACAGCAGCCCAATCCAGCAATGCAGTACCAGCAGCCGCAGAATGGCAGCTACAGCTATGGTCAGCAGCAGCAGGGCGGATATTCACAGCAGCCGCAGAATTATAGCTATGGGCAGCAGCAGCCCAATCCAGCAATGCAGTACCAGCAGCCAAAGAAGGGCAAGGCAGGCATAATTATCGGCATTATCGTCGCATTGGCGGCAGTGCTTATAATCGGAATCGTGGCAGTTGCCGTAAGAAATCTTAGTAGCAAAAATCCCGAGGATACGTTAAAGGCAGGCCTGGACAATATCTCGGAGGAAATGAAGTCGTACACTACATCAATTTCAGATAAAATTGATTTCAAGGCGCTGTCAGAGAGAATCAGTGAGCAGCCCTCACATTTAAATCTTGATGTATCATTCAGCCTGCCCTCAGAGGATATTGAAAATGTAAGCGTTGAGCTTGACGGCGTTTCAGATGCAAAGAATAAACAGGGTAATTGCAGCATAAGCGCTGGCACCGCAGGCTTTAATATGTCTATAGCTGATATTACGGTTGACGATACTGTTATATACCTTAATATTCCTATGCTTTCAGATGACGTTTACAGCCTTGACTTTGCGACATTTGTTGAGGATTATAATAATTCCGCATGGAGAGAACTTATCGGCGAGGAGATTCCAGAGGACTACAGTGAGGCAATACTTGAGGGGGTTACGTCTGGCGCAGACCTTTCTGAATCAGAGCAGGAGCTTATAAGTAAGCTTTCGCAGCGTGTATCAGAGATAAAGGATACAGTCCAGTATGCCAAGCTCAAGGAAAAAAAGGAATTTGAAGTAAGAGGAAAGACCGCGCAATGCAGCGGCATTACCATCACAATAGCCAAGGACGACGCAAACGCATTTCTTGAAGGCATTAAGAATGACATTATGGAGAGCGATTACTACCTTGAAACGATTGAGAAATCTTTTGCTGATTACGTTGACGAGGACGCTGACTATGACTCTTATAAGGATGAGATAGACGAGGTTACGGAAACGCTTCTTGGCATGCAGCTTGACGAAGACCTTGTCATAAACGTGTACTTTGACAAGGAGGGACGCATTCTGCAGATAATGTGCGACAAGGCAGATATGTCGGGGGATTACGGGTATTTTGAGTTTACGGCGGACTTCGAGGGCGAGGAGCGCACGCTTGACGATGTAAGCATAGATATAATCTTTGGCTCGGATGACGGCGAGGAGCTAGGCATCAGCTTAACCAGGGCGGCAGAGGTAACAGATGAAAATTACAGTGATAATATAGGCATTGATTTTTACGGTGACAATAGTGACGATGATTTGGAGCTGACTTTTTGGAATGACTGGACATACTCTGACAATTCATTTGACTTTGGCATTACAATGGAGGTCGACTATGATTCGTTTGGGATCATGGGCAACGGCGCGTTTACGGATATTACAAAGGGCGAGAGCTACACGCTTGACCTTGACAATCTGACGGTGAGCGCTGGCGGTGATGAGCTGATTATGACAGGCAGCCTTTCAGTAGAGCCGTTTGACGGCGATATAGAGATTCCCGAAAACTCTGTAAATGTATTTGATATGACGCAAGACGATATATACGGGCTTATTTATGATGCATTATATGACATTGGGGGTAATTATTACTATTAATATAAGACGATATGGGAGTAAGCTTAAGGTTTTATCGCTCTGGTTTTAGGCGCGGCAGTAAAAATGAACAGTTTTATGGTTAATTTAATCTGGCTGAAAACAGAATACAGGCGGGCGGCGTCAACGCTGCCCGTTGTTTTGAAAAGGGCAGTTATACTAATTATTGTTTTTTTGGCGGTAGTCGGTATGATTGCTTTTTGTGCGTTAAATAAAGCTGGGGAAAGCAGCGGCGAGCCCTTGGTCAGGATAGGCTATGCCGCAGATGACGATATGCTCACAAGGCTTGCCGTCTCATATGTGGAGAGCATGGAATCAGTCAAAAGCCTCTGCAGCCTTGAAAAAACAACTGAGACCGAGGGCAAAAGAAGGCTTGAGGAAGGAGAGCTTTCAGCGCTCATAGTCCTGCCTGAAAATGTGATTAATGAAATCCTTTCGGGGAGCAATACGCCTGCCAGGCTGTATCTGCCAGAGGCGGCAGGCGAGGGCGTTACAGGCAGCAGGATTTTTGCGGAGCTTGCCAATGCAGGTTTGAATATGCTGCAGACAGCGCAAGCGCAGATATATGCCGCGACGGATTTGAGCGCCAGATTGGGGCAGAGTGAGCGGCTCCAGCCAATTTATGATGATATAAACCGATTTAATTTGGGGCTTGTAGGAGGCAGAGAAAGGCTCTTTAAAAAACAGCTTTTGTCCGCAACTGAAAATAACAGCTACGCTGTCTATTATTCAGGGGCTTTTCTTGTGGTTTATCTGCTTTTGGCAGGCATGTTTTTGGGGGGATTTTGTAAACGTTCAAGATTCCAGCAGAGAATGATAAAAAGACGGGCGGGAGTGCCGTATATGAGCCAGCTATTAAGCCGCATTGCGGCGGCGCTGCCGTTGTTTTTAATTATATTGGCAATACCGCTTTTGCTGCCGCTGCTGCCTGGCGTCAATGCTTTTCTGTCATATGCGGTTTCGGGTGAAAATATGGCGGAGCTTTTGCTGGTGTGTCTTATGTGCCTTATATTTACGGCTGTATATGCGCAGCTTATATATCAGCTCGCTGAAGAGATGCATGGAGTGATTATTATATTTGGAATATCAGCAGTATTTCAAGGATATATGTCGGGCTGCTTTGTTCCTTCTGCGCTACTGCCAGATATAGTTATGAACATAGGGCGGTATCTTCCAGCAGCATATTTGAGGGCGGGCTTTACAATGCTTTTTACAGGAAATACAGCTAAGCTTTCGGAAATTATTTGTGGGCTTTTGATATGGAGCGCGCTGTGTCTTGTGGCAGCCTGGGTTACAATGCACTATCTTGGAAATGAGGAGGATTCTGCGCTTACGCCAAAAGTGACACGAGTGTCATTTAAAACGCCGTTGTTTTTTGTGCTATTTAAGCGTCTGCTTCATCAGAAAAGCCTGTGGATATGCCTGGGCATTACTGTTATATTGTCGGCAGCAGTGACGACAGCGGAGAAAAGCTCGGTGACACGGATATATGCGGCAGTGTATGATGAGTCTGGATATTTTGCGGATGAGCTTGCCGCATATGATGGACTGGTGCAGTTTGTAATATGTGACAATGAGGAGGAAGTGAGGCGGCTTGTGCTTTCAGATGATGTGGAATGTGGATATGCGCTGTCCTCCGAATTGTCGGAGGCTATTACGGAAAAAAATTCAAAAAATTTAATCACTGTTTACGAGGACGGTGATGCCGTGACGGCGCGTATAGTTGATGAAGTGCTGTATAGCGCGCTTTTTGAAAAGGCAGCATACGCATGGTTTGCGGAATATATGGTGAGATGTGACGGATTTGGGGAGTTGACTAAAGAGAAGGTTTACGATGCGTTAAAACCGCATACCATGGGAACGACGACTTTTAGATTTGACATAAAACATATAGGCGCAGTGGAGGCGAATGAAGAAAAGGAAGATGTCACATTTCCCGTGCAGTATGCCATATTTGCGGGAGTGCTTCTGTGCGCTGTTCAGGGAATGGCGCAGACATTGATTGATATTAGAAAAAACAGATTTTATAAACGTAACCGTCTGGTTATTTCAATGATAACAATATCTCAGCCAGTGTTGCTGGGGATTGCGGCAGGGATTATTACGCTGTTTGTGGCGCGTTAATTGAATATGAAAATATGGGAGGGATTGCTGATGGCAGTCCCTTTTTTGCCAGCTATGAAAGCGGCTGCAGCAGGATACCAATTAAATATATAGTAATCCTCGCCAAACACTATGATGTTTCAGCCGATTACATCTTGGGCATGTCCGACAAAAGATTTTAATGCGTACATTATATTATCTTAATATTATATAGAATATTAGCAGGAACAGTTTTTCTTATTTTCAGTTCCTGCTTTTTTCTGCTTTTAACCGTGAGAGAATCAAAAGCCGCATTGTATTCATCTGCTTTTTATGCTAAAATCAAAACAACCAAATAAAAAACCTGTTGTGCGTTATTGATTTACGCGACAGCGTTTAGCGTTTATTTTAACAAGCCAATTTTCAATGGAGGTCACAAGCATGGCAAGGACAGTAGGAATAGGCATACAGAATTTTGAAACGATTATATCAAACAACTATTTTTATGTAGATAAAACAGCTTTTATAAAGGAATGGTGGGAAAGCGGAGACAGTGTTACGCTCATCACGCGCCCGAGGCGCTTTGGCAAGACGCTTACAATGAGCATGGTGGAAAGCTTTTTCTCAGTGGATTATGCGGGGCGGAGCGACCTGTTTGAAAACCTTTCCATATGGAAAGATGAGAAATATCAAAAGCTGCAGGGGACTTATCCTGTTATCAGCCTTTCCTTTGCGAATATAAAGGAACCCGACTATGCTTCGACAAAAGATAAGATATACCAAATAATTTTGGATTTATACACCAGGCACTCGTATTTAAAAACAAGTGGTGTTTTAAAGGAGCACGATATAGAATACTTTGATAAGATTTCCTTAAATATGAGTGAAAGCACAGCGACGCTTGCATTTTACAAGATGTCGGATTTTTTGTCCCACTACTATGGCAAAAAAGTAATAATTCTCCTCGATGAATATGATACTCCCATGCAGGAGGCATACGTTGACGGCTATTGGAACGAACTTGTATCGTTCACGCGCAGCCTGTTTAATTCCACCTTTAAAACAAATCCATGGCTTGAACGCGGCATAATGACGGGGATTACAAGAGTAAGCAAGGAATCAATATTTTCGGATTTGAACAACTTGGAGGTGGTTACAACAACCTCTGATAAATACGCGGGCGTTTTCGGCTTTTTGGAACAGGAAGTTTTTAGCGCTATGGAGGAATTGGGGCTGTCAAATAAAAACGGCGTAAAGTGGTGGTACGACGGTTTTACTTTTGGCAGCGTGACGGATATTTACAATCCATGGTCTATAATTAATTATCTAAGCAAAGTGAAATTTACCACCTACTGGGCAGACACCAGCGCAAACAGCCTTATAAACAAGCTTGTGCGCGAGGCAAATGCAGAGATAAAAGAGCACTTTGAAACGCTGCTTGACGGCGGGGTGATTAAGACGGACATAGACGAGCAGCTTGTCTACAGCCAGCTTGACGGCAGCGCGGAGACGCTCTGGAGCCTTATGCTTGCGTCGGGGTATCTGCGCGTCAATAAGTACACGGGCTACAGCGAAGGCGTGGTGGAAAGCAGGCAGGAATATGAGCTTGCGATTACAAATCATGAAGTCCGCATAATGTTTGAAAAGATGATTAAGGGGTGGTTTCGGACAGCGTCAGGCTATGGGGAGTTTGTAAAGGCGCTGCTTTACGGCGACATGGATGCCATGAACGAATATATGAACAGGGTATCGGAGAGCATATTCAGCAGCTTTGACATTGCCGCAGGAAATTCAGACCGCACTGAACCCGAACGATTTTACCACGGATTTGTCCTTGGTCTTATCGTGGAGCTTAAGGACAGGTACGTGATAACGTCAAACCGCGAGAGCGGCTTTGGCAGGTATGACGTGATGCTTAAACCCCAAAACGAAGACGACAATGCCATCATAATAGAGTTCAAGGTTTTCAACAGGCGCCGAGACAAATCGCTTGACGATACCCTGAATGAAGCGCTGAAACAGATAGAAGAAAAAAATTATGCCGCCGCCCTTATAGCAGAAGGCATTGCGCTGGAGCGGATACGCAGATACGGCTTTGCCTTTAGGGGGAAAGAAGTGCTGATTGGCGGGGAATGAACGAGTTGTACAGCTTGGATTATATTTTGCAGACGCATAAATGAAATAAATTATAGGAAGGAACTGGTCTATTATGCAGGAAACAATCAAACCCCCCGTAGAGGAGCGGTACAAGGAGGAGCTGGAGGCGCTCAGGGGCACTGACACAGGCAGAGTGCCTGAAAACTGGAAAATGTCGCCCAAGGCGGTAAGGACTTTTATTCTGGGAAGCCCAAAGCCTATTGAATACAACGGAAAGGAATACAAAATCGAAAAGAAATATTTCGGCAACGATGCGCTTGTGGAACGCTGCATAGTTACGCTTGCGGGCAATCGTGGGCTTATGCTTGTGGGTGAGCCAGGCACTGCAAAAACGATGCTTTCTGAGCTTTTGTCCGCGGCAATAAGCGGAGTGAGTACCAACACGATACAGGGTACGGCAGGCACTACGGAGGATATGATAAAATATTCGTGGAACTACGCGCTTCTTCTTGCCAAAGGACCAAGCCGCGAAGCCCTTGTGCCGTCGCCTCTCTATGTGGGAATGGAAAGAGGAATACTCACCCGCTTTGAGGAGATTACAAGGACACCCGCGGAAATCCAGGATAGCCTTATAAGCGTGCTCAGTGACAAGGTGCTTAATGTGCCAGAGCTTGGCGACGACGGCTTTCTCTTTGCGCGTCATGGCTTCAACGTGATAGGCACGGCGAACACGCGTGACAAGGGCGTAAACGAGATGAGCAGCGCGTTGAAGCGCCGTTTTAACTTCGAGACAGTCATGCCCGTAAGGGAAGCGTCAATGGAAAAGCAGATTATCTTAAACGAAGTGGCAAAGCTTGCCGACGAAAACAACATAAAAATGGAGGCGGACGAGGACGTGGCGGAGCTGCTTGCGTCTACATACCATGAGCTCAGGGAGGGCGTATCTTCGATGGGACACAGGATTGACAAGCCTGTATCGGTCATGAGTACGGCGGAGGCAGTATCTGTGTACTATCAGACAATGCTCACGAGGTATTATTACGGCGATTCGCGAATGAGCGTTGACTGTCTTGTGCAAAATCTGGTGGGCGCTGTTTCCAAGGAAAATAAAGAGGATTTGGAAAAGGTAAAGGGATATTTCAACACGGTAATCAAGGACAAGAGCGCCAAAGAGGGTGGATTATGGAAAGAGTATTACGAAGCAAGGAAATGGCTGAAATAAGGCTTCTGCCCGTGCGACATCACAGCCCCGCGTGCGCTTTCCATGTAAGGGACGTGATAGAAAAATGGCAGCCCGACGCCGTCTTGATAGAAGGACCAGACAATGCCAATTCGCTTATCCCGATTATGACAGATAAGGAAACGCATGCGCCGTTTGCGATATACTATGCCTATCATGACAAGACAGGCATCATATCCGAGGACAAACAGCATTACAAGTGCTACTATCCGTTTCTGGAATATTCCCCAGAGCTGGAGGCGCTGCGCACGGCAGGCGAAAACGGCATAAGCAGCGCGTTTATAGATTTGTCTTATGGGGAAATACTTGCGGCATCAGCCCAAGGCAGAGGGCTTTTAAAGGATGACGCTAAAAACAGCTACAATGATGACTATCTGCTTACGAGAAACGAATACTTAAAACAGCTCTGCGAAAAGACAGGGCTTAGGAGCTTTGATGAATTTTGGGAAAAATTTTTTGAGATAAACGGACTTTATGAGGACAGCGAGACGTGGTTTTCGCATTTGCTTACATACTGCGCGCTTGCGAGGGAAAATACGCCTGATGAGGAGCTTGCGCAGGAGGGGTGCCTTGCGCGTGAGCAGCACATGGCGTCGGGCATAATACAGTGGGCGGACAAGCATAAATGCGGAGACGGAAAAGAACAGCGCATACTTGTAGTGACAGGCGGGTTTCATACGCCTGCGCTTGCAAAGCTTTTGTCGGAGGAAAACAATGCTAAAGCGGGCGCGAAGGCAAAAAGGGTGAAAAAAAGCGACATAGACAAAAACCAGAGTGTTTACATGATGCCCTACTCAATGGAGGCTGCGGACGCGCTTAATGGTTATGCGAGCGGCATGCCGTTTGCGGGCTTTTACCTGAAAATATGGAACGGCATTAAAAATCAGGCTGCCATTTCAAAGCCGTATGAAGCGGCAGTGCTTGATATGCTTGTGGCTGTCGGCAAGGAAGTAAGGAAAAGCGAGGACTGTCTTTCCACATATGATGAGATATGCGCCCTGCAGATGGCGCGTGGGCTGAGTGAGCTTAGGAACAAGCGCGAGGCGGGGGCGTATGAGCTTTTTGACGCTGTGCTGGCATCATATGTAAAAGGTGAGTACAATATCGCTACCGATATGCCTGTGAGAACGCTGGGCAGGCTTATGACAGGCAGCGGCTCGGGAAAGCTTTGTGACGGAGCTGACGTGCCGCCGATAATCACGGATTTTAACATGCAGTGCAAAAGCTTTGGACTCAAATGCGATACGGCGCTTGAAAATGAATTGACGCTCTCTATTTTTTCAGGGAAAAAGCACAGGCAGATTAGTATGTTCCTGCATAGAATGGTGTTTCTGGACACGGAATTTGCAAGGCGCGTCAAAGGACCAAACTTACAACTGAAAAAGGACAAAAACCTTTTGCGCGAAGTGTGGAAATACAAGTGGAGCATAAATGTCCATTCCGCGCTGATAGATGTTTCCGTACATGGTGGCACTGTGGAGGAGGCGTCAGCAAGTCTTGTGGGCGAACGCCTGAAAAAAGCAAACGGCGCGGGCGACGCAGCATATCTTTTGACGCAGGTGTTTGAGATGGGCTTGTCGCAGCAGCTTGATGCAGTGTATGACAGGGTGCATGAGCTTATTCTGCAGGATACGGACTTTTATTCGATAACGGATGCCCTCAGGTCGCTTATGATGCTTGATGAGCTTGGCGGTCTGTACGAGACAGGGCTTGAATTTGGCGCTCTGCTACATACAGCGGTGAGAAAGTTCATTTCGCTGCTGCCTTCCATGGCGTGTATTCAGGACGATACTCTGACGGAATGTATGGACGCTTTAAAGCTTTTGTACCAGATTACGAGGCGGAAAGCCTCTGATATGGGGCAGGAGAGGGAGGATTATTTTGATGCGCTTGACAAAATGTGCAGGGCGCAGAATATAAACGCGGGGCTGAATGGGTGCATTTACGGGATTTTGTACGGCAGCGGACGCGCTAGCTCTGAGACTGTGGAAAATATCTGCCGAGGGTATTTGACGGGTACAAGGGAACAGCTTATGCAGACGGCGGTATTTTTCAGGGGACTGTTTTGCACGGCAAAGGATTTGGTGTTTATCGGGGACAGCATTGTAGGCTTGCTTGATGAGTTTTTTGGGGCTGTGGGGAGCGGCGAGTTTATGGAGCTTCTGCCGCAGCTTAGGCTGGCGTTTACTTATTTTACGCCTGCCGAGATTGACAAGATAGCGGGCAGCGCGGCAAGGCTTCATGGGAAAGAGAAGAAGGATATTACAGAGCTTAGTGAGGTGCTGCCTGAATGGTATGAGTACGGGCGGCAGCTTGACGAGTATGCAAAGGCGCAGATGCTGGGATAACGACTATGGTGAAGAATTGATATTTGCTGTCCTAAGGAGGTGGCAGGGGGACGATGGCTGACGAGCAGGAGATAATGAACAGGTGGCGGCTTGCGCTGGGCAGATATGCGGCGGAGCAGATAAGCTTTTCGGACGATTTAAGGCTTGTGGATATGGAGCAGGCGCTAGACTATCTGTATTCGAGGGAGTACGGTGATGAGCAGGAGATAAGGAAGGAGCGGAGCGGCGGCAAGGAGGATTCAAAGCTTTCCGTGCCTGGGTGGTTGGCGAAGGTAAAGACGCTTTTCCCTAAGCGCACTGTGGAGATTATGGAGCGCCATGCGCTTGAAAAATATAATATGACGGAGCTTTTGTCCGATCCTGAGGTATTAAAAAAGCTTGAGCCGAATAAGGAGCTGCTAAAGACGATACTCAGCTTAAAGCATCTTATGAAGGGCGAGGCGCTTAATGTCGCGCGTGAGCTGGTTAAAAGGATTGCTGATGAGCTTATGGAAAAGCTTGAGCAGGATTTTAGGAAGTCGTTTTTTGGGAGGCTTAACAGGAGTGAGAGCAGCCCTGTGCGTTCGGCGCGGAATCTTGACATGAAAAAGACTATACGTATGAATTTGAAGAATTATGACGCGGAGAATGGGCAGCTTTTGCTGAAGCAGGTGTATTTTAGCGCGCGTATGAAGAAGTATAATCAGTGGCGTATTGTTATATGTGTTGACGAGAGCGGTTCGATGATTGATTCGGTTATTCACAGCGCGGTTATGGCGGGGATTTTTGCAAAGCTGCCTATGTTGGATACTAAGCTGGTGATTTTTGATACTAATGTTGTGGATTTGAGCGGGTATGTGAGTGATCCTGTGGAGGTGTTGATGAGTGTGCAGCTTGGGGGCGGGACTAATATTGCGGGGGCGCTTGCGTATTGTGAGTCGCTGATTGAGTTTCCGTATAGGACTATGGTGGTGTTGGTGTCGGATTTGTATGAGGGAGGGGGGTATAATAACCTTTTTAGTGTTAGTAAGGGGATCATTGAGAGTGGGGCGAAGATGGTGGTGCTTACGGCGCTGGATATGGAGGCTAATCCGAATTATGACAGGCAGGCGGCGGCTATGTTGGCGGAGATGGGGGCTGTTGTGGGGGCTATGACGCCGGAGGAGTTGGGGGAGTTTGTTAGCAGGGTTTTGTAGGAGGTTTTTTAAGGAGGTCGAATTTGTGTGAAATATACAAAAACGCGACTAGGTGCTTCGCAAATCGTCGCTTATTTTGTATATTTCACCCAAATTCTACGTTGCTGGAAGGGGCTAAAAATGATGTGGTGGTTGCATAGGTTTTCTAAGGAGTCCGAATTTAGTCAAAATATATAAAATCGCGACTTGGTGCGCGATGCGAAACGTCGCTGATTTTATATATTTTGACTAAATTCTACGTTATTGAATTAGGGCTTGCGGAATGGATTTGATTAAGCATTTGTGAAATTTTATTTCATGCAATTCAGATAGTTTTGAAAACATCTCGCAATTAGTTATTAATTTGGTAAAATGAGGAGTGGGTATGAGCGATTGGGATGCGGTGCTGAGTGCCGTGGATGATGATTATCTTGTTGGTATTTCTAATAAAGGGATATTGAAGCGGGCGTATAAGGATAAGGAGGAGGGCGGATATAGGGTAGTGTCTGCGGATGAGGAGGCTGTGGTTGAAGTTGGCGGTGAGACTGTGCGCATTAAAAATCCGTTGGCGGAGAGTCAGTGTTCGTGTCCTTCGAGGAGTATATGTCGGCATGTTGTGTTGGGGATTATTGTGTTGAAAGAGGAATTTGCTGGTGCGGGCAGTGAAGAAGATTGTGTGTCTGAGCAGGCTGAGGCGACAGCGGAAGTGGCAGGAGTGTCGTTGGAGGTATTAAAAAGTGAGATAGATGCATACCCTCTGCAGAGCTTGAAGAAGGTGATTGGGGTTAAGCAGATGCAGAATATTGCCGGGCAGATTAAATCGGGGGAAAAGCCTGAGATAGTGCGCACAAGTATAATTACGGTGCGGTTTCCAAGGCAGGATATGACGGTAAAGCTTATATCGCCGCTTGAATATTCTTCGTGTACGTGCCATAAAAAGGAGATGTGTATTCATAAGGCGGCTGCTATACTGTGGTGTCAGATAGAGGACAAGGTTGTGGCGGCGGAAGGTCTTGTGGAGGGGAGTGAGAACGGTCCGAGTTTTGATATTGAGAATGTAAAGGCTGTGGCGCGGCAGATGCGGGAGTTTATAGAGGAGCTTTTAAATACGGGGCTTTCGAGGACTTCGCCTGATTTGCTTGATTATATGGAACGGCTTGCGATAATCTGCCACAATGCGGAGCTTGCGAGGTTTGAAGGATATTGGCGGTCGCTGAGGGCGGGATATGAAAAATATATGAAGCGCGCGGCTTCGTTTAAGGCGCAGAAGCTTGTGGAACAGCTTACAAGGCTTTACTGCAGGGCGGGGCTTTTGATGGAGGCGGAGGACAGTGATGCTGTCGCTGCGCTTGCGGGGGAGTTCAGGTCGGAGTATATGCCTGTGGGCAGGCTTGACCTTTTGGGAATAGCAATGGAAAGCTTTGTGAGCGGTAACGGCTATGCGGGCGAGACGGTATATTTTCTGGATCAGAATACAAAGGAATGGTACACTTACACGGCGGCGCGGCCGACATTTTATGACAGTAGTGTCAGAAAGAGAAGACCGCAGAGGGAGCAGGCGCCGTGGGGACTTCCGATACCGATTGGAAAGCTTTCGATTGCAAAGATACATCTCACGGGCGCGAAGTGTGACAGCAGGAAGCGTCTTTCGTCAAGTCAGGACACGAAGGGGGAATATCTGGGCGAGAGGACAAAGGTAAACAGGCTGGGGCTGGAAGATATAAAAGGCTGGTATTATGATGATTTTGCAAGGCTTTTTGAGGAGCAGATAAGCGCGCCGAAAAACTGGCTGAAGGAGCAGGACAGCGACAGTGGGCAGGATATAAAGCTTGTGTTTGTGCGGCCTGAGTATTGCGAAAAGGCGTATTTTTCGGAGACGGAGCAGAGGCTTTTTATGAATTTATATGATAAAATGGGACGCGAGCTTATAGTGGAGGTGGAGTATTCCCAGAAGGAATCAGGAGGCATACGCTACCTTGAACGCATTACAAATGAAAAGCTGCCCTGCTTTCTGGGCAAGCTGTATATGAGGGACGGGCGTATGAGGATGTACCCGATTACAGTGTTTGAAAAAGAGGAGCTGGACGAAGATGGCATTTAATGATAAGGAGGAGGCGCTGGAGGCGCTTGTGGCTGACGCTCAGGCGCAGCTTGAGGATTTATTTCAGAGCGGTTTTGACACAGTGCATGACAGCACGCTGGAGGAGCTTGATTCCATTAAGAGCCTGTGTATGCAATATGGAATGACACATCTGTCACATTTGCTTGGAAGTCTGATTGAAGGAATTGGAGCGCGGCGTCACAGAACCAAAGCGGAGGCGGATGATTTGGCGCGGGTGTATGCGGATTTGCAGGAATATCTTTACATATGCAGGGAAAAAATTACATATGACAGGACAGCGGGATATTATTTTAATGAAGCATTAAGTGATCAAGCCCGTAATTATAGGTAGTTGCGAAATGTGTCCCAAACTGTCTGAATTTAGTCAAAATATATAAAAATCACGTCAATGTACTGTATCACAGATACAGTACATAAACGTTCCGCGAGACATCGCTCATTTTATATATTTTGCCTAAATTCTACATTGTCAAATAGAGTTTCTCAAATGCCTGCCTGTAATTAAGCGGATAGGAGTATCAAATGAGATATTATATAGCGGATTTGCACTTTTTCCATGAAGTGCTTAACAATAAGATGGACAAAAGGGGCTTTGCGGATGTCGGCGAGATGAATGAATACATTATACAAAAATGGAATAATAAAGTGCGGAAAAATGATGATGTAGTGATTATCGGCGACTTGTCTTTTGGTTCGGGGAAGGAGACAAACGAGCTCTTAAAGCGGCTGAACGGCAGACTGTATCTGATAAAAGGAAACCACGACTATTTTCTGTCAAGCAAGGATATGGATTTAAGCCGATTTGTGTGGATTAAGCCATATGATGAGCTTTCTGACAACAAGCGCAAGGTGGTGCTGTGCCATTATCCTATCATATGCTACAACGGACAGTATCTTCTTGACAAAAACGGCGCGCCAAAGACATATATGCTCTACGGTCATGTCCACAATACGCAGGATCAGCGGCTTGTGGAAAAATTTCAGGAAATAACGCGAGCCACGGTCGCGACAGACGCGGCGGGAGAAACGCGCAACATTCCATGTAATATGATTAACTGTTTCTGCATGTATTCGGATTATGAGCCGCTTACGCTTGATGAGTGGATTGAGTGCGATTTAAGGCGGCGGAAAATGCGATAGTGCGGCTTTGCGAGTGATGTGCGCTGAGTGGGTGTTTATTTGTTCTGTTTTTGTTTTTTTTGTTCTATTTTTTACATTTGAGTTTACATTTCTTTATATCTATGTTATTCTGATATGGCGCTTGCATGGGGCAGAATGTGAGTGCCATATTTTTATAAAATTTTCTGACAATCATATTCATCTTGTATTTCAAAGGCATATAAATAAAGGCAGAAAGCTTAACTTTATAATCTTGAAATCCCCGCATATAGATGATATATTAAAATTACGGAAAGGCATAATTTAATTGATGAACGAGGAAATAATACAGCTTATAGACACAATGGACGGCAGGCAGAAATATGACGCGATGTGCAAGGCGTTTTTCAGATACCGCGAGGCTATAGCGCCGATTTTGAAGGAGGTAGTCGCAGAATTTAAGGACTGTACGAATGATGAGATAATCGCGCTGATAGACGCGGATTCAATAAGTCTGTCAGATACGGTGAGCGACTTGCCGCCGCGTATAAAAAGCGCTGGTACGGAGATGACTTCGCCTACTGATAAGACGATTTATTATGACTGCCGCTTTAAGGCAAAAAATCCGAAGCTTTCAAATGAAATGATTTGCATAATGCTGCACATAAATTTTGAGGTACATAACGATTATAATGTAAGGTACCCGATAACGAAACGCGGTACATATTATGTGGCAAGGGAAGTTTCGTCACAGCTTGGCATACTCACGGAAACTACAGATTATAATCGGCTGGAAAAAGCCTACAGCATATGGGTTTGCAATGAAAACATACCTGAAAAGCTGCAAAACACTGTGACAAGGTATCATTTTGTAAAGGAAGATTTAATAGGGCATACAGACGAGCCAGAAGAAAACTATGATTTAATGGAGGTAGTGATAATCAGGCGCGGCAATAAAATGTCCGATTGCGATATATTCAAATACTTAAATGCGGTATTTTCGTCTGACAAGGAGAACATTCAAAAATACATAGATATGGACAGGAACCCGCAAATCCGAGAGGAGGTCGATAAGATGAGCGGAATGGGGCAGACTATATATGACAGGGGAATACAGCAAGGAATAGAGAAAGGAATAGAGCAGGGCGTTATGCAGGGTGTTAGAGCGCTTATACTTGACAACATAGAGGAGCATATTCCCAAAGAGCGCAGCATAGATAAACTCCAGAAGCTTTTCAGTATTACGAGGGAGAAGGCGGAGGAATATTATATGATGTATGCTGGTAAAATGTAGTCACCAAATTGTTTTACAGATATGTTTTACGGACAGATAAAAAGCCCATTTTTAATGGACTAAGAGGAGAATTTAAACAAAGAAACGGAGGAAAACAAAATGCAGCGGAACGGAACACAGCAGGATGGAGCTTTGGTGCAGGAGATGCTTTCAAGGCTTGCCCCACTCAATCTCACGCAGGACGAGGCGGCGATAGTGGAGGACTACCTTATGGGAAACGCGGACGAGGAGACGCTATCACGGCTTAACTACAGAAACTTTTTGAAAATAAAGTCAATAGGCTTTTCGACAATGTCGTACGGACCTTATTTGTATTTTAACGGCGGAAAGGAAACCGTGCGCAGGTTTACGGATGTCCTGTTTGCGCTTGGCAAAGCGACATGCGATAATGCGCTGCGCACTTTTGCAGGCAATATCAATGAAGGGCAGTGGTTCACGAAAGACGCACAGTGCAAATACTTGGCGATAATGGCGGCGCATTATGCAATAGAGAATAATATAAACCAAATAAATCAATTAGAGTATGGCAATTATAGCAATGATGCGCTGCTCAAAGCTATGCAGTACCATGAGGACACGCCAAGGGCAAAGCTTTTGCTGCTTGCGCTATATTTTAAGAAAAAATACACCAACGCATTTATCGACAGCGGCAATGCCGACTATAAAAACCCTGATATTGAAATAGAGAAAGACGATTTGCCATATTTAAAGGAATATGAAAACCTTATCATATATGCGTTTGAAGCTGCGGTAGAAACCGAAATACCGCTTGCTTTTGAGCTTATCAAGGCAGTGGGCAATGAAGATTTTGACAGCAGCCTTGAAAGAATACGGCCGCGCATCAATGCGCGCAGACTAGGCAGCAGCATATCAAAAAACTGCCGAGAAGCAATAAGCGAGGTAACAAAGCCTGCCTACATCAATTTTCCTCTGTCACAGGTACTCAGGAATGTAATCAAAATCCATATCGCAATGTTCACGGACGATGCGCTCAAAGCAATTAGATTTGTGAGCGAATATATGAATAACGCAATCACAAAGATAGGCGCTGATTTTGATGAGATATTCAACATAAATGCGGTGGATTACATAACATGGGCGGCAAAGGAGAATATCAAACACAGTGGAGCGGAGAAAATCCTCAAAAGGCAGATGGTGAAGAACAGGGAGGCTTATTGCGAGGTTATACGCAATGGCATTGACGACCGCATATACGGCAGGCAAGAGGTAAACTCTATGATAGCGTGCGCCAAGGAAAATGATCCCGCGCTGTTTGATGAGATAATCGCGGAACGCACAAAGGACGGGGTAAAAAAGGATGCCATAATTACCACAAAGCGGGATATTATGATGCATTTCTCCGCAATGCCCGATAATGAAAAAGCTGTGATGCTGGATTATATTTTAGGAAAGACGCCGCTGTCCGAGTTCTACAAGCTGGACTATACGCTTTATGATGGCGCTGATTTTACAGCAAGCACATATATTCGAGAAGTGTCAGGATACAAACGGATTTACGGCAGTGATGAATATGTGCGCAGATGGGATGCCGCAATGGCAGTGAGAGGCGGCGGAGGATATCTGGTACAGGAATTAATGAGAGAACGGACAGGGAATGCCATTGATGAGGATGTTAGACGGCTTTTTGACGTTTTTGAGCAGGAGGGCGTGAAAATAAAGCACCAGTTTTTGACATTCTGCTGCATGGCGGAGTATATGACAGGCACAAATTGGGGATCCGAATATGCGGCATTTCATAAGGCGGGAGCGCCGATTTTTGCAAAATATCTGTCGCAGAACAGGGAAGAAACAATGGCGGCGTTTGACGACGCAGGCACTGAAGGGAAGGTATTTGGCCTTGACATCATGAGCATTAATGCCGAAGAAAACAAGGCGGAAATCCTTGCCCTTGCAAAAGAGAGCGCAAAGGCGGTAAAAGAGAGGCTGCTGGAAATACTCTATAAACAGTATGGCTGGGAGGACGATATCATAAAGCTTATGTCGGCGAAAAAGGCGGGCGAGCGCGAAATCGCTGTCCGCGTGCTTGGAAGGTGGCAGAGCGAAGGAAAAGACTACAGTGAGCTGTTTAAGGCGGCGCTTGAAAAGGAGAAAAACGCAAAGATGGCGTCACTTTTGCAAAATTCCCTCACAATCACAGCCGCAGGAGACGGACAAGGGGCTGCCAATGCGGTCGAGGCGGGTGAGCTTGTGCAGATGATGCATAAGGGAGGCAAAAAGCGTTCGCTTGAATGGGCGTACCAGACGCCGTTTAGCGCTGTGCACAAAAAAGACGGCACGGCGGCAGACGAAGAATATCTGCAGGCGATACTGTTGTGCTATTCGTCGGCTGAGAAAAACGGGATAAATGCAAACGCTGCAATGCTTGCGGAGAGCCTTAACGAGGACGAGTTTGCCGTATATGTCAGTGAGCTTTATGAAAAATGGTTTGCGGCAGGCGCGGAGGCAAAGAAACGCTGGGTGCTTTATGCGGCATCAATCCACGGCGGCAGCGCCATAGCGGACAGGCTTGTGCGCCAAATCGGAGAGTGGGCGCAGAACGCGAGGGGCGCGATAGCAGCCGAAGCTGTGAAGGCACTTGTGCTGAATCCCGCGCCGAGTGCGCTGCTTGCGGTTGACAGTATGTCGAGAAAGTACAAGTTTAAACAGGTGAAAGCGGCGGCGGGAGAGGCTATGGAGTACGCCGCGGGACAGCTTGGCATCACGCGCGAGGAGCTTGCGGACAGGATTGTGCCAGACCTTGGATTTGATGAAAATATGGAGCGGATTTTTGACTACGGCGAGAGGAAATTCAAGGTAGCGATAACTCCCGCGCTTGAAATTGAGGTATTTGACGAAACGGGCAAAAAGCTTAAAAACCTTCCAGCAGTCGGAAAGAAGGATGATGAGGAAAAGGCGTCTGCGGCGATTGGTGAATTTAAGGAAATGAAAAAACAGATGAAGGCGGCTGTAACGAGCCAGAAGTCGCGTCTGGAGTATGCGCTTATTGCGAAACGCGAGTGGACGGCGGAGGCTTGGAAGGCGCTGTTTGTGAAAAATCCTATAATGCACCAGTTTGCGATTGGGCTTGTGTGGGGAGTTTATGAGAATGGGGAGCTTGTGCAGAGTTTCAGGTACATGGAGGATGGCACTTTCAATACGGAGGATGAGGAGGAGTATGAACTGCCAGAGGAAAGCGGTGTAAAAATTGCTCTTGTGCATCCGATAGAAATGACGGATGTGTCACTTTCCAACTGGAAACAGCAGCTTGAGGATTATGAGATAAAGCAGCCGATAGAGCAGCTTGACAGGGCGGTTTACAGGCTGGAAGATGCTGAGAAGGATATGCCGACATTAGAGCGGTTTGGCGGGTGTATATTGAATGATTTGTCGCTGACTGGCAAGCTTACGGGACTGGGGTGGTATCGCGGTTCTGTGCAGGATGCGGGAGGTTTTTATACTTTTTACCGAGAGGATGTGGAAACGGGGCTTGGCGTGGAGCTGCATTTTTCGGGGAGTTTTGTAGGTTCTGGGTATGATGGCGGCGAGGATATAACTGTGTATGATGCGAGGTTTTATAAGGCGGGGACTGTTGAGCGCGGGAGTTATTGTTATGATGAGGCGGAAGGGGATAAGATTGTTCCGCTGAAGGATGTGCCGCAGAGGTATTTTAGTGAGATTGTGCTGCAGCTTGAAAAGGCTACGGCGGCTAGTGAGGAGAGGGATGAGAATTGGAAAAATCATTAAGAAGCTTTAGGGCGGTAAAATGCGCCGTTTGAGTGTTTCTTAAGGTTTATAAGAAACATAAGGGTGGCTTTTTTCGGTTGTCTTTAATAAGTGTGTAGGGCGCGTTTTGCCAGTGATATCTATTGAGTGTGCAAGGGGGGGGGCATTTTTTAGCGTTGCTTAATGAGTGCTTGGTGGAACTGGTGTATTCTAATGAGGACGAAGGCAGCTAATATACTGTCTGCGCGCGAGTCCGCAAAAGCTGAATTTTCTAATGCGGGGCTTATAGGTGTTCTAGGGCGGCGGGGCCGCCGAGAGGCGACGTCCGTGTCGCCGCTCGGCTAAAATTGGCGTCCGTGCCAATTTTGCCCCTAGGTTATCTTGCCCCGCATAAGAAAATTCGGCTTTTGCGGTCTGGGCGCTTGACAGTATATTAGCTGCCTTCTGGGTGTTGGAATGGTTTTTGTGTTTATTGTTGGTTGGGTTTGGAGAGGATTTTTTTGTGTTGGGGAAGTTTATTTTTCTTTTGTGCAATGGATAGCAATAAGCGGTTTGACTGGCGTGGGAGTGTTGATTAAAGTGATTAATAAGTGTTGAATAAGCTGATGAATAAGTGCCAACAAGTGTTGAATAAACTGATGAAAAAGTATATTATTTGTTTTACTTTTTACATTTGAGTTTACATTTCCTTATATATTATATATATGTTATTCTGATATGGCGATTACATGAAGTAAAATGTGAGTGCCATATTTTTATAAAATTTTTTGACAAATCATGTTTATCTTGTATTTCAGAGGCATAAAATAAAGGCGGAATAAGCGCCTTGTTTATATTTATGCATATTTCGCATTAAATTTGAATAAATAAAAAGAATTGCTACCAAAATGATATTTGACAGGAAGATGAAGGCTGAGTAGAATTAAGGCAAACGGCAAACGGCAAACGGCAAACGGCAAACGGCAAACGGCAAACGGCAAACGGCAAACGGCAAACGGCAAACGGCAAACGGCGGAAGTCGTATAAGCATATATAAAGAATCTGAATGTAAATGTCTGATTTAGAATGAAAGCTGATAAAATTATTTGAATATCAAGGGAGAAATCATATGACAGAGAAAATTTACATACGTACAGCATTGCCAAATGACGCAAAGGCGCTTTTGGAAATATACGCCCCATATGTGGAGAATACGGCAATAACCTTTGAATACACTGTGCCGACAGTCAGGGAGTTTGAGGCGCGCATTGAAAAGACGTTGCAAAAATATCCATATCTGGTAGCTTATACAGATACTGAGATTTTGGGATATGCATACGCGGGCGTATTTCACGAGAGAGCCGCGTATGACTGGTCGGTTGAGACTTCTATTTACATAAGACAGGACAAGCGCCGCCTTGGAGTGGGGAGGGCGCTGTATGACGCGCTTGAAAAGGCATTGAAGGTGCAGGGCATTTTGAACTTAAATGCATGCGTAGCTTATACTGAAACGCAGGACTCATATTTGACAAATGACAGTGTAAGCTTTCACGAGAGGCTTGGCTACCATATGGCAGGAAAATTTCATCAGTGCGGATATAAATTTAACCGCTGGTACAATATGGTATGGCTGGAAAAACACATAGGAGAGCATACCGCCGAACAGTCGCCCGTGAAGTCCTTTAGGGAGATAGAGAGGGATTTACTATGGCTTAATATGCCTGTGCATTAAAAACAGATGTCCAAACAAATACAAAATGTTAAATAATTTGTTTATTCATATTGACAAAATGGTTTAAAGGTTTTAGACTTAATATAGTCTATAAAATATAAACCAGATGCGCAAGGAGGTAAAAACGTGATTACTTATGTGATGACACAGGCTGAAAACGAGCTGGCGCAGATTATCTGGGAGGCGGAGCCTGTGCAGAGCGGGCAGCTTGTAAAGCTTGCGGCTGAGCGGCTTGGCTGGAAGAAGTCAACGACATATACAGTGCTGCGCAAGATCTGCGAAAACGGAATTTTTCAAAATAACGACACGATAGTGTCTTCACTGATGATCAGGGAGGAATACGCCAGAAGGAAGGGCGAGAATTATCTCGAGGAAAATTACGGCGGTTCCCTGCCAAAGTTCGTCGCGGCGTTTTTGCAGCATAGGAAACTTAGCAGAAAAGATTTGGAGGAGCTTGAAAAGCTGATTGACGACTACGGTGAGGATATAAGGGCGCACTGACAGGTGAAGGCAGGGGCGGAGGAATTGGCGCGGGGAGGTGGATTTAATGCTGCAGGATATTTTTATAAGGGTGCTGGGCATGAGCATGATTGGCTGTTACAGTGCATTGGTCGTGCTAGCGGCAAGGCGCCTTCTTTGGAAATGCGAGAGGAAGTATTCCTATTATTTATGGATAATTGTTTTTATGAATTTATGCATTCCCTTTTCCGTGCATGGCAGCTTTAGCCTGATTCCAAAACAGGTGGCGGAATTTTCCGCAGCCCAGAATGAGGGAATGAAGCCGAATATATCTGAAAAAGAAATGTCGGACAACATTTTTTTGAAAGACGGGCTGCCCAATCAGACGGGAAAAGGGCAGGCTTCAAATCAGACAGGTGATTTAGGGGAAAATTCTGCTCTGGCAGCGTGGCATAGGGCTGATGCCGCTGCCCAAGGCAAAAACGGGAAAGCGGAGGCTCTCATTGCGGCGGCAGCATATGTCTGGATAATGGGTGCGGCTGTAATTATTCTGGTGAATGTGGCAGGGTATGCGCGTCTTAAAAAGCGTATTTGTCAGGCTGAAATTATATGCTGGAATCCTGAGCTTAGAACCTGCGAGACGGATTTTAAGGGCGGAGCGTTTGTGCTTGGATTATTACGCCCGATTGTTTACCTGCCCGCAGGAATGACGCAGGAGGAGAAGTCGTACATATTAGAGCATGAGCTTTATCACAGGAGGCGCAGGGATTATCTGCTAAAGCCTGCCGCGTTCTGCGTTACGGCGGTTCACTGGTTTAACCCGCTGGCGTGGCTTGCATATCTGCTGTTTGTGCAGGATATGGAGGTTTCGTGCGATGAGAGCGTGCTGTCAGGCAGGAGCGGAAAAGTGCGCAGGCAGTATGCGGAAAGCCTGCTGAAATTTGCGGCTGCGCAGAGCGGGTTTGCATTTACGCCGCTGAATTTTGGCAAGCCCGTGTTGGAGAGCCGCATAAAAAATGTGCTTAGGGAAAAGAAGAAAAGCGTTATATTTACATTTGCCGCGGTTATAGGAGTGCTGCTTGTGGCGCTGGGACTTATATTCAGACCAGCGGCGGAGGACACGTCTGAAGGCGGAGAAAATGCGCATATTGAGACGGAGGAAAAACAGGATAACATTGTTGATGAGACGGAAAGCCGTCAGGACAGCGAAGGCGCTGAAAATGAGAAAAATCAAAATGCCGATGGCAATGGAGCCGATGAGCAAAAAGGTGGCAGCAGTGAAGGAGAAATTAATTTCTGGGATATGGCGGTTATAGGCACGCCATGCGTCCCTGCACAGGCGGGCTGGGATATGGGCAATGTGCGGGATGTCCGAGACAGCTTTAGCATTCTTGGCTATGAGCCTGAGGAGGGGACAGAGGATTACACATATCTTCTGGCGGAAACAGATGATTTCCGTCTGTATGGAAAGGGCGACTATCAGACTATGCTGCTGGAAAATGACGGGAGCTATGCGCTGATTTTGTGCGAATATATGACTTCAGGCAGTCCTAATCCTCCAAGTATCTGCGAGGCGGATTTTGACAGCGACGGCAGTAAGGAGCTTTCCATTATTTTTAATCTGCTGCATGGGACAGGAAGTTATATTGACACGTTTTTTGTGGCGGATAAAGAAGCGAACGGAGAACTTTATGTATATCAGTATCTGGATGATGACTATTTGGCGGCGCTGCGCGGGCATCTTTCGTTTAAAGACACTAAGGAAGGCACACAGCCATACGTTGACGGCGTGGAAGCGGGCTTTCCGCTGTTTGCAGATGAAGACGGAGGACTGTATGATTACGTAGGCATCGGGGATCAGGTCAGGTTTCTGGCGTCCGCCGATTCGGCTGGCGGGGGAGCATTAAGCGTCTATGCGGGGCTGGAGTTTACTACGGAGGAAAGTGTAATTTCGGATTATAACAGCAGCAGCATACGCGCTGAGATTGAATATGGCGACGGCGGGCATTTTGCTTTGGGTGATGTCGGAGTTTTTCATGACGAACTTGCCGATATGCTGCGGTATGAAGCGCAGGACTATTATATTCAGGGCTTTACAAATTTTGACGGGACACTCTTTAAATATGAGAAATCTCCCGCAAATGATGTGCGGGTAGTGGAGGTGGGCATTTCCGAGCTTTCCGTGACGCAGGTGCAGGGAAGCTGCAAGGTCTTGGCTGACGGAGAAACGCACTGTCTGAATTTCCTTTTAAAGCCATATTATTCCGAACGGATAAGCCTTGTCCGCGGTGTCGGCTTGTTTGAAACAGTCCAGGTCTGGGAGACGCAAGACGAAGAAACGCAAAGCCTGCGGCAGAAAATGGAGGATTTTTCTGATGCATATTTTAATGGTGACGCCAAGGCAGTAAAAGAATTTTTATCAGCCTCATTCGGCGGTAATATAGAAGTATATGACAATGCGAAACAGATTGAAAAAATGGATAAACGTGAGATGATGGGGTTAGACGGCATAAACGGTTTGGCGGCTTCTGAAAAATGTACACTGTCACAGCCGTTTATCGTGTCGGGCGAGGATACATTGACATACCTTTCCGTAACCTTTATCAGCGAGAACGGCGAATGGAAGGTAAGCGGGTATGGGCTAGAAAAATAAAAAATTAAAAACTCTATGTAAAACGGGGGAGAAAATGATGAAAAAACTGATTTTTGTTATAGCGGGGGCATGCGCCCTGATGTCCGCTTGCGGGAAAAATGAAAGCGCTGCTGCCGCCAATATATCAAAAACGGCAGGGGAGTATGAAATGCTGTCGTATGGGGAATTTAAGGAACAAACGGGAAATGAAGCTGAGTTTTATCATGCGGACAGGTTTATCGGAGCGATTCCTGATACTTCGCTTTGCGCAGTATATGCAGGAGAATACGACGAGGCGGCAGCAGGACCTGTATTGTCGGCTGACGCGTTGCCAATCCGTATTCAAGGCGCCCTCGGCGTTTTGCTGGACGGAATAAGCGGGGAAATGACGGTTGATGAATTATCCGATGCGCTGTCAGCAGACGGTGCGATGGAGGCGGACTGTAAGCTGTTTGAAGGCGCGGGAACAGCTTATTATGTAGGCGATAAATATGCGCAGATTCAGTTTGACGGCGACGCAGACGGAAAGTATGACAGGCAGCTGCTTATTTCTTTGGATAAGTCCGCAGACGAGACAGTCAGCTCGGAAAGTGATGCCTGGCTGGAAATTTTGACTGATGACAATGCTGACAGATAAACAATTTTTTGAGGAAAGTAAAGTCTGGCTTTAGAAAGCTGGATTGCATCATGACGGTGTTTTAAGGGTAAAGATATACAGGGCAGTTGATAAAGATAACTGAGGCGTTCCCTTCCCTTGCGAGTTTTTCAAGTTTTAGTTTATAAGATATACAGGACAGTGATAAAGATAACCTTTAGAATGTCAACCACATAAAAAACAAAATGGTTGACATTCTAACACGTTAATTGTAAACTTAATATATGTAAAGGGTTTACAATACACGGCCGCTGTTAAAACGGCAGAATGAGAGGTAAAAAATGAAAGTAAAAGCAGAAAGTCAAAAAAAAGGAAAAACAACAAAAAGCAAAACAAAGGAAATAACGCTTATCGCCCTAATGGCGGCAGTTATGTGCATACTCGGACCAATTTCTCTGGCGATACCAATAAGCCCTGTCCCAATCTCACTCGGTACACTGGCAATTTATCTTGCATCTTATCTCCTCGGAATGAAGCGCGGCACAATAAGCTGCCTTATCTACCTGCTAATAGGAATTGTAGGGCTGCCAGTGTTTACAGGCTTTACAGGCGGCATAGGAAAGGTAATGGGACCGACAGGCGGATACATGATAGGATATATTTTTATGGCGCTGATATGCGGCTTTTTTGCCGAAAAGTATAATGGAAAAATCCCATACAGCCTTGCAGGGATGATACTAGGTACGGCAGTCTGCTACGCTTTCGGCACAGTCTGGCTTGCCATTCAAAACAATATGAGCTTCAGCGCCGCCCTCGCCGCAGGGGTGCTGCCCTTTATCGCAGGCGATTTGGCTAAAATCATAATCGTGCTGCTCATAGCGCCGCAGATAAACAAACGCCTTAAAGCGGCAAATTTAAACGCATATTAAAATCATCACACACCACCATCAAAGAAAGAAAACAAACTAATCCAAACAGGATAACATCTCCGCGAAAACTTCATTCATTTCATAATAAGGGGAAAAATCCAACAACCTAGCCCGAGCAGGGTAATATACCCCGTGAAGACCTTTGGGAAGCGTCGATACTTAGTGAAACAAGCTGTAAAAGCGTAGCTCCTTTTACAGCGCCGTTGAACTTAGTACCGCTACGCTTTCCACTAAGCGCAAGCGGGTCTGAACGGGGTATATTACCCTGCTCGGGCGACCTCTCAAAATTACCCACCCAAACCCACACATTAAAATACCAAAACTGTCCATACTAAACACTATAAAAAACAAAACAGCAGAGAGGAACCCAGCATGGACTTTTTCATCCGCAAAGACTATCAAAGAGTAGTATTATACATTGTGACATCACTGTCAGTTTTATTCGCACTGAAATACCTCCTCCCCTATTTCCTCCCGCTGCTATTCTCCCTCCTCCTCGTAGTGCCAATCCAGCGCTTTTACCTAAAACGCGAAGCCTCAGTAAAAAAACGTCTCCACCACAACAAAGGCTTTATGGCAGGCGGCATACTGTTTGGAATAATCCTTCTCGTAGCACTCATAATAGTAGGCGCAGGAACCTTCATCGTAAGCAAGGCGCGAAACATAGTTCAGGAAATGGACTTTCTGACAGCCAACATCTCAAACCTGATAAGCTCCTTCTGCGAACGAATTGAAGAATTTTTCGGACTGAAAAGCGGAATACTCGAACTCTGGATTAGAAACCGCATTGATGGCTTTAGCGGCACACTTACAGACACAAGCGGTCGTCTGCTTGCGGACAGCATAAAATACATGGCGGCGGCAGGACAGTTTTTTACACTCGTAATAGTGACATTCATATGCGTAGTGCTGTTTGCGCGCGAAATAGAAGACTGGCAGCAGGGACTCTTAAACATAGCCGTCCTCGCGCCCGCAATCGACCGCATCCTTTCCATTATAATACGCATAGGCAAAAAGCTTGGCTCCATGATAAAGGCATACCTGAAAACACAGGGAATAATACTAATCTGCATAAGCATAACAGCGACAGCAGGACTGTATTTTGGCGGCATACAGGAAGCGTATTTCTATGGGATTTTTGCAGGGCTCATGGATTTCCTCCCATTTATCGGCACAGGCATAGTGCTCATACCAATAGGCGTGGTAAGCCTAATCAGCGGAAAAATAGCCAGCGGCATAATAGTCATCATAACATACCTCGCCTGCGTTATGATACGTGAGCTTTTAGAGCCGCGCCTGCTTGGAAACGGTATGAAATTTTCACCCGTCGCAATCCTCATATCAGTTTACGCAGGCGTAAAATTCTACGGCTTAGGCGGCGTAGTGCTGGGGCCTGTCACTCTGCTGATACTCGTAGAGCTTGGGCGTGAAATATTCGTGCCTAAAGCTCCGCGCCCGCATTAAAATTTTCCCAAAGCCACTGCGCCACGCCGTCGTCCTCGTTGCTTTCTATAATATCAGTCGCAAGCGCTTTTAGCTCGTCTGCGGCGTTTGCCACGGCATAGCAGCGGTCAGAGCTTTTAAACATCGGAATGTCATTTATGCCGTCACCAAAAACGACAACAGTGTCACAATTGTACATCTGCTTTAACTGGCGGACAGCATTCGCCTTCGTAGCGTAAAGCGGCATCACTTCAAGCCACGGCTCGCCCGAGTAAATGTCATACTGAAAAATGCTTGTATATTTGTCGTTCATTTTCTTTATCACATCATAGGCTGACAAGAGCTTTTCCACTTCCCCAATGCATGTAAAATAAAAGACATCCCCATCTAATATGACACTTGTGTCATCTAATGGAGTATTCCTGCTGTCGTTTTTCCGCGACGCGATAAATTCCGCAAGCTTGGGATTTATATTGTTTCTGTCATACAGATATTTTTCGTTTCCGTCAATGATGGCAGCAACGCTCGGAAATATGCCAAAGCTCATCAGTATGCCATATATTTCCGCAGCCGCATCATCTGAAAAGCAGTTCGTCACATATCTCTTTTTTGTCACGGGATCAATGATTGACACGCCGTTGTTTATTATCACTGGAAGCCGCACATTTAAGCCCTGCGCGGCTGTCTCGGCGGTGTATATCGAGCGCGCGGTCGCATAGGAGAACATCAGCCCATTTTCAATAAGCGAATTGATTACTCCGCAGCTGTACGGCGAAATCCTCACGTCGCGACGCAGCAGAGTACCGTCTAAATCCGAAACATAAAGAGTTTTCACATCAATCCCTCCTCAATGAAAAGCCAGAACGAAATATCAGGCGGCAGTAAAATACAAGCCCACTATACCACACAGCTTTCCCGCAGACAATGGCGAAAAAATAAAAAATATGCGATATACTTGTATACAAGTTATTGACAGAGGGCGATTGCGTGTTATATAGTATGTAAGAAAGAATTTTGCGCCCCCGTCCGAATTTCAGAGGAGCGGCAAGAATGGAGGAGTCATTATGAAAAAAGCCTACAAAGAAATGAGCAAGGAAGAACTGAGCGCGCTGCAGACAGAGCTGAAAGCGCAGTATGAGAAAATGAAGGAAATGGGGATTAAGCTCGATATGTCCCGCGGAAAGCCGAGCATAGAGCAGCTTGACCTTTCATCGCCCATGCTTGATGTATTGAACAGCCATTCAAGCTTTAAGGGCAGCGACGGCATGGATCTTAGAAACTATGGCGTGCTTGACGGCATAAAGGAGGCAAAGGAGCTTTTTGCGGAGCTTATGGAGTGCCCGACAGACCATGTAATGGTGGGTGGCAACTCAAGCCTTAACATTATGTATGATTTGGTGGCGAGGGCTATGGTGCATGGCATCGGCGGCAATAAGCCTTGGATTAAGCAGGAGGGCATCAAATTCCTCTGCCCCGTGCCTGGATATGACAGGCATTTTGCCATTACGGAGAGCTTTGGCATAGAGATGATAAACATTCCGATGGACGAGAACGGTCCCGATATGGATATGGTAGAGAAATACGTAAACAATGATCCGAAGGTAAAGGGCATCTGGAACGTGCCTAAATACACGAATCCCGCGGGCGTTGTGTATTCTGATGAGGTAGTAAGGCGCTTTGCAAACTTAAAGCCTGCGGCTCCTGATTTCAGAATTTTCTGGGACAACGCGTATGCTTTCCATCATCTTTATCCCGATAACAAGGGCGAAATCCTCAATATCGTGACAGAGTGCGAGAAGGCGGGCAACCCTGATATTTATTATGAGCTGTGCTCGACAGCGAAGGTGACGTTTGCGGGCGCGGGCGTGGCGGCGCTTATATCATCGCCTGCAAATCTTGCCGAGGTTAAGAAGCAGATGACAATTCAGACAATCGGACACGACAAGCTTAACCAGATGCGCCATGTGCTGTTTTTCAAAAATGCGCAGGGCGTGCATGAGCATATGAAAAAGCATGCGGCGATTTTAAGGCCTAAGTTTGAGGCGGTATTGAATTGTCTGGAGGAGGAGCTTGGCGGGCTTGAAATAGGAAGCTGGATAAAGCCGCTTGGCGGGTACTTCATCGCGTTTGATACCATAGAGGGCTGCGCAAAGCGCGTAGTGGAGCTCTGCAAGGGCGCAGGCGTGGTGATGACGCCGGCGGGCTCTACATATCCGTACAAAAAAGATGAGAAGGACACAAGCATACGTATCGCTCCCACACTTCCCACGCCTGACGAGCTTAAAAAGGCGTGCGAGGTATTCGTGCTCTGCGTAAAGCTTGCGTCGGTTGAGAAATATCTCCAGACGGCATAAAAATAAAATTAAAGCATTTTAAGCTTGTGGCTGCCGCACTGAGTAAGGCATATACAATATATTGATAAATAAAGTATATCATCAATATATCATGTATGGCAAATGCTTAGTGCGGCAGCCATAATTTTTATATAAAATTGTTGATTATCTCAAAAGAGCCTTGATTTACAAGGCATTGGGGACGCATTTATGGCGTGGCAGGGGATTTATGCCTGCCCACGCCAAAATGAGGTTCTATTGCGTAACAAATCCATAACCAAAGGAGTGATGAAGCTATGGCAGTTTTCCGGGTGGAACGAAACAAGGGATATACTGTTATGAGCAACCACCATCTGCGCAACAAGGAGCTGACCTTAAAGGCAAAAGGGCTGTTGTCACAGATGCTTTCCCTGCCCGAAGATTGGGACTACACCCTTGCGGGGCTGGCGCAGATTAACAAAGAAAGCATCGACGCCATCCGCACCGCCGTATGGGAGCGCCCTCTTGTTCAATATCGGCGATTTCCCGCGCCGCTGCGGTCATTACCCGTATGCCCTTGTCGCTCATTCCGTCAAGCAGGGCGTCAAGCTGCCGCCGCTGGGTGGACTTGTCCGCAGATTTATCCGGGAAGAAAAATTCGTCCACGGAAATATCGTACCGGGTGACAAGATCATAGAACACCTGCAGGCTGGGGTGCTGCCCCTTATTCTCAATATTAGCAAGGTAACGCGGGGAGATATAGAGGTCGCTGCTCGCCTTGTTGCGGCTCTCTCCCTTTTCTTTCCGGGCTTTTTTTATGGCTTCCCCGAAAGCCTTGAAATCATAAAGCGGTATCGGTCTTTTCATATCGTCTGCCCTCGCTATGGCTTTTTCGTTAATACATATACATTTTACTGTTCCTTTCTCTACTTGGATATGTCTATATAATTCCTTTATTTAGACAAAATAATTCCTATATCTGAAAAGAAATAAAATATGGGAGAATTGGAGCAACCAGTGCCTATCGGTTGACTTTCCACTCTCAAAGTGATAATATTTTCATACTGGTCGAGTTGACCTACGCATAGGAGATACGGGAAATCCTGCCGGAAAGGTATTTCGGTTATCTTTAATATCAGATTGCCAATGAGGATGGGAATATAGCCGAGCAGGACAAAAGACCGAGATTGAAATAAAACGGCTGATGATTTTTGGGAAATTCAACCGAAAGCAAGAAACGAAAACTTTTTTATATATCAAACAGGAGGACAAAACATGACGGATAAAATTATGGAGTGCATTACAAACCCGGTGAAATGTAAATTGTTACTTGAAATATACTCACGGGGAGAAGCGACTGCAAAGCATTTATCGGATACTCTTGGTGACATTCCACAAGCTACTCTATATCGCAATTTGAAAAAAATGTTGAGCGACGGTATTATAAAAGTAATCGAGGAAACGCAAGTGCGCGGTACAGTTGAAAAAACATATGCGCTTGCCTTTAATTTCAATGAAGATTTTGAAACGATATTAGCCGAAAATTCCGGCACTCTTTATATGCAAGTATTTACGCAATATTTTCTTGGATTTGCAAAGCAATTTCGGGAATACTGTAAATCTCCAAATATCAATATTAAAGAGGATATGTCGGGCTTTTCACTTTCACACATTTATTTATCAGACAAAGAATTAACCGAACTTATGAAAAGCATTTCAGACGTAATTCATGCAGCAGAAAAGAACAAGCTGAAAGCAGGACGCAAGCTGCGGACGCTTGGGTTGATTGTTTCTCCGCCAGAAATTCAAAACAAATGATTTACCGCTCCCTTAAAACGGGGAGCAGATTTTCTTGACTTTATATTCTCGATATGATAATATTATCTGTATGAGAATTATTTCGTTCACACTGTACTACAAAGTACTAAAACCGAAAGGAGCTATTCTATGGGAAAGAAACAGAAGATGATTATGATTATCCTCACTTTAGTTACTCTGGTGGGCGTATTGATTGCATTTTTCTTTCTGCCGGACACAATACCGCTACATTTTGGAGCAACTGGAGCGGGTAGCGTTGCGAGCAAATACTGTCTGCTAATTTTCGTACCTGTCTCGGCCATTCTGTTCTGGGCAATCTGCCGTAAGATGAAATGATGAGGAGGATGAGGAACACCATGCAAGCAGTATTGGAAATCAAAAATTTCACAAAAGAATATTCACAAGGAAAAAAAGCGGTTGATAATCTTTCGTTATCCGTTATGCCCGGAGAAATTCATGGTTTTATTGGGCATAACGGAGCCGGAAAAACGACTACTATTCGGGCTGTCGTTGGCGTCATGGGCTTCAATGAGGGAGAAATTATAATAGACGGACATTCTGTAAAAAGTGAACCCGTCAAATGCAAACTATTGACAGCGTATATTCCAGACAACCCGGATTTATACGATTATATAACAGGTATTCAATATCTGAATTACATGGCGGATATGTTTTCCGTTGGCAGGAAACAGCGAGAAGAACGGATCAGAAAGTATGCAGAATTTTTCGGCATCACTGACAGCTTGGGAAATCTGGTTAGTTCTTATTCACACGGCATGAAACAAAAGCTGGCGTTGATTGGAGCCTTTTTACATGAGCCAAAGCTCCTTGTATTGGACGAGCCTTTTGTCGGTCTTGACCCCGAAGCAGCTTTTCATCTGAAAGCAATTATGCGGGAATTATGTAATCGCGGAAGTGCTATATTCTTCTCTACTCATGTTTTGGACGTTGCGGAAAAGCTATGTGATAAAGTTTCTATCATCAAGCAGGGGAAAATGATAATAAGCGGAAATATGGAAGCGGTGCGCGGTTCTGGAAGCCTTGAAGATGTTTTTATGGAGGTCGTGGAAAATGAAAAATAGATATTTGCTTCTTCTGAAAATGCAGCTTTATAATTTATTTGGCATTAACCGCATACTTCATTCCCACAGTAAAAAAGAAAAACGGCGTAATGCGGCGTTAGGCGGGGCTGCAATTCTTATAGTTGGATTGATGATTATATACAGTACAATTATCAGCATGAGCTTAGCGGATATGGGTACCGTAAATATCCTGCCTACAATTTCCGTGTTGATATGTTCTTTAATCACATTGGTATTGACATTCCTAAAAAGCTTTGGGGTGCTTATTGGTTTGCGCGATTATGATATGGTTACGTCGCTTCCCGTGAAAAATTCGGAGGTAGTCTTGAGTCGCTTAACAATGGTTTACTTAACTAACCTCTTGATTAGCATTATTGTAGAGCTTCCCTCTGTTGTAATCTTTTGGATCAATGCGGATGCAGGAATTTCCGGAAACATCATGTTTTTGCTTTCCCTTTTATTTCTGCCGGTAATTCCTATGATTATTTCTCTGGGGCTTGGCGTTTTGATTTCTGTAATTTCTTTCCAATCAAAACACAAGAATATTTTTTCTCTGGTATTAAGTACACTTATGATATTGCTTATCGTGGTCGCTTCTATCAGAGCGCAGAACATGAACACTGATGAGATTTTGAATGTTGGGATTTTGTTTTCTGGCATGGCAAACAAACTTTATCCCCCGGCTGCCCTTATCTCAAAAGCAGTTGAACAGCAAAAATGGTCTTACTTTTTAGCTTTTGTAGGAATGTCTGTTCTAATTGGGGCTATTTTTGTAGCAGTAGCAGCGCATTATTACCAAGAGATGAATACCGCTGCATTTAGTCATTCCGCTATCAAATATGAGGAAAAAGGGCTAAAAGTTTCCTCTCCCTTTAAGGCAATGTATAAACGCGAATTTAACCGATACTTCTCCTGCACGATTTACGCCCTCAATTCTACGATTGGAATGGTGCTGCTGCTTGTTGTATCCCTGTTGCTCCTATTTATCAGCCCCGAAGCCTTAGAGCAGCAAATCGGCATAGTAGGTCTTAGTCAAATGCTGCGGCGGGTGCTTCCGTTAGTCATTGCAGTATTTATCACTATGACCTCTACCGCATCTGCGTCTTTATCCTTAGAGGGAAAAAACCGCTGGCTCATGTGTTCTGTACCTGTACGGGCTATTGATATATTTAATTCAAAGATAGCGGTTAATCTAACCGTAATCTGTCCATTTGCATTGGCAAGTGTTGTTTTGTTAGGTCTTAAAATGGGCGTTTCTCTGATACAGGCTGTTTTGCTATTTATCGTTCCCGCGGTTTATGCCTGCTTTATATCTGTTTTGGGAATGTATATGAATGTGAAATTTCCAAAATATGATTGGACAAGTGAGTATTATGCTGTAAAAGGCGGTGCGATTTCTGTTTTGGCAACAATGGGAGTTGGTATGTTAAGCAGTTTATTACCGCTGTTCAGCTGCATAGCTTTTCAAAATATTAGTAGTTTGATAATGGTGGTAGTTTCTATTTTGCTACTGGTCTTTTCTTTCATACTGTACGGACAGTTGCAGCGGTATCGACTTTATGAGATATGAGAAAGGAAATCTACTGGACAAAAAATTTAAGGCACTCTCTAACATTACAAGACGTGAAATTCTAATGCTGCTAAAAGAAAAACCCTTGAACGCGGGAGAAATTGCGAATTACTTTACATATTCTTTCGCTTCAATTTCAAATCATTTACATATATTAGAAGAAAGCGGTCTTGTCACGTCAAAGAGAAACGGAAGTTATAAGCAATACAGCTTATGTGAAACAGCCTTTGAAGAAATCTATTTATGGCTTGTAAATCTAACATTTAACATTTATTTTTCCGATAATATATGATAGAATTACTTTTCATCTTGTTTTAAAATTTTTATTAACCGAGCTGCCCTAAATAAAAATGAATATAACTTCTTCGCAATTTTATAAAAATGTCGGTTTGAATGTCGGTTTATATTGAGATAATGTCGTAAAAATGATATGCTTTAATAGAAATTAGTTAACTTGAAAAAGAGGATATCGTATATGAGCCAGTATGTAGAATCTGAAAAAGTCGAATTAAAAGCAAAATACACAGATGTGATATGCAAGGAGATTGTGGCGTTTCTTAATGCTGATGGTGGTAAGATTATTATAGGCGTTGACGATAACGGCAATGTTATTGGAGTTGATAAAATTGATGAAACATTGAAAAAAATATCTGATGTAATCACTATGCAGATAGAACCCAATCCTCAGGAAGAAATTAGAACGGAGCTTAAATTTGATTCTGGAAGGACTCTCATAGTTTTATTTATTTCAAAGGGAATGAGGAATATCTATTGTCAGAAAAAATATGGGTTTTCTTCAAATGGATGCGTAATTCGAATCGGTACTACTTGTAAAGAAATGACGGCAGAGCAGATCAAGGTTCGTTATGAGAAGAATTTTTATGATGAAGAATATATGATAAAGAAAAGAGCGTCTCGTACTGACCTTTCGTTCAGAGAACTAAAAATATATTATTTGGAAAAAGGATTTCATGTTGAGGATTCCTCAATAGAGGCGAATTTTAATCTCCGAAATAAAGATGGAGAATATAATCTTTTAGCTGAACTCTTGGCTGATAAAAATAATATCCCATTTATTTTTGTAAAATTTAGCGGTGTTGATAAGGCAGCTATATCTGAGAGGAATGATTACGGATATGGATGTATCTTGTCGGTTTATGAAAAAATAAAATCAAGATTGTCGGCAGAAAATATATGTATTTCTGATACCACGGTTAGACCAAGAAAGGACAGATATCTTTTTGATTATGATGCCGTGAATGAAGCGGTACTAAATGCATTGGTTCATAACGACTGGACGATTACAGAGCCACAGATATCTGTCTTTAGTGACCGCATGGAAATACTGTCACATGGAGGACTTCCAAATGGGATGGCGATAGAGGACTTTTATGAAGGGATCAGTCATCCGAGAAACTCTACATTGATGAGAATCTTTTTGAATATGGGTTTGACGGAACATACTGGTCATGGTGTTCCGATTATTATTAAAAAATATGGCAGGGAAGTTTTTGAAATTACAGATAATTATATAAAATGTAAGATACCTTTCGATAAAAAGGCATTGGAATTAAGCAACAAAAATGTCGGTTCAAATGTCGGTTTGAATGTCGGTTTGAATAAAACGGAAAAGGCTGTTTTGGGATTGCTGATCGAAAATTCGGATAGAACTGCTGATATGATTGCGACAGAGATAGGAGTTACAAAACGTACTATTGAGCGTGCTTTAGCAAGTCTTCAAAAAAAGGGTAAAATAGAACGCATGGGTTCTAAACGTGATGGAATGTGGGTTGTCATTAAATAATGCTGCTCATGCTCTAAAGAAATAGGAAAGGAGACCAGTAATTCCAAAATCAGAGTAAAACGCCAACCTTTACAGATGCTGTCGGCAAAAACCCCGATAAGTTAAGCTTACACTTAATTTTTATTTAGCATTTATTTTTCCGATAATATATGATAATATATTTATTAGGAGGCAAATTACGGCTTCTGTCAGTCTGCAAACAGACATTTGCTTCGGCATAAGCACACGCGTAAAGCGGGAAGGACTATAAATGCGCTATGTAAAAATAGAAAACGCGCAGCAGGGCATGAAGCTTGCCTACAATATGTATGATTCGGCAGGACATACCCTTATATGCAGCGGGAGCATCCTCACGGATTCTTATATAAAGAGGCTTAGCGAATATGGCTTTGACGGCGTATATATAACAGACGAACTTTCAGATGACATAGACATACAGCCGATTATTTCACCGAAGCTTAGGACAGAGGGGCTTGTCAGCGTGCGCGAAAGCAATATTGACAAGTGCAGGAACGTGGCGAAGGAGATAGTCACGCAGGTTTTGAATAAGGGCGCGCTTTCGCTTGACCTCACGGATTTGCGCAGCTTTGACGGCTATACCTATGCCCATTCCGTAAATGTGGCTGTGCTTTCGTGTATTATCGGCTTTGGCATGAACCTTAAAGACGACGCGCTCGAGCAGCTTGTTATGGCGGGACTTCTGCATGACCTCGGCAAGCTTGTCATACCGCAGGAGATACTCAACAAAAAGGGCAGGCTTACCCCCGATGAGTATGAGGTGATGAAGACCCACTCCACGCTTTCATATGAGATTATCAAGGAGCGGTGGGATATTTCGGCGCAGGTCAAGGCGGCGGTGCTGTACCACCATGAAAATGTTGACGGCAGCGGCTATCCAGACGGCATAGAATTTGAAAATATGACTATTTTCACAAGAATACTCCATGTGGCGGATGTCTATGACGCGCTTGTTTCAAAGCGGCCGTACAAGGCGCCGTACTCGCCGTATGAGGCTTGCGAGTATCTTATGGGCGCGGGCGGCATTATGTTTGATCCCAAGGTGGTGGAGGCGCTGCTTTTGTATGTGCCTTTTTATCCAAAGGGCACGCAGGTAAAGCTCTCCGACGGCAGAGACGCCATTATTGTGGAAAATTCGGGCAAACGAAACCTTAGACCGCTTCTAAGGCTGATGGACAGGACAATGCTAGACCTGCAGGATCCTGCCAATTACAATATTACGATACTCCACGGCGCGAACGAGGAAGTGACCGATCCGTCGATTGCCGAGGAGGAGCGCAAAAAAATGATTGTGCCGTACAGAAAATACCGTATAATGATAATAGACGACATGCTCATCAATCTGCATGCGCTGAGGGGTTTTCTGCAGAACAATTATTTTCTTGACTTGGTGACATCGCCGAGGCAGGCGCTTTTGCAGCTCAAACGGCAGACAGAGCCCGACCTGATTATACTTGACATGGACATGCCTGAGATGAGCGGCATAGAAACGGCGGAAAAGATAAACGGCATATTAGGCGGCAGCGTGCCGATACTGTTTGTGGTGGAAAATAATGACCGCGGCGTCATGGCGAAGTGCCGCAGGGCAGGCGCGGCAGGATTTATAGTGCGTCCGTACAAGCCCGCGTATGTAAAGGCGGAGATAAAGCGCATTCTGATGGGGCGCAGCGTCGCCGAGTAGAAACGCGGCGGTAATTATGATTATGATAATGGAAAGGAAATAGAAAAGAAAATGGCTGAAAATAAAAAGCTTGTTGAGGCGATTACCTCTATGGACGAGGATTTCGCGCAGTGGTACACTGATGTTGTAAAAAAGGCGGAGCTCTGCGATTATTCGAGCGTAAAGGGCTGTATGATAATCAAGCCCGCGGGCTATGCCATATGGGAACAGATACAAAGGCAGCTTGACGATGCCTTTAAAAAGACGGGCGTTGAGAATGTATATATGCCTATGTTTATACCTGAAAGCCTTCTACAGAAGGAAAAAGACCATGTTGAGGGCTTTGCGCCCGAGGTTGCGTGGGTGACGCATGGCGGGCTTGAACCGCTGCAGGAGCGAATGTGCGTGCGTCCTACTTCGGAGACGCTTTTCTGTGATTTTTATGCGAATGAGATACAGTCCTACAGGGATTTGCCAAAGCTTTATAACCAGTGGTGCTCGGTAGTGCGCTGGGAAAAGACTACGCGCCCGTTTCTGCGCAGCCGCGAATTTTTGTGGCAGGAGGGACACACGGCGCATGCCACGGCTGACGAGGCGGAGGAGCGCACGATTTTGATGCTTAACGTGTATGCTGATTTCCTTAAAGACGTGCTTGCCATTCCCGTAGTAAAGGGGCAGAAAACAGATAAGGAGAAATTTGCAGGCGCGGAGGCGACTTACACGGTAGAGGCGCTTATGCATGACGGAAAGGCGCTGCAGTCAGGCACGAGCCACAATTTTGGAGACGGCTTTGCGAAGGCGTTTGGCATACAATATACGGACAAGGACAACACGCTGAAATATGTGCATCAGACCTCGTGGGGCATGACTACGCGCTTAATCGGCGCCGTAATAATGGTGCACGGTGATAATTCGGGCTTAAAGCTGCCGCCCAAGGTAGCACCTGTGCAGATAATGATTGTGCCCATACAGCAGAAAAAAGAGGGCGTGCTTGACAAGGCGTATGAGCTTAGGGACCGCCTTATCGAAAAAGGCTTCAGGGTAAAAGTGGACGATTCCGACAAGAGCCCAGGCTGGAAATTCAGTGAATGTGAGATGCGCGGAGTACCATTTAGAATAGAAATAGGTCCGAAGGATATAGAGAACGGCAAATGCATTTTTGTACGCCGCGACACGAGGGAAAAGATAGATGTAGCGCTTTCTGACGTAGAGACAAAGGCTGCCGAGCTGCTTGATGTGATTCAGCGCGATATGTATGAGGCGGCAAGGGCGCATCTGGAGAGCCATACCTATACGGCGGCAAACTGGGAGGAGTTCTGCGATACCATAAATAATAAGCCCGGTTTTGTAAAGGCTATGTGGTGCGGCAATCAGGAATGTGAGGACAAGATAAAAGATGAGCTTTCTGCGACAAGCCGCTGTATGCCGTTTGAGCAGGAGCAGATAAGCGACAAGTGCGTATGCTGCGGCAAAGCGGCGAAAAAAATGATTTATTGGGGCAGGGCGTATTAAGATTAAAATAAGGAGGAACCAGTATGCGGATAATAGAAAAAATCTTATATGGAATAGGCGGCATATTGGCTATTTTACTTCTTTTTGTTGCCTTGTGCCATTATGCGCCGAATTTAGCTTCTAAAATCGGGGGCGGATTAAAGGCGGACAGTGACAATGCTGTCGGAAATGCCGCTTATGCGCTGGGTAATAATTCCGACACAGTAGGAGTGACAGTCACGTCAGGGGAGCTTCCCGCAGCCGAGGAGCCCTCGGACTCTGATAAAAAAGCGGATGATGGCGGGAAGAAGACATTATATATACCAAATAAAGTAGCGGCGCTTAACGGTTATATTCCCGTTAAGTCAACAGCGACAGAGGTTACACAGACTAAAGCGGACGAGATACTTTCAACCTTAAGCGTAGGCAAGACTGGCGCAAAGCTGGCGTTTAACACTGACATATATCCGTATTACGGCATGCTTGAAAATCCGCAGAAGGAGCTTTACAAGCAGATATACGCAAATGCTGACGCGCTGATTAAAAATTTTGCTCCGATAAAGCCTGCGGGAGCGGATTATGTAAATTCCATTGATTTGAAGAATGCGTTTACGGCTGTCGTAAATGACCACCCTGAGCTGTTTTGGGTTGACACGGCGTATAAATACAAGTATTCGCCCAAGGGACAGATAGCGGAGATTACGCTTGCGTTTAATCTCACGGCGACTGATATTGACAGCTCAAAGGCGCAGTTTGCGGCGGCGGCTAAGCTTATAACTGATGAAACATATGGACTTTACACTGATTATGATAAGGAGAAAAAGGTGCATAATGAGCTGATTGGTAAGGTGCGCTATGACGCTAATGCGCCGATAAACCAAAGCGCCTACAGCGCGCTCGTTTATGGCAGGACTGTGTGCGCGGGGTATGCGCGGGCGTTCCAGTATCTTATGCAGCAGCTTGACATTCCATGCTATTATGTGACAGGGTACGCTGGTGAAAATCATGCGTGGAACATAGTTAAGCTTGACGACGGCTACTATAACGTGGACAGCACATGGGACGATACAAATCCGAACACTTATGACTATTTTAACTGTTCAGACGCCGATTATGCGACAGACCATATGCGGACTGACCTTTCGGTGTATCTGCCCCCATGTAATGGGAATAAATACAGCGGTCTTGAGGTAAATCCGCCCGCCGATACGGTTATTACAGGTACGACGGGGAATAACTCGGGGAATAACACGGCAGCCAATAATGGCACGTCATCAGGCAGTACGCAGGGAAACAGCGCAGCTGCTAACAACAGTACGGCAGCTGGCAATACTGTAACGAACAATACGACGGCAAACAGCGCAACTTCAGGCAGAGGCGATACAAGCACAAGCAGCCAGACTGATACGGACAATGGGCTTTCGATTACCGTGGAAACAGTGCGCTGGGGCGACGACGGGAATTATATTGCTAATCTTGATGATTATTATATTGCATGCTTTGAGGCGATGATGGAGAGCGACAGCGATAATATAAGCTTTGGCGTGGTGGTTTCGGGAGCGGATTTCTGGGAAGATATTTATGACGCTTACGAGAATGGAGACGTTCAGGAGGGCTTTATAGAGCGCTATCTGGTAGAAAAGCATAGGCGTAGCTGCAATATTACGGCAAGAGCCGTGCCGCAGAGCAATGGGACATATTTGATAGTGCATAATGCGGTTATAGCTGATTAGGCGCGATTTTAGGCAGAATGGATATAATAAAACAAGGACAATCGGATAAAAAATCTGAGTGTCCTTGTTTTTTTGCGGCGGCAGTCAGGTGTGTCTACAGAATGTCTATATATTCACCGCTGAGAGCCTTGTTCATGCTCCTGACAGCGCAGAATTTACCGCACATAGAGCAGCTTTCTTCAATCTCGGGCTTTCTGTCCTCACGTATTTGCTTGGCGGTTTCAGGATCTATCGCACATTCCCACTGTGTTTCCCAGTCAAAGCTGTGTCGGGCGTCAGCCATTTTGTCATCTATATCCCGCGCGTGGGGTATGTGCTTTGCAATATCCGCCGCATGCGCCGCGATTTTAGATGCGATTATACCCTGCTTTACGTCGCCAACATTCGGGAGGGCAAGGTGTTCGGCGGGAGTGACATAGCACAAAAACGCCGCGCCTGCAGATGCCGCGACAGCTCCGCCAATCGCGGAGGTGATGTGGTCGTAGCCTGGGGCAATGTCAGTGACGAGTGGGCCTAACACATAAAAGGGAGCGCCCATACAGATGGTCTGCTGCAGCTTCATATTTGCCTCAATCTGGTCAAGCGGCATATGGCCAGGACCTTCTATCATAACCTGTACGTCTTTTTCCCAAGCGCGTTTTGTGAGCTCGCCAAGACGGACAAGCTCCTCAATCTGGCACACGTCGCTTGCGTCGGCGAGGCAGCCCGGGCGGCACGCGTCTCCGAGAGAGATGGTTACGTCATATTCGCGGCAGATTTCAAGGATTTCATCGAAGCGTTCGTAAAACGGATTTTCCTCGCCTGTCATGCTCATCCATGCGAATACGAGAGAGCCGCCGCGCGATACTATGTTCATTTTGCGCTTGTGCTGTTTAATCTGCTCAATAGTCTTGCGCGTGATGCCGCAGTGGAGCGTCACAAAATCCACGCCGTCTTCTGCGTGAAGGCGGACAACGTCTATAAAATCCTTTGCAGTGAGCGTGGCTAAGTCGCGCTGATAGTGGATAACGCTGTCATATACGGGGACAGTGCCTATCATAGCGGGACACTTGCTTGTCAGCATTTTTCTAAAGGGCTGGGTGTCGCCGTGCGAGGAGAGGTCCATAATTGCCTCCGCGCCCATGTTGACGGCAGCCATAACCTTTTCCATCTCAATGTCGTAGTCTTTGCAGTCCTTTGAAACGCCGAGGTTTACGTTTATCTTGGTGCGGAGCATGGAGCCTACGCCGTTTGGCTCAAGGCATGTATGCAGGCGGTTTGCGCAGATAGCGACCTGTCCCTTCGCGACAAGCTCGCGTATTTCTTCCTCTGTGCGGTATTCCTTTTTGGCTACTGCTTTCATTTCAGGCGTGATGATGCCTTGCTTTGCGGCGTCCATTTGTGTTGTATAGTTTCTCATGTTGATTTTAACCTCCATTTGTTTGTATATAAATAGGTAATTTACATTGTCTTATTGTCTGGGCAGCTTGGCATGTCTGCGAAATATCCGCCAAGGTTAAAGCAATGCTTCATGGGACCTGCCCCCTTGCCTAAGTCAAGCATTGCGGATAATGCGCCTGAAAGGTATTCCTTTGCCCTTTTTATTGAGTCCTCGAGACTAAAGCCTTTGGCGAGGTTTGCAGCTATGGCGCTGGAGAGCGTGCAGCCTGTGCCGTGGGTGTTTGGATTGGCGATCCTTTTTCCTTCAAACCAGTGATGTCTGCCGCCTGCATAGAGAAGGTCGTTGGCATCGTTTATGCTGTGGCCGCCCTTTAAGAGTACGGCGCAGCCGTAGGTATTGCCGATAAGCTCCGAACAGGAAAGCATGTCGTTTTTATCGCGGATAGCCTTGCCGCACAGTATTTCCGCCTCGGGAATGTTTGGCGTGATGAGGTCGGCTAACGGCAGCAGGCTGTCTGTAAGGGCGCAAACGGCATTTTCCTGTATGAGCCGCGAGCCGCTTGTGGCGACCATGACGGGATCTATCACGATATTTCTGGCGTGGTATTTTTGGAGTTTGGCGGCGATTGTCTCTATAAGCTCTGATGATGAGACCATGCCGATTTTTACGGCGTCGGGGAAAATGTCCTCAAATACGGCGTCAAGCTGCTGCGCCAGAAATTGCGGCGATACGTCAAATATGCCGCGAACTCCTGTGGTATTCTGCGCTGTCAGTGCCGTAATGGCGCTCATAGCGTACACGCCATTCATGGTCATTGTCTTTATGTCAGCCTGTATGCCAGCCCCGCCGCTTGAGTCGCTGCCCGCGATAGTCAGTGCTGTGTTCAATGCGAAATTCTCCTTTCATTTACCCTGCTGTCCGACCATTTTTTCGGATAGCTGCCTGAGTCTGTGACATTCCTCTGTGATATTTTTAGCGGAAAAGATTGCGGAAACAAGCGCCACGCCGTCAACGCCGCTGCCTGTAAGCTGCAGAATGTTTTCGCCGTTTATGCCGCCGATTGCCACTATAGGAAGGTCTACGCTTTGGCATATGCTTTTTAAGGTATCGCGTGATATGCCGATTGCGTCTGGCTTGGTGGAGGTGGCAAAGACCGCGCCTGTGCCGAGATAGTCTGCACCGTCTTCAGCGGCTTTTATTGCCTGTGATACTGTCTTTGCGGTGACGCCAAGAATTTTGTCCCTGCCGATCAGCGCACGCGCCTGTTTTGCGTCTGTGTCGTGTTGTCCTATGTGGACACCGTCGGCATCGCATTTAAGCGCGATGTCGATATTGTCGTTTATGATGAAGGGGACATTGTATTTTTTGCAAAGCTGTCTGATTTCAATGGCTTCGGCGAGAAAATTGTCGTAGTCGAGATTTTTTTCACGAAGCTGCAGGCAGGTTATGCCACCCTTCAAAGCCTCCTCGACCTGCTCGTAAAGTGTCCTGCCGTTTAGCCATGCGCGGTCTGTGATTGCATAGAGGAGCATTGTGCGTCTATCTAATTTCATATTTGGCTCTCCTTTTAAGCTCGGCGGGGGTAAGCCTGTAGACCGCGTCAATTATATAATTGCGGTACGTGGCGCTGCCGTCTTGGGCGCTCAGCCGCTCAAATGCCATCTCGCCGCAGACTCCCATTGCGGCAGCGGCGGCGGCAGCGGCGGTAAGCATATCGTTTGGATTTGCGGCGGCGTATGCGGCTGTCATTGCCGAAAGCTGGCAGCCTGAGCCTGTGACGCGGCTCATCATGGGGTTGCCGTTGTAAATGCAGAAGGCGCTGTTTCCATCAGATATAATGTCGATTGCGCCTGTCGCGGCGATTATTGTCTGCGCTTTTTTGGCGCAATGCTTTATTAAACGGACAGTGTCGTCAAGCTGTTCGCGTGTCACGGCATCGCCCTCGGCGGCATCAACGCCGCTTGAGGGCAGAGAGATTTCTTTGTGTTTGCCAGATTGTATTGTGTTGTCTTTGCCGCTGCTGTCGCTGTTGCTGTTGACATCGTCTTTATTAATTGAAAACAGAGATGTTTTCTGGTGCTTTGCAGACTGTATTGCATTGCTGGCATCGCTGTCAATTCCTTCTGAAAGTCCCAGTCCTATTGCAAGCGATTTTATTTCAGAGATATTTCCCTTTATTATGGAAAATTTTATTTCGCTTATGAGCTGTGATGCCGTATCAAGCCTGAAATGCGAGGCTCCTATGCCTACTGCATCTAGCACGACAGGGTGTCCAAGGCTGTTTGCGCGTGCGCCCGCGGCGAGCATTGACGGAATTACGCGGCTGCTCAATGTGCCAAGGCTGATGTTTAAGCCGTCGCAAATGCCCGTGATTTCCGCGGCCTCGTTTACGTCGTCTGCCATAATGGGCGACGCGCCGCAGGCGAGAAGGATATTTGCGCAGTCGTTTGCGGTGACATAGTTTGTTATGCTGTGGATTAGCGGCTTGCGGTCTGTCAGGTTTTTTAAAAAATTTCCAAACATGGTTATTTCCTTCATTTGTTTAATTTTAAGAAGCAAAAAATAAAAGCCTCCTGATAAGGAGACTTTTGCCAAATACAAAGCATTAACTACAATCCCTACGTTGGCATTATCCAAATCAGGTTATCGGTCGAAGGTCGTACCTTCCTCTCAGCCTGTGTACAAGCTCCCGTTTGTTTACTTGCATTTATTATATACACTTTTGGGGTTAAATTGCAAGGGGTTAATTCTTTTATACATTTATTTATAGTTTTGTTAATATGATATATCCTTGCATCGTATTACTTCATACGGTTCCTTTTGGATTACCGTTATTCTTATGTCTGTGCTTTTATTAACGTTTGGATCTGATACAGTAATACATTCCTGACTGTTTAGATAAACGCCATAACCATTGCTCTCGTTATAAAAAACGCTAAGAGTGCCAAGAACTGTATCATTTGCGCAGCCTGATGAGTGACTGTCATTTAGAATGGTGAACGGCTGTCCTGTTTTATCAAAAACAATAAAATCTGTATTAGGCGTAAGCATCTTACTTTCAATGCCGAGATGTTTAACAAGTCTGATAAATTCTTCGTTATTTATTATGTTATGATTAATGATTTCCATAATAATGCCATATTCTGGATTTAATATAAAATCCCGTGTAAAATCAAAGCTTCTAAGACCATTTTCATCACCAAACACTAGTTGAATATCTGGCAGCGGATTTAATGGTGTGTTTAGCCAGGATACATCATCTATCAATAGATTGCAGCTGTCACTGTCAATTATTATTTTCGCTTTGCCTATGCAGGTGTCAAGGCTTCCTGCGGCAATTTCGGCATCACTTATATAGTCTGTTTCTTTGCTGATTCCGTTTACAAGAATAAATCTTGTGCTTTCCGTAATTTTTTCGGTTTTTATGCCTATATATTCTAACAAATCTGCATAATCGCTGTCTGAGAGAAGATTCTTGTCACCAATGTCTATTACAAAATTTTTATTCAAAAAATCATCATATTCAGCGCTTTTTACGGTAAATGCGCTTCGCGCAGGCATTTCTTCCAGCCGTCTGCAGAAATTGTCAATAGCGTCTAACCTTTTCATAACAAATTCGCGGAATGATGATAAATCATTATTGTCGGAATACTCACTGTCAGGCCAACGGTCTTTGTCCCTTTCATATGCTCCTGAAGCATAAATATCTGCTTCATATTCATCAAGCAATTTGTTAATGCTTTCATCTGACCACAATCCATTTCGCAAATTCCAATATTTCTCAAATATTAAATTCCATATTTTATCATCACCGTTTGTAATCAGCGCCTGAAGCGCGCCGTGCGCAATCACGACATTATCGTCATAAGAAGGCGTATATACGCTTCCCCAAGTAAGATCCATATCCCATGGAGTATATAAAAGCAGTTCCCTGTCGCCCAAATGTTTTATTGAAAAATACAGGTTTTTGACTGTATAATAGTCGCCACCTCGTGCATTGTCTATTCCCTGTATAAGATTCAAAAACAGGTATATATCTATGGCATTGTCTATGTCAATGCAGGAATACATTTTATCTGTATTTTCTTGATTTGCATATATATTTCTGTAGTATTGGCGCAGCCAGTACCAGGCATCTTCTGAATTTTCTGTAGTTTCGTACCCGACAATAGGCTCATACATGTCAGATGCTATAAATATGTCTCTGTCCCAGCCAGTTTTTTTGTATAGGTGCTCATTCTTCTCAAAGTCAATTTCAAGCTGCAGTTCATCTATCGGATAGCCAAGCGCATAAAGCCCCCAATATTTTCCGTTCATAAACAGTTCTATATACTTATATTCCATTCCATTGTCTATTCCGAGTGAATTATCAGTTGCACAGGTATATTTCCATAAGTTTGACGAAAATACATTTTTAATTTTAAAATTATCATTGTATGCTGGGTATAAAATCCAGTCATCATCTTGCCGCATACCTAACAATGAAACCTTATTTGACCTTTGATTGTCGCCAAGTGATTTTTGAATAAGCGAAACCCTAAATGATTTTTTTGGATAACCGCTTGTTGAAGCGCCTCTTATATGGATATTCCCTTCTGATATGGTAAGCCTCTGAGAGGCTTTTGCCCTGTTGTCAAACAGAGTCATATCCATCGGCACATTTTCACGTTCTATTTCACTGACACAGTTTATGTTCATAATTGGGAGATTAGTGCATTTGAGTTTATATTCGCTGTAAAAGTTTTCATCATACGCAATCAGGGTAAATGCATGGTTTTCCTTAATGCTTTCGCTGGTTATCTTTTCATCCAAAAAAGCTAATGCAACAGACGCATTAGCTGATTTTTGGCGTATGTGCGGATTGTCCGCGCTTTTACAATTCTCGGGCATTGAATAATAATACGTATTATCAGAACTGTCAAAAAATAACATTTCATCATTAAAATAAAGCTCTTGAATAAGGCTGATGGGGCTTTTGCTCCGCTCTGCCTTAAGCTGCTCCATTTGTGCTTTGCTCACAGACATATCATGAAGCCTGCCGCATTCTCCAGCATAACAGGTAAGATATATAAAAAACAATGCCGAAACGAGAGCGAGCGTAATTCCTAATTTTTTCTTCATTTTTAAACCGCCTATATTATGTCTTTGCTGTCACAGCTGATTTTGAACCGCCTATATCACATCTTCGCTGTCGTATTCAATTATTGAAAATTTGTCTACATTTAGTTTTTTCAAATTTTCCGCCAAATCTAAGGTATTTTTTATTGAAAGCTCGACCACGCAATTTACGCCGCCAGATGTATAATTCCTGCTTTTTACTTTATGACGCGGAACGGCTTTTTTAATGCAGTCCATAATTTCCTGTTCTTCATTGCTGCGGCATTGGAACACTAACACAAAAGGCTTTCTGCCGACAGAGGCATAATTCATTAAAATAAGAACTATCGTCACGGTTAAGGAAGTCAGAATGGCAACCTCATAGAGCTGGCAGCCGCACACTATTCCGATATGCACTGACCAAAGCAGATACAGCATATCCACAGGATCTTTTACCGCTGTCCTGAAACGGAGAATGGCAAGCGCGCCTATCGTGCCAAGCGTAATTACAAGGTTTGACTGTAGGCAAAGTATTATCGTTGCTACAAAAAACGGAATAATTACTATGCAGATATTAAATGATTTGTTATAAAATGCCCTGTGTGATACAAGCCTGTAAACGGCAAATTCAAAGAATGCCATTATAAGTACCATAAAGAGTACCGAAAGTATTTTTGAAGTGTCTACAGATGCGCTTGAATATGTATTAAAAATGTTTTCAAATGTTCTGGCAAAAATATTCATATTGTCCTCCAGACGAGTAAAAAAGTATAATATTTGATATAAAAAAACATATATAATGATATTTTAGCAAAATGTGCAAAAAAATCAACTATTTTATTAGCTATTGCATTATTTCAGTTTTGGCTTTTAAGGTTGGTAGAAATAGGTTATAATATATATGAAGGGCGATATGCAGTTTTAGCCAACCATTAGTTTGAAGCATTTAGTTTAAGCTAATTAATAATTGGCAGTATGCAGTTTAGGCAGCAAATAATGTGTTATTGGAATGAAAGGGGTAAAAAATATGTGGATGTTACTTGCTTTTTTGTCCGCGGTATTCGCGGCGCTTACGTCGATACTTGCAAAAATCGGCATTGAGGGCGTAAATTCCAATCTGGCGACGGCAATCCGCACATTTGTGGTGCTGATAATGGCTTGGGCGATAGTCTTTGCGACAAACGCGCAGAGCGGCATAATGGAGATAAGCAAAAAAAGCTGGGCGTTTCTGATACTGTCGGGCTTGGCGACAGGCGCGTCGTGGCTGTGCTATTACCGCGCGATTCAGCTTGGCGAGGTTTCAAAGGTAGTGCCGATTGACAAGCTGAGCGTAGTTATCACGCTGATACTTGCGTTTGTGTTTCTGCATGAGAGCTTTACGCCGAAGTCGGTTGTCGGTACGGTGTTGATTGCGGCAGGGACATTGGTTATGGTGATGTAAAAGATGTGAAATGCATACCCGTTTTTATATTGATTTGAAAGTGTACGCGGAGTTTTGAGGGACTTCGCGTTTTTGCGTTAAATTTTAAACGTTAAATTTATACAAAAAAACTGTTGACCTTCACGCTGCGTTATAGCTTATATTGATTTTGTCAAGGACAGAATTTTAAAATAACAGGAGGGAAAAATCGAATGAGGACTATAAAGGAAATCGCTAAGCTCACAGGTATCAGCGTGCGCACGCTTCATTACTATGACGAAATCGGACTGCTTTGCCCGACGGCAAAGAGTGAGGCGGGATACAGGCTTTATGACGATAAAGCGCTTGAAACATTACGGCAGATATTGTTTTTCCGTGAGTTTGACATTTCACTGAAGGAAATCAAGGCGGTTTTGGAAAATCCTGCGCTTGACAGAAACCAGATTCTGCAGATGCAGAGGAAGATGCTTGTGGAAAAGAAGGAGCGCATGGAGCGGCTGATTGCAAGCATTGACAATATTTTGAAAGGAGAAAACAGTATGGACTTTACAGTATTTGACGGAACGGAAATCCGCCTGATGTATGACGCGATAGTCGAGGGCATGAGCGACGGACAAAGGCAGGTATTTGTTGATTATTATGGAAGCATGGAGGCGTTTAAGGAAAATTTCCTGAAAAATGCAGGCACGGCGAAGGTGCAGAAGGATTTTGCAAAGCTTGTTGAGTGGTATGGGGGCAAAAAGGAGTTTATGGGTAAGACAAGGCAGAAGGGCATGGGGCTTGATGCCGTGACAGCGTACCAAAAACGGCTTGGGGAAATCAATAAAAAAATAGCGCGGAAAATGGCGGCGGAGGCTGCAGAGGTAAATTCTTTTGCGGTGAAGGAGCTTATCGGGGAGTATGATTTTGTCGCAAAACAGCTTTATCAGATGGATGACGTAAGCGGGCTGATGCTGGAAATTGCAAAGGTGTATGGCGAAAATAAGGAGCTTCAGGCTGAAATGGATGCAATTTATGGGGAAGGGTTCTCGAAATTTTTTGCGCGGGCTGTGGAGGCGTTTTATAATTAGGAAGGAATAGGTAATTGGCGGGTTGCCGTGACAAACGCGGCAGCCCGTTATTTATTGATTTTGGCAGACTAATTGCAGTGGAAGTTGCTTTTATGTGTGCGAAAGGTTTAAGTCAAAAATTGTGAATAATTGTTGTCTTGGCTGATTTTGTGTAATATAATCAAATTATGCAGCAAAAGTTTTTGCTGAAATGGGCAAGGGGGAATAAGGGATGAATCAGGAAAAGGTAATAGTTATTGATTTTGGGGGACAGTACAACCAGCTTGTCGCAAGGCGCGTCAGGGAATGTAATGTTTATTGTGAGATATATTCGTACAAGACCGATATTGAGCAGATAAAGGCGATGAACCCGAAGGGAATCATCTTGACAGGCGGACCGAACAGCTGCTATGAGGCTGATTCGCCGACTTACACGAGTGAGCTTTTTGACTTGGGCATACCCGTGCTTGGATTGTGCTACGGCGCACAGCTTATGATGCATGTGCTTGGGGGAAAGGTGGCAAAAGCGCCTGTCCGCGAATACGGCAAAACAGAGGTCTATGTGGATAAGACTTCGCCGCTTTTTGCTGATGTGTCTGAGACCACGATTTGCTGGATGAGCCATTTTGACTATATTTCAAAGGTTGCTGACGGATTTAGAATAGTCGCGCATACGGCGGACTGTCCTGTAGCGGCGGCTGAAAATGGCGCAAAGAAGCTGTACGCGATACAGTTTCACCCAGAAGTGCTTCACACAAAAGAGGGCAGCAAAATGCTATACAATTTCGTGCGGGGCATATGCGGCTGCGCGGGCACTTGGAGAATGGATTCGTTTGTGGAAAATTCCATAAAGGAGATACGTGAAAAGGTAGGCGGCGGCAAGGTGCTCTGTGCGCTTTCGGGCGGCGTGGATTCGTCAGTGGCAGCGGTGATGCTTGCAAAGGCAATCGGCGAACAGCTTACGTGCGTTTTCGTAGACCATGGACTCTTGCGCAAAAATGAAGGCGATGAGGTCGAGGAGGTTTTTGGACCGAATGGACCGTATGAGCTTAATTTTATCCGCGTCAATGCGCAGGAGAGGTTTTACTCAAAGCTTGCGGGCGTGACTGAACCAGAGCGCAAGCGCAAGATTATCGGTGAGGAGTTTATCCGCGTTTTCGAGGAGGAGGCAAAGAAAATCGGCGCTGTGGATTTCCTCGTGCAGGGGACAATTTATCCAGATGTGGTGGAGAGCGGGCTTGGCGGCGAGTCGGCTGTGATTAAGTCGCATCACAATGTCGGTGGGCTGCCTGACTGCGTGGATTTCAAGGAGATTATCGAGCCGCTCCGCAATCTTTTCAAGGACGAGGTGAGAAAGGCGGGACTGGAGCTTGGCATACCGGAGAAGCTGGTGTTCCGCCAGCCGTTCCCAGGACCAGGGCTTGGAATAAGGATAATCGGGGAAGTAACTGCGGAAAAGGTAAGGATTGTGCAGGACGCGGATGCGATTTACAGAGAGGAGATTGCGAAGGCGGGGCTGGATAAGAGCATCGGACAGTATTTTGCGGCGCTGACGAATATGAGGTCGGTGGGCGTTATGGGTGATGAGAGGACTTATGATTATGCTGTGGCGCTTAGGGCTGTGAATACGGTGGACTTTATGACGGCGGAGGCGGCGGAGGTGCCGTTTGAGGTGCTGCAGAGGGTGATGAGTCGGATTATAAATGAGGTTAGGGGGGTTAATCGGGTGATGTATGATCTGACTAGTAAGCCGCCTGGGACGATCGAGTTTGAATAGTCCACGCTGCCCCAGAAAGCCCTATTTTACTGGGGTTTCGGGCATGTGGCTCTATAAATTGCATTTTCATTGCATTATTTATATCACTTCTCGATGATATTCAGCAGTGAACTGGTTGCTGGTGTAATCGGCAATGCTATGAGTTGCAGGAGTGTAACTGAGCATACCGGTCAGTTTTTTTGCAACCTCAAAGTTACTGTTCGGATATAGATGCCCATAGGTTCCTAAAGTTGTCTGGATTTTTTCGTGCCCCAGACGGTCTTTAATAATCAATGGGTTTTCTCCCATGCTGATCAACAGAGAAGCGTGGGAATGCCGCAAGGCATGAATTTTGATGCGGTGGACACCAGCAAGTCCTGCAAGCTTTTCGAGGGCTCTTGGCAGTGTATGCTTGTTGGTAGGAATGCCGCTGTAGCTTAAAACGAAGCCGCAATCCGGCAGAACCTTTTCTTGAATTTCTTTCCATTCCTTTAGCTCCCTTATTGTATCCTCATCAATGACGATAGTACGATTGCTGGCCTGTGTCTTTGGCTCAACAAATTTGTATTCATTCATTGATTTATAATACAATGTCTTTGTTATGCTCAGTAAGCCTGTTTCAAAATCAATGTCCTCCCATTGGAGTGCGGATGCCTCGCCAATTCTCATACCGGTCATAAATAACAGCCAGAATGATACGAACAGATAGTGTTCGTAGTAATCCCCTTTGTAGAGCAGGGAAATTACTTTTTGAAATTCCTCCAGTGTCCAGAAATCTACTTTAACCTTTTTGGATTTAATATTACCGACCATTCGTGATGGATTCTTCTTGGCAAGTCCAAGGATAATTGCACGGTCAAACGCCATGCAGAGCATTCCCTGAATGATTCGTACATAGTTGGGGCTGAACTCTTTGGCAAGCTTAAGCTGCCATGCCTGCACATGAATCGGTTCAATTTCATCCACTTTTTTTCGGTAAAAAAATGCAAAGTGTTTTTGGACTGTTTTTAGACGGTTTTTGTAGGTGCTTTCTTTCACCTGAGTTTTATACCAGGGAAGATAGATATCCTCTATAAAGCTTTTAAAGGTTGGTGACTCTTTATCAGCAACCAGCTCTTCGGCAGAGGATAAGATCAATTTGGAGTATTCCTCTTTCGCCTCCTTTTTTGTTTTAAAGCCGCTTTTATATTTTTGAATTTGCTTACCGGTAGCCGGATTGTAACCCAAATTTGCCCTGAAATAATAGGTTCCGTTTTCGGCTCTCTTTATAATATCTTTTGCCATAATTTCACTCCTTACATGATATGCAAGAAGCACAATCAGGTCTGTTTGTCGGGGAGAGTAATCCCCAGCAATTCTTCAACGGCTTCCTTTGGCACCCGGTCTAATTTGCGGGACTGATAATAGGTATGTCCCTTGGAAATCATCAGTTTTTTTGCCTCTTTGATAATATCAGCCGCAAAAGAAGGACCATATCCTAATGCTATCAAGTCACTTTTCGTAACTGTAATCATAAGCCTCCTTTCCATAGCCAGGATATAAGACTTCAATATCTGGCTATAAGTATATCAGTTTTTATGTAAAAATAAAATAATTCTCTTTCTGCAATAGTAGGCCTCATACCTTCCATCACCGCTTCCTATGCCCGTCCCGGCCACGTCTTCGGCTGCTCTGTGAGCGATGAAATCCAGACGGCGGACATACCATGAGCAGGGAGTCCGTCATCAGGAACCAGTATCCATGATGGTGTATGTTCTTCAGTTGTCAAAGAACGAATGGAAATGAAAGGTGAAACACCTCCCAGACCATTTTGAAAAGTAAAGAGACAAAAACGGACAAATACTTGAAAAATTTTTTAAATGAGTAAAAAAGAGAAAAATAGATATTGTAGCTATTAGTTGACAATCTACAAGATATTGTGCTAAGATTGCGTTGTGATTGATTTTTATGCATACCTGCTGTCAGGGAGCGATATATGTAAGGCATATATCATAGAGCTGACGGTGTGGATTCCGGCATGGGAAGCCATGTTCGGAGGCATACGTTGTCTAAGATTGTATGAAGTGTCAGAGATACCATGTAAAAGCATGGCAGTCTTTTGGCACTTTTTTATTGTCCGGGTAAAGGCATACCGGATAATAAGAAGTATTTTGTGGGATACCACACGCTGTATGGAATGGAACCGAAATGGAGCCATTCTTTTTTTGTGTGAAGCAACGAGCAAGTGCGATGCTTATAGCAGCATTTGGCGACTGCCACATCAGCGAGCAGTTTACTGCGAGAGTGCCAGTAATCCGCATTAGCGGCTGGATAAATAAAAACCTCCGAAAAGGAGAGAAAAGAAAGGTGGAACGAAACATGAATGAAACAAAAGTGTATGCAGACAGCTACTGCGCAGTATTCCGGGAGCAGAAGGATTTTCTGGAGTGCATCCGGAGCAGGATGGAAAATTCCTGCTGGGATCGCAGAAAGTCAAAGACGCTGCGGCTGGCGGCGCTTACGGAGGAGAGTCCGATTGCAGACCAGCTGCGGGAGAAGTACGCAAGGGAAGGCGTGGACGAGGACATCATTAAAGACACCATTTCCAACACCGGGCTGGTGCTCAGGGTGAAAAATGAGTATTATCCCGTGAGGAGCTGCGCCATCAAGAGTATTCTTGACAGGGCAGGCATAGGCGGTGCAGGACTGCGCCGGGTGGAGAGAAATGTCTATGCGAGGATTTTGAATGAGTGTCTGAAGGTTGCACAGGGAGACGCCCTGCTGCGCATTTCAGAAGGGAAGGTATCAGCGGTTCTCGGCGGTGACGGCAGCGATTATGCCGTGATTGACACGGAACAGCTATACCTGCATACCATTGACTATCTGAACGCCAACTTCCACGGCGTCCATTACCTCGGCGGCTTTTATGAGCATGACCGGGTATCGGCATTATGGGAGCTGTCCGGGGAACCGGCGCTTTTAGATGCTTACCGGAAGGAACTGGACCTGGCAGGAAAGACAGCAGAGGAAATGGTTCCGGTTGTGCGTGTGACAACTTCGGATACCGGGGCAGGCGGAGCCAATATTTACCCCATGCTGCTGTATGGCAGGGAGAATATTACCATCAACCTGGGGGAGCCGCTCAGACTGGGACATCGGAACGGAACTGGTATTGCTGAGTATGACAAACAGTTAAAGCTGTTGTACGGAAAATATCAGCTGGCGGCGGGAAACCTGATCCGGCTCCTGCACATTCCAATCCAGAATCCCGTCAACTGTATGAAGGGCGTTATGGATAAGCTCGGAATTGCCAGAAAATACAGTGCGGATGCGGTGGATTTATTTGTTGCCCAGTATGGGGAAGACCCCTGCACTGCCCATGAGATTTACTATGGCATTTCGGAGATACTGTACCGTCTGGCCTGCGAAGGGGCAGAGGGCAGTGTAATGACAGCGATGGAGGAGAAGATTGCAAGGGCGCTCTCTGTCAGCTGGGAAGATTTTGATGTTCCGGGAGCATACAAATGGTAAAAGAAAGTGCAGAGATTCTGCAAGAAACAGTAAACTGCAAAGCAGAAAGCTGAGGCGGCTAAGCTTCAGGAAAATAAAAACTGAAAACTTAAAATCGGCGGAGAGAGAAGGAGTCAAAGCCTTCTCTTTTTTCGCACATGTAAATACACAGGTGGAAACCATAATTGGAATCTGCCGGAAAGGAAGGAATGTATGGGTTTAAATTTGAATTATGAAGCGGAAGTGCTGGTGGAGACAGACGGGCTGACAAGGGAGCAGTGGCTCGATTACAGGAAACAGGGAATCGGAGGCAGTGACTGCGCGGCAATCATGGGCTTTTCCCCATTCTGTACAAAGCGGGACTTATATTATGACAAGATTGGCTTACAGCCTGCCATGGATGAAGAAGAAGGCAACTGGGTGGCAAAGGAAGTAGGGCACAGGCTGGAGGATCTGGTAGCAGAGATTTTTTCCCAAAAGACCGGTCTGAAGGTTTTCCCTATCCGCAAGATGTTCCGCCATCCGCTGTATCCGTTCATGCTTGCGGACGTGGACTTTTTTATTGAGTTCCCGGACGGGCATTACGGCATCTTGGAATGCAAGACCACCAATTATAACTGTCAGGACAAGTGGAAGAATGACACAACCCCGGTCAATTATGAGTACCAGGGGCGTCACTATATGGCAGTGATGAACCTGAATGAGGTGTATTTTGCCTGCCTGTATGGGAACAACGAGGATGAGTTTTTCATACGCCACATGGAAAGGGACATGGATATTGAGGAAGATCTGATTGCGGAGGAGGAATATTTCTGGACGGAGCATGTCCTGAAAAAAGCAGAGCCTCCCTATACGGAAAAACCGGACCTTGTGCTGGAAAGCATCCGGAAGCATTACGGGCCTGCCGATAAGGACGCAGATTCGGTAAAGCTCAGCCGCACCCTTGCCAAAAATCTTGAGGAGTATCTGGCAAGAAAGGCGGAAAAGTCCGCTCTGGAAGCGCAGATAAAAAAGCTGGAGGAACAGATGAAATCCAGTTATGCAGGCGTGGTAGAGGAGTTGGGCGTCAGCTGCCGGGGTGTCCTGAAAACAGGGACCAGCGAGTACGAAGTGACTTATAACCCTATGTACCGCACCGGGATTGACAAAAAAGGACTGGAAAAGCTGAAAATCAATCATCCGGATGTTTATGACGATTATGTGAGTGTCAGCGAGAGCAGACGTTTTTCGGTAAAGAAAAAGGAGGCGGCTTAATGATAGAAGAGAAGGAACTGGTATATATCTGTTCGCCATTGTCGGCGCCTACAAAAGCGCAGATCAGGGAAAATATGTCCCTTGCCCGCTTTTATGTAAAAATGGTTGCCAGCCAGTTTCGCTGCAGGGCAATCGCACCGCACAGCTTCCTGCCGGAGTACCTGGATGACAACATCCCAGAGGAACGGGAAATCGGGCTGCAGTTTGGTCTGTCCGTTCTGGAACTCAGCAAGGCAATGGTGGTGTGCGGAAGCAGGATCAGCAGGGGAATGCTTGGTGAAATCCGGAGGGCAAAGGAGCTTCGGATTCCGGTCTATGCCCTTGTGATACAGGAAAATGAAATCAGCCTGACAGGGTTTGAAGAAAAGGAGGAGTGCCATGATATGTAGGTTTGCAAAGATCATTTTTCAGAATAAGGAAAACGGCTTCTGTGTGTTTGTCTATCATACGGAGGACGATACAGTGCCCGTGGCGGCGAGAGACAGCTATTACAAAGGAAGGTTTGTTTTTCTTTTTGCGACATCGCAGGGGACAGGGCAGACCTTTTGCGACACGGATTTCTATAGAAAGAGAGGCAGTTTTATGGATTTTGGATATGTAAGAGTTTCTACCAAGGAGCAGAACCCGGCAAGGCAGGTAAAAATTCTGATGGAGCTGGGGATTGAAGAGAGAAATATCTATGTGGAGAAAAAATCAGGGCATCATTTCAACCGGGAAACCTACGATATGCTGGTCAACCACATCATGCGTCCGGGGGACAGGCTTACAGTAACGGAGCTGAAGCGGTTCGGAAGGAATTACCGGGAAATCTATCAGGAGTGGCATCATATCACAAAGGAGCTTCAGATGGATATTCGGGTGGCAGATATGAAAATTCTGGATACTTCTATGAACAAGGACTTGATAGGGCAGGTCATTACGGATGTTGTGCTGGCATTACTGTCCTATGTGGCGGAGGGGGACTGGGAGGAACGACATGAACTGCAGCGTCAGGGAATTGAGGTGGCAAAGGCAGAAGGAAAGCATCTGGGCAGACCGAAGGTGGAGTTCCCAGAGAATTGGGCGGATTGTTATGGCAGATGGAAGGAAGGCGTCATTTCGGCAAGGGAAGCGATGGCGCTTATGGGATTGAAGAAAGACAGCTTCTATCGGCTGGTAAAAAAGTATGAAAATACAGAAGAATTTTCAAGTAAATAGTCAAAGCAGCATCTTTATTTCATATAGAAAAATATATATCATAGGAGGAATCGTTGATGAAACAAGGTACATTATTTTATGACAGGGAATGTGGAAGATATAATTTTCACTACAAGGATGAAGAAGGGGACAAACGTGACTATGGAGGAATCCATTGTGGAGAAGTTTTTGAGTTTAAGCTGAATGATGTCTGGGTACCGGCCCGAGTGGAGATGGGGATGGACGGAGAATGGTATTTGGTAGGACTGCCGGGATTAAAGCTGGATGGGCTGGAAGTAAGGCAAAAGTAAACTGAAAAAATTATATTACCAGTATAATGACAAACCGAAAAATCGGTGTTATAGTGATTACAGTTAGAAAATAAAGCGGACGGAGGAGTCCAGAAAGGAAACAATCATGGCAACAGTTAATTTCGCTGCGAATGGCTTCGCAACAACTTCAGTTGTTTATTATCTGCATAGCGAACATTATGAGACACTGCTCGGTAAAGAAAAAGAACAGAGTCTGGTTAAGATGCGCTCATGTAAGGTAAGGAAAAGGCGAAAAACTGTGTAGTGTCCGGTTGTCGATTTTTAAAGACTGCCGGAGATAAATCATAGATTTCAAGTACCGCTTATCTTAAGATGAGGAAATCTCTTTAAGATTGGCGGTATTTTTTATGCTCCATTAGCTCAGCTGGCATGAGCACAAAGGATAAAGAACATCCTTGACTTTTAATCGAGGGGTCATGGGTTCAAGGTCTCCGCTCCGCTTCGGTCGGTGCTGAGACGTGGTCCACCGGACCACAGCACCCCACATGGGGCATTACCGCCTGAATATTGAATTTTGAGTGTCCTCCTTTGTTTTATCGGTGAAAGTGGGAAGTTGCTTATAAAACAAAGGGCCGTTTTCGCTGGAATTATCAGCGAAAACGGCCGCACATTTTTAGCTGTCTGTCAATAGTTTTTTATAAAAAGAACAAGAAATTTTTCATGGGACAATGACTTGTGAAGATGGAAAATGTTACAAAATGGAAGTGAAAAATAGAGGTGAAAGCGTGATTTTGGAAATTTCTGAAGCCTTATAAAATAAGGGCTGGGAGTTTCCGAGAGCACACTTTGATAGCAGGAGGTGAAAGACATGGTGAATTTGCCAACTATAGATATGATAAGGACAGGACAGAATATAAACAGGCTGCGGAAGCTGGCAGGGTTATCTGTAAGAGATCTGCAGGACATTTTCGGATTTGCTACTCCGCAGGCGATATACAAGTGGCAGCAGGGTGCAGCTCTCCCGACCATAGATAATCTGGTGGTGCTGGCAGCAGTCCTGCAGGTACGTCTGGATGATATACTGGTTATTGATACGGCAGCGCAGACACAGATCAGCGCATGAATAAAAATGAAAAAAGGAAACAACAGGAAATAGCAGGCAGGAAATGCCTGCAGCAAGGTTCCCTGGTCTAAAGGTTACGACACCGGCCTTTCAAGCCGGAAATGCAGGGTTCAAGTCCCGCGGGAATCATTATGGCTCCTTAGTCTAAAGGCTGGACGCCGGCCTCTCAAGCCGGAAATGTCGGGTTCAAGTCCCACAGGAGCTACTGTGGCCATAGGATAATGGTAATCCGGCAGATTGTGGTTCTGCTTATGGGGGTTCGATTCCCCCTGGTCACCCCATGGATGGGTATGCCTAGCGGCGAGGGCAGCGGACTGTAAATCCGTCACAAAGAAACAGCGCAGGTTCGAGTCCTGCCCCATCCACTTTCCGTTTGCGTGTCCGAGTGGTTTATGGTGCCACCCCGTTCCATTTCGGTCGTCGCGGAGCGGATGTTTCTCGGACATCCTGCGACCTGCTAAGGTGGTGTGCGGTAACGCATCGAAGGTTTAAATCCTTCCGCAAACGCTTAAAAATTATATAAGGAAACGATAAAGACACTGCGGCAGATGTTTGCAGTGTTTTTGTATGAAAAAAACATTTGTGCAGATAATAATCCCAAAGAGAGAGGTGAATATTATGGCAGTAAGGGTATATGGGTTGATACGGAATGCTAGCAGAGTTTATGGCATAAAAAAGCTGCCCGCTTTGGAAAGGGCAGCTTGGTGCTAGTGATTATACCGTTACAGCTTCATCCCGAAGGCGGAGAAGCTCTGCTTCAGTCAGTCCGGTAACTTTCATAATTTTAACGAGGTCATCACCTTCATCCATCAAAGATTTAGCCATTTCAAGGGCTTTTTCTTTGGCTTTCTGATTTCCATATTCAATCTTTTCTTTTTCATACATCTGTCCTAATTGTGTCATATTGATTCTCCTCCTTATCTGCTCCAGATATTCTCTGTTGATGAATTTGTCACTTGCTACGATTACGCCGGAAAGGATAAAAATCTGCTGTTCGTTATCTTTTACCTGCTCTGCCAGTTCCACGACCTTTTCCAGCATCACCTGTTTTCCTTCTGTACCGGGAATGGTCAGGGGCAGAATGACCAGCTTCATCAGGTCATCATCCGCAAGCGGTGTGCCGGAGCCAACTTTCTGCCGGATCGTATCAAAGGCTGCCTCGCCATCTATGTGGGAGAGGAAAGCCTGTTCCATGCGAAGAGTAATACAGTTGGTTTCAAAAACCGGTTCTGCGCTTTTGACATCACCGGTATAGATGACAACCAGACGCAGGTTGAAATTTTCATCTTCTTTGTAGTATTTTTCCATTACCCGTGCAATATAATTCAGGTATTTTATCTTATTCAGTTTTTTAAATTCAGCCTCGTAATCGACAATGGCGTAAGTTCCATCCTCTAAAAGGAACAGGTTGTCAATGTCTTTTTCATTTGCTGATATTTTCGGCAGGTTGGTCGGAAGCAGTTCCCGGATAGGCGGGAGATTGATTCCGTATGCCGCAAAGCTTTTTTCTTTATAGGTTTGACCAAGGATTTTAAATAAAATATCCTTATTTTGGTAAGCAATTCCTTCTGACATCATATCCTCCGTGAAATTTATTTAATAGGGTTTTTGGTGTCTGCCAGCTTTTTACATCAGTGCCATCCCCTTTCCTACATTATATCATGCTGCCGCCGTTTTGTCAGTTGCGTATAAAAATTTAATAGATTGCTGCGGTTCTTATATGAAATAAGTACCGTATAACATGTAAATACTTGAAAAAAGCTGCCTTTTGCCGACAGCTTTTTCAAATATTTTGTTTATGATGTTTTCAGGAAGCTGTTTACGCAGACAGCATATCCAGAAACTGCTGTTCTGTCAGCACGGGAATACCAAGCTGCTTTGCTTTTGCAAGCTTGCTTCCGGCCTTTTCACCGCAGATTAAGTAATCCGTCTTTTTGGTGACGGAGCTGCCTGCGATGGCGTCCAGCTCGGCAATCTTTGTGTTGATGCCGTCACGGGTAAAATGCTCCAGCTTTCCTGTCGCAACAATGGTACATCCTGTAAACTTGTTATTCTTTGTTTCGTTCATAGTGTTCTCCTCTCCGGATGCCTTGGCATCCCAGACATTTTCAAAGGTAAATTCTTTCTGTAAAGTACGCCACATGATCAGGTTGTCCGAGTTATGGAACCATTCATGGATGTTGCCGCTTAGTGTTTCTCCAAAATCCTCCAGCGCTGTAAAGTCATAATAATCCAGCGCAGCAAGCTCCAGCTCTCTGAGATTGCCGTGGAACAGTTTATCCAGTGCCCTGCCTGCTGTTCTGCCGATCATGGGAATATCCATGGCGACAAGGTAGCGGACGAAGGTGGTGTTCCGGCTCTTTTCGATGGACTCCTGCAGGCGTTCATAGGATTTCTCACCAAAGCCCTCCAGCGCAATGATCTCACTGCGGTAGCGGTCCAAATGATAAAGATCCTGATAGGACTGAAGAAAGCCTGCATCAATCAGCTTTTCGAGAGTGGCTTCGGAAAGCCCGGTAATGTTCATTGCTTTTTTCTCTGCAAAATGTACGAATTTCTGAAGGATACGGCTTTTGCAGTTAATGTTGTCGCAGTGCAGGGTTTCTATCAGACGTCCGTCTTCTGCAGTGCGGGAATAGATGCGGGCAGGCTGCCCACAGCAGGGGCAGGTTTCAGGCAGCATATTCTCATAGGTGCCTCGGTCCAGATTTTCCTCTACATGGGGAATAATCATATTACGCTTGGATACCAGAATGCGGCAGCCGGGATGCAGCTCCAGATTTTTGATAAAGCTTACATTGTGCAGGCTCGCTCTGGATACGTCACAGCCGTCAATCTCCACGGTGTCAAAGACCGCCACGGGAGCGATTTCCCCGGTGCGCCCTGTCTGCCATTCAATCGAGCGGAAGATGGTTTCGTAGGTATCATCCTCAAACTTGAACGCCAGTCCGTCATTGTAATGATGCCCGGTACGTCCAAGACTCCGGGAATAAGCCAGGCTGTCAAAACGGACGACCATGCCGTCAATAGGAATGTCTGTTGTTTCAGCAAGCTCCACGAGAGTATTGATCTGGGTTTCCAGTTCGGATTCTGTTACATCCGGGGATAACGGAATAAAAGGACAGATTTTAAACCCGTATTCTTTTATGGCGAGTAGCTTCCGGCTGCGGCTGTCTTTCTGATCTGTAAATTCGTCAAGCCCTTCCAGTACATTAAAAGCAAAGAAATTTACTTCACGTTCTTTGCAGGTTTCTGCACTCAGACTGCGGATGGAACCTGCAGCGAGATTTCTGGCATTGCGGTAGGGTTTGCCGTCACTGCCGACAAGGGTATCCTTCAGACGTGCGAAGTCATGCTTATGAATAAAGCCTTCCCCGGTAATGATCAGACGCTCTTTGTACGGAATGCTCAGCGGAACATTGCGGAAGGCAGGGACATTGTGGGTAATGACTTCTCCTTCCTCTCCGTCGCCTCTAGTAGAGCCTTCGATGAGCCTGCCGTCCTCGTAGACAAGCTTTACGGTAAGACCGTCCAGCTTCAGCATCAGCAGGGCATATTTCTTTTTCAGAAAGGTGAGCAGCTCACGGATCTGTTTGGTCTTGTCAAGGGATAGCAGTGGGATTGGGTGTCTGACCTTATCCAGCGCACTGACTGCCTTATATCCTACAGTCTGCGTTGGGGAATTGCTGAGGACAATGCCGGTTTCTGCTTCCAGCCGCTTCAGCTCATCATACAGATGGTCATAGACAGCATCGCTTACACTGGGACTATTTTCATTGTAATATTCATGCCGGTAACCGTTCAGTCTGTCAACCAGCTCACGAATGTGTTCTGCGTTTTGATTCATGCGTTTTCCTCCTTACATGTGGCAGTCCACACCGATTAGAACCGTATCATCCGCAAGGGAATCAAGGTAATTCTCCAGTGTTTGCTGCCAGTTGTTTTTAATAGCTTCATTTCCACTCTCTGTTACAATGTCATCAACTGACTGCCATCCGTTCTCGCCCAGAAAGGCATAGAAGTAAGCGGGATAGCGTGGGATATCGTCATAGCCATGGCGTGACAGGTATTCCTTTTCACTGTCCCCTTTTTGGTAAAGCAGTCTGTCGTTTAAGTAAATGCCGTCCGCCGTGGCAATTCCGTAGATGTCTTTGTCCCGCTCTCCGGTCAGGAATAATTTCTCCAGACTCTGGAAGCGGTTCTTTGCCTGCTGAAGATGCCAGTCACGGACAGCCTGCCATTCAATATCTTTTTTTCTGGCGGCGCATACCCATTTGTAGCCTTTAGGAGCAGGAATTTCTTCTTTGGAACAGCTCCTTTCTCCGATGGAGCATTCTGTGCAGCTGTCCTTTACCAGAAAGAGATCCTGCCAGCGTCCGCCGATGGAATAGTAATCATAGAAGGCATCCGGGTTATAATAATAGCCGTAGGCATTCTGCTCTTTATGATAGGTGTAGCCGTAATAATCTTCTGCAAAGGATGCAATGCTGGGAAACAGCTTGCTTATAGGGTAGTTGGGAAGTGCTTTCATGCGTTTTGCACGCTTTGTGCGTTTTTCATGTTTTAATGGTCCTGCATGGCGTTGATAGACCTTGCCGTCTCTAATAGAAAAATGATTTACGACAGGGTGGCTGTATACTGGAATAATACGTCCTTCCGGCAGTCTGATGCAGTCAACGTGACCCAGATAACCAGATTGTAAAGCTTCTGTTTGATCCCAAAATTCCAGATAATCAGGATTTTCTGTTTCCGTAGAATATCGCTCCAGAGAATTTGAGATGGAGTTATAGACAGCTCTGGAGAAGGTATCCCGGCGGCTGTTGCACGCTTCCAGTGCAAGAGACAGTATGACAGGCGGCCCTTCCGTATAATTTTTTCTTTCTTGTTCTAATGTTGTAATGTGCTTCGCCATTTCCTGATCGGTCTGTAAATCTGCTTCCAGATTAGGAATTTCAGCAGTGACAAGGGTTAAATAGTGCATATTTCATTCATCTCCTTTTCTTGTGGATTATCATTGATTTGTACGGAATCCTTTCTCATAGCCTCCTTTCCCGTTGCATAAAAAAAGCAGGAGTCATACGGGATACGGAGTATCCGATACAATTCCTGCTAACGTGCAGCACCTGCCGCAAATAAAAAAGCCAGAAGGCATAGAGCGGCTGACGTTCTATACGTTCTGACTTCGTACAAACTTAAACAACGTGTGATTTCCCTTTTGGGATGGCACAAATTCAATAACAAAATGATTATACCACTATATATAGATATAGTCAAACAAATAAACACAAAATATAGAAAAAGAGCCGACTGATAACAGCCGGCTCAGGTAATTGCATTACTTTTTCTTCGGACACCATGCAGGTGATGTTTTCAATGGAACTGTATCAGAATAGACAGCTCCAAATCCAAGAAAACCGGGCATTTTCCGAAGGCCTTTCTGGATGAAATAATCATTGATGTAGCGCTGATCCGGATGACTGCAGGAGAAATTTGTCCGAGTATTGCCTCTAGGACGGATTCCGCTGCAGTATTGGCATTCGCTGCATTTTATGGGTTGCTTTTTCTTTGTCATGTAGGTTCTCCTTTTCTGTATTTTTCAAGATTTTCGATATGTGCAGAGGTAAAAATATCAAAGCTGTCATGGAAAGGTGTCAGTTGTTTCTGCTCCATCAGCTCCATAGCTTTTTTCTGCTGCTGATACCATGTTGTCCGGCAGACTTCGTTCTTATTGCAGACAAGAAAGGTCATTACAGATCTCAGGTACTCAAAATCATGCAGTCTAAAAGTATCGGCATAGCTTTGTGCTTTCTGCAGGTCATCAAAGATGTCATGGTAAAGCCTTTCCACCAAGGGAACACCTTTAGCTGGAGCCAGAAAATCTTCTGTGACAATGTAGCCCAAATATTCATTCGGGATGTCCTCTGCGTGGTAAGTGGTAATGTAGGAAATCTGACCGTAAGCATAATCCAGCGTCAGAGTCTGTTCTTTGCCGTTGAAGGTTGCTTCGTCCTCGTACCATATCTGACCATGCGCATCACGGGTTTCACAATCCTGATAGACAATGTTCCCATTTGCATCTCTTTCTTCTGCCTTGATCATAAATTGAAAACAGGATTTTTCAGAGAGCGAATGGAGAACCTTTTCTTTCAGATTTTCCACATAGGGATAGGTGCAGGCAATGTCTCCGGCAATAATGTCAGGAACTCTTTGTTCCTCAATACAGTAAGAATTTTTGTCCGTTAACTGGCAGTAAACGGTATAGGAGTCATGCCAGTCAAGGCCGCCGTAGGTTGATTTGCTGATATACATAATATCCTCCTCAGACTGATAGAATTAAACATAAGCCGTCTGCGGCAGTGTGACACCATTCTTATGTGTTATGGCAGACTGGTGGTAATCCAGTTCGGTAATCACAGCTTCAATCGTGTCAAATGCAGCAGAAAGTTCCAGATACCGGGTAATGAACCCCAGAACCTCTGTATAGAGGAACATTTGCTGCTGCTTGGTCAGGCGGTTCAAGGCTGTAATCCGTTTCTGCTTTTCTTCATACAAATCTGCGCAGTAGATATTTTCATGCTCCAGAAGCTCTGCCATGTCGGTGTCCGCCAGCATTGCCGCAGCGGTGTTGAACCAGGCAATAGCAGTCTGGCTGCTGTCGTCCTCCTCGCAGAAGGCAATCTTCTTTGCAGGCATCTGATACCAGAGCCTGCTTTTCAAATCGTCCAGCTCCATGTACAGGTCAGATGCCATGTTGCATAATTCGTTAATCTGGTCGCAGTAATAGTCCCAGTATGGGCTGTCCTTTTCATTTCCATTGAAGCAGTAGTCCATCATTTTGTCCAAGCCGTCCGTGACGGACCATAAATCCAGTTTTTTGTATAATGCCATCTGGTAATCCCCCTTTCTCAGTTTTCATGCCTATGCAGACAGGTATATTTGCTGTTTTTCTGCACATTCCATTCCGTGTAAGCGCCATCTTTGTAAATCCTGCGGCTGCAGATTGGACAGTCCACAGTTTCAGGATTTTTGTCCTGCAGGTAAATTTTTTCATTGCAGGAAGGGCAGAAGTATCCGTACAGCCGCAGAGATTCTAAAACAACTACGGAAGCTTGTGTTTTCCGTAAAGCCTCCAGTTCGGATAAATGGTTTCGTCTGCGCTCAATGGCATGCTCATAACGCTGGTAAGGCCCGCCGATACCGTAAAAGTCCATATTGTCCTGTTGCTTTCTGGATAATTCTTCCAGTTCAGACCGGGTTTTACTTTCTTCCTTCTGAATGATGGCAAGGATTTGCTCTTTTATCTTCTCCAGCTTTTTCATCAGACTGCCTCCTGTCTTTCTTCCGAATGGAAAAATTCAGAGATGTCCCATTCGCCATGCAGATATTTTGCTGCAGGGCACTGTGCCTCCTCTGAATCTTTGCTGCAGGTGCAGCCTCCATGTATGTGCATGGCAAGCAGAGAGGACAGGGTTTCCCAGCGCTTACTCCGATCATCTGCCATAGTAATGTCAGAGCAGCGGTAATAGCGGGAGCAGTTCTTTTCACAGTCCTGCGGCTGTTTTTCCAAACCTTTACAGAAAGCAGGCGCTTTCAAAGCAAGCCAGGTAAAAAATTCCGGCGTCAGGCTGGCGTGGTGCAAGTGGTTGACAGTAAGCTCCATCAGGTCATTGTGGCTTATGTTGGCATCATAGAAATGGTCGAAGCATTCGCAGAGCCAGTCCGTGAGTTCCGGAAATTCCTCCAGATGACCGGAATGGAATCTGGTATCCGGATTCTGTGCCGTATCTGCCAGCGCATTGGCGAAATCCTCTTCCAGATAGCGCCGCTCCTTGATGCGGTAGGCTTGCTCCAGTTCCTCCTCCGTCAAAGTAATTGTGTGTATTTGCCTGTCAATCAGGCGTTTTATTTCTAAGCTCATTTGATTTTCCTCCGTAATTCAGGCATCAGGAACCTGATTTTTGTTATTTGCCGTCTGGCTCTTTTGATAGTCTTCCAATGGTATCCATGTGTCGTTTACGAAAACACAGTGGTTTACCGGGCTGTACAGCAGAGGCAGCGTATCCGGATTTTCCAGACATTCCTTTGTAATATAGATTCCGGGATATTCCCGGTAGAAATGATCCATTTCCGTTAAAAGTGTCGTCCGAAACTGGCTGCAGTGGCGCTCAAAGGCATCCATGTCCCACGTTTTGTAAATATCGCAGGAAAGTTCTTTCAGGATACCGGAAGTTTTGATGAGACGCTCCACGCGGGAAACACCTTCCTCCAGATAATCCCTGTGTATCCGGATGCCGGATAGCGTCAGATGCCTGGCATATTCGGAAGCGCAGTAGCGCAGTCTTTGGCATAAATCGTCATAGCCCTTTTTGTATCTGGTTTTCAGAATGTCCAGGGGAACCTTTTCCCGGTTCGCCTGCAGTGTCCCTAACAGGGAAAGCAGCTGGGAACGCAGTTCCTCCATGGAAAGCTTGGCTGTGTCCATAAGAACCTCCTTTTTCAAAAGGGCTGCCTTTGCAGACAGCCCCTGGTGATTGTTTAAGCGGCATTTACCGCATCTGTCGGCGTTGCGTCGCAGGAAATCGTGTAAATGCTGTTCTGGGTTTCAAAGCGGACACGTTCCGGCGTTTCCTCCAGAATACTTTTGACAGCACTGGTACGGATCAGCTCACCGTTGTAAAGATAAACGGCAGGCATTCCCGGCTTCAGTATGCCAAGAAGGCTGGCGGTAATGCAGATGTGCGGCTTTTTATTTTTGGATAATTGTCTGTTTTTCCATTTGAGAATCATAAAATTCCTCCTATGCGACCTGATAGGATAGGCGGTAACTGCCGTTCCCACAGGAAATGTACTGGTCTTTGTGTTCGTAAATGGTTGCACGGATGCGCTCCCGGAAATGCGTATTTTTCTTTGACTTCGGATGGGAGGCCAGACACACATAAAGCTCTGCGAGTGTCATCTGGCCGCCGCGGCTCTCAAAGGTCATCCGGATCAGATGATGCCAGGTCAATGCGGTAAGGTCCGTATCCTCAATGGAGAAATAGTTTTCCTTTGCATAGTGGTACGGTATCATCAGGATATCCTTTTTATGTAAGAGCAGAAGGTATTCCGTGACAATGGGAATAAAGGGTTTTGCATAGCGTCTGGAGTCAGAGACACAGTTGAACTGTCCCTTGACCAGAAACGATTCAAAATCCCCCATGCGCATCATATCGTGCTGTATGGAATAAAACTTTCCCTGAGAGCGGATGTCCCCCACAAGGACGGCAAGACGCCCATCCTTTCGGAGAGCCATGTAGAGCTTGCGTATGCACAGGTTCAGTTTCTCCAGAAAGTCATTGTAATTTTCGCACCTCGATAAATCGTCCGGGTGAGGTTTCCCCCACATATTGCCCGAATACTGGATAATGTTGTGATAAGGCGGATGAAAGAAAATCAAATCCGCAGAATGTTCCACATCATTTTTCAGTGCATTCCAGCCACCAAGACCGGCTGCGGGGGCGGGGTTTAAGTCGTAAAGCACCGACTGTATGCCCAACGCATCCGCCGCAGCTTTGCTGGTGCCGGAGCCGGACATCGGATCTAACAGGACGAAATCAGAGGTGTTTTTGCCATAGTAGCGTTTGGTATCCAGAACATATCTGAGGACGGAGACGACTACTTCCGGGGAGCAGTTTCCTCTCCACCGGTTGTCGCCGCCATTCCCCCGTTCCGGGAATGCCATAAAGGATGTCAGTTCCTTTCCTACACGCTGCCGTAAATTTTCCGTGCCGAGCTGCTGGGCTATGGTAAGCCAGTCGGAGCCAAATTCCTGCTCTAAAACAGCAGCGGCACGCTGTATCAATCGTTCATCCATCATGCTGCCTCCGCCAGTTCCTTCAGTGCAAATACGCTGATGCGCTCACTGTAATCTAAGAAGCGTCCGTCCTGAAAGAGAAGCTGTGCTGATTTTAGGGTCAGCGGTATAGGGGCTTCATCCGTGCAATGGACGTATTCTGTGTAAACTTCCGTAAGATAGGTATCATGGAGTCTGGCAGCGAAAAAATCATAGGTCAGATCCGAAGGGGACAGACCCGCCGCAAGATATTCCTCCAGAAAGGTTCTGGGTTCAAAACAGCGGAGCGAGGTTGTAAACGTGACAATACCGTCCTTTGCCCTTTCGCAGGAAGAACAGGTTTCATTGAAGTCCAGATTTAATTCTCCTTCAGAGTCTTGCATGGTGACAGTGCCTACAGAAAGAAAGGTGTCCTCCACATTGTTGACAGGAATGAGGCTCTCATAAACGAGAGCCATCCCATAGATGCCATTCATAAATCATTCAACTCCTTCCATAAATTTTTCTGTCTGCATCATTCCACTAATTCCAGTTTCTTCTGACTTTTGTTGTAGCAGAAGACGTGTCTGGTGAGGACAGGTTCTGTCCCCGTGGAGATGATTTCCTTTGCGGATTTGATCAATTCTGATAAATTGGTATCTTCCGTCCATGGAGTGATAAGGAACTCCCTGACGGAACAGGGCAGCAGCAACAGGTCGCTGTCAAAGGTCTTTGCAATGTCGTCCATATAAGCCGTATCCAGCATGGCGACTGGACCATAACGGTAATCAGGGGTGCTGACACGAAGCATGGGAGGTCTTTTCCTGCTTTCATAAGCGGCATAAGCCACTTCCATATAGTCATCCAGAGTAGCCTTGTCGTCCTGCATCACCCTGCTCATCAGGTATAGCGGAAGAAGCTCGGCTCTGGAAGGAAACATACGGAACGTGTTCTGATGTGCCAGATCGGAAAGCTGCGAAAGTGTAAAATTATGCTCTTTCATAAGCGCTTCTGAGAGAATCATGAAGTTTCTCTGCTGTTCATCATCACGAACGATACTGGAAAATAGGATTGCCATATCATAAAAGGGGATATGGGGGGTATCCTGCAGCATTTCTTTATTGCTTTCTGCGTTTACAAGACAGTAGACAATAGAGTCAGGAGCCACATCTTTATTGATCTGCAAGGATTTGACAGACTGGAGCAGGAGCGCTGCAATCGACGTCACATTCATTCCTTTACGGTAAAGTTCATAGAGCTTATCTGTGTTTGCGGAATATTTTTGACCGGTAGAGATGATGGTGACGGTCACGGTTTCCATGAGACGTCCCATAATGGTGTCAGTTCCCGGATGTGCATTGCCGTCAGTCCCCAGCTTTGTATTTAATTCTGTTGTCAGTGTATTTTTAAATTCTTCGTAAGTCATCATAAATTTCCTCCAAAAACTATTGATTTTTTAATTGTTCTGATAATATTTCTGCCAGAAATCCGGCGCACAGCTGTTCAGATGGCTGCACGCTGTGGCAGCGGAGCAGTAATACTGCACCGACAGACCGCTTTTCCTCCATAACAGGGAAAATGCAGTCAACCCGGTGTCCGCTGTCCTTGAAAAGGCTGATATGTTCCGCTTCGGAAAATGTATAGGCAGCGCCTTCCCGGATGTGCTCCCGCAGTTTTTCTGATAAAAGCTGCGAGGAGGATACGGAAATGCCCCGTGAAGTAATGACATACTCTGTGGAGCATATGACAATGGGACAGCGGCATACCTTACGGAACGCCTGCAGATAGGAACTGCATACACTTTCCAGATTTTCCATGGTCCGGTACTTTTCCAGGACCAGACAGCCCTTGTCAAGCCTTAAACAGAGCGGTTCACTGTCCCCGAAATGCAGGGCATCTCGCATATACTTTGGGATCAGAAGCCGTCCGTCTTCCCCGCAGCACTTTACAATTTCTGTTTTGCTCATTGGTCTCTCCTTTCCGCAGGAAAGGGAACGCCGCAAGGCATTCCCTTCCCATACTTTTGTTTTTCAATTCTTTACATCATACAGATACCGTCATTTAAGCGGCATTCTGCTGTGCCTGACGGTTTTCCATCGCTTTCTTTGCCATGGTAATCAAAGACGGTGCAATGCTGTGTTCCCATGCGTCAATGTAGGAAGACACCCGGCTTAAGAGCTTGAACAGGTCAAGGTCTGTCAGGTTGGCATAAACCTTACCGGTGCTGATAAAGGAACCCGATTTCATGTAGGTTCCGCCGGTGGCATTTTTTAAGGGAATACCTTTGCCGTTTTCCACCTCCACATACCAGGGAATTTTCCGGGCATTGCCTTTGCTGTCTTTTAATGCACGGATAAAGCGTACTTTTGTTACCTGTGCATAGCCTTTTTCATCCTTCTGGCCGAAGATTTTTTCCTGCTGGAAGGTATATTCGGAAAAACCGGTGGTAATCCGGCTTAAAATGAATTTTGCTTCCTCCGGGGAGATATTTGCCTTAACGGTAACGGCTTTATCTCCGGTGCCGCCGGAATAATCTTTCATCAGGATTCCGATTAAGGAATGTTTCCTGCGCCCGTCCCCGTTGTCCTCACCGTCCGCATGGATGTGGGCGTAGGAGTACATGGAGGCGACCTTCAGCTTGTCATGAAACTCCAGAAGGGTTTTGCTGTTCTTATACACAGCAATCTGTGTTGAAATATATTCTTCGTTCATTTGTTGTCCTTTCTTTGAAAATAGCGGTAGTTATGCCGCAATATTGTTTTTGATCTGCTGGATAATCAGTTTGCCGAGATTGACGGGAAGCTTTTCCAGATTAGTGATGTCAAGAAAACCGTCCATATAGATCCGCTGGATGTTTTCCTTGTCATTTCCGATAGCGGCGGCAAAGAATTTAATCCCCTTTCGGGTGTATTCCTGCTTTATGCCGCGCAGGTCTGCTTCCGCCTCCGTTCCGTAATAGCCGCAGGCTGCAGGCTGCCCGTCTGAAGTGATGATCAAAAGCTTAATTGGCTCCGGCCTGGTCATCAGGCGTTCTGCCACATACCGCAGGGCTGCCCCGTCACGGTTTCCGCATCTGGCGCTCATATCCATCAGGCGGTACTGGTCTTTGTTGTCAATGGAGTCAAATTCCGCATAGGCATAAAGCTCCACATCGTCCTCCTCCGTGTGTCCGTAAATGGCAATGGGAATATCCAACCCTTTACAGAAATCATAGAGAATAATGGAAGAAGAACGTGCATAGGTAATGCGGTCAGAACAGGACATAGAGCCGCTTTCATCATTTAAGACAGCCACGGCGATGCCGATAAGGTCCTGCGGGAGCTTCAGCTTGTAGAAAAACTTGCCGTCATTGTGGTAGATATTGCGGGGATTAATCCGTTTGCCGAAGGGCAGGTTGTCCAGCTTTCCGCCGTCCCGGTAATCCTTAAGTATCTGTGCAATCTGTTTCTGGAGACGCTTGGAAATGAGCAGCAGCGGAGGTGCGACCTTCTGGTACAGCTCCATATAAGCGGGTTCCACATAGGACATCCGGTTGATATGGACATGGACGCCCCGATGGGCGTTGCCGTAACGGATTTTATCAGCCTCACGCTGAAGTTCCTCTGTCAGTTCCTCATCATACTGCATATATGCGGTATCCCCGGCAATCTGCGTCATAATGCGTTCCATATCTGCGGCTGCCTGCGACACATAACCGGAACCTCCAAAATCGTTGTCCCGGCTGACGCCGCCTGCCCCCTCATCCTCAATGTCATCGGTTTTTTCCAGTGCGATTCTGCCCGCTTCGTAGTCTAAGACCTCCTGCAGGCTCTCCCGTTCCTCATCCTCTGCGCCGGGCACATGCTTATGCTTTCCCGTGCCGGGGGCAGGTCTGGAGGATTCGCCGGGAAGGGGAATCCCGCCGGCAACCTGTTTTTTCATTTCAGCCTCTGCCTCCGCAGTGCCGTTCTTTAAATCCTCCCTGACCTTTTCAATATAGCTTTCCATGTAGGGCCAGAGATAGAGCAGGATCTGGTTGGCGGCATCAAAGCGCACTTTGGCATCGTCATCATAGGCAGCATTGTCTATGAAAGGGATGCAGTCGTACAGGGTATCCAGGTAAGGTCCTTTATAGCCTCCCAGATTATTGACATCGCCGGTTTTGGCATACTGTATCAGCAGGTTTACCAGGATAAATACTTCGTGGTGGTGTTTGTCTATCTGTTCTTGAACCGTATCCATCAGCTCCGCAAAGCGCAGGTTGTTTAACAGGATTCCGGTTTTGATGGCGCCGGGAAAGGCGCAGCACATCCGTTCCTCAATATAGACATCCTCCATGATGTTTACCAGATTGTGTGCAATGCCGGAGACTGCATGGATGACTGCTTTGTCCTCCTCTTCAAAGGCTTCCAAAATGGAAGTAAGGCTCTTTTTCTGTTTCGGGGATAAATCTTCCGGCTCATGGGGATAAAACCGCCCGCCGGAGAGTGCCTGATGGAAGGTATCCAGCATGACAAAATCCGAAAACAGGATATGCCCGTCCTCATGCCCCACAATCCCCAGCAGGCTGTCTGCCATCAGGGGAATAGTCGGGAAGCTTCTGGTCAGGAAGTTCCCGGCATTGATTGTGATGGTGCGGTTGTCGGTATGGGCAGTGTCGGCATTATCGGAATCGTCCCAGTAGGTGATGACCTTGCTCTTTCTGCGGTACCGTTTTGTGGTGCCTTCTGATATGTCCGTCAGATAAGCGGCAAACTGCGGGGAAGCAAAAATCTGCTCCGGCGTCAGTTTGTTTTTTACATTGGAAATCAGACGGCGTATTGCTGTGTGTGATGTTCTCATTCGTTGTTTTCCCTTCCTTTCTTGCCCGGCAGCCGTGCTGCTAACAGCTCATCCATGGTGTAACCGTAATATCTGCCAAGGGCAGCCAGCACATGGCATGGCGGCAGACAGATACCGGATTCATATCTGGAAATGCTTTTGCAGGTGACGCCGATTCTTCGTGCCAGTGCCTCCTGAGAAAGCGCAGAGCCTTCTTTTTTTCTTAAATACCGGAGATTTCTGGCTAAATTTGCCTTTAAGGTTTCTTCATCAATCAGTGACATGGGCACCTCCCTATGCAGCAAATTTCTGCTCCAGACAGGTGGAATAGATGTCGGCTCTGTTGTCGGGGTCACTGGAGACGGAAGACAGCACGGTAAACCTGGCAGCATCAAGGATGCTTCCTGTTACCATGTAAGACTGCACCCAGCTGATCAGTTCCCTGACGCCGCAGCTTCCGTCGTTGATCATGGTCTCCCGGCAGTGTTCGTTGATTTCCTGCACGGCGGCCGCCATTTCGGATACGGCAGTGCGGTCCGTACAGCCCGTTACCTTCATGGTTCTCTCGGTAAGGGTGTCTACGTCCGGTTCCTCCATGTCGATGATGAGGTTCATTCTGGAGATGACAGACTGGTTCATGTCCCGGCAGCCTGCATAATTATTGTTGGTGGTAATCACGACTACCGTGTCCGGATGTCTGCGGACAACCTCTCCCGTAGTGAGTGTAATGCTCGCACAGCGATCCAGCAGGGCATTTAGGCCTACCAGCACGCCCGGATTGGCGATGACGGTCGGTTCCTGAATTTCAATCAGATAGCCCTTACGGATCGCAGTAATCAGGGGTGTTTCCACATAGCGGAAATGCTGGCCGGAAGAGTTCTCTGCCGCCAGTGCTTTCGCATCCCGGTCCATGACCTCCAGAAGCTTTTCATATACCATATCTTCCGTGACGGTTTCATCGTATTCTCCGGTGAGCTTGCAGTAAGCGGATGCCGGGTCCATCTGGATATCCATAAGAGAGGGATATTCCTTTGCGGCGGGAGTTTTCCCATCGGTATCCGGAAGCATCTGCCCTAAGAAGTCATAAATTTCGGTGTTGGCAGAGCAGGTGTAATACAGATAGGGGAGTCCCAGACCCGCAGCGATGGCTTTTGCACCCTCGGTTTTTCCGGTGCCTGCCGGTCCGCGCATCATAAAGTTGCGCATGGGCTGGACACCGGAGGTGGTAAGCAGCGCATGTCTGCAGACTGCTTCGATTTCCGGAGGGATGATATACCAGTCCTCAATACGGGGGATCATCAATTTTTCTTTCGGGGTAAAGGTGCGCTCAGAGAGAGCGAAGTGATTTACAAAGTCTTTCTTGTCTATGACGGACAAAGGAGCAGCGGAAGAGGCTGCGGTCAATATCCGAAAAGTGCCGTAAAGCACGCTTTTAGGGGAATAGGCGCCTTTCTGAAGGTTTAGGGTGGTAAGATTCTGGAGGTTCCCGGTGGAGGGAAAAGTCAGATGGATGCCTGCACTGCCTACAGAGCCGGCAGAGGATATTCTGCGGTAAATATTGTCGCAGAGGATGAAAGCGGCTTTTTCCGCCTCATCCATATCCGTAAAGCCATCATTTTTACACTTGCCCAGAAGCTTGTAATTTTCCTCAAACTCCCTGTCGGTCATTGCTTCCGGTATCAGGGCAAAGAACAGGGCTGTGCCTGTATTCCCGCTTTCCTTTACCGTATACACCTTGGAAGTGGATGTGGGATCATCAAAGCGTCCCACATTGAATTTCCCGTTTTTCTTGTTAAATACCACCACATGCGTTTCCCCGGTACGGCTCTTGTATTCCGCCACGATCTTTTCATCCTGGGTGCCGATGGCACATTCGGAGGTGCTGGCGGGGGTTAAGGTCGTATCCATGTCCATGTAAGCCAGAAGTGCACTTAAAAATGCCGGGTGCAGGGTTGCCTTTTTGGTGGAGACAATGCAGTAGGTGGAATAATGGGTGGTGCTTATCGTGCCGGAGGTTTTATCAAAAGGCTCCGGCAGGCTGCGTTTCCATGTCCAGTTTGCAAATAAAGGTATTGTTGGCATAATTCATTCATCCTTTCTTAAATCCATGATACCTGCAGGCTGTTGCCTGTAATCTTGGCGGTTAATTGGTCCTCAGCCAGTATGGAAACCAGTTCCTGCCAGTAGTTCTGGGCAGGGAAGGAGTCCAGTGTGGCCTTCAGTATGTCTTTCTTCTGGTTTTTTACGGTAATATCCCCGTTTTCCATGATGGTGAGCTTGGAGTGGCCTTTGGCGTGCAGCTCTGTAATCTGCTCTGTCAGGATTTTCTGCCCGATGAGTTCATACCAGACACGCACATCCACAACAGCAGGCTCCTCCGGTGCCGGTGTATCCGTATCATCTGCATCTGATTTGTTTTCTGCAGGTGAAAATGCGCCGATGGTCATTGGCTCCACATGGATACGCCCGAAGCGGTCAAAGCTGATGTCCGCATGGGTATAGCTTTCCATGTTCTCCACGAGGATGCGGAAGGTCTTTCCTGCAAGAATGTCGTGCAGGTCAGGTTCCTTATCCCACTGCCATGTTGCCTCTGCATAAGCGGATTTGAGCTTGTCGGTAATGCGCAGCCTGATATGCTGCAGAATCTGCGCAAGCTCTGCTTCGCTGAAAGCGGCTTTCTGATCCGGCAGTATGGGAGGACGGTACTCGGCAGGGGAAACACTCACAGAATCGTTGGATGTTTCTTTTCCAAAAGAATCCCTCACAAACGGAAACGTGTGTGCAAATGCTGTGCGCAGGGAGAAGGCTTTTTTGTCCCTTCTCTTTTGCCGGTTCCGAAGCAGGCTGACCGCCATAAAAAGAAGCCATACTGCAACAGAGGCAAGTATCAGCTTCTGGGACAGCTGTCTGGAAAACAAAGCGGCAAACAGCAGCGACAGCACAATCAGTATCTTAAGACTGGGGGAAAATACACTCTTGTTCATAATTTAATTCCTTTCTTTTCAAATTATTTGCAATAAAAAAAGAGGAACTGCAGAAAGCACTTTTGTGCTCTCAGGCAATTCCTCTTTTGACCGTTTGACCTTTTGTTACATCAGTTAAACGGAAGTCCATTCTCACCGCAGTCCTCCGCAGGCAGGAAACCTTCTTCGGCGGCAGTGCTTTCGGCATCTGCCCCGGCAGTATTAGCGGTTTCTTCCTTCGGGCGGTTGGTGGGTGCGTAGTTCCATGACAGCAGAGTGACCTTTGCCATCCATCCGGGAGAACCGTCCTTGCGGTTATACTCCACAAGCTCCTGATCTCCGATAATCTGAATCAGACTGCCCTTTTTTACCTTGGCATCAATGATGCGCTGGGCATCCTCGCCGTAGAGCAGGCAGTTATAGAAGTTCGGATGTTCTTTCTCTCCATACCCCTTGTTGACTGCCAGACCGAACTGAACGTACTTGGTATTCTTTCCGTTCTGGCTGGTCTTCAGCTCTAAATCTGCTGTTACCCTTCCCGTGGTGATGATTGTTACAGGTGTGTTCATAATTCATGGCTCCTTTCTTTGAAGAAAATATTTTTTGGTATGAAAAAAAGTGCCAAAAGACTGCCACTCAAATAAATGGTATCTCTGACACTAATTTCAATCATAAACAACGTGTGCTCCATGCAAAAGCATTCCTGTGAGGGAGGCACAAAAATCAATTACAATAGCATCTTAGCACAAGATATGGAAAAAGTCAAATAATAAACACAATATATAGTATTTAACTGTTGATTATATCTATATCTTGCGTCAGTTCTGCAATCGGTTCTATGCCGAGCAGGTTATCGGAAAGATATGATTTTTCCAGAAACGCATTCTGCCCGGAAAGGGAGTCCGGCGGGCACTGAAAATAAAACCGGTAGGAGAGTCCAGGACGTACCCTGCAGTCCTTTGGAAGATGAAGGATGCGGTCCCTGCCGTCCCGGTCTGTCAAAGCCGCTGTATAGTTTTTCCGGAAGGGCAGGAAGGAAACAGAACAGCAGGTTCCCTCCAGAGTATAATAGCTGCCGGATTTTATTTTGAAATACAATGAAACGGTGCGGATACAGGAGAAAATCAGAATGGCAGCGCTCAGGAAGAATAAGGTTTTATCCCTGATGGATACAGAGAGGGCAAGACCGGTAAAAAAACAGCCGATTCCGACCAGTAAGGTCAGAACCAGCTTTTGATGTAATGGTTTTGGTATGGGATTCATGGTGCCTCCTTATAGAATTTGAAAGGTAATCAGCTGCTTTAAGTACAGGTTTGCCACAGCGGTCAGGACCGGACGGCGGATTTCCAGCGTGCGTCCCTCCGTCACAATGGAATCGCAGTCAGCAGTTTCCTCCGCATAGATCTGTTCGATTAGCTGTCTGCTGTTACGGATATGAAAGCTGCCCTTTTCCATGCACTGGATGAGTTCTGCTGTGGAGAGCTGCTGGTGGCGGATAAGGGAGAGCAGTTTCTTTTCCGTTGCTTCCGGCTTCTTGGTGTGGAAGACGGCAATCGCCTTTCGGAAAGGTATCCGCTTCCTAAGCCAGAGGTTCAAAAAGGCAGCGGTCTTTGCAGGCAGGCCGGAGGGTGTTTTTTCTATATAAAGATGTCCTAACAAATCATACAGGGCATCCACTCCCACCTCATCCCTGCCGGAGGCGATGAGCCTTCGCATGGTGAGCCGGTTTAAATAATGGTCAAAGTCCAGTTCACTTAAAATGTGAAGCTCCCGTTCCTTCGCATAAAATTCTGCCTTTGCTTCCTGATAGGTCAGAATGCGGAAGGCAAGACTGGACCATAACAGCAGCTCATGGGTGTCCAGCGCACATTCCCTGCCTCCTGCCAGGATCACAGGGATTCCGTTTTCCTCTAACTTATAAGTTCCGACTGCAGTAAATAATCGAATCATAATCTTCCTCCGTTTCTGCCAATGCCATCTGCATTTATAAAAATCATTATGCTTTCAGCAGGTAGATAAAACGCCTGTCCTTCCGCAGCTTTCCGGCGGCTTTGGAAATCCATGCCGCCACCAGATTGGAACGGACGCCGCAGCAGGCGGCAATCTCCGTATTTGTGTGACCGAGGCATTTTAGGTACAGCGCCTCAATTCCTTTGCGTGTGCTGCCGCTGTAGCGCATTTCTGCTTCCTTAAGAAGCCCCAAAGTTTCTCTGTCTGTGTCATCCGGCACAGGCTGTGTCTCATCTGCAAGCAGTTCTGCGTAGGTAAGGCTGCCGTCCGGACCGGCAGGGGCATCCAGGTATTCCAGAGGCGTCTGGGTACGGGAAATGCTCCTGCAGTGGGAGAGCAGGGTATTGCGTATGACAATACTTGCAAAGGTCGGAAAAGAAGCGCCCCGGCTGTCCTGGTATTTCAGCGCCGCATGGCAGAGCGCTTCGCAGGCAGTCTGGTAAAGGTCGTCATAGCCTAACCCCTGTACATTTTCATTCAGATGAACCACATTCAGAACGAGGGGACGGATGAGGTATAAGTGCTCCTCCACAAGCTTTTGTTCGGTACGGCTTAAAACTCCCATGGTATTCACCCCGCTTTCGTAGCGGCTTCCCACTAACCGGCAAGCCTTACATGATTGTTTTCCAGTACCTTTCTGGTTTCTGCCATCAGGCAGTCACACCGGTAATCCGAGAACTGCCCGATGTGCGCCTGAGAGTCGGATAAGGAAAAGGTATCCTGTATCCAGCGGTAGGCGTCCTTACGGGACATAATGCCGTTTTTCCATATCGCATCAAAGAGCCGGTGCGCTTCAATACGTTTGTGGCGCAGGTCGCCGTTAGCGAGGGAACCTTTCGGACGCAGGGTTCCTGCATGGACGCCTACATAGGCATCACAGGCAGGATAACCGCTGCAGACGTACAGGTACTCATCCAGGGCTTTTTCCCGGTATACATAAGATGCTTTTTGAAGTACGGCAGTTCTGCCGCAGTAAGGACACCGGATTATCGGCTGTTTCTTCTTTCGTTTCATGGCATCTGCCCCCTTTCTGCATAAAGATTACATATACTTTATGTATTGCTGTCTTTATTGTAAAAAAACACAGGGGCAAATCCCATAGGAGCAGAGCCGAAACCCATGTCATTTGCGAGAATTTCGCCATTAAATGGCAGTTTTGGGCATATTGGAGATATGGAGGAGCTGTTTGATCGGGCAGTCAGCGTCCGAGGCAAGGGTTAAATCCAGAAATCTCCTGTAAATCCGGATGAAGCAGGAGCCGGTCATGGTTCCTGCACAGTCGGAAGGGTCAATCGCGGTGCCGATAAAAGCGGCGGCGTCCGAAACAGGGAAGATGACCGGCCTGCAGTCCCCGCTGGGAATAAAAAGGAAATCCCGGCAGCCTTCCGCCCTCTGGCAGGAGCTGCTGCAGGTTACATAGACAGCGTTGCGGTAGTTGCCCTCGGCTGCCTCAAAGAACCGGGCAATGGTCTCGTAGCTGACATTTAGCGCAGGTTCGTCCATTTTGGTCACCTCCCTGTAAGGACTGCCCTCCGGCTTAGCCGAACAGTCCTTCAATTTCCTGCGTGATACGGGGAATAACGGTATCATTGAAAATTGCTGTCAGAGCAGCTAAAAGCAGTGCGCCCAGTAATGCTACCGATGCGGTCACGATGGCTGCAATGGTGGAGATGCCGAGGATTTTTCCGTATACATCCTTCATAATGTCCTCCGCTTTCGACCACATATCTGCGGCAAGCGTCTGGTCGGTCTGGAGGGCAAAGAAGTAGGCAAAGGCGGCAAGCCCCATGATGACATGGGAGTAGTGGATGCGGAATTTCTTTCTAGCGGGAGAGGGAATTCCCGCAGCTGTGTTTGGTTCGTTGTTTTTCAATGATTTACCTCCTGTAAAGTAAGATTAGTAGAGAAAAGCCGACAGTCTTTTGGGGAATGTCGGCTTCAGGCAAACAAACGGGCAGCGTGTTGGAAGGCTGCCCGTTTGTAAAAAAAGCATCTGCGGTGTGCAGATGTCTCTTAAATGGAATGGGTATGTAGTTGTGGGTGCATTTTTGAGCATGACCATTATAGCATGGTGATTTTTACCTGTAAATCGCAATACGGTGCCAAGTTGGGACAATTTTATGTCGTTTTTGACAGCAAAAGCAGTATTTTTGCTAATTAGAGTTTTTAGAGGAGTAAAATTGTTATTATATATTTGCCTGATATTAAAGGACATATAAAAATATAGTAGGAGGTATTCATATGGCAAGTTATCTTGGAAATGTTTATGTACCTAATGTAGCGAGCCCAGCAGCATGTGGAGGCGATGCATGTTCAGCAGCTGGTTGTCCAGCTGCAGCGTGTGGAGGAAATGCATGTGCAGCAGCGGCATGTGGCGGAAATGCGTGTATTACAAATGCTGGTGGAGGTGGTGCATGTGGAGGCGATGCATGTGGTACAAATGGTGGCGGAGGTAGTATATGTGCAGCCAACGCATGCTATGCTGCGTATTGTGCAGTCGATGGATGTGGGGCTAATGCATGTCCAGCGGCAATATGTGCTGTAAATGCATGCCCAGCTAATGCATGTCCCGGAGATGCATGTTTACTAAATGTACTTCCGGGTTTACCGGGTATTTTTTCAGTAAATAATGAGTAGTGTTTTATGTTAAAATATAAGGTTGCATAGCATTAATGCAACCTTATATTGTGATTAGTACATTTTAGGGGGTGTTTTTTTGAAATTTTCAAGATATAACTTAGTAGTACCTGATAAAAATAGAATTGTATTATTTAATACATTACAAGGACATTGTATTGAAATAGATAAGGATACTGCGAATAAGATAAAAGACAATCAAATTGATAAATTAGAAGATGATGTAAAGCAGATATTTATTCAGTACGGGATTATTATAAATGATAATGTGGATGAAAGTAGAATTTTCAGCTATTTTCATTCACATGAGAAATATTCTTCTAATTCGATAAACTCTACAGTGCTGTTAACATGGGCTTGCAACTTGAAGTGTGTATACTGTTTTGAGGGAGAAAAAACAGATGTTCAGAGTATGTCAAAAGAACAAGCAAATCGATACATTGAATTTATTATAAAGCTTGCGACGATAAAAAAGGCTGAGAATGTAATGATTAACCTTTTTGGAGGGGAACCATTAGTAAATATTGAAATAGGATTTTATATATTGGAAAAAATAATGACTTATTGCAATGAGAATGCGATTTGTTTCTCCTCATCAATTATAACAAATGGCACTCTTTTAAATGAAGCAATATTGGATAAATTACTTAGTTTCAATTGTAAATCTATTCAGATAACATTAGATGGAATAAAGGAGATACATGATTCTAGGAGAATAGACAAACAGGGAAAGGGCTCATTTGATAAAATTATCGATGTGCTTAAAATGTTAAATATGAAAGTTGGAGATTTAAAAACATTTAATACGGTAATTCGCATTAACATTGATAAAATAAACATAGGAGCTACTTATGAACTTTTAAATTATATAGGAAAAAATGGATTGGATTTGACGAATTGTACAGTAGATTTTGGAATTGTGAGAGGATTAACAGAATCATGTGCGGCGTATTCTAGTAATTGTTTTGTAGAGGGTGAAATAGGTAGTGTTTTATATGAATTATGGAAAGTAGCAGAAAATCAAGGTTTTTATTACAATATACGCCCGATGCGCCGATGGATGTACTGTGGATTGTATAGTGATAACCAATACACAGTAACACCTAATTGTGAAGTTTATAAGTGCTGGGAACATGCGGGAGAGAAGGAACATTTAATAGGAAGATTGAACGAAAACGGACAACTAGTAGATATACAATATGCATATTATGATTGGATGACACATAATCCAGTTGAAAACGAAGAATGTAAGAAATGCGTATATTTACCATCTTGTGGTGGTGGGTGTGGTATGGTTAGTTATGCAAAAACAGGTACTTATCATGCATCAGGATGTTTTAAAATTAAGGGAGTAATAGAAAAACAGTTAATAAAATGTTTAAGTGAGCAAAAGAATTAGAAGAATATTTTTGGCATGAATTAGAGACGCATGCTTTATGGTATCATTTGTTAACTCAAACTTTATTTTTTAATAAACATGAAGTTTGAGTTAACAGCAATTTGATAGGTAGTAGGATTTGTGGTGGTAAAGTTGAGAACCAAAAGCGAAAAAAAGATATCTATATTTAAAATATTAGAAAATAATATTTTTGTTTTGAAAATTGTTTGGAAATTGTCTAAGAGCCGATTTGTTTTAAAGCTTTTTATGACGATTATAAATTCTATCATTCCAACCATAAATATAGTTATTACAAGAAACATCATTTTTTTAGTTGAAAGTAATTCTACAAAAAGTATAGAAAGCTTCAAAAAAGTATTATTTATGATTTTTGTATTAATGGGAATACAATTAATTCCAAACATTTTTTCGGTTTGGAATGCAACATTAATTGAGCCAATTTTTGCATCAAAAATTAATCAATATATGAATGAAGTATTCATAGATAAAGCCAAAAAATTTAATTATTGTGATTTGGAAAATCCTGATTTTTATAATAAATACACTAGGGCATTGAATCAGGTAGATACTATAACGCACAGTGTATTTAATATGTTCTTTAGTATATGTGCCAGCATAATAGGCATTATCTCATTGTCGTCACTTATCATATCAATGGATGGCATCATAATTTTGTTTGCTTTATTAGGGGTACTTGCTAATTTTATTCAATCATTAATTATGACAAAATTAAATTATAAGACAAATGTTATATTGACACCAATTTCAAGAAAACAAAATTATATTAAAAGGGTGTTATACGTACCAGATTATGGAAAAGATATTAAATGCAGTGATATTACTGCAACAGGTAAAAAATATTATACAAAATCTCTGAGAGATATAATAGGAATATTGAAAAAATATGGCTTAAAAGTAGCAGTGATTAATACAATGATTACACTCTTTACAATTAGTATATCTGCTATAATGATGATTATTTTATTCGCAAGAGTATGGTGGGGAATTTATAAAATATCTGATTTTACGGCATTATCAAGTTCGGTAACACAATTACAAAATATATTAAATCAATTTTTAAATACAACATCTAGCTTGTATAGTAATAGTATGTATATAGATGATTTTAAATATATATATAATTATAAAGGAAATGAGTTTGAGAAAAAAGAATTTATAAAATTTAATGTTAGTAATCCAATTAAAGTTGAAGTGAAGAATTTGTATTTTTCTTATCCTAACTCAAATAAGAATACTTTATCAAACATGTCATTCACTATAGAGCCTGGAGAGAAAGTGGCAGTTATAGGACTTAATGGTTCAGGGAAAACGACTTTACTTAAATTACTTTTGCGTTTATACGAACCTGATAAAGGAGAAATATATATAAATGATAACAATATAAAAGAATACAAGTTAGAGGATATACAAAATAATATAGGGGTAGTCTTTCAAGATCACCATGTGTATGCTTATACCATAAAAGAAAATATCGCATTTGAAGATGAATTAAGAAAAGAAACTTACGATACGTTAAAGAAATTGAATTTAATGGAAAAAATCTCAATATTACCAAATGCACTAAATACACATCTTACAAAAGAATTTTATGATGAGGGAATAAATTTTTCTGGAGGTGAGGAACAAAAAATTTGCATATCAAGGGCACTCAATAAAAAAACTGGATTATATATATTTGATGAACCAACAAGTGCATTAGATCAGATATCAAAAAGCAAGATAAATGAGATTATATTCAATTTAAATAGTACAGTTATATTTATTACGCATGAGTTATCAATAGCTGAAAGGGCAGATAAGATATTAGTATTACAGAATGGAATGTTAATGGAAAGTGGTTCACATAAAAGTTTATTGAAAACAAGTGGTATTTATGCTAAAATCTTTGCGGAACAACACAAGTAACTTGTAGTAAGGAAGAGTGAAAACTTATGGAAGAAAACTATTATGCAAGTGTATGTTATTATGGGGTACAAGGAGGGGCGATTAGATTAACTGATGAGTACTTTTTATTTAGATGCCAGAAGGCATCTGTTGAAGATGAATTTAAAAGAATAGAAATACCGTATACTAATATGAAGAGAATTCTCTATAAAACTAAACTCTTTATTTTCCCTCGTATCGTTACAATAGAGCAGTACAAAGGAAAAACATATAAATTTTTAGTCTTTAATGCAGAAAGATTTATAAATACTATGAAGAATAAAGGAATTAACATAAGCCATATAAAGTAATTTTTAGACTTTATTAAGAAGCTGCCGATTAGAGATGCTATACTGTCGTAAAAAGCATATTTTTTGGTTTCTTAATTATTAGTGTCTGCTGATTAAGCTAGAACACTTGATTTTACTGACTTTTTCCTCATTTTCTGTTATAATGATTGCAGGGATTTTAATGAATTCAAATCGTTTTTCTTGCAGTTTTCTTACAGACTTTAAGTATAAAGAGGCTAAATCAATGTACAAACCGATTGATAAGTAACAGCATTCATTCTTCGATTTCAATCAACCCATGGGTCTCTACATGAATCAAGATAACCGCTGGGTCAAATTGGCTGACCGAATCCCATGGGATGAGTTTGAAGTAAAATACGCCAGGCTGTTTCCAAGCGATATGGGTAATGTCGCCAAGCCTCTCCGTATGGCTTTGGGAGCTCTGATCATTCAGACCAGGTTTCAGTATTCCGACCGTGAACTCGTGGAGCAGATCGCCGAGAATCCGTATCTGCAATACTTTATTGGGCTTCCCGGCTTTCGGGAAGAAGCTCCGTTTGATGCAAGTACACTGGTTCTTTTCCGCAAACGCATTTCAGCAGAGATGCTGATGGAAGTAAATGAGTATCTTCTTGATCATAAGGATGATAACAAAGATGACCATACTCCTCCATCCGGAGGAAAAACCAGTGATGATGGTACTGCAAAAGAAGATACAAACAAAGGAACGCTGACCCCTGATGCAACCTGCGCACCTGCCAACATCCGTTATCCGCAGGATATCTCGCTTTTGAATGAAGCAAGAGAAAAGTTGGAAAACGTCATTTACCGTTACTGTAAATGTTATGGTTTTAAGCTGCCCAGAAGATACCGCAAACGTGCCAGAAAAGAGTATCTTGCATTTGCCAAGAGCAGAAAGCATACGGCAAAGAAAATCCGCAGCGTACTCCGCAGACAGCTTGCATATGTGAAAAGGGATCTCCGGTATCTGGAACAGTTCATGAGTGATGGATACGCCATGACAGGTAAGGATATCGACATATATCTTACCGTCATCAAACTGTATGAACAGCAACAGTATATGTATGATAACAGAGTCCATTCTGTGGAGCATCGTATTGTAAGCATTTCGCAGCCATGGCTTCGACCGATAGTCAGGGGGGAAGGTCAAAGCGCCTGTTGAATTTGGTGCAAAATTTGATCTCAGTCTTGACAGTGAAGGTTATGGGCGAATTGAAAAAATATCATTCGAGGCATACAATGAGAGCACCTGTCTGATTGAAGCAATCGAACGTTTCAAAGAGCGTATCGGTTATTATCCAGAACGTGTTCTGGCAGATCAGATATACCGGACCAGGGAAAACAGGAGCTATTGCAGGGAGCAAGGAATCCGGTTATCAGGGCCAAAGTTGGGAAGACCAAGTGCTACAGCAAAAGTTGATAAAAAACAAGAGTGTCAGGATAATACCGATAGAATCGAAGTGGAGCGCACCTTCAGCCTGAGCAAACACTGCTATGGTATGAACTGCATTACCACAAAACTGGAAGAAACGCAGCTAACTTCTATCGCATTATCTGTATTCGTGACGAATCTGTTTAGGATTCAGAGGCGAATACTTTGTGCGGTTTTGCATTTGTTCCGATTCTGGTATGATCGGAGCAGATGTAAGAATTGGAAGTTACAGATATCTGCTTAATCAGCAGACACTAAGTAGACATTCACCTTTGTTTTGCCCAATTTTGAACGTCTACTTATGACTTATATATTTATTATCGGGAAAGAACTTGTTGAGCATCTTCAGACAATCCTTTGAAGTGTAGCCCCAAAGGACAGAACTGAGTGCTTCAACTGCTTCTGGACGTTTACGGTAATATGTACGCTTTGAGATATTTGTAATGTGTGGTTCTAATTTTTCTATAATTTCGTCCGTATTTTGAAGCTGTTGAGGAGACAGGTAACTGTAGTAAAGGATCCAGTAATATTGTTCTCCATGCTTGTGCTTGCTGCGCAGGATGTCTACTGCAGAGTTTAGCAGATTGAGCATCTTGTTGCTGCGCTCAATGCTCTTTGCATAGTTTTCCAGTTTGGTACCGCCAATGTCGGCTCCGGCCAGATAGATGGAGTCAAGGAACTCATCAATACTGCTTCCAAACTCAATCTCAAAGGAATTGCGGACTTGCTGGACAGCAAGCTCCAGGTTCCAGACCGCATCCCGGTAGTTCTTTAAAAGCTTCCATGTGTCGTGGAATAAAGGGTTTTCCTGCTCTGCGGGGATATTTTGATTTTTTCTGGTATTTGCCATAATGATTACTTCCTTTCCTGATTTGTATGTGATGGTATGTGTTCCTTTGCCTCCAGCGGGAGCAGAGTGAGTTCAAAGTGATACCGAATATCCCTATCCGGACAGCTAATCTGTAGAGAATACCTGTATTTACCATCCTCGCAGTCGGATAAGGGATATAACTTATATTGTGTTCTGGGGCATTCACAGCAGGAAACCCCTTGTGCCGCAAGGATTTGGGCAACTTTTCGGACAACGCTGCGAATGTGCGAATCTGAAACGCAAGCCGCCTGCGATGAAACGCTGTTGTTATCCTCAATAAGTATCTGTTCATCTTTAATTTTGGCATCTTCCATGGAAACAGCATCGGGAAGATGTACGGGAACCTGAAATGTCATAGAAACCTCCTCTTTATCAATCATCACATCACTGGTATTGAACATGGTAGACAGATAGCTGCACAGATAGATGACGCTGCCATGCCGTCCGGTAAAGGACACCAGCGAAAGATATTCCTTGTCCTGCAGTTTGTTGAGTATCCTGCTTACTGTGGATTTGGAAATTCCCCATCGCAGGGCAAGCTCCGTGTAGCTGACCAGCGGATTGCCGGTGCAGTTGCGAAAGTAGACCACTGGACCGATGTCGGAACCCTGTACCTGCTCATCGTTATAGATAGCGTGAATCCATAAATCCAGCACAATATCCATTTCCGAGCATCTGCCCATGCTGATCAGTTCGTGTACAGCGGCAACTGGGAAAAAGAAAAAACCCACATCCTTCAGACATGGGTAATTGTAATCCAGTGATGTGTTGTTTTTATTCCATCCGGTAATGCTGAATTTTATCAGGCTGCCTCTGCCAAGTCTTGTATAGCTGATGTAGTGCTGCTCCTGAAGAAAATCCAGAATGGAGATAGCCTGATGCTGGAAGCGGGTACGGAACCATTCTGCCAGCTCTGAGGTTTTGCAGATCCATTCTCCCGGTTCAATCAGGTAGGAGATTCCTTCTATCCTGCGGTATGAGGAGCGGAAGTTGGCATAAGAGCATAGAGTCATGTAATAAAAAAGATAGGAACTTCCACTGGTGCGGATGTCCCTATCTGCCATAAGTGTGCGGAAGAACTCACGATAAATGCGGCATCGTGGGTAGTCCACAATTTGTTTGATTTCTAATTGGTAGTCCATATTTTGTCCTTTCATAAAAAAGTAGACGCTCTTACAGAACGCCTACTTGGTTGATATTGAAGTTGGTTGCCAATGCAAACAGAATCTATTGTGCAGATTGCATTTTTATTGCATTATTTAATTTTTTTATATTGAGTTTTATTTGCTTATATTGCTTGAAAACGCCTAAAAATCAGCAAAACTCTTTAATAACCGTAACTGTCGGTCTGGAGTTTGAATAATGCAGGAACCTCAAAAAACCTTGATTTTAAGCCATTCTTTGAGGTTGCAAGTGCCTTTTGATACTAATTTGATACTATTCAAAAGCCACACATTATTATAGAGAGACATGAAAATGCCCTCTGGAAAACGGTAAGTTTTTCAGGGGGCTGTTTTTATGTCTCTATTCTTTTCTCCATTTTTTATGCGGTTCATGCTTGCCGCAGTCGTCTGCGGTCTGCGGCCAGTTCAGCTTCCATTCCTGATATTCTTCTTTGGTAATCTCGCCGCTGGATAATTGTCTTTTGCGAAGCTGCCATTCTTGCAGAAATTCGTCCAGCAGACGGTAACGGAAACTGACAGCCATATGCTTTTCCGGGAAGTCCGGGTCGGTAGTATCTGTGACTTCATAAATCCGAGTGCCGGGGTAATGCTCGTCCAATTCAAAGAGGGTGTACATAATGTCCTCTGCAGCGTACAAAGTCGGCTCGTACAGAGAACGATAGTTTACATCCAGCACTTCTGCAATTTTGCGAAGTAAATCCTCTTTGGGAGTGCGGGTGTTGCTTTCATACTGTGCTATGCGAATGTCGGCACTCTTTTCGTCAAAGCCCACAGAAACGCCTAATTCCTTTTGCGTCATACCCCGGAAATTACGCACACGTTTGATACGGTCTCCTACTGCCATATGCAAACCTCCTGACTAAACAAATTTGTTGAATTTAGTATATCATGTAGAAACAAGAAACACAAGAGAAACTAAACAAAAATATTTAATATTTTTCTTGCAAGCCACTTGACTTAACAGAAAATGTTTAGTATCATATAAAATGAAAGATAAACAAAATTGCTTAGTAAAAATTGAATGACCGCCAAACTGGAATAAACCGCCATGACCTTCCGAAAGGAAGCGAGCGCCCCGCAAGGGGACGGCACAGCGCCGGGAAGGGTTGCCTGCAAGGAGCCAGGGAGGGAGAACGGCTGTAACTGCAAGTCGATTGAAACAAGAAAGGAGTTGCCTATGGCAAGTACGGTATTTATCAAAGCGGATGAAGTAGCTGCGGAACTGGGAATTTCAAAATCTCTGGCATACCGCATGATTCATCAGTGGAACGAGGAATTAAAGAAAAAAGGCTATACAACAGTAATCGGACGGGTAAGCCGCCAGTATTACCATGAAAAAGTGTATGGCATGAGTGGAGAAGGGAAGTGATAATATGCCAGCTTATAAAGACGCAGAGAAAGGCACATGGTTTGTGTCATTCTATTATGAAAACTGGAAAGGCGTGAAGCAGAAAAAGATGAAACGGGGATTTCCGACAAAGAAGGAAGCTCTTGCATGGGAACGGGAATTTCTTATGCAGAAAGCGGCTGACCTGAATATGGATTTTGAGAAATTTGTTGAGATTTATATCACAGATAAAAAGGAGCGTCTCCGTGAAAACACTTGGTCTACGAAAGAACACATTATTCGGACAAAGATTCTGACGTATTTCAAAAACAAACGCCTGAGTGATGTGCAGCCGAAAGATGTGATTGCGTGGCAGAATGAAATGCTGAATTATCGTGACGGGAATGGGAAGCCTTATTCCCCGACCTATCTGAAAACGCTGCACAATCAGTTAAGCGCCATATTCAATCATGGAGTGCGCTATTATGGGTTGAAATCGAATCCGGCGGCGATTGCTGGAAATATGGGGAGCGAGAAGCACAAGGAAATGCTGTTCTGGACGAAAGAGGAGTATCTGAAATTCGCTGACGCCATGATGGATAAGCCCCGTTCGTTCTATGCTTTTGAAGTCCTTTACTGGTGTGGTATACGGGAAGGGGAGCTGTTGGCGCTCACTCCGGCAGATTTTGACTTTGAAAAAGGTACGCTGTCCATCACAAAATCCTATCAGAGATTGAAGGGCAGAGATGTGATAACAGACCCGAAAACGCCGAAAAGCGTCCGTGTCATTCAAATGCCGCAGTTTCTTACTGAAGAAATACACGATTATGTGAAATCCCTTTATAAGATACAGCCAGACCAGCGGATGTTTGATATGACAAAACATTATCTTCATCATGAAATGGATAGAGGTGCGAAGGAAGCCGGAGTAAAACGTATTCGGATACACGATTTAAGGCATTCTCATGTTTCCTTGTTGATTGAAATGGGATTTTCTGCATTAGCGATTGCTGACCGGGTAGGACATGAAAGTATCGATATAACCTACAAATATGCACACCTGTTTCCGTCAAAGCAAAAGGAAATGGCGCAGAGGCTGGACATTGAGCGAACAGAAGAAAGGAAGGTTGGAGATGGAAAGAGTGCTTGACAGAAAAGGCAGATGGAGGAATAAGGTTGTAGCGTTTCGAGTATCGCCGGAAGAAGATGAATTGCTGGAAATAAAGGTTCGGCTGTCCGGTCTGACAAAGCAGGATTATATTATCAGCAGACTGCTGGAAAAGGAAATCACAGTAGTAGGAAATCCGAGAGTGTATAAAGCACTGCGAAATCAGATGGAAAGCATTTATGAAGAATTACGGCGTATTGCTGTTGGAGCGACGGTGGATGATGAGTTGCTGGAGACACTGCAACTGGTGGCAATCACACTGAATGAAATGAAGGAGGATATTTGATGGGGGAAGAAAAGAAAACGACTGCTCCCGTATCATCTGTTGGCGCAGATGGGGCGCAGCCGAATGTAAAAAATCACACTGAAATTATAGCAAATTCACAGAAACAAATCAATCTGCAAGCCACGCAAAGCCCGGAAAAAATCGGGCGCAGCGGCGGGCTGCAAACCATATCCATGACAGAATTATATGACACGGTTTTTAAGCCGAAAACGCCGGTTGTAGATGGATTTTTATACAGCGGCACTTATCTCTTTGTAGGTGCGCCAAAGGTCGGAAAATCATTCTTCATGGCACAGCTTGCTTATCATGTGGCTATGGGACTTCCTTTATGGGAATATCCGGTTCATAAAGGAACGGTGCTGTATTTGGCATTGGAAGATGATTATGCAAGGCTCCAACGGCGGCTATCTACTATGTTTGGCGTAGAGAGTGCAGATAATCTGTTTTTTGCAACACAATCGAAAACCTTGAATAGCGGTCTGGGACAGGAATTGGAGGATTTTGTAAAAGGACACATGGGCGCAAGACTGATTATCATTGATACACTGCAAAAGGTGCGTGAAATCGGTGGAGACCGATACAGCTATTCCAGTGATTATGAAATTGTGACAAAGCTAAAGACGTTTAGTGATCTCCACATTGATTTTGTGCCATTTACAACGGGAAGCAAGAGGGGATTGGAGACACGGGTTTCATTGAAACAGGCGCTGGCGGCACTTGGTTTTAAGGGAGGTACAAGAAGTGATACGGAATGGAACCAATGGGTTGCGTCTGAAAAAAGGCAGCTTGCCGCAGTTATGGAGCGGCATGGTATCGAGTGGGAGCAAAAAGGAACTCATGAAAAACATTTATCCGTTCTGGACTTTGAAAAGAAGGAGCGTACAAAGGAAGTGGCAGCTCTGGAAGCCAGAAAAGCAGATTTACAGGAGGAGAACGCAGCTTTTGAGGAAATCAATGAAAATCTCCATGAACAATTACAGCAGATTGATGATGAAATCCATTCTCTGCAAGATGATTTGAAGCAGTCCCAGCAAGAAGCGGATAGGGCAAAAAAGCAGGCTGATAAATATCAGAAGCGTATGAACGAACTTGCTCCTATGGTAAACAATATGGAACGTCTGGCGGCTGAGTTTTCAGCAAATCCAGAAGAAATACTTCCGGAAGTGGCGGTTATGGAATCTGCAAAGTCGTATCGAGAGAAGAAAGCAAAACCGCTGGTCGAAAAAATGGTAAAGATACTAAGGTCTGTCTATTCTGCCTTTTTGGATATTTCCCGCAAATACGAACGATTAGAAGAAGCATACGACAGGGAGAAAGCTGGAAAGAAGAGATTAAATGAACGACTTCAAGAAGTGTTGGATGAGAATCGGGAATTACGGGAAATAACGACGGATATGGAGCGTGTGAAGGCTGCATTTGGTTCTCATCAAGTGGAGACAGCCATTAGTCGTGTAAGGCAGCAGGAACAGATAGAGAAAGAGCAGAAACAGGCTTTAAGGAGAAAGCACAATCGGGAAGTCCGCTGATGGTGGCTGCTTACAGCCCTCTTGATTGACAAAAAGCAAAGCCCTGCCAGGCAGTCAAGGGCGGCACAGTTCATTTTACCCATAATAAGCTAGTGGGGCTTTGTTATTCCCTAATAAAGATATATATAAAACTTGAAAAGTTGAATATAAACATGTATAATCAATTATATATAAGAATAAACAAATATAAACAAATAAAAATGAAAATAGAAGGAAGTGATATTGATATGTTCATGGAAGAAAGGCAAAGAGATATTGTAAACAGAATAAATGAGACAGGAAGAATTATGGTATCTGAAATTCAATCGCTATATCAAATATCTGCTGATTGTGCCAGAAGAGATTTGCGGGTACTGGAAAGCCGAGGACTGTTGCAAAGAACTCATGGGGGTGCTATTGCAGCAAGACCAAAAGGAACTTATCCGGATGCAACCTATAATCCAAAAGATTTACCGGAAATAAAAAAGAATTATTTGGCTGTTGCAAAACGGGCAGTGGAATATATAGATGAGCATGATGTAATCTATATTACTACATCATCAGTAGGCTATTATATGGCTATGAATTTGCCTGATAATGTAAAGATATCCGTTTTAACAAACTCTGTCACAATAGCAGAAGTTTTGCGAAAAAAAGAAAATATTTCTGTTATTCTTCTGGGTGGAGAAATGTCACATAGGGGAAATTGTCATGATTTCTATACGATACAAATGGTGAAAAACATACGAATAGATAAATCCTTTTTGTCCCATTCAGCGTTATCTGTGGAATTTGGAGCATCTATACATAATAGTGCGGGTGTAGAGTTTGGAAAAGCTGTTATGGAGAATAGCAGCATGAATATAGGGCTATATCCATCAGAAAAAATAGGGAAATCATCTATTCATTCTGTATGTAAAATAGATGATTATGATTTGCTGATAACTGATAAAAATGTTTCTGAAGATTTTTTGTCACAAATGGATGAAATAGGGGTCAATTATATCGTGGCTGAGGTGGAGGTTTGAAAATGTATTGTATATTAGTGACCGGGATTCCTGCTGCTGGGAAAAGCACAATGGCGGCATTTTTAGCGGAACAATTCGGATTACCTGTTATTTCAAAAGATAAAATTAAAGAGTTAATGTATGATGACATAGGATTTTGCTCCAGAGAAGAAAAAGTCAAATTAGGTATTGCCAGTATGAATATTATGTATTATATGGCGGCACAGTTAATGAAAAATAATCAGCCATTTATACTTGAAAATAATTTTGAAAAAATATCAAGGGAGCCTCTGATAGAAATCCTTGAAAGATATTCATATACAGCAATCACTGTAACATTGACAGGAAATTACTCTAAAATATATGAGCGATTTGTAGAGAGAAATAATAGTCCAGACAGACATAGAGGCCATGTTGTAAATGACTGCTATCCCGAAAAAACTCCAAATAAAGATGTTAAACCTATTTCATATGAAAACTTTGTGAGTGGAATTATTGATAGAGGGATGGACAGCTTCGTGGCGAATGGTCCACATATTGTTATGGACACAACAGATTTTAATAAAATACATATAGAAACGCTGATAAAGAAGATAAATAGTTATAGAGAGGAAATATTACATGGTTGATGCTCATGTTCATTTGGAAAAAGGAAGCTATTGTATTGAATGGATTCAAGAATTTATACAGTATGCTTTATCAAGGAATATTAACGAAATTTACTTTCTGGAACATACACATATATTTAAAGAATGCTCTAGTTTATATGATGAAATGTCATGCTATAATGAATATCAAAATAACTGGTATAGAAAAAAATATGAAAATGCCAGACCACTAAAAGAGTACACAGATTTCATAGATAAAATGAAAAAGGAACGTTTTCCAATTAAGCTAAAGTTTGGTTTGGAAGTATGCTATTCGCCTGAACACATAAAAGATATTGAAAATATAAAAAATATGTATTCGTTTGATTTTCTTGTTGGATCAATACATTTTATTGATGGGTGGGCTTTTAGCCATAAAAAACAGCCGTGGAGAAAGGAAAATTACAATTTAAACTATTTATATAAGCGATATTATGAGTTGATGTATGAACTTGTGGAAAGTAATCTGTTTTCCGGATTGGCTCATCCAAATTCTTTACAGTGTTTCGGAGCATATCCAATAGGCGATTATTATGCTGAATATAACAAAATTGCAAGAGCATTAAAAGAAAACAATATGTATATTGAAGAAAGCAGTGGATTGGCAATAAACTACGGGGATACCGAATTAGGAATGAGTGGAAAGATGTTAAAGGCTATGATATTGCAAAATGTCCAAATATTGACCGCTTCAGATGCTCACATTCCACAAGATGTTGGAAAATTGATATGTGAAATGAATGATTTAATTTCTAAAGCGGAAAAAGAATATGGTAGATGAATAGCCGCAAAATAGGTATATGCAATACTTCCTTTCGAATCCTTGAGATAGATTTTTATTACATAACAGATTGGTGAAGTTGGTTGCGTTGTTGTATATTTCCGGTTATAATATTCACATGATTACAAGTGGTTTGCCTGATACTATTTTGATACTAAAAAATCCGCAAACGCTGTGTGGTGGAGAAAAAGCATAGAAAAAGAGCAAATATATAGAAGAATACTAAACATATATGTTTAGTATTTAAAATAACTTGCCGAGTTTGAGTGATGAAATGGGATTGAAAGAGCCAGTATTTATGCGGGCTTCAAACAAATTTGTTTAAGCACTGGCAACGATTTGGCAACATTTATAACATCACGCACTAAATAATTACATCAATGGCATAGAAAAACCTTGCTGATTTTCAGAACAAGAAAACTGAATATCGGCAAGGTCTTTTTATGCTTATTTCTGTTTTTTCTTTTTAGCTGTTTTCTTTTCTTCTTTCTCGATTTTATTAAATTCTTCCATGAGCATATCGCTGACCGCCTGTGAGGGGACTTTCGCCCAATGCTTCGAGGTGTCCAGTTCCGGGTACTTGTACCGCCACTGGTCGTATTCCTCTTTGGTAATATCGCCCTGTTCCAGTCTGGCGGCTTGTTCCTGCCATGCGTGGAGCATATTGAACAGGGAAGTATAGTTGGAATGATCCGACCTGTCAAGGCGCAGACAAAGTTCCCCGTTAATCTTACCAATTTTCAGCCCGTACATATCTTCCAACGCAAAGAGCGTGTGCATAAGCCCGATATAGGTATCAATATCCGGCACAGTGAGGGCGCGGGTGCTTACATCAAAGATATTCGCCATTTCTTTTACAAGGTCATGTTTTGGCGTCCTCGCTTCGGTTTCATACTGTGCCATACGGACATCAGAGGTCTTTCCAAGAAAGCCGAGGATCTCGCCGAGCTGTTTCTGCGTCATGCCTTTTCGGTTGCGGAAAAAGCGGATACGTTTGCCGATTGCCATAATAAAACCTCCGTTGTAGTAAAAGTGGTACAGTCCTGCATGACTGTACTTAAACAAATCTGTTGAAGTTAGTATAACATGGTGCAATAGAAATAGCAAGAATAACTTAAATAAAAAAAGTTAAGATTTTCTTGAAAACCACTTGACTTAACGGAATTTATTTAGTATCGTGGCAACATAACTTAAACAAAATCAGTTAGATATTGAAAGGAGAGGGTATCTTGATGACAGAAAAATCATTTATGACGGTGGAGGAAGTGGCAGCGGAACTGCGTGTGTCAAAGTCAAAAGCCTATCAGATTGTGAGGGAACTGAACTCAGAAATGCAGAAACAGGGCTATCTGACGGTGGCAGGACGTGTGAACGCTACATTTTTTCATAAAAAGGTCTGTTACAGCGAATAGGAAGGAGATGGTTTATATGGCTGTATACAAGGACAATGCCACGGGGACGTGGCGGGTTATCTACCGCTTTACCAACTGGAAAGGGGAGAGGAAACAGACACAAAAGAGAGGGTTTGCTACAAAGAAGGAAGCGCAGGCGTGGGAGCATGAGGTCATGCTTAAACAGGGAGCAAAACTGGATATGACGTTCGGCAGTTTCTTTGAGGTATACGAAGCCGATAAGAAGCAGCGTGTCAAGGAAAGCACTTGGGAGTCCAAAAGCCATGTGATACGGACTAAGATTTTGCCGTACTTTGAGAACCGTAAAATCGCAGAGATTGACGCGAAGGACGTGATAGCGTGGCAGAATGAGTTGATGGCATACCGGGACGAGAACTGTAATTGTGGAACTTTGACATCGAAACGCTGGGCATTAAGAGGGAGAACCTGAGCCTGCCGGAGTATAAGGCTGCCATGCGGAAGGTGGAGGCGCTGGAAGAACAGGCGGAGCAGATTGGGAGCCGCAATCAGGAACTGGAAGCGCAGACGGAGGAACTTTTCAAGGAGATCCGGAAGCTGGAGGAAAAAGAGCGAGACAGCCGGGATATTTTGAAACAGCATACGCTCAGGGCATCGGAACTGAAGCTGATGGAGCAGGAGGCGGATGCGGAGACTAAGGCAGTAAAAAGCGCTGCGGTTCCGGTCAGCAGCCTGTTCGGCGGCGAGGAATATGTGAAGGTGAAAAAGACGGACTGGAATAAGATTGTGAATGTTTTCCATAAGGCGGTGCAACAGAATCATCTGGTGGAAAAGTACGAAAAGAAGATAGCCGGACTGGAGAAACGGATCGATGCCTTAAATGGACAGATTGAGAAGCTGAAGCGGTTTGTAGAATCCAGAGGACTGGGAGAAGCGTTTACAGAATATCTGAAATCCCTTGCGCCAAAGACTATAAAGCAGAGGCTGAAAGAGGCAAAGGCGGAGGCGGCGGAGCAGAACCGGCAGAGGGTGGACAATATCCGCAGGATGCCGGAAAAGGAGAAATACCAAGGGCAGGAACTGTAAGAATATCGTTAGAAAATGAAGAAAGAGAGGATATGACAATGGAACTGACTTATGAAAAATGCGGGGATTATCTGATTCCGAACCTGATTCCCGACCGGGAGCCGGAGGGAGAGCTGCGGAAATTTGGATTGATGAGGCGGAAGTACCTGAAAGAACACCGCTCCGGGGTCTATTCGGGACTGCTTCTGACAGGGAAGCTGAAAGAGCATCTGCTGATGGTGCAGGAACAGGCGGAGCAGCGGTTTGATGTGCTGGTAGAGCAGATGGCAGCGGCTGAGGGTGTGACGGAGCAGTTAAAGGCGGCGAATCAGATGTTCTGGGTGAGGAAGATGAACAATGTTCGGGCAAGGGCGGAGGAGGTTGTGAGGGAGGAGATTATATACTTTTGATTAAGGCAGGGTGATTGACCACTCTGCCTGAGAAATATAATAAAAGTTTGAAGGAAGTTAATCTATATGCATAAAAACCCCATTAATTCATATTAAATCATAGAACATGTGGTTGCATTTCGGGATGTAGAGCTGTATAATGAAATAAAATAGTTTGTTTTGGAGGAGTTAGAATGGATTTGATTGATAGATGGGCGAGCCTTGACGAAATATCGGATTATTTGGGAGTAACAAAAGATACCGTTAGAAATTGGATAAAGAAAACAGATATATCTGCACATAAGGTAGGAAGGTTGTGGAAATTTAAGTTTTCAGAAGTTGATGAATGGGTAAAAAGCGGAAAAAGCGCTTTGTAAATAGTACAAGGAGATACTATGAAGAAAGATGATTTACAGAGATTGATAGCTCAATATCAAAGAAATGCAAAAGCATATAGAAGTGCAAAAGACTATAATGAGCAAAATTGTAGGGACGAATTTATTAGTCCTCTTTTGGAATGTTTTGGATGGGATGTTCATAATAAAAGTGGAGTAGCGCCGCAATACAAAGAAGTTGTTGTAGAAAAATATTCAAATGAAAATCAGAGACCTGACTATACTTTAACATTAAACGGTGTGTCAAAGATATTTGTTGAAGCGAAGAAACCAAGTGTTGATATTAAAACGGAAATTTTGCCAGCTATTCAAACAAGGAGTTATGGCTGGAATGCAAAACATAAAATGTCTGTTTTAACAAATTTTGAAAACTTATTAATTTATGATACGACTAATAGACCTAAGGAGGGGGATTTAGCAACAACATCCCTTTATAGATGCTATTACTATCTTGAATATTTGGACAAATATTCAGAAATTTATTCATTATTGTCAAGAGAGAGTGTATATTCTGGAGAATTTGATAAATTTGTTAATGGAAATTTTCAAAATGTTGATAGATATGCTAAAGAGATTGACGAGTTATTTCTTGAACAAATTAACCAGTGGCGTTTAGAAATTGGAAAATATTTGTATTGCAACGCAAAGTGCTATCAAGATGTTGATTTATTGAATGATGTAGTACAAGAGTTTATAAACCAAATAATCTTTTTGAGAATTTGTGAGGATAGAAATTTACCATTATACAAAAATCTGAAGGACACGGCAAGAAATAAAGAAGAATTACAAAATTCATTATTACGAGTTTTTAGAGAGGCAGATAAAAGATATAACTCGAAGCTTTTTTCAGGGGATAATATTATTTTTGATCTGAATAATGAAATTATATTTAATATGATTATGTCCTTGTATTATCCGCAAGCTCCTTATTTGTTTAATATTATTGAGCCAGGGATATTAGGTAAAATTTATGAATTATTTTTGACAGAGTCGCTTGTGGTGGAAGAAGGTCAAATAAAATTAGCAGTTAAGAAAGAATATAAATATCGTTCGGTAGTTTCAACTCCAGTAGAGATAGTAAAGTATATGGTTAAAACAACATTGGACATATATTGTAAAGGCAAAACGCCTAGGGAGATTGAAGAAATTCATATTGCGGATATTGCATGTGGATCGGGAATCTTTTTGGAAGAAGTTTATCAATATTTGGTCGATTATTGTGTGGAATGGTACATGAAAAATGAGCCAAAGCATTTGTTGGAATTAAGTAATGGAAAAAGAAAGCTGCCATTAGGGGATAAGAAAAATATTTTAACAAAGTGTATATATGGCGTGGATATTGATATACATGCTGTAGAAGTAAGCAAATTTTCATTATTAGTAAAACTGATTGAAGATGAAACATTGGCATCAGTTTATGAATATGTGCCTGTTTTACCTGATTTAAGCGCAAATATTAAAAGTGGTAATTCGCTTATTGTCAGAAAAGATTTAGGGAATAAAGAAATATCAATTAATTTGTTAAAGCAAATCAAACCATTTGAATGGGGGAAAGATGATGAGTTTGACATAATAATAGGAAATCCGCCTTATGTTAAGACGGAAGATATTCATGTGTTAGAATCCGATTTAGAATTTGATATATATAAGAAAAAATATCGTACTGCGTATAAACAATTTGATAAATATTTTTTATTTATAGAACGCGCGATTGGGTTATTAAAAAAGGAAGGTTTGTTATGCTATATTGTACCTAACAAATTTTTTAAGATAGGCTCAGGAAAAGAACTAAGAAGATTATTATCTAATAAAATGATTCAATTGGACGATTTTGGAGACATGCAATTGTTTCCCGATAAGACAATATATAGTTCTATAGTTTTGTGTTGTAATGGAACTAGTTTGGAAATGAAATACAAAAAAGTGGATTCATTAACAGCGCTTTGGACGGGAGAAAATCAAGAATATGTCATTGTTAAAAAGGCGGTTTTAAATGATGAACCGTGGAGATTGACAACAGATATTGATTTTATGAAAATGATTTCGCATTTAGAAAAGCGCGCAAAGCCTTTGGGGGATATTGTTAATATTTTTAATGGAATACAAACAAGCGCAGAAAGACCAGAACCTGTTTACTGGTTTACTAAAAGTGAAGTTGTATCAGAGACGAATGAAATTGTGAGAATAAGCAAATTTGGAAAAGAGTATAAAATTGAAAAGAAAATTTTAAAACCTTATTTTAAACCAACTAAGGCTGATGAAAAAGGAATGCAGACGTATTCTTATCTAAAAACAGATAAGAGGATTATTTTCCCTTATACAAAAACAGGGGAACTAATTGGTTTAGATATAATGAAAAAAGATTATCCAGGTACCTATGCATATTTGAATGATTGCTATTCTTTGTTAGTGCCCAAGTGTTTAAATAATGGTGTTGGTAGGGATATTAAAAATGCAACATCTGAAAATTGGTATCAATATGGAAGGACTCAGGCTATAACAGCATTTATTAATACTCCAAAGTTAATAGTTCGGGTTTTGAGTAAGACGCCTATGTATGCTTATGATGCGAAGGATATGTTGATTGCTTCTGGTGGAACTGCTGGATATTGTGCAATTGCATCAACGCCAAATTGTAAATACGATTTGGCTTACATTCAAGCGTGGTTAAATCATCCATATACTGAGAAGCTGCTTCAAATAATGGGAAGTGATTTTGAAGGTGGTTTTACTGCAAGAGGTACATATCTTTTAAAAAAGCTTCCTTTTTATGAGTTGGATTTTGATGATAAAGCTCAAAGATTAGCATATGAAAATGTTGTAGCTTGGGTGAATAAGATTTATGCATTAAATCAGGTATTAGAAACAAAATTTGATAAATCAACAAGAGAAGTAATAGAACAGGAGAAGGATAAACTGATTAAACAAATAGATGAACAAATTGGTAGCATCTATAGACTCAGTTTTAGGTAATGATTATGATTTTAAAAGAAGACAGTACAGAACAAAAACTTAGAGGTGCATACTATACGCCATTAAAACTTGCAGAGAAAATGGTGGGTTTTTTTGTACATGATAAAACAATACATAGAATTTTAGAACCAAGCTGTGGGGATGGTGTATTTATTGATGCGGCTTTGCACAAGGGACTGCTACAAGAGGGGATGTCACTTACCGCCATTGAAATAGAAGAATGTGAAGCAAAAAAATTAGCTGACAGAGTTGAAAATTGTAAAAATATTCAAGTTTATAATATGGATTTTTTTCATTATTATCAGATGAATAAGGCGATTGCCCAGTATGACTTGATATTGGGCAATCCTCCTTATATTAGATATCAATATTTACAAGAAAATCAGCGAACGGAAATGTCAAAACTTCTTACTGAACATGGAATGAAGTCAAATAAATTGATTAATACATGGGTTGGTTTCATGGTAGCATGTGTACATTTTTTGAGTGAGAACGGAAAAATTGCATTTATTATTCCAGCTGAAATATTACAAGTTGTTTATGCACAAGATTTAAGATTATTTTTGTCAAATGAATTATCAAAAATTACACTGATTACTTTTGAAGAACTTGTATTTCCAGATATTGAGCAAGAGGTAGTCGTGTTTATTGGAGAAAAGAGCGTTGAAGATAAAGGAATCCGTATTATAGAATTAAATAATTTAGATGATCTAAATTCACTTGATTTTCAGACAAATGGATTTCAAAAATTAAATCATGTGCATGAGAAGTGGACTAAATATTTTACAAATTCAGAAGAAAATAAATTAATTTCCTCATTAAGAAAAGATTGCCGTTTTCAAAAATTATCAGATACGGCTCTCATTAATGTTGGCATTACGACAGGAAATAATAAATATTTTTCCGCCACAAAGAAAATAGTAAAAGAATATGATTTTGAGAATATAGTAAGACCGTTGATTGGAAGAAGTTCCCATGCCAACAGTGTGTATTTTACACAGAAAGATTGGGAAAAGAATGTTGAAGATGGTAAAGCGGCATATTTGATTGACTTTCCCAACATACCGTTTGAAAAGTATCCATCAAAGCATCAGTTATATATTAGCGAAGGCGAAAAAAGGGGAGAGAACAAGGGATACAAATGCAGTATCAGAGACAACTGGTATTGTATTCCGTCTATTTGGATTCCAGATGCTTTCTTTTTAAGAAGGAATAATTTATATCCCAAATTCGTGTTAAATTGCTGTGATGCTGTTTCTACAGACACAATGCATAGAATTAAATTTAGGGATACTGTTGCCCCGGAAAGAATTGTTTTGTCGTATTATAATAGTATTTCATTTGCGTTTACAGAAATATGTGGACGTAGTTATGGTGGTGGGGTATTGGAGATTTTGCCTGGAGAAGTGGGAAATATTATTGTTCCTGTATTAGATGATATTCCCATTGAAAAAATTAAGGAGATTTTAAAAGAAGTTGATGCGATAGTACGCAGAGAGGAAAATATAGAGTTAGCTTTGGAGCTGGTTGATAATGAGATATTAATTAATTATTTAAATATTGAACGAGATGTTTGTATTGAATCAAGAAAGATTTGGAAAAAGCTTCAAAGCAGAAGACTAAAAAGAGGATAAATGGACTGAAAACAAGTCATGACAAAAGATGAGAGGTTAGATGAATAGTTCATTTTTTTGATAATTTGGAGGAAGAAATATAATGAATGCTCAATTCCCTAAAGATATTGTAGATTGTATGCGAGGATGCATTTTGTTCATTTTTTGCCCCCCCAAAAAGATATAGTAAATTTTTTAAAAATATTGGCTGTACATCAAGAGATTTAATAGCAGAAAATGGAACATTGGGAAGATAAAATTTCGGATACGGAAATTTCCTGTTATGTTGTATATGGGATATATAGGGGATGAAATAGGTACACCAAAAGAATTCGTAAAGGAAGGATGTAAACAATGGACAATGAAAAAAACATATCATATTTCAAAGGGAAAAGAGAAATAAACGTTGATACGGATTTTGTTAAAAGTGAAATGGCACAGTTCCTTCAATTAGATAATTTGAATTTTTTGATTGGAGCAGGTTGTTCTAGTCATATTGTTGGTGACAAAGAATTGGGAATTCCGGGAATGGCGAGTTTATATAGTGGCTTTTTTGAAATGTACCCAGATTTTGATATAGCTGGACAAATGGCACAACCCATCTTTAATGGGAATTTGGAAAAAATGCTTGAAACCATGGGAGCTATTTCTGTGGCTAATCAAGTGAGTACAATTGATGGGGATATAGAGAATAAAATATGCGTTGTTCAAAACTACATAAGGGAACAAATAAAATTAGGATTGCATGGGAAGGAAGTGTTAGATTTTTATCATAAGTTTTATATGAAAACTGTAATACGAGGCAGAAAAAATCCAGTTAATATTTTTACAACAAATTATGACCTATATAATGAACAAGCATTGGATTCGCTATCTTTTCCGTATAATAATGGTTTTATTGGAACTTATAATAGGATATTTAATCCTGCAAGTTACAAATATGCGTATGTAGAGGATATGAATCTGTCAAAAAATATATGGGAGAGAGTTCCGAATTTTTATAATTTATATAAGATACATGGATCAATCACATGGGTGAAAAATGATGAACAGATAAAGGAAATTGATTATAACCATATTGATGCAAAAGATATAGTTATGATTTATCCAACACCACTTAAAGACAGAACTACATTGATGACTCCTTATTCGGATTTGTTTAGAGCAATGGAAACAGCAATGTTACGAAAAAATAGCGTTTTGATAACTTTAGGTTACAGTTTTGCAGATGATCACATTAATAGATTAATTTTAAATTCATTAGCGGTTCCGACATTTAAATTAGTTGTGTTTGGAAAAAGTGATGCAATACAGAAATTAATAGATATGGATGATACACGAATTATAGTTGTAAATTCTGATGATAAGATTCATTATTTCAAGAATTTTGTTGAAAAGGCTATGCCAGATGTACAAGAAGATGTACAGGAACAGATCGATTTGCCTACTGTTTCAAAGATAATAAAGGCATTCGAGGGGGAAAAGAATGAGTAGTCGAGAAATTGGTAAAATAACATCTATAGGTATTCATGGAATTATAGCTGATGTTAATGATGATTTGGGAAATTATATAAATACTATGGATGGGATATATTTTGTTGGAGAAGTTGGTTCTTATGTTTCGATTTATGAGATGGGAAGGACGATAATTGCGGAAATTATCGGTGTTGACGAAAAAACGTTATTATCTAAAACAGATGAAATGAACAAACCTAATAGCAAAAGGCAAGTCTATCTGAATTTAGTCGGAGAAATAATTGACAATAACTTTTATTTTGGAGTTTCAAAAATGCCACTTATTTTTTCGGAGATATATATGATTTCTGAAAGAGATTTAATGACAATGCTTGAGGTTGGAACAGAAGAGGTAGTTGTTTCAGATAAAGATAATGCAACAAGAGCAGTTTTGTTATCAATAGGGAAATCAGTTATTTTCTCTGACTATGAAGTAAAAGTAAATATTGATAAATTTTTTGGATTTCATTTTGCAGTGTTTGGAAATACTGGTGCAGGAAAATCAAATACGATTGCACGTATTTTACAAAATATATTTATTAAGAACAATTATTCCGCCAAGGGTGCGAAATTTGTAATAATAGATTCTAATGGAGAATATAATAAAGCGTTTTCAAAATTGAATGAGTTAAATTCACAAATAAGTCAGTCATTGATGATTGCGGATGATGGTGAAAACGAAAATAAATTTGAAATTCCGGTTTGGGCACTGTCAGCAGATGATTGGGCAACATTACTTCATGCATCAGAAAGGACGCAAATACCGGTATTAAAACGTGCCATTGAAATCGCTAAAGTGTTTTATAGTCAAGAGCAAGATAATGAATTAAAAAACCATATTTTGGCTTCGACATTAATGGGTATAATTAATAGTTCTGATACATCTCCTTCTAAAGCGGATAAGATGAAAGCAATCATATCACATTTTGGAACACAAGAAATTGGTATGGATTCTGTTGTACAGGGAAAAAGATTAAGACAGGTAATTTCCATAAGCTATGGGCAGATGCCAGATGAAGAATTGGTTATAAATTATTTGACTGGATATATAAAGCCCGATCTTTTGCCAAATAAGATATCTGGCCAAATGGTGCCATATAGTTTGGAGGAATTTGGACAAGCGGTTGAATTTGCCACATTATATGAGGGCAGTATTAGTTCGCAAAGAATACAAGAATATACTGCAACATTAATGACTAGGTTACAAACTATACAGGAAGGAATACAAGGGAAGCTTCTTTCTAAAACGAAGTATACAAGTATAGATAAGTATATAGATAGTATGTTAGGAGAAACTCAAATTGTAGATATTGATATCAGCATGTTGGATGATGCTTCGGCAGAGGTGGTTACGAAAGTGCTTGCGAAGTTATTATTAGATTATTTAAAGAGACGTGTTAATAAAGCAGAAATGCCTATAAATTTTATTATAGAAGAAGCACACAGATTTGTTAAGAATGAAACAAATTATGGTGCAGTAGGATACAATATTTTTGAAAGAATTGCAAAAGAAGGGCGGAAGTATGGTATGTTGATGGGAATTTCATCGCAGCGTCCTAGTGAATTGTCAAAAACGGTGGTATCACAGTGCAGTAATTTTATAATTCACCGTGTGCAGAATCCAGATGATTTGCAATATATTTCAAAGATGGTTCCGTATATTAATCAGAATATGATTAATAGATTAACATACCTACAAACAGGTCATGCTTTGGTTTTTGGCAGTGCAATTAATCTGCCTACCTTGACAAAATTTGAGCAGGCGAGCCCTAAAACAGATAGCGATAACGCTAAAATTTCAGAGAAATGGTATGTTGATTAGGGGCCTGCAAAATAACAGCAGAAATTAAGTCTGATAATTCGCTACACGCATGTAGCGAATTGAAAAGAATGAGAAGGAAAAGTATGACAGAGCATCAATGGAAAGAGATATCAAAATATTTTCTGGATCATGGAAACCGGAAGTTGTCTACAGAAGAAAAAGAGACAATAAAATTGGCAATAGATCAAGCAAATAGTTTAAATGAATTGTTGCAAGTACTTTTTGCAAGTTTAGCTATTGATGCACATAGGTAATTATTGCAGATTTATGCTGTGGGTACAATTTGGGTACACCAGTCTTGTAACTACATAAAAGGACAACAAAACCGCAACAAATGATACGTTTCCCGCAAGCAAAACGATAGAAAAACAAGACATACTCTGTACCCTGAAAGGAGCTTGAATAAGTTTTTATGAAACTGAGTTAGATTTCTAATGTATAGACAAGAGTGTAAATAATTCGGAATACTATCTAAAAATAACAACATACACAGAAAAATGTTGATTGCCATGCTTTATAAAAAACGATGTCTCAGAAAAAATAGCATCGTTTTTTTATTTCCATATTTTAATTTTTACAAAAATATTTAACGCTGTCCCATTACAAAAAGAAATCCATGTGGTAAAATACAAGAAACGACAATGATAAAATTTTAGGATGGAGCGGCGGGTTGCGTCAGGCAAAAGAAAACAAGAGGTTTTCTGGAATGAATCTCTATCCTGAAATGCCAAGTAAAGATTAAGATTTGGAGGGCGGTATGGGATATTTGATTAGCGAAACAACACGGGAAGAACGGGAGCAGATTGTAAAAGATTCTCTCGGCAATATAGATGCAAGCTGCGACGGCTGCATGGCGGGACTGGCGGAAATGTATCAGGATTACATTGAGGGCAGAAAGGAACTGAGGGAAATCAACATGGAATTTCGCGCTGGATATGTAAAAAATGACGAAATGCCAGAGAAAAGCGGCTGTGGCTATGCGCAGTAGCTGCGGCGCAGGAAGGAGATTTTAATGAAATACAGAATAAATCGTAGAACAGGAGATCGAATCAGCGAAATAGGAATGGGTACGGCATATATCGTCGAAGCGGACAAAGGCGAGGCTGTCCGCACGGTAAGGCGGGCATATGAGGGCGGCGTCAATTACTTTGACCTTGCCGCAGGGGACGGGACCGCTTTTTCGATTTTCGGTGAGGCGCTTTCAGATGTGCGGGATCAAGTTATGTACCAGATTCATTTCGGAGCTGATTATTCCAAAATTACATACGGCTGGACACTGAATCTGGATGCCGTAAAGCGTTCAGTGGACAGGCAGCTAAGGGATTTGAAAACGGACTGTATAAATTACGGTTTCATTCACTGCATGGATTCCTCGTCGGATTGGGAAAGTTATCAGAAAAACGGCATTCTGCAATACCTGCTGGATATGAAAAGTCAAGGCATAGTCAGGCACATCGGAGCGTCTTCCCATACGCCGTCGGTTATTCGTGAGATACTAAATGCGGATTTAATTGACATGCTGATGTTTTCAGTTAATCCAGCCTATGATTATCATCATGGAGAATACGCTTACGGAGGAGTGGATGAACGGGTGCAGGTATATCGGCAGTGTGAAAAGCTGGGAGTCGGCATCTCCGTGATGAAGCCGTTTTCGGGTGGGCAGCTTCTGGATGGGAAGACATCTCCCTTTGGAAAGGCGCTCACGCAGTACCAGTGCATACGCTATGCGCTGGACAAGCCCGGTGTGCTGACGGTGCTGCCTGGCGCGCAGAGCGTAAAGGAGATGGATTTTCTGCTGCAATATGAGGAGCAGCCTGAAAGCGCGTTGGACTACAGCGTGATTGGCAGCTTTGCTCCGCCAGAGGCAAGCGGGAAATGCGTATATTGCAACCACTGTGAGCCTTGCCCGGCAGGGATTGATATCGGTGCGGTAAACAAGTTCTATGATTTGGCAAAGATTGGAGACGATATGGCGTGGGAGCATTATTTTGCGTTAGAAAAGAACGCCGCTGACTGTATCGGCTGCGGTCATTGCAATAGCCGATGTCCATTCGCGGTGGACCAGATGAAGCGGATGCGGGAGATAAAGGAGTATTTTGACAATGGAACTGTATGACGGAAGACCAGAAAACACAGAAGGCAGGCTGCCGAGGGAGATAAGAACCTATGATTTTCTTGATTCGCTGGGCATCTGAGGAAAATCTGGGCTGCCATCCATGTGTGCACATCCAGTCTGAAAATGCTGACAAAGGATGTGACAGGGAAATTTCTTCCTGCGGTGAAGCATGAGTATCTGATTGTTCATCTGGTTGGAGAGGACTGAGGCTATTTTATTGCGTGCCACATATCTGCACTGTATAATAAATGTGGCAGGCGGAAATTCTGTATTAAATTTCAGACCAATTAAAAATCAAGGAGGCAGGTATATTATGTACGAAGAAATAAGCTTATTAATCCACAGCAGCATCAAAATAAGCGGAAGCAAAATAATATATTTTGACACATATGAAATGCGGGAGGACAGCCACGACGCGGACATCATCTTTATCACGCACGACCATTTTGACCATTTTTCACCGCAGGACATTAAAAAGGCGGCAAAGGAGAATACCCTGCTAATCATGCCTGAAAGCATAAAAGGGCAGGAGCAGCAGGCAGGGATAAAAAACGTAAAATTTATCCGCCCAAACGAGACATTAGAGCTGGAAGGGCTGACAGTTACGGCAGTTCTAGCCTACAATCCGCACAAGCCTTTCCACACCAGAGACAAAAATTACGTCGGATATGTGGTAGCAATGGACAACACCGTCTATTATATAGCGGGCGACACGGACATAACGCCTGAAAACCGAAAAATCAAATGCGATGCCGCCCTTATCCCAATCGGTGGAAAATACACGATGGACTATAAAGAGGCAGCTGAGCTTGTAAACATCATCAAGCCTAAGCTTGCCATTCCCACGCATTATGGCACGGTGGCAGGCTCGCCCGAAGATGGGAAAAGGTTTGCGGAGCTTGTGGACAGGGGCATAGAGGTAAGAGTTTTATTGTAAACTTGCCTTGCTGTTTTTACACATTTTATAGTAAATCAAATTAATGAATGCGGCTACGAGGAAGGACTTGTCGATGACGGTAGTTTTTGCGTTTCTAAAATTTTTTATTATGGATTTAAGGTTGGTTTAAGGAATAGCTGTTAAACTGAATAAATCAAAAATGAAGGGATGGCTATTCTATGAAAAAGAAATTATTTGTCGTTTTTATGGCTGCGCTTATGGCTTTTTCGACTTCCGCCTGTGCAAGCCAAAATGGTACGTCTGAAAGTCAGTCTGCCAATAACACTGAAAGCGGACAGACAGAAAAGGAAACAGACCTGTCAAAAAATGATGCATCTGAAAGTCAGTCTGCCGACAGCGCAGAAAACGGTCAGACAGAGATAGAGACTAGTCTGTCGAAAATTGACAATAAGGCATGGCAGTACAATTCGGATGATGATGTGTACTATCAAATAGGGATTCCTTATTGTGAAAATCCTGCTGATACAGCTTATGAAACGCTTGCCATATTTGTGCCCGGCGCGTATATGAACGCGGAGGATAATGGCGACGGCACTTACACCTGTGAAATAAACACTTTTAAAAAGGTAGGCAATTATACGGCAGAAACAGCACCTATTGTTATGCCGATAAACACGCCGGGGTATTCGGCTATGGCGGCGCTGACTTCATATTCCAGCTTTGCCGAATATACGGGGGCGGGTTTTGTCTATGTCCACGCAGGCTGCCGCGGCAGGGATGCGGGTGCGCCTGCAGGAGTTACGGATTTAAAGGCGGCTGTAAGATATATCCGCTATTCAGACGATACTATTCCTGGCAGCGCTGAAAGCATTTTTACATTCGGCATGAGCGGCGGCGGAGCCCAGTCTGCGCTTATGGGCTCCACTGGGGACAGCAGCCTGTATGATGCATATCTTGAGGAGATCGGCGCGGTATCAGGCGTCAGTGATTCAGTTTTGGGGTCTATGTGCTGGTGTCCTATCACAAACCTTGATTCGGCAGATGAGGCTTATGAATGGATGATGGGTGTTACGAGAAGCGGGCTCAGCGATGAGCAGCAGCAAATTTCCGATAAGCTGGCAGAAGCATTTGCGACGTATATTAATGAAGCGGGGATTAAAAATCCGAACGGGGAGGTTCTAACATTGAGCGAGTCCTCTGACGGCATCTATCAGGCGGGCAGCTACTATGATTATATGAAAACCGTTATAGAGCGCTCATTAAACAACTTCCTTTCCGATACAGAGTTTCCTTATGATGCATCTTCTGGCTCGTCAAACGGCATGGGAGGTTTTGGTGGTGAAAGACCTATGCCTGATGGCGAAAAGCCTTCTTTTGATGAGGGCAATCGCCCAAACGGCGGCATGGAAAACATTGATGGCGAAAAGCCTTCCTTTGATGACGGCAATCGTCTTGACGGCGGCATGGGAAACTTTGACGGGGAGAAGCCCTCTTTTGATGAAGGCAATCGCCCAGACGGCGGGATGGAAAACCTTGACGGGGAAAAGCCTTCCTTGGGTGAAGGAGCAGAGCCTGACGGTCAAATACCCGAAATCGGCAATGCGCCTGTCGGACAATCCTATGAAGATATAGACGATATTACCCGCAACGAAACCGCAGGCGGAGTGTCGCTTTCTGGGACATATGAAACCGCGCAGGATTATATTGATGCCCTAAATGCAGACAGAGAATGGGTTATCTATGATGAAGCCTCCAATACAGCGGCAATCACCAGTATTGAGGATTTTGTCCTTGCCTGCAAGAGCGCATCTAAGAACATTGGCGCATTCGACCAGCTTGACGGCGGACAGGGTGAAAACACGCTTTTTGGCTACGGTGACGGAAACGGCGCGCACTTTGACGCTTATCTGGCGGATATTTTAAATGAGCTTGGGAGCAGTTACGCGTCCGATTATGCGTCAGACCTTGCAAAGAAGGACAGCGCGGGCAATACAGTTGATGCGAGGGTAAATATGTACACGCCGCTTTATTATCTGCTTGAGTCCTCTGAGGGCTACCAGACAAGTACAGTGGCTAAATATTGGAGAATCAGAACTGGAATCGCACAGGGGGACTGCGCGCTGTCCACGGAGATGAATCTTGCACTTGCACTTCAGAATTACGAAGGAGTTGACTCAGTTGACTTTGAGACTGTATGGGGAGCAGGGCATACTCAGGCTGAGCGCACAGGCAATTCAACAGACAATTTTATTACATGGGTAAATGAGTGTATGGCTAATGAATGAGTATTATATTTAGAAAGAAAACCGTTTTAAGCCATCCGAGATCGGAAAATACAGGCGCAAAATCAGAAAATAAATTTAGAAAACCAGAGGTGAGGCATGGAAGAAAAAGTACGGCTTTCGGATATTGCTGCAGAGCTGGGGCTCAGTACGGCAGCGGTATCATATGTGCTGCACGGCAAGACTGGCATGGTGTCAGAGCGAACGGCTGTCAGGGTACGCCGTGCCTTGGAGGAGCGGGGATATCTGCCTCGGGCGGCGGAGGTGCTGCTGGCGGAAAATCCAGCGAAAATAGTAGGAGTGGTAATTAATTCCCACGAAAAATATGAGGCTCACGTCTTAGAGGACGCATTTATTGCCTCGGCGCTCAACGCCCTGAACGCTGAGACGGCAAGACGCGGACTGCAGATGATGGTAAGAACCGTGAACGACCTTGATGAGATTGTCTCCTTCGCTACCATGTGGAACTTAGAGGGGCTGGTGCTGATAGGCTTCTGCAGCGCTGATTACAATCACCTGCGTGAAAATGTCCGCATACCATTTGCGGTATATGATGCCTGCGGCGTTATAGCGGAGCGCGTCTGTGCCGTGAACATCGACGACCGTCACGGGGGATTTCAGGTGGGAGAGTATTTCCTACTTTGCGGGCATCAGCGCGCCCTGTGCCTGTCCGATAACGATATTGACATGGATTTGGAGCGCTGGAAGGGTTTTCGCGAGGGTTTCGGGCACGGCGCGGAGTTTATGATGATTCCTATGGTTAAGGCGGAGCGGATTGCTTTCTATCGGGAGAAGCTGTCGGAGATTAGGAGCTTTTCTGCTGTTTTTGCCGTATCAGACTATTACGCCGTTGACTTTATACATTTTTTGCAAAGCAGCGGTGTCGATGTACCAAGAGAAATTTCCGTCGCTGGATTTGACGATACACCCCTTTGCGGTATGGTATATCCGTCATTGACCTCTGTCCGTCAGGACAACGCAGAACGTGCTAAGGCGGCGCTGGACGCAATTGCCAAAATTCGGGCTGGCGAGCCGTTTGAAACGGTTATTACTCTTTCCACTTCCCTTGTTATTCGGGACAGCACAAGGAACTTATGAACACATTACCTGTAGCATTTCGCCGTCATTTTCAACAAAAAATGGCGTTCCATTTTTGTCACAGCTTACGGATTTAAGATTTGAAAGGGCTCCCTTTGTCAGTTTATACTTGAGCTGACAGGGGAGCTTTTTATTATTAATTTGAACCGTTAAAGCGGCAGGAGGATTAAAATGGAACAGAAAAACTTATTCAAAAAAGATGATATTGACACATTTTTACGGAAGGTCATTGTCCTGGCTGTGCCAGTGGCGCTGCAATCAATGCTGCAGGCATCCTTCGGCGTAGCAGATCAGGTCATGATTGGTCAGCTTGGGGGTGTGGAAGTGGCTGCGGTCGGACTGGCAGGGAAATTCACGGGGATATTCAATGTAGTCGTATCCGCTGTGGGCGCTGTGGCGGGAATTATGATTTCCCAGTACATGGGACAGAAAAATGCCGCCAAGACGCGCCAGAGCATGATTTTCAATCTGCGTGTGTGCCTCATGCTTGCTGCGCTGTTCACTCTTGCTGGCGTTGCAGCTCCAAAGCAGATTATGAGCCTTTATATTAATGATGCTGTAGCTGCGGAAGCGGCGGGGCGGTATCTGTTTATCGTGTCTGGCACGTTCTTTCCTGCGGCGGGAATCACCATTCTGTCTACCCATCTGCGGTGCATGGAAAAAGCGTCACTTCCGCTCTACGCAGGGATTGCGTCGGCGGCGGTAAACACGGGACTCAACTGGATATTGATTTTTGGACGGCTGGGCGCGCCAGCCCTCGGTATCACGGGGGCGGCGCTGGCGACACTGGTTTCGCAGCTTGTCTATTTTCTGGTTATACTTGTGATGTATCTTAAATACAGAGAGAGGACAGAGAGCGCCGCAGCAGGTCCTTTTGACTGGAAACAGTACCTGTCTATGCTGCTGCCGCTTTTAGCCAGTGAATTTATGTGGGTATTGGGCGAAAACGTGTACGCGGGAATTTACGGGCATCTGGGTACTGAGGCAAGCGCCTTGGCGATGGAGACAGGGAGATGGCATATCGGGAGGCGAAAAAACTTCTTTTCTACGGCTTAGTGGGTTCCCTCATATTGTCGGCGGCAATCCTCTATATAAGACATTGGTATGTATGCATTTTCAAGGTTGAAGACAGCGTCAGGGAACTGACTGCCCGGCTTCTCACTGCCTGCGCCGCGGTCATGCCTTTCAAGGTGCTGAACATGATTATCGGCAGCGGCATTCTGCGCAGCGGCGGGAAAACGACATACGTTATGGTTATTGACCTGATGGGCACTTGGATTTTCGGTGTTCCTCTGGGTTTTCTCACGGCTTTTGTGTTCCACTGGTCTATTCCTTTAGTTTATTTCGCCTTGTCGCTGGAGGAGTGCATACGCTTTGCCGTTTCCCTTGTCGTTTTCAGGCGGCGCGGATGGATGAACGGGCTGAAAGCGTGACAGAACAAAATGCATTTGATCTTGAAAGTGAAATAAAAATCAGATGACGGTATATCAAAGAATTCCTGCTTGTTAGTGTGTGCGTTCAAACGGCATATGCGTACAGAAAACCATGCATCCCATTTCTGACAGCGAAAGAATACGCTATATTTTTGGTATTTTAATGCAATTGAAATTTAAAATAATTTTCACTATACAATTAAAAAAATAAGTGATAAAATAAAATAACAGAATATTTGACGGCAAATGACAAATATTCTGAAAAAACACAATTTCAAAACAGAAAGAGGGATAAGATATTATGATGACGGACAATCAATTAAAACGTGCAAACGGAGTAGTATTTCCCGTACTTATTGTTATCGTAGGCTACATTTTTTTATCGCTTGTAGCATTCTTAGGCACAGCGGATAAAGCTGCCATATCATGGAAAACCTATACGCAGATAATAGCTTCGCTGCTCGCGCTGATTGCCATAGTTGCGCTGTTTCTGGTGAAGCGTGAAACTATGCTGTGCGCAAGGTGTATGCTTGCAGCCGCCTCATGCGTGTATATAGTCGTAAGGCTTGTGGGCACTACAGAGGACACCTGCATGTATGCGTTCCCTATACTCTTTGCCGCAATGGCATACCTCAACAAACGCATTATCGTAGCGGGCAATGTGGTAATACTTGGCGCAAACATAGTGCGTCTGCTGATTGAAATTGTTTCAAGCTCGCAGCCTGTCGGCTCGACGATAGTGGTAAACATTTTCATTTGCATACTTGCGGCATATTCGTCAATCAGGATTACGTCGCTGCTTGTCAAATTCAACCACGAAAACACGGATACAATTATGGAGGCTGCTGAAAAGCAGAAGCAGAGCAATGAAATAATGGTTACTGTCGCTGAAAACATCATCAAGCACTTCGGCGAGGCTATGGAAATGTTTGAGACGCTCAGGGAGAGCCTTGGCAACAGCCATACCTCAATAGAAAACATTGCAGGCAGCACGGAAAGCACAGCCGAGGCGATTCAGGCGCAGGCTGAAATATGCGGCGATATACTCAATCAGGCGGAGCACGCGGGCGAGCTCACAAGCGCGATGATAAATTCGTCGCAGCGCGTATCGTCAACGGTAAACGACGGAGTCCAGTCGGTTCAAGAGCTTGGCAAGCAGGCGGACAACGTGAGCCGCAGCAGCAGGCTTATGGAGGAGGTCATCACGGAGCTTACCGAAAAGGTTGAAAAGGTGGAGAGCTTTGTGGATTCAATCATAAGCATTTCGAGCCAGACAAATCTCCTTGCGCTTAACGCCAGCATAGAGGCGGCGAGGGCAGGCGAGGCAGGCAGGGGCTTCTCGGTAGTAGCGGAGGAAATAAGGAAGCTTTCAGAGGACACTAAAGACGCGTCTACAAATATTACAAACATCATTCAGGAGCTGAATGAGGACACGAAGCGCGCAAACGAGAGCATAGAGAACGCCGTAAGCTCAGTCGCAAAGCAGAATGAGCTCATTGACGAGACAAAGGCAAAATTTGCAATCGTTTCAGACGAGGTAAAGACGCTTTCGGGCAATATCGACGAGGTTCGCAGCGGCACTGAGCAGATTGTCAAATCGTCAAACAACATATACGACCACATTTCGCAGCTTTCGGCTACAAGCGAGGAGGTTGCCGCATCGTCGAGCGAGGGCTTGGAGAACTCCAATGTCACGGTCAGCGAGGTTGAAAAGTGCAAGCAGATATTTGAGGCAGTATATGAGCTGGCGCAGGATCTTAAAAATTCATAAAACAAAAAGCCTGATAAAACAATTTTAGGCATGACATGTAAAGCGAAGTATAAATAAAAGGCGTGAATTAGAAAAATTCACGCCCTTTTTAGCCATATTGCATAAAATTGTGTATGCATATGATTAAATTGTTGTAAAAAAATGAAAAATATGCTACTATATAGAATATACCACAAGCTCTAAATGGCGGTGTAGAAAGGCAGGAGATATTTATGGAGGAGAACAACAATACAAAGAGAAAAGGACTAAAGCTGATGCCGAGGCTGCTGATACTGGCACTGGTTCCGATGCTTCTTCTGTCGGCTGTTGCGGTTATTTCAATGGAGAAGCTGAGCTCCAGCATCATAGAGGCTATGGTAAAGCATGAGCTGAGCGCGGCGCAGTACGCGTTTGAGGTTTCGGTGGGCAATCTGGCAAACGGTACATATATGTACACCAACGGCAAATTTTACAAGGGCAAGAAAAATGTAAGCGACAACACGGCTTTTTTCGATAATTTCAGCAAGGAGGTTGACCTGCAGGTTACGGTATTTTACGGAGATGTCCGTGTGGCGACGAGCCTTGTTGACGAGACGGGCACGCGTATGACGGGCACGACGGCGGATCCTGAAATATACCAGACCGTAGTGGTTGAGGGGCAGGACTATTACTCTGACCATGTGGTTATCGCGGGCAAGGAGTATTACGCGATGTACTGTCCGCTGTACCAGCAGAATTCCGATGAGATTATCGGTATGACCTTCGTAGGTCTTGACAAGTCAAACATAAAGGCGATTTATTCGCAGAACCTAATGTTGAGCCTTATGGTACTGATAGTGATTTTTGCAGTCAGCGTGGTATTGACTATTTTCAGCGTAAAGAGCATACTCGCGGTAATAATAAACGTTATTGCAAGCTTAAACAGCTTAGCGGAGGGCAAGCTTAACACCAGTGTTGACGAGAAGCTCCTTCAGCGCGCAGATGAAGTAGGCGACATAGCCCACAGTGTAAACAAGCTTATCAACAGTCTTTCGACGATTGTAAACAATATTAAGGGCGCGTCGGGCGATTTGGAGGGAATATCAGGCAATTTCTCCGACTCGTTCAAGAGTATGACGGATTACATAGGAAATGTTGACCGCGCTGTGGAGGAAATGGCGTACAGTTCTACCCAGCAGGCGCAGAACACGGCAGATGTCGGCACAGAGCTGCAGGATATGGGCAATGCCATAGAGAGCACGTCGCAGAACGTAGAACAGCTTGTGGGCAACACGGATAAGATGCGCGAGTACAACAGAAGCGTTGACGCGACGCTTGTAGAGCTTATCAAGATAAGCGATGAGACAAAGCAGGCGTTTGACGTAGTATATGAGCAGACGAATATGACAAACCAGTCGGCGCTTGATATTCAGTCGGCGGCCGATGTCATCACGGATATAGCGGATCAGACGAGCCTGCTTTCGCTCAATGCCAGCATAGAGGCTGCGAGAGCGGGAGAGCAGGGCAGGGGCTTTGCGGTAGTGGCGGACGAGATAAGGAAGCTTGCAGACCAGTCGGCAGAGTCGGCGAACCGCATCACGGGCATTATAGACCTGCTCATCAAAAATTCAAATGTCACGGTAGACACAATGAAGCAGGTTACGGAGGTAATCGACAAGCAGGGCGCTGAGCTGCAGAATACCAAGTCAGTATTCGGCAACCTCAATATGGAGATAAACGAGGTCGGCGGCGCGGTAGACAATATCCGCAAGGAGGTAGAGAACCTCAACGGTCTTAAAGACAATGTGCTCCAGGCGATTGAAAGCCTTGCCACTCTTTCTGAGGAGAATGCGGCGAGCACGGAGGAAACCTCGGCATCTATGCAGGAGCTCAGGAATATTGTTACCGAGTGCAGCCAGGACGTAGATACGATTATAACGATGTCCGACAATCTTTCATCAAACACAAGCATGTTTGAACTGGATTAGAAATGCATGATAAAACCCCCGACGTTATGGTCGGGGGTAATTTTTTTGTAGTTTTAACTGTTTTATTAAGCGGTTTTATCCTTTAATGCAGCCTTTCCTATAGGCGGAAGGAGACCTGCCTTTGCAAGCGCGGGGCGGAGCGCCATATACGCTGCTGTCGCCGCTATTGTTGAGACCACGGCATTGATGGAGGTTGAGGTTATGTTCCATGCAAGCGTAAGCTCTGCCGCAGGCTTTCCTATAATGACAAGCTTGTAAAAATATCCTACAAGCGGATCAAAAATAACATTGAACAAAAGTCCGCTCACCGACGCCGCAAGCACCCAGCTGAAAACCTTCTTTGAATCGTGCAGGGAAGTAATCTTTCCAAGCCTGTGGGCGACAAAGCCTGTAATCAGTCCGATGCACAGTTTTAAAATAAATGTCTTTGGCGCGTAAGCTATGTAAACGGGATCAAGCAAATCGCCTATAGTCATGCCAATGGCGCCGCCTATGCCGCCCAACGGACCGCCGAGCAGCAGCGCCCCGAGCACGCATACTGCGTTTCCAAGATGTATGCTTGTGGCGTCTCCTCCAGGCAGCTGGATTTTTATCTGCAAAAAGGTAAATACTACATATGAAAGCGCCGCCATAAGTCCAGTCAGGGCGAGCTTATATGTTTTCAGGTTTTTTTGTATCATAATAATACTCCTCCATTCTTGATATGTTTTATTTTGTTTGGACTTTTATCTTAAATTAGTATATCACAAACTGACTTTTTAGAAATAGACAATTTTAAATATTTTTTAGTGTACAGTTTGGAGCGGCGTAAATTTCTGCGAGCCAATTTTGCGTAAAATGTTGATTTTTGCGCGCAAATAGGTTTTAATATATATAAGATGAATATATTTAGTTTGCGCCTAAAAAGGCAAAACTTAAATACGGAGGTAACAGGGTAAAGATGAATAATTTTGAAGAAGCGGGCAGCGCAGGCGCGGCTGTTATACCTAAAGGAACGATTATCAATGGCAGCATTGATATAAACGGAAGGCTTGAAATGTACGGCGAAGTAAACGGCAACATAAATTCAAGCGACCGCATAAACATATGCGGAAATGTGAAGGGAAATATCAAGGCGAACGATTTATATGCAAAGGACTCCTTTATCGAGGGCGATATCACCTGCGCGCAGGGAGCTGTTGTGAGGGAGAACACCGTAATATTGGGAAACATTGATGCTGAAAGCCTTGTAATAGACGGAGCGGTTCAGGGAAATCTTGACGTAAAGGGTTGCGTTACGGTAGGCGAGAAGGCGATTATTGACAGCGACATAAAGGCTAAATCGCTCGAGGTCAGCAACGGCGCGGCAATCAACGGCAAATGCAGCTTCTGCTATTCGGGCGTTGACATAAAGAGCATATTTCCAATAACGGAGGAGCCGCCAAAGCCCGAAAACAAGCCAGCTGATGAAAAGCAGGCGGACAAGCCTGCAAAGCCAAAGGCTGTAAAAAAATCATAATAGCAAAAATAAAACGCAAGCCGCTGGTTTGCGTTTTTAGTTTATGGCAATAGAAACCCACAAAATGTGTTTTATAAATGCGATATACAACGCTGAAAGGGAGAAATGTTTTAATGAAGGATTTAGAGGACATCATTGACTTTGCGAACATGGTCTTTAATCTAAAGGGTGAGGGCATAAACTTTGGGGAGCTTCTGCCGAAAGCGTATTCGCAGGACAGGGCTGAAAGGTTGGAGCACCACATAATAGAGGAAAACGGCAAAATACGCGCGCTTATCGACCTGTACCCGCTGGAGCTTAGGCAGACGGACAGTTTAGTCAAGGCAGCGTATGTCGGCACAGTATCTGTCCACCCAAACAGTCGCCGCAAGGGATATATGACTGAGCTTATGCGTAGGGCAGAGGACAGCGCAAGGGCATCGGGGCATGATTTGCTGCTGCTTGACGGTAGCCGACAGCGCTATCAGCACTACGGTTTTGAGCGGGCTGGTATTAAATACAATTATAATGTTACGCGCGCCAGCGTGCGTCATTGCTGTCAAAAATTATATGGAAATAACTTTGGTGGCGAACCGCTTTACCGATTTGAGCCGCTTGACGGGCAGACGCCATGCAGCAGCGCCATTACGGACAAGCTTTATGCGCTGTACAGCCGCCGCCATGTGACGGCAAGGTCAAAGGAGGACTTCCTGCCGTGCCTTCAAAGCTGGGGCAGCACGATATATATCGTGTACAGTAAAGCGCCCGAAACGCCATATGCCCCAGACAGCCGCGCATACGACAGTCCTTCCGATAAACAGGAGACAGCCCTTGAAAATTTAGAATGTGGAGAAACCATTGTGGGATATATCAACATTTCATATGACGAGCGCAGCATTTTTGAGTTTGAGCTCAATGACCTCTCAAAGCTTGCGAGAATCATTTGCGAATTTGCCGACGAGCTTGGCAGCGATGAGCTGGGCATTACCGTAGGATGCGACGAAACAGAGAAAATAAATGCCTTGGACAAAATAAGCGACTATTTCAATGTCGGAATGTCACGCCAGATAAAGATTTTGAACTATAAAAATGTATTGGAATTTTTATTTAAATGGAAAGCTAAATATTGCGAGCTTTCGGCAGGCAGCTACACAATAAACATAAAGGAAAAAAATGAAAACTATCAGATATGTATAGACAGCGCACAAAAAATAAAAGTCACCCCCACCTCCGCCGCGCCCGACATAAGCTTCGAGGACAGCAAAGAGCTTATCTACCTGCTGACTACCCCGTCATACTACCATGAATACCAAAAACCGCAAAGCAGACTAAAAACCGCCCCTGCCAACTGGTTCCCCCTCCCCTTCTTCCTCCCCGAGGCAGACGCATTCTAAGAAGTGGGAAAAACATTTAGAAGCTCTTAGGCGATGTCTTTTATCGCCTTAGAGCTTCTTAATGTTTTTTTCTTAATGTTTTTTTTATTGCATATATTTCCAAGTGTACATATTTACATTGCGGCACTTGGAGCAGGGCACATTGTACTGGTCGAAGATAAACATTTTGATTTTGTCGTCAGATTCATTCGTGGTGACAATGCGGCTCTGTCCGCATTTGCATAAAAATAAAATCTTGCGGTTGACGCGCACCTCAAGGCTTTCCCCGCGCAGGGCGAGAGCCTTTTCTATGTATTTGAGCTGCTCGTCATTGTGTACTCCGCACTCCTCAAGCGCCCATTTATATTCGTCTCTTATGATATGCAAAGCATCTGAGGGAATTTTGCCGTAATGCTGTTCAAGCTTTTGTTCGGTAAACATTGTTATCACTTCCTAAAATTATTTTAAGCGGCACGCGCCTATGCAGACAGTATAGCACAAAATACTAAAATATGGAATAAGCAAAATGCCGCGGGCTAAAAATTCCAGGATAAAATCCGATATAATAGTAAAGGAAGATTTTTTGTTTTGGCAGATGCCGTAAAGGCGGCGGAAATGAGGGGAAAATGACTACAAGGCGGGGAGCGGACCTGCAGAGGCTTTCTCGTATCGAAAATATAAATAGTGCTGATAAGACTGAAAATGACAGTGGGACATTTCAGCAGAGGGGACATCCTGTGGCGGTGATGACGATAGAGGCTGCGATAGCGGTATTCTTATCAGAGATTTATGATTCGATAGACTGGTGCTTTGGGCGGGGCGGATATATAGGAGATTTTAGTGGGAGTACAAAACGGAGTATAACGCCTGAATACAGGCAGGAGCTTATTGACAAGCTTGCTAAGGCGCTTGAGGAGGATGCTAGTGCGCGGTATCAGTTTAGCCATTATGGTATGCTGAAGGAGCTGGAGCGTGTGCTGGGGGGAGATATTGCTGTGAGTGCTGATGGTGAGGGCGGGTTTATGCTGTATTCGTATGATAAGTATGGGGGGACAAATGTATTGAGTGAGTATTCGCCTGTGGGGAGTGGATTTGTTAGTGAGGCGTGAAAATGAAATAATGTGAGTCCGCCCGAGCAGGGGCATATACCCTATTCAGGCCCGCTTGCGCTTAGTGCCGACATTTCCCAAAGGTCTTCATAGGGTATATGCCCCTGCTCGGGCTACTTTATTGGCAGGCTTTGTGGGTGCTGGGGTGTGGATTAAACGAATAATTAAATGATGGCAGAGTATGATGAATGTGTCAAGACCGACTTTGGGTAGAGTGTGAATTAAACAAATAATTAAATGACGGTAGAGGGTTAAAATATGGTTGCGGAAAGGGGTTTAGTTGGGTATAATTAACTAAGGAATGGAGGTGCTGCTGTTATGGAGCTGTCAAATGTTAGTCCTATTTCGGAAGATGAATTGAAGTATCTTAGGCTGCTGTCGGAGAAATATCCTTCTATACCGTCTGTGTGCAGGGAGATAATAAATTTAAAGGCGATACTTAATCTGCCGAAGGGTACGGAGCATTTTATGAGCGATTTGCATGGCGAGTATGAGGCTTTTTTCCATATTTTGAATAATGCGGCGGGTGTTATCAAGGAAAAGGTGGATATGATATTCAAGGAGAGGCTTTCTGCGCGCGAGCGTCAGGAGATTTGCACGCTTGTGTATTATCCTGTGGAAAAGATTAAGCTTTTGAAATCGCAGAATGCTGTTACGCCTTACTGGTATAAGATTACTTTGAAAAATCTGATAGAGCTTGCGAAGCTGCTTTCATCAAAATATACGCGCTCAAAGGTGAGAAAGGCTTTGCCGATAGAGTTCAGCTACATAATTGACGAGCTTCTTCATGAGCAGCCTGATGAGGACAACAACCAGTATGTTTACCATGAAAAAATTATAGACACTATAATTGACATAGACAGCGCCGATGAGTTTATTGAGGCGCTGAGTCGGCTGATAAAGCGGCTTGCGGTGGATAGGCTTCATATAGTGGGGGATATTTATGACAGGGGCGGGAGCGCGGACCGTATTATTGATTTGCTTATGAACCACCATTCTGTGGATATTGAGTGGGGGAACCACGATATTTTGTGGATGGGCGCGGCGTGCGGCTGTGAGGCGTGCATTGCCAATGTACTCAGGAACAATATTAAGTACAACAATATAGAAATACTTGAAAATGCATACGCGATAAGCCTGCGCTCGCTTACGCTTTTTGCCGAGCAGACTTATCCGTCGCTTCCTCCTATGAAGGCGGCGCTGAAGGCGATTTCGGTGATGCTTTTTAAGCTTGAAGGGCAGATAATAATGCGCCATCCCGAGTACGATATGGTGGACCGCCTGCTGCTTGACAAGATAGACAAGGCGCGCGGTACGGTGCGGATTGACGGCAAAGAATATGAGCTTAAAGACGATGCATTTCCTACGCTTAACGTAAACGACGCTTACACGCTGACGGAGCGAGAGAGGCAGGTTATGGACGATCTGCGTTCGGCGTTTGTCAACAGCCAGACGCTTAGGCGTCACATAGGCTTTTTGTATGAGAAGGGAAATATCTACTGCTGCTGCAACGGCAATCTGCTGTTCCACGGCTGTATTCCGCTTGACGAGAACGGCGATTTTGACGGCATGAAGATTGACGGCAGAGTATATAAGGGCAAGGCGTATATGGATTATGCGACAAAGGCGGCGAGGAAGGCGTTTTACGGAGAGCCGAGCCAGTCGGAGCTTGACTTTATGTGGTATCTGTGGTGCGGCAAGAAATCGCCGCTGTCGGGAAGGAATATGAAGACATTTGAGCGTACCTTTGTGGTTGACGAAAGCACTTATGACGAGCCAAAGAATCCGTATTACAGGTATTACAGGCAGGAGGAGTATTGCGTGAAGATACTTCACGAGTTCGGGCTTGATTCGCCTATGGCGCACATCATAAACGGTCATACGCCTATCAAGGTATCACATGGGGAATCGCCGATAAAGGCGAACAACAGGCTGATTGTCATAGATGGCGGTTTCTGCAAGGCTTACCAGAAGACGACGGGCATTGCGGGCTACACTTTGATTTACAATTCGCATGGCATGCGCCTCAAAGCGCACCAGCCGTTTGAGAGCATAGCCAAAGTGCTTGAAGAAAATAAGGATATAGAGTCCACTTCAAACTTTTTTGAGGTCGAGCCAGAGCGGGTGATGGTAAAGGACACGGACAACGGCAAGGAGATACTGCAGACGATAAGCGACCTTGAGCGCCTGCTTATGGCGTACAGGCAGGGACTTTTGATGCACACAAGTCCGTTTGAAAAATAAAAAAATCCCCATAAAAGGGAGGATGCCAAGCAACTGTAAAGCTGCTTGGCATTTATTATGAAAAAGTTATTATTAAGTAATTTGCTGTTTTACTGTTAAGGCGCTTTGCTTTGTATCACCTTATGTTTATAGTATATAGTCCTAAAATGTCTAAATCGTGTTTTGTTCTTGAACATTTTTAAAAAGAAATATGAACAAAATGTGAATGACATAAATTTATCAAAGTCGCATGTCAGCACTTTTCAGGCTCGGGATATTCCACCCCAAAGCACTCAACCGTGACCTTTTTCATAACCTGTTCCGCAAGCGGTCTGTCGGATAAATCCGTCTTTGTCTCGGCGATTTTATTAACTATGTCCATGCCCTCTGTCACTTTCCCAAACGCAGCATACGCTCCGTCAAGATGCGGGCTTGTCTTGTGCATAATGAAAAACTGCGAGCCTGCCGAGTCGGGCACCATGCTCCTTGCCATAGACAAAACGCCCTCGGTGTGTTTCAAATCGTTTGCAAATCCGTTCTGCGAAAACTCGCCCTTTATGGAGTACCCAGGGCCTCCCATGCCTGTGCCGTCAGGACAGCCGCCCTGAATCATAAAGTCCTTGATAACCCTGTGGAAAATTAGCCCGTCATAAAAGCCCTTATTGACAAGGCTTAAAAAGTTGTTGACGGTGTTCGGCGCTGTTTCGGGGTAAAGCTCCGCTTTTATAATGCCTCCGTCCTGCATTTCAATGGTAACAATAGGATTTTGTGCCATAATTTTAAATTCTCCTTTTAAATTTTGATTTGCCGCGCACAATAAGATGCACGAAATTGCCTGCGGCTGGGTTTTGACTTTCTTTTGCATGTGTAGTAAAATACACATATGAACATTGTACCATAAAAAATGTCTAAGCGGGGGAAAAAATTAAATTAAAAATGAATAAATCTGTCAGCGTTATGATAACCGACAGCCCTGTAGAGGCGCAGCGCTGCCGCGACAGCCATATTCCATATATAGTGTGGCTGCACGACGGCAACCGCGGCGACAGCTTCCCGAGCGGCTCTTTCTGCGTGGAAAATAAGGAGGACATAGACGAGAGGTATATTGACAGGGTATATCGGCGGACCAATGGGATTCCTTGGGATATTGTGGAGACGGAGAGACTTATTGTGAGGGAGATAACTGTCAAAGACGTGCCGCGCCTGTATGAGCTGTATGCGGACAAGACTGTCACGCGCTATATGGAGCCGCTTTTTGAGGACATTTCACAGGAAATCGAGTACACGAATGAGTACATAAAAAATATCTATGGCTTTTACGGCTATGGAATGTGGGTGATAGTCTTAAAGGACACAGGAGAGGTGATAGGCAGAATCGGGCTTGAAAATAAAGAGGGGCTGGACGGGCTTGAGCTTGGCTTTATGCTGGGGAGCAGATACCAGAATATGGGCTATGCTTATGAGGCAGGCTGCGCTGTGCTTGAGTACGGCAGGTCAGAGCTTAACTGCCAAAGCTTTTACGCCATAGTCCACAGGGAAAATGAAGCGTCAAAAAACTTGTGCGAGCGTCTGGGGTTTAAAGCCGAGGGCAGCGTACTTCAAAAGGGAGAGGAATATATTAAATATTGCACAAAATAGATAATATAACGCATAAAATGGCAACATAACGGCTGATATATGCACTATACTGTAAATATAAAAAATGGGCAAAAAAATATTTAAAAATTATAAAAAAAGGGTTTGACATTTTGAATAATCAGTGCTAAGATAACGTACATAAAGCAAAGGCGCTATGAGTTGAAAAACTCGTAGCGCTTTTTTTGTTTAAATTTATAAACGAGGAGGAAAAAATTATGACAGAGGAGATTTTAAGCGCCATAAACGGCGAAGTGTTCGGCGTCTGGTTTTTAATCGGCGCAGCGCTGGTGTTCTGGATGCAGGCGGGCTTTGCAATGGTAGAAACGGGCTTTACCAGGGCGAAGAACGCGGGCAACATTCTTATGAAAAACCTTATGGATTTCTGTATCGGCACGGTAATGTTTATTTTGATTGGCTTTGGCCTGTTCTTAGGAGAGGACATAGCAGGCATTATCGGAAAGCCTGGGTTTGACATTTTCACAAGCTATGAGAGCTTTGATTGGTCAAACTTCGTATTTAACTTAGTATTCTGCGCGACGACTGCGACAATCGTTTCAGGCGCTATGGCAGAGAGAACAAGATTTATTTCCTACTGTGTGTATTCGGGAGTTATCTCAGCGCTGATTTACCCGATAGAGGCGCACTGGACATGGGGCGGCGGCTGGCTTGCACAGATGGGCTTCCACGATTTCGCGGGTTCTAACTGCATACATATGGTAGGCGGCACGTGCGCTCTGATTGGCGCGTACATCTTAGGGCCGCGTATCGGCAAGTTTGTAAAGGATAAATCTGGAAAGATTACAAAGGTAAACGCTTTCCCAGGCCACAACCTTCCGATTGGCTGCCTCGGCGTGTTTATCCTGTGGCTTGGCTGGTACGGCTTCAACGGCGCGGCGGCTACATCAGTTGCCGAGCTTGGTTCTATCTTTGTGACGACGACGATTGCGCCCGCTGTTGCCACTGTGGTATGTATGGTGCTCACATGGGTAAAATACGGCAAGCCCGATGTATCTATGTGCCTTAACGCCTCACTTGCAGGTCTTGTGGCGATTACGGCTCCCTGCGATGTGTGCGACGCGTTCGGCTCTATCGTTATAGGCGCTGTGGCTGGCGTGCTGGTAGTATTCGGCGTATGGTTCCTTGACAACAAGCTTCACGTTGACGATCCTGTCGGCGCGGTTGCGGTTCACTTTTTGAACGGCGTATGGGGAACAATTTCAGTAGGTCTTTTTGCAACTGAGACAGCGCCCGCTTTTGCAAGAGGCTATGGCGATGGCGTAAACTTCGGCGCAAACCAGATTATGGGCGAAGGACTTTTCTACGGCGGCGGCTTTAAGCTGCTTGGCGTACAGCTGCTCGGACTTTGTGCGACTATGGCTTTTACGGCTGTAACGATTACGATTTCGTTTATGGTAATTAAGGCGATATTTGGGCTCAGGGCTTCAGAGGAGGAGGAAATTGTAGGTCTTGACTCTACGGAGCACGGACTTCCCTCAGCGTATGCGGGCTTTAGCATGATGGATATTTCAAATACCATGATTATGGAAGAGAATGAAAATACGCAGCTTGGCACTGACAATTATGATGAGGCGTCAGAGGTACAGCGGAATGCGGCTGTCAAGGTTGCAAAGGTTCCCGTGGCTTCCGAGTCGGGTATTTACAAGGTTGTCATTATCGCAAAGCTTTCAAGGTACGATGTGCTGCGTAAGGCTATGAACGAGATAGGCGTTACAGGCATGACGGTAACCCAGGTTATGGGCTGCGGCATTCAGAAGGGCGCGGGCGAGAAATACCGTGGCGCTGAAATCGACGCGACGCTGCTTCCCAAGATTAAGGTCGAGGTCGTTGTCGCAAGCATACCTGTAGACACGGTTATCGAGACGGCTAAGAAGGTGCTTTATACAGGCCATATCGGCGACGGCAAGATATTTGTTTACAATGTTGATAAGGTTGTCAAGATACGTACAGGCGAGGAGAATTTTGCGGCGCTTGCTGACGTAGAATAATTATAAGATAATAATGCCAATCCATTCCCATATAAACTTTATATAGCGAAAAGCCCCGCGGCTTGAGAAATCAGGCTGCGGGGCTTTTTGCGCGTATTTTGTCCGGGCTGGAAAGCCATTTGGCGAAGGAGGGCGCGATAATGCTTTATTAGACTGGATTTAAGCGATAAGCTACAAAATTTATGCTTTTATTTACATTTTCTTGTTGATTATTTACAATAATATGTTAAAATTTATTATAGTAGGTTTATTGACGTGTGGCTGCGGAATTTCTTATAATAAAAAAATTTGGCAAAATAGGCAAAAATGGGCGTTTTGCATATTTTATCAAATTCTGTTTTCTTAAACATATTTTCGCAATTGCCTGCTAATCAACGAGTAAAGGAGAAAAGGTATATGAAGACGGAAAAACGAACAAATTTTTTAAAAGGCATCAAATTCCAGCTGCTGATGATGTCCATTCTGCCGCTGCTTATAGCAAGCGTGGTGAGCATAGTGACGGCGGTAAAGAACATGGAGAGCGGACTGCAGAATGAGGCGCTGTCGCGTCTTAAATCGGTCTGCATATCATTAAAGGCGTCATACGACACGCTGAATGACGACGATTATTTTCTTGACAGCACGCAGGCGCTGAACGGCAATTCTCCGCTTGTGAAGGGTGATTACAATATTACGTCGAGCATGGAGGATCTCGACGCGTATGTAGAGGGGACTAACGTGGAGATTACGCTGTTTTACGGCGATACGCGGAAAGCGACTACGCTCATTGACGCGTCAACGGGCGATCGCATGGTTGACACAAAGGCTTCCGAGGAGGTTGCAAGGAAGGTGCTTGGCGGCGAGGAATATACGGCGACCAAGCTTGCGATAAACGGCGAGAATTATTACGCGTACTATCTGCCGCTTGAAAATCCCGACGGCAGCATAGTCGGAATGGTATTTGCGGGCGCCCCGAGCAGCGAGATTGACAGCTTTATCGCGCAGCGCTGCGGTATTCTCATAGGAGTGACCGTGGTTATAGGAATAGTAATGCTTGTCATTATAGTGATTATTTCCACAAATCTTGTAAAGGCGATTGACAGCGCAAGGGATGCCGTTGACAGCCTGGCGCAGGGCAATCTTACATATAAGGTAGACGAGAAAGCGGTTGCGAGAAAGGATGAGATTGGTGATATGGCGCGCGGCGTGGCGGAGTGCATTGACCGCATGCGCTCTACAATCGGCGGCATAAAGAGCTGCGCTGACGAGCTGCTTTCGTCAGGCGAGGAGCTTGAAACCATGTCGCAGCAGACGAGTCACAATGCGGACAATATAAACTCGACTGTAGCCGATCTTTCGACGGGCGCTATGTCGCTTGCGGAGGATATCGAGAGCGCGACGCTTAAGATAGACGAGATGGGCGTGCTCATAGAAAATATAGTGTCAAATATCGGCAATCTGAATGAAAACTCGGCTGAAATGGCGTCTGCGAGCAAAAAGGTATTTGAGATAATGCGCGAGCTTGACGAATCGAGCCAGAAGATGACGGACGCGGTATTCGGAGTGGCAAAGAACGTGGCGGAGACAGACGACGCGGTAAAACGCATTTCAGACGCGGTAAGCATGATTATGAGCGTTGCGTCGCAGACGAACCTCCTTTCATTGAACGCGTCAATTGAGGCGGCAAGGGCAGGCGAGGCAGGACGCGGCTTTGCCGTAGTCGCGACGGAGATACAAAAGCTTTCCGAGGAGTCAAACAAGTCGGCGCAGCTCATTTCCGAGATAATAGCCACGCTTTCAGAAGCCTCGCAGAACTCGCTTAAAATGATGGACGAGGTCAAGGTGCGCATAAGCGAGCAGCAGGAAAACCTGAACGCGACCAAGAATCAGGTGGAGGGCATGAACGACGGAATACGCGTGGCAAATGAAGGCGTGACCTCGATAAATGAGCAGGCAAAGGGCTGTGACGCGGCAAGGGGCGGAGTGATAGACATTATTCAGAGCCTGTCGGCGATTTCACAGGAGAATGCGGCGTCAACTGAGCAGGCATCGTCATCAATGAACGAGCTAAGCCAGACAATCACGACAGTGGCGGAGTCGTCGGCTAAGCTGAAGGATTTGGCGGTATCGCTTGACGGTGACACGAAATTCTTTAATATTGAGGGATAAAAGTAAAAAGCCCTGCGGTGTAAAAGCTGCGGGGCTTTAATTAATTTTAATCTGATTTTAATGTTGTCTGCATTTCAGTTTAATTTTGATGTCTTAACATAGCATTATCAAAAAATAAAGTATATGGCATACAAAAATAATGCCGTTAAGAATGGAGGATTTTTATGGACAACTTTGAAAAGGTGGAAAAACTGAGGGAACGCGCGGGCGTGTCATACGAGGAGGCTAAGGAGGCGCTTGAAAAAAGCGGCTGGGACATACTTGACGCGATGATTTATCTGGAACGGAATGGAAAGGTAAAGCAGGAGGGCGCGCCAAGCTATACTACAAAAGGCGGTCAAAAGAACATAGACTTTGATTTTGACGGCAAGGAGGAGAAAAAGGTCAGCGTCGGAAAGCTTTTGGGGAGATTTTTTTCATGGTGCGGCAGATGGCTTGAAAAAGGGAACAACAACAGCTTCTGCGTCGAGAGAAAAGGCAGGGAAATTTTCAGAATGCCGATAACGGTGCTTGTGCTGCTGTTTCTCTTTTCGGCGGGCATGGTGATATGGCTGCTGATTATAGGGCTGTTTTTCAGCATGAGATACCGCTTTGCAGGACCTGACGTGGCGGCAGTGGACATTAATCAGGCGTTTGACAGCGCGGCTGACGCAGTGGAAAACATAAAGAGTGAATTTAGCGATACTGTGTCTAAGGACAAATAGAGAAAATCATGCATTATGAGCGGAAGGGCGGCGTTATGGCGGTAACAGTTTTGATTGTTGAGGACGAGGAGAAAATAGGGCGTTTTTTGGAGCTGGAGCTAAGGCATGAAGGGTATGAGGTGCTGAAGGCGCAGGACGGAAGGGAAGGGCTTGAACTGGCGCTGAGCGGTAAGGCTGATTTGATGGTGCTTGACATTATGCTGCCCGAGCTTAACGGCTTTGAGGTGCTGCGCAGGCTCCGCAAAAATTCTGACATGCCTGTCATAATGCTTACGGCAAGGGACGAGGTCATGGACAAGGTCGCGGGGCTTGACGGGGGCGCTGACGACTATATGACTAAGCCGTTTGCGATAGAGGAGCTGCTTGCGCGCATAAGGCTTGCGCTCAAAAAGCGGCAGGGAGCGGCGCGCGAAAATTCAAGCGTGCTTTCATGCGGCGGGCTCACGGTTGATGTGGCTCGCTATGAGGCGCGGTTTAAAGATGAGCTTATCGAGCTTACGCACAGGGAGTTTGAGCTTCTGCGCGTGCTGCTTGAAAACAAGAATATCGTCATTTCGCGCGACACCCTGCTTGAAAAGGTGTGCGGTTATGACTATATGGGCGAGACAAATATTATCGACGTATATGTGCGTTATCTGCGCAGCAAAATTGATGATAAATATGGCATAAAGCTGATACAGACAGTGCGCGGCGTGGGATACTGCATAAAGGATTAGCGCGTCTGAAGCGGCACGGGGGCTGATATGGAAAGGAAATCAGGGAAAAAAACGGAAAATATAAGAGTGACTTCAATCGCGCGGCGGATTAATTTTCAAAATGTTCTGTACAGGCTTTGGAGTTATATTGTTGTGGACTTTTTTGCCGTTCTGTTTTTGGGGGCGGCGTTTATTTATGCGGCTGATATCGCAAATGCGGGTAAATTTTCGTTTTTTTATAAAAGGGAAATATTTTTCGCGCCTGATGAAGCGCAGGCCTTGCCTGAGAAGGGCATAGACGGCTTTGGCGTTTGGGCGAAAAACTTGGTAAACGGTGCAGACATTGACGGACAGGAGGAGAAAAGGGACAGAAGCATTAAGGATTTAGCATACCGCGTAAGCATGCCCGCACAGGACAAAGATTTGCAGGCTTCGGACAGTGAATATTCAGATGAGCGCACAATACTATACACGCTTGAAATAGGAAAATGGCTCTATCCGTTGTGTGTGGCGGGGTACGCCGTGCTTATCGTGGAGCTTATCCAGATTATCAGCCTTGCCATGCACGGCACAAGGCTTGTGAGGGAAAATCTAAGACCTTTAAATGAAATAGCGGCGCGCGCCCATGCGCTCAGCGAGCTTGCGTTTGATGAAGCAAAATACCAGAGCTTGGAGGACGCCATTTCTAAGCTGAAAGCAGACGCGATAGATACGGGAATCCATATGCATGACAAGGATCTGCGCGGCATAGAAACGGCGCTCAACGGGCTTTTGGAGCGCATCAGGGACGCATACAGACAGCAGGCGCAATTCGTATCAGATGCTTCGCACGAGCTTCGGACACCGATAGCGGTAATCCAAGGTTACGTAAACATGCTTGACCGATGGGGCAAGGAAGACGAGGCGGTTTTGGCGGAGTCAATTGAGGCGATAAAAAACGAGTCAAACCATATGCAGAAGCTGGTGGAGCAGCTCCTGTTTCTGGCGCGCGGCGATTTTAACCGACAGAATCTTGATATGCAGAAGCTTTGCCTGAATGATATTATGCATGAAGTATATGACGAGTCCGTTATGATTGATGAAAAACACCGTTATATATATGAAGAAAAAGAAAAGACTTTTGTATATGGCGACATTGCCATGCTAAAGCAGTCGGCGCGTATTTTGATAGATAACGCCGCAAAGTACACAGGCGAGGGCGAAGAAATCATTATCAGGGCAGGTGAAAAAGACGGCGCTCCATATTACAGTGTGCAGGACAACGGCATAGGCATGAGCGCAAAGGATTTGGAGCATGCCTTTGACCGCTTCTACCGCGCCGATACAGTCCGCAGCAGCAAAACAGGCGGCACAGGGCTGGGGCTGTCCATAGCCAAATGGATAGTAGATAAGCATGGCGGCTATTACGATATACTTAGCAGGGAAGGACTTGGCACAAGATTTGACGTGGTATTTCCCGCGATAGATATATAGGATTTCTATGGGTATGCTTGTCGCCGCTGCCCGCACAACATCTTTCTGACATATGCGGGCGGCGGCTTTGAAATTTTTTTGGTTATGCTATAGCTGCATATCATATAATAATCTCAATCTCATACTTTTCAAGCCAGTAATTCACCTGCAGCAGATAAGCCACAAGCTGCGGTCCTGCCATCAGCTGTCCGTAGAAAGGCCTGCCGTAATCGCTGGGCTTTTGCAGAAATGTTTCTGTCTTATCCCTGTCAATCAGTCCGCAGAGCGGCGAGCGGCTGTTCGAGAGCGCCTTCAAAAGCTCGCGTTTCAAAAGCCCCTCATATTTTGGATCGTAGGTTTTGGGGTACGGGCTTTTTCGGCGGTAAAGCACATCATCGGGGAGCAGATCCTGCGCCGCCGCGCGTAGCAGCCCTTTTACAACATTGTCCTTGCACTTCATTTCCCAAGGCACATTCCATATGTATTCCACAATCCTGTGGTCCGCGAAGGGCACTCTGGCTTCAAGTCCCGTGTGCATGCTTGTTCTGTCCATTCTGTCCAGCAGCGTCTGCATAAACCACCTCAAATTAAGGTATGAAATTTCCCTGCGCCGTTTCTCCTCCCCCTTTTCACCGTACAAAATCGGAGTTTCCGCCACTGTGCGCCGATATGCCTCATGCGCGTATTCCTCGAGCGGCAGCTTTTCAAGCACGCTGTCCTTTAACAGCATAGTGCGCGGGGTAAAATCCATAGACCATGGAAAGCAGTCCGCGTCAAAGCATTCTTTTTTGTGAAACCACGGATATCCGCCAAAAATCTCATCTGCGCACTCGCCTGTGAGCGCAACCTTGTGGTTTGCGGAGACTTTTTCGCAGAAATACAGCATCGACGCCTCCACGTCTGCCATGCACGGCAGGTCGCGCGCGTCAACAGCCTTGAACAGGTATTCATAAAGCCTGTCGTTGGTACATTCAAGATACTGGTGGTTAGTGCGGCAGAACCTAATCATTTTATCAACCCACGGGCGGTCCTGCGAGGGCTGGAATGAGTTTGCCTTAAAATTTACGTCGTTGTCCTTAAAATCAAAGGAGTATGTGTCGAGCCGCTTTCCCTGTTTTTTCAGCTCTCCCGCGCATATCGAGGTGACAAGGCTGCTGTCGATGCCGCCCGACAAAAACGTGCAGACAGGCACGTCTGAAAGCATCTGGAGCTTAACCGCGTCGCATACAAGACAGCGCGTGTGCTCTACTGTCTGCTCCCATGTTTCCCCGTGAGCTTTGCTTTCAAGCTGCCAATACGGCGACACATCATATGATGAGCCGTAAAATTCAAGCATATGTCCGCCCTGAAGCTCCAGGATATCTTTAAAGACGCCCTTTCCGTAAGTTTTTGCAGGACCTAAGCCGAATATCTCGCAAAGCCCCTCGCGGTCTATAGTGGGCTTTATATTCGGGAACTGAAAAATTCCCTTTAATTCCGACGAAAAAACGAGTGTATTTCCATAAAAAGTATAAAAAAGCGGTTTAACGCCCATTCTGTCGCGGAAAAGAAAAAGCCTTTTTTTGTCCTCGTCCCATATCGCAAACGCGAAAATGCCGTTGAGCTGCTTTACATAATCAGCGCCGTAGAGAAGATAGCCCATAAGTATGACCTCCGTGTCAGAGGCTGTGGAAAGCTCTGCGCCGTCTGCCAAAAGCTTTTTCCTAAGCTCGGGCATGTTGTAAATTTCGCCGTTGTAGCATATCGTAGCGCGGCGGTTTCCGTACTGGCGCGTCATGGGCTGCCTGCCGTTTGAAAGGTCAAGTATGGAAAGGCGCGTGTGCGCCAGTCCGCAGCATTTATACAGCTTCACGTCGTCTTCGTCAGGACCTCGGTGCTTTTGCGCGCGGTTCATATTCTGCAGCACCTTGTACCAGCGCGAGGCATCTTCCGTGTAATTCACGTTAAAACAGCTAAATCCCGCAATGCCGCACATCAGCCAGTCACCCCTTCATAGTCCTTTAGTATCGGCTGGTACTGTCTGTGCTCGAGCGCCGCCTCAAGGGTGGGTATCAAAAGCTCTGTGTGCGCTACGAGTGAGTTTGGCTTTTTCTGGTAATTGTCCTGTCCGAACGGCACGAAGTAAATATTTTTGCTGTTGCATAAAAGACCGATATTTTTCAGGTTCATGCCAAGTCCGTCGTTTGTGGAGATGGAGATTACAAGCGGCTTGTTGTTCCTTAGGTGCGCCTTGGCAGCCATAAGCACAGGCGTGTCTGTGATGCCGTTTGCAAGCTTGGCGGCGGTGTTTCCAGTACACGGAAGTATCACGAGCGCGTCAAGGTACGCTTTCGGACCGATGGGCTCTGCGCCCTCGATACAGGTAATTGGCTCATTGCCTGTGATTTCCCTGATTTTGGCAAGGTATTCCTCGGGACTTCCGAAACGGCTCTTTATAGTCTGTGAGGAGTTTGAAAGGATTGGATATACGGCCGCGCCCGCCTCAGTAAGCTTTTTTACCTCTGCGAACATTTTCTCAAAAGTACAGAATGAGCCTGTGAGAGCGACTCCGATTTTCTTTTGCTCCAATGTCATAATAATCCCTCCTTATATATTTAATAGAAATGCTTGATTAGCTAAGTCTGCCCATATCCGCTTTTGGCAATCACGTATTTGGCAAGGCGTTCGGCGCAGCTTTTGCATGCGTATTTTCCAGGGAGCCCAGGACAGAAAAGGATATTTACGCCAAGCGATTTTGCGGCGTCGTAATCTGCGCCTGCCATGTTGGAGGCTATGTCTATTATCAGCGCCTCTTTGTCTGTTTTTTTAAGCGTTTCTTTTGTCAGGACTTTTGCGGGAATTGTGTTGAATATGTACTCAAAGCTGCCTATTTTAGCATCAAGGCGTGACAGGGGGAGAGTATTAAACCCAAGCGCCGCAGCGAGCGCAAGTTCATTCTCGTCTGCGGAGCAGACCGTGACTTTTGCGGAAAGTCCCTTTAGCTTGTCGGCAAGCGTTTTTGCGCATCTGCCATATCCGAGCACAAGCGCGCTGCTCATATGGAGATTTGTCTGCTTGTGCGCAAGCGCCTCCAAAACCGCGCCTTCCGCCGTGGCTACGGCGTTAAAAAGTGTGATAGGCTCATCAGCCATAAAATCATAACACTCAATATCCCGCTCCTCACATGTATGGCGGAACGCGTCGGGAATTACGCCGCCGAAAATTTTCTGATGCTTTCTAAGGCAGCGCTGCAGCTCCGCAAGCTTTATTTCCTCCGAGCTCCCTTCACAGTAAAGACAGTCGTTTTTGGCAAACGGTATGCCTGCAATTATAACGCCCGCTCCTTCTACGGCAGCTCTTAATGAATCGGCGGTATGTATGTCGGGAGCATCTTCCGCGCCGCACGGTAAAACGCCAAAGCAGGCGACGCCAAAGCAGGCGACGCCAAAGCAGGCGACGCTGTACCCTTCTTTAGCAAGAATTGAAGCCATGCAGGAAATGCGGCTGTCCCCGCCGATAATGGCGAAATTATATTTAAACATTCTCTCCTCCATTCAAAAAAATATGAAATAAATGAAATAATACTTTAGAATATGTAGAAATATGGAGATTAGTGCATTAAAAACTGGAATTAATTAGGAAAATACAGATATTATTACCGCATAACAAGCATAACAGTCACAAGCACGACAAGCATTGCAATATTTCCCGCCGTGAACCATAAAAGATATTTTGCCCGCAGCCTCGGATATCTGCGAGCAACCTGCTTGTACGATATAAGGCTTGCCATTGACGCGATAAGCGTGCCGAGCCCGCCGAGATTAGTGCCGATTATGAGCGCGCTCCAATTCCTGCTAAAGCCCGAGAGCAGCAGCGCTGCGGGCACATTGCTTATAATCTGGCTGAGCGCGATGGCGACAGCGGACTCGTGCCCAATTAAAATGCCCTCAAGAAACGCGCAGAATTCGTCAATACGCCCCATATTTCCGATAAATATAAAGAAGCATATAAATGTGCCGAGCAGCGAGTAGTCGATTTTTTTAAAAAGCGGGCGGTTCTTTACAAGCAGGAAAAGCGATACGATTACCGCCGCCACAATCGCCCCGAATACCTTTGCCACGCACAAAAGGCAGATTAAAAAGCCGACTGCATAGCATAAAAACATTTTCACGTCAAGCTTTCTGCCGTGGGTATTTGCAAGGCGGGGGATATTTTCATTTTTTATGAAAAATGCCGCTGAAAAAAGGCATACTGCCGCCGTAATGCTGTACGGAAGCATAAGCGCCACAAAATAAGACGGCGACATGCCTGACTGCGCATAAAGATAAAGGTTCTGCGGATTGCCCATCGGCGTGAGCATGCTGCCCAGATTCGCCGCGATAGTCTGCATTACGACAAGCGGAATGACAAGCTCCTCGCGCTTCGCCATATTAAGCACGACAAGCCCGAACGGCACGAAGGTGATAAGCGCGACATCGTTTGTAATCAGCATGCTGAAAAAAAACGGCAGAAATACAAGTATCATCAGCATTTGGCGCGTATTTGAGATTTTTGACAGAAGGCTTTCCCCGACAAGAGAAAAAACGCCGAGCTGCTGAAAGCCCGCCATCACAGCCATAAGGCTGTACAGCAAAAGCAGGGTATTCCAGTCTATGTATTCAAAATAATCCTTGTCAGGCGGCACGATAAACGCCGATACTACCGCAAGCGCAAACGCTGCCGACAAGACAGCCTCCTTTTTGACAAATCCAATCAGCCTGTTAATCATAATTTACCTCATTTCCGCGCTGGCGATAACGCAAAACACTGACAGCGCACAAAGCTTATCATTTTCAACTATACTAATATATAACAAAAATAAAATTTTTTCCATATAAATTTTTATATAAATCTTACGCAGGCTTTTGATGTTTTCAATAAAAAAGCAAAAGCAATGGCAAAAGTAAACAAAAAATGCGCGCGTATGCATTATAAAAAGCTCACAAACTTTTATTTTTTGCGGATTTTCCCTTTTATTTTGGGAAAAATTAGTGTTAAAATAATCAGGCTGATAAAAAATATTTGTGCGAAGTAATGAGGAGGAAAAATTTATGCCAAGAAATCAGTTTCAGAGAATGTTTTTTGCGTTTGTCACGGTTTTAATCACTGTGCATGCGTATGTATTTTACAGTCTGTACGTCGTAAACGGCGCGACGCTCATGCAGATAAACGGCGCGGACAGCGTGATTGGCGCAATCAATGCGCAGGGTGGCGTTTATATGCTGGGGAGGTATATGCCTGTTTGGAGCGTGGTTATTTTGGAGTTTGCGTTTGCGTACCTTCTTGAAAATGTGATGGGAAGCCCCTGTTCGTTTAAGCTTGCGTGCAGGGTATTCAATCCCCAGAAAGACCACCATATGCTTTTTGAAACGGCAGTAATCTGCGCCACCGTAGGGCTTATGTGCCCCGCAATGAGCCTGATAGCGGCGTTTCTGTACTATCCGTACTATGCGGGCTTTAATGTATTTACGCTGCTTGCAAACTGGCTTAAGCTGGTGTGCCTGAATCTTCCGTTTGCGTTCTTTTCACAGCTTTTCTTCATACAGCCGCTTGTGAGGACTATATTTAAGGCTGTGTTCAGAAAGGACATACAAAGGCAGAACGCCTTGCGCCATCATAGAAATGAGCTTGCAGCATAAAACAGAATATTGTAAAGTGAAAAGTGTCGCAAATATGCGGCGCTTTTTTGTTGAATAAATATCATTACTATTTTGGAACTTTTTGAAAATAATAAGATATGTGCCGACATAAAAGACCATTATTTGTTTGACATATAATATTAATAAAGCCTATAATAATTTTTATAATATAAAAATCTTGCAAAAATTGTAACTTTGCATATAAACGGACGGTGACATATGTTTGAAAATTACAGCGCGCAGAAAAAGCGCGGAATAAAATTAATAATATCGGCGATGCTTGCATTTGGCGGAGTGTGCATTGTATCGGAATTAAATTTTGCGGGCGGAGCTTATTCCGTGGAAACTTCATATGAAAATCTAAGATTTACAAACAGTATCTTTTCGGTGATTTTATGGTTATGCATATGGAAGGGATTATATCAGGCTCTGACAGCGGGATTTTCAGGGAGGGTAAAGAAGTGGCTTGTTCCCTGCGTGTTTTCAGTATTATTTGCAATATGCATGATATTTGGCAGCAGTCTTGAAAGCAGAGGCAGCGTACAATTTACAAGCATAGGCATATGGATAAGGATTGTGGTTTTAAGCGTTATCAGCGCAATAGCCGTTAGGTACATTTGGGACAGAATTGTGCGCGGCAAGGCAAACAATGCAGCCAAGGCAGCAGAGGATAAAGGCTGTGACGAAAGCAGCGCGGCAAAAACGTTTATATCAAATGCGGCGCTGATTTTTCTGTGTTATGTTCCTGTTTTCCTTGCCGTATATCCGGGGTTCTTTGTTTATGACGCGCAGGATGAGCTTATTCAAGTAATTACGCGGGAGTTTTCAACGCATCATCCGTTGTTTCATGTGCTAATGCTCGGGGGTATTATACAGCTTGTATATAAAATAAGCGGTTCATACAATATGGGCATTGCGTGTTACATATTGTTTCAAATGCTTGTATTTTCATGTGTTTTCTCGTGGGTAATATGCCGATTGAAGGCGGAAGGAATGACGGCGGGGAAGCGCATTGCCACGGCGTTGTATTTTGGGCTTTTTCCGGTGATAGCTATGTTTGCGCTGTGCTCCGCCAAAGACGGGTTGTTTGCCTGCGCCGCGCTGGTTGTGACGGTATTGATGAGAAAAGGTGTATTGGCTGAAAGGCTTATGGCAGATAAGCGCGTTGAAAGCAGTGACAACACATTATTCAGTATATCGGTGATTTTGCTGCTTCTGCTGCGTTACAATGGATTGTATGCTTTTCTGGCGTATGCCGTTATCGCGTTCAGAAAGAAAAAGTTAGCCTGGGCGATAATTCTGATCGTATTGGCGCAGGTCTTAAACAATGGTATGGCTTTAGTTGTGCAGGCGGATAAATCAGAAAATCAAGAGATGCTTACAGTGCCTATTCAGCAGCTGGCAAGGGTATATAACAGCAACAAGGACAGTTTCTCACCGCAGGAGCTTGAAACGCTGTATGAAATCCTTCCTGCCGACGCGCTGCAGAGGTATAATCCTAAAGTTTCAGATGGCGTGAAAGTACGCTTTAATAATGACAATTACAGCAAAAATCCTGCCAAATATCTGAAACTCTGGCTTGTTCAGGGAATTAAGAATCCGTTTTCGTATTTGAATGCATGGTTTATGACATCTTATGGCTTTTGGTATCCTGATGCCGTGATTGATGTCTACCGTGGGAACAGTGTATTTACATTTACATATGAGGACAGCTCGTACTTCGGGTTTGAGGTAGAGCAGCCGGGAACAAGGCAGAGCTTTTTTAAGCCTCTTGAAGAAATATACCGCAGAATGTCCTTGGAGCTTTTTCAGCAAAAAATACCAGTATTGTCCATGCTGTTTTCGCCAGGATTTTTATTCTGGATATATGCGTTTGTCTTAGGCTTTTTTGCGTATTGCGGGGAGCTTGGAAAGGCAGTGCCGTATCTGTTTTTGATGCTTATATGGTGCACGGTTATTTTAGGACCGACATATTTGGTAAGATATGTGGTGTATTTATGGTTTGCCGCGCCTGTGCTGTTGCATGATTTTTGCTCATGTTAGTGACCATACTTTTGTCCCTTTTACTCTCTTTTGGTACTTTTTTATTGAATAAATGGCAATATGATATATAATAGAAATTGTTAGAGTTAATTTTGCGCTATGATAGAGATTAAGAAACAGAAAACCTTGCATAACTGAAATCACAAAGAAGGAGAAACAGAATGAGTAAATTAGAAGCTATGGGCAAAACAATAGACATATACGTTGACAAGCTGTACCGCAGGCCGCGTACAGCCGAGCCGTGCTGCATCGGCATACCGCTAAAGCAGGGCGAGCTTTTTGAGCTTGACGGGGTGGAGGTACTGCAGGACGGCAGACCATTGCCGATACAGAAAAAAGTGACCTCACGGCACAAGGACGGCTCCGTGCGCTTTATGTTTTTGAGGTTTCTCGCGGATTTGCCCGCAAACAAGGGCGTCGTCTTAAAATGCGAGCTGACGTCGGACAAAAAATCAGCCATGGAGGAAATAAAGGTAAATCAGACACCAGATGGCATAAGCGTTGATACGGGCACGCTTTCGTTTGAGGTAAAAAACGACAGCCACCATATTTTCTCAAGCGCCGCGAGCGGGGGCAGGCAGTACCCAAAAGAGCGCTTTAACGGTCCCGTTTTGACCGACGCCGAAAACGGCAGATATGAAATGAGGATAGGCAGCTGGCGCGTAGTAGAGACAGGCGCTGTCTGCACGATTTTGAAGGCAAAGGGCACAAACGAGTCTATGAACGGCAGCGGCAGGCACGCGGACTTTGAATTGAAGCTCACGGCTTATGCGGGCAAGCCTTGGGTTGAGGTTTCCTACCGCCTCATAAATACTGACGATAACCCGCTGCAGCTGTCGTCACTTGTATTTAACATGAACCTGAAAAGTGACAACAATGTCATAATTGTAAATCCTGATTTACAGACGACATATAAAACCGAGGGAATATCAGAGCTTGACAACATTGAGAAAATGACACCAGTGTCACAAACGCGCACCTGCGTGGCAAGCTCAAACTATAAGACGGATTTTGAAATAGGCGCAAACGGCGCGGCACTCTATAGGAAGGTAGACGCGCAGGATTTAGTGAATGAGGCGAATGAGCATTTTGCAGAGGTGTTTTACGGCACATTTTTTGCGGATTGTACGGACAGCGAGGGCGGCGTGTGCGCGACGATTTTTCAGGCGCAGCAGAATTACCCTAAGGCGGTTGCCGCCGACAGCAGGGGCATTGCCGTAATGCTTGTGCCCGAGGGCGTGGGGAATGTCGTCATGGAGTCTGGAATGTCGCGTGAGCAGCGTTTCCTGCTCCATTTCCATGCGGCTGATGAGCCGCTTGCCGAGCTTGACAATAGAAGCCTTATTTACCAGATGCCCGACAGACCGTATGTGCAGCCAGAGGTTCACGCCGAGTCTGGGGTTTATATTGATATGTTTATGGACAGCGTAAATGCAGGCGACGCCGAGGTAGAGCAGGCGCTTATCGCCAAGGCTGACGGTCATGCCCGCGCATACGGCATGCTAAATTTCGGCGACTGTCCCGACATGAACTACACGACGCAGGGTAGGGGCGGCGGAGACCTTGTCTGGGTGAACAACGAATATGATTTCCCCCATGCGTGCGCCCTGCTCTATGTGCGCAGCGGAATACGACGCTTCCTCGATTACAATATCGCCGCCGTAAGCCACTGGATGGACGTAGATGTGTGCCATTACAGCAGCAATCCGATGTTTATAGGCGGTCAGTGGGAGCATACCAACGGGCATTGCAAGGGAAACATAAGAAAGCGCGAGGATTTGATGGTTTGCTCGCACCAGTGGGTAGAGGGTCTGCTTGACTATTATCATTTCACGGGCGATGAGCGCGCGCTTGAAACGGCAGAAGGCATTGGAGAGAATGTCCTGCGCCTTTTGGACCTGCCGATGTATTCCCAGGTCGGCGAGATAAACGCGCGCGAAACAGGCTGGGCGCTCAGGACACTCACGGCTATGTATGTGGAAACGAACGACAAAAAATGGCTTGCCAAAACGGATAAGATTATCAGCGATTTCAAGGCGTGGGAGGAGCAGTACGGCGAGTGGCTCGCGCCCTATACGGACAATACGGTTATACGCACAGGCTTTATGATTTCCGTAGCCGTAGGCAGCGTGATGCGCTATTACCGCGAGTTTCCAAGCGAGGATTTAAAACGCATGCTGCTGCACGCGGTTGATGATTTGGTTGAGAATTGCTATATGGAAAGAACGGGACTGTTTTATTATAAGGAGCTTCCGAGCCTTAGCCGCAATGGAAACAATACGCTGCTTTTGGAGTCGCTTGCGATTGCCTATGAGCTTACAGGCGATGAGAAGTACCTTGCATACGGCGAATACACGTTTAAGCGCGCGGTAAGCGACGCATCAGGCGGCGGGCTTGGCAAAAAGACGATTTACGGCGACGCGGTAGTGGCAGGCAGCGGCAGCACAAAGAACTTTGGACAGAGCTTTATACCGCTTGTGACATATTACAAAGCCGTGTATGATGCATGGAAAAAAAGGGAAAATCAGGCTTTATAGGCTGTGCGGTTTGTGATAAAGCGAGGACTGGCATTAGTTATGGAAGAAACAAATACTATAAATAAAGGGAAAAACGCCATATTTGAGACTACGGCAATCCCAAAGGCTGTAGCCACGCTCTGCATACCTACTATCATAAGCTCGCTTGTGATGGTGCTCTACAATCTTGCGGACACTTATTTCGTGGGAATGTTAAACGATCCCGTGCAGAATGCGGCGGTAACGCTTGCGGGACCTGTGCTTTTGGCGTTTAACGCGATAAATAACCTTTTCGGTGTAGGAAGCTCCAGCATGATGAGCCGCGCGCTCGGGCGGAAGGACTACGAGACAGTCTACAAAAGCTCGGCGTTTGGCTTTTACTGCGCCCTGTTTTGCGGCATCATCTTCTCGCTTGCCTGCACCGTGGGGAAAGCGCCGCTTCTTAGGCTGCTTGGCGCGGACAGCGTCACCATGGAGGCGACAGGTGCGTATATGATGTGGACAGTGACCTGCGGGGCAGTGCCTGCGATTTTAAATGTCGTTCTGGCGTATCTTGTGCGTTCGGAGGGCGCGGCGCTCCACGCAAGCATCGGCACTATGAGCGGGTGTCTTCTGAATATCGTGCTCGATCCGCTTTTCATACTTCCCCAGTTTCTCGGAATGGGAGCCGCGGGCGCGGGGCTTGCTACATTTATATCAAACTGTGTGGCGTGCCTGTATTTCTTTGTATTGCTCTATGTAAAGCGAAAAAGCACATATGTCTGCATACGACCTGATAAATTCAGCTTGAGCTCGTACATAGTCCTCGGCATATGCGCTGTCGGAATACCCGCCTCAATTCAAAATCTTTTGAATGTGACAGGTATGACGATTTTAAACAATTTCACGTCGGCATTCGGCGCCGACGCGGTAGCCGCGATGGGCATAACACAGAAAATAAATATGGTTCCGATGTACATAAGCATGGGCATTTCACAGGGAATAATGCCGCTTATAAGCTACAATTACGCAAGCGGCAATCATAAGCGCATGAAGTCGGCGGTAGTATTTTCGGGGACAGTGAGCGTCGGTTTTATCACAATGGCGGCGATGTTTTACTATATCGGCGCTGGCGCTGTAGTGCGGTTTTTTATGGATAATGAGGCGATTATCGCATACGGCACGCGGTTTTTGAGGAGCTTCTGCCTTGGACTGCCCTTTTTGTGCATGGATTTTCTTGCCGTCGGCGTGTTCCAGGCAGTCGGCATGGGCAAGGAGGCGCTTGTGTTTGCGCTTATGAGAAAGGTTGCACTGGAAATTCCCGCGCTGTATATATTAAATTATTTTTTCCCGCTTTACGGTCTTGCATACGCGCAGTTTACGGCGGAGCTGGTGCTTGCGATAGCGGCTGTTATAGTGCTTTTCAGGCTCTTTAAGCGTCTGAACGATAAAAAAACAGAAAAAACGGACGAACTTTGTTAAAATTTCTACACAAAACGGAAATAATATCGTATAATGAAAAAGATAGGGGAAAATTTGGAGGATTTTTATGACTTTTTTTGATTTTTTGTCTATGATTGGCGGACTAGCCCTGTTTTTGTACGGCATGCATATCTTGAGCGAGGGGCTGGAGAAGGTTTCGGGCGGTCGGCTGGAGCGCGTGCTTGAAGAACTGACGAGCAGTAAGTGGAAGGCAGTGCTTTTGGGCGCGGGCATTACGGCGGCGGTGCAGTCGTCGTCGGCGACTACCGTTATGGTGGTGGGCTTTGTAAACTCTGGCATTATAAAGCTTTCGCAGGCTATCGGAGTGATAATGGGCGCAAACGTCGGCACGACCATCACTTCATGGCTTTTGAGCCTTTCGGGAATTGAGAGCGATAACTTTTTCATACAGATGCTGAAGCCGTCGTCCTTTACGCCCATACTTGCCGTAATCGGCATTATCTTTATAATGTTTATGAAAAATGGCAAAAAACGCGATTTAGGCACTATTTTTGTCGGCTTGGCGATTTTGATGTTTGGCATGGACGCAATGTCTGACGCAATGTCGCCGCTCAGCAATATGCCCGAATTTACGAGCCTGTTCGTAATGTTCACAAATCCCGTGCTGGGACTTCTCGTGGGCGCGCTGCTCACGGCAATAATCCAGTCGTCGGCGGCTTCAATAGGTATCCTGCAGGCGCTGTGCAGCACTGGTACAGTCACATTTGCCGCGGCAATTCCTATTATAATGGGACAAAATATAGGCACCTGCATCACGGCGATGATGTCCGGCATCGGCGCAAGCAAAAACGCAAAACGCGCGGCGACCGTCCATCTGCTGTTTAACATAATCGGTACGGCTGTGTTTATGGCGGTATTTTATGCGCTGAACGCGTTTCTGAATTTTGGATTTATGGCAGAGCCCGCCAATAAAGTCGGTATAGCCGTGATACATTCAGCATTCAACATAGCGGCAACCATAGTGCTCCTGCCATTCTCAGACCTTCTCGAAAAGCTGTCCCTTATCCTCATAAAGCCCGACGAGGAGGAAAAGAAACTCGAACAGGAAAAAGCAAATTTTGTCAGAATAGACGACCGTTTCCTCGCCACTCCGTCATTTGCGCTCGAACAGGCAAATTCCCATGTGGTTGAGATGGCAAAAATCACATATGAGTCGCTGAAAGATGCAGTTTCGCTTTTATTTAAATACAAAGACACAGTGGCGGACAAGGTAGAACAGCGTGAAAATCTCGTAGACCATTATGATGATGAAATTTCAGGCTACCTCGTCAAGCTTTCGAGCAAGAACCTGAGCGTAAAGGATTCAAAAAAGCTGAATTTCCTCCTCCATAGCATAGGCGATTTAGAGCGCATCTCAGACCACGCCATGAACATATCCGACTCCGCGCGTGAGATGAACAAAAAAGAGCAAAGCTTCTCACCCAAAGCGACAGAAGAACTCAAAATATTCTCCCAGGCAGTGCTCGACATAGTCCAGTCATCAGTAACCGTATTTGAAACCGAAGACAAATACGCGGCAGAACGCATAGAGCCGTTTGAGGAGGCAATCGACGTAATCCAGAAGGAAATGAAAAAACGCCATATGAAACGCCTCAGAAAAGGCAAATGCAGCGCCGAAATGGGCTTCATCCTCTCCGACATCACAAACAATTACGAGCGCATAGCCGACCACTGTTCCAACCTCGCCATAAACGTAATGCAGCTCTACGAAGACGACACCCACGCCCACGAATACGTAGACACCCTCCAAAAAGGCGAAGGCAGCGAGTTCCGCCTAAGATACAACGAATACCTCAAAAAATACGAACTCCCCAACAAGGGCGATAAATAAAAATCAAGCCCTTAGGTCTAAGCCAATATAGCCTAAACCAATATAGCCTAAACCAATATAGCCTAAGTCAATATAGTCTAAGCCAATAAAACCTAAGCAAATATAGTCTAAGCCAATACACTAGCCCGAGCAGAAAAATATACCCCATGAAGACCTTGGAAAGCGTCGGCACTTAGCGAAACAAGCTGTAAAAGCGTAGCTCCTTTTACAGCGCCGTTGAGCTTAGTGTTCGCTACGCTTTCCACCAGCGCAAGCGAGTCTGAATGGGGTATATTTTTCTGCTCGGGCGACCTGTTTATAATACGCCACACAAACACAAAACATACATTATAAAGCACAAACGTAGTAAATTATACCAACCAAATTCAGTAAATTGCACAAAATTAAACACCACAACATATTTTTGTTGTACATCAAAATATTTTCCATTATAATAAATATGTTGGTTTAGCGCGACACAGCGCCAAAATATATAAAGTTTATAGGGACTAAGGAGGATACCAAAATGTCATATGTAGATGAAGTATTAGAGCTTGTAAAAAAGAAAAACGCAAGCGAGCCTGAATTTCTCCAGGCAGTTGACGAAGTCTTAAATTCATTAAGACCCGTAATCGAAAAAAACGAGGAAAAGTATAGAAAAGAAGCACTCCTCGAAAGACTCACCGAGCCCGAAAGACAAATCAAGTTCAGAGTACCCTGGGTAGACGATAAAGGTCAGGTACAAGTAAACACAGGCTACAGAATCCAGTTCAATTCCGCAATCGGACCCTATAAGGGCGGCTTAAGACTTCACCCGTCAGTAAACACAGGAATCATCAAATTCCTCGGCTTTGAGCAGATTTTCAAAAACTCCCTCACAGGACTTCCAATCGGCGGCGGCAAAGGCGGCTCAGATTTTGATCCCAAAGGCAAGTCAGACAGAGAGGTAATGGCATTCTGCCAGAGCTTCATGACAGAGCTTTACAAATACATCGGCGCCGACACAGACGTACCCGCAGGCGACATCGGCACAGGCGCAAGGGAAATCGGCTATATGTACGGCCAGTACAAGAGAATCACAGGACTGTACGAAGGCGTACTCACAGGTAAAGGCTTAAGCTACGGCGGTTCACTCGCAAGAACAGAGGCGACAGGCTACGGCTTACTGTACCTCACAGATGAAATGTTAAAGGCAAACGGCAAGGACATAAAAGGCAAGACAGTAGTAGTTTCAGGCGCAGGCAACGTAGCAATCTACGCTATCCAGAAGGCGCAGCAGCTCGGCGCTAAGCCCGTAACCTGCTCAGACTCGACAGGCTGGATATATGATCCCGATGGCATAGATGTAGCGCTCTTAAAGGAAGTTAAAGAGGTTAAGCGCGCAAGACTCACAGAGTACAAGGCAGCAAGACCGAACGCAGAGTATCACGAGGGCAAAGGCGTATGGACAGTTAAATGCGATATCGCACTTCCCTGCGCTACACAGAATGAGCTCGACATCGAGGACGCCAAGACACTCGTAGCTAACGGCTGCTTCGCAGTAGCAGAAGGCGCAAATATGCCTACTACATTAGAGGCAACAAAATACCTCCAGCAGAATAAAGTGCTCTTTGCGCCTGGCAAGGCGGCAAACGCAGGCGGCGTTGCCACATCAGCGCTTGAAATGTCACAGAACAGCGAGAGACTCAGCTGGACATTCGAGGAAGTTGATGCCAAGTTAAAGAACATCATGGTAAACATCTTCCGCAACCTCGACGACGCAGCAAAGAGATACGGCGTAGAAGGCGACTATGTCGCAGGCGCTAACATCGCAGGCTTTGAGAAGGTTGTAAACGCTATGGAGGCTCAGGGTATTGTATAATATCTGAAAGTCGGTAAAATTAGAAAATAATATTAATCATAAAAAGGACTGATGCACTGAATACTTAGTGCATCAGCCCTTTTTTATTGCTTTGATTTCCCATTACGCCTACAGACATTAAACCAAGTCCATTTGGGACTACTCGACCGCCATAGACCGTGAATCCGTCTCGCTCACGACATTTCCCGTAGCGGAATCGACATACCGCACGACAGTCAGCGCATCATCGGCGCTCACGCCGCTGTATATCTGATATTTATTGCCTGCAATATAAAATGACATTGCAAGCATGGATTCATATATATTCATGTTTCCGTCAGTAAGTGCAATCGTAAATTCCGTATAGTCTTCATTTGCCGTAATCCCCTCAATATCAGGATAGCGGTCGTCATCCGCAAGAATCACCTCAATGCTGTCAGCAAGCTCATCAGAAAGTCCGCGCACAATGTCACCGCGTTCATCACCTGAAAGCGCGTAGACGACATGCGAGCCGTCTTCATCCGTATATGCCGCCTGCTTTTCGGAAACCTCATCCCCGACAAGTCCCGCCGGAACAGAAATCTCCGCGTCAGTAAAGCCGCTGTCATTCAAACTGTCGGCTGTCTCGGAATCAGGAATCATCACATCGTCCCCATCGTCCTCTGCTTTGCCGCAGCCTGCCAAAAATATACAAAGGCAGCACAGAGCAAAAAGGCGGCAGAGCGCACAAATCCCATATTTCCCATGAAATACATTTCCCAAAGTTAAAAATTGCCGATTTCGTTTCATAAAAATTTCATTTCCTCCTCTTAAAAAGCAGTCAATGCGCTCATTTCCTATTATAAAATCACATGCAAAAAAATGTCAATCGCATAAAGCAAAAACTTATCATAAAATTTAAATTTACCACAAAATTATATACTAATGTCCAAACAAGTAAAGATGTGTATTAAAAAAATAAAAAGATAATGCTTATTTGGTATGCTATGTACAACGAAAATGATTTATTACATGGGGAATAGGGGTATATATGGATTATAAAATCAGAATGCGCAATCTGCGTGAAGACAGCGATATGACGCAGCAGGAAATCGCCGATATTCTGGGCACGTCACAGACAATGTATGCCAGATACGAGCGTGGCGCGAATGAGCTGCCCATCAGACATTTAATCCGTTTGGCAAATTATTACGATGTGTCAACTGATTATATGCTGGGACTTACCGAAGAAAAAAATTCATTTCCACGCAGGAGGAAGCAATGAATTTTAATACTATAATGAACAAAATGCAAAAAATTTCGGATATATAAAACAAATTTTTTAATAAACATATTTACTAAAAGAAAATTATGTGGTATATTATATTTACATTAGCGAGGCTGATGTGGTTTTATATGCTGTTGTTCTTTCTCATATTTCTCATGTGTTTTATATTTTTTTGTCGTCTTTAGTAAATATTTTTACTAAAGACGGCAAAAAAGAAAATTAAAAGTCCTACAGCATGAGGGGAGGGTGGCTTGAAATGAGAAAAAGCGCAAAAAGAGCTAAGCCATCAAAAAGGAAAAATATCCTCGGAAGAATTGTCAAGGTAACGCTGGCGTTTATGTTTATCATAATACTGACAATTGGACTTATAGGAATTGTCATTTATAAATCCGGCGAAATGTCCCTGAAGGCGTCGGCAAGCTCGCAGACGCCAAGCCTTGTGACAGATGAGGCGCAGGTCGCCAAAATAAGGGAGAATCTTAATTACAGCAGCAGCGTTGTATGGCAGGATGATTGGGTTGTATATGGCGATAAAGTTTATGAGTACCGCGAGGACGCGCTTAATTTCCTGCTCCTTGGAATAGACCGCAAAGGAGAGCTTTCAAGCGAAACAAGGCTTACGGACTGGAAAGCAGGGCAGGCGGATGTGATTTTCCTGCTGTCATTGTGCAAAGAAGACAAGACGCTTAGCGTAATAGGAATACCGAGAAATTCGATGGTGAACGTGGAGGTATTCAACAATAAAAGCGAATGTATAGATAAAATATATGACCAAATATGCCTGCAGTACGGCTATGCGGGCGGGGGCGAGCTTGGGCTTGCCAAAATGTCGGAAAGCGTGTCAGAGCTTTTTGGAGGGCTGCCGATACACGGCGCATGCGCCGTAAGCTATGACGCGGTATCAGAACTCACGGATCGGCTTGGCGGCATAGAAGTTGTAGTGCCTGATGATATGACGGCGTATAACAGCGCTTATGTCCAGGGCAGTACGCAGATCTTGACGGGAAAAAATGTAGTTAATTATCTGCGCTACCGTGATATGCATACGCTGGGCAGCCCCACGGTAAGACTTGCGCGCCAGAAAGCGTTTATGAGGACGGCGGCGACGCGCGTTCTGCAGGAAATAAAGGCAAATCCCGCCTTTGTAAAGGAAACATACGAAGCGGTAAAGCCTTACATGAACACGGACATATCAATAGATGAAGCCGTTTATACAGCGGCGCAGGCGCTGGACTGTACATTTTCGGCGGAATCCTTTTATCAGCTTTCAGGCGAGGACAGGGCGGATTATATAGATGATGAAGGCGATTATTACAACGATTATTATCTGGACGAGGAAGCCTTGAAAGACCTCATAATGAGGGTATTTTACAAGGAGGTCAGCATTGGCGGGTGACGCTGGATATAAGCGCGTCATTTAGTCATTTAATATGATATATAAAGAAATTTATATATAAAAAATTTAAAAGGAGGAAGGAAGAGATGAAAAAGAAGTTCATAGCAATGAGCCTGGCAGTCGTGCTTTCGCTTTCAATGTCATTTACAGCATTGGCAGATGATAACATAAGCAAAAAAACGCCGGATGTAACTGATTCAGACGATTCCGACAGTGAAGATTCTGACACGGAAGAATCAGATGATTCCGCCAGCTCAAGCACGAACGCCACAGCAGACACAGAGACAGCGGACACGCAAGGGGCGACAATAGCTGACGCAGCGCCGGGAGGACGCATTGCGACCAACACGGTAAGCATAGCAGTGGCAAACCCGGACGGCACAGTGTCGGCAGTAAGCTTGACAAATGTCATCAGTGATGTGCAGAACACCTTGAAGGCGTCAGTGGCAGCGGCAGCGGAGACAGCAGCGCCGCAGCAGGCGGCGGTTACGGTTCAGGCTCTTATGACAACAGCCCCGACAGAGTTTTTTGTCAGGACGGTTGAAGCGCTTGCCGAAATCAAAGGCTCTGAAATGGTAGTAAACGACTGTGGCACAGTAAAGACAGCGGCAGTCGCTGCAGATCCGCTCGGCAACAATATAGCTTCTGCAGGCGTCATTCCTAATGTAACAACGGGGGCGCTGGTTATGCTTATGAGCGTAAATGCGGACGGCACAGTCGAGTATGTAGAGGGCGTTGTCGATCCCGTGACGGGCGCAGTGCTTGGCGCATTTAAGGGAGTGCCTGTTACGCTTACAGTATTGGTACTGGCATAATTTTTGCGTTGCGGAAAAGGGAAATTGAAATGCAAATGGAGATTTCCCTTTTTCTAATACTGTATAAAGGTGATATTTTTAGAAAGTAAGGCTTATTGCCAAAGCAGAATTAAGGATATATGGATATAGGGATACATGGCAAAAATGAGAAGAACGTTTAATTTAAGGAGGCTTATATGCCGTGCGGCGCTGTGCGGCCTGTGCATGCTTGGCGCAAGGTCATACGCGGCGGAGGATGGCGGCATTTTTGAGGACGCTACCGCAAAGGTGCATACGGCAATGTCGGAGGATAGCGATATAACGGCAAATCTCATTGTGGGCAGCGGGTTTGAAGTGCTGGACACACAGACTGACGAGAGTGGAGCCGTATGGTATAGGATAAAAACTGACTTCGGCGCGGAGGGATATGTGAAATCAGATGAGCTGGCGAGAGTGCGTACCGAGATGCCGCAAAACGGCGCAGACGGGAATAATGCAGACAATGACGCACAGACAGGACAGCTGGGAGAGCTTAACGTACTCGAAACAATAAATCTTAGAAGACAGCCTTCGACAGATTCGGAAATTATTGCAAAAGTAGGACGCGACACAAGGCTTCCGTATTTTGGGGAGCATGTCAATGAGTCAGGAGAGGCATGGTATCTGGTATCATATGAAAATATGACGGGCTACGTGACAGACGGCGCAGTTGCCATTGTACAGCAGGGGAATCCGAATGAAGACATACAGTCGAATGAGGCTGAAACGCCAGAAGAAGCCGAGCAGCCCAATGAGGACGGACAGCCTGAAGATACAAACCAGACAGGTGAAGCTGTAGGGACAATGACAAGTGAAAATCCTGAACAGAACCAGACGCAGGACGACAGTGCGCAATCCGCAGTTCAAGTCATTGACACTGAGGAAGGCATAAATCCCGTCCCTTTATCAAAGGAAAGAGTCCGCCCCTCAAATCTTGATTTGTTTACAGCCGCCTGCATAATTGGAGATATTTTGGGAGTGGCAATACTGGTCTCACTGATAAAAGAGATACATAAGCTTGTAAGAATTTCAAAGACTGGCAAAAAAGTAAAGAAACAGGAGAAAAGGAATAATGCATATAGATGATATTGGCAAGAGCAGCAGGGAGGATACGCAGGCCTCGCAGATATATCTTCATATGGAAAATGATGATGACGAGCAGCAGATAGACCTTCTCGGGGTAATAAGCCACATGAAGGCGAGAAAGAAGCTGTACCGCTATATTATGCTGTCGGCAGTATGTTTAGGGGTGATAATAGGCCTGACGCTGATAGCCGTGGATCACATAAGGGGACAAGACGCATATGCGCGGGCAGTCGTCAACTTTCAATATGAAGGAATAGAGGAGGGGCTTGATCCAAACGGAGCGGCGTTTGACATAAACAAAATCAAATCCCCGATGGTGATAGAGAGAGCGTTAAATTTCCTGGGCATTACAAAATATACCACGGAGCAGATCAGGGAAAACATTTCGATAGAAGGCGTCGTCCCAAAGGACGCAGTAGAGCGGATTACAGTGATAAAGGAGATGGCGCTTGAAGATGTTTCAAATTACGAAAAAATACTTGATGTGTCCTACTTTCCGTCACAGTATATCGTATATCTGCACGACAGGTTTGGAATGTCATCTGCGGAGGCTGTCCAGATACTGAATGCCGTGCTTGAAAGCTACAGGACTTATTTCCTTGACACATATGCAAATACTGGGGTGCTCACGGTCACGGGCAATCTGATAGACTACACGGGCTATGATTATGCGGAGTCGCTTGATATGCTCAAGGCGCAGATAGGTATTATGCTTGACTATGTAAACGAGCGCGGCGCTCAGGCGCCTGAATTTCGCTCCGCGGCGACAGGACTTTCCTTCAGCGACATATCCACGGCGCTTGACACGGTCAACGAGGTAGATATAGCAAACTTAAGCTCTTATATAGAAAGCCACACTCTCACAAAGGATGTAAACAGACAGCGGGAATATTATGAGTACAAAATAAAGAAATACAATATGGATATTTCGGAGTGCCAGGTAGAGCTTAATAATATACAGTCTGTCATTGACAAATACCAAAAAGATCCTGTCGTCATTGTAAGCACCCAGGAAACGATGCAGCAGTTTACTCAGACAAATGACTATTATGACAGCCTGCTGCAGCAAAAACTTGATTTGTCAAATCAAATAGCCGAGCTTAATACAGATCTGAATGAGGCATATACGCGCCTGGCGGCAATTAATAATTCAAATTCGGCAAACAGCCAGGACGAATATGATTACGCGGACGGATTGATGGCGGAGGTAGCTCAGACAATATCTGAGTGGGCGAATCTCACTGAGCAGACGACAGAGGAATACTACACGACCACGCTTTTTTCAAATGCGTATAAAATCGGCGTACCCGCGCAGTACAAAGCGGCGGGAGGCATTCTGACGGCGGCGAAAAAAATCGGCGCGCCAGTGCTTGCGCTGGCATTTGCAGTATTTATGCTGTGGTGCATAGACGGGGTTATGTGTGAACTGAAAACATTAAGGAAATCTAAGGCAGCAAAAGACAACACCTAAGATTTCTTAAATGTTTAGGAAAAACGCAAGGGCGGCGTTTTTCTTGAGGTTTTGAGGTCATGGGGAGTGGAATAATGGAGGCAGTGTGAGGGAGGATTTTCTTTTAAGGCTTATGCGGGCGCTTATTCCGTTTGGAAATATTATGATATTCTGCTACGTTTGGGCGCTGTATTACAATGAAAAGACGTTTGCGGGCTTTTGGTATCGGGGGATGCTTATATGTGCTTCGCTTTACATACTGATATATTACGCGTTTGGTAAGCTTTATCATGCTTTTAAGATAAATATTGCGAGGATAGGCGAGCTGATGCTTTCACAGCTTTTGGCAATCGGGATGTCAGATTTTATTATGTATATGGTATGTTACCTGACGCATATGCGGTTTGCAAATCTGCTCCCCCTGCTTGTTGCGGCGGCAATACAGCTTGCGGTAACCTATTTTTTGATAAAAATAAACAAATCCAGCCTTGCGAAATATATACCTCCGCAGTCGGCAATCTTTATATATGGGGCAAGGATGAAGCTTCGGGAGGAGCATATTGAGACTTCCGCGGAGCAGCTTATGAATAAGCTGAAAAAGAAACATTCAGATTTGATTGACATACAGGAGATTTGCAACGATACGCAGGAGGGCTCGGAGCTTGTCAAAAAAATTGCCGATTATGACGCGGTGGTGCTCTGCCATGTCTCACAAAAGCTGCGGGCAAGGCTGCTTGCCGTATGCGCGGAAAAGGGCAAAAGCGTGTATGTCACGCCGAAGCTTGAGGATATTCTATTGATGAATTATGAGTACAGCAGCATTACCGATACACCGCTGCTTATGCTGCCCGCAAGACGAAGCGGATATAGGGGCAAAAGGCTTCTTGACATAGCAGTGTCTTTGCTTATGCTGTTCATATTTTCGCCGCTCATGCTTCTTGTTGCGGTCTGCATAAAGCTGGAGGACGGCGGTCCCGTATTCTATCGGCAGAGACGCGTCACGCTGAACGGCAGGGAATTTTATATGCTGAAATTCCGAAGCATGATTGTGGATGCGGAAAAACAGGGCTATATGCCCGCAGTCCAAAGGGACAGCCGTATTACGAAAATAGGGAGGATTATCAGGGCTGTGCGTATCGACGAGACACCGCAGCTTCTCAACATACTAAAGGGCGATATGTCCATAGTGGGACCGCGCCCGGAGCGTATAGAGCATGTAAAAAAATACACGTCAAAGCTTCCCGAATTTTCCTATCGGCTGCGTGTGCGCGGCGGACTGACAGGCTATGCGCAGATATACGGCAAATACAACACCAGCGCCGAGGACAAGCTGAAAATGGATTTGATGTATATTGAAAGGCAGTCGCTTTTGCTGGATCTGCAGCTTATTCTGCTGACGGTGAAGGTGATATTTATGAGGGAGAGTACGGAAGGGTTTTGATGAATTTAAGAATTGCTGTTGTACCTTAATTTGGTGATATTTATAAAGGTTTATCTTAAACGTTGGATGACTGAGGAAAAGTCGGTGGTATTATATGAATTTGGTACCACAGTCGGAAGTGGAATGGCGATGGGAAAGGCAGAAAGATTAGTGTCTGTGGTAATGCCTGCATACAACTGTGCGGATTATATAGGAAAGTCGATAGATTCCGTGCTCGGGCAGACATACAAGAACTGGGAGCTGGTAATAGTGGACGACTGTTCCACGGATGGTACATACCGTATCGCTCAGTTATATGCGGACAAGGATAAAAGAATAAAAGTGCACAGGCTGGATAAAAACTCCGGGGCTGCCGTTGCGAGGAATAAGGCGGCAGACCTGTCTGGAGGCTATTATCTTGCTTTTCTGGACAGTGATGACTTGTGGAAGCCGGAAAAGCTGGACAGACAGATAAGGTTTATGGAGAGTAACGATTATCTGTTCAGCTGCACTGCTTATGGAAAAGTGGATGAGCAAGGTAGTATTCTGGATAAGGTAGTGCACTGTCATGCGAAGTATGATTATGAGCTTGTGCTGCGTGAATGTTTTGGAAACTCAACAGTGGTCTACAATGCTGAAAAGCTTGGAAGGGTACATGGCGCGGATATACGCAAGAGGAATGATTTCGCGCTGTGGCTTAAGGTGATAAAACTGGCGCAGAACGCATACGGGCTTGATGAAGTGCTGGGATATCACAGGATAAGGAATGACTCTATCTCCTATAAAAAGAGCGAGCTTGTCAAATGGCAGTGGTATGTGTACAGAAATATAGAGAGACTGCCATATAGGAAATGTGGATATCTGCTATTTCAAAAAATACTACAGTCTGCGTTTACAGGACGGTAAAGGAATAAGCAAGCTGCATTATTTTATGTATAGGAGGCTTTGGAAGGGTGAGAGAAAAAACAGTTCTTCTCGTTTTTGGGACACGCCCGGAAGCGATAAAGATGTGCCCGCTGGTGAACGAGCTCAAACGGCGCAGCGGGATAAAGACCATAGTGTGCGTCACAGGGCAGCACCGTGAGATGCTGGACAGCGTGCTGGACGTATTTTCAGTGGTACCGGACTATGACCTTTCGATAATGCGGGAAAGGCAGACACTCTTTGACATCACGGGCGGCATACTGTCCCGCATCAAAAACGTGCTTGAGGAGGCAGAGCCTGATGTGGTGCTCGTGCACGGCGATACGTCAACGACGTTTGCGGCGGCGCTAGCCTGCTTCTACCTGCAGATACCTGTAGGGCATGTCGAGGCGGGGCTGCGGACCTATGATATATATTCCCCTTATCCGGAAGAATTTAACCGACAGGCGGTGTCTATAATAAGCCGATATAATTTTGCCCCGACGGAGCTCTCCAAGAAGAACCTGATACGGGAGGGGAAGGATGAGAGCACGGTCTATGTCACAGGCAATACGGCGATAGATGCGCTCAAAACCACAGTCAGGGCAGGATACACACATCCGGAGCTTGAATGGGCATCGGACAGTCGGCTGATACTGATAACTGCACACCGCAGGGAAAGCCTCGGCGAGCCTATGAGGCATATGTTCCGCGCCATACGCCGTGTAATGGACGAACACCCTGACATCAAGGCGGTTTATCCGATACATATGAACCCTGCCGTGAGGGAGACGGCTGATGAGATTCTGGGAGGAAGCGGTCGGCTGCATATGATAGAGCCGCTGGACGTGCTTGATTTCCACAATTTTATGGCACACAGCTATATGATACTTACAGATTCAGGAGGGATACAGGAGGAGGCACCGAGCCTAGGAAAGCCCGTGCTCGTGATGCGTGACACGACTGAGAGGTCGGAGGGGATAGAGGCGGGGACGCTGAGGCTTGTGGGGACAGACGAGGAGACGATATACAGGGAGTTCAGCTGTCTGCTGACGGACAGGGAGGCGTATGAAAAAATGACGTGTGCCAGCAATCCTTACGGGGACGGGCATGCCTGCGAGAAGATAGCAGATGTGTTGTGTAGAGAAATATACTAAAAAATAAATAATTGTTTCCTTAGCGTATGTGAGTGATGTCTGATATCAGTATAAGACGGTCAGCAAAAACATAAAGGAAAAGATATTAAAAATATGTTTATTGAAAAGAAGGCAGAAATAGTTCCAGAAATTATAAAAGGCATTTGGTAAAATGATATGAAAATCGTAAAGCTCAAGGGCGGAATAGGGAATCAATTATTTCAATATGTTTTTGCAAAATACCTTGAAATGAAGTGTGATGCAGAAAAAGTCTATCTTGATTTGTCTGCATATGGTAACAAGGGAAGAGATGCCAACTTTAGAAGACCGATTATATTCAGATTGAATGTTTCATTAGAAGCTGCTGAAGAAAGTGAGATTAGTAAGATTTGCATATTTAGGCATATAAGAACCTCTCCGAACATAATTTATAAATTTTTTATAATACTTGAAACACTGTTTAATAAAAATTATTACTTACAGAAAAGAAGACACAGAGAATTTGAAGAAGCCATGCAGTATAAGTATTATGATGGGTACTGGCAATCATATCAGTATGTTGAAAATATGAAAAATGTGATTAAGAAGGAATTTTATCCACGTACTGGTATAAGCACAGCAGTAATGGAAGAAATGCAAAATAATGCTAAAGAATCCCTTGTATTTGTAGGAATCAGACGTGGTGATTATATAAAAAAGAAGAATAGGAAGCGGTACGGTGTTCTTACAGAAGAATGGTATAGATCTGCGATGGGAATTATTTCAAAAAAAGTTGCAGATCCAGTATTTTATGTTTTTTCAAATGATATAGAGTGGGTTAAGACAAATATGAATTTTAAACCATATACAGTAAGATATCGTGAGAATGAAAAACAATTGGACGATTTAGAAGAATTGTTTGTTATGTCAAGCTGCTGCCATGCGATTATCAGTAATAGTACCTTTTACTGGTGGGGTGCATGGTTGATAGATAATCCTGATAAAATTGTTATTGCACCTAGGAATTGGTTTGCGGATGGGACAAAAAGTGACATAGTTCCGCCAGAGTGGATAAAAATTTAAATTATAAATATTGCTCATAAAATAATATAAAAAATTGATATGAGGTGTGAAGCTTTGAAGAATCCCATAAATGCCTTAGTTGCTGTGGCAGACTATCCTAGTCCTGATGGTAATGTTTCTCTTATGTATGTTCATGTAAGAAATAAGCAGTATATACAAAACGGAATAAATGTCACGGTGTTGAATTTCAAGACAGGGATTGACTACGTTATTGATAATATTCCTGTAATAACGCTTGACACATATATAAAAAATAGAATACAGTATGATATTCTGATTTGCCATGCAGCAAATATTCGTAATCATTATCATTTTTTGCATAAATATGAGAAGCGTTTCGGAAAGATTATATTTTTTTTTCATGGTCATGAGGTACTACGTGTTAATAAAGTATATCCAAAGCCATATACATATATGGCGGAAAGGCTTGACAAGCGCATTATACGGGGAATTTATGATATATTCAAGCTTTGGTTATGGAGAAAGTATTTAACAGGAATACTGGGAAAAACATATTTTATTTTTGTCAGCAAATGGATGCTGGAACAGTTTCTTGATTTTGTAAAGATTCCATATGAAAGAATGGAAAATATCTGCAGTATTACATATAACTGCATTGGTGAAGTATTTGAGAAAGCCATCTATGATAAGAATTGTGTCAAAAAATGTGATTTTGTAACAATTCGTAATTATATGGATGGATCGAAATATTGTATAGATTTCATAAATGAATTAGCCAAAAAAAATCCAGATATGTCTTTTCTTGTTATAGGGAAAGCGCATTTTTTTGAACATTATGCAAAAGCTGACAACCTTGCATGGATAGATACTACAATGGATCATACTCAGATTGTTGAAATCCTTCAGACAGCAAGGTGTGCATTAATGCCGACAAGAACTGATGCACAAGGGATAATGGCATGTGAGATGGCAAGTATTGGTATGCCTGTTATTACATCAGACATCCCTGTATGCCATGAGATATTTGATGATTTTGAGAATGTGGCAATGATTAAAAATGATGATCTTTCTGTAGATTTGGAAGGAATATGCGCTAAGTTAGAAAAAGGACTACCGTATAAGAAAAATGAAAAGTATTATAACAAAAACACCAGTGCAAAAGAAATTGAGCTGATACGGCGGATTGCATCAAAATGAAAAAAGGGAACACATAAATGAACATTGTTTTATTTGAAAGCGCAGGAAAACAAAAATATAATGCGGGAAGCAAGGCGCGCAGGGATGCATTAAAGATTGCCGTCAATAGCGGCTATAGACATATAAGACTTTTTGATAATGGGAAAGCGCGGCTGGTGATTGCCCTGGAGCTCATGCAGGGATGTTTTAGGGCAATATGCAGTGCGGGCAATGGCGACAATATACTGATTCAGTATCCGTATCGGCCAATGCTGCTGAACAGGATATTGTTTGGGGTGCTTCGCGTTGGCAGGAAAATAAAGAAATATGATGTATCAGTTTTAATTCATGATCTTTTGGGGCTTTGCGATGAAATATCTGAGGATATGGACAGAACTGTTAAGCTGAAGAATGAGTTGTATATGATGCGCAGCTGCAGTCTTATATACCATAATGAAAAAATGCGGGATGTATGTGAAAATATACTGCCGGCATATTCTTATTACATATTAGGGCTGTTTGACTATCTGTACTATGGGGAGATATGTCTGAGGGAATATTGCGACATGCCGGTCGTTATGGTTGCCGGCAATCTTTCCAAGGACAAATGCGGATATGTTTATGAGCTTTCATCTGTTGGTGGCGTGGTGTTTGATTTATATGGAGCGAACTATGCTGGACAGGATTCTGAGAATGTTCGGTATCGTGGAAAATTTTCGCCAGAGGAATTGATACTGCAACTTGACGGGCAGTTTGGATTGGTATGGGACGGGGACACAGTTGAAACATGCGGAGGGGCAAATGGGAATTACCTCAGGTATAACAATCCGCATAAACTGTCGCTGTACATTGCAGCAGGAGTGCCATTGATAGTATGGAAACAGTCTGCATTGGCAGGATTTGTAGAGGAGAATGGGATTGGAATTTGCGTGGATAGCTTGGAGGAGCTGCCAGAAGTATTTAAAACATTAAATGATAAAAAATACAGAAAAATGATAACGAATATTGAAAGAATAAAAGAAGAAATTAGCAACGGAATGCAGTTAAGGCATATTTTTATGGACATGCAGATTAAAAAATAGAGGATATTATGTCAAGTATTATTTTTGCCGCGGTATGTGCGACTATGATTTTGATTAGTTATTATATAAGCCATAACATAATTAATACGGTTTCTGTTTTTATGGCGCCTTATATGGTAATTGTTCCGATAAATAATCTGATTATGGTAAATAGGGGGTTTTTCTCAATATCGGATCAGGTGCTTTATATGATTGGAGGCTGTTTTTTCTGCATATTTATTGGATATATATTAGCCAATGCTATTGTAGGGGTTAAGGTTCCTAAAAATACAGACATGACTCAGCTTATAAAAAGCAAGAAATTTTCAAGGTATAGAATTGGTGATATGTTGAAATATGTGTTATTTGTTGAAATAGTAGCAGGATTTCGGTTTCTTATGGTTGTCTTAAGGCATGGAATCACATATATACCAACATCTGCATTTGAAGGTTATATGATTCATGGATCTCTGGGGCATTTACTGCTGACAGCATATCCTATTATTCCTGTATTGTTTTTGTATTGGCTTAAAAATAAGGATAGGATTGTATATTTGCTGGCAACGGTTTTGTTTGTAGGGTTAGTATTCCTTACTTTTGTAAAATATCATATTATAGGGCTTTTTGTTTTAATATTTTTCTTTGTAGCTCTTGAGGACAGAAAATATGTTAAGAAAGGAGTGGTAATTGTTTCGGCGGTCGCAATAAGCGCATTTGTATTAAATTATGTAATATCATTTTTTCTGAGAGGTACAATTTCAAAAGTATCTAATGACTATTATATTAACCACCTTTGGAATTATATGGCAGGTTCATTGATATATGATAATCGTATTTTTACAGCTGGAATATTAACAGATATTAGTATTTTGCGAAAAATATGGGTAATTATTTTTACAGTGCCAAACGCATTTTTATATGGTTTTTTCGGAGTACGTTTATTTTATTCTGGAAAAGGATTGCAATATTGTCCAGTAGGGAATAATGGAGAATATGGCAATGTAGTAGATACGTTTGGAAATTTTTTTATATCTTCTAAGGGAAAAATATTAGACTTAATGTGTCTTGTGGTATTTTTGATATTAATTGGGGTTGTATTTACACTAATATATAATAGGGCTGTAATGAAGTCAAGGCAGCTTAGAGTAACAGTGTGTATTTTTATGACGTTTTTTATGTTTTTTTCATTTTTTGGAGCATTTTATACTCTTTTGCCGCCATGGGAAATATTGGCATGGAGTGTTATGGATATTTATATTTTTGATAAGCGAAAGGGGATTAAGATTAGGTGGATATGATGGATATATGCAATATGAAGAGGAGGAGAATGGAGTGAATGTATTAGTAGTAAATTCACCAGATATAAGTGCCCTTCCGCCAGTGAGAAATTTAGTTTCAGTGTTAGCAGAAAATGGCCATAATGTTACAATTTTAACTAGAAACAAAAATAACATATATTTTACGGATACAAATAAAATAAGGATAATACCCTTACCTGAAAATAAATATACAGGATTTCTAAGAATTTTTAATTATTTAAAAAGAGCTGTATTTATTAGGCATACAGTAGATAAGGAAATGCCAAACAACGACATACTTTGGACAACGACAGATTCAACCGTACGCGAACTAAAGGGACGGGTATTAAAGTACAAGCATATTATGCAGTTAATGGAATTGGTTGAAGATATACCTGAAATCCAGCCTTTTCAGTTCAAAAATGTCAATTTAAAAAAGTATGCGCAAAGAGCATATAAAGTAGTTGTTCCTGAATACAATCGTGCGCATATTCAAAAAACTTGGTGGGATTTGAAAGAAACTCCTGCAATACTTCCGAATAAGCCTGTTGATGAAGAAATAGATATGAGCAAAATCACTGTTGAAGCGCTTGAAATAATAAACAAAGTAAAACAAGAAAAGCGTAAAATTGTACTTTATCAAGGTGTGTTTACTACCGACAGAAAGCTTGAAACATATGCTAAATTTTTTGAATCATTATCAGATGAGTATGGATTTTATATTCTTGGTCGAGAAAGTGAGTACAGAAAACAGTTATGTAATCAGTATCCGTATATTACATATCTTGGCTTTTTACCTCCGCCTTATCATTTACTCATTACTAAGTTGGCCTATATTTCCTTGTTGCCATATGCCCCAAACAAACTTATACATCATTCTATATTAAATGCATTGTATTGTGCGCCAAATAAAATATATGAATACGCAAAGTATGGCATACCGATGATTGGTAACGATGTTCCAGGGCTGGCGCTGCCATTTGACAAATATGGCATTGGTAGCATTTACCATGGTGGTGGGGCAGAGGAGATGCGAACTATCATTGAGGAAATTGAAGCGAACTATAAAGAAATGAGCGACAACTGTCGTAAATTTTATGCTGACACAGACCTGTATAAGATTGTGGAAAATATCATATCGTGACTTGACCTGCAAAATCCGAGATATGAACACTGATACGATAAAATAGCGTCCTATATCGTTAAATTTCGGAAATATATAAATCTGGTGAATGGTTCAAAAAAGAAAGATGGTGAATTGTTAATTGAAGATACGAATTTCAAAAGAGAGTTTTATTTCATTTCCTGTGCTGTTACCATACTTTGCAGGTCGCATTATGAACAGATTGTTTTATATTAAGCCAAGCCCGAATGCATATATTTAAGCCTACAATGGGGGTTATGCTTTTGTTTATGGCATTATTTTTCGTGTTGGTACAGGAGGCTTATTCCCAATTCAAAGATGGGAATTACAAGGTGGCGATATGAGCAACCACTATTTTAGTATATTAGGCAAATCTTTGTTAGTGCAGCCGCATAATACATTTATATACGCACTGATGGAGAATGGCTGGGTTGGATTTTTTGTGGATGTTTTTGATATTGTATATCTGTCGATTGCTAATCAAAAATAAAAATGATAATTATATATACCAGCTTATATTTGTTGGTGTCGTTGTTTTTGTGAATTTATTTGATTCAATTATGTTTATCCAGCCAGGGGTAGCCACGGTTATATGGCTGCTGTTGTGGTGTGTATGTGAACAAAGCCAGCAGGACATGGAGAGAAAAATATTGTGGCAGAGGATATTGTATGATAAACAATTTTATTGAAAGGATTAAAAACAGCCGCGCTGTTCACAATGGTATATGGCTATATATAATGCAAACGTTCAATTCAATCATTCCATTAATAACATTGCCGTATATTACGCGCATGCTTGGTGAAGCAGGGTATGGCATCTTCTCCAAAGTGTTCAACATTGTGGGTTACTTACAAGTGATAATTGAATATGGCTTCGGCATGTCAGGAGCGCGAAAGGCAGCGATAACAACTGATAAGGAGGAATTGAGCAGGCTTTTTTCTGCATTTATATTTGTCAGGGCATTATTGCTGATAATCTGCTGTGTCGTTTCAGGCACGGTAATTTTGGTTATGGAAATCGATACAACAGAATGTATTTGCTTTATATCGTTTTTGATAATGCTGATTGGTACGGTTTTTCAACAAAACTGGTTATTTCAGGGAATACAGAAAATGTATTATATTGCCATTATCAGTATGGTATCTCGACTTATTTCCCTGATTGGAATTTTTTCTTTTGTACATTCTGCGGAAGATGTTTTCCTGTATTGTATATTGTATTCATCAACGTCTTTTGGCGGTGGTGTGTTTGGAACCGGAATTGCGCTGTTCAAAGAGAAGTTAAGCTTCACCATTCAGGGGATTTACAGTGCATGGGCAGAGCTAAAGGATGGGTGGCATGTATTTACAACATCTTTAAGCTCAAAAGTTTTTGGCGCGTTTGGAATTACGGTTTTGGGAATTGTTGCATCTAATGCTGAAATCGGTGTATTTTCCGCTATTCAGAAAATACCCTCAATAGTTATGCTCGCATGGACGCCAATCAGTCAGATTCTCTATCCAATATCCAGTCGGCGATTTAGGGAATCTTTCGATTCTGGGAAAAAATTTGTGTTGAAATGCAGAAGGGTTTGTCTGTTGTTATTCTTTGCTATTACGGTTGTTATTGCACTTGGCGCAAAAACAATTATTGGCTTGTTATATGGAGAAAATTATGCGGGCAGATTTTTTTTGGTTTATCCACTTTTGTTATGGCTTCTTCTGGGCATTAACAACAACTTTTGGGGGATACAAATTTTATTGGCAAGTGGACATTCGAAGGAATACAGTAAATGTTTCCAAATTAGCATTGTTGTGTTAGTTGCTGTTAATATTATATTTATTAATATTTGGGGAGACTTTGGAGCCGCGCTTGCACCGGCTCTTTCAGAACTTTTTTTGGGTATTCTTCTATATATTGAAATTGGAAAAATTAAAGAATGTAATGTATAGAGGGCATATGAGAGGAATGTTCATTCTTACACAATTTGCTATGCTGTTCTTTGAAGGATAGAACAATTCATAGTCTATAGTTTGTATTGAAAAAATAACTAAAAATTAAAATAAAGGGACATTGGACAGCTGCAAAAGACTATTTTACGTTATCAAATGGGATTTTATAAATTTCTATAGGAGAGCATATAAAAGAAAGGGGACAAAGTATATGGCAAGAACAACAATCTATTCACCACAGTTTAAAGCGGAAATAGTATTACAGCTATTACAGGGCAAAACCATCACTGCGGCCTCCAGCGAATATAATATCCACCCCAACGTCCTGCGCCGTTGGCTTAAGGAGTTTTGTGACCGTGCCTATATGGTGTTTGACTGCGCCGCGAAGCACAGGGCGGAAAAAAGTGAGGAGCAGCCTTCGGCATACAAGGAAAAATATACCTCCCGCATAAAAGCCCTCCGCGAAGAATACGGCTCCTCACAGGGGCAGACCGCAAAACTCCTTGGCACCTCGCAGACCATGTACGCCCGCTACGAAAGTGGCTACAGCAAAATGCCAATCAAGTATATAGTAATTCTCGCAAAGCACTATGATGTTTCCACTGACTATATCTTAGGTGTTTCTGATAAAAGATTCTAACAGCAGAATGTTAATTTCGGCACAGGCGCAGATTATTGAAAAATGCGCCTGTTTTTGACGTACTGCCAGTATTGTTTATTCATGACATTTTTAGTGGGCAAACAAATATTTACTGAAATCAGTCTGGCTACATCTTTATCAGATTTCCCAAACGCTTTAGTATTGATTGCTATATTCACGTATTGCTTATACGTATTGGTTATAAAAATTCCCTCTTGCCAATGTTTCACAGTTCTGTTATAATACGGACATCGGTGGTTCGCCACTACATATCTTATATTTCATAAACGGACATAGCTTAATTTTTACAAATTTCAAGCAAAAATCCCAATGAATTAAAACAAAACAACCAAGCATAAGCCAATGCGTTATGCGGAAAGAGAGGTACAATTTAATTTGGCACAGAGGAAAAACAAAGCAGATACCACAGGCAGCACAAAACTCAGGGACAGCTCAGCGAAGCTAATCTTCGACGATCCGATACTATGCGCACAGTTCCTGCGCGGATATGTAAATATCCCGCTCCTGCAAAATGTCCAGCCAGAGGACATTGAAGACGAAACAGAGCGCTTTGTCCACTTATTCACAGAAGAACGCGATTCAGACGTAGTGAAGAAAATCCATATAAAGGAAGAAAAAACACCGTTTTATCTCGTTTCCCTTATTGAACATAAATCATATGTGGACTATAATGTAACTATGCAGATATTCCGTTACATGGCATTCATCTGGGAAGACTATGAGAAAGAGCAGGAGCGCAGGCAATATGGAATTAGCAGGACAAAGGGCTTTCGATATCCACCGATATTGCCTATCATATATTATGAAGGCACAGAAAAGTGGAAAGCACCCTTAAACCTGCGGGAGAGGATATTCCTAAGCGATATGCTTGGCGGGTATATCCCCGACTACCGCTGCCTCATAGTACAGCTGAGTGAATACACAAACAACAAGCTGATGGAAAAGAAAGACGAGCTCTCGCTGGTGATGATGCTCAACAAGCTTCACGGTACAGAGGACTTTGCAGCCCTGCAGGACGAAGTGCCGTCGGAATACCTCGAGAAAGTGACGTCACAGACGCCAGAGTATCTGCTTGGAATAATAGGACAGATAGTAGAAATCCTGCTAGCAAGGCTCAACGTGCCCGAAGACGAGGCAAGGAGATTTGCGGACCAGGTAAAGGAGCGAAATGTGGGAGAACTGTTTGCAAACTTTAAAGGCTATGATGTGCAGGAAACAAGACGGCTTGCAAAACATGAAGGAATAGAAGAAGGACGAAAGGAAGGACTTGAAGCCTTAGTGAACAGCTTAAAGCCATTGCTGCCTGATTTTGAGGCGGTATATGCCGCAATTGTAAAAAACAGGAATTATGCGGACTATACCCGTGAAGAAGTCATGAAATACTATTAGAGCCGAAAATAAAACCTACAATTAAATAAAAAACGGCAGGACACCTGATATAAAGTGCAGAATTGATTTTACGTCAGGTGTTTTGTTATGCTTTTATCAAGCGGACCGAATAATGATTATAATTAATAAATGGCTGCACAAAAGGAATATATGGATATGAAACAAATCGGAAAAACACTAAATTTATACATAAATATAGATTGGTTTTTTATTAAATAAATGTAAAATTAGAACAAATGTTCGCGAGCATCCGTTCGATATGTTATAATAATTCCGCCACAAAATATTTATTGCATTAAACGGAGGAAAATTATGGGACAAACGGATTTATCGTCAAACAGCCTGATATCGCATCCAGACGTATTTGCAGACATAATAAACGCAATAATATACGATGGAGAGCAGGTGCTGGACGAAAGCAGCCTGAAGCCATACTACAGCAACAACAGCGCGGCAAAAGGCGACAGCAGGCTTAAAGGTCTGTACCAAGCTTAATATTCCCAAAGACGAGGCTGTCAAAAAATACATACAAAATTACAGCCTGAACCTAATAAGGCTGAGGGACTTCACAAATGAGCAGGCAGAGAAATTCAAATCAGACTTTGTCTGTATTGCAAAGTTTCTTTCAAAATCGTATAATAAAGCTGAGCAGATAAAAGCGCTGCAGGAAGACAAACAGAAACTGATCCATACAAGGGACACGTTATATACGCTGGCATCAATAACCAACGACAAGAGATACTTGAATGTAAAAGAAGCCAATAAGGAGGAATCGGCAGTGTGCGAAGTAGCGGAAGCATTAGTGCAAATGGGAAAAGAGCAGGGAATTGAACAAGGCATTAAATCGGTAATAGAGACCTACAAAGAATTTAATACAAAGAAGGATGACATTCTGCTAAAAATATCCGAAAAGTTTAATCTTGACGCCCAGAAAGCCCAATATTATATGGACAAATACTGGCAGTAAATGCCAAGCCCCCATATTTTGGGAGTTGTCAGCATTGCGTCTTGAATTTTATTTCCAAAAGTTATATGATAGAATTATCAAACAACAATATCAAACGGAGGTAACAATCTATGGCAATTTTGGTAACAGGCGGAGCAGGCTTTATCGGGAGCCACACCGTAGTTGAGCTTCAAAACGCTGGCTATGACGTGGTAGTAGTTGACAATCTTTCAAATTCGAGCGCGAAGTCGCTGCAGCGCGTTGAAAAAATAACAGGAAAGCCCGTCAAATTTTACAAGGACGACATACTTGACAGAGAGGCTTTGGAGAAAATATTCTCCAAGGAGAAAATAGATTCCTGCATACATTTCGCAGGCTTAAAGGCGGTAGGAGAGTCTGTTGCCAAGCCTTGGGAATACTACAACAACAATATCGCAGGCACGCTGACGCTTGTAGACGTCATGAGAAAGCATGGCTGCAAAAACATCATTTTCTCATCATCAGCCACCGTGTACGGCGATCCGGCATTTATCCCCATTACGGAGGAATGTCCCAAGGGACAGTGTACAAACCCTTACGGCTGGACAAAGTCAATGCTCGAGCAGATATTATCCGATATGCAGAAGGCGGATCCCGAGTGGAATGTCATCCTGCTTCGCTATTTCAATCCAATCGGCGCCCACAAGAGCGGCACAATGGGCGAAAATCCCAACGGCATACCCAACAATCTTATGCCGTATATCACACAGGTTGCGGTAGGCAAGCTTGAAAAGCTCGGCGTATTTGGCAACGATTACGATACTCCCGACGGCACAGGCGTAAGAGACTATATCCATGTAGTAGACCTCGCGATAGGCCATGTAAAGGCGCTCAAAAAGATTGAGGAAAAGGCGGGGCTGTGCATTTACAACCTCGGCACGGGCAAGGGCTACAGTGTGCTTGACATAGTAAAGAATTTTGAGGCAGCCACAGGAGTAAAGATACCGTATGAAATCAAGCCAAGGCGCGCAGGCGACATTGCGACCTGCTATGCCGACGCGTCAAAGGCAAAGAAGGAGCTTGGCTGGACAGCGCAGTACGACATCAAGGACATGTGCGCCGACAGCTGGAGATGGCAGTCAAACAATCCCAACGGATATGATGATTAAAAAAACATTATTGTAATGAATAAAAAAACTCCCAAGCACGCACGCCATGCGTCTTGGGAGTTTATATTTACAGCATTCCCTTTTTGTACCTTTCGATAATGCTGTGTATTCTGTCGTTGGGATTGAGCAGATCGCTTATTGACGAATCGTGGTTAAGCGTATCAATTATATACGCAATATATTTGCTCATATCGCAGCTGATGTACCAGGGCTTTTCAAGCAGCTCGGGCATCTGGTAGATAAGGTTGGTGGTAAGTATCCTGTAAATTATGCCGTCTTCATGCGCCTTGTCAAATTTTTCAAGACCGCCCGTAAACAGACCGAAGGTAGCTGCCACAAAAATACGGTTTGCCTTGCGCTTCTTTAAGTCAGCCGCAACCTCGAGCACGCTGTCGCCCGATGAAATCATATCGTCCACGACAATAACGTCCTTGCCTGCGATATTGCTGCCGAGAAATTCATGCGCTACGATAGGGTTCCTGCCGTCAACCACGCGCGTATAATCGCGGCGCTTATAGAACATTCCCATATCAAGCCCCATGACGTTTGCCATATAAATCGCGCGGCTCATGCCGCCCTCGTCAGGGCTTACGACCATCATATGCCCTGCGTCTATAGTCAAATCAGGCACATGGTTTAAAAGCCCCTTGATAAACTGGTATGTCGGCTGCACGGTTTCAAAGCCGTTTAGGGGTATTGCGTTCTGCACGCGCGGATCATGCGCGTCAAACGTAATGATGTTGTCCACGCCCATCTTGACCATCTCCTGCAGAGCAAGCGCGCAGTCAAGCGATTCCCGCGCAGTCCTCTTGTGCTGGCGGCTCTCGTACAAAAACGGCATAATCACTGTTATGCGCCGTGCCTTGCCTCCAACAGCGGCAATAATCCTCTTTAAATCCTGATAGTGATCGTCAGGCGACATATGATTCTCGTGACCGCAGAGCGAATACGAAAGACTGTAATTCGTCACGTCAACCAGAATGTACAAATCATATCCGCGCACTGACTGTAAAATAATGCCCTTTGCCTCTCCAGTGCCGAAACGCGGCACCTTAGCCTTCAAAATATATGAATCGCGCTGGTAGCCCGCAAACGCAAGCGACTCCTTGTGCTCGTTCTCACGCTCCGTGCGCCATTTCACAAGATACCTGTCTACGCTTGCCCCAAGCTCCGTGCATCCCTGCATAGGTATGACGCCAAGCGAGCCCACTGGTATGGAATTTAAGTTCCTTTTTTCTTCACGAGTCGGCATTGGTAATTCCTCACTTTCTATCTGTTTTCTTTTTCATGCGTATGTCCTTCCCCGTCAGCTTGCACACCTCGTAGTTGCTGGTAATGCGTGAAAATATCCTGTCCGAATACCTGTCGCGCAGCTCCGCAAGCGAGAGGTTGGTGGTGATTATTGTTGATTTTTTCCTTAAAAACCTGTTGTTAAGACACGAAAAAAGCTGGGAGGAAACAAACGAGTTAGTAAGCTCTGTCCCCAAGTCGTCTATGATGAGAAGGTCGCAGCCGTATATATCATCTGAAATTCCCGACGCGGCCTCCCTGCTGTCCTTGTCAAAGATGCTTTTGGAAAGCAAGTCAAAAAGCTGTGCGGCGCTGAAATATATCACAAGATAACCCTTGTCCATCAGCTCCTTAGCGACGCAGCAGGATAAAAAAGACTTTCCCGTACCTACTGTACCATAAAAAAACATATTTTGGTAGTCCGAATTAAAGCGTTCTATAAAATTTTGGCATATTTGCACAGCTTTTTCAAATTTTTCGAGGTCTTCTCCCTCATAATAACCATAAGAGAGCTTTGAAAAATTTTCCGTCGCAAGAAGATTCTTTATATGCGACTGTTCGTATATAAGCTCAATCTCCGCGGCGCGAAAGCATGAGCACTTGCGCCCGCCAACATAGCCTGTGTCTGCGCATTTGCTGCACTCATATACGGGTGTGAGAAAATCAGCAGGATACCCGTTTTCCGAAAGAAGGGCTGCCTTCCCTTCAGAAAGCTTTTTAAGTTCGGCCTTTAGCTCTGAGAGCGCGCCTGCCTCGCCGTTTAAAAGCGCCTTTCCCTTTGCGATTGAAACAGAGGCAACCTGACGCTCCAGCTGCCCGTAGGCGGGTATCTTTTCATATATAAGCCTTGTCCGCTCCTCCAGAAGACGCCGCGCTTTACGTTGCTTTTCTTCATAGGAGCGCATTATGCTGTCATACTGGCTGTTTGTAAGCGGCATATTTGCACCTCTTTATCCAAACCTCAATTGCTGAGGATATTTTTCTCAAGCTGGTCAAAGTCGTAGCTGTTCTGTGAAAAGCTGTTAAATTTATTTTTTGCGTTTTTTGGCTGGGCTGCCTGCGCCTTTTCCTGCGTTTGGCGGGAACGCTTGTAAGCGGCATCGGCGTCTTCTATGTCCGCCTTTGTGCGTATGCCCGCCTCGTGCCAGCTGCTGAGTATGCGGTCTGCGTACTCAAAGCGGTGCGAATCGGTTGACATAGTCGTCTTGTCACACGCCTCCTGAATCACGTCGAGTAAAAAGCCGTATTCCTTAGTCCATTTATCTATGTAATTAAGCTCCTTAGTCGCGGGGGCAGCGCTTTTGCCGAGCGACTTCATGATTGTGTAGACTGTTTTGTCATATTTGCGCGAGGTGTCCTGCGCCTCCTTGGGAGAGATGATTCCCTGCTCATGCCAGCTGATTGCCACCTTCTGCATATAGCGGAAGTCCTTCTTGCCGCGCTCCACGCAGTGCTGCACGAGGTAGTCGATAAGCTCCGCTGAAAAACCAAGCTCATCATATATGAAAAGAAGCTTGTCCGTGTCAGCCTTTGTAAGCGGCCGTCCGACATACTGTTCGGCAATTGCCGCAAGCTGTTCAATATCCTCATTCTGCCCAAAGCGCTTTGGGGCAGTTTCGGCGGCGTTTTCGATGTTTTTTGTCGGTCTTACAAAAGAAAGCACAGGAGTTATGCGCGGCGTCTGGCGGGGAGGCTCACACGCGTTTTCAAGGGGCAGAACCTCTATTCCTGAAAGGTTATGCGCAGCGTCGTATTCAAGCGAAAGGAGCTGCCTTGACTCCCAGTATCTGAGCGCGCGTTCAACATCTTTTTCAGTGTAATTAAACTTGTCCGCGATGTCCGAGATGCTAGTCGGGAGATTGTCGTTCATCATTCGGATAAGGTAGAGATAGATTTTGAGCTGAGCGTCGTTTGCGTCAGCCATGTATTCGTCGATAAAAAGGTTTGGCACAGAGGTTTGTCCCCTTGACGCCGAGCGGTAGATGTTGACACGGTTCATAGCATTTTCCCCAATCTGAAAAGTATTCCCTGTTCTCCTGCACAGGGTAAGTGTATTTTAACATAACCACCAAAAAAAGCAAGCCCCGAACGCCCCGCAGCCCTTGTGAAAACGACGTTTGCGGGCGTTTGTGGATAATGTGGATATTGTGGAAAAAGCTTCATAAACATTCTGAAAGCTTTGCCAAAGCTCATTTATAACAGCCGCCATTTAATTATCCCATTTGTGGAATAAACTTAAAAATATCCACATCTTTTTTGCACGTGTCAGGCGCAAAAAAATGTGGATATTGTGGATATCTAAATTCCAAGGAGGGTTTCGCCGATTTTTACGACATCTCCCGCCCCCATGGTTATCAACAAATCGCCGTCGATACAATTTTCCAGCAAAAAATTTTCTATTGCGTCGAAGGTTCGGAAATATTCGCAGGGTGTACCGCGCCTGTCAAGCTCCGCCTTTAAATCAAGCGAGGAAATGCCGACAGTGTTTTTCTCCCGCGCGGCGTATATATCCGTGAGGACAACATGATCCGACAGCGACAGCGCCTCGGCAAAATCCGTAAGAAACGCCTTTGTCCTGGTGTACGTGTGCGGCTGGAATACGCACCAGAGCCGCTTGTGCGGGTAATTTGCGGCGGCGGTGAGCGTAGCCCTGATTTCCGTCGGATGGTGGGCATAGTCGTCAAGTATCGTTATGCCGCCAAGCCTTCCCTTAAACTCAAAGCGCCTGTCTGTGCCCGAAAATTCCTCAAGTGATTTGAAGACGGTTTCCCTCGCAATGCCGAGTGTGTCCATAAGCGCGATAACGGCAAGCGAGTTGATGATATTGTGCTCGCCGACTACGCCAAGACGTACCCTTTCGGCGGGAGCGCCGTCCTCGACAAGCGTATATGATGCGCGCCCAAGCTCATCATAGGCGGCATCACTGTAGCTGTATTTTGAAAAAACGGAATCAGAGCCAAAATACACCACCCTGCATTTGAGCCCGTCTGTAATCTCGGAAACATTGTCAATATTGCCGTTTATAATAAGCGTGCCGTCCTCGGGTATAAGCTCGGCGAATTTCCTGAAGGAATTTCTTATGTCATTTATGTCCTTAAAGAAGTCCATATGGTCTTCTTCTATATTAAGTATGATGCCGATGCTTGGGAAAAAGCTCAAAAACGAGTTAGTGTACTCGCAGGCTTCCGTGACAAAATATTCGGATTTGCCGACGCGTATGTTGCCGCCTATTGATTTTAGTATGCCGCCTATTGAAAGCGTGGGATCAGCGCCTGCGGCAAGGAGCGCCTCCGATATCATTGAGGTGGTGGTGGTCTTGCCGTGCGTGCCGCTTACGGCTACGGCGGTTTTGTAATTCCTCATAATCTGCCCGAGCAGGCTGGCGCGCGTCATCATAGGGATATTTCTTCTTTCCGCCTCCATAAACTCAGGATTATCAGCGGAGATTGCGGCTGTGTACACCACAAGGTCAATGCCGTCCGTGATATTGTCCGCGCTCTGCGGATAGCCGATTTTAGCCCCCATTGCGGACAACTGTTCAGTGAGGGGCGAAGGCTTTCTGTCCGAGCCGCTCACGGCAAAGCCCGCGTCTAACAGTATCTGTGCAAGCCCCGACATGCTGATGCCGCCGATGCCTATAAAATGTACGTGGATAGGTCTGCTGAAATTTATCTGATACATATCTGGTTTTGGAACCTCCGTTTTACGCCTGCTGATTTGATAGCGCAGACATAGCTGCTTATATAACATAATACACCTAAGCAGGCGATTTTTCCACAAAAATGACAAAAATTTTTTAATCGTCAAAATAGCCAAAAATATCATTCCGCAAAAGCTGAAAAAAATAAAATTTACTAAATTTATTATTCCATTTATGAAAATTGTATGCTATAATGTCAATGGGTGTGTTTCCAGACACATGATGAATATGCAAATAGGGGTGACGACATGATAAAAAAAGAGATGATTGCCATGCTTTTGGCGGGCGGACAAGGCTCAAGACTGGGAGTTTTGACGTCTAAGATGGCAAAGCCTGCTGTTGCCTTTGGAGGAAAGTACAGGATAATCGACTTTCCGCTCAGCAACTGTATTAATTCGGGCATAGATACAGTCGGCGTGCTCACACAGTACCAGCCGTTAAAGCTTAACACTCATATCGGCATCGGTATTCCATGGGATTTGGACAGGAATATCGGCGGCGTGACAGTGCTCCCTCCTTATGAAAAGAGCGGGGAGAGCGAGTGGTACACAGGCACGGCGAACGCTATTTTCCAGAATCTTGAGTACATGGAGAGCTATAATCCCGACTATGTGCTTATACTTTCGGGCGACCATATCTACAAGATGGATTATGAGGTCATGCTTGATTTCCACAAGGAGAGCGGCTCGGAGGTCACGATTGCGTCAATGCCTGTCCCGATTGACGAGGCAAAGCGCTTCGGCATAGTTATCACCGATGAAAATAAAAAGATTATCGACTTTGAGGAAAAACCCGAGCACCCGAGGAGCAACCTTGCCTCAATGGGCATTTACATATTCAGCTGGAAGACACTAAAGGAGGCTCTTATCGCCAAGGCTGACCAGCCAAACCTTGACTTTGGAAAGCATATCATACCTTATTGCCATGAAAAGGGACTTCCGCTTTATTCTTATGAGTTTAACGGCTATTGGAAGGATGTCGGCACGCTCAGCTCCTACTGGGAGGCGAATATGGAGCTTATCGACATTGTGCCTGAGTTCAATCTCTATGAGGAATACTGGAAGATATACACCAAGAGCGACGTGCTTCCTCCACAGTTCATATCATCGGACAGCGTGGTTGAGCGCTGCCTTATAGGCGAGGGATCTGAGATTTACGGCAAGGTGTACAATTCGGTTATCGGCTGCGGCGTTACCATAGGCGAGGGCACGATTGTAAGCAATTCAATCATTATGAACCACACGCAGATAGGCAGCGGCTGCAATATTGAGAAGGCTATCATTGATGAAAATACAAGAATAGGCGACAACGTGGAAATAGGGCTTATGCCTGAAAAGCCAAACGACACAAGACCTGACATTTACAACAGCGGTCTGGTGACGATAGGCGAGAAAAGCGTTATACCGAGCGATGTGAAGATAGGCAAAAATACTGTTGTTTCAGGCGAGACGAGCTTGAGTGACTATTCAAACGGCTGTCTGGACAGCGGCAAGACTTTGATAAAGGCAGGTGAAACGCTATGAGAGCATTAGGAATTGTTTTGGCGGGCGGCAACAGCAGGCGCATGGGCGAGCTGTCGCACAAGAGGGCAATCTCGGCTATGCCTATAGCGGGCAGCTACAGGAGCATAGATTTTGTTTTGAGCAATATGTCAAACTCCCATATACAGAGAGTGGCTGTCATCACGCAGTACAACTCACGCAGCCTTCACGAGCATTTGAGCTCGTCAAAGTGGTGGGATTTCGGGCGCAAGCAGGGCGGGCTTTACACCTTTACACCGACAGTCACTCCCGACAACAGCAACTGGTACATGGGCACGGCGGACAGCATTTACCAGAATATCCTGTTTTTAAAGAGAAGCCACGAGCCGTATGTCGTTATCGCGACGGGCGACTGCGTATATAAGATGGATTTCAACAAGGTACTTGAGTACCATATAGCAAAGAAGGCTGACATCACGGTAGTCGTGAAGGACATGCCTGAGAATGCCAATATAGACAGATACGGCGTAGTCAAGATGAATGAGGAGTGCCGTATCGAGGAGTACGACGAAAAGCCCATGGTGGCTAAGTCGAGAACCGTTTCGTGCGGTATCTATGTTATTAGGCGCAGACAGCTTATAGAGCTGCTTGAAAAGAGCGCTGAGGAGGGAAGGTACGATTTAGTACAGGATATCCTTATACGCTATAAAGATGTCAAGAGGATATACGGCTATAAGATTAATTCTTACTGGCGCAACATAGCCTCCGTGGAGGACTATTACGCGACCAATATGGATTTTCTTAAAAAAGATATCCGTGACTACTTCTTTAGGGAATATCCTGACATATATTCAAAGGTTGACGATCTGCCGCCTGCAAAATACAACCCGGGCGCGCAGGTAAGAAACAGCCTTGTTTCCAGCGGATGCATAATAAACGGCACGGTTGAAAATTCCATACTGTTCAAGGAAGTGTTCGTAGGGAACAATTGTACCATCAAAAACTCCATCATTTTAAACGATGTGTATTTAGGCGACAACACCCACATTGAAAACTGTATAGTAGAAAGCCGTGATACCATAAGAGCCAACTCTAACCACGTCGGCGAGACAGGAATCAAGGTCGTCGTGGAAAAGAATGAAAGGTACGTTTTATAAGTGATGTTTGTGTTTTATTAAAAAATATTTTTTATGACTTGCAAAGGGGGATCCATAGAATGAGAATTACAGATGTTCGAGTTCGCAAAATTACAAAAGAGGGTAAGATGAAGGCAGTGGTTTCAATCACGCTTGATGACGAGTTTGTAGTACATGACATCAAGGTGATAGAGGGCGAGAAAGGCTTGTTTATAGCTATGCCCAGCAAGAAATCAGCAGATGGTGAGTACAGGGATATTGCGCATCCTATCAACCAGAACACAAGAGAGACTATCCAGAGGACTATTCTTGAAAGCTATGAGAAGGCGCTTTTAGAGCCCGATGATGAGATTTTATAGAAAATCTGAGATTGGATAGGGAAATAAACAAAATGTGGGTTAGAGAGGCATCAGAAATGGTGCCTCTTTTTAAAAGGGGAAGTCAGAAATTAGTGGCATAAAGGCGGCAAGGAGGATTATAATGTATATTATAGCGGGCTTGGGAAATCCTGCGCGGGAGTATGAAAATACGCGGCACAACATAGGCTTTATGGCGGTAGACATGCTTGCGGAAAAATATGACATAAGTGTCACAACCTGCAAGCACAAGGCGCTCATTGGAAAGGGCATGATAAACGGCGTAAAGACATTGCTTGTCAAGCCGCTTACATATATGAATTTAAGCGGCGAGGCTGTACGCGGCGTGCTTGACTATTATAAGGCGGACGCGTCAAGCGAGCTTATAGTTATCTATGACGACATAAGCCTTGATGTGGGACAGCTGCGCATAAGGAAAAAAGGCAGCGCGGGCGGACACAACGGCATCAAGAACATAATCGCGAATTTGGGACATGATTCCTTCCAGCGCATAAAAATAGGCGTAGGCGAAAAACCGAAGGGATATGATCTTGTCGATTATGTGCTCGGGCATTTTAGCAGCGGAGAGCTTGCGGTTATAAAGGAAAGCCTTGAAAAAGTTGACGGGGCTGTGCAGCTTATGCTGGAGGGTAAGACCGACGCCGCGATGAATGAATATAATACCAAAAAGTCTTGATGGAGGTAGTACAGGGTGAATATATTGCTGTCGCCAGTTAAGGAGCTCGGCGATTATGATGAGATTATTAAGGCGCTTGGCAGAGACGGCGGTAAGGCGGGCATAAGCGGCTGTGTGGATTCACAGAAGATTCATATGGTTTATGGCACTGACGTAGGCTTTGAGGCAAAGATTATCGTGACCTACAGTGACATGAGGGCGCGTGAAATTCTGGAGGACTGCAGGCTGTACACGAAGGACGCGTATTTTTATCCCGCAAAGGATTTGATTTTTTACCAGGCGGATATTCATGGCAACCAGCTTACGAAGGAGCGCGTGGGGGCGCTCAGACGCATACTTGAGGGCAAGCCTGTCACCATTGTCACGACCTTTGCGGCGCTTATGGCTCAACAGCCCCCGCTTGACATAATAAATGAAAATATTATAACCATTTCCAAGGGCAGCATAATAGAGGAGGACGCGCTTGCCAGAAAGCTCGTTGATATGGGATATGAAAAAAATTATCAGGTGGAGGCGGAGGGACAGTTTTCCATCAGGGGCGGCATAATAGACATATTTGACCTGACGGAAGAAAATCCCGTGCGCATAGAGCTGTGGGGAGATGAGGTAGAGTCAATACGCTCATTTGACATATTGAGCCAGCGTTCCGTGGAAGAAAATATGACACAAGTGTCAGTTTATCCCGCGACAGAGCTTATCCTTTCAAACGCAAGGCTTGAGGAGGGACTGTATGAAATCAGACGTGACTGTAAGGAGCGGGCAGAATATTTCCGCGGCAATGGCAAGGTCGAGGAGGCGCACCGCATAGAGCAGTACGTGGAGGAGCTTTGCGAGCAGGCGGCGGAGTTCAAAAATTACATCAATCTCGAGAGTTACATTAAATATTTTTACAAGGACACCATATCTTTTATCGACCTGTTCGACGGCAGGCGCTGCTGCTTTTATCTTGATGAGCCTATGAGGATAGAGGAGCATGCTGACGCCGTGGAGCTTGAGTTTCGCGAGAGCATGGCAAGCCGCGCAGAAAAGGGATATATACTCCCAAAGCAGATGGATGTGCTTTTTGGCAAAGCCGAGGTTATGGCGAGGCTTGAACGTGAGCGCCTGCTTGCGCTTTCGGTGATGGAATACAGGGGCTTTACGATAAAGCTGCCAAACCGTTTTTCAGTGAATGTGAGGAGCGTGTCGCCGTACAACAGCAGCTTTGCCGAGCTTGTAAAGGATTTAAAGAGCTATAAGGGCAGGGGATACCGTGTCCTGCTTTTGTCCGCGTCAGTGACTAGGGCAAAGCGCCTTGCGTCAGACCTGATGGATGAGGGGCTGAATGCATTTTATTCTGAAAACTCGGAGAGGGAGCTGCAGCCTGGGGAGATAATGACATACAACGCAGGCATTTTAAAAGGGTTTGAATATCCGCTTTTAAAATTTGTGGTAATATCGGAAACGGACATATTTGGAAGGCAGACGCAGAGAAAGAAAAGGAAAAAGCACTACGAGGGGCAGAAAATACGGGACTTTTCAGACCTCAAGGTGGGCGATTACGTGGTGCATGAAAATCACGGGCTTGGCATTTACCGCGGCATAGAAAAGCTGGAGATTGACAATGTGGTAAAGGACTATATGAAGATAGAGTACAGGGACGGCGGCAATCTTTATATACTCGCGACGGGCTTTGACGCCATTCAGAAATATGCGTCTGCGGACGCGGCAAAGAAGCCGAAGCTGAATAAGCTCGGCACGCAGGAGTGGACAAAGACAAAGGCGCGCGTAAGGACAGCGGTAGACGAGGTGGCGCGCGACTTGGTGGAACTCTATGCAATACGGCAGCAGAAAAAGGGCTTTATGTTTGGAAAGGACACTGTATGGCAGCAGGAGTTTGAGGAGATGTTTCCGTTTGAGGAGACAAATGACCAGCTTCTCGCGATAGAGGCGACTAAAAACGACATGGAAAGCCCGCGCATAATGGATAGGCTTATCTGCGGCGATGTGGGCTACGGCAAGACGGAGATAGCCATAAGGGCGGCGTTTAAGGCTGTGCAGGACGGAAAGCAGGTGGCGTATCTGGTGCCGACCACGATACTTGCGCAGCAGCATTACAATACCTTTATACAGCGCATGAAGGATTTCCCCGTCAGGGTGGATATGCTTTCGCGCTTCAGGACGGCGGCTGAGCAGAAACGGACATTAAGCGATTTGGGCAAGGGCTTGGTGGACATAGTTATAGGCACGCACAGGCTTTTGTCAAAGGACGTGAAATACAAGGACTTGGGGCTTTTGGTGATTGATGAGGAGCAGCGCTTCGGGGTGCGCCACAAGGAAAAGATAAAGCAGCTAAAGGACGATGTTGACGTGCTCACGCTCACGGCGACGCCCATACCGCGCACGCTTCATATGAGCCTTGTCGGAATACGCGACATGAGCGTTTTGGAGGAGGCGCCTAACGAGCGCCAGCCGATACAGACATACGTTATGGAGTACAATGAGGAGATGGTGCGCGAGGCGATAGTAAGGGAGCTTTCGCGCCATGGACAGGTGTATTATGTGTACAACCGCGTAAACAGCATTGAGGACATAACTGCCAAAATTGCCGCGCTTGTTCCCGAGGCGACAGTCGCCTATGCCCATGGGCAGATGAAGGAGAGCGACCTTGAGAGGATAATGTATGAGTTTATAAACGGCGAGATAGACGTGCTGGTATCCACTACGATTATAGAGACAGGGCTTGACATCGCAAACGTCAATACAATGATAATACATGATTCAGACAATATGGGGCTTGCGCAGCTCTATCAGCTCAGGGGGCGCGTAGGGAGGTCAAACCGCACCTCATACGCGTTTCTGATGTACAAGAAGGACAAAATGCTCAAAGAGGTGGCGGAAAAGCGGCTGCAGGCAATCAAGGAATTTTCGGATTTGGGGAGCGGCTTTAAAATCGCGATGCGCGACTTGGAGATAAGGGGCGCGGGAAACATACTGGGCGAGCGCCAGCATGGGCATATGGAGGCGGTAGGCTATGACCTTTACTGCAAAATGCTCAATGAGGCGGTAAAGACGCTTAAAGGGACAAAGCGCGCGGACGAAGATTTTAACACATACGTTGACATGGACATAGATGCGTTTATTCCGTCGGAGTATATTGTAAACGAGGTGCAGAAGCTTGACATTTACAAGCGCATAGCGAGCCTTGAAAACGCAGCCGAGTGCGAGGACATGAAAAAGGAGCTAAAAGACCGTTTTGGGAGCGTGCCGCAGTCGGTTGACAATCTCATACAGATATCGCTCATACGCGTCACGGCCCACGCGCGCTATGTCACTGAAGTAAAGGGAAAGGCAGGGCAGGTAGTCTTTTATATGGAGCCGTTTGCTCCCGTAAAGGTGGAAATGATTCCCAGGCTGCTTGAAAAGTATAAAAACGCGCTCGAATTTTCGGCGAAGGGCACGCCGAGCTTTACGCTCAAATATAAAAAGTACGGGCTCGTGGAAAAAGAGGCGGAGCTTATGATAGAGAATGTCAGAAATATACTTAATGATATGGCAGTCCTTTACTGATTTTGCACATTTACGGCAGTTTGACATGCGCCGTTTGCAGAGCCGCGCATAAGGCTGTCTGAGCTGCTGTTTTAATTATTAAAAATATCAAAAATTAAAAATTTAAAACAAATTAATTAAATATATAGATATTTTCTTAATAATATATTATAATTAGACCGATTGAAAAGCTTGTACACATGTGATTTGCGAATGGAGGAAGATTGAAGCATGAACGAGGGAAGGTACAATATTCCAAGGCAGTACAAGGTTGACAAAGGCATGCCGCTGGAGGCGCTGTTCCAGCGGATAGAAAATCCTAAATGCCGCCGCATCTTTGAGGCGGAGGTGGAGTGCGTTACGTGGAAATACCACATAGTAGACAAGGAGGGCATTTCCAGTATCGCGGAGCTTGTAAAGGAAAGAGGACTGTCGGTGTTTGAGGTGTCGCTTAAACGCAAGATTGCGCCGGACCTGCTCACGGAGGTTTTTGCAGGGCTTCTGCAGCGCTCAATGGTGCTCGTGTATCTGTGCAACGGGGAGCTTTCGATGGGTACATTTATACCGATGGGCAAGGGCACTACAGGCAGGATGTGTTCTACGGATTTTTACCCGTATGACGACAGCCGCATGATTGAGCTTATGGATTATGAGAAGGACAGCAACAAGAACACGGACCAGATACATAAAAGAATTTTCGCCACAATCCGCCAGCAGAAGCGCATAATAATGATTGAAAAGGCGTATGAGGGACTTTCGCCTGTTGAGAGCGCCGAAAGCGAGATACTGTCGTTTGAGTTCAGCCTTGAAAATCTGGATAAAATAAGGGCGGACGCGGATTTCGTACAGTCGCAGCTTCGTGTCGTCAGACCGAGCGGGACTTCAAAGGCGGTAAGGGATACCGCATAAAATTTGCGCCTATGCCTAAATCGGCGGGCGCAGCAGGCATGGGGGACTATTGCAATGGGTAGCGGGATAACGGCGGCAGAGGCTGCTACGGTTTTAAATTCATTAAAGAGCGGAGTCGTGCCGAGAGTAGGACTTGAGTATATCACTGTCGGCAGGCGCAGCGAGATACAGGCGCTTCTGCAGGACGTTTCCATTATTGAACAGGGCGGGGCGGCTTTCCGCTTTATAGAAGGCAAGTACGGCAGCGGCAAGACTTTCCTTATGCATGCGATAAGAAACCATGTGATGGAGAAGAATTTTGTCGTGACTGACGTGGAGCTTTCCGTGGATAAGCGCTTTGTCGGCAACAAGGGGCAGGGGCTTGCCACGTACAGGGAGCTTATCAGAAACATGGCGACGAGGGCGTGTCCTGACAACGGCGCGCTGCAGCTTATTCTTGACAAATGGATAGGCTCGCTTGAAAACGAGGTTGTCCAGTATGAGGGACTGGTGCCAGGACATGAGGTCTTTGACGTGAGGGTGAGCCAGAAGATATACAAGATAACCTCGTCTATGGAGGAGCGCGTAAACGGTTTTGACTTTGGCAAGGTGCTTGCCTCATATTATAAAGGGCACAGGACAGGCGATACTGAGCTTCAAAAGCGCGCCCTGCGCTGGCTGTGCGGCGAGTACAAGACGAGGACTGAGGCGAAAAACGAGCTGGGCGTGAACCTTATAATCACTGACGACAACTGGTATGATTTTATCAAGCTGTTTGCCGTGTTTGTGGTTAAGGCGGGTTACGCCGGGCTCTATGTGTGCATGGACGAGCTTGCCACGCTCTATGAGATTCCAAGCCGTGTGGGACGCGAGTACAATTACAACAAGCTGCTTTCCATATATAATGACGCGCTGCAGGGCAAGGCGTCAAATCTTGGCATTATCATAAGCGTGACTAAGGAAGCGATGGAAGACAAGGTGCGCGGCGTGTTCAGCTTTGAGCCGCTTCGGTCAAGGCTTGCCGTTTCTGACATAGAGGAGGGAAATACAGCCAAGCTGCAGGACATGGCATCGCCAATCATAAGGCTTACGCCGCTGAACCCGGGCGAGATGTATGTGCTGCTTGAAAAGCTTGCGGATATACACAGTACGCTGTACGGATATAAACCAGCTTTAGAGCATGACGATTATATATATTTCCTGAAAAAGCAGTACGCCAAGGCGGAGAAGGACGAGGGTGTCACTCCGAGGGATATGATAAAGAATTACATCACGCTTTTAAATCTTATGCAGCAAAATCAAAATCTCACAAAGGAGGAAATCCTGTATGGTTAATGCCGTGATTTTTGATATGGACGGCGTGCTTATAGACACTGAAAAGCACTACAACAAGGCATGGTGCGAGGCGGCGGCGCATGCGGGCTTTACGGAGTTTACAAGAGAACACGCGCTGATGCTCAGAAGCCTTGATGCACGGCTTGCCGCTAAGCTAATGAAGGATATTTTTGGCGAGGCGTTTGATTATTATGCCATACGTGAGACAAGGCGTGCTATTGTCGCTGAGCGTCTGGAGAAATACGGGCTTGAAAAGAAGACGGGTATCGATGAGATACTCGCGTTTTTGCATAGTAGGGGAATAAAGGCGGCGGTGGCGACGGCGACGCCGATAGAGCTTACGCTTGAGCATTTGGAGAAGATTGGGGTAAAGGATAAGTTTGATAAGATTGTGAGTGCTAAGCAGGTGGAGAATGGGAAGCCTGCGCCTGACGTGTATTTGTATGCGTGTGAGCAGATTGGGGAGAAACCAGAGGACTGTATTGCGGTGGAGGATTCGCCGAATGGGATTAAGGCGGCGTATGCGGCGGGGTGTAAGGCTGTGATGGTGCCTGATTTGACGGAGCCTGATGAAGAAGTTATGCCGATGCTGTATGGTGTTGCTGATACTTTGCTTGGATTGGAGGATATAATAAGGAGGAGTGAGTGATGGAGTGAGGTCGCTTCTCGGGCTAGGTTATTGGAAATGACTGTGTTGAGAATGTTTGTGTGAAGTGGGGGTGTTTGTGTGGGGAATGAGATTGTAGAGCTGATACGCAGCGGGAATGCTCCGAATGTGATTGCGGAGAAGCTTAATGATTATCATGATAATGATATATCGAATATTTTGGATGAGCTTGATGAGAGGGAGCGCAGTGTTCTTTACCGGATTTTGGGGATTGAGCGGGTGTCGGAGGTATTTGCTTATCTTGACGATCCGCAGAAGTATCTGGGCGAGCTGGAGCCTGAGCGGGCGGCGGACATTATCGAAAAGATGGACGCTGACGACGCGGTTGATGTCCTTGAGGAGATGGACGAGGAGACTAGGAATCAGCTTATTGATTTGATTGATGACGAGTCTAAGGAGGACATTAATCTAATCCTTTCATACAAGGACAATGAGATAGGCAGCCGAATGACTACCAATTTTATAGAGATAGAGCGGCGGCTCACCATAAAGCAGGCAATGCGCGCCCTTATTGCGCAGGCGGAGGACAATGATAATATTACGACGATTTTTGTGCGTGATGATGACGGTACGTTTTACGGGGCGATTGATTTAAAGGATTTGATTATTGCAAGGAATTATGTTGAGCTTGAAACGCTGATTACACATTCATTTCCGTATGTAAAGGATACCGACGATATTGGGGAGTCTATTGACAAGCTGAAGGAATATTCTGAGGATTATATACCTGTTCTAAATGATGAAAACAAGCTTATTGGCGTAATTACGGCTCAGGACGTTGTGGAGGCTGTAGATGATGAAATGGGTGAGGACTATGCGAAGCTTGCTGGTATGACCGAGGAGGCGGAGCTTGAGGAATCACTTGCGGAGAGTATCAAAAAACGTCTTCCGTGGCTTTTGGTGCTGCTGGCGCTGGGGATTGCGGTATCTTCCGTGACGGGGCTTTTTGAAGGGGTTATCGCGCAGCTTGTTATTATTGCAAGCTTTCAGTCAGTGGTGCTTGATATGGCGGGGAACGTGGGAACACAGTCGCTTGCCGTGACGATAAGGCTTTTAATGGATGAAAACCTTGGCGCAAAGCAGAAATTTATGATAGTAATCAATGAAATGCGCATCGGCTTTTTTAACGGCATTATACTTGGCGCGTTGTCGTTTGTGCTGATAGGATTATATTTGTCCGTGTTCAAGGGCAGGGCATTAACGCAGGCGTTTGCCATATCGGGCTGCGCGGGAGCGGCGCTGATAGTCGCCATGACAATATCAAGCCTTGTGGGTACGATAGTTCCTATATTTTTTCATAAAATTAAAGTCGATCCCGCGGTCGCGTCAGGACCTCTTATTACCACGGTGAACGATTTAGTCGGCGTTGTTACGTATTATGGTCTGGCGTGGATTCTGCTTATAAATATTTTAAAGCTTTAATCGGTATAAAAAGCCAACATTTACAAATACTAGAGTTACAGCTTATAAAGATAAAAGCCGTTGTAAATACTAGTTTTGAAATGGAGGAAATATCGGTGAAGGCTACGGGAATAGTGCGTAGAATTGACGACCTCGGGCGTGTGGTTATACCAAAGGAGATACGAAGGACTCTGAGGATAAGGGAAGCCGACCCACTGGAAATATTCACAAACAACGAGGGCGCGATTATTTTAAAGAAATATTCACCTATCGGAGAACTCGGAGATTTTGCCAAGCAGTATGCGGAGAGCCTTTCGCAGGTGTCAGGTCATGTGGCGCTGATAGCGGACAGGGATCAGATAATAGCCGCGGCAGGCAGTAACAGCAAGCAGATACTTGGCAAGAGCGTGAGCAAGGAACTGGAGGATAAAATGAACTCGCGCGAGGCGGTATGCGCCTCAAAAGGCGAAAAAAGCTATGTCAGCGTGGTTGACAATGAAAATGACGAATACCAGCAGGAGGTAATTATCCCGATAATTACTCAGGGAGATATAATTGGCGCTGTAGTGCTCCTGTCAACAAACGCAGGAGATGAGATGAACGAGGTGGAGATGAAGCTGGCGCAGTCGGCTGCGGGCTTTCTTGGAAAGCAGATGGAGCAGTAAGCAATATTAAAAAAGGAGCGGCAAGCTCCTTTTTTATTTCGCATATTTCTCACAAGTTTAAGTGGTTTGGCATTAAATCAGCTTTTCACGCAAAAGCACGGCGTTTATTATGCTGCACATATTCTGGTACACGTTAGTAACTATTTTTGGGAACGCGATAGGTATTCCAAATATATCCGCCGTTATAAGTCCTGCTACGTTATTGCCTGCATCTCTTAGGACATATTGCATGGTGCTTGAAATTTCCGTATCGATCAGCACGTTGAAAACATTAGGGCAGGAATATTCTATCGCGTGGACATTGCTCATGGCAAGCATATTGTTATTGAAAAGCCCGAGGTACTTTTCATCTTTTATGACTATAGGGTTCGCGGGGCATACGCTGCCGTTATAATTGCTTGTAAACTTTGGCGAATTTCCCTCGCCATAGAATACACTCACCCTGTCAAGCTTTAACGCCTTTGCAAACAGGTCAAGCGTTTCCGGTATGACATCTATGCCCTCTACTATGATGCGTGTGAATAATGTGTGGAGCTTGTCGATTTCCGCCGCCGAATAGTAGCTGTTTGATATGTTTACAATATCGCCGTTATCACCCTTAGATGAATAATCGCCGTGTATTTCAGGCTTGTAAATAATATAGCGGTCCTTGCCCTTCTGCTTTGCAAGGTAAAGCGCCCTGTCAGCGATTTTAAACAAATCGTGGTATGAGGTGGAGCCCGGGCCATATCCGTATCTTGCAAGACCTATAGAGCATGAGAGCGTATTGTCGCCCATCTGGCCGTTATATACGGCATGGACATTTGACTTAATGCATCTTAGGATATTTCTGTATTCAAGCTCATTCTGGCATTTTTCAAACACTATCAGAAACTCGTCGCCGCCCATGCGTCCCGCTACGGCGTCAGTGCCGACGGCGCTCTTTATAACCTCGCCGACAGCCTTGATGACCTTGTCGCCGAACATATGGCCGTAGTTGTCGTTTACGCCCTTAAAATTGTCGATATCCATGATGGCAAGCGCCACATTGTCGTGGTTTATGCCGCTTACGGCATTTTCGGCGTATGATATAATCGCCTTTTTGTTGAGCAGCCCCGTGAGCGCGTCTATGTATGAGTCCTCGAAGTAATCGCTGTTGGCATCGTTTGAGCCAGGATTGATGATGGCCCATGTGCCTGCCACAACGGGCTCGTCTCCCGTGTACTCATGTATGTTCAGATTGACGCGGTAGGTCTCCATGCGGTTCCTGTCGCCTATGATGCTCCCCCTAAAAATAACAGTGCGGCTTTCATTTGCGAGCTTTATCGTAGCGCACAGAAGGTCGAATAAATCCTTATCCTCAAGATTTATCCTGTTTTCCTCATACATTTGGGCTTTCCACTCGTCGATGTCCATATTGTAGAATACGGCGGTCTGCTCATTTTTTACATAGGAAATTTCTATAAAATTGGTTGAGGGCTTATATACAAAAACCGCAGTACCGTTGAGCGTGAGGTAATTGCGCGCAAGCATAAGACGCCTGTTGAGCGAATTGATGTGCGCCTTGCTCTCCGTGACGTTTATAAGCGTTATATTGAGAATGTCAGGGGTGTCAGAGAGCTTCATTCCCAGAAAATAGCAATCCTGCCCGCCTTTGCTGTTGCTGATGTGTATGCACTCGTCTATGCGCAGCTGCGGGTTCTGCCTGCATTGCTCGATGTCCTCGGCAAGCTTTTTCTGCTCATCCGCGTTTACGATTTTTTGTATGGAAAAATACACATTTGAGCCGAAAAAGCGGTACATATAGGGATTGCCCTCTATCAGATTAAGCGATGTGTCAAACCGCCCCGCGGGGTAGGCGGTGTCAAAGATTGCATCTATCATAATATTTCCCCCATTCCTGCTTTCCTTCCGTGCCAAAAAGACATAAACCTTCTCTTTTTGCACCTGATTTGAAAAGACATCTATATACATTTTAACAACAATATGTGAAAAAGTAAAGAATATAGCGGAAAAAAGAATGACAAAAAAGAATGGTATAATAAATTAAGCCTGATTTGCTGAAAAAAATAGGGCATTGCTAATGTACCGCAAAGAAAATCCGCGAGTACATTAACAATGTGCTACAAAGCCATTAAAAGAAACTACACGCTGCCAGACGTGACGCGCAATGTATTTATGCTACATAAATGTACATAAATATAAAATGGCAGATGCTCCCGCCCATAACAAAAAGGTGGAAAATTTCGTGCGAGCCGAAATTCCTGTGGAGCGAATTGAATACGGGGAGCTTCAAGGCATAGATAATGCCGCCGATGGTGTATATGATGCCTCCCGCCAAGAGCCACTCGAACGCCGCGTGCGGAAGCGTATTCCAGAGCGTGCCGAATACCAGCAGGCACAGCCACCCCATGGCTATATAAATAATGGAAGAAAACCACTTAGGGCAGTTTATCCATACCATATTTATGAACATGCCTATGAGCGCGACGCCCCACACAAGCGCAAGCAGCGAATATCCAAGCCTGCCGCCGAGCACTATAAGGCACACGGGAGTGTACGAGCCCGCTATCAGCACAAAAATCATCATATGGTCAAGCTTCTTGAACACGCTGAGCGCGCGCCCCGACACGTTTACCGTGTGGTAGAGCGTGCTTGCTCCGTACAGAAGTATCATGCTCACCGCAAAAATAGTGAGCGCCACAGTAGTGATGCCGCCCTGCGCCTTGATTAACAGCGGCGAAGCGGCGATAGCCGCCATAAGGCAGGCGATAAAATGAGTTATGGCGCTGCCAGGTTCTCTTATTGTAAGCTGCATATTTACCTCTTTTCCGCGCCCGCCCTGAAAGCTGAAAGTAAAAACGGCATATCAGGTGGCGCAAATTAAAAATTGATTTTATGGTATTACGGTCAATGTTTCAATATGTAGTTTTGATTACTACATATCATTTACTAGAATACTACACCTTATCGTTCCATAAGTCAAGAGTAAATATGCATAACTTTATAAAAATCAAAAAAGCGTTATCGGCATCATTCCTCAATTATCTGTATTTCAAGATAATCAAAGTCTATATCCTCAATAAAATTGTCCGCCCTGAAGCGCGTCTTGCTGTGGCGCTTAAATTCAGCGACAGTGGCGTCAAGCCAAATTGGCTTTCCGAGGTCAAGCTCATAGCATGCCTTATCGAGCGCGTTGAAAACCTTGTGAGTCCTTGTGTCGTCTGTATCGTCGCAGACCACGGTGTCCCTTATCAGTCGGTTGTCCTTGAATATTTTTGCCCATAACCTAAACATTGCATTGCGTCTCCTATCCTGTATTTTTTGCGCGCGGCGCGTCGGGAATAAAAGTATAGGGAAATTATATAATGAAAACAGACTTTTTACAATCATAAGTAATACTCGGCAGGCTCAGCGCATATAATAAATCTTGGCGGCGAAAAGCATATAATGGCGAAGGCGCGGGCATATAATAATAATATGTGTACGGGAGGAATGATATGGAATACATAGAAAACACGGGCTTTGAGATGCGGGGCTGGCGCGAAACAAGCCTTATATACAGCTCGGCGCTTAAGGAGATAGGCACAAAGCTTGAAATTTTGAATGACGAGTTCCAGCATGTCCATATGTATAACCCCATAGAGCACATAAAGTCAAGGATAAAGACTGCGGAGAGCATAACAAAAAAGCTGAAAAAATACGGCTATGAGCCGACCATAGAAAACATCATAAAATATGTGAACGACATAGCGGGAATACGCGTCATCTGCTCGTTTACAACCGATATATACAGGATTGCCAGAATGCTCGAGCGCCAGAGTGACATACATGTGATTTCCGTAAAGGATTATATAAAAAATCCCAAGCCAAACGGTTACAAGAGCTACCATATGCTTGTGTCGATACCTATCTTTCTTTCCGAGCGGCGCGTGGACACAAAGGTGGAAATACAAATCAGGACAGTGGCAATGGACTTCTGGGCAAGCCTGGAGCACAAGATCAACTATAAATTTGAGACAAATGTGCCAAGCCGCATCAAGGAGGAGCTGTACGAGTGCGCCAGAATGGTATCAGAGCTTGACGCGAAAATGCTTTCATTAAATGAGGAGGTACATTCGCTTTCCCAAGAGCCGTATTAGGACGGATAAGAAAAAGAAATCATAAAAAGACGCCATAAAATGAGGAGTGCCCCGACGCATCGCTGCGCCGAGGCTTATTATGAAAATTTTATCTTTGAGTAATGGAAAACATTACTGATTCTCAACTGATATATTTATATTAGCACTTATATATGAATAAAATATGAACTAAATGTAATTTTATTGTAAATATGCCTAAAATATATGGCGGGTGAAAACAAAATATATTTATTTTCAACAAAAGAAATCTGACTTTTTGTGTTTTGTATCGTAAATATTTGGAAATTTGTTGAAAAATAAATTATCATATGCTAGTATATTAATAATGACAATAAAAGTTCATAAGATTGGGGAGGATAGCCGTGGATAATTTTATAGACAAACTGGCACAGAAATTCAGCGCCCAGGAGCTGATAAAAGCAAACTCGCAGGCGGAGGCAGCGGAGGCGAAGCGCCTTGAACAGCAGGTGGCGGAGTATGAAAAAATCCTGCAGGAGATGCGCAAGCTCAATTACAAGAACACGGAGATAGCCGACAGGATAGAGGAGATAATCTCAGGAATCAGCGAAGGCGGAGCTTCGGCAGCCGCAGTCCAGAGCGACGAGGAGCTTATGGCGGCCATAAAGGCGCTGTCGGAGAAGTTTGACGCGCTTGTCGAGGAGGAGGGCGAAGGCGAGGAAGGTGAGATGCAGAGGCTTACCACTGTCCTCAGAGCCGTTTCCGAGAGAATGGAGGGCTTAATCGCCGACAACAGCGAAAAGATTGACAGCCTCAAGGAAAATGACGAGCATGTCATAAATACGATAAAGAGCTTTATCGAGGATCAGGATAAGGACCGCGAGGCGGAGCGTGAGCGCTTTGACGCGGAGAGGGCTCGGCTTGACGCGGAGCGCGAGCAGTTTTCATCAGAAAGGGCGCGCTATGAGCAGGAGCGCATTGAGCGCGAAAGGCAGGCGGCGGAGCAGTCGGACAATGACGCGCAGGAGATGTCGCAGCTGCTTGATGAGAAATTTAAGCAGTCGGAGGACTTTTTCCATAAGGAGAGCGTGAAGGTTTACAGGAATGTTCAGGCGGTGGTTTCCGATGAGATGAAGCGCACGAACGATACGATTTCAGTGGAAAATACAGCCATCAAGTCAAAGCTGAACGCTGTCTTCATAATCAGCATTATATCGCTTGCCGCATCGCTTGGAGGGGTTATACTCAGCGTGCTTACGCTCTTTACGGCTATGGGGATTACGCTGTTTTAGGCTTGAGCGCGTTTTGGAGATTCAGCGATGTCTAAGGTTTCATTTAAGGCGGGAAATATGCTCTATCCTCTGCCTGCCGTGATGGTAAGCACGGCGGACAGGGAGGGCAGCGCCAATATAATAACAGTGGCTTGGGCGGGGACTATCTGCACCAATCCGCCTATGGTCAGCATTTCGGTGCGCCCGACGCGCTATTCCCACCATATGCTTATGGAAACGCGTGAGTTTGTAATCAACCTCACCACAAAGGAGCTTGCGCGGGCGGCTGATTTCTGCGGCGTGAAAAGCGGCAGGGATATTGACAAATGGAAGGAGCTTGGGCTTACAAGGGCGGCGGCGCGTGAGGTCAGCGTGCCGTGCATTGCGGAGAGCCCAGTGAATATAGAGTGCAGGGTGGAGCGCATAGAACAGCTTGGCTCGCACGATATGTTTATCGCAAGGGTGGCTGCGGTTCAAGTAGATGATGCATACATTGACGAGCGCGGCGGTTTTCATCTGGAGCAGGCTGAGCCGATTGTGTATTCGCATGGCGATTATTTTGCGCTGGGCAGCAGGCTTGGCAAATTTGGCTACAGTGTCCAAAAAAGGCTTGACGGTAAGAAAAAAAATAGGTATCATAAATAAAAAGCATAATATATATGGTAAATGCCACGAAGACGTAGCATCAGATTTTCCGTAAGGAAAGTCTGGTGCTTTTTTAATTATGGAGGTTTGATGGTATGAGTCAGTTGGAGAAAAATATTGCTGTAAATTTGAAGCGGATAAGGAAGTCTAAAAATATGAGCCTTGACATGCTTGCTGAAAAGACGGGCGTGAGCAAAAGCATGCTGGGGCAGATTGAGCGCGGCGAGTCAAATCCCACTGTGGCTACGATTGCGAAGATTGTCGAGGGGATACATGTGCCGTTTGAGGAGCTGATTTATCCAAAAAGCGAATCCGTGATGATTACGGACAATGAAAAACAGCCGATTTATAAGGAGCAAAGCGGAGCGTACCAGATACGCCTGCTCCTTCCTTATGATAAGCGCAGGGACTTTGAGGTTTACGAGGTGCGGATAGAGCCAGGGGAAAGGTGCAAAGGCTTTCTGCCCTGCACGGAGGGCAGCGAGTACATAATGGTGCTCCAGGGAATCCTTACGCTGGAAACCTCTGACAATACATACAGCGTAGCGCCCAATCATACTGTCAGGCTGGATGTCTCGGATTGCCGCGGTTACTATAACGGAGGAATACAACAGCTTGTAATCAATATTTTCAGCGTCGCCTGGTGAGGGGCGGCGCTTTTTATTAGCTTGAAAAAATATAATGGACATTGTATAATTAGTAAAAATAAATAGAAGGGAACGTTAATTATATGATTTTTGTGTTATTGTGTTGGATTTATATTTTTATAATAACTCAAGTTATAGGCTTGGGTTTTTATAAATGCGCAGGCAGGCTGCTAAAGACGGACATTAATATTAGCCTTACAAAAAATACGGTATGCGGAATAGTTGTAACTACAGTTTATGCGCAAATTTTCAGTTTGTTTTATAAAGTGGGATTAATCGCAAATGCGCTGCTGATTATTGCCTGCATATTTGTGGCGGTTAAATTTAAAGACATTATTTTGGAGTATTTAAGGGAAATGGTAAAAAATATCTTTTCCTGGGACGGGCTATTATATTTAGGCATTATTTTTGTATTTGCGTTCGCTGCGTCAAGGGGGAATATACACGCAGACACTAATATGTATCATGCCCAGGCGATACGCTGGTATGAAGAATTTGGCGTGGTAAAGGGTTTGGGAAATTTGCAGTGGCATTTTGCATACAACAGCGCCTGCTTTGCCTTTGCCGCATTATTCAGCCTGAATTTTCTTGGCTTTGGACCGCTTCACTGCACTACGGGATTTATTGCGGCGGCATTATGCATATGGGCGCTGGGATATGTTAAAGATTTTTCATCACATAAAAGCCATATGACTGATATGTGCTGTGTGGCTTTACTATTTTATGCGGTTGTAAATTTTGCGGGTTTTGTCTCTCCCGCCTCTGATTATATGACAATGTTTTTTGCGCTGTATTTAATTGCGCGCTGGGCTGAGGAAATTGAAAGCGGGAGAAATGACATTTCGGCGTATGCTTTGCTAAGCGTTCTGGCGGTTTTCACGGTTACCTTAAAGCTGTCGGCAGGTCTTGTTGTGCTGTTGGCGGTTTATCCCGCGGCATATCTTATAAAGGGGAAAAGATATAAGGAGATTGCCGCATATCTGGCGCTGGGCGTTGTGACAGTCCTGCCATTTCTGGTTAGAAACGTTATTATTTCCGGCTGGCTGCTGTATCCGTTCCCCGCGATAGATTTATTTAATTTTGACTGGAAAGTTCCAGAGCAGTATGTGATGATTGATTCCGCGCAGATTAAGGTATGGGCGAGATGCTTATATGACACGAATTTAGTGGATATGCCCATAAGGGAGTGGTTTCCCGTATGGTGGTCGTCGCAGGAGCACTATGCCCAGATGCTTGTAATTTTCAATATTCTTGCGGTAGGCCTTGATGTTGCGCTTTTGCTTCATCTTATAATAAAAAAGGAAAAAATAAATTTTAACATTATTCTGCTCATTTTAGTAAACCTTGGGTGCTTGGCGGCGTGGTTTGTGCTCGCTCCGTTTATCAGATACGGGCTTGCTTTTCTGCTGGCATTTCCAATGCTTTCTGTCGGAATGTGGCTGCATAAAAAAGAGGGTGGCCTGTATAAGCTAGTATCAGGGACACTGGCGGTTTTAATGTTTTTTGCGGTTTCGTCATATTGCGACCATTATTTTATGGACGATTTGGTTTTTGTTAAGTCAAACCTGACAGAACCGTATTATATCCGCCAAAAGGATTATGATACTTCTGAAATGGACGAATATGATATGAATGGAATTACAGTGTATTCTCCCAAAGAGGGCGAAGTAACGGGATATAAATATTTCCCCGCAAGCGCTTATGATTTTATGATAAGTGTTACTGAGCTTAGGGGGAGTAGCCTGAAGGACGGCTTCCGCAATACGGAATACAGGCAGTGATTGCATTATATTAATGAAAAGAGGATATGCGCGGCAAAACAGCGCGGAAATATGGAAAATTATGTATGACAACAGCATAGTGAAAATTGCAAAGAGGGACAACAATAGCAGGCGTAAGTATCTGGTAATAAACGAAAAGCAGGGGAAGCATATTCCCGTAAAGCCCGACGAGGCGCTTAAAATGTTTGGGGAGCTTGCCGATATTTTAAAGAGCGAATACGGCGGTGAAAAGCTTTTGGTGATTGGCTTTGCAGAAACGGCTACGGCTATTGGCGAGGCTGCCGCCATAAAGCTTGGCTCGCATTATATGCATACAACCAGAGAAAATATTGAGGGCGTGGAATATTTGTATTTTACGGAGAGCCACAGCCATGCCACGGAGCAGAAGCTTGTGAAAAATGATATAGATAGCGTGATTGGCAAGATTGACAGAGTGGTTTTTGTCGAAGACGAGGTCACGACGGGGAACACTATCATGTCCATTGTGAGCCTGATGCGCGATACGTATGGGCGTGAAATCAATTTTAGCGTCGCGTCTGTTTTGAATGGAATGGACGGCAAATCGCGGGCGGCATTTGATGATAATGGGATAAGGCTGCATTATCTTGTTAAGACAGACCACAGCGGATATACGCAGATTGCGGAGAGCTTTAGGGGAAAAGGCATATATGTGCAAGCGATGACGCAGTCTGCGCGGGCAAAGTACAAAGAAATCGTCGAGCCGTCGTACATTAATGCCCGTCGCCTGCACATGGCGGCTGATTACAGGGCGGCATGCGAAAAAATGTGTGACGACGTAATTTCCCAGACAGGCGTAAAGAGCGGGGAAAAATATCTTGTGCTTGGAACGGAGGAGTTTATGTTCCCTGCGCTATGGCTTGCGGCGCGCATTGAGGAGGAGGGCGGGCAGGCATTATGCCACGCTACGACAAGAAGCCCTATTGAGGTAAGCAGCGAGGAGGGGTATCCTCTGCAAAAACGCTTTGAATTAGCGAGCGTCTATGATGAAGGCAGGCGCACCTTTATATACAATCTGGACAAATATGACAGTGTTGTCATTTTAACTGACGCATCAGAGCCTTCCAAAGCGGGAATGAATTCCATAATAAATGCCCTGGACTATTGCGGAAATAATGATATTACGCTTGTGAGATGGATAAAGAATTAAAAACGCTGTGGCGGCAAAGGGTGTATTTTAAAAGGCAGGCGGCTGACGGGAGGCATAGTAATTGAAATGTATATGAGGAGCTCATATAATACTGACGACGTAAAGATTCTTCTAAAGGACATAACAGGGCTGGTAGCGCCGCAGTCTGCGCAGGAGCGCGAGAGGCTGATACAGTCAGGACGGCATTACAGTGAAATGCTGCCGATAGAGTACAGACCAAGCGAAAAATACATGGAAGCATACAGGCAGGCGCTAAAACATTACGCAAAGCCTGTGGCTGATGCGACAGCCGTTCTTGCTCAAAAAATAATCAGGCGGCGCGGCGGCAGTGTAGCGCTTGTGTCGCTTGCTCGCGCAGGCATACCGATAGGCGTGCTGCTCAAAAGATATTTGAAAAAATATTATGATATAAATGCCGAGCATTATGCGGTTTCCATAATAAAAGGGCGGGGAATAGACGATAATGCCATGAGATATATCCTAAGCCGCCACAAGGCGCAGGAGCTGCAGTTTGTTGACGGCTGGATAGGGAAGGGCGCGATTTTGGGCGAGCTTGAAAAGTGCGTGGGCGCTTACGAGGGAGTGTCAGGCGAGCTTGCGGTCATTGCCGATCCTGCGGGCGTGACTGATTTGTGCGGCACGCATGAGGACATACTTATCCCAAGCTCATGCCTTAACTGTACTGTTTCAGGGCTTATCAGCCGCACCTTTCTGCGCAGTGACATTATCGGAGAAAAGGATTTTCACGGCGCGGTGTATTACGGGGAGCTTGCGGACGAGGATTTGTCATATGATTTTATAGACGCAATAGAAAAACGCTTTGATTTCCCGCCGACTCATGAAGAAAATGACACCAGTGTCACATTTGGCGGGAAAATCAGCGGAATAGACGAGGTAAAACGGATAGCTGAGTTTTTTTCGGTTGATGACATTAACCTGATAAAGCCGAGCATTGGCGAGGCTACAAGAGTGCTTTTGCGCAGGGTGCCGTGGAAGGTGCTTATAAATGAGAGGGATAAGAATGACGAAGCGCTTGCGCATCTTTTGAGGCTTGCCGAGGAAAAGAAGGTTTCGGTCGAGTATTACCCGCTTGCAAATTACAAGGCGTGCGGGATTATCAGAAAAATGGCGGAAATGTAGCATTTCTGCAGGCTTGAGGAGGGCGCGGAAATATGGTGCGGGTATGGTTTAACCATTGGTTCAGCACGGCTCATCAGATAATCGGGCTTATGAAGCGTGACGCCGCTGACGAGATATACGTGATTGGCAGCAATCTTGTGATGAACTCAGTTATAAAAAATGCGTGTGACGAGTGGTATGCCGACAGCGAGCTTAAAGGTGACAGTTATGTCAGTTTTTGCATAGAATTTTGCAAAGCCCATGATATAGATGTTTTTGCGCCGCGCAGGGAGATGGTCGAGATAAGCCGACAGAAGGAGCGCTTTGAAAGGCTCGGCGTTAGGGTTCTGGCGGACAGCTATGACAAAATCTCTTTTTTGGGCGATAAGGCGAAAACATATGAGTTTTTCAAGGGTAATAAGGACATAAATGTGCCCGATTATTTTGTCGTAAATAACAGCGCGGAGTTTGAACAGGCATATGAAAGTCTGAGTAAAAGCGGCAGCGGCGTGTGCTGCAAATATGTTCAGGACGAGGGCGGAATGAGCTTTCGGCGGATTGTCGATGAAATTGACCGATTTGAGTTGCTTGGCTATTATCAGGGCGCAAAAATTGCATATCATGAGCTGGCGGAGATTTTGCGAAGCCAGGAGAGCTTTAAGGACATGCTTGTCATGCCGTATCTTTCGGGCGATGAGATAAGCGTTGACTGTCTTGCGACAGGGCAGGGGCTGATTGCGGTTATGCGCAGAAAGGGCTGGACACGCGACGAGCGTGTTTTCTTTGATGAGGGAATTTATAAAATGTGCAGGGCTGTCGTGCACGGCATTGGGCTTGAATGTCCCTGCAATATTCAGTTTAAGCTTTCTGAGAATGAGACGCCGTACCTTTTGGAGATAAACACGCGGATGTCGGGCGGTACGCCTATGGGCTGCCTTGCGTCAGGCATCAACCTTCCCAATATCGCGCTCAATAAGCTCTTGGGAAAGGAAGTCGGATGGACGCCGTTTAAAGGTGAGAAAACAGTTTCTTATATTGAGGTGCCGCAGATTATAAATTGACATGCAGGGTTTGTATGTTTTTCGTTATCCTTTATTAAGATTTTCTTTATGGTTTTTATAAATTGTTTGCTGGAAAAATTTTGGACAGATGATAAAATAAGCCTATAAGGCGTTGATAAAATGCCGTCAGAGAGGAGAAAACAAAATGGATTTTTTTGACAAGGCTACAAGAAAGGCAAAGGAAGTAGGAAGCACGATAGGCAACGTAACCCGCGAGCAGACAGAGGCTGCGAATATGAAAATTCAGAAGGCGGCTATAGAGAAAAGGCTTGAGAGCCGTTATGCGGAGATTGGAAAGAAGTATGTCGCATACGTGGAAAACTCTTATCAATATGAAGCCTTTGACGTATCTGACATTATTGAGCAGATAAAGCCTGAGCTTGAAAAGATTGCCGAGATTGACGCACAGCTTAAGCAGAGGGAGCAGCAGATAAAGCAGAACAATATCGAGAAGGACAGAAAAAAGGCGCAGGATCAGTTTGACAGCGAAAAGAGAAAGCTCGACAAGGCGCTGGAGATGGACATAATCTCCACCGAGGAGTACGAGGAAAAGCTTGCCAGGGCGCAGAAAAGGCTGGACAATTTTGAGGCGCTCAAAAAGGTAGAGCTGCAGTACCAGATGGACATTATATCAAGGGAAGAATATGAGGAGAAAATCCGCGCTATTCTTGGATAAATATTATGTTAACTAAAAACCTTTTGAATCATGGGGCTTTGTTAGGTTTAAGAAGTTTTTGAAAATCAGAAGTTTTGCTTTTTGACAGATGATAATATTTGCATGGAAAATATTTTTGAAAGTATATTTTGAAAATATTTTTGAAAATATTTTTAAGATGTATATTGAAAAAAGAAAAAGCGTATGCTATAATACCGTTAGGTATAAACGTGGTGGATATACCATAAGTCAACAAAATCCCCAGAGAGGGCTGGTCTCTGGGGATTTTTATGCCGTTTTGGAAGGGTGGCTTATGCCCTAGGCTGGCTGCCGTTACCTGTTATTTCTGTCCAGCCATTTGCAGACGCAGTGACATACTACGCCCGCCACAACAGAAATAACAAACGTGGCGAATGGATTTTCCACAAGTCAACACCCCTTTCTTTGCCTGTATAGGGGCGGCAACTTAGATAGTATATCATAAATCGACAGAGTTTGCCATATTTATTTTATTTTGGCAGAGCTTTGACTTTTGGGGCAGAGCTTGTAAGTATTTTAAGAGTTATTTCGGCATATGATTACGGTTTTTGACGGATCTATTTTGTCCTTTTCAATAATAAGCTCGTCAATACTGTCCGCAGTGATATAGCCTGCGCTTGGGTTTATTACGCTGTCAATTTTGCTGGTGATGTCCGCCTCAACCGTTGAATATTCAAAGGCAAGCGTGGTGTTTATCAGCTTGCAGTTTTTCATGACCAGATTGTCGATGTAGCACATTCCCTGAAGGCTTTCAATCGTGCAGTCTATAAGCGTCAGGTTTTTTGCGTTCCAGCCAAGGTATTCGCCTGATATAAATGAATTGCATACCGTGACATTTTCGCTGTTCCAGAAGGCATCCTTGGAAAGCAGCCTTGAATTATGTATCTCGACATTCTTTGCGCCGTCAAAGGAATAGTTGCCGTAAAGCGTGAAATCCTTTACCTTCATGTCCGTGCTGTTCATAGCAAAATAGTCGCCTTTTGCGACCACCTGCTCCATATTTACGTTTTGACAGCTCCATAAGGTTTCAGCGGCGTTTGGAAAGGACACGTTTTTGAACGTTATGCCATTGCAGCGGCGGAAATTTTTGGGCGCCTCAATCTGGCAGTCCTCCACCTCTATATTGTCAGTGTACCATACGCCCGCCCGCGCCATTTCAAACCAGACACATTCTTTGGCGCGTATGTTTTTGGAGTACCACAGCGGGTATTTCCACTTAAACATGCATCCAGAAAGCTCTATATCCGAGCATTCCTTCAGCGGAGATTCGCCGTCGGTAAAAATGGTGTCGTAGATTGACAAATTATGCGTGCCAAAAAGAGGACGCTCTCCCGTATAATAAGCCTGTTTTATCACAGTTTTATTTTCTTCCATAAAAAATCCCCCATTTCGTTTTTTACAGTCTAAATTTATACCGTTCTTTGCTGCTTAATATAATTAGAAATTGCAAAATTCCATTCGGATAGCATGGAAAACGTTTTGCAATTAATTAAGCAGCGCTTATTATTAAGAATACTCTTTTTTGTGTTAAAACACAAGATAGTCTATGAAACTCCGTAAGTTTGCGCCAGCATCATAGTTTTCTGCGCCCAGTTACAGTGAGTTTTGTATTCATTCATACGCTCCTTGGCAGCGCTTCCCGCGACAAGCGATGCGCTGGCGCTGTCCCAGCCAAGAATAGCCTTGGCGTCGTCAAAATCCTTTTGCGTTACCTTATAGGCTTCATTTACAAGCCTTATCTGCTTTGGGTGTATGACAGTCTTGCCGATAAAGCCGCAGAGCCTGTCGTCTTTTAGCTCATTTTGAAGTCCGCTCTCCCAGCCCTCGCCGTTGTAATATTCCCACACGGGACCTGACACCACATAGTCTGTGCCGAAAACCGTGATGATGTCCGAAAAAATATTTGCAATAGGCGTGATTTTATGTATGGATTCATCGCTGTGGCGGCGGAAGCCGAATATATTGCAGAGGTCGTTGCCGCCGACGCGTATGTTAAGCACAAGCTTTGCGGCATCATCAAGCTTTTCCTTTAAGGAATATAAAACCTCCGCTCGGCGGGACAGGTTGACAATGCAGGGGCTTTCCAGTATGGGCATAAAGTAAATCGCGCTGTCGCGCCTGACGTTTATTTTTTGCATTGTGTCAAGGTATTCGTCGGCGTTTTCCAATGAAAATTTTGGCGCGATAAAGCCGCAGACAAGCTCGGCAGCCTCGCCTAAACATTCGATAAGGAAGGTTATCTGCACTGGATTTCTGACGCGTATAAAAAGCTTCGGCATAAAAAACTGTGCGGCAGAACGCGCCGTGTAAAGCGTTTTGATTGATTTTACAAGCTGGCTTTCCGCCTCGGCTACGCAGCTGTCGTTTATGGTGTCCTCAAGGCACATTGAGAGTGAGTATCCGTCGCCGAATTTCTGGTTAATCAGTGAAGACGCTATTTTTTCATTGTTGGCTGGGCAGTACAGCAGAGGCCCGACGCTGTAATATATTAAAGAATTTTTCATGGTTTTCTCCGTTTACGCTGGTCGATTTTGTGTCAAAAGTTAAGATTGCGCACAATAACTGTATTATATCATAACATTTAGTAAATATTAATAGCCTGTTTGGAAAATTTGTGATATTATGAAAATGTTAGGTCCTAAGGGGCGTATGCCATTGCTTGCGCTGGCGGATATGTTTGATTTGAATTTTATGCTAATAGACGACATTTGCTAAGTTTTTACTGGCGTATGCTGGCAGATTTGCTTAGTTTGGGATTGATAACAGGTATTTTACAGTAAATTGGAATGGTGATGAATTTATGGACAGCGGGGGAAGAAAAGGGCTGGAGAGAAGATACAATGCGGTAGGCTTGTCCTCAATTGCCGCCTTTGCCAATGTGAGCGGCAGGGTAAACGGCGGCTGCAAGGACGTGTATTTTATCAGGGCATGCGGAGTCGATTCTTCATATATAAATGATATAGAGGAAATGGACAGGCTTTTGACAAAGACAGAGGAGGCAGGGCACGGCGTATATGCCAGAGCGCTTTCGCTCCCTGCGCTTTCAGATATAGATGAAATCGCCCGCTGCAGCGCTTTTTATGAAAGGTGGCTAGAGGGCGGCAGGGGAAGCCTTGAAACAAAGGCGGTTTTACCCCATTCAGATGTGTCTGAACCCGCAGGCGAGGCGCTAAACGAAACGCTTGAAATTTACAGGAAAAATAATCCCAACGCTAATCCTTCTATGGAGAAAAGCTTTGCGGTAAAGCTGTTGTACTGGCTTGATGCCGTAGGCGCAGATTTCATTGACGGGTGGGACATTCACCGCTCTATGAAATGCGTTTTCCACAATATACAAAAGGAGCAGGAGTTTTACTTTTGCTATATGCTCACCTGTCTGGGGATAGATGTGCTGCTTTTGCAGAGCAGACGCGATATAGATAAAAAATGCGCGGGACTGCCATGTCTGGGCACGATAGAGTTAGGCGCTTTTGATGACGTAAATATAAGCGGATATGATAAAAATAAATATAAAGGCGGTCAGAATACGCAAGCCTCGGCGGCAACGCAAGGCATTATGCCAAATGACGTTACGCCAAATCAAGGCGGCAGGGGCATAGTGGTTGACGTGACACACCCGACTCGCGGGAAAAATGTGGCCGCGCAAAACGCTAATCCACAAAACGCAGGAATGCGGAATACGGGCACGCAGAATGCATCCACACAAAATACAAGTATGCAAAATTCAACTGTGAATAATACAGGCGTACAGAATAACATTCAAACCCAGAGAAGCGGTACACATAACCGCGAGCTTGATTTTGAGGAGCTTGCGCGCCTTGCCTCGTCAGTAGTAATGATAGCCGTGCATGACAGAAACGGAAACGTGGCAGGCACAGGCTCAGGCATTATGATAGGACAGAAAGGCTACATACTCACAAACAGCCACGTGGCATTCAGCGGATTAAGCTATTCTGTCAGAATAGAAGACGACGATACAGTCTACAAAACCGACGAAATAATAAAATACAACCAGCTTTTAGACCTCGCAATAATCCGCATACAGCGCACTCTCAAGCCGCTTACAATATACAAAGGCGAAAAGCCGCTTGTCCGCGGTCAGAAGGTAGTCGCAATCGGAAGCCCATTAGGACTGTTCAACTCAGTTTCAGACGGAATCATCGCAGGCTTTAGAAAGATTGATGACGTAGACATGATACAGTTCACAGCCCCCATTTCCCACGGCAGCTCAGGCGGCGCAGTCCTAAATATGTTCGGCGAAGTAATCGGCATAAGCACCGCAGGCTTTGACGACGGACAAAACATAAACCTCGCCGTAGGCTACGAATTTATCAACAGCTTTATAAGGGGCTTTACAACATAAATTATTTTTGAAGCTAAATCACAGCGAAGGCGTTATTATTGGGAGGGTGCCAATACACTAGCCCGAGCAGGGGCATACACCCTATGAAGACCTTTGGAAAGCGTCGGCCCTTAGCGAGGCAGGCTTTGAAAGCGTGGTTCCTTTCAAAGCACTGCCGAGCTTAGTACCGCTACGCTTTCCACTGAGCGCAAGCGCGTCTGAATAGGGTGTATGCCCCTGCTCGGGCGGCCTGCCGCCACACATTTCAGAAAATTAACATTTCTACCCCCCATTTTTTATTGAATTGAACAGCAATAAATGATATTATAAAAAAAGTAAAGTATTGTTTTGGCAGACGAGGTGACACAAAGCATTATGTTTGAACGCAGGACACTAAGCAATTTAGACGATTATTTCCTGAAATACAACGAACGCAGCGCAGGCGGCGTATATTTCTGCAGAATAAACGGCTATAATGACAGTGTCAAAGAATTTCTCCTAAAATACTATGAGTCAGCGCGCAAAACAGGCGTAATCCTCGAAGGGAGACTCGCAAACCCAGACGAAAATAACCTGTCCTACTACGTCGAAATAATGGGCTCAGATTTCAGGCTCAGCGTAAGCTTTATATCATTCGGCCTGAAAAAATGGCTGCCCCGCATGAACGACTACCAGCGGACAAACGTTGCCGAAGCGCTTTACGATACGCTCGAGCAAATGCGCAAAGACGGAAAGAACGAGAACATTTTAAAGAACGCCTACATCAAATTCATGTGCTGGCTCTACTATAAATTTGAGCGCATCATGAACCTGCTCGGCGGGAACATGCTGCCAAAGATTTTGTACGAAGGCAGCATAAGCGGATATGAGCTTAAAATGCTCAACGTGCTCTCCAAATCAGGCTGCGACATAGTGCTTTTGCAGTACAACGGCGACAGCGCATACCGCGAGCTGGACAAAAAGCTTGAATTTTCGGACAATCTCGAACTCCCCGATATGACAGCGTTTCCGAGGGATTTTGGCATAAAATGGCTCAGAGCGGAAATAGAAAACAGATTCAACACTCAAAAGCTCTACGGCGCCGCGCCCGCATTTGTAAACTGCACGAATGCATGGATAAGCGGAAAAGGCTTTGCCGATATACTTACGCCTGCCGCGCTAAGAGGCGCTGACGAGCGCTTTTTTTACAACTGCTTTATGCGTGTACAGGGCGTGGAGGACAAGATTACTTACCTGAATGACCTGTATAAATTATATATGGAAATAAAAGGCTCAAACAGAGGCTTTGCGCTTGCCGAGTACGGCATTCCCGCTCCGACAAACGAGGAAATAGCAGGCATACGCAGACACAATTACGACAATACAAACCGTATGTTGGAGGAGCTGTCGTCAAACATCATATACGCTCCAAGCAATGAGCTTCAGAAGCTTATGAAAAAGGCGTTTATTGACGTTATGCTAGAGGACATAAAGCAGACCGACGACACCATAAACAAGCTCACCAACAAGGCGGTGCATCTGCTCTGCTGGCTCAGACGCTATCAAGGCAGGCTTTTTAAAAGCTGGAAAATGCCCGAGATTGCCGTGTTTATTTACCTCGGCGGCTGCCGCAACGACAGCGAGGCGCTTTTTATGAAAATGCTGAGCCTCTTGCCCGTCGATGTGCTTATACTGATACCAGACATCAATGATAAATGCAGGCTTTCTGCGGACAATCTGTACGAGCAGCGCTTTGCGGACTATCTAAAGGTCGATAAGCTCCCGCGCGAAAACACGAATATGCAGATGGGCACGGCGGCATACCATGCGGAGCGAGAGCTTGACAGCGTGATGTACCAGGACACGGGCATGTACCGAAACCACCAGTACCAGCGTGCCGTCTGCGTGACGCTTCGCTCTATATATGAGGAAATTGCGATACTGTGGAAGGAGGAGATACGTTTCCGCCCCAATTTTGCGATAACGGATTCCATAGTGACCGTGCCCGTGATTTTTTCAAAGGTATCGGGCGTGAAGGACGGCAAAGTCCCTGAATACTGGATAGAGATAAAGAAGCTTATCACAAATGACACGCTTGTCGTAAAAGGCGCGCCTTATATACGGCGCGAGGACGAAAATCCGTTTAAATCGGCGGCGGCAACATTTCTCAAGGATAAAAAGCTGCAGAAGAACGCAATCAAGGCGCATAAAAATTACGCATACGGCTTTCTGCGCGACGAGATGCAGGAGCATATCCTTGACAAGCTGCAGATGCTGCTCGATTCAAACATAATCGATGGCGCTTATGAAAACGGTACGCAATATACGATAATTTCAACCGTGCTTAATCTTAACAGGGATATTTTAAGGCTTATACAGCGGTTTGATTTTACAAAGACAAACCCGAAGCTCATATATATAAATACCTCGGAGGCAATGCTTTCGCTGGAGGACAGCATTATGGCGGCTTTCTTAAATCTTGTGGGCTTTGACATAGTTTTTTTCGTGCCGACGGGGTATCAGTGTGTAGAAAAGTATTTTGAGAAAAATATAATAGAGGAGCACCAGATCGGCGAATATATATATGATTTGGCGATTCCTAATTTTGACAAGGTAAACATTAACTCACGCCGTTCACTGCGTGACATAATTTTTAAGAGAGGAAATTAAAACTATGGGACTTGATTTTAGCAGGGCATCACAGAATGACCAGACAACGGCTGTGACCGTGCAGCCAAAGCAGGAGATTGAGGTTGTGGAGAGCTATGATATCGTGGCGGACAGGCAGCAGATGAATGCCGTGCTTGTAAATTCGCCGGAGGTTGACGCCATTGTCAGCACGATTGAGCTTGACAATATGGAGAGTATCGTGAGCTTCGGCGCCGAGGCGGCGGAGGAGATTTCCAAGGCGTCAGACGTTATCTTAAACAGCATGAATATGTCGCAGATAGACGATTCAAGCGAAATGCTCAATGCTCTTGCGAAGGTAATGGAGAAGTTTGATCCTGACGAGCTTAAGGACAACCCGGGATTTTTTGACAAGCTTTTCGGGAATATGCGCAAGCAGGTTGACAAGCTTCTTGCGAAGTATCATACGATGGGTGATGAGGTTGACAAGATTTACGTGCAGCTAAAGCAGTATGAATCAGAGATAAAGCAGTCAAACCGCAAGCTCAACGATATGTTTGAGGCAAACGTAAATTATTACCACCAGCTTGTAAAGTATATCCTCGCGGGCGAGCAGGGCTGCAGGGAGCTTGAGGAATACATAGCAAAGCGCGAGAACGACCTGCAGGCAACGGGCGATAATTCAATCCAGTTTGAGCTGCAGTCGCTCAGACAGGCGCTGATGATGCTTGAGCAGAGGACTCAGGATTTGCGCACGGCTGAGAGCGTGGCTATGCAGTCCATTCCTATGATAAAGACAATGGAATTTAGCAATATGAACCTTGTCAGAAAGATAAACTCAGCGTTTATCATTACGCTGCCTGTGTTTAAGCAGGGCATTGCGCAGGCTATTCTGCTCAAGCGCCAGCGCATACAGGCAGACGCCATTTCCGCGCTTGATGAAAAGACAAACGAGATGCTCATAAGAAATGCGCAGAATACCGTGGAGCAGTCAAAGCTTACGACGCAGCTGGCATCAGGCAGCTCTATCAAAATCGAGACGCTTGAAACTACTTGGAAAACTATTGTTGACGGCATAAATGAGACAAAGCAGATTCAGGACAATGCGCGCCAGAAGCGCATTGAGGATCAGGCAAGGCTTGAACAGATTAAGGCTGACTTTGAGCAAAGATATCATATGCCGCCCGCAAAGTAAAAAGGTTTGAAGGCGCGCTGCCGCAAACCGCAGATATAATAAATTAAGAGCAGCGCAGAAAGAGGTAAAAATATGCCAATTAATTTATCAAAGGGACAGAAGGTTGACCTGACGAAAGGGAATCCTGGGCTGAAAAAGATCATGGTAGGTCTTGGCTGGGACGTAAATGCGTTTGATTCGGGCGCGGATTTTGACCTTGACGCAGCTGCGTTTATGGCAGGCGAAAACGGGAAATGCCCCACGGAGAAGGAATTTGTTTTCTATGGAAATTTGGAGCATCCGACAGGCGCCGTCAAGCATATGGGCGACAACCTTACGGGAGCGGGCGAAGGCGACGACGAGCAGATAGAGGTTGACCTTAGCGCTGTGCCTGCAAACGTGTCAAAGATTGCGTTTACAGTGACGATATATGACGCTGAGGCGCGCAGGCAGAATTTTGGACAGGTTTCCAATGCGTTTATAAGGATTGTCGATGAGGTTACTGGCACGGAGCTTATCAGGTATGATTTGGGCGAGGACTTTTCGATTGAGACGGCGGTTGTTGTAGGCGAGCTTTACAGGCACAATGGAGAGTGGAAATTTAACGCTATCGGCAGCGGGTTCCAGGGCGGGCTTGCCGCATTGTGCGGGCATTATGGTATTGAAGTAGCATAAAACTAAGCAATTCTAAGCGTGTAAAAGACACACGCTAAGATTTGCTAAGTTTTACAAAGAACGCCAAGGGCGGGCGTTCTTTCTGGATTTTATTAAGGAGGTAGTTATTATGCCTGTTAGTTTACAGAAGGGGCAGAAGGTTAGTATTACTAAGGATAATCCAGGGCTTTCAAAGGTTGTTGTGGGGCTTGGATGGGACGTGAATGCTTTTGACACGGGTTCAGCTTTTGATTTGGATACGGCGGCGTTTCTGCTGACGGACAGCGGGAAGGTGTCTGTGTCTGAGGATTTTGTGTTTTTCGGAAATCTGACACATCCGTCAGGCGCAGTGCAGCATATGGGCGATAACCTTACGGGCGCGGGCGACGGAGATGATGAGCAGATTAAGGTTGATTTGTCAAAGGTGCCGTCAAACATTACAAAGATTGCATTTACCGTGACGATTTACGAGGCGGAGCAGAGGCGGCAGAACTTTGGACAGGTTTCAAACGCTTTTATCCGTATTTACAATGAGGCAAACGGCGAGGAGCTTTTGAGGTATGATTTGGGCGAGGACTTCTCAATCGAGACGGCGGCTGTGTTCGGCGAGCTTTACAGAAACAACGGCGAGTGGAAGTTTAATGCTATCGGCAGCGGCTATCAGGGCGGACTTGCCGCGCTGTGCGCAAATTATGGAGTTGAAGTGGAATAGGAGGTTTTTGATATGTCGGTTAGTTTACAAAAAGGTCAGAAGGTCAGCCTGACTAAGGAGAGGGCGGGACTTTCGAGAGTGATTATAGGTCTTGGCTGGGACGAGGCGCCCCAAAAGAGAGGGCTTTTTGCGCCTAAGCCGCAGGCGATTGACTGTGACGCGTCGGCGTTTCTGCTTACAAATGGAAAGATTGTTGATAAGCTGGATGTCGTATTTTTCGGGAATTTAAAGCACCCTTCGGGCGCTGTGCAGCATATGGGAGATAACCTTACTGGTGCGGGCGACGGAGACGACGAGCAGATTGTTGTTGATTTGGCGAATGTTCCGGCTCAGTATGACAGAATAACGGTGGTTGTCAATATTTATCAGGCTGTGCAGAGAAAACAGCATTTCGGAATGATTAAGAATGCGTTTATCCGCATAGTAGACGCTTCAAACAACACTGAGCTTTGCAGGTACAACCTTACAGACGATTATTCGGGCATGCTTGCGCTTATTTTCGGCGAGGTGTACAGACATGATGGCGAGTGGAAGTTTAACGCTATCGGACAGGGAACTACTGATCCAGGCTTGGGAGAGCTTGTAGGACGCTATACGTAAAATGCAATGCGGCGTTTTTGCTGAATATTTAGACTGTTTTGAGGAAATATAGGATTAAAATAAAATTATATGGGAGACAATTATGAAATTTAATGGATTGACAGACGAGGAGGTCCGCCAGTCAAGGGAGAAAAACGGCTCCAATGCGATACCTGATTCGGAGCCTACTACCTTTTGGGAGGCGTTCAAGGAAACCTTCGGCGATCCGATGATAAAGATTCTGCTTATCATCGCAGCGATTATGATAGTGATGTTCTTTCTGGGCTATGCGGAGATTTATGAGCCTGTCGGCACGATAGTAGCCGTGCTCATAGTGGCGGTAGTGTCCGCCAAGACGAGCGTGGCAAGCGATACGAAGTACCGCGAGCTCAAGGACAGCACGAAAAAGGACACCTGCAAGGTCTACCGAAACGGCATGGTGACCGTGATAGAGGTAGACGATGTGGTAGTCGGCGACAGCGTGCTTTTGCAGTCGGGAGATAAGATTCCCGCCGACGGCATACTTGTTGACGGAGATTTGCGCGTGGACAACTCGGCGCTCAACGGCGAGGCTGAGGAGTGCAAAAAGACGGCGGCGGAGGGCAGAGTGGAGCTTGCCGACAATATCACGGGCGATACGTTCGTGGACAAACATTCGCTTTTTAGAGGCGCTGTGGTGTTTGACGGCGAGGGCGTGCTCGACGTGCGCAAGGTAGGTCTGAAAACCATGATGGGCAAGATGGCGGAGGAGATGCAGGAGGACGAGCCTGATTCGCCGTTAAAGGTGAAGCTTGCCAAGCTTGCGGGGCAGATTTCCACGTTCGGCTATATCGGCGCGATTGCGATTGCCGTATTGTATGTTATTTTCTTTATAACGCAGGCGGGCGGCATATCGGCATATTTTGCAAATGACTGGAATGTTATCCTGCAGGATGTTATAGAGGCGGTTACGCTTGCGATTGTTATTATCGTCTGCGCCGTGCCCGAGGGGCTTCCGCTTATGATTTCGCTCGTGCTTATGCAGAATACGAGCAAAATGCTTGACCACAACGTGCTTGTGCGCAAGGCGGAGGGTATTGAGACAGCGGGCTCTTTGAATATTCTTTTCAGCGATAAGACGGGTACAATCACAAAGGGTATGCTCGAGGTTGTGGAGTTTTTCACGGCGCAGGGCGAGACGATAGAGATTGGCAGCCTCGAAAACCATGGAAAGATAAAGGAGTTGCTCGATATTGCGATTGGCAAGAATACGGCATCAATGTTTGACAGGGAGCATCGCGTAATCGGCGGCAATGCGACAGACCAGGCGCTTATGAAGTTTATCGGGGAGGACACATTCAATCTTCTTTCGGCAAATAAGGAGTATGTCGTCGATGCGTCTCAGGGCTTTAATTCGGCAAACAAATTCAGCCAGGCGCATATCGGAAATTTAGGCAGGACATTTTACAAGGGCGCGCCCGAGAGATTTCTTGTCGCAGCGAAAAAGGCGCTTGACAAAGACGGAAATGTGGTGGACTTAAATCTCGACGAGCTCAACAAAAAAATCAATGAGCTTGCGTCGCGTGCTATGCGCGTGCTGGCTTTTGGGTATTCTGAGAGCGCGCTTACGGAGAATAAGATTAATGATGACGTGGTGCTTGTAGGTCTTGTGGCGATAAGGGATGACGTAAGGCCCGAGGCTAAGGAGGCAATCAGAGAGGTTAGGGAGGCTGGCATTCAGGTTGTAATGATTACTGGCGACAGGCTTGAAACTGCCGTTTCCATTGCAAAGGACGCGGGGCTTATCACGCAGGCGTCTGACAGGGCGATAACGTCTGCAGAGCTTAACTCTATGAGCGATGACGAGGTCAAGGCGATTATAAAGGATATCAGAGTAATCGCGAGGGCGCTGCCTACGGACAAGTCAAGAATGGTAAGGCTCTGTCAGGAGATGAACCTTGTAGTGGGCATGACGGGCGACGGCGTGAACGATTCGCCTGCGCTTAAACGCGCTGACGTCGGATTTGCCATGGGAAGCGGCACTGAGGCGGCAAAAGAGGCAGGAAAGATTGTCGTGCTTGACGACAATTTCAAGTCAATCAAAGACGCGATATGGTACGGCAGGACGATTTACCACAATATTTTGAAATTCTGCAAGTTCCAGCTTGTAATAAACGTGACGGCTGTGGTAGTGAGCGCGATAGCTCCGTTTTTCGGCGTGGAGGAGCCGTTAAAGGTTACGCATCTTTTGTTCGTAAACCTTGTAATGGACGGCTTGGGCGCGATTATGCTTGGCAACGAGCCCGCGCTTGAAAAGTATATGAAGGAAAAGCCCAGAAGAAGGGACGAGAGCATTATAAGCAAAAAGATGATGGCGCAGATTTTGATAATGGGCGCATGGCTTATTATCTTGAGCTTTGTATATCTAAAGCATCCGTTCTTTGTGAATCTGTTTGACAGCGAGGAGCAGCATATGACGGGGTATTTTGTGCTGTTTATTGTGAGCGCGCTGTTTAACGGCTTCAATGTGAGGGACGACGGCTTTGGCATTTTCAAGGGCTTGAATGAAAATACGGGATTTTTGAAGGTGTTCTGCATTATAATACTTGTGCAGGCGGCTATAGTGAACGCTGCGCTTATTCCGTTCCCGCTGTTTACATGGATTGGAAATATGTTCAGCTGCGTGCCGTTTGGGATTACGGGCTGGATAGCCGTGTTTATCCTTGCGGCGACTATGATACCTGTGGACTTGATTAGGAAAGCTATCGTAAAAGGATAAGGCTGGTTTTTTAAGAGATGTGCGGTTTAAGCGCCGCACATCTTTTTTGGGGAAATTTTTTGTATGGCGGTCTTTTTTTCGGATTTGGACAATACGCTTATTTATTCGTATAAGCGCGATATAGGCGAGGATAAAGTGGGCGTGGAGCTCTACAATGACAGGGTTATATCTTTTATGACGTGGAAATCATATGCGCTGCTCAAAGAGGCTGACAGGCGGATGCTTTTTGTGCCGGTTACGACGCGCACGCCTGAGCAGTATGCGAGGATTGACCTCGGAGTAAAGCCTCAGTATGCGCTTGTGTGCAACGGCGGTATGCTGCTTAAAGGCGGAGTGCGTGATGAGGAGTGGTATCGGGATTCCTTAGAGCTTATAAGGGACTCGGCAGACGAGCTTAAAAAGGCGTATGAGCTTATGGACTGTGATAAGGACAGATGCTTTGAGGTGCGCAGTATTTATGAGCTTTTTCTTTTTACAAAGAGCGAAAAGCCGCAGGAAACGGCAGAGCGGTTAAAGGCGGGGCTTGATTTGCAAAAAGCAAGGGTATTTTCAAACGGACAGAAGATATATGCAGTGCCTAAAAATATGGACAAGGGCACGGCTGTACGGCGGTTTGGGCAGAGGTTTGGAGTTGATAAGTGCATTGCGGCGGGAGACAGCGCTTTTGATGCGCCTATGCTTAGGGAGGCTGATTTTGCGTTTGCGCCTAAAGGTCTTTGTGAGAGGGCGGATATGCAGAATGTGCCGAATATGGGGGCGTGCGCCGTGTGCGATACTGATGAGGAGTTTTTTTCTGATTTTATACTGGAAAATTATTCAAAATTTATATAGAATGTAAGTGATGGCGTGTGCATTGCGCGTGGTGGCGCGGGAAAGAGGTAAATGTATGGTTTTGGCTGTAAAGAGTGTTGTTTTGATGGTGGTTGGGTTTGTTATTTTGATTAAGGGCGCTGATTTTTTTGTGGACGGCGCATCGGGAATAGCGGCAAAGTTTAAAATCCCGCAGATTATCATAGGGCTTACGATAGTGGCGTTTGGCACTAGCGCCCCCGAGGCGGCAATCAGTATCTCGGCGGCGCTTAGTGGTACTACTGGTATTGCGATTGGTAATATCCTCGGGAGCAACCTGCTGAATATCCTGCTTATACTTGGCATTGCGTCGTGCATTGTGCCGCTGCATATCGGTAAGTCGAGCATAAAGTTTGATATACCGTTTAATCTTATCATTACGCTTTTGCTTGTGGGTTTCGGCATATTTTTCGGCAGGCTTGGGCGCATTGCGGGAGTGGTGTTCTGGGCGCTTATGATTTTCTTTATCGCGCATCTTTTCCGTGCAGCAAAGAGCGGCGATGCGGACAGCGGAGAGGAAAACAAGGCGGCGTCTAAAAATGCTTTTTTACTGGTGCTTTTTATTGTAGGAGGGCTTGTCGCCATTATCTTGGGAAGCAATCTGGCGGTTGACAACGCCAAAATCATTGCGTCAATGCTTGGAATGGATGACAGGCTTATAGGTCTTACCATTGTTGCCTTTGGCACGTCGCTACCTGAGCTTATGACGTCTGTGCTGGCGGCGCGGAAGGGCAACGCGGATATTGCGGTTGGAAATATTCTCGGCAGCAACATTTTTAATATATTGTTTGTGCTTGGCACTGTGGCGCTTATTTCGCCTGTAGAGTTTTCAATGTCGTTTGTGGTTGACGGCGTTATCAGCATTGTGGCAGTGGTGCTCTTATATTTTCTTTCAAAGGACGACGATACGCTTTCAAGGCGCGACGGGATTACGTTCCTTGCGTGCTATGGGGTGTATTTTGTGTATCTGCTGATGATGGGGTGAGACGGCTGCTGTGCGCATGGAAGGATTGCATCTGATGATGAAGTGAAAAATTTTTGAGGGCATTTGGCAGTTACATTTATCTTTACAATATTTATGCGGTGTGTTATTGTAATGATGTTGACATTGGATAAAATCAATATTGGAGTAATTTAACATAAATGAAAACCCAAAAGAACTATTTAAAAAAATTCAGGCTGTGCTATATTGAGGCGGCTGTTATTTCAATTATTGCGTGCGCTTTTCTGTTTCCGTCGCTTGAGCTTTTCAGGCATACGGGCGACAACTATTTTACAGTCAGGCTCAACGGCGTGGAGGCTGGCTGTGTGGGCTCTATGGACAAGCTCGATAAGCTTATGGGCGATGCGCGCAAAAGCGTGTCAGCGGAAAACGGAGCTGATGACTTGCTTTTTATGGAGCTTTCGCTTGAAACGTCGGGAAGGGAAGTCATATTCGGGGCTGTGGACAGCGACGAGGCGGTTACAAAGAGACTGGCAGATATTATGAGGAGCAGCGTGCAGGAGACGCTGCAGCGCGCATATACTGTCAAGATAAATGATTCGACGGTGAATCTGAGCTCGCCTGAGGAGGTTCACGATTTGCTAAAGCAGGCGCTTGCGCCGTATGATACGGAAGGAAAATATGATGTGGAGCTTCTGGTTGACAGTGACAGGGAAGTGAATGTCCTTGATGCGCAGGTGGTTTCAAAGGAGGACGAGGCTTCTGCGGAGGAAACACAGCAGGCGGCGGGAGTTGAGGCAGTGCTGACATCTATGTTTTTGGATATTGAGCCTGTGATTGAGAAAGATTTTGACGACTATGCGATAGGGCTTACAGGGATAGACTATGCCGACACTATTGAGATAGCGGAGGCATATCTTATGAAAAACGAGCTGCAGAGCGTTTCTGAGGCAGTTGACCTTGTGACAAAGGAGCAGGAGACGCAGGTTATATACGAGGTGCAGCAGGGAGACACGCTTTCCGAAATTGCGCTCAACAGCAATATACCGATGAATGAGATTGTTGCTATGAATGATGCGCTGGAGGACGAAAATGCGACAATCCGCGTAGGGCAGGAGCTTGTGCTTACAGTGCCTGAACCTGACCTTTCCATTATATGGGAGGAGGAGCAGGTATATGTCGAGGACTATGAGGCGGAGATCCAGTATGTGCCAAACGACGACTGGTACACTACGCAGAGCGTGACGCTTCAAGCGCCGTCTGCGGGCAGGCGTAAAGTAGCTGCGCTTGTGGAGTACAAAAACAACAGTGAGATTGGGCGTGAAATATTAAAAGAAGAAATATACGCGGAGGCTGTCCCGAAGATTGTTGAGCGCGGCACGAAGATTCCGCCCACATATATCAAACCGATATCCGGCGGTCGTTTAAGTTCAGGATTTGGCGCGAGAAGTGCGCCGACTAAGGGAGCTTCGACGTACCACAAAGGCATTGACTGGGCTACGCCCATCGGCACTACTGTAGTTGCCTCAAATGCGGGGACAGTTGTGACGGCTGGCTGGGCGAGCGGGTATGGATATGCGGTGTATATCAATCATGACGACGGCAAGCAGACGCGGTACGGACATTTAAGCAAAGTGCTTGTAAAGCCAGGGCAGAGGGTTTCGCAGGGTGAGCGCATAGCCCTCAGTGGAAATACAGGCATAACTACAGGACCGCATGTACACTTTGAAATACGTATTAACGGAAACGCCGTGAATCCGTTAAATTATCTGAATTAGTTAAAATAGCTAAAATTTTTATTAATTTTCAGGAGATAACGAGCGGTCTGTCAGTTTACAAAAGCTGTAAAAAGGTATATAATCAAGACTATTAAACAAGTTTATGAGGTGTACGATGGAACGATACGCGATTAAGGGAGGAATCCCTCTTGTCGGCGAGGTGGAAATCGGCGGGGCAAAAAACGCGGCATTGGGCGTGCTTGCGGCGGCGATTATGACTGACGACAGGACAGTTATTGAGAACATTCCCGATGTAAGGGATATAAATGTTCTTTTACAGGCGATGGAGAGCATCGGAGTTATCATATACAGGACAGACAGGCATACCGTAAGGATTAACGCTTCCATGATTTCAGGACTCGTGATAGAGGACGATTATATAAAGAAGATAAGGGCTTCATATTATCTGCTCGGCGCGCTTCTTGGCAAGTACAAGCACGCGGAGGTTGCCCTGCCAGGCGGCTGCAATATCGGCAGCAGGAAAATTGACCTTCATATAAAGGGCTTCAAGGCGCTCGGCGCGCAGGTAAAGATTGAGCATGGGCTTATTATCGCTGACGCAAAGCAGCTTAAGGGCGCGCACATTTATCTTGATACTGTATCGGTAGGAGCGACAATCAACATAATGCTTGCGGCGGTGCTTGCGGAGGGCAGGACTGTCATAGAGAACGCGGCGAAAGAACCCCATGTGGTTGATGTTGCGAACTTCCTCAACTCAATGGGCGCGAATATCAAGGGCGCGGGTACTGATGTAGTGAGAATTACAGGCGTAAAGAAGCTGCATTCGTCAGACTATTCGATTATACCTGACCAGATTGAAGCGGGCACATTTATGTTTGGCGCGGCTATCACAAAGGGCGATGTCACTGTGAAAAACGTGATACCAAAGCATCTGGAGTCGATAAGCGCCAAGCTTATCGAGATGGGCTGCCAGATAGAGGAGTCTGATGACGCTGTGCGTGTGACAGCGTCAAAGCGTCTTAATAATACGCATGTCAAAACGCTGCCTTATCCAGGGTTTCCTACAGATATGCAGCCGCAGATTGCCGTGTCGCTTGCGCTTGCGGAGGGTACAAGCATAGTGACAGAGAGCATTTTTGACAACCGTTTTAAATATGTAGATGAGCTTGCCAAGATGGGCTCAAACATAAAGGTCGAGGGTGGCAATACTGCCATTATCGAGGGCGTAGACCATTTTACGAGCGCGAATCTCACCGCGCCTGATTTGCGCGCAGGGGCGGCGCTTGTGCTTGCTTGCCTTACTGCGGAGGGCTTCAGCACGGTTGAGGATATCAAATATATCGAGCGCGGCTACGAGGATTTTGAGGTAAAGCTGCAGAGCCTCGGGGCGCTCATTGAAAAGGTTGATTCCGATAAAGACTTTATGAAGTTTAAATTAAAGGTTGGCTAAGACTAATCGGCTGAGACTTTTTGAAAAATAATAGTTGACAAGCGCTGTATATAGGTATAAGATATAAAAGGCTTGAAAATTTAATATTATAGTTTTACTCTTATTCAGAGTGGTGGAGGTACAGAGGACCTGAGAAGCCACGGCAACCCCAGTATGGAAGGTGCCAACCTGAGCGAACTAACGTCGTAAGATAAGTCGAACAATAAGAGGATTTGATTATCAATGAAACTGATGAAATCCGCTTATTGAAGATAAGCGGATTTTTTGTTGCATTTCTTAAAAGAGGAAGGTTCGCAGGAAAGAAACAAAAACGCAAAACAAGGAGAACAAGGAGAACAAGGAGGATTAACAATGGAGAAATTACTGTTTACTTCTGAATCGGTTACGGAAGGGCATCCCGACAAGGTGTGCGATGCCATTTCGGACGCTATTCTGGACGCACTTATGGAGCAGGATCCGATGAGCCGCGTAGCCTGCGAGACGGCTACATGCACAGGCTTTGTGCTTGTCACGGGCGAGATTACCACAAAGGCATATGTTGACATTGCCAAGATTGTCCGCGAGACAGTCAAGGAAATCGGTTATGACAAGTCCGAGTACGGCTTTGACGGCAATACCTGTGCGGTGCTCACGGCGATTGATGAGCAGTCAAGCGATATCGCAATGGGCGTTGACAAGGCATTGGAGGCCAAATTGTCTAAAGACAATTCAGAGAACAAAATGAGCGACGCGGAGATAGAGGCTATCGGCGCGGGCGATCAGGGCATGATGTTTGGCTATGCCACAAATGAGACAGATGAGTATATGCCTTACCCCATATCTCTTGCCCACAAGCTTGCCCTGCAGCTTACAAAGATTCGCAAGGACGGCACATTAAAGTATTTAAGGCCAGACGGCAAGACACAGGTTTCCGTAGAGTATGATGAGAACGGCAAGCCAAAGAGACTGGAGGCTGTAGTGCTCTCGACACAGCACGATCCTGATGTGACGCAGGAGCAGATTCACGAGGATATCAAAAAGCACGTATTTGACGTGATTCTCCCCAAGGAGCTTATCGATGCTGATACAAAGTTCTTTATCAATCCTACAGGCCGTTTCGTTATCGGCGGGCCTCACGGCGACGCGGGACTTACTGGGCGCAAGATTATCGTAGATACTTACGGCGGATATGCGCGTCACGGCGGCGGCGCATTCTCTGGCAAGGACTGCACGAAGGTTGACAGGAGCGGAGCGTATGCTGCAAGATATGTAGCGAAAAATATCGTGGCGGCAGGACTTGCTGACAAGTGCGAGATACAGCTCTCATACGCTATCGGCGTAGCGCAGCCTACATCAATAAACGTAGACACATTCGGCACAGGAAAGCTTTCAAGCGAGAAGCTTGTTGAGATCGTGCGCGAGAACTTTGACCTGCGCCCCGCAGGCATTATCAAGATGCTTGACCTTAGAAGACCTATTTACAAGCAGACGGCGGCTTACGGACACTTTGGCCGCAACGACCTTGACCTTCCTTGGGAGAAGCTGGACAAGGCTGACGCATTGAAGAAATATTTATAAGATAATTAACGCATAAAAGCTCCGAAAAGCGTGTGTATGTACATTATACGCCTTCGGAGCTTTTATACTTTTTAATAAGTCAGCCACATTCCGATTTCCCTGTAAACAGGCAGCGCCTGCACAAATGTCATGTAAAATGCGCTTCCCGACGCAATAAAAAACGCAAAGGCAACGCCGATGTTTACAATCAGCGCAGGCAGCCTTTTTCCAAAAAAATCAATTTCCGTTATCTGCTGAATGCCATAGATTGTATAATACATCAGTGGAATCAGAGCAGGCAGCATATAGCGCCCCTGGTGCTGATAATCCATTGTGTAGGCATAACGAATCAGTATAACTAAAGGGAGCGCCATACACAAAAGCATATTAAAGTGGAAGAACAGCCTTTTTCCGTTGATGGAGTGTTTGGCGCGGACAGATTTTGCAATGAAGCAGCCGATGCCTCGTAGTATGCCCAGTATGCCTGCGCCAAAGAGCAGCTTGTAGGATAAATATGTCCAGTATGTCCCCCTGACGGACAGCGAGCCGAATGCGGCAATAAAGCTGTCATATAGGCATTGAAAGAAATTATTTTCCGTCAACATACGATAAATGCTTATTCCACGCGCCTGATAAGTGTTCAGCGGGCTGGTTGCGTCGGAAGCGTATAAAAGCGCCAACTCTCTTTTGGTTCTTAAACCGAGAATATCGCCGTCCAATACAAAGTAAGCGCGCACATACCACCAGCCTGCGCCGATTAAGACGAGAATACTGATAAGGCATCCGTAAGACAGCATTTTTTTCCAGTCAAGCCGTAATTTCCCGTTTTCGTTTACAATATAGTATGCGATAAACAGGAAAACGCTGCACATGATATATCCGTATGCATTATAATAGGAGAGCGCGCATAAGACTATGCCTGCGGCAAGGCACGCGCAGTTTTTGACCGCAAAGCCGTCCTGATATCCCCATACAAGCGCATAGAGGATTATCGCTGAGGCAAGCAGGCAGCAGGAATCCGTATTAATATATGAATGGATAAAAATGTTTTCAGGCAGGTACATGACAGCCACGCAAAACAGCCATCGAAAACGCCTGTCAGCAAAAAGCCTTTTCCCAAGCATATACACGACAACAGCCATACAGCATCCGAAAATGACATTGACAAAGCGGCCTGTATATAAAAGAACAAGCTCGGAATCCGTAAAAAAGCTCACAAGGCGCATCAGCCAGCCCTGGATTATATAGGGCAGCGTGTTGTAAAGTCCATATGAAAAGCCGCAGCCTGTGATCCTCACTTCTTCCTCAAGTCCTGTCGGGAGCTTTCCATGCTCGCATATGAATTTGGGAATCAGCATGCGGAAATATTCGTCCGGCGGGCTGACTGGAACATCGGAAATAGTGTCCACATGCGGCTGAAAAATTAATAAGGTCATTGCCATTGCAAAAAATCCAAATAAGTATGTCACAAAAAATATGCTTTCTGATGAGAGCCTTCTGCGTTGTTCCATTTATTGTCCTATGCCTTTCCAAGTATTTGCTTACGGTATTTTATGTTAATAATTATCAGCATTTTAGATGAAAATGTCAACATGAAGTTACATGATTTTCGATAGGATGGTTTTAACCAATATTCAGATGCATGGTTTTGCTGCCGCGGACAGTGGCATAATTATATAATGTAATTGTGTAATAAAAGACAATGGCAATGGCAGCTAATGTGTGATAAAATAAGCTTTGAAATATGTAGGCTTTGTATATATTTAGCGGCTTTTGGGCTTCGCGGGCGCAATGCGCGGAAGTGAGGTAAAACGTGATAAAAAATATAGTTTTCGATATGGGAAATGTATTGACTAAATACAGCCTGTCCGATTATATAAAAAAATACGCAAAATCACAGCGGGAGGTTGACATAATTAAAAACGAGGTCTGCTCGTCGGTCGAGTGGATAAAAATGGACAGGGGCACAATCAGCGATGACGATGCCATAAGCTCGATAAAAAGGCGCGTGCCGCGTGAGCTTCATGAAACCATAAAGCGGTTTATATCAGAGTTTCGCATGGAGCAGGAGCCCAATCCGCCCATGGAAAATTTAGTGCGTCGTCTAAAAAATGAAGGCTACAAGCTGTTTTTATTTTCAAATACGTCGCGAAGATTTCACAGATTTTCAAAAAATATCGCTTCGATTGCGTATATGGACGGCATATGGATATCGTGCGAGCACGGATTTTTAAAGCCTGAAAGGGAGGCATATTTAAGCTTTTTTAATACGTTTGGGCTTTTGCCTAGGGAGTGCATTTTTATAGACGATTCGCCTGCAAACATTGAGGCGGGTATGCGTCTGGGAATGGACGGGATAGTGTATCATCAGGATGCCGCGGCGCTTGAGGAGGAATTGCTGCGGAAAATAAACGGCATACCTTGAAAAACATCATCATTATGCTAAAATAAATTTAATGGAAAAAACGGCGTTTGCGAAGACATACAGCGCAGAGAGCGTATGGCTTTTATAAAGCGGTGCGGTTCTGCAAAATGAGCGCGGAAAGCAGGCACATAATGAAAAGGGTTAAAAATGCGGCGGTATTATTTGCGGCAGTTATATTTCTGGCATCCTGCGGCGGGCATACGCAGGCGCAGATGCAAAAGGAAACTCTTATTTCAGGCGGACAAGCAATGAAGCCTTTCGTGGACAGGCTGGGACAGGAAACCTGCAGGTTGTTTGCATGGCGTTTTTTTATTGAGAACACAAAGACTGGCATTGACAAGGCGACAGCGCAGATGTACAGCAGTGAAAATGCCAGGGAATATAAGCTTATGCAGCGGATTATGTTTGCAAACGGTTTTAGGTGTTTTGAAAATGTGAATGTACATATATATCCCATTGAAGGGGAAGATGTATATATTGCGCTTATAGAGTATGATATGGCTGTTGACGGGATAGACACAGTATTGTCCGGCACCAGTACATTTTTCATAGGGCGCAGGGAGGACGGCAGCCTTTGCATAGACGTTGAGCCCTTGATGAGCGCGGCGGCAGATAATGAAAAAGACTATGGCAGGCTTAACGATAAAATCAGCGACTGTCTTTATAATTCAGAAGAAATTCAGCTTATCATAGAGGAAGCTGACAGGAAATATAGTAGTCAGATATTGGAGTGCCCCGAGGCTACTGTCTGGGCTAAAGATGTGGGGGATAAACGGCAGCAGGCGGGCGGGCTGCCGTATCTTGCGCAGGAACAGCTTGCGGACGGAGAGGAAATCACGGCGGAAACAGGCAGCGCTCATAAATATATAGTGGAAAACGGCGACAGCCTGTGGAAAATAGCTGACGCGCAGCTTGGCTCAGGCGCATTGTGGGGCAGAATATATGACGCAAACCGCGGCATAATCGGAGATAATCCAAATCTTCTGTACGCAGGCGAGGAGCTTATCATTAATTAGAGTGTCCGCTGAAAATTGACGGAGGTAAAAGAATGGCATTTACACATCTTCACGTACATACGGAATACAGCCTTTTAGACGGCTCAAACAAAATAAAGGAATACGTCAAACGCCTGAAGGAGCTTGGCATGGACAGCGGCGCTATCACAGACCATGGTGTTATGTACGGCGTGATTGATTTTTATAAGGAAGCGAAGGCAAACGGGATAAAGCCCATTCTCGGCTGCGAGGTCTATGTAGCACCCAATTCGCGCTTTGACAAGGAAATCGGCGGGGGCGAGGATAGGTATCACCATCTTGTCCTGCTTGCCGAGAACAACAAGGGCTACGCAAACCTTATGAAAATAGTCAGCAGAGGTTTTACGGAGGGCTATTATTATCGCCCACGCGTGGACATGGAGGTACTAAGCCAATACCATGAGGGCATTATCGCGCTGTCGGCATGTCTTGCGGGCGAGGTGCCGCGCCTTATAGAAAAAGGACTGTATCAGGAGGCGAAAAAGTGCGCCCAAAAATACCTTGACTGTTTCGGCAGGGGCAATTATTTCCTTGAATTACAGGACCACGGCATACCTGAGCAGAAGACAGTAAATGCAGCGCTGCTGCGCCTTAGCAGGGAGCTTGACATTCCGCTTGTGGCTACAAACGATATCCACTACACATACGCGGACGATGCCGCCTCGCACGACATACTGCTGTGCATACAGACAGCAAAAAAAGTGACTGACCAGGACAGGATGCGCTACGAGGGCGGGCAGTACTATGTAAAAAGCGAGATGGAGATGCGCGGGCTTTTCCCCTATGCGCAGGAGGCGATTGACAACACGGCGAAAATTGCCGACAGGTGCAATGTCGAGATTGAGTTTGGCGTCACAAAACTTCCGCATTTTGACGTGCCGGAGGGCTACGATTCATGGACATACCTAAACAAGCTCTGCAGCGACGGGCTGAAAGAGCGCTATCCCAACGATGACGGCGAGCTTGCCAAAAAGATGGAATATGAGCTTGGCGTAATAAAGGATATGGGTTATGTTGATTATTTCCTCATTGTATGGGACTTCATCAACTGGGCGCGTGAAAACGGCATACCTGTAGGTCCGGGGAGAGGCAGCGCGGCGGGGAGCATAGTGTCGTACTGTCTGCATATCACAAATATAGATCCGATAAAATACAATCTTCTGTTTGAGCGGTTTTTAAATCCCGAGCGGGTGTCAATGCCTGATATAGATATTGATTTCTGTTTTGAGCGCAGGCAGGAGGTAATCAATTACGTCAGCGAAAAATACGGACATGACAAAGTCGTGCAGATAGTGACCTTCGGTACGATGGCGGCGAAGGGCGTTATCCGCGATGTGGGGCGTGCGCTCGATTTGCCTTACAGCTATGTGGACGGAATAGCCAAGATGATACCGAGCGAGAACAATTTTCCCGTGAGCATTTCCCGTGCGCTTGAAATGAATCCTGAGCTTAGGAATCTTTATCAGGGCGATGAACAGGTTAAGTACCTTATAGACATGAGCAAGCGTCTTGAGGGACTGCCGCGCCATACTTCAATGCACGCCGCGGGTGTAGTTATCTGCCAGAAGCCTGCCGATGAGTTCGTGCCGCTTTCGAGGGGAAGCGACGGCTCGATTACTACTCAGTTTACAATGACGACAATAGAGGAGCTGGGGCTTTTAAAGATGGATTTTCTCGGGCTGCGTACGCTTACGGTTATAAAGAACGCTGTGGACAATATCGAGAAGACTACAGGCACTCACATAGATGTGGACAGCCTTGATTATGACGACAAAAAGGTGCTCGCCTCGCTTGGCACGGGCAGGACTGATGGCGTGTTCCAACTTGAAAGTCAAGGCATGAAAAACTTTATGAAGGAGCTGAAGCCGCAGACGCTCGAGGATGTGATAGCGGGCATTTCGCTGTACCGCCCGGGACCTATGGACTTTATCCCCGCATATATAAAGGGTAAAAACAACCACGCCGCCGTGACATACGAGTGTCCGCAGCTTGAACCGATTTTGGCGCCCACCTACGGCTGCATAGTGTATCAGGAGCAGGTTATGCAGATAGTGCGCGAGCTTGGCGGGTACACTATGGGCAGAAGCGACCTTGTACGCCGCGCGATGAGCAAGAAAAAAGCATATGTCATGGAAAAGGAGCGTGAAAACTTTGTCCATGGAAACGCGCAGGAGGGCGTGCCTGGGTGCGTGGCAAACGGTATTCCCGAGGCAGTGGCGGAGCATATATACGATACCATGATGGATTTTGCAAAGTACGCCTTCAACAAGTCGCATGCGGCGTGCTATGCGGTAGTGGCTTATCAGACTGCGTATTTGAAATACTATTATCCAGTTGAATTTATGGCGGCGCTGCTCACATCAGTGATAGATTTTCCCGCTAAGGTATCAGGATATATTGTGGTGTGCCGCAGCATGGGTATTGAGATACTTCCGCCAGATATAAACGAGGGCGAGGCAGGATTTTCTGTGTCAAATGGCGCAATCAGGTATGCGCTTACTGCGATTAAAAGCATAGGCAGGAATGTCATAGACGGCATAGTGGCGGAACGGCAGGCGCATGGGAATTATCAGAGCCTCAAGGATTTTATCGAGAGGACGCTTTCACTTGACATAAATAAACGCGCCATAGAAAATTTTATAAAATCAGGGGCGTTTGACAGCTTCGGCCCTACAAGAAAGCAGCATATGAGCGTGTATATGCAGATACTTGACGGCATTGCAAACGGCAGGCGCGGTGTCATGTCGGGGCAGATGTCGCTGTTTGACATAGTATCGGAGGAGCAGAAGAAGGAGCTGGAGGTAAAAATGCCAGACGTCGGCGAGTATGCAAAGGAGATGGTGCTTAGCTTTGAAAAGGAGGTGCTCGGCTTTTATGTAAGCGGGCATCCTATGCAGGAGTACCAGCTGCTTTGGGAAAAGAGGATTACGGCAAAGACCTCCGATTTTATGCTTGACGACGAGACGGGGAGTGTGTCCGTCGCTGACGGCAGCAGGGTGGTAATCGGCGGAATCATAACGGACAAAAAGATAAAGTACACAAAGAATGACAAGATTATGGCATTCATAAATCTTGAGGATTTGGTAGGGAACGTTGAGGTTATCGTGTTTCCGCAGAGCTATGAGAAGTATTCGGCAAAGCTTGTGGAGGATGGCAAAGTGTTTATAGAGGGAAGAGTTTCCGTTGATGAGGAGCGTGACGGCAAGCTTATTTGCGAGAAGATTACTTCGTTTGACGAGCTGCCAAGGAAGGTGTGGCTGAGATTTCCTAATATGGGGGATTATGCGCAAAAGGAGAAGGCTTTATCCGATGCAATGTTTGAGTCGGAGGGGAATGACAGCGTGATTATTTATATAGAAGAAACCCGTCAGAAAAAGCAGCTGCCTGCGAATAAGAATATAAAAGCAGATTCGGAGGTGCTTGACAGGCTGCGCGGGCTTTGCGGGGAGGAGAATGTGAAGGTGACTGGGTAGAAGCTGCGGTGGGATGCGGAGATTATTGAGAAATTATCAAGAAAGCTTGAAAGGGCAAGAATATTAAATGACTTAAAGGAATGTAAGACGTTAGAAGAATATCAGGAACTGACTAAAAAATATGAAATACTGTGCAATGATGATAAAACGGAGTAGATAGTGATTGAGATGTTTGATAAAGGATGCAGAGTCTTATTGGATATTAGGGCTGTGCATCTTTTTTTTGATGGGGTTTGATTCGAGGCATGGGAAATTTGAGAAAATATTGTCTATTTTTTACATTTGAGTTTACAAATGTTATAACATATGTTATTCTGATACAGTACTCGTGAATAAAAATGGCGAGTGCCGTATTTGTGGAAATTTTTATAATAAATCATTTTCATCTTATATTTCATAGGCGTAAATTTAAAGGCATAGGCTTAATCTTATAATCTTGAAATTCCCGCATATAGATGATATATTAAAATTACAGAAAGGCATAATTTAATTGATGAACGAGGAAATAATACAGCTTATAGACACAATGGACGGCAGGCAGAAGTATGACGCGATGTGCAAGGCGTTTTTCAGGTACCGCGAGGCTATAGCGCCGATTTTGAAGGAGGTCGTCGCTGAATTTAAGGACTGTACGAATGATGAGATAATCGCGCTGATAGATGCGGACTCGATAAGCCTGTCGGACACGGTGAGCGACTTGCCGCCGCGTATAAAAGACGCAGGCACGGAGATGACTTCTCCTACCGATAAGACGATTTATTATGACTGCCGCTTTAAGGCAAAAAATCCGAAGCTTTCAAATGAAATGATTTGCATAATGCTGCACATAAATTTTGAAGTACATAACGATTACAATGTAAGATACCCAATAACGAAACGCGGTACATATTATGTGGCAAGGGAAATTTCGTCACAGCTTGGCATACTCACGGAGACAACAGATTATAATCGGCTGGAAAAAGCCTACAGTATATGGGTTTGCAATGAAAACATACCTGAAAAGCTGCAAAACACTGTGACAAGGTATCATTTTGTAAAGGAAGATATGATAGGACATACCGACGAGCCTGCAGAAAACTATGACTTAATGGAGGTAGTGATAATAAGGCGTGGGAATAAAACTACCGATTGTGACATATTCAAATATTTAAATGCTGTATTTGCGTCTGACAAGGAGAATATCCAGAAATACATAGACATGGACAGAAACCCACAAATCCGGGAGGAGGTCGATAAGATGAGCGGAATGGGACAGACTATATATGAGAGAGGTCTTGAAAAAGGAATAGAGGGCATCATTAAAATGGGCTATGACTTAAATCTGTCGGACAGTGAGATTATAAAACAGCTTCAGACACAGCTTGGCACATCGTTCCAAAAGGCGCAGGAGTATCTGGATAAATTTGGAAGACAGACTGGCTAAGTTATTAATAATACGGGCAGACTTTCGCAAATCCAATAGGAACTCAATAAGATGGTATTAAAAAAGGCAATCGCTAAGGGGGCGGTTGCTTTTTTGCGTTGAGGCGTAAAATGCCTGATAATTTTTTATCATATTAATATTTTAATATTGTAATATTAAAAAAAATGGTTTAAAATGTTATCAGTCAGAGGGGAAGAACCTCTATGCGGATATTAGAGGAGTCTGCCAGCACAGGCGGATTTATGATAATATGAATATTATGCCGGCGGCAGAAGGCTGGCAGAATGGAGGAAATAAAATGTCTGAAAAAATAGAAACAATCGGCGTACTGTCAAGCGGCGGCGACGCGCCAGGCATGAATGCGGCGATACGCGCGGTAGTAAGGAAGGCAATCACAAACGGCGTCAAGGTAAAGGGCATCAGGCGCGGGTATCTGGGGCTTTTGAGCGAGGATATCTACGATATGGACAGAAAGAGCGTGTCGGATATTATCCAGACAGGCGGCACAATCCTTGGCACGGCAAGGTGCCTTGAGTTCAAGGAGCCCGAGGTGCAGGCAAAGGGTGCCGAGATATGCCGCAAGCACGGCATTGATGGGCTTGTAGTTATCGGCGGCGACGGCTCGTACAGGGGCGCGCAGGCGCTTGCAAGAAACGGCATAAATACAATCGGTGTGCCAGGCACGATAGACCTTGACATAGCATGTACAGAGTACACTATCGGCTTTGACACGGCTATCAATACGGCTATGCAGGCGATTGATAAAGTAAGAGATACCTCCTCATCGCATGAGCGCTGTTCAATCATTGAGGTTATGGGCAGGAACGCGGGCTATATCGCCCTTTGGTCAGGCGTGGCGACAGGTGCGGAGGACATACTCCTTCCCGAAAAATACGATTACAACGAGCAGGAGCTCATCAACAATATCGTAAAGAGCAGAAAGCGCGGCAAGACGCACCACATTATCATAAATGCCGAGGGCATAGGACACTCCACTTCAATGGCTAAGCGCATTGAGGCGGCGACGGGCATTGAGACGAGAGCCACGATACTTGGCTATCTGCAAAGGGGCGGCAATCCCACCTGCAAGGACCGCTATTATGCATCAATCATGGGCGCATATGCGGCGGATATTCTCTGCGCTGGCAAGTCAAACAGGGTTGTGGCTTACAAGCACGGCGAGTTCGTTGACTATGACATAGAGGAAGCATTGAATATGCAGAAGGGCATTGACGAATACCAGTATGAAATCTGCAAGAGACTCTCGCAGTAACAATAAAGGCAGCAGAGGGAAATGTGAATGTAACTGCGAAAATATTGAATAGTTACTGTAAAACAATAAATGCGGAAGTACATCAAATGTATTTCCGCATTGCTTTAAGTAAACAATAAGAAATCTTAAGACGCCAATTAAAGCCGCCTAAGACTTTTTTGTATTTAGGAAATGTAATATGGTGTTTTAATCGTTGTTTGTGTTAAAGGCGGACAAAGGATAATTAAAAGAAAAGATTGAAAAGGACTATTTAATGGAAAAAAAATCAACTAAAATGAAAAGGTCAAGCACGAGGGTTATCGCGCTTGGCTTTGCGCTTATAATACTGGCGGGGGCGTTTCTTCTAAGCCTCCCCATAGCCACGCGCACGGGCAGCCCAAATGCGATGGCGGCGCTTTTTACGGCGACATCCGCCACCTGCGTGACGGGGCTTGCCGTGGCGGACACGTACCAGAACTGGACACTTTTTGGGCAGCTGGTGATACTCTGCATGATACAGGTGGGCGGTCTTGGTTTTATGACGATAGGAGTTTATATATCCGTGCTGCTAAAGCGCAGGATTGGCTTACAGGAGCGCGAGACGCTGCATGAGAGCGTAAACACCCTCGAAATAGCAGGCGTTGTGCGCCTCGTGAAAAGCATCGTCAAGGGGGCGCTGTGCATAGAGCTTTTGGGCGCGGCTCTGCTTTCGATACGCTTTATACCGAAGTTTGGCTTGGCAAAGGGCATATATTTCTCGATTTTCCACTCAATATCGGCATTCTGTAACGCGGGCTTTGACCTGATGGGTATCGACGAGGCATATTCATCCTTTACGGCGTTTGAAGGGGACATACTTGTAAACCTTGTAATCTGTTCGCTTATACTTGTGGGAGGAATCGGCTTTATAGTCTGGGACGACATAGCGCGCAACAAATGGCATTTTAAAAGATACCTGCTCCACACCAAGCTTGCGCTTTCAATGACGCTTGCGCTTACGGTCGGGGGCAGCCTGCTTTTCCTCGTGTTTGAAAACAATACGGTTTTTGCGGATATGAGTGTTTCGGAAAGGCTTACAGGCGCGCTTTTTGCGTCGGTGACGCCCAGGACGGCGGGCTTTAACACTGTGGACACAGCCGCAATGTCAAACGCGGGCAAGTTTTTGACTATGCTGTATATGTTTATCGGCGGAAGCCCTGGTTCTACGGCGGGCGGCGTGAAGACTACGACTATAGTGGTGCTGCTGTTTTATGCGATAGCCATGGTGCTGAACCGTCAGGATATAAACGTATTTGGCAGGCGGCTCACTGATGACGTGGTAAAAAAGGCGAACGCCGTAGTGGCGATAAACTTTTCGCTTGCGGCGGCGGCAGCGGTTATCATAATGGCTATGCAGCCGCAGCTTGGGTTTGCCGATGTGATTTTTGAAGTGCTTTCCGCGATAGGCACGACGGGAATGACTATGGGAATCACGCGGGATTTAAACACAGTTTCAAGGCTTATCATAATATTTCTTATGTACTGCGGAAGGCTCGGCAGCCTGTCCTTTGCGCTGGTATTTGCGAGAAAGAGCGCTGTCAATTCGCTTCGCCTGCCGCAGGAAAAGATAATAGTGGGTTAAAATATTTATAAATTGTGGGAAATGCTCAAAGGGAGGCAAAATCGCCAAAATAAAGGCATTTGCGTATTGTGTACGTGCCTGCGGCAGCGGGCGGATTGGAGGATTAATGAAATCTATTTTAATTATCGGAATGGGGCGTTTCGGGCATCATCTGGCGAAAAATTTCCTTGAAAACGGTCATGATGTCATGATTATAGACGAAAACGAGGAAAAGGTGGAGGATATGGTGCCGTATGCCACCAGCACGAAGATTGGCGACTGCACCAAGGAGGAGGTGCTAAACAGCCTCGGCATACGCAACTTTGACGTGGTCTTTGTCTGCATCGGCACTAATTTCCAGAGCAGCCTTGAGGTGACAAGCCTGTTAAAGGAGCTTGGCGCAAAGCGCGTGATAAGCAAGGCGACGAGGGACATTCAGGCTAAATTCCTGCTTAGAAACGGCGCTGACGAGGTAATATATCCAGAAAAGGATATAGCCGAGAAATGGGCGGAGCGCTACAGCCTTGACAATATTTTCGACTATATCGCGCTGCCTGGCGGCTTTGGCATTTACGAGATGCTGCCGCTTAAAGAATGGATTGGAAAGAGCATACGCGAGTCAAACATTGCCGCAAAGCATAAAATTTCAATACTCGGTATAAAGAAGAAGACAGACGCCGAGATGAGCATTATGCCTTCCGCTGACTACGTAATAACAAATGACGACAACCTTATGATAATGGCGGAGAACGACACGGCGGAAAAGCTGCTCAGCGACAATAAGCTTTTTGTGAGACGCTGAAAACTAAGATGGTCTGCCGCAGCGATGTGAGCCGCTTATGACCTTCTTAATATAAAGAACTTTATCATTATCGGCATATAGGCAAAATGGAGGGAGCAGCATGATAAACAGTTTAGCGAACAGCCGCGTGAAAAGAGTGAGGGCGCTGTGCGCAAAGCCAAAGGCGCGCAGGGAGGAAGGCGTATTTATAGCCGAGGGCATGAAGATGTTTTTGGAGGCACCGAGAAGCTGGATTGAGGAGGTTTATGTATCGGATTCCTTCTATAATAAGTATAGAAGCAATAAGGACAAAAATGACAAAAATGACAGCCTGCAGGGAATAGATTATGAGTTAGTTTCAGACGAGGTTTTTTCAAAAATGTCAGACACGCAGACGCCGCAGGGAATTTTAAGCGTTATAAAACAGCCGCGCTATGACTTGGAAAAGGCGGTTGAGACTTCGGGGGGAGAAAATCCGCTTTTTGTAATCCTTGAGGATATACAGGATCCTGGGAATCTGGGGACAATACTTCGCGTCTGCGAGGGCGCGGGAGCTGACGGCGTGATTATGTCAAAAAATACCGTTGATATTTTTAATCCAAAAGTAGTGCGCTCCACAATGGGCTCGATTTACCGCGTGCCGTTTTTTACTGTTGATAATCTTGGCGGCGCGATAGAACTTTTAAAAAACGCGGGCATATCGGTGTACGCAGCGGCGGCTGATGGCGATGTGGGCGGCGCGTGTGAGTATGACTTAGCGGATTATACAAAACCTGCCGCATTCCTTATAGGAAACGAGGGAAACGGACTAAAGCCCGCGACTATGGAATTGGCGTCGCAGCGTATCAGCATACCTATGGAAGGCTTGGTGGAATCGCTGAATGCCGCCATTGCGACGGCGGTACTGGTGTATGAGGCGGCGCGGGTAAGGCGCAGAGGCAAATAATAGGTGTCATCATCTGCGAAGGCAAACAAAAATCAAGGCAGTTTTTTTTGCTGCCTATATTAATATAGAAGGAAAAGAGGACAACCAGTATGAAAATAGGATTTATAGGACTTGGAAATATGGCTTCGGCTATGATTGGAGGCATTTTGGGAAAGGGACTTTACAAAAGCACCGAGCTAACAGGTTCGTCTAAGACAGAGGAAACGGCGAGGAAAATAGCGGAGAAATACGGCATTGAAACAAGTACAGATAATAGGAAAACGGCTCGTGACGCTGATGTTATAATTCTTGCCGTAAAGCCTGTTTTTTTTGCTGAGGTGATTGACGAGATAAGGGATATTGTCACGGGCAGCGGCGCAGACAAGCTTGTGATATCCATTGCCGCGGGCAAGACGATCGCATGGATTGAGGAGCAGTTTGGAGCGCCAATAAGGCTTGCGCGCTGCATGCCGAATACGCCCGCCATGGTTGGCGAGGGATGTACCTGCGTGTGCTTAAAAGATGATGTGTCTGATGATGACAAATCGCTTGTAATGGCAATCATGAATAGCTTTGGAAAGGCAAGCATTTTGCCCGAGCGCCTTATGAATGCGTTTATCGGCGTGGCGGGAAGTTCGCCTGCGTATGTGTTTATGTTTATAGAGGCGATGGCTGACGGCGCTGTGGCGGCAGGAATGCCCAGAACGCAGGCGTATGAGTTTGCCGCGCAGTCTGTGCTTGGCAGCGCTAAGCTGATGCTTGAGACAGGCATGCATCCCGCGCAGCTGAAGGATATGGTGTGCTCGCCCGCGGGGACTACCATAGAGGCGGTAAAGACGCTCGAGGAAAAAGGCTTCAGGGGAGCCGTGATTGACGCTGTAGAGGCATGCGTTGATAAGGCTGGAGGAGTATAGGGATTACTTTTTCGCGCCTGGTATGATTTTGGTTGTACGGAAAAATATACAATAAAATTTTCTTCATAACTTGACAAAGCAAAAACTCTTTGCTAATATAGTTAAAACATAAAAACGTAACAATTATGTAATATTTAAAACAAAATTGTAAGAAATATACCAGAAATTGTTATAAAATTTAAATTTCTTGCAAAAAATGACGAAATAGTTGCGGCATAAATGTAACGCGGAGGTAAGTTATGAAGACAAATTGTAAAAAGTGGAAATATCTGCTGATTACTACAGCAGTTGCCACGGCGTTTGGCACGGCGCCTATAGTTTCAAGCGCGGCAACCGTAAGCAAAACCACCCTAAGCAAGATGAATTCAAACAATACGGCAGCGGGAGCGGCAGTTGTCCTTGATGTAAACATTTCTGAGAGCGATTTCAATATTCAGCAGCTTGTCAGGGAGAGCAGCCTTGCGCTAAAAAGAAAAACGGAAGAAAAAAAGACGGAGCTTGAGGAGCAGCAGGATACGCTCGTTATGGCGAATGTAAACCAGTATGTAAATATCAGGGAGAGCGCAGACCAGGACGCTGAAAAGGTTGGCGTGCTTTACAAGGATTGCGGAGGAGAGCTTATAGAGCAGAAGGACGGCTGGACAAAGCTTAAATCAGGAGATGTTACAGGCTGGGTAAAAGATGACTATCTGTACTTTGGAGAGGAAGCTAAGGAGCTTGCCGAGAGCGTCGGCATATTGACGGCGTATTCCAATACACAGACCTTGAGGGTAAGAAAGAGCGCAGATATAAACGCTCCTGTACTCGGGCTTTTGTCAGAGGGCGAAGCGCTTGAGGCGATATCGGAGGATGGCGACTGGGTGAGCGTAAGCTACGAAGGCACAACAGGCTTTGTTTCAGCGGACTATGTAAAGGTTGAGTTTGAGCTTGACACGGCTGAGTCGATAGAGGTCATAAAGGCAAGAGAGGCAGCCGAGCAGAAAAAGGCTGAGGAGAAGGCGAAGAAGAACGCCGAGCGCAATGTGCAGAGGGAGGCGGCCATTGCTACAGGCGATGAGCTGCGCATACTGGCGGCGCTTATACAGTGCGAGGCAGGCGGTGAGCCCTATGAAGGTCAGGTGGCAGTCGGAGCTGTAGTTATGAACCGTGTAAGATGCGGCGCATATCCCAACAATATCACCGATGTCATATATGCGTCAGGTCAGTTTACTCCCGCGTCAGGCGGAAGAATGCAGTCGCTCATATTAAACGGCAACATCAAGGCATCCTGCATACAGGCGGCGCAGGAGGCGATAAACGGCGTTACAAACGTAGGCGATGCGCTTCATTTCAGGCGGGCAAACGGCAAGGACGGCATTATAATAGGAAATCAGGTATTCTGGTAAGATGAGTTTATAGTACGGCAGAGAATTAAATATATAAACATTTGCGAATAAACGTCTGTGTTTCGGCATGGGCGTTTTTTATGTACATTTGTAAACAAATATGTTATAATTATACAATATTAAATGTTTTCAATGGTATCTGAAAGATACAAAGGACGCACACAACGCGTCGTTTACCCCTTGATAATGATGAGTGCAGGAAGGAGAAGCGCATGAAACAATTTAAGATATTGTATGCAGATGATAACGGGCTTATCGGGCAGCTGGTGGAAATCAGGAAGTGGTGCGAGCTTCATACGGCGCATACTATTATATTCAGGATATACTCAGACGATATGGAAACTGAGCATATCAGGCATGTATGCGGACTTCTGGACCGCGAGATGCCTGATGCGATGTATTTAGGATGTACGACGAACGCTAATATCATGGATGGCGCACTGACGGCAGCGCACATTATTTTAAGCTGCACCGTATTTGAACGAGCCACTACTCGGGCGAAAATCCTGCAGTTTCCATTTTTGGAGGGCGACGTTGTAAATGACGTGGCGGAGCTGAAAAAGTGTTGCGGTGAAAATCCGTGGGTTAATGCCATAGAGATGCACGCCACCATTATGGATATGTCCATGATGGAGTTTTGCAATGAGATGAGTGGCTTGCGCGAGGATATACAGGTGTTCGGGGGCGGGGCGTTCAATCCCGACATGGATGATGAGACGGCGTGCGTGTTTTCAAAGGGCAATGGGTTTATGGAGCATGGCATTGTTTTCCTGCTGCTGGGCGGGGAGGATTTTCACACATACAGCACGTTTATCTCGGGCTGGAAGCCCCTGAAAAGAAAGTTCAAGGTCACAAAGGCTGACAGGGAGATACTGTACGAGCTTGACGGCAAGCCCGCCCTTGACATATACCGCAGATTTCTGAACATCAACAGAAATGAGAAGTTTTTTTCCAATACGCTTGAATTTCCGCTTTTTGTCGAGCATGACAGCATAGACATACTGCGATGCCCGCTGGCGGCAAACGAGGACGGATCGCTTGTGATGTCCTCGGATATGCAGGAGGGTACGAATGTCAGGCTTGCGTATGGAGATCCTGAGACAATCCTTGCGAGCATCAGGGAGGACGGGCAGCGGATAGCGGATTTTAAGCCTGAGGTCATACAGACATTTTCATGCGCGGCAAGAAGGGCATTCTGGGGCGATGAAAATATCAGCGATGAAACAGTTATTTTTAACAAGGTCGCGCCCACGTCAGGATTTTATACGCATGGGGAATTTGTGCGGATAAATGGCGATATGCTCAACTTCAACGTGACGCTTGTAATAGTCGCCATGCGCGAGGGAGAAAGACCGAAGGGACATGAGGTGGACATTGCGCAGGCGCAGCTTGAAAACAGCGAAAGGGAGAGGATTCCCATTATCAGGCGATTTGTTTCATTCATCGAGGCTTCTACGGCTGATTTGGAGGAAATGAATAAGAAGCTTGCCATGAGCTCCGTAACTGATGGCTTGACAGGGCTTTACAACCGCGCTGAAATAGAAAGGAAAATCCGAGTCACTTTGGACAGGCGCAGGAATTATGAAATTCATATGCATATTTCATTGATTATGCTGGATATCGACAATTTTAAAAAGGTAAATGACATATACGGGCATAAGGAGGGCGACCGTGTGATTCAGGCTCTTGCAAGGGTGCTCAGGGATACGACGGCTCACACGGATGCCTGCTCTTTGGGACGCTGGGGCGGAGAAGAATTTATGGTGCTGGTGACGGGCAGCAGCTTAGATGAGTCGGAAGCGCTGGCGGAGAAAATCCGTCTGGCGTTCGCGTCGGTATCGTATGAAACCGCCCCCTGCCAGACAGTGAGCATCGGTGTCACGCAGGCGGGTGATGAGAATGCAGATATGCTTTACAGCCGCGTTGACAAGGCGCTCTATATGGCAAAGGCGACGGGTAAAAACAGGGTTGTGAGGCTGTAGGCGTGTTTATGCCGCGAGTCGGCAAAAGGGGGATTAATCATGAGTGATGTTTTTAACAATGAGCTTTTTGAAGCGTTTGCGTCCGCATCGGACAATGTTTACATTTACGTGTGCGACATGAAGACCGACATTTCCCGATGGTCGAGGGCTGCTGTGGAATATTTCGGGCTGGAGAGCGAGTATATAAAAAATGCGGCAGCCGTGTGGGCAAACCATGTGCATCCTGATGACCTGGATACCTATAATAATGACATTACGAGTGTATTTTCAGGCAAAAAGAGATACCACGACTGCCAGTACAGGGCGCGGAATGCGTCAGGCGGGTATGTATGGGTGGAGTGCAAGGGCAGCGTGATACGTGACGCGGAGGGGACGCCTATTATTTTTGCGGGGCTTATGACGAGGATAGACGGGCAGAGCAAGTACGACTCATTGACAGGGCTTATGACGATGCAGGAGCTGCACCACTTTGATTTTGCTTCACAGTCAGGTGCAGCGCTGCTTATCGGTCTTGACGGCTTCAGGAAAATCATAAGCAATTATGGATATAACGCGGGCGATGAGATTTTGGTTAAATTTGCGGGCAGGCTAAGCAGCAATGCGGAGTCAGGCTGGAAGCTGCTGCGCTTTAACGGGGATGAATTTCTTGTGCTTGCCTTGGGCGCGGATATGCAGGCGGCGGAAGAATACTACAAAAGGCTGCGCAAGAGCATAGGCATCATGATGCTGGCGGATGGGCACAAGGTGGAAATATCCATATCGGCGGGCGGCGTATTTTTCCCGAATGATGCGTCTGACAGGGAAATGCTTATCAGCAAGCTTGAACATTCCCTTGAATACGCAAAGAACTGTCGGCGGGGCGATATGGTTTTCTTTTCAGAGGAGATTGCCAGAAAGCATGAGCGCGGGCTTATTCTGCGGGAAGATTTAAAGCACAGCATCAAGAACGGATTTGAAGGCTTTGAGCTGTATTTCCAGCCGTTCGTCAACCCTGATACGGGTGTGGTCGCGGGCTGCGAGAGCCTTTTGAGGTGGAAGGGCAGACGGATAAAGGACTCATACCCGATGGAATTTATAAAGGTGCTTGAGGAATACGGGGATATCCGCGATGTAGGCTTTTGGGTAATGGAGGAGGCGCTCAGGCAGCAGGCAGCGTGGCGTGACAGGTATGGCGAGCTTCAGGTAAGCTTTAACGTGTCGTATCAGCAGATGACGGAGGCCTCGTTTGCGGACAGGGTGATTGCCAGCGCGGAAAAATACGGGGTAAATCCTGAAAATATCATTATAGAGCTTACGGAGAGCTGCCAGGTAGAGAATCCAAAGGAGCTTGCGGCGACGTTTGGGAGGCTGCGCGATTACGGCTTTAAGATGGCGCTTGACGATTTCGGGACAGCCTACGCGTCTATGGAAATGCTCAAATGGCTGCCTGTGGATTACATCAAGGTTGAACACTCTTTCATCAGGGAGCTTGCCGAGCCAGGACACGAGATTGATTATGTGATTGTTGACAGCCTGCTTGAAATGTGCAGGCGCCTGGGCTATAAATCCATCATAGAAGGAGTGGAGGACGGCAGGGTGGCGGAGATTGTAGGGGATATGCATGCCACGCTGCTGCAGGGCTATCATTATTCAAGGCCTGTGTGCAGGAGTGAGTTTGAGAAGCTGCTTGAAGTGAAGCAGCAGTAAGCATATAAACATTTGTGAATAAACGTCTGTGTTTCGGCACGGGCGTTTTTTATGTGTCAAGGAAAATATTTTCACTAAATTTTTATCAATTTTTTATGAAAATAGCCAAAAATACCAAAATCGACAAAAAATAATTGAGCATAATGTATAAATCTGTTAAAATGTAAATGTAACTAATTTGGCATTGACAAAATGCCTGCATCTAAACAGATATGCAGATGCGCGGTTTCTGCATATTCTGGGGTTTTGCCGCGCAGAAATGAGGAAAAAATGGGTTCAAACACAAAAAAGAAAGACCACTCGCGCAAAAAGATTGCAGAGGAAATTATGGTTAGGATTGGCACAAGAGTCTTTGTAGTCTTTGTGGTGGTCGCTGTTATCGCGATTGTCATGGTTTGGTCGGCTATTATGTCGGCAAAGGAGACGGAGCTTACGCTGGAATCGGAGTCGGCGGCAAACAGGCTCACGGGCTTCTTTGACCAGTATATAAAGATGTCACAGCAGATGGCTGTCAATCCCGAGATAGTGGCATTGCTGGAGGAAACATCGGCGGGTGACGATATCACCCAAAAGCCTAATTTCCCGACGGTATATGAGGATTTGGTAAATATTGCGGGTGTTGACGCGGATAACATTATGGCGGCATGGGTAGCCGATATGGACGCGAGCATCCTCACGCAGTCTGACGGCTTTACATCGGGCGACGGCTGGGATTTTTCGGCGCGCGCATGGTCTGTATGCACACAGACGGGAGAGACGGTTTTGACTGAGCCGTATATTGATTCAAGTACAGGCGATATGATACTCAGCGTGGTAACTCCCGTGCGTTCTTCGTCGGGAAATATTATCGGGGCGGCAGGGCTTGATACCTCGCTTGACCAGATAATCAGCGTTATGAAGTCATATACCATAGGGCGTGGCGGCTACGTGATTTTGGTGACGTCGGCAGGCACTATTCTCTATGACGAGGACGAGTCGCTGATACAGAAGAATATCAACGAGTCAGGACTTTCGGGCAACGTAGTGAGCGCTATTGAAAACTGTGAGCAGGAGTTTATGAAATATAAGTCTCAAAGCGGCACAAAGTACGGCTTTACGGCAAATGTGGGCGAGACGGGCTACAGCGTATTGAGCAGCCTGCCTTCGTTTGAGTACCACGAGATGATTTATGGCATGCTGGTTGCGCTTATTATTGCATTTGGCGTGGGCATTGTGGTTATTTCGGTTAGCATTATGAAGACGTCGCACAGCCTTTCAGAGCCGATTAAGGATCTCAACGAGACGGCTAAGAAGCTTGCGGCGGGCGAGCTAGACGTGGAGATACACGTACATTCGGAGAATGAGATCGGACAGCTTGGCGACAGCATCAGCGCTACGGTTACAAGGCTTAAAGAGTACATATGCTATATAGACGAGATTTCAGACGTGCTGGGTGATATGGCGCAGGGCAAGCTTGCTGTTTCGCTTAAAAATGATTATGTGGGCGAGTTTGCAAAGCTTAAGGACGCGCTGCTGCTTATTTCCAAGTCTATGATTGACGTGATGGGCGGCATCACGGAAAGCGCTTATCAGGTGTCGGCAGGCGCGGACGAGCTTGCAAACGCGGCTCAGGCGCTCGCGGAGGGCGCAGGTACGCAAGCTGCGGCTGTTGAGGAGCTTGTGGCGACATCAAGCTCTGTGGTAGAGCAGGTAAATGAGAGCAGGAAGGGCTTTGAGGCTTCCGCAAACGAGACTAAGCAGGTAACGGCAATGATGGAGCACAGCCAGAATCAGATGAACCAGATGATGGAGGCCATGACGAAAATTCAGGAAACGTCGCGTCAGGTAGTTGGCATTATCCAGACTATCGAGGAGATTGCGGATCAGACAAACCTGCTGTCGCTTAACGCTTCCATAGAGGCGGCGCGCGCGGGCGAGTCCGGCAAGGGCTTTGCTGTGGTTGCGGGCGAGATTGGAAAGCTTGCTGACGAGAGCTCTAAGGCGGCGAATACCACGAGGGATCTCATCAATGTGTCTATGGAGGAGATTGACAAGGGTAATGAGCGCGCGGGCGATGTAGTGCTGTCGCTGCGTGATACTGTGGCGGCGGTTGAGCGCGTGAGCAAGATGATTACCGAGGCGGCTGAAAATGCGGCGCTGCAGACACAGAGCATGGAGCAGATACGTATCGGCATAGAGGACATTTCTCAGGGAATACAGGACAATTCGGCTACGGCGCAGGAAAGCTCGGCTACTTCGCAGGAGCTTGCGGCGCAGGCGACTACGCTCAATGAGATGGTGCATCAGTTTGAGCTGCCTTAAAGCTTTGAATTTAATATTGAAGCCTTAAATGATTAAAAAACAGGAAAACGTTGGATTTATTTGGCGTTTTCCTGTTTTTTCGTATTTTCATGTAGAAGTGTCTTTTTAATTAAAGTGTATTTTTTCTCGGGAATGGGGAGCTGTGTCCCGTCAGACAAGGTTGCCGCAAAGCGGCGTATGCCTGTCACATGGGCGGGATTTACTAGGTAGCCTGAATGTATGCGCAGGAAAACATTCGGGTAATTTTCCTCAATTTTTGACAGGGTATCATTTACGGTGATTGTGCCGTCTTCCGTGTGGATTTGAAGCTTTGCGGAGTGTTTGACTGTCTCAATGTATAAAATGTGGGATGACGCGATTCTGTGTACACACCCGTCTGATGCCTTTACAGTCACGTAGGTCTGCGATTCTGCAAAGACGCGCATCGCCGCAAACAAATTTTCAGAGTGGACTGGATATATAGTATCCTTCTCATCATATGGCCATGCGTTGCTGATGTGCAGGCTGACAATCTGGGGCTGGTATTTTGGCCCGTCGGCGGTCTGTACTTTTTTGTCGCACCATGTATAGTGCAGGCGCTGGTCGTGCAGATCCGTGTTGCCGCTGGGATAATGCGTGTAAATATCATAGTGGAGCAGCACCTCTTTTACGTGGCTGTGCGGCGAAACGCATATGACATTGATGTTGCCCATGATAAAGGTGAGGTTATGCTTGTCCGACGCGAAAGCCTGAAGGAGATTTTCCTTGCCCCGTATCTGCTGGCGCTTGGCAGGACCAATCCACAATACGTCGTCGCTTATATTCTCAAAAAATGGCGTTAGATTATTCTTATAGTATTCTGTTATTATAAAGATGGACAGCCTGATAATGTCGCTATTTTTCATAAAAAATCCCCTGTTCTTCTTTTCTTGTGCAAAATTCGCCGCAAAAAGCAGCATTTTTCTGACAAAAAATATCCATATTTTTTATTATATGATGAAAACTGCGAAAATACAAGTGATTTAACACGGAATACAAGTGAATAAACAAATTATATTGAATTAAAACTTTTATGGTGTTCTAATAGTAAGTTGTGGGGGACAGCCAAAGGAAGGAGCAATTACTATGCAGTTACAAAAATTGAGCTTTAATGTCAACAGGAGAGTCAGTAAGTCTGTGCGCAGGATTATCACGGGACTGTGCGCGGGTGCGGGGCTGATTGTTCTGGGAATCATTCTTTTTTACACGGTCAGGGATAACAGTGAGCGTGTGCAGCTGTACGGCTCGCAGATAAGCAGCAAAATGCAGCAGAAGGCGGCGTTGATTGATTCGGTCGCGGCGGGAGCGCCAGTAGGCTCGGAGGCAGAGGATTCATTGATTATCTGTCAAAGAAGAAAGAAGTCAGTTTCCGTTTTGAGAAGGAGAAGTACACGGCAAGGATAGCAAGGGTGTCCGTATTCCCACAATGCTATGCGGCGGTTGCAGAACAGTTGAGAACTTTGCCGGGGCGTGTGGCAGTGGTGGATATAGGGAGCTGGACCATTGACATCATGCCGATAGAGAATGGCAAGCCGAATGAAGCGGAATGCATCACAAGCCAGCAGGGGCTTATCCGCTGCATGAGAATAATCAACGAGGAGTGCAACAGGCAGATCGGGCAGGAGCTTGAGGAAAACGTGATACAGCAGGTCATGGCTACCGGAGAGGCGGCGCTGCCGGATAAGTACATGAACATTGTAAAGGAATGCCTGCGTGATTTTGCACAGAAAGCCTACAACACCCTGAAAGAACACGGTTACAACCTCGATGTGACACCAATCGTGTTTGTAGGCGGCGGTGCGGCGGTCATGAGGCTGTTCGGCTCACATGACGGCGGGAATGTCCGGTACATTGAGGACATCAGGGCAAACGCAAAGGGGTATGAGCAGCTGGGCAGGATTTTCCTTGCAAAGCGCCGTAACCAGATAGGGCAGGGGTGAGGCACATGGCAAAGCCAAATATCTGCTACCACAGTGTCCGGCTCAACCTTGACAATGAGCAGCACTGCAGGGTGCACAAGGTCCTGTCGGAACTGAATACGGAAATACACAAATCCGTCAATCAGTTCATCGTCGATGCGGTGGATTTCTATATCCGCAGCCTGAATGATGAAAGCCTTGTGAAAGATGCGGCGGAACAGAAGAAAAATGCAGGGTATATTTCAAGGGATGACCTTGACAGCATACGGGCGGAGCTGAAAAGCGAAGTCAAGAATGAAATCATCATGCTTCTTGGGGCGGCGCTCGGAGCCGGGGGCGTGAGGGTGGCTGCAGCACCCACGGGCAGGAACAGCGTGGATGCCGCAGCAGTGGAAACGGCTGGCGGTGTTAAGGAACCGGATGATCCAGCCATGATGGAACTGGTTGACAGCTGGGGATAGGAGGAATGTTTTATGGCAGGAATAGTTTTAAGAAAGACCGGGGTGGTATTGCTTACCATATTGAAATGGATATTACAGGCAGTGCTTGCGGCATTTAAGCTGGCGCTTGGGACAGCCAAACTGTTCCTGCTGTTACTCGCCCTTGTTATGAGGATTGTGCTGGTTATGGCAGGAGTTTCTGCTGGCAGACGATAGGAGGTGGGCGGTATGTGGAAGCTGAAATTCTACAGGGCATATGCAGATGACAAGGGACTGAAAAGAATGCTCGCATATTTTGGCAGAATGAAGTAGTTTCACAGGAGGAAGCAATGCACAGAATACACAGAGTATGCAGATCCAGGGGCAGACAGGGTGTATCGGGCATCTGAGGGGGAATTTTGACAGGAATGGAAACGGCTTTTTCACTTCATGGGACGATCACTGGGAACAGTGGAAAACCGATGAATTTAAG